>NZ_CP076361.1:1827500-3027500 GCF_018798885.1 Gemmobacter fulvus | reverse complement strand
GTGCCGATGGCCGAAGGCTTGCCGGGCAGCGTGATGATCAGACAGCGGCCCCGCGTGCCCGCCCCCTGCCGCGACAGGATGGCGGTCGGCACTTCGCGCAGGCTGACCGCGCGCATCAATTCGCCAAAGCCGGGAAAGTCGCGTTCGACCACATCGGCCATGGCCTCGGGCGTCAGATCGCGCGGGCTGGGCCCAGTGCCGCCGGTGGCAAGGATCAGATCGGCCCCCTTCTCATCCGCCCAGCGGCGAAAGGCCTCCGCCACCACCGCGCGCCCGTCGGGCACGATTTCGCGGCAAATCTCCACCGGCGAGGTGATGGCCCGCCGCAGCCAGGCCTCGATCGCCGGGCCGCCCTTGTCCTCATAGGTGCCGGCAAAGGCCCGGTCAGAGACGGTCAGAACCGCGATGCGCGCGCTCATGCCGCCTCCGCCAGAACAGAGCGCGACCAGGCCAGAACCGCCTCGGGCGTGGCCTCCACCGCTTCGGCCAGATCGCCCGCGAAATCGAAGAAGGCCTGCCGGTTCATACTATTGATGCCGATCAGCACCGGCATGCCCGCCGCCGCCACATCGGCCAGCATCTGCCGGAAGCCACGGCCTTCGGATTCGTGTTTGCCGAATTTGTTCACGATCAGCACCTGCGCCCCGTCCAGCCGCGCCGCCACTTCCATCACCGCCGCCTCCAGCGCGCCTGCATCCAGCCGACAGCCCTGCGAGGCCGTGCCAAGCCGCTGGCTGATCCGCACCACCGGCCCATCGGGCAAGACCCGCAGATCCATGTCGCAATGCAGATCGCAGCTGCTGTTGCTTTGCACCGCCCCGGCGAGCGCCACGCCCTCGGCCAGAAGCCGCAGCGCAAGATCGCTCAGCAAGCGGTCGGTGGCGCCGCGCTCTGGCAAGAATACATATCCGATCCGCATCAGCAGCCCCCCATTGCCATAGACATGACAATTCGGCCCTGCCGGCGCAACCCGTGTTTCTGCCTCAGGCCCCCAAGACGATCAGATCGCGCGACGAAAGGCTCAGCTCTACCGGCGCGCCGATGGCGGGCGGCGGCTGGTCGGCACGGTTGAATGTGTCCAGCGCCACCGACACCCCGGCCACATCGGCGCGCAGCCGGATCACCGACCCCAGAAAATGCACCTCTGTCACCGTGGCAGGCAAGACGACATCCTTGCCCGCCGTGCGGCCCAGATGCAGGGCCTCGGGGCGGGTCGCCAGCGTGACGCGGCTGCCGGACACCGGCCCGGCCAGTTGCACCGGCACCCCTGCCATGCGCACGCGCCCTTCGGAGGCGACATCAACTTCGGCCTCGAACGCATTGATCTGGCCGACGAAATTCGCAACGAATCTTGTGGTCGGACGATTGTAGATCTCGAAGGGGGATCCGACCTGATCGGCAATGCCGCCATTCATCACCACGATCCGGTCCGAAATCGACAGCGCCTCTTCCTGATCATGGGTCACGAAGATCGTGGTGATGCCCAGATCGCGCTGAATCGCCCGGATCTCGGTCCGCAAGGACACGCGGACCTTGGCATCCAGCGCGCTCAGCGGTTCGTCCAGCAGCAAGACCTGCGGCTTGGGTGCCAAAGCCCGCGCCAGGGCGACGCGCTGTTGTTGCCCGCCCGACAGCTGGAACGGATAGCGCGCGCCAAGATCGGGCAGGCCGATCAGCGCCAGCATCTCGGCCACGCGGGCATCAATCGCCGCCTTGGCCATTCCCTTGATCTTCAGTCCGAAGCCCACATTCTGCGCCACGGTCAGATTGGGAAACAGCGCATAGGCCTGAAACACCATGCCGATATTGCGCTGGTTTGGGCGTTTGCCCACCACATCGGCCCCGCCAATGCGGATCACCCCGGTCGACGGATGTTCAAACCCCGCCACCATGCGCAGCACCGTCGTCTTGCCGCAGCCCGAAGGGCCGAGCAGCGAGATGAACTCGCCCTTCTCCACGTCGAGGTTGAAATCCTTCACCACCCGATTGGAACCAAAGGATTTTTCCAGATGCGAAATCTCAAGAAAGGCCATCAGCGTTGCGCTTTCGTATGTTTGGAGAAGCGGGTGACAAGCTGGATCAGCCCCATGCAGGCCCAGGTGATACCAAAGGAAATCACCGCCAGCGCGAAAGGCTCATACGGTTTGTTCGCCCCGATCCGTTGCAGATATGGCCCGAACGCCGGGCGGTCGAGCAGTGCGGCCAAGGTGAATTCGCCGATCACGATGGCGAAGGTCAGAAACGCGCCCGACAGCACCGCGACCAGCACATTGGGCAGGATCACCCGGCCCAGAATGGTGGCCCAGCCTGCACCAAGGCTTTGCGCCGCCTCGGTCAGCGTTGCCACGTCAATCGTGCGCAACCCGGTATCCACCGCGCGATACATATAGGGCAGCGCCAGCGTGGTATAGCCAAAGGCCAGCAGCAGATTGGTGCCCATTGCCGATCCGGTCAGCGGCAGCCAGCTCGAGGTGTTGTAAAGCCGGATGTACCCGAACACGATGACGATGGCCGGAATGACCAGCGGCATCAGCGTGATGAATTCGACATAAGGCCGGGCCCAGGGCATCTTCAGCCGCACCCAGAAGGCGGTCGGAACCACGATCAGCACGCCCAGCACGATAGTCACCAGCGCCATGAACACCGAATACCCGAAGGTCGCCTGAAACTCGGGGTCGCCGATCACCTTGGCATAGGCATCCAGCGAATAGACGCCCCGCCGCGCTTTCAGCGAAAACTCCGTCAGCCCCATCAGCGGGATCAGGAAATACATCAGGCCGAAGATCACCACGATCCAGCCTGTGAGACGCGCCCAAAGGCTCATTTCATCCACCTTTCGGCGCGCATCCGCAGCCAGATATAAAGGACATTGGCGATGCCGGTGATCACGATCATGCCGAAGGCCATGGCATACCCGAGGTTCGGGTTGCCCAGCACGTCGCCGCGGATCTGCGCAAACAGCTGGATCGGCACAATGTTCAGCCCCGATCCGGTCAGCGCGATGGCGGTTGCCACCGCACCGAAGGCATTGGCGAACAGCAGCGCAAAGGTGCCCAGCAATGACGGAAACAGGATCGGCAGCGCCACCATGCGCCAGTATTGCGCGCCGGTGGCCCCCAGAACCTCTGCCGCCTCGCGCCATTCCCGTTTCAGCCCCTCCAGCGCCGGGGTGATGATCAGGATCATCAGCGGGATCTGGAAGAACAGATAGGTGATGGTCAGCCCCCAGAAGCTGAGGATGTTGAACCCCAGATCGCGGCTCAGCACGATGCCGAAGTTATTGCGCAAAAACAGCGTGACCAGACCCACCGGCCCGAAGGTCGCCAGAAAGGCAAAAGCCAGCGGCACCCCGGCAAAATTCGACGCAACGCCCGAGAACGTCATCAGCGGTGCCTTGATCCAGCGCGGCACCGCGCCAAAGGTCACGGCGGCGGCCATGCCAAAGCCGATCAGACAGCCCAGGGCGGCAGAGGCCGCGCTGATCTTGATCGAAACCCAGTAGGACGAGGGAATGGTGCCTGTGTTCAGATCCCGCAGGTTCTGCAGGGTGAACCCGCCCTCCCGCGTCTGAAACGCGCCGATCACGATATGCATCGTCGGCAGGATCAGAAACAGGGTGACAAAGATGAGGAAGGGCAGAATGCCCAGCCATGTCAGCGGCAATCGGTGCAGCAGCGGGCGGCGGGGCGGCGGGGCATGGGGTGTTGTCATCCGGTCAGGCTGTCCTGTTGGAGGATCATTATATCGCACACCCCGGCCCGAACGGATCGGGCCGGGGTGGCATCCGGGGTATCAGGTCCGGTTACTGGACGTTCGCGCCCACAACGGCATCCCAGCCGCCGGTGACGGCAGCCTTGTTGCCATCCACCTCTTCCAGCGTCGGGAAGACGGCGGCTTCATAGGCGGCGGCCGGCGGCAGCGCGTCGATCAGCTCTTGCGGAACCTTGCCAGCCTTGACCATCGCGTTGAAGCGCGCCGGGTGGCAGTAGCCCTTCAGCCAGAGGTTCTGACCTTCATCCGAATAGAGGTATTCCATCCAGAGTTTCGCGGCATTCGGATGCGGTGCATAGGCCGAAATGCCCTGCACATAGACACCGGCCAGAACGCCCGTCGCCGGAACCACGATTTCGACCGGCGGGTTGCCTGCCAGTTCGTCCTTGGCGGCCAGCGCGTTATAGTCCCACATCACGGCAATCGGGGTTGCGCCCTGGGCCACGGTGCCTGCCTTGGCGATGACCGGAACGAAGTTGCCTGCCTTGTTGACCTCGGCAAAGTATTCCAGACCGGCCTTGCCAGCGGCTTCGCCCGGGGCTGCCCCTTTCGACAGGCCAGCGGCCAGAACGGCGAGGATCGCCTGGTTCGAGGCGCGCGGGTCACCGGCAAGCGCCACCTGCCCTGCATATTCCGGCTTGAGCAGATCCGCCCAGTCCGCCGGGGTATTGGCCACCAGATCCTTGTTCACGAGGAAGGACATGACGCCGTAATAGTCGCCATACCAATAGCCTTCGGCATCCTTGATGCTGTCGGGGATCTCGTCCCAGGTGGAGACCTTGTAGGGCTGAAGCAGGCCTTCGGCCTTCATCGACGGCCCGAACGACAGACCCACATCGACAACGTCCGGCGCTTGCGGGCCCTTGTTGTCCTTGTTGGCCTTCACCGCTTCCACTTCGTCAGCCGAACCCGCATCCGGGTTCAGTTCGTTCACCTGAATTTCGGGGTATTTCGCCTTGAAGCCGGCGATGACTTCGCCATAGCCACACCAGCTGTGCGGCAGCGCGATGGTGGTCAGCATCCCTTCGGCCTTCGCCGCAGCTTCGATCTCGGCAAGGCTTTGTGCGCTGACCAACCCGGTGGAGGCCAGCAGAGCCGCCAGCGTCAGCGCGGCGGTGGATTTCGTGAGCGTCATCTTCATCTCCCTTGGGCACAGGATGCCCGGTTTCGTGACTTTTCCGTCTTATTCTTGTCGTGTGACAGTTTGATGGAACTGCCCGCCCCACTGATCTAAGCGCGGAAAATTCCACCGCGCAACGAGTCGGTTACATGGCTGTTACATTTTCTTCATGATTTTTCGCGCGGAACGATCCTTTACAGGCGCAAAGCGCCGCAAAAGGAAACGGGCGCGAAAGATCGCGCCCGTTGATCGGCCCCGGAAGGGTTCGCTTACGCGCGAATCCCCGAATCACTGTGCTATTGCCGCAGCCTCATTCGGCCACGAACAGACCTTCATCCTTGACCGCTTTATAGGCTTCGTCCAGCGACAGTTTTGCCCGTTCGATCAGCACGTCGATCTCTTCCGGCGTGATGGTCAGCGGCGGCGAGATGATCATGCGGTCATAGACATGGCGCATGATCAGATTGTTCTTGAAGCAACGCTCGCGCACCCGGAAGCCGATGGTGCCCTGCTTGCCCGCAAAGCGCGCACGGGTCGCCTTGTTCGGCGTCAGCACCAGCGAGCCCATCAGGCCGACAAGATTGGTCTGCCCCACCATCGGATGATCGGCCAGCGCGTGCCAGCGTTCGGCCAGATAGGGATGCGCCACATCGCGCACATGGCCGATGATGTTCTCTTCCTCGATGATCCGCAGATTCTCCAGCGCTACCGCTGCCGCCACCGGATGCCCGGAATAGGTATAGCCGTGGTTGAAGTCATCCTCGGCATTGCCGATCACATGCGCGATCTCGTCACAGACGATCGAGCCGCCGATCGGCTGATAGCCGGAGGACAGGCCCTTGGCGATGGTCATGATATGCGGCTTGATGCCATAGGTCTGGCTGCCGAACCAGTTTCCGGTGCGGCCAAATCCGGTGATCACCTCGTCCACGATCAGCAGGATGCCGTATTTGTCACAGATGCGCTGGATTTCCGGCCAATAGGTGCTGGGCGGAATGATCACGCCGCCGGCCCCCTGCACCGCCTCGCCGATGAAGGCGGCAACCTTGTCCACGCCCAGTTCAAGGATCTTCTCTTCCAGCTCGCGCGCGCGCAGCAGGCCGAGGTCTTCGGGCGTCATGTCGCCGCCCTCGGCCCACCAATGCGGCTGGCCGATATGTTCGATCCCGTCGATCTTGCCACCCGCCGCATGGATATAGGTCATGCCGCCCAGCGAACCGCCGCCCATGGTGGAGCCGTGGTAGCCGTTCTTGCGGGCGATGATCACACGCTTTTCCGGCTGGCCCTTGATTTCCCAATAGCGGCGCACGAGGCGGATATTGGTATCATTGGCCTCGGACCCCGAAGAAGCGAAGAACACATGGTTCAGATCGCCGGGGGCCAGTTCGGCCAGCTTGGCGGCCAGCGCGATGGCGGGCACATGCGTTGTCATGAAGAAGGTGTTGTAATAGCTCAGCTCTTCGATCTGACGCGCGGCAGCCTGCGCCAGTTCGTGACGGCCATACCCGACATTCACACACCACAGCCCGGCCATGCCGTCGATGATCCGGTTGCCTTCGCTATCCTTCAGCCAGACCCCCTTGGCCCCGGTGATCACCCGCACGCCCTTCTTGGCCAGTTCGCCGTCCGAGGTGAACGGGTGCATATGGTGGGCCGCATCCAGCGCCTGAAGCTCGGCCGTGGGCAGGTGATTGGTGATCTTGTTCATGTCAGCCTCGTTCGGGTTCCGGTGGACCCCGCAAGGGATTCGACACCACGTTACCCGGACAGCATAGGCGGTTCCGCAGGGCGGCGCAACAATTTGATCAAATTAATACGTCAACGTATTTCGGGCCTGACGCAGCTTAGTCAGGCACTGGCAGGGCATCGGTCGGACGCATCTCTGCCAAGGCCAGATGCCCCTGCACCACGCAGTCCCACGGCACCCGGCCCACCACCAGAACCGAACTCTCATCCTCGGTCGCGTTCAGCACCACTTTCAGTCTGGCCGCTTGCGCACAGTCATCCTGCACCTCGAAGGTAAAGGAAAACTGCCAAGGCCCATCCGCCTCTCTTGCCGCAGCAGGCTTGGGCTGAAGTCTGACCCGTTCAACCCGCACCGGCATATCCCCGAACAGGATCTTGGGCAGGCAGGCCGCCAGCGTCTCTGCGCCGCTTTCACGATCCGTGTAGATTGCCTGCAGCGACAAGGGGATGCCGCACAGCTCGGTTTCGTCATGAGAGGTGAGATAGGTTGCAAAGCACGACGGCAGCCCCTCCCCCGTCGGGGTTCTGTAGCGCGATGCGTGCTGGGCGCATTGCGCATAGAGTGCGGGCAGAACCCGCCACGCCGCCTGCCCTTGCAGCACCGCGTCGGCCTGCGCCGGTCCGGCGATGCAGACCGCAACCCCCAGAAGCCCTGCCCGCGCCCGGTTCAAAACTCACCCGCCGCCAGCGCCGCGCGGACCTGTTCCAGACCCTGCGCAATATCTTCCTGCATGGCGCGCACCAGCGCTGCGGCATCGCCCGCCTGCATGGCGGCCAGCGCCTCGGCATGGCGGTCCGGCAGGCCGGAGCTGATATAGCGCCCGCAAACCACCCGCAGCGACGGGCCGAAGCGCAGCCACAGCGAGCGCGCAATATCTTCCAGCGCCGCCGCCTCGGCTGCTTCATACAGTGTGAAGTGGAAGGCGTGGTTCTGGGCCAGATAGGCCTGCACATCACCCGCATGAATGGCCGGTTCGATCAGCGCATCAATCGCCACCAGCCGCGCGATACGTTCGGGCGTCAGCCGCGCACAGGCCAGTTCGGCCAGTTTCGGCTCGATGGCAAGGCGCGCATAGCCTAACTGGTCCAGCAAGGCCAGGGTCATTTTTGGCACGCTGACCCGGCGGTTGCCCTGCAACACCAGCGCCCCTTCGGCGGTGAGGCGCCGGATCGCCTCGCGCACCGGGGTCATGCCGGCGTCCAGATCGCGGATCAGGCCCTGAATGGTCACGGCCTGCCCCGGTGCCAAAGCACCGAACAGCACCATGTCGCGCAGACGGCCATAGGTCACCTCATGGGTCGGCACCTTGCGCGCCGCCTCTGCCTGCCCTGCCGTCACATCATCCATGAACACCCCTCCGCATCTGGCCGCACCATATGGGGCGAGCATGGATTTGATCAAGTCATCCGCAGCGGCGCTGCCGCCCGCGTCGCAATTTCGTCGCATATTGCGCCAGAGGCCGACTGCGCCCGCCTACCCACGCGGGCCTGCCAGCGGATGCGCAGTGCGGATCACCGTTTCGCAATAGGCCGCCAGCTGCTTGCGGTTCTCGAACCCGTCCACCGGCACCGGCGGGTGAAACAGCACCTCCACCCGGCCCTGTCGTGGCGTGGCCAGCACCATCAGCAGATGCGCAGCAAAGCTCATGTCCGACCACCAGCCGTAATAACGCGGATCGCGGCCCAGCGGCGCGTGATAAACCACGGTCACCGGCTGAATATACATCACCCGGTCCAGCCCATGGGTGAAAAACGCCTGAAACAACGGCGTCTTGAACGGCAGAACCCGGATGGAATCGGTCGAGGTGCCCTCGGGGAAAAACAGCAACCGATGCCCGGCGCGCAGCCGGTCCTCCATCATCTGCTGCTGCACCTTCGCCTCGGTGCTTTTGCGGGCGATGAACATGGTGCCGGTGACGCGCGCCAGAATGCCGATACCCGGCCAATCCGCCACATCATCCTTCGACACGAAATACACCCGGTCGGCGGCGTTGAGCGTGAAGATATCCATCCAGCCCACATGATTGGCGACAATCGCGCCGCGCTCGGCCATCGGCCGCCCCCGCACGCTGTAACCAAAGCCCATGATGAACAGCGCGCTGCGGCAGACGCCTTGGGTGATATAGGGGGTCCAGGGGCGCGCCAGCCCGAACAAGGGGCGCTCCAGCAGCCGCACCAGCAGGAACAGCAGCAGGCAGCCATAGGTGACAAGCGCAAGCGCCGTGCCACGCAGCGCCACCAGCAGCCAGCCCAAGGGGCCGACGCGCGGCACCTCCATGCGCGATTGGGTCCAGTCGCTCATGCGCCCTCTCCTTGCCGGCGGGTGTAATAGTCGCGGTGTTTCAGGGACATGCGCGCCGTATCCATCACCAGCAGAACATCCGTGGTGTTGAAGGCATGGTCGACCCAGGCCCCATCCCCGACAAAACCGCCCAACCGCAGATAGGCCTTGATCAGCGCCGGGGTGGCCTGCATGGCAGCACGGCGGTCAATCGCCTCGGGCGGCAGATCGCCCATCGCCACGCGATGCGGCGCACGGGCCTCGGCGCGCAGGCTTTCGGGAGCCAGATGGTTGTGCCACAGATAGCCCAGCGGCTGCGCCAGCGCCGCCACATCCGTGCCCGGAAACGACGCCGTGCCGAACATCAGCTCCACCCCGCGCTCCAGCACATATTCGGCCAGATGGTTCCACATCAGCATCATCGCCGCCCCGCCGCGATAATCTGGATGCACGCAGGACCGGCCCAGTTCCAGCAGACGCCGCCCGCTGCCGCGCAGCGCCGTCAGGTCATATTCCTGTTCCGAATAGAATTCCTGCCCCGGCACCAGACGGTCGCCCGGCAACAGCCGGTAGACACCAACCACATCCTGCAAGGCCTGCGCATCGCGCCGCGGGTCGATCAGCAACAGATGGTCACACAGCGCATCGAACTCATCACATTCCAGCCGCGCCGCATGATCCACCATCGGGCCGTCACTGCCCATCTCGCCCACGAACACCTCATAGCGCAGGCGTTGCGCCGCGCGCAGATCGCGGGCATCGGCCGCCAATCGCAGCGCGAAGGATGGTGTCTCCTCCGTCATGCCTGCCGTGCCTCCGCGCTGTTTTGGTTCCGGTCCGGTCTTAGGGGCAGGCCCGCGCCAATGCAAGGCACTCCCCCGAACGCGCCTGCCCGGATCAGGTCATGCAATCCGGGGTTGAAAACGCCCCGCCCCCTGTCCTATGCTGCGGTCAGTAATCGAACACGCGGACCAAGGCCACCTGCCGACCGTCAATTACGACCTTGCCGCGATGTTCAAAATTGACAGTGATCCGCGTGCCTATGTTCGATTGCACCTGGCCCAGTCCCCAATCCGCCTCGATCGGATGACGGACCATCATGCCCGGCTCCAGTAATGCGTTGAGTCCCTGATCCATCCGTTTTCATCCCTCGTGCCCGCGCGCCGCGCTACCGGAGCCAGAATGTCAGACCGCACCGACCTGAACGCCCTTCTCGGCTCCCGAATCTGCCATGATCTTATCAGCCCCATCGGGGCCATCGGCAATGGGGTGGAGTTGCTGATCATGGATGGCGCGACCAAAGGCCCCGAAATTGCACTGATTGCCGAAAGCGTGGCCAATGCCAGCGCGCGCATCCGCTTCTTCCGCATCGGCTTTGGCGCTTCCTCCGCCGATCAGCGGATCGGCCGCCCCGAGGTGCAGGCCATTCTGGCAGATCTGACCCGCGGCGGGCGGCTGTCGGTCGATTGGTCCGGCCCGACAGACCTGCCCCGACACGAAGTCAAGATCGCCTTCCTGCTGTTCATGTGCCTTGAAACCGCGATGGCCTATGGCGGGCGCATCAGCATCGAACGCAGCGAAACCCGCTGCGTGCTGACCGGCACCGCGCCCCGCATGAAAATCGACCCCGATCTGTGGGAGGTGCTGTCCAACCCCGCCGCCCGGTTCGAGGTCAGTGCGGCCCAGGTTCATTTTGCCCTGCTGCCAGAAGAGCTTAGCCGCCTTGGCCGCAGCCTGCTGGTCGAAATTCGCGACGGTGAAATCCGGCTGAGCTTCTGATCGCCGCCAACCCCTGACGGAACAGGCCCCCCCCGCAGCTGCCTGCGGGGGGCGCGGTGCCTCAGGCGCGCACCGTGCCATCGCCGGTTACAAGATATTTGAACGAGGTCAGTTGCTCCGCCCCGACCGGCCCGCGCGCGTGCATCTTGCCGGTAGCAATGCCGATCTCGCCGCCCATGCCAAACTCGCCGCCATCAGCAAACTGGGTGGAGGCATTACGCATCAGGATCGCGGAATCGAGACGCTGGAAAAACCGCGCCGCCACCGCATCATCCTCGGTCAGGATGCTTTCGGTATGGTTCGATCCATAGTGGCGGATATGCGCAATCGCGCCATCCACCCCATCCACCAGCTTGACCGCGATGATCATGTCAAGGAACTCACAGCCGAAATCGCCCGGCTGCGCTGCGGTGACCCCCGGCAGCGCCGCCAGCTCGCCCTCGGCCCGCACCTCGACCCCCGCCACCAGCAGATCCTCGATCAGCACGGCCCCGTGTTGCGCATAAAACGCGCGGTCGATCAGCAGACATTCCGCCGATCCGCAAATCCCGGTGCGGCGGGTCTTGGCATTCAGCACCACACGGCGCGCCTTTTCCAGATCGGCACCGCCATCGGCATAGACATGACAGATGCCCTCCAGATGCGCAAAGACCGGCACCCGCGCCTCGCGCTGGACCAGACCAACCAGCCCCTTGCCGCCACGCGGCACGATCACGTCAATGAATTCCACCGCCTGCAACATCGCAGTCACGGCGGCGCGGTCGCGCGTGGGCACCAGCTGCACCGCCGCCTCAGGCAGGCCCGCCGCGCGCAACCCAGCCACCATGCACGCATGGATCGCCGCCGAAGAATGGAAACTTTCGCTGCCACCGCGCAGGATCACCGCATTGCCGGCCTTGAGGCAGAGCGCCCCCGCATCCGCCGTCACATTCGGACGGCTTTCATAGATGACGCCGACCACCCCCAAAGGTGTCGCCACGCGCTGAATATGCAGGCCGGTCGGGCGGTCCCATTCGGCCAGCACCCGGCCAACCGGATCCGGCTGGGCTGCCACCGCGCGCAGCGCCGCCACAATGCCGCCGATCCGCGCCTCGTCCAGCATCAGTCGGTCCATCATCGCCGCCGACAGGCCCTTGTCGCGCCCGAACTGCAGATCCCGCTCATTGGCCGCGATGATCGTGGCGCGCCCCGCCCAGACGGCCTCGGCTGCCGCCTCCAGCGCCGCCGCCTTGGCCTCGGCTGGCGCAAACGCAAGCTCCGCCGCCGCCTCGCGGGCCTTGACCCCGATCTCGCGCATCAGCTTGCCTACGTCTTCCATCGCCTGCCCTTTCATCTTGGCAAAAATATCCCACGGGGGTCCGGTGTGAAACCCCCGGTCGCGCTAGAACACCATGTCATCCCGGTGGATCAGCGCGGCCCGCCCCTGATAGCCGAGGATCCCGGCAATATCGCCCGACCGATGCCCGGCAATCGCCCGCGCCTCATCGGACGTATAGCGGATCAGCCCCTTGCCCAAAGCCTCGCCCGAGGGGCCAAGGATGCCCACCGGCTCGCCCCGGCCAAAGCTGCCCTGCACCTCGACCACGCCCGCCGGCAGCAGGCTCTTGCCCGACCGCAACGCGGCAACGGCCCCGGCATCCACCCGGATCCGGCCCTTTTCCTTCATCGCATTGATCCAGCGCTTGCGCGCCAGCTGCGGGTCGGCCTGCGCCACGAACCAGGTGCGGTTCGCGCCCTCGGCCAGCGCCTTCAATGGCCGCAGCACCGAGCCTTCCATGATCGCCATGGCACAGCCGCCGGCCACGGCGGTCTTGGCCGCCATCAGCTTGGTCTTCATGCCGCCCTTCGACAGGCCGGAAATCGGATCGCCCGCCATTGCCTCGATCTCGGGGGTGATGGCCTCGACCAGATCAAAGCGCACCGCGGTCGGATCCTCCTTCGGATTGGCCGAATAGAAGCCATCCACATCCGACAGCAGGATCAGCTGATCCGCCCCCGCGGTCACTGCGATCTGCGCCGCCAGACGGTCATTGTCGCCAAAGCGGATCTCATCGGTGGCCACGGTGTCATTCTCGTTGACGATCGGCACCACGCCCAGACCCAGCAGGGTTTCCATCGTGGCGCGGCTGTTCAGATACCGCCGCCGGTCCTCGGTATCTTCCAGCGTCACCAGCACCTGCCCGGTGGTGATGCCATGCGGCGCCAGAACCTCTTCATAGGCGCGGGCCAGCCGGATCTGCCCGACCGCCGCCGCCGCCTGGCTTTGTTCCAGAGTCAGCGGCCCGGCAGGCAGGCCCAGCACGATCCGCCCCAGCGCGATGGAGCCGGACGAGACCAGCACCACATCGGCGCCGCGCACCTTCGCTTCGGCCACATCCATGGCCAGCGCCGACAACCAGCCCTGCCGCAGGCCCGTTTTGCGGTCCACCAGCAGGGCCGAGCCGATCTTGATCACCAGACGCCGCGCCATGCGCACATCGGGCGCGGGATGCGTCATCAGGGTTGCCAAGGCGTCGTCTCCTGGGGTTGTTGTGCCTTGCGATCTGCCAGAATTTCGGCGTGCAGTACCCGCAGCACATCCATCAGCCCTTCGCGCGACACGCCGGAAATCAGATGCACCGGCCCGCCCGAGGCCTTTTCCAGCGCCTTCTTGCGGGTGGAAATCGTCTTCTTGTCCAGCGCGTCGATCTTGTTCATCGCCAGAACGCGCGGCTTGTCGGCCAGCTCCTCGGCGTAATTCTCAAGCTCCTGCACGATGGTCCGGTAATCCTTGGTGATGGTGCTGGAGGTGCCATCGACCAGATGCAGCAGCACCGAACAGCGCTCCACATGCGCCAGAAACTGCGTGCCAAGGCCCCGCCCTTCGGAAGCGCCCTCGATCAGCCCCGGAATATCGGCCATCACGAATTCATGGCCATCCACGCCCACCACGCCCAGATTGGGCACGAGGGTGGTAAAGGGGTAATCGGCAATCTTCGGCCGGGCATTGGAGACCGAGGCGAGGAAGGTGGATTTGCCGGCATTGGGCAGGCCCAGCAGCCCGGCATCCGCGATCAGCTTCAGCCGCAGCCAGATGGTGCGCTCCACCCCCTCCTGCCCCGGATTGGCGCGGCTCGGGCTGCGGTTGGTCGAGGATTTGAACGCAAGGTTGCCCCAGCCACCATTGCCGCCCTTGGCCAGCAGCACCCGCTGCCCCACCACGGTCAGATCGGCGAGGACGGTTTCTTCGTCCTCGTCGATGATTTCGGTGCCCACCGGCACCCGCAGCACGATGTCATCGCCGGTCTTGCCGGTGCGCTGGCTGCCCATGCCGGGCTGGCCCGATTTGGCAAAGAAATGCTGCTGATAGCGGAAGTCGATCAGCGTGTTCAGCCCGTCGACCGCCTCGGCCCAGACCGAGCCGCCATTGCCACCATCGCCGCCATCCGGCCCGCCGAATTCGATGAATTTCTCGCGCCGGAACGACACGCACCCGCCACCGCCGCCGCCCGAGCGGATATAGACTTTGCAGAGGTCGAGGAATTTCATGGCATCAGCCCTTTGGAAAACGATTGGCAATGGCGATAGCCCCGGAAAGCGCCGGGTTCAAGCGCAGCGATGGCTGCGGCCTGAGGAAACAGGCCTTTTCTCAGGGCTGTGGTCGGTCGTCCAGCCGCAATTCCATGAAGATCAGGTCCAGCCAGCGCCCGAACTTCTGCCCGACCTGCCGCATATGCGCCGATTGCACAAAGCCGTGCCGGTGGTGCAGCGCCAGCGAGGCCGCGTTTTCCGAGGTGATCGCGGCCACGATCATGTGTTTGCCGCAGCCCCGCGCCGCCGCGATCAGCGCGGGCATCAGCGCCGCCGCCACCCCCCGGCCCCGCGCCTCGGGATGCACATAGACCGAGTTTTCCACCGTGCCCCGAAAGCCGTCAAAGGGCCGCCAGTCGCCAAAGCTGGCATAGCCCAGCACCTGCCCGGCCTCTGCCGCCACCAGCACAGGATAGCCCATGGCCTGCCGCGCCTGCATCCAGGCGATGCGGTTCGCCGCATCCACCTCGCCCTCCATCAGGATGGCAGTGGTGTGGCGCACGGCGTCATTGTAAATCGCGGCCAGTCCCCCGGCATCTTCGGCGCAGGCCTCACGGATCTGCATGGTCTCTCCTGCCTGTTGCGGCATCGCGGGGGCAGGCAGAGCCTGCCCCTTCGGTCACGGTCAATCCAGCTTGCGCAGATAGGTCCAAGTGGGCACGCGGTTGTTGCGCGCCACGCTGAAGGTCTCGGCATCGCCCAGATACTGGAAGCCCGCATTGGTCAGCACCCGCGCCGAGCCCGGGTTGTCCTGAAACACCTCGGCAAAGATCGTGCGGTTGCCCTGCGGATTGGCCATCACCAGCGCCCGCACCGCCTCGGAGGCAAAGCCAGTGTTCCAGAACGCCGGGGCGACCCAATAGCCGATCTCGCTCTGGCCGCGATCATATTTCGTCTCGTCCATCCGCTTGAGGCTGATGACGCCCAGCACTTCGGCAAGCCCGGTGGCAGACCCGTCCAGAACCCAGACATCCTCGGCCCCCTTGCCCGAGGTGGCCCGTGTCACAAACGCTTCTGCCGCACCGGGCGGCAGCGGATGCGGGATGGAGCGGGTCGCCTCGGCCACGCGGCGGTCGCCCGCATACATGGCAAACAGACCGGCATCGGATTTGCGCACCGGGCGCAGCACGAAACGGCCCGCCCCGATCTGCCCCTCATGGGTCTGGCCAAAGCCGATGACCCCGGCCTCTGCTGCAATCCGATCCATACCTGTCACGTCCAACGTCATGGCTTCCCTCCTTCGAAGCGCATGGAGAGCGTGCCTGCGGCCCGCCCCCTGTCACCTTTCAATCCCATCTTGTTAAATGGGAATTCACTTCCGTCCTGCCATAGTCCTGAGGCAGAACAATGACGATTTCCTTTCGCGTCTGGCGAAAGCATGGCGCGGGCCGTCATGTCACCGCCTTTGTCGCATGAATGGAGTCACGGGCGCATCGGCGCATCACAACTTTTGCGCGTGCATAGCCCGCCACCTTCGCCCGCACAACCACCGCCGCATCCGGCAGCATCAGGTCAGAGGTGGGATGCCCAGCCGACAGCGGCAAGGGGGATGGGGCGGAATACGCCATCCCGAAACCGTGCAAAACTGCCCCCGGCGCTAGGCCAGGTGCCGGAAAATCCGTGCCGACAGTGATCGCAAAAAACATGGGTCTGATCCTGACATCCGCGTGATGCGGCGGGTTTGCCCCACCGCCTGCGCCGATCCCCCGCCCCGGACAAAGACCCCGGAAATGGAAAAGGGACCGGCTTTGCAGCCGATCCCCCGTTTACAAGTCAACCTGTAAAGGTTCGGCTTATTCGGCCGCCTCCGCAACTGGGAGAACCGAAATGAAGGTGCGGCCCTTGAGGCCCTTCTTGAAGTTCACCTTGCCTTCGACGGTGGCGAAAATGGTGTGATCCACACCCATGCCGACGCCGTTGCCCGGGAAGAAGGTGGTGCCGCGCTGACGCACGATGATGTTGCCCGGAATGGCAGCCTGGCCGCCATAGAGCTTCACGCCAAGACGACGACCAGCCGAGTCACGACCGTTGCGGGACGAACCGCCTGCCTTTTTATGTGCCATGGGGTGCTCCTCCTTATTCGGCTGCGGCGTCAGCGGCCTTGCGGGCGCGCTTCGGCTTTGCGGGTGCCTCTGCCGCCGGAGCAGCCGAAGCGTTGTGGGCGGCGCGGCGTGCATCGGCGGTGCCGGTGGCAGCCAGAACGCCGGTGGCATCTGCGCCGGTGGCCAGGACGTCGGTCACGCGCAGCAGGGTCAGCTGCTGACGGTGGCCTTTGGTGCGCTGCGAGCTGTGCTTGCGGCGACGCTTGACGAAATGGATGACCTTCTCGCCCTTGATCTGGGCGATCACTTCGGCCTGCACCGCAGCACCGGCCACGGTCGGCACGCCGAGCGTGACGGTTTCGCCGCCAACCATCAGAATTTCATTGAACTGGACTTTGTCGCCAGCATTTGCAGCGAGCTTTTCAACGCGCAGGATGTCACCAGCCTGCACTTTGTATTGCTTGCCGCCTGTCTTGAGGACCGCGAACATGGGTCTTTCCTTCCAAGGTTTCCGCATCCTGTGGCCTGCCCCGTTGCCGGATCAAGTTTGTGGGTTTCCCCGCCTCGGACAGCGCGCCCCGCATCGGGACGTTACAAAAGAAATACCCCAGACAGACTCGCGCCTCTCCGGGATGCGGGCTTATCAGGGATCGGGGCCGCGCTGTCAAGAACAGTTCTGGCGCGCGGCGCCCGGCCCTCAGATATCCTCGCCCTGCATCGCCCGCGCCGCCGCCCGGCCCAGATCTTCGCTGATCCGCACAAAGCTGACATCAAAGGCTGCGAACACCGCCGCATTCAGCTTCTGCCCTTCCGGCGTTTCGGAAAAATCGTGATAGGCCTGCAATTCCTCGTCCGACAGCGGCTGATAGGCCAGCGACAGATAGGACCACAGCCATTCTTCCGTTTCGGCCCGGACATCGGCCTCCTGGCCCCAGACATCGGCCAGCATATCCTCTTCGGTCATCGCCGACCCGAAGGCGCCACCCGCCGACAGACCCTTGTAGAACGCCAGATTGGCGTTCAGCGCCCCCATCACATTCATTTCCACCAGATCATTCGCCGCAGCAAAGCGGCGCAGCGCGTCGAGCCGTGGCGAGCCTTCGGCCTCCATATCGGCCACAGCCGCCTTGGCCGCCGCCTCCGCCGCGTCATCCATCAGCGCGCGGCGCGCCTCCAGCTCCAGCGACAGGATCTTCTGGCCGCGCGCATCGCCAAAGAACGCCAGCCCCACCTGCACCGTTTCGGGCGAGGCCAGCAATTCGGCCACCAGCTTGTCCTCGAACTCCGCCCGCATCCGCGCGGGATCATAGGTCAACGCCACCGTCGCCGCCCATTCCGAACCGCCCTTGCCCGGAAACATCTCGTCCCGCAGCAGCGTGCCATAATCCATGCCTTCGGCGCGCATCACCTCGACCACACCGCCCATCTGCATCACCTCTGACAGATGCAGAATCGCGGCACGGGCATCCGCCGGGGCGGATTGCGACGCGGGCGGCACCACCCCTTCAGCACGCGCCCCCGCCACCGGGGTCAGGGCAGAGGCCGCCAGCATCGCTGCCAGCACAGACAGACGCAGAAAAGACCCGTGACCCATGATATCCTCCGGCAACACCCGCCCGCAGCGGTTTGCCCAGAGCTAACCCCTCGCGTCAGGCCGCGCCAGCTTTGGCCGGTAAAATTTTTCGTGTGCCACGCTGCGTTGACGCTGTCAGAGGGACACAAAACCGGCATGTCGTCGCCCGCTCCGTCCCCCCACGCCACAGCCCGTCACCCTGATATTCGCCTTTCTATCAGATCTGTAAAAAGAAACCGCCGAATGGGCTTGCAAGCCCCGCGAAGCTTCGCTAAATCCCCGCCTCACGAAGACCCCTGACGCGGAGAGGTGGCAGAGTGGTCGAATGCGGCGGTCTCGAAAACCGTTGTCGGTTTGCGCCGACCCAGGGTTCGAATCCCTGTCTCTCCGCCATTATCCCCCAGTGATGACAGCAAGACCCATGCTGAAGCGATGAGCTGACCTATTCACTCTGCTGGCCTAAAATAGGCCCTATCCGTCACACGACGACCGGTACCAGCCCGCCCCAGACGTGCCGGGGCAGGCTCATGTCTTTGGCGTGGCGCTTATACCGGGTCCAGCAGGCCGCGCCCTTTCAGAAGCGCGTCCACGCCCGGCATCTTGCCGCGGAATTGCACATAGAGGTCTTCCGCAGGCTGGCTGCCGCCTGCCGAGAGGATGAACCGCTCCAGCTTGACCGCCGTGACCGGATCGAAAGCATCGCCTGCCTCTTCGAAGGCTGCAAAAGCATCGGCATCCATGACCTCGGACCACATATAGCTGTAATAGCCCGAGCTATAGCCATCGCCCGAAAACACATGGGCAAAATGCGGTGTCGCGTGGCGCATGCGGATGGCATGAGGCATCCCCAGCGCCTCCAGCACCTCGGCCTGTTTCTGCATCGGATCGGCGGGGGGCGGCCCTTCGTGGAAGGCCAGATCCACCATGGCCGAGGCAATGAATTCCACCGTGGCAAAGCCCTGATCATAGGTGCCTGCCGCCAACAGCCGCTGAAGCATTTCGGCGGGCATCGGCTCGGCGCTTTTCCAGTGGCGCGCATGGGTCTGCAACACCTCGGGCACTTCCAGCCAGTGTTCATAAAGCTGGCTGGGCAGTTCCACGAAATCGCGCGCAACCGATGTGCCGCTGATGAAACCATAGGTCACATCCGACAGCATCTGATGCAGGGCATGGCCGAATTCGTGAAACAGCGTGCGCGCATCGTCATAAGACAACAGCGCGGGCGTGCCTTTGGCGAAATTGCAGACATTGACCACAACCGGGGTCACCACCCCACCCAGCTTGCGCTGCGACCGCATCGCAGAACACCACGCGCCCGAGCGTTTGGAGCCGCGCGCAAAGTAATCGCCGATGAACACCGCAATATGTTCGCCGTCGCGGCTGACCTCCCAGGCGCGCACATCCGGGTGATACATCGGTGCATCCAGCGGGGTGAATTGCAGATGGAACAGCCGGGCAGCACAGTCGAATTGCGCCGCGATCATCGCGTCGAGGCTCAGATAGGGTTTCAGCGCCGCCTCATCCAGATCATGTTCGGCATGACGGCGCTTTTCGGAGTAATAGCGCCAGTCCCAGGGCTCCAGCGGCCCGGCGATGCCCTCGGCCTCCATCATCCGCTCCAGCACGCCCGCATCGGCCATCGCCTTGGCGCGCGCGGGCTGCCAGACCCGCATCAGCAGGTTGCGCACGGCGGCTGGCGTTTTCGCCATCTCCGGCTCCAGCTTGTAATCGGCAAAGCTGCCATAGCCCAGCAGCGTCGCGCGTTCGGCCCGCAGCGCCAGGATTTCTGCCGCCACACCGCGATTGTCCTGCGCATTGCCATTGGCCCCGCGCGCCACCCAGGCCTCATAGGCGCGGCGGCGCAACTCGCGGTTGGGTGAGAATTGCAGGAAGGGCACGATCAGCGAGCGATTCAGCGTGACCACCGGACCCGCCGCCCCCTTTTCTGCCCCCGCCGCCCGCGCCGTATCCACCACAAACTCCGGCAGGCCCGCCAGATCAGCCTCGCTCAGTTCCATGAACCAATCACGCTCTTCGGCCAGAATATTCTGGCTGAAAGTGGTGCCCAGAACCGCCAGACGCGATTTGACCTCGGTCAGCCGCGCCGCTGCATCGCCCTCCAGTTGCGCACCCGCGCGCACGAACATCTGGCGATAGAGATCGAGCACCCGCGCCTGTTCCGGCGTCAGCCGCAGCGCCTTGCGCCCCTGCCAGAGCGCGTCGATCCGCGCAAACAGGGCCTTGTTGTTCGTCACCTCGGACGAAAACGCGCTCAGCTTCGGGGCCAGATCGCGCATCAGCGCCTCGCGCGCCTCGGTGCTGTCGGCCCCCGCCAGATTGTAGAACACCCCCGACACCCGGTCGAGCGTGGCTTCCGCCAGTTCCAGCGCATCAATCGTATTGGCAAAACTGGGCGGCGCACTGCTGTCGGCGATGGCGGCGATGGCCGCCCGCGCTTCGGCCAGACCCGCCTCGAAGGCCGGAGCAAAATCCGCATCGCGGATGGCCTGAAACGGTGGCAAACCAAAGGGCGTGACCCATGCAGTCAGCAGCGGATTCGTCATCAATACAACTCCTTCAGGCACACGCCCGCGCGCGGCCCCACAAAAACCCAACACCTTCCCCGGACGCCGGTTATCGCGCATCCTTGGCCCGCAACCGCGCCTCTAACCGCCGCAGCAGCAGGGACAAGGTCACGGTCATGGTCAGATAGATCAGTGCAACAGTATTATAAGTCTCGAAATACCGAAAATTTCCCGCCGCCGTAACTTTGCCAAGCTGCGTGACATCGGCAACGCCCAGAACGGACACCAGCGAGCTGTCTTTCACCATCGCCACGAAGTCATTGCCCAAAGGCGGCAGAATGGTGCGGAAGGCCTGCGGGAACACGATGAAGCGAAAGCGGTGCCAGCCCGTGAGACCCAGCGCCTGCGCCGCCTCGATCTGCCCGTGATGCACCGACGCCAGCCCGGCCCGGAACACCTCGGCCAGAAAGGCGGAATAGGCGATGGTCAGCGCAATCACCGCCCGCCACAGCAGCGGCACATCGCGCGCCTTGGCCAGCGTCAACCCCAGCGGCTCGGCCAGCCAGTTCCAGCCGATCACCGCCGCAGGCACCGCCGCAAAGGCGACATACAGCAGCAGCACGATGATCGGCACACCGCGCACCACCTCAATGTAAAAGCGCGCCGCCTGCCGCAGCACAAGGAAGCGCGACTGCCCGGCCACCGCCAGCCCCAGGCCCATGACCGCCGCCGCAAAAAACGCGACAAAGGTCACCAGCAGCGTGATCCAGATGCCCTTGGCCAGCGTGGCCATCACCTTGGCATAGATCGGGCTGGCCCAGACCTCGTAAAACAGCCAGAGCCCGATCGCGGCCAGCACGACCAGCCACCAGGGGAAATCCTTGTCGGGGGAAGAGGCGGGAGGGGGCATGTCGGGGTGCAAGGGCGGGGCCGCAGCCCCGCGCCTCCTGTTCAGCGCTTACTGACCCATCTTGTATTCGAGGAACCATTTGGTGTTCAGCGCCGTCATGGTGCCATCCGCCGTCATCGCCGCAATCGCCGCATTGACCGGCGCCACCAGATCCGAGCCTTTCGGGAAGATGAAGCCGAAATCCTCGGCCCCAAGCTTTTCGCCCACGATCTTCAGCGCCCCTTCCGAGGCCGCCACATAGCCATTCGCCGCCGTGCCATCGGTCAGCACCAGATCGACATCACCGCTGCGCAGCGCCTCGACCCCGGCCCCGAAGGTTTCAAACATCTTGATGCGCGGATTGGCCTCATTGCCATCCAGCACCTCATAGACCCCGACGTAGAAAGGCGTGGTACCCGGCTGCGCCGCCATCAGCAGATCGGCATTGGCCCCAAAGCTCTTGGCATCGGTGAAGCGCGCCTCGTCGCCCCGCACCAGCATGACCATTTCCGACCGCATATAGGGATCGGAAAAATCCACCTGCTCCTTGCGGTCGTCACGGATGGTGATGCCGGTCATGCCCATGTCATACTGCCCGCCCGAGACAGCAGGGATCATCGCATCCCAGCTGGTATTCTCATAGGTGACGGTGAGGTTCAGCCGCTTGGCAATCTCGGCCACCGCATCATATTCCCAGCCGACAGCCGCGCCCGCGGCATCCAGGAATTGCAGCGGCGGATAGGCGTTTTCCGTCACCACAACCACGGCGCGCCCGCCCAGATCAGGCAAGGCCTGCGCCATGGCAAAGGTGGAAGAAAACGCCAGCGCAAATCCGGCAAGGGCGGCAAATTTCATATGTGAACTCCCTGTCACAGAGTAGCACAAATCATCCAAGACATTGATATAACAACAATATTTCATGTCTGACTTGGCCTTGGTCAACTTCTTGGCCCACTTTCATACATAGACCGATCCCATTTGATAGGGGGGGGAGCACGATCAGTCAACGCGGCGAAAGAAAACCGATGTATGATCATTCCTTTCTACACAGCCACACAAAACCCCAAATAACATACAAAAACAGTCAACTAATAGCTTGAACTAAAGCTGTCAGAAAAGCTGTTCGGTTGTGTTGAACCCTCACCCGAGAGAGGCCTTATTAAGGGTGATCCGCATCCCCTCCCCCTACTATGTGGGTTCAAAATCAGTCATTTGCGCAGCAATCAACCCGCATATGCGGGTTGACCTCATATCCCAATTCCCATTTCCAATTAAATAAAATCAAACTTGTCATCGTCATCTTTATTGTCGATTGATCCTGCTTCCGATCCGCAAATGTGGGTTCGCGCCCCTTCTGCAAAGTCCTTTTTTTGAACTAAATCGCCATCCTTGATCGAAAAGAACTTATTGAAGAAATTAGTTACATCCTTTTCATCCTTGTTTTTCAATATTCGCTCGATCAATCCAAAATCATCGCTTGCCATTGGATCATTACTTAACTTTTTCCATTCAATATACTTTTGATAATTCATGTTCCTTCTTTCCTCTATATCATTTAATTCGTCTAATGTCATGTTACCTGTTGTGTGCCACCTTATCGCTTCACTCCAAGTATCAGGCACCGTTTCATTTGCATTGATTAGTTTTCTGATTACTCCGCCTCATAAATTCAATCTGCCTATCACTAACTCTTGTAGCGTTTGACAAGTCCTTTGTTTTCCACGAATATTCCTTTGAACCGACAAATGAATTAGACGCTGAATTGTAATCTTTGAGAATTAGTTTCCAAGCAATTTGACTCTTCTCTTTTGCAGTCAAACTTGCTTGAGGCGCAGCGTTTTCACGATGTGCAATCGTTATTGCTATCTTTGTATTGCAAGTATGAACTCTGCACGGAACTGATACTTCTTCTTTATCAATATACACTTGCAGCCTATGATTTCCGATCTAAACAAATGTATTGCCCATCCTTACTCCACACGTCTAGCATTTTGAATTTGTCATTTATGTTGTCGTTTTTTAGACTAGTCGCCAGATCGTGCACATGCTTTCCATTTGATGGTCTAATCAACAAATCCTCAAATTCACAACCAAATACTATATCCTTCGTATTTAAATTTACCTCTTTGACCTCATGTTTAATTTTTTTATTTAGCTCCCCTTGATAAATGACCCTCTTATTATCCAGATCACTTACCACCTTAACATCTAGGTCATGTTGACAAATGGCGGAGCCAGAGGCGGATCGAGGTGATGTCGATGAAGCCCAAGAAGCTCTCTGCGGTTTTGTCGTAGCGGGTGGCGACGCGGCGGGCGTTCTTCAGCTTGTTGAAACAGCGCTCGACGAGGTTGCGCAGCCGATAGAGGGTGCGGTCCACGGCCACGCGCAGCTTGCGGGACTTGCGCATGGGGATCACTGGCACGACGTTGCGTCCCTCCATGGTTTCTCGAAGCTTGTCAGAGTCATAGCCGCGATCTGCCAGCAGGACGCTCGGCTCGGGCAGGTTGTCGTCCATGATGAGGTTGAAGCCCAGATAGTCCGATGTCTGGCCCGGCGTGATGTCCGACCTCATGGGCAGGCCTGCGCCATTGACGCGGAGGTGGATCTTGGTCGTGAAGCCACCTCGCGAACGGCCAAAACCTTGTCGCGGAGTCCCCCTTTAGCGCCCGCTGCCTGATGATGGGCGCGGACCACGGTGCTGTCGATCATCTGCAAGGCCGCAGGAACCACCCCGCTCTCGTTCAAGGCCTCCAGTATCCCTTCCCACAGCCCAGCCAGGGTCCAGCGCCGGAACTGGCGGTAGACAGACGACCACTTGCCGAACTCCTCCGGCAGGTCACGCCACGGAGAACCTGTGCGCGCTATCCAGAAAATCCCATCCAGAACAAGACGATGGTTCATAGGTTT
This sequence comes from Gemmobacter fulvus, assembly GCF_018798885.1. Classification (NCBI taxonomy): domain Bacteria; kingdom Pseudomonadati; phylum Pseudomonadota; class Alphaproteobacteria; order Rhodobacterales; family Paracoccaceae; genus Gemmobacter; species Gemmobacter fulvus. Next base: position 3,003,296 of record NZ_CP076361.1, on the reverse strand, counting down.
GCGCCCGTTCGGTGCGCGGACGGCCAGGATGAAGCGTTCGTGAAACGCCCATTCATCGTCCGACATCAGGTCTCGTGCCAAGCTGGTCTCCATCGCAGATACCAGCTTGAATCACGTTCAGAGCGCCCCGTGAATCCCTTTTGTCAACACGGCCTAATGCCTCTTTCATCTTTATAAATACCTTTGCGCTAATAGATTATAATTTAAGTTAGGGGTAAGCCTTTTGGCTTACCCTCTCTTCATTAAAATTCGTTTATTGATCGACCGAAGTTCAGCTTTGCTTGATACAAATCTTTATCAGACAGCAACCATTCCTCTTTCATTTTTTTGATCTCGAACTCCATTTTAGCCCTAAGATATTTTTCCGCTTCCTCGATCTTACCGCCACTCTATAGCTATTGCTGTGTATTTCAGTTCGCCTTGCGCTCTGGCCTCTTGCTCTTTAAGTTTTTGCATTACTTCAAATTCGTAGTCTGCTTTGTCAAAATCCGATGAATACAACATTTTCAAAACTCCTTTTTCTTCATATTTTTCTGAAACCTGTAAAGGGTTGATCTGTGAACCCCTAATTCGTTTGCGATATACCATAACGGGTATCCTTCGCCTGCCAATGCATTGATCTTATTCAATGTTTCGATTTTCTCATGTGGCAACCTGCCATTGATTTTCTTCATACAATTCTCCTATGTTCAAATCTTATTTCTTATTAGCATTTCTGCTATCTTTATTTATAATACTTCGCAACGCTAATAGCATCATTCTACTTCAAAATCGGCTCAACATCAACGCAAATAAAAAAAAGGGCACCAGTTAAAGCGCCCTTTGCTGGTATTGCATTTAAATGTCATTGCTTAATCAACATATCCCCCAGTTCAACCCCGTCTTTCCGCTTATTTTTTATCCAATTTGGCTGCCTGCCTTTCCCCGACCAAGTTTCACCTTTATTATCTGGGTTCTCGTATTTCGGAATACCTTTGCCCGTTTTATTTTTGGTATTTTTACCCTCCATTAGTTCAGCTTCAAGCTCCTTCTCCAAACCAGCCGCTTCGAAAACGGAAATTCCGATTAATTTCGATATCTCCAACACTTCCGCCCTTATGCGCTCAATCCTATCCTCTATTGATTTCGCAAAGCTTTCAATCTTAGATTTTTTTTCCATTTCTGCATTCCCTTAGATACGATTCTGCTTGCTACGCTTTACCACATTGACCAAAATGTCAAATCATTTCAAATAATGATCAATCACCCCTGACAAAGATTTATTCAAGAATTCGACTCTGCCCTTTGCCGATCCATAGGAGCGCATGGCAATACTGTCTACTTTGTGACCAAGCATCAAATCCTCAGCGTCCTTCGTTACTCCATTAATTCTCAAATAATCTGACATGGCATGTCTCAGGCTATGAGCGACTATCTTTTTATCTTTTGTCACCTTCCTAATTTGACGCATGATAGCCTGTGAAGCCTTCACTTCTGAACGAGCGTAGCTTTCAAATATGTATTCATTATTAGTTTTAGTTCTTCTTTCAAATATATCCCTGATAGGTTCAAAAATTGGAATGCTTCTTTTGCTTTCCTCTGTTTTGAGTCTTCTGCCTGCATGTGGGATGATCGAAATGAACGAAACGTCGTCATTCAGGTTAACGTCAACCACTCTCAATCCAGTGATCTCACTTACCCTTGCGCCTGTATAGGTCAACACCACAAACAAATCTTTCAGTTCCCGCAGGCGTTCATTATCGCTCATGTTATCAATCAATTTATTAATCATGTCCTTTTCCATCGGACTTCTTTTGTCGATCTCACTTTCAAATGATTTTTTTTTTGGTAATTCCAGATTGTCAAAAGGATTTTTCATATTTGAATCTTTCGCTTTGATCCACTTGTTGAATGCTGCCTTCCAGACTGTGATTTCTCTCATAACACTGGCCCGCGATACTTGCTCAAGCCTCTCAGTTGCCCAAGCGTCTGCGTTGTGTCTGCTGATTTTGTTCAGTTTATCTGATTTTGTCCACTCTAACACGTTGTTATAAAAGGATTTATAGACCCTTTCGGCCTCAATTTTGGCCTTACTGCCTTCTTCCAAGCCATTCAGTGTTATATATTTGTCCATAACATCCCGCAGGTTTGGCACTTTGGCCTCAGCCCTGCCACGCTTCACCAGAGCCGCAGGAAGCTGTCCTTGCGCAAGTTTCTGTCTCAGACCCGCTGCCTTCTGTCTGGCCTCTTCCAGTGACCTCCTAGCGCGCTTCTGTGGGTCAAGTGACCCTGACAGGTCTGCCAGTGTCGCCACCGCTCCTAGGCTGACCTCAGATCGCTTTTCCGAACCCTTGCCTGACACGAAAGCCCACTGGCACGATCCGCCTGTTCTAACTCGCAGATACAACCCACCGCCGTCTGACAGTCTGCCTGTTTCCAGCTTGCCTGACATCGCGTCTGCTACGTCCTTGGCTGACAGTTTGCTTAGTTGTCGCTTCATGGCTCACCCTTGGCCCATAATTTGGCCCACTTTTATATCTGTGTCTTAATAGCCGCAAGTCCATACACTGCCAGCGAAAAATCCGGCATCGGATCATTTATTTGCTTATTTTCAATTACTTACAGGTATCATTTGCAGTGTTATCATGGCCTTAAGTGTTGCCAAAATATCACCGACGCCTCCCTGTCACAGAGTGATGGCCGGACTATGACGCCCCGCACCGCCCCATGCAAGGGATGCGCTGAAACCCGGGCAAAAGCTAGCCACTGCGCGGTTTACGCGGTGCCGCCACAGACCGGGCAGTCCGACCGCCGCTTGACGGCAATCACCCGCGTTTCGGCATAAAGCGCATCATGGATCATCAGCCGACCACGCAGCGTCTCTCCCGCCCCGGTCAGATGTTTCACCGCCTCCATCGCCATCATCGAACCGATGATGCCCGGCAGGGGGGCGGCCACCCCCGCCTCGGCACAGGAGGGCACCATGCCGGGGGCGGGCCGCGTCGGGAACACACAGGCATAACACGGCCCGCCCTGCCCCGGATCAAACAGCGACAGCTGCCCCTCCCATTGCGTAATCGCTCCCGAAATCAACGGCTTGCCCGCCGCCACCGCACTGCGGTTCACCAGATAGCGGGTGTCAAAATTGTCGGTGCCATCCAGGATCAGATCATAGTCGGCCAGCAGATCCGCCGCGATGTCCTCCGTCAGGCGGCGCTGATAGGGGCGCAGGCTGACAAAGGGATTGAGCGCCCGCATCGCCACCAGTGCCGATTGCACCTTGGCCATGCCGATCCGCGCATCGGCATGGATGATCTGGCGTTGCAGATTGGAATTGTCGACCAGATCGGCGTCGATCACCCCGATTGTGCCCACGCCGCTTGCCGCCAGATACAGCAGCGCCGGGCTGCCCAATCCCCCCGCACCCACCACCAGAACCTTCGCCGCCTTCAGCCGCTTCTGCCCCGGCCCGCCAATTTCGCGCAGGATGATGTGGCGAGCATAGCGGTCCAGCTCCACCGCGCCAAAGCTGGCGGGATCGGCCACCGGCGCAGGTGGCGGCACCCGCGCCTTCAGCGCGCGGATCACCAGCCGGTACAGCCCCACCACAGCAACCACGCCGCCCAGTACCAGCCAGCCCCGGGCATCGCCGCCGGTCGCCAGCCGCAGCCCGGCCTCTGGCGGCAGGATCAGATGGGTCAGCACCACCAGCGCCCAGACCGCCGCCATCGCCGCGACCCGCCGCTGTGCCGACAGACGCAGCAACGCACCGCCGCCCCAGATCACCACCAACAGACTTGCCACCAGCAGCATCAGCGCCGCCCCGTCGACCCGAAGCCACCCGCGCCACGCTCGGTCTCGCTCAGCTCCGCAACCACCGAAAAACGCACCTGCACGACCGGGGCCACCACGATCTGCGCGATCCGGTCGCCATGCTGCACCGTGTAGGCCTCACCGCCCAGATTGATCAAAGCCACGCCCAAAGGCCCGCGATAATCACTGTCAATGGTGCCGGGCGTATTGGGCAGCGTCAGACCATGTTTCGTCGCCAGGCCCGAGCGGGGCCGGATCTGCATCTCATATCCCACGGGAATTTCCACCCGGATCCCGGTGGCCACGATCACCCGCTGCATCGGCGCCAGGGTGATGCCCGCCGCCCGCTGCTCGGGCGGCAGATTGGCCCGCAGATCCGCCCCCGCCGCCCCCGGTGTCTCATAGCCCGGCATAGGCAGGCTGCGATCGGCCCAGTCTTCCCACAGAATCCGCACGTCCGGTGTCATTCCATCCCCCGTTTGCCCCTTCATGCGGCGCTCCGCCCCCTGATACAAGAGCGGCCTGCGCCTTTCATCTTGGCAAAAATATCCTCAGGGGGTGAATTGGCCAGAGGCCAAGAGGGGGCGCGAGCGCCCCCTACTGCCGGATCATCAAATCGGCGGCGGCACTCTCGCGCTGCACCCGCCGCGCATTGGGGATGTCATTCGACAGGGCCCGCGCCCGCGCCGCCTCGGGCGTGTGGTCGTGGTCGATCCAGCGCTGGATCAGACGGCGCTCCAACTCGGCCTCGGGCACCTCGAGCATCAGCGTCAGCCCATAGAAAGGCCGGGCCGCCGACCAGGGCTCCGCCTCCAGCAACAGGTAATTGCCCTCGATGATCAGAAGCCGGTCTTCGGCCCGCACCAGATCACCGCCCGCCCGTGCCAGATCCAGCTTGCGGTCGAAGACCGGGATCGCCACTTCGGGCTCCACCGTCAGCCGCTGCACCAGATGCACGAATCCTTGCGCATCAAAGCTTTCCGGGCTGCCCTTGCGGGCCAGAAGCCCGCGCGCCGCCAGCACCGGATTGTCGAGGTGAAAGCCGTCCATCGGCACCACGCGCGCACCAGCACCCAACTCGGCCCGCAGGCTTTCTGCCAGGGTCGATTTGCCCGCGCCGGGCGGGCCGGCAAGGGCGGTGATGAACCGCCCCTGCCCTGTGATCGCTTCGGCAGCCCTCTGACGGATCAGGGCGGCAATCGCGGCGGGTGTCATGCCGCTTCCGTCACGCCTTCGGGCAGTTTCGCCCCGGTCATGAAGGCCACGGCATCCGACATGGTGTAGTCCGACGGTTTGATCACACACAGCCGCTTGCCAAGACGGTGAATGTGGATTCTGTCTGCCACTTCAAACACATGCGGCATGTTGTGGCTGATCAGGATGATCGGAATCCCGCGCGAGCGCACATCGCGGATCAGCTCCAGCACCCGGCGGCTTTCCTTCACGCCCAGCGCTGCCGTCGGTTCATCGAGGATCACGACCTTCGATCCGAAGGCCGCCGCCCGTGCCACAGCCACCCCCTGCCGCTGGCCGCCCGACAGGGTTTCCACCGCCTGATTGATGTTCTGGATCGTCATCAACCCCAGTTCGTTCAGCTTGGCCCGCGCGAATTTCTCCATCGCGGGTTTGTCCAGCTTGCGGAACAGGCTGCCCATGATCCCCGGTTTGCGCAATTCGCGCCCCATGAACATGTTGTCGGCAATCGACAGCGCAGGCGACATGGCAAGCGTCTGATAGACACATTCGATACCAGCCGCCCGGGCGTCGATGGGCGAGGTGAAGTTGATCTTCTGGCCTTCCAGCGTGATCTCGCCCTCGTCTGGCACAACGGCGCCAGACAAAGCCTTGATCAACGAGGATTTTCCGGCCCCGTTATCGCCGATCACCGCCAGAATCTCGCCCGGATAGAGATCGAAGTCGCAATGGTCGAGCGCAGTGACCTTGCCATAGCGCTTTACCAGACCACGGCCTTTCAGGATGGGTTCTTGTGTCATGCTGCTGCCTTTCTGATCCACTGGTCCACGGCGACGGCAAAGATGATCAGCACGCCGATGAGGAAGAAGGTCCATTGCGGGTCGGTGCCAACAAGGCGCAGGCCCATTTCAAACACGCCCACGATCAGCGCCCCGAAGAACATCCCGACAATGGAGCCACGGCCGCCAAAGAGCGAGATCCCCCCGATCACCACAGCCGTGATGGACTGGATGTTGCCCAATTGCCCGGTGGAGGCGGTGGGCGAAACCGATCCGAACCGCCCGATCATCACCCAGCCGGCGATGGCGCAGAAAAACCCGGCCAGCGCATAGACCTGGATGAGGATCTTCTTGGTCTGCACCCCGGCCAGCTCGGCGGATTCCGCATCGTCACCCACCGCATAGACATGCCGCCCCCAGGCCGTCTGGCGCAGCACATAGGACATGATGGCGACCAGCGCGATCATCAGGAACACGGCATAGAGGATCTTCACCCCGCCCGGCTGGATCGAGCCGCCCCAGAACTGCAAGGCAGGCGCCTGCTCCTGGATATCGGACGAACGGATGGTTTCATTGGCCGAATAGATGAAGTTCGAGGCGAGCAGAATCTGCCAGGTGCCCAGCGTCACGATGAAGGGCGGCAGTTTGATCTTGGCCACAAGATAACCGTTGATCGCGCCCATCGCCGTGCCCAGCACAAGTCCGATGCCAATGGCCGCGGGGGCCGGGATGCCATAACGAAAGCTCATCTGCCCCATCAGCACCGACGAGAACACCGCGATGGCCCCGACCGACAGGTCAATCCCCGCCGTCAGCACCACGACGGATTGCGCACAGCCCAGAATACCGACAATCGCGATCTGTTGCAGGATGGTCGACAGCGTTGTTGCCTTGAAGAAGTTTTCGGACAGCAGCCCGAAAATCACGATGGCCACCACCAGAACGATCATCGGCACGGCCGAGGGTGTCTGGTGAAGCCAGCTTTGCAGGCGCTTCAATGCGCTCTTGTCTTCGTGGAATTCGGCAACTTTTTCCGAAGCGCCCTTCAGGCCTTCCTCAAAACTCGTCGCCCCTTTTGCATCAGATGCCATAGTCACATTCCCCCTATGCTCGCTTCGCCCAAAATGGGTGCGCAGCTTGTGACAAGGGCGGCGCGATGGCCGCCCTTGGGTTCAGTCTTTATGAAGCTTTGCTTCGGATCAATGGGCTTGAAAGCCGGGGCTCAGCCCCAGCAGAGTTCGGCGCCCTTGGTGGTGTCGATCGACTCCACACCGTCCACCGGCTTGTCGGTGATCAGGGCCACGCCGGTGTCAAAGAAGTCCTTGCCTTCGGTCGGGGCCGGTTTGGTGCCGTCGGCGGCGAATTTCGCAATCGCCTCTACACCCAGAGCCGCCATTTGCAGCGGGTATTGCTGCGAGGTGGCCCCGATCACGCCGTCTTTCACGTCCGCCACGCCGGGGCAGCCGCCGTCAACCGACACGATCAGCACGTCTTTTTCGCGACCGATGGCTTTCAGCGCCTCATAGGCCCCGGCAGCCGAAGGTTCGTTGATGGTATAGACCACGTTGATTTCCGGGTCTTTCGCCAGCAGCGCTTCCATCGCCTTCAGCCCGCCCTCTTCGTTGCCCGAGGTGACTTCGTTGCCCACGATGCGCGGATCGGTTTCGTCGCCCCATTTGTTGGCATCGGCCAGATCCACGCCAAAGCCTTGCAGGAAGCCCTGATCGCGCATCACATCCACCGACGGCTGTGCAATCGACAGGTCAAGCAGGGCAATCTTGGCGGTGGCCGCCGCATCGCCCATGGCCGATTTCGCCCATTGCCCGATCAGCAGACCGGCCTGGAAGTTGTCGGTGGCAAAGGTGGCGTCAGCCGCGTCGATCGGGTCCAGCGGGGTGTCGAGCGCAATCACCAGAACACCGGCGTCACGGGCCGATTTCACCGCATCCACGATGGCCTTGGTGTCCGAGGCGGTCAGCAGGATGCCCTTGGCGCCATCGGCCACGCAAGCCTCGATGGCCGCGACCTGGCTTTCATGGTCGCCGTCGATCTTGCCGGCATAGGCTTTCAGCGTCATGCCGAGTTCGGTCGCCTTGGCCTCGGCCCCTTCTTTCATCTTCACGAAGAAGGGGTTGGTGTCGGTCTTGGTGATCAGGCAGGCGCTCACGCCCTCAGCCAGTGCAGGGGCAGCTGACATGAGTGCAAGCGCCGCCACGCCCACAAGGGCTTTCGCTTTGAATTTCATCTTGTTTCCTCCCAAGGAAATCAAGGGCCTAGGCCCGTTATCTGTTCCGAGACACCACAGCGCCCTCTCTCGCTGCGATGACGATAAGAAGCCTGATTCCCGACGTTCCGTCAAGATAAATAAATCAGTCTGATTTAATATTGACAGACTCCCCGCCCCGCCGCACTCTGCCTGCAACCGCCTTCACATTTCGCCCGAAATGCAGGCAAGGACGCTTTTGGAAAGTCAAAGATCATGCTGATCGGTTTGCCCGCCATCCTTGGACCCGAAATGTTGTTTACTTTGCGGGCGATGGGCCATGGCGACGAAATTGCGCTCGTGGATGGCAACTACCCGGCGCAGGCCCATGCCCAGCGCCTTGTGCGGGCGGATGGACATGGCGTGCCCGCCCTGCTGGAGGCCATACTGCAGGTAATGCCCTTGGACACCGACACGCCCGCCGCGATCTTCCGGGCCGCGCTGAACAATGATCCGGCGCAATCGGGGCCGATTCATGTGCGAATCGATGCGCTTTGTGCGGCGCGTGTGCCCGGCTACCGGGTGCAGCCGCTGTCGGGCGAGGCGCTCTATCCGCGCATCCGCGCCGCCCATACGATCATCGCCACCAGCGAGCCTGCGCTGTTCGGCAATGTGATCCTGCGCAAAGGCGTGATCCGGCCTCAGGACGGAGACGTGCAGCGGGAATGACTATTGAACCCCGCCGGACATGGGGCCAAAGCAGCGGCGGGGCATTGACGGAGGAGAGTGGACCAGTGCGCAACGGAGGGGACATGGCCTTGGACCGAAGCAGCGGCGACCCGGCGGGGGCGCAGGGCGGTGGTCTGCGCGGCTCCAACCAATCCGGGATGCGTGCCCATAATGAACGGCTTGTTCTCAGTCTGGTGCGCCAGCACGAAGCCTTGGCCAAATCGGATATTGCCCGGATGACCGGCCTGTCGGCGCAGACCGTCTCGGTGATCATGCGCGCGCTGGAACAGGATGGGCTGCTGCTGCGTGGCAAGCCAGTGCGCGGTCGGATCGGCCAGCCTTCGGTGCCGATGTCACTGGCGGCGGATGGGGCGTTTTTCTTCGGCCTGAAGATCGGGCGGCGCTCCACCGATCTGACGCTGGTGGATTTTACCGGCACGGTGCGCGCCACCCGCCGCCGCGTGTATCGCTATCCCACGCCCGATGCCGTGCTGTCTTTCGTGGCCGAAGCCCTGCCCGCGATGACCGCCACCCTGCCCGAGGCCCTGCAAGAGCGCATCGGCGGCATGGGCGTCGCCATGCCGTTCCAACTGTGGAGCTGGGTGCAATATATCGGCGCCCCGCAGGCCGAGATGGATGCCTGGCGCGTGCGCGACATTCAGGCCGAACTCAGCGCCGTGGCGGGGATGCCCGTCACCGTGCAGAATGACGCAACCGCCGCCTGCGGTGCCGAGCTGGTGTTTGGCAGCGGCGAAAAACCCAAGGATTTCCTGTATTTCTACTTCGGATATTTCATCGGTGGCGGGCTGGTGCTGAATGGCCAGCTGTTCACCGGGCGCAGCGGCAATGCCGCAGGGGTCGGGCCGATGCTGGTGCCCGGCCCGGATGGGCGGATGCGGCGTTTGCTGACCGTGGCCTCTCTGTCGGTGCTGGCACAGGCGATGGATGCGGCGGGCGAGCCGTCCGATGGGCTGTGGGAATCGCCCGAGCCATGGACCGTGAGCCCGCGCGTCGTCAGCCGCTGGATGGATGAGGCCGCCGAAGGGCTGGCCGCCGCAATCCTCGGTGCCACCTCATTGCTGGAACTGGGGGCGGTGCTGATCGACGGCTGGATGCCGGTGGAATACCGCGCCGAACTGACACGCCGCACCCATGACGCCTTTCACCGGCTGGATCTGGCTGGGGTGGACCCGCCGCTGATCCGCGAAGGCACGGTGGGATCCAGCGCAAGGTCGATGGGGGCCGCCGCCATTCCGCTGTCGCAGCGCTACCTGCTCGAACAGGGGTCTGTGCTGACGGAAGGCTGAGGAGGCCCAAGTTTTGCGCCGGTCGGGTTGACAGGGGGTAAAGTCTTGTCGGACTAAGGGGAAGGCCCATATAGGACCCATCCAACAGACACGACACACCCCGACACGCCCGAGAACGGCCCAAAAAACGGAAACGCCCCCGGTATGTCCCTTGCCCTGATTGCTGCGCTGCCCTTTCTGGGTGCGCTACTGCCCGGCCTTATGATCCGCGCCGGACGCAACGCCTGTGCCCTTGTCACAGGGTCCGTCACCCTGCTTGCCCTGATCGGGCTGGGTCTGCATATCCCGGCTGTGCTGCGCGGCGATGTGATCCAGACCCGGATCGAGTGGTTGCCCGCGCTGGGGCTGAACGCGAATTTCTTTCTGGACGGGCTGGGCCTGCTGTTTGCCGGGCTGATCCTCGGGATCGGCTTGCTCATCATCCTCTATGCGCGCTTTTATCTGAGCGACCGCGACCCGATGGGGCAATTCTACACCTATCTGATGCTGTTCCAGGGCGCGATGGTCGGGATTGTCCTGTCCGACAACATCCTGCTTCTGCTGGTGTTCTGGGAGCTGACCTCGCTGTCCTCCTTCCTGCTGATCGGCTATTGGAAACACCTGCCCGAAGGGCGGCAGGGGGCCCGGATGGCGCTGGCGGTCACCGGGGCGGGCGGGCTTGCGATGATCGCGGGCATGTTGATCCTGGGCCAGATCAGCGGCAGCTATGATCTGAGCGTGATCCTGACGAACAAGGCCGCGATTCAGGCCAGCGACTGGTATCTGCCCGCACTGATCCTGATCCTGCTGGGGGCCTTTACCAAATCGGCGCAGTTCCCGTTCCATTTCTGGCTGCCGCATGCGATGGCCGCCCCCACCCCGGTTTCGGCCTATCTGCATTCGGCGACCATGGTGAAGGCGGGCATTTTCCTGATGGCGCGGCTGTGGCCGGTGCTGGCAGGCACCCCGGAGTGGTTCTGGATCGTCACCTCCGCCGGGCTGATCACCATGGTGATGGCCGCCAAGATCGCGCTGTTCAAGGATGACCTCAAGGCGCTTCTGGCGTTTTCCACCGTGTCGCATCTGGGGCTGATCACCATGCTGCTGGGCTTTGGCACCAAGGCGGCGGCGACGGTGGCGGTGTTTCACATTGTCAATCACGCCACCTTCAAGGCCGCATTGTTCATGGCGGCAGGCATCGTGGATCACGAGACCCATACCCGCGACATCAAGCGGCTGGGCGGCCTGCGCCACCTGATGCCGATCACCTTTGCCATCGTCACGATTGCCGCGCTGTCGATGGCGGGCCTGCCGCCGTTCAACGGCTTCCTGTCCAAGGAAATGATGCTGGAAGAGGCCGCCCATACCGCGCCTTGGGTGATTGGCGTGCTGGCCACCATCGGCGCGCTGTTTTCGGTGGCCTACAGCTTCCGTCTGGTCGACCACGCCTTTCTGGGACCGCAGCGCGACGATTACCCGCACAAGCCGCATGATCCGGGCTTTGGCCTCTGGGTGGCCCCTGCCCTGCTGGCGGCGCTGGTCGTTCTGATCGGGCTGATGCCGATGACCTTTGCGGGCTGGCTGGTCGATGCGGCGGCAAGTGCCGTGACCGGCGCGGCGGTGCAGGCAAAGATCGCGCATTGGCACGGGCTGCACAGCCCGGCGCTGTGGATGTCGCTGGCGGCCATTGGCGGGGGTCTGGCCGTGCTGGGTCTGCACCGGCGGCTGGAGGCGCTGTGGCTGGCCGCGCCGCGCCCCGAGGCAAAGCAGATCTTCGATGGCGTTATGGAACCTTTCGCCCGCCTTGCGCGCGGCATCACCGAGGCACTGCATACCGGATCCATGGGGCGCTATCTGTGGATCAGCACGGCGGCCATCGTCGCCGCTGGCTACTTCGCCTTCCGCACCGGCAGCCATGCGGCGGGCAGCCGCGCCCTGACCGAGATCGAGCCGGTGGCCGCCATCGGCTGGCTGCTGCTGGTCGTGGCCTCGCTGGCGGTCGCCGTGCTGCATCGCCAGCGCCTGCTGGTGCTGGTGCTGGTCGGGGTGATCGGGCTGATCGTCAGTGTCGGTTTTGCCTATCTGTCGGCCCCGGATCTGGCGCTCACACAGATCTCGGTCGAGGTGGCGACGGTGATCCTGCTGCTGCTGGCGCTGAACTTCCTGCCGAAAACCACGCCCGTCGAAAGCCGCCCCGCCCGCAAGCTGCGCGATGCAGCACTGGCGGGCTTTGGCGGGCTGGCGGTCGGCGGGCTGATCTATGCGCTGCTGACCCGCGATTTCGCCTTTCCGACGATTGCCGACTACCATCTGGCCAATTCCAAAACTCTGGGCGGCGGCACCAATGTGGTGAACGTGATCCTCGTCGACTTCCGCGGCTATGATACTTTCGGCGAGATCACCGTTCTGGGGATCGCGGCCATTCTGATCTATGCGCTGGCCGAATCCATCCTGCGGCCCGGCCCGGCGAATGACCGGCTGCGCAACTGGGTCAGCGATACGCCCGACGCAGGCGACCGCCACCCGCTGATGATGGTGGTGGCCACCCGGATGATGCTGCCCATCGCGCTGATGGTGGGGATCTATATCTTCCTGCGCGGCCATAACGTGCCCGGCGGCGGCTTTGTGTCCGGGCTGGTCGTCTCTATCGCGCTGGTCATGCAATACATGGCCTCCGGCTTTGGCTGGACGGCGGCACGGCAGAAGATCGACTATCACGGGCTGATCGGCGCAGGCGTGCTGATTGCCGCCGCCACCGGCATCGGATCCTGGTTCGCGGGCCGCCCCTTCATGACCTCCAACTACGGCTATTTCGAGATCTGGCCGCTGGAGAAGTTTGAGCTGGCCACCGCCGCCCTGTTCGATCTGGGCGTGTTCCTGACGGTGCTGGGCGCGGTGATGCTGGCGCTGTCGTCGCTGTCGCGGCTGGCCAACCGCGCCGGGCAGACCGTGAACACCGAGGCCTATGACGTGCGCCCCGATCTGACCCCCGATCTCATGGAGGAGAAATAACATGGAACTCCTCGTGGCAATGGCCGTCGGCCTGATGACGGCGGTGGGGATTTACCTGATCCTGCGCCTGCGCACCTTCCCGGTGATCGTGGGGCTGGCGATGCTGTCTTATGCCTGCAACGTGTTCATCTTTGCCTCGGGCCGGATCGTGGCAGGCCTGCCGCCGATCCTGTCGCCCGACGCGGCGGGCTACACCGATCCGCTGCCACAGGCGCTGGTGCTGACGGCCATCGTGATCTCGTTCGGCATGACGGCGGTGATCGTGATGATGGCGCTTGGCGCGTTTCTGGAAGCGGGCGATGACCGCATCGACCTGGAAGGAGACGCCGAATGATGGGCCATTGGATCATCACCCCGGTGGTGCTGCCTGCCGTGATGGGCGCCTTTAGCGTTCTGCTGCTGCGCAATGACCTTGGCCTCAGCCGGATCTTCTCGACCGCCGCCACCGCCCTGCTGCTGGCGATCACGGGGCTGCTGCTGCATGCGGCCTCGGTCAACGGGCCTGAGGTCTATTTCCTCGGCAACTGGCCTGCGCCCTTTGGCATCGTGCTGGTGCTGGACCGCCTGTCGGCGCTGATGCTGATGCTGACGGCGCTGCTGGCGCTTGTGGTGCAGCTTTATGCCATCGGCAGCGGCTGGGATGCGCGCGGCAAACATTTCCACGCGCTCTGGCAGTTTCAGCTGATGGGCGTCTGCGGTGCGTTTCTGACCGGCGACGCCTTCAACCTGTTCGTGTTCTTTGAAGTGCTGCTGATCGCCTCATACGGGCTGATGATCCATGCGGGCGGGCGTGACCGGCTGAAGGCGGGCGTGCAATATGTGGCCTTCAATCTTGTCGGCTCCACCCTGTTCCTGTTTGCGCTGGCCACGATCTATTCCGTGACCGGCACGCTGAACATGGCCGATCTGGCGGTAAAGCTTCCCGATCTGCCGGCGGGAGATTTCGCGCTGATCCGCACGGCGGGGGTGATGCTGCTGATGGTCTTCGCCATCAAGGGCGCGCTGGTGCCGCTGCATTTCTGGCTGCCTGCCACCTATGCGCAGGCGCCGGGGCCGGTTTCGGCGCTGTTTGCGGTGATGACCAAGGTCGGTGCCTATGCGGTGATCCGCTGTTACACCCTGATCTTCCCCGATACCCTGCCCGCGACCGGCGCGCTGTTTGCCGATCTGTTGCTGCCCGCCGCGATTGTCACGCTGGCGGTCGGTGCCTTGGGGATGCTCGGGGCCAGCAGCCTGCAACGGCTGGTGGCCTTCGGGGCCATCACCTCGATGGGCACGCTGTTCGTGGCGATTGCGCAGTTCACGCCGCAGGCCACCGGGGCCGCGCTCTATTACATGCTGCATTCCACGCTGGCGGCGGGCGCGATGTTCCTGATTGCCGATCTGGTGCTGTCGCGCCGTGCCACCGGCAGCCTGGATCAGATCCGCCCGCCCCTGCCCCAGCATGGGCTGATTGCCGCGCTGTTCATGGTGGCGGCCATCGCCATGGCCGGGATGCCGCCGCTGTCGGGGTTTCTGGGCAAGCTGATGATCCTTGATGCCACACGCGGCGCGCAAATGGCACTGATCTGGAGTGCGATCCTCGGCAGCTCGCTGGTGATGATCCTCGGGCTTGCGCGTGCAGGCTCGACCCTGTTCTGGAAAACCCATGCCACGCCCGGCACCTGCCCGCCCCATGCCGCACAGCCGCTGGCCTTTGTGGCGGTGTTTGCGCTGCTGATCGCCTTGGCCGGGCTGACGGTGGCAGCGGGGCCGGTGATGGAGTGGCTGACGCTGACGGCGGCCGAGTTGCATGATCCGCAGGCCTATATTGCCGCCAACCGGCTGGAGGGCCTGTAAATGCTGCGCAAACTGTTTCCGCATCCGGGGCTAACCCTGCTGTTGATCGTGACCTGGCTGATGCTGGTGAACGAGTTCAAATGGGGCAGCCTCGTCTTTGCCGCGATGCTGGGCGTGCTGATCCCGCTGCTGACAGCCCCCTATTGGCCGGACCGCCCGAAGATCCGCAACTGGCACGCCGTGGCGGAATTCATCGCCATCGTGCTGTGGGACATCGTGAAATCCAATGTCACCGTGGCGCTGATCGTGCTGTTCAAATCACGCGCGGCACTGCAACCGGCCTGGATCTCGGTGCCGCTGGACCTGCGCAGCCCCGAGGCGATCACCGTGCTGGCGGGCACCATCACCATGACACCGGGCACCGTCACCGCCGACATGTCGGCGGATGGCCGGGCGCTGCTGGTGCATTGCCTGCACGCCCCCGACCCGGACGGCGTGCGCGATGACATCAAGGCCCGCTACGAAACCCGGCTGCAAAGGATCTTCGCATGATCGACATGGCCCTCACCTTTGCCTTTGGCTGTTTTGGTCTGGCGCTGCTGATGAACCTGTGGCGCGTCGTGATCAGCCCCAGTATTCCCGACCGGGTTCTGGCGCTGGATACGATGGTGGTGAACATGATCGCGCTGATCGTGCTTTATGGCATGGCCACCCGCAGCGGTCTGTATTTCGAGGCAGCGATGCTGTTCGCAATGACCGGGTTTGTGTCCTCGGTCGCCTATGCGAAATTCATCCTGCGTGGCGATATCATTGAATAAGGGGCAGTTATGATTGCAGAACTCCTGATCTCGGCCCTGCTGGTCATCGCGGGCCTGTTTGCGCTGATCGGCAGCTTTGGCCTGCTGAAACTGCCCGATCTGATGACGCGGCTGCACGCGCCCACCAAGGCCAGCACGCTGGGTGTGGGTGGGGTGCTGATCGCGTCGATGGGTTATGCGGCGCTGACCAGCGGCAGCCTGAGCTGGCACGAATTGCTGATCACGCTGTTCCTGTTCCTGACCGCGCCGATCACCGCGAATTTCATCGCCAAGGCACATATCGCGCGCAGCATGCCCAAGCTGGATCTGCCCGCCACCGGCACGGGGCGGACTTGGGCGACGCTGGATCTGTCGGAAGAGCCGGTGCAGCCCGAGCTTACGCCGCCGGGCAAGCCCGGTCGCCCCTCCTGATCCCCGTCCTGATCCCGGTCACGGGGCGCTGAGGATCGCCGACAGCGGGGCCAGCGCCACCGATCCGGCCCGACCCTCGGCGGCCCATTCCAGCAGGGCGGCGAGGGTGTCGGGTGTGGCGGTGCCCAGCACCGCAACCTGGCCATCCTGCGCCGCCTTGAAGGCCGCGCGGTCCAGATAGCGCCGCATCACCGGAATGCTTTCGCCTTCGGCATCAATCTGGCGGAAGATCAGCGCCGAGGGCACCGCCTCGCGCCGCGCCACCTGATCGCCGGCATTCAGGCCACGGTCGAAGGTGACAAGCCCGCGCCCCTGATCCTTGATCACCGGCACCAGATCCGAGGCGAGCGGGCGGTCATTCTGAAACCCGCCTTGCGGCAGATCGACCACGGCCACCGCTTCGGGCAGCGCCTTGGCATGGGCCTCGAATGTCACTTGCAGATCGGCAGGGGTTGCGCCCTTGGGGATCGCCGCCGCCAGCATCGCTACCTCTTTGCCTGCTGCGCGATAGGCGGCCGCCTGCGCGGCCACGCCTGCAACCGTCGGATCCAGCGCGATGGTGACGGGCAAGGGCAGATTGGCCAGCGCCGTGCGATCCAGATCGGGGCTGCCGGTATCAATCAGCACGATGGTATAGAGCGGTTTGTTCTGCGGATTGTCAAAGCTTGCGGCAAAGCGGACCAGCGGGCGCGGATCATCCTCCAGCACCAGCTCAGGAACAGCCGAAGCCTCCGGGGTGCTGGCCTCGGGAAGCGCCTCTGGTGCCGCGTCAATCACCGGCAGGCGGCCCGTCGTCACGCCCTCCACAGCGCCACCAAGGCCGGGTTCCGGGCGATCCAGCAACGGCTCTGCCGGGGCTTCGGGCGGGGGCGGTGCGGGTTCTGCGGCGGGCGCTTCAACCGTAGTGTCGGGGGCCAGCGGCGAATCTGCCGGGATTTCCGCAGGCAAGGGCTGCTCCAGCAGGGCCTGCTCTTCTGCGGTCAGCGGCGGCACCGGCGGCGGCTCGACCAGCCGCGGCGCGTCATCCGCATCGGCCCCGGCCTCGGGGCGGCCCGGCTCACTGGTGGCGGGGGCAGCGGCGGTTTCGGCGGGCATCATGGCCGGGGGCGCGGCAGGCGACGGCACCACCCCAAGCGCGGGTGGGGTGACAGCGGCCACAGGCGGTACCGCCGCCTCGGGCGCGGTCGGTGCGGGCGCCGGTGCCACCGCCTCCGGCGCGGCAGGCTCGGCTTCCACCGGGGCGGCGGCGACGTCAGGGGCCGCTTCGGGCATCGGCGCAGGCTCTGGCGTCACCACGGGGGGCGCATCCACATTGGCGCTGCGCACCGCAGATTGCGGCGCCGGGGCCAGTTGCGACAAGACCCCAAGACCCAGCGTCGCGACAACGCCGCCCCAGATCACACCCGACAGAAATCCACGCATTGCTGCCTCCAACACACCCGAACGGTTCGCCCGCCCTTGCCTTTTGGCCACATCTCGCGGGAGGGTTTGACTTGACCTCCCCCGGCGGCTCTGACCATGTATAGCGCGACGATGCACGGGGTTCACCCCCAAACCATCACTTCTCTCGCAAGGCCTGCCCGATGCTGCTGCTGATCGACAATTATGACAGTTTCACCTATAATCTCGTTCATTATCTGGGCGAGCTGGGGGCCGATGTCGTGGTCAGGCGCAATGATGCGCTGGACGTGCAGGCCGTGATGGCGCTGCGCCCCGAGGCCATTGTGCTGTCGCCCGGCCCCTGTGATCCGGCGCAGGCGGGCATCTGCCTGCCGCTGACCATGGCCGCCGCCGAGGCAAAAATTCCGCTGCTGGGCGTCTGCCTTGGACATCAGACGATTGGCGAGGCCTTTGGCGGCCGTGTCGTGCGCTGCCATGAGATCGTGCATGGCAAGATGGGCACGATGCACCATTCCGGCCAGGGCGTGTTCAGCGGCCTGCCCTCGCCCTTCCTCGCCACCCGCTATCACAGCCTCGTTGTCGAACGCGACAGCCTGCCCGATTGCCTTGAGGTGACGGCATGGCTGGAGGATGGCACCATCATGGGGCTGCGCCACAAGACGCTGCCGATTGAAGGGGTGCAGTTCCATCCCGAAAGCATCGCGTCGGAACATGGTCATCAGATCCTGCGCAATTTCCTCGATATGGCACGGGTGTCGGCATGAGTGACGGGCTGAAGCCGCTGATCGGCATCGCCGCCACCCGCCCGCTGAGCCGCGCCGAGGCTGAACAGGCCTTCACCGTGCTGTTTGACGGCGAGGCGACGCCCGCACAGATGGGCGGGTTTCTGATGGCGCTGCGCACGCGCGGCGAAACGGTGGATGAATATGCCGCCGCTGCCACGGTGATGCGGGCAAAATGCCACAAGGTGCGCGCGCCTGCCGGGGCCATCGACATTGTGGGCACCGGCGGTGATGGCAAGGGCACGCTGAACATCTCGACCGCGACGGCCTTTGTGACGGCGGGCGCGGGTGCGGTGGTCGCAAAACACGGCAACCGCAACCTCAGCTCCAAATCCGGGGCGGCGGATGCGCTGACCGAAATGGGGCTGAACGTGATGATCGGCCCCGAAGTGGTGGAGCGCTGTCTGGCCGAGGCCGGGATCGGCTTCATGATGGCGCCGATGCACCATCCGGCGATGCGCCATGTCGGCCCGGTGCGGGCCGAGCTGGGCACCCGCACGATCTTCAACATCCTTGGCCCGCTGACCAATCCGGCAGGGGTGACGCGGCAATTGACCGGCACGTTTTCCGATGCGCTGATCCGGCCGATGGCCGAAACGCTGCTCGCGCTCGGGGCCGAGAAGGCCTGGCTGGTGCATGGCGGCGATGGCACGGACGAGCTGTCGATTGCCGCCCCCAGCAAGGTTGCGGCCCTGGAGGGCGGCACCATCCGCGAATTCAGCGTGCATCCCGAGGATGCGGGCCTGCCGGTCCATCCGTTCGAGGCGATTCTGGGCGGCTCGCCTGCCGAAAACGGCGCGGCCTTCCGCCGCCTGCTGGAAGGCGAGGCGGGGGCCTATCGCGACGCGGTTCTGCTCAACTCTGCCGCCGCCCTTGTGGTGGCCGACAAGGCGGCCAGCCTGCCCGAAGGCGTGGAAATGGCGCGCGAGTCGATTGATGCGGGCCGGGCGCTGGCCAAGGTCGAGGCGCTGGTCGCGCTGACCAACGCCTGAGCCGATGCCGATCCCGCCGCCCCCTGCCAGCTGGCGCGACCTGCCCTTCTTTCACGACGACTGGCCTGCGCTGTCGGCCCGTCTGCAAGCGGCCCAAGACCCGTGGCAGCCGCAGGCCATGTTCCGTGCGCTGGAGCTGACCCCGCGCGATCAGGTGCGCGTGGTGGTTCTGGGGCAGGATCCCTATCACACGCCGGGGCGGGCGACGGGACTGGCCTTTTCCTTTCCGCCCGGCGCGGCCCCGAAACATTCGCTGCACAATATCCTGACCGAACTTGAGGCCGATCTGGGCGTCGCGCGCCGCGATGGCTGTCTGGATGGCTGGGCGCGGCAAGGGGTGCTGCTGCTCAATACCGTGCTGACCGTGCCGCTGGGTGCAGCCCATGGCCACAAAGGCTGGGGGTGGGAGCGACTGGTGGCGCAGGTGTTGCAGGCCGTGGCCGCCGATGGCCCGCGCGCCTTCCTGCTCTGGGGGGGGCCGGCGCAGAAGCTCTGTGCCACCCTGCCGCGCGAGCGCCACCTGTTCGTGCAAAGCGCCCATCCGTCGCCCCTGTCGGCCTATCGCGGCTTCTTCGGCTCGAAACCCTTTTCGCAGGTGAATGACTGGCTTTGCACACAGGGCCAGCCCCCGATCGACTGGCGCGCCTGAGCCCGCCTTGCGGGGCACGGGCCGGGTTTCCTTCCGGTTCCTGCCGCGTTACCAAAGACCCAAGGAGACCGATATGAGCAGCACCATTCTCGACCGTATCAAGGCCTACAAGCTCGAAGAGGTGGCTGCCCGCAAGGCCGCGCGCCCGCAGGCCGAAGTGGACGCCGCCGCATCCGCCGCCCCTGCCCCACGCGGCTTTGCCAAGGCGCTGCGCACCGCCGCCGCCTCGGGCTATGGGCTGATTGCCGAAATCAAGAAGGCCAGCCCGTCCAAAGGCCTGATCCGCGCCGATTTCGATCCGCCCGCGCTGGCCAAGGCCTATGAGGCCGGGGGCGCGACCTGCCTGTCCGTTTTGACCGACGGCCCGTCGTTTCAGGGCGACGACGCCTATCTGACACAGGCGCATGAGGCGACCACCCTGCCCTGCCTGCGCAAGGATTTCATCTATGATGCCTACCAGATCACCGAGGCCCGCGCGCTGCATGCCGATTGCATCCTGCTGATTATGGCCTCGCTCGACGATGCGCAGGCCGTCGATCTGGAACAGGCCGCCTTCGATCTGGGCATGGATGTGCTGATCGAAGTGCATGACCGCACCGAACTGGAACGGGCCGCCGCGTTGAAATCGCCGCTGATCGGCATCAACAACCGCAATCTGCATACGTTCGAGGTGTCGCTTGATGTCACCCGCGATCTGGCGCGGCGGGTGCCGGAGGATCGGCTGATCATCTCGGAAAGCGGGCTGTTTACCCCGGCAGATCTGGCCGATGTCGCGCAATATGGCGCGCGCTGCTTCCTGATCGGCGAAAGCCTGATGCGGCAAGAGGATGTGACGGCGGCTACGCGCGCCATCCTCGCGCAGCCGCTGACCGCGCAGGGCGGTGCGTGATGGCAGGTCTGACCCATTTCGATGAGGGCGGCCATGCCCATATGGTCGATGTGTCAGACAAGCCGGTGACGGCGCGCATCGCCGTGGCGCGTGGTGCCGTGCGCATGAGCGCCGAGACCCTGGCGATGATCACCGAAGGCCGGGCGAAAAAGGGCGATGTGCTGGCCGTGGCGCGGCTGGCAGGCATCATGGCGGCCAAGAAAACCGCCGATCTGATCCCGCTGTGCCATCCGCTGCCGATCACCAAGGTCGCGCTGGATCTGATGGCAGACCCGACGCTGCCGGGCGTGGTGGTCGAGGCGACGGTGAAAACCGGCGGGCAGACCGGGGTGGAGATGGAGGCGCTGACTGCTGTCTCCGTCGCCTGCCTGACCATTTATGACATGGTGAAAGCGGTGGAAAAATCCATGCAGATCGAGGGGATCCGACTGGTGCTGAAAGACGGCGGCAAATCCGGCCGTTATGAGGCCGAGACATGATCCCGGTCGAAGAAGCACTGTCGCGCGTGCTGGCACTGGCCCGCGC
The DNA here is from genome assembly GCF_018798885.1 of Gemmobacter fulvus. Lineage (NCBI taxonomy): Bacteria > Pseudomonadati > Pseudomonadota > Alphaproteobacteria > Rhodobacterales > Paracoccaceae > Gemmobacter > Gemmobacter fulvus. Next base: position 2,982,055 of record NZ_CP076361.1, on the reverse strand, counting down.
CATGCCGGTGGAAACCGTGCCGCTGGCGCAGGCGGCAGGGCGCTGGCTGGCCGAACCGGCCGTGGCGCGGCGCGATCAGCCGCCCTTCGCGGCCTCCGCCATGGATGGCTATGCGGTTGTCGGCCCCGCTGCACAGGGTGCCGAATTCACCGTGATCGGCGAGGCCGGTGCAGGCCACGGCTATGCCGGGACCATCGGTGCCGGTCAGGCGCTGCGCATCTTTACCGGCGCGCCGGTGCCCGCCGGGGCAACGCAGATCGTGCTGCAGGAAGATGTGGCCCGCGCAGGCGACCGCATCACCGTGCAGGCCACCTCGCACAATGCCAATATCCGCCCGCAGGGCAGCGATTTCCATATCGGCCAGCGCGTCGACCCCAAGCGGCTGTCGCCCAATGATCTGGCGCTGCTGGCCGCGATGAATGTGCCGCAGTTGGCGGTCCGGCGGCGGCCCGTGCTGGCGATCATCGCCACGGGGGATGAGCTGATGATGCTGGGCGACACACCGGGACCGGATCAGATCATCGCGTCGAACTCCTTTGCGATCAAGGCCTTGGCCGAGGCTTCCGGGGCAGAGGCGCGCCTGTTGCCAATTGCCCGCGATACCGAACCCGCCCTGCGCGCCGTGTTCGATCTGGCCCAAGGGGCCGATCTGGTGGTGACCATCGGCGGCGCATCGGTGGGTGATCACGATCTGGTGGCGCGGGTGGCCGAAACGCTGGGCATGGAGCGGGCGTTCTACAAGATCGCCATGCGCCCGGGCAAACCGCTGATGGCCGGACGGCTGCGCGGTGTGCCGATGCTGGGCCTGCCGGGTAATCCGGTGTCGGCCATCGTCTGCGCGCATCTGTTCCTGCTGCCGCTGATCCGCGCCATGCTGGGCGATCCTGCCCCGGCCCCTGCGACCCTGCGCGCCACCTTGGGCGTGGATGTGGCGGCAACCGGCCCGCGCACCCATTACATGCGCGCGCAGGTCAGCGGTGCTGACCACCCCGTCATCACCCCGTTCGATCAGCAGGATTCGGCCTTGCTGACGGTGCTGTGCGCCGCCAATGCCCTGTTGATCCGCCCGCTGGGCGATGGCCCGCGCCGGGCAGGCGAGGCGGCGGAATTCTTGCCGATCTGAGCCTGAGGTCTTGACACAAACCGGGAACACGGGCAGAACATTAAGTCAACATCCGCCGTTTTGTCCAAGAGGTCTGCCTGATGCTGACGCGTAAGCAACTGGAATTGCTGGATTTCATCCGCACCCGCATGGACAGGGACGGCGTTCCGCCTTCGTTCGACGAAATGAAAGAAGCGTTGGATCTGCGGTCCAAATCCGGGATTCACCGGCTGATCACCGCGCTGGAAGAGCGCGGTTTCATCCGGCGGCTGGCGCATCGCGCCCGCGCCATCGAAATCGTCAAACTGCCCGAAGCGATGGAGCGGCCCGGCTTTTCGCCGCGGGTGATCGAGGGCGACAAACCTGCCGCGCCGCCACCGCGCGGCGCCATGGCGCTGGAAGGCATTTATGCGCTGGAATTGCCGGTGATGGGCCGCATCGCGGCGGGGGTGCCGATCGAGGCGATTTCTGAAATCTCGCATCACATCGCGGTGCCCGGCTCCATGCTGTCGGGATCGGGGCAGCATTACGCGCTGGAGGTGAAGGGCGATTCCATGATCGAGGCCGGGATCAATGATGGCGACATCGTTGTCATCCGTGAACAGAGCACGGCCGAGAATGGCGATATCGTGGTGGCGCTGGTGGAAGACAGCGAAGCCACGCTGAAGCGGTTCCGGCGCAAAGGCAACATGATCGCGCTTGAGGCGGCCAACCCGGCCTATGAAACCCGCGTTCTGCCCGATCATCTGGTCAAGGTGCAGGGGCGGCTGGTCGGGCTGATCCGCAGCTACTGAGCGGCGGCCAGCACCCGCGGCGTCTTGTCCAACTGCACAGATTGCAGGATGGGCCGGGCCCTGCCCTGCCAAAGCCGATGGCCCTGGCGCACCGGATCCAGCCGCAAGGCTGTGCTGCCCTTGATCTGCCACAGCGCCAGCCCGCCGGTCTGTTTCAGGAAGGCCGGGTCGATCACTTGGCAGCCCTTGGGGGCTGCTTCGCCGTCAGCGGCGATGATCACCAGATCGGCGTTGGCGCAGGCTGCGGGTAGCCGCTCGGTTGCTGCCTTGCCTTTCAGATAGACCACCTGCCAGGCCCCGATACGGAAAGTCTGGTTGCCGACGGTGCCTGCCATGCCGCTGCGCGCGGCAGCCGTGGGCTGATCCGCCAGATCACCATCATTCTCCAGCCAGCTTTGTGCCGCGAACCCCGCGCCCTTCGGGGCCGAAAGCACCCGGCCCGCCTCCGTCGCCAGCCCGATCAGCGCCGCGTCGGGGGCCACCAGCAGGTCGGGGCGTGTTGCCTGCGTCCAGAGGCCGAGCGCAATCAGAATCGGTGCCACGCCCACAAGCCGCCCATAGCCGCGCCAGACCGCAAGCCAAATGCCGCCGAGCGTGACCAGCGGCAGCACCCATGGCCCCGGTGTCGGCACCGCGGTCACCGCCCCTTCCCACCCGGCCACAACATGCGCCACGAACAGGATCCAGTCGCAGCCCAGCCCCATGAGCCAGAGCGGCAGGGCTGCCAACCCGAACGGGGCCAGCAAGGCGGCCAGCGCGCCCGCAGGCATCACCACCGCCCCCATCACCGGCACCGTCAACAGATTGGCGACAAAGCCGAAATCCGCGATCCGGTTGAAATGCGCAGCCCCATAGGGCGCCGTCGCCACCCCGGCAAGCGCCGAGGACAGGATTAGGGTAAACACCGGCAGAGCCCAGCGCGGCACCCGCCCACGCATCACGCCGCCCTCCAGCGCGCCGAACCCCGCAATGAGCGCCGTGGTAGCCGCGAAAGACATCTGGAACCCCGGATCCAGCAGGGATTCGGGCCGCAGCGCCAGCAGGATCACCGCCGAAATCGCCACCGACCGCAGTGACAAGGCCCGCCGGTCCAGCAGCACCGCGCCGAGCATGACCGCCACCATGATGAAGGCGCGTTCCGTGGCCACATTCGCGCCCGAGAGCAGCAGATAAAACCACGCCACGCCAAACGAGATCACCGCCGCGATCTTTTTGGCATTCACCCGCAGCGCCAGCGGCGGCACCAGCGCCAGGCCGGTGCGGCACAGCGCAAAGACGAAGCCGACCAGAAAGGCCATGTTCATGCCCGAAATCGCCAGCAGATGCGCGAGACTGGAGGCCCGCAGATCCTGCACCGCCTGCAAGCTCAGCCCCGAGCGGTCGCCGGTCATCACGCCCGAGGCAAAGGCCCCTGCATCGCCCGGGATCGCCGCCTGAACGCCGGCCGACAGGCGCGCGCGCAGGCGGTTCACCCGCTGCGCATTCGGCAGCGGCTCGTCCAGCAGCAGCACAGGGGTGCGGCTATAACCGACGGCCCCCAGCCGCTGAAACCACGCCATGCGCTGAAAATCGAAGCCGCCGGGTTCGGGCGGACCTTCCGGGGCCGCCAGATGCCCGGTCAGTTGTACCACCTGCCCCGGTTCGGGGCGCAGATGCGGTTGCGGCGCGTGCAGCGCCACCCGCACCTTCTGCGGCGTCCGGTCGGGCGGCACCGCCTCCAGCACCACCTGATCCAGTGTCAGCCGCAGCGCATCGGATTGCGAACGGTCAATGTCGATCACCCGGCCCTGAACCGGGCCGTAATAGCGGAATGACAGCACCGGGGCCGCCACGCTATGCGCGCGCGCGCCGGCCAGTAGCAGCCCCAGCGCCACGCAGCCCGTGGCCACCCAGAGCGGATGCGCCACCTCCGGCCCCAGCCACCACAGCAGCGCGGCGCAGAGGAGCACCGCTGCCGCCGCAAGATAGACCGTGGCCCCCGGTTCGTTCGCCAGGCTGAACCAGCCGCCAATGCCAAGCCCCATGCAGACCGGCACCCAGGGGAACAGGATCCCCCGTGCCTCTGCCAATGCGCCGAGTGGCCAGAGCAACCCGTGCCGCAGACCCGCCACCACGCCCCGCACCTTGTTTCCAGCCCTCCGCTCGCCTATCACAGCGCCAAAGTTAACATCCGTCCGGTTTCCGAAAGGTTAATACCGCCATGTCCGACACGCCCGTCGTCACCCGTTTTGCCCCCTCGCCCACCGGCTATCTGCATATCGGCGGCGGGCGGACGGCCCTGTTCAACTGGCTGTATGCCCGGGGGCGCGGCGGCAAGTTTCTGCTGCGGATCGAGGATACCGACCGCGAACGCTCTACCCCCGAGGCGACGGCGGCGATCCTGCGGGGCCTGACCTGGCTGGGGCTGGACTGGGACGGCGATGTGGTCAGCCAGTTCGAACGCAAGGACCGCCACGCCGAAGTGGCGCATGAAATGCTGGCGCGCGGAACCGCCTACAAGTGCTTTTCCACGCAGGAAGAAATCGCGGCCTTCCGGGCCGAGGCCGAAGCGCGCGGCAGCTATGCGGTGTTTCAAAGCCCCTGGCGCGACGCCGATCCTGCCACCCATCCGGATGCGCCCTATGTGATCCGCATGCGCGCGCCGCGCAGCGGTGAAACCGTGATCGAGGATCAGGTGCAGGGCCGTGTGGTGATCCAGAATGCCACGCTGGATGACATGATCTGTTTACGCTCGGATGCTACGCCCACCTATATGCTCGCCGTGGTGGTCGATGACCATGACATGGGCGTGACCCATGTGATCCGGGGGGATGACCATCTGAACAACGCCGCCCGCCAGCAGATGATCTATGACGCCATGGGCTGGAAGATCCCGGTCTGGGCGCATATCCCGCTGATTCACGGGCCGGATGGCAAGAAGCTGTCAAAGCGGCATGGCGCGCTGGGGGTCGAGGAATATCAGGCCATGGGCTATCCCGCCGCCGGGATGCGCAACTACCTGACGCGACTGGGCTGGGCACATGGCGACGCCGAGTTCTTTACCAGCGCACAGGCCAAGGACTGGTTCGACCTGAAGGGAATCGGGCGGGCTCCGGCGCGGCTCGACTTCAAGAAGCTAGAGAATCTCTGCGGTCAGCACATTGCGGCGGGGGATGATGCTGCGCTGCTGCATGAATTGGAGGCGTTTCTGGCCGTCACTGGCGCGCCAGCCCTGACAGAGGCGCAGCGCGGGCTGATGCTGGCCGGGATGCCCAGCCTGAAGGATCGTGCAAAGACATTTCCGGAACTGATTGAAAAGGCACGTTATATTCTGACGTCCCGGCCCATTCTGCGCGACGAAGCCGCCGAGAAGGCGCTGGATGCGGTATCCCGTGGTATACTGCAATCATTGACGCCGCAGCTGCGAAATGCTAGCTGGACGAAGGAAGATCTTGAGGCCATTCTCACCGGGGCTGCCGCAGATGCGGGCATCGGCTTCGGCAAACTGGCCGCCCCCTTGCGCGCAGCTTTGGCCGGGCGCACGGTAAGCCCCAGCGTCTATGACATGATGCTTGTCATCGGTCAGGATGAAACGATTGCGCGGCTGGAGGAAGCTGCGGCCTGAGCGCCGCAAGCCTGCCGGCCCCATGACCGCCGCAGCGCCGCCACCCGGCGCTGCACGCCAATGCAGAGGGATTGAAGATGGCAGAACCGACCAAGACCGCGACGCTGAGTTTCGATGACAAGGTGATCGAATTGCCGATCCATTCGGGCACGCTTGGTCCCGATGTCCTGGATATCCGCAAGCTTTATGCGCAAGGCGACGTGTTCACCTACGACCCCGGCTTCACCTCGACCGCCGCCTGTGACAGCGCGATCACCTTCATCGACGGCGACAAGGGCGAACTGCTGCATCGCGGCTATCCGATCGACCAGCTGGCCGAACAATCGCATTACCTCGAAGTCTGCTATCTGCTGCTCTATGGTGAGCTGCCGAACACGGCGCAGATGAAGGATTTTGAACAGCGTGTGACCCGTCACACCATGGTGCATGAACAGATGCACAACTTCTTCCGCGGGTTCCGCCGCGACAGCCACCCGATGGCGACCATGGTGGGTGTGGTCGGCGCGATGTCGGCCTTCTATCACGACAGCACCGATATCAATGACCCGTGGCAGCGCGAAGTGGCGGCGATCCGGCTGATTGCGAAACTGCCGACGATTGCCGCGATGGCCTACAAGTATTCGATTGGCCAGCCCTTCGTCTATCCGAAGAACAGCCATGATTATGCAGCCAATTTCCTGCATATGTGCTTTGCCGTGCCATGCGAGGACTATGTGGTGAACCCGGTTCTGGCCAAGGCCATGGACCGCATCATGATGCTGCACGCCGATCACGAACAGAATGCCTCCACCTCGACCGTGCGTCTGGCGGGTTCGTCGGGGGCCAACCCGTTTGCCTGTATCGCGGCGGGTATCGCCTGCCTCTGGGGGCCTGCCCATGGCGGTGCGAACCAGGCCTGCCTCGAGATGCTGCGCGAGATCGGCAGCGTCGACCGCATCCCGGAATACATCAAGAAGGCCAAGGACAAGGACGATCCGTTCCGCCTGATGGGCTTCGGGCACCGGGTCTACAAGAACTTCGACCCGCGCGCCAAGGTGATGAAGGAATCCGCAGACGAGGTGCTGGCGCTGCTGGGTGTGGAAAACAACCCGACGCTGCAAGTCGCCAAGGAACTGGAGCGGATCGCGCTGGAGGACGATTATTTCGTCTCCAAGAAGCTCTACCCGAATGTCGATTTCTATTCGGGCATCATTCTGGATGCGATGGGCTTCCCCACCTCGATGTTCACGCCGATCTTTGCGCTGTCGCGCACCGTCGGCTGGATCGCGCAGTGGAAAGAGATGATCGGCGACCCGACCCAGAAAATCGGCCGCCCGCGCCAGCTTTATACCGGCGAGACTTTCCGCGACTATGTGGATGTGCGCCACCGCTGAGCGGCAGACAGACCAGCAAAGGGCGGCCCGCGCAGGTGGGCCGCCCTTTGCCTTGCGCCCCTCCCCCACAGCGGCGACAAAGGGCCAAAACGGCAAGGGCGGCAACATGACACACGGACGCATCTGGCAGATCGACATGGCCCGCAGCCTCGCGCTGTTGGGCATGGCCGCCTTTCATCTGGTGTTTGATCTGCAATTTTTCGGGCTGGTGCCGCCCGGCACCTCGACCAGCGGCGTGTTCTACTGGCATGCGCGGATCGTGGCGGGCAGTTTTCTATTTCTGGCCGGGCTGGCGCTGTGGCTGGGCCATGGGCAGGGCATCCGCTGGCACGCCTTTGCGGCGCGGCTGGCGCGGATCCTGGGGGCGGCGGCTCTGGTAACGGTTGCCACCTATATCGCCATGCCCGACTGGTTCGTATTTTTCGGTATCCTGCATTGCATCGCGGCGGCCAGCCTGCTGGGCCTGCTGTTTCTGCGCCTGCCGTGGCTGGTGATCTGTGCGTCGGGGGCGGCGGTGATGGCTGCGTCTTATTGGCTGCCAGAGTTGGTGCAGCTCAATACCCCCGCTCTGCGCTGGCTGGGCCTGCACACGGTGCCGACACCTTCGGTGGATTTTGAACCGCTGGTGCCGTGGTTCGGGCCGTTCCTGCTGGGCCTTGGCGTGGCCAAGGCGCTGCACCCGGTCTGGCCGCGTCTGGCCGCCCGCCCGGCCCCGCGCAACCGGCTGCTGCGGACGCTGTGCTGGCCGGGGCGGCACAGTCTGGCGATCTATCTGCTGCACCAGCCGGTGCTGATGGGGCTGGTCTGGCTCTGGGTCAGCCTGCGGGGCCTGTGACGTGGCGTTGACCAGATCCCCTCTCGACAGTCGGCGACGCCCTTGCCACAAAGAGGCATGAGCGACCCTGTGCTGATTGCCCGATCCCCCGCCGACCTGCCAAGCCGTACGCAGCTGCTGGCAATGTCAGGTCTTGAATTCATGCAGGCCATGCTGGCCGGGCAGATCCCACATCCCACCATTGCCGGGCTGATGGGCTATCGTCTGACCCACGTGGCGCCGGGGCGCGTAACGCTGACCGGCGCGGCGGATTTCGGCCATACCAACCCGTTCGGGGCGGTGCACGGCGGATGGTATGGCACGGTTCTGGATACCGCGCTTGGCTGCACGGTAATGACCGCCGTGCCGCAGGGCCGCTGGTATACCACGCTGGAATACAAGGTGAACATCACCCGCGCCCTGCCCCTTGGCATGGAGATCGAGGCAGAGGGGCTGCTCGATCATGCCGGACGCTCTACCGCCGTGGCCCATGCCACGATACGGGGCCGCGCGGATGGCCGTGTCTATGCCACCGGCAGCACCACCTGCATCATCATGGGTGAGGGCTGAACCTCAGCCTCCGGGCCAGAAACTACCCCGCCTCGGCGCCGAGGCCAGGGCGGTCGGGTGCAGCCGTTCGGAGCGGTCACGCCCGATGATGCGCGCCTTGCGCAGCAGGAACGCCGCCCCCCAGCCGCGCCATGTGCCGACCATCGGCGCCTGCGCATCGCAGGGAAAGCGCGTCCGCCAGCCCGGGGGCAGCGCAAGGCCACAGGCCTCTGCCCGCTCCAGCATCCAGACCAGCGGAATATTTGCCAGCGGGCGCGCGGCCTCGAACGCGCCCAACTGGCCACCCACATCGCCATGCGCGCCCCGGAACCAGACCTGCTCCACATTGCCCTCCCATCCCGGCGGGCAATCCCACAGCACCGGGTCGAACACCTCGCGCGTTTCATGCAGGGCCAGCGCCTGAAAACCGTGCCGGATCGAACTGCCGAGATGATGGTTGTGAAAGGCGTGTCGGCCTTCGGTCAGCATCCACAACAGCGGCAGGCGCAGGCCCAGCGCCTTGACGGTATCCCAGACGCCGATCATCTGGATCGGCGCTTCCAGATGGCAGAATTCCCGCGCGAACACCCGGGCCACCCGGCTGTCAGGATCACGCTCGTAATGGCGGTAGGCCAGACGCACATTGCGTTCGGTCGCCGCATCATGGCGCAGCAGGCCCACCCGGTCGATCACCCCCGCCAGACTGCGCACCGCATAGGCCCCGCGCGAATAGCCTAGCAGATAGATGCGGTCGCCCGCGCGGTAGTGGCTGGCGAGATAGCCATAGGCGCGGCGGATCTGGCGGTTGATGCCGCGCCCCTGCATCACATCCATCGTATTGTGCCAGCCCTCCCATTGCAGGCCCGGCTCGTAATAGAGGCTGCGGCGCGGGCTGCCCGGATGGGTTTCGCGCAGCAATTGGAACGCGCGCCCCGCATTGCTTTCATGCCCCGGCTGCAAGGAGGCCAGCGTGCCATCCAGCACCACGATATGATCCACCGCGCCCCGTACCCGCCCGGGCGGCGGGGCATCGGCGGGGTCGGTCTTGACCACCGGGCGGCGGCGCAACCACTGGCTGAGGCGATCAAACAGGCGCAGGGTAACGCTCCTGCCGTGGGGGCGGCACAGCCCCAGTCACCGCCTGCCCTGCCATCTGCACCCCCATGCCCTTGATCCTTGGGCATGAATGGTAAACGCCCGGCGGAACAAGTCCAGCCGGGCGTTCGATCCGCACAAAGGCGTGCTCAGACTTTCAGCGAGAGCACCGTGGCAATGGTCAGTTCGCCAAAGCCGTTGAACCGGGTGTTGGTGGCCACCGAATAGGCGCCCATGCCATGGATCACCAGATAATCGCCTTCGGCAATATCCTCGGCCAGCATCAGTTCCCCCGGCAGACGGTCCACCGAATCACAGGTCGGGCCGAACACGATGCGCGAGGACAGCTCGCCATTGCGCTTTGTGCCCAGACCATCGACCACCTCGATCCGGTCGATCACGCCGACCAGCGGCAATTCGGCCAGCGCGCCATACACGCCGTCATTCAGGAAGATGTGCAGATCGTCGCGCACCGCCTTGACCTTGGCGATATGCGTGAAGGCATCCCCACACAGCGCCCGGCCCGGCTCGCAGACCAGCAGCGGGCGCTGGTCGCCAAAGGCTTCGGTCGCCACGCGGTCGATCAGCGCGAAGGTTTCTTCGATCTGCGGCACCACGCCATGCAGGCGGTGGTTCGGGAAGCCGCCGCCGACGTTCAGCCGGGCAATCGTCACGCCTGCCAATTGGGTGATTTCGGCAGCCGCGCGGATATAGGCATCCCAGGCGGCCGGATCGGTGCATTGCGTGCCGGGGTGGAAGGTGAGCGAGGGGATGAACCCGGCCTCGGCCACGGTTTTCAGCAGCTCGGCCGACAGTTCGACCGTCGCGCCGAATTTCGCGCCAAAGTTATAGGCCGCACCGGCCACCGGCAGCTTGAAACGCACCGAGATTTCGCAATTCTCGGCGGGCACCATTTCGATCAGCTTGGCAAGTTCCGAGGCCGAATCGACGGAATAGGATTTCACACCCAGTTCCACCGCCACGGCAATCTCGGCGCGTGCACGGACCGGGTTGTTGTAGTGCATGGCAGCATCCGGCGCGATGCGGCGGATCAGGCGCATCTCGTTCGGGCTGGCCACGTCAAAGCCGCGCACCCCCGCCGCCGACAGGTTTTCGATCACCACGTCGGAGGGGTTGGTTTTCACCGCATAGGTGACCATGCCGGGGAAACCGTCGATGAACCGCCGCGCCGCCGCCTGCAACACCGCAGGCGAAAAGAACAGTACCGGATTTTCCGGGCGCACGGTGCGGATGAATTCGGACGGATTGGTCCAGATCGTTTTGGAAAGTCCCATCGGCGTGTTCCTTCTCTGCCAACAAGACGCAAGCGACCCCTGCCCGCAAAACGGGGGTTCGGCACCTGCGCGGTCATTACAACCAGGCCAGGTGCGTATGAGCCGCCCTTTTCCTGAAAACGTGGAATGCGCATATGGGGCACATCTTCACCGATGAAAACTACAAAAATATAGTGTAGAGATGACAGAATGACGAAAAAGGCAGGCAAATTGTATGGATGAACTGGATCGCAACATATTGGGGCTGCTGGGGGCCGATGCGCGCATGTCGGTGGCCACTCTGGCGCGGCGGATGAAGGTCGCGCGCTCCACCGTGCAGGCGCGGCTGGAGCGGCTGGAGACCACCGGCGTGATAGCCGGATACACCCTGAAGCTGGGCGAAGGGGCGCGTCAAGGACGATTGCGCGCCTCGGTGCTGCTGACGATCGAACCGCGCGCGCAGGCAGCGATTCTGACCCGGCTGAAGTCGATCGCCGAGATCGAGAAGGTGTTCACCACCTCGGGCCGCTATGATCTGCTGTTGCAGATTGCAGCACCGAACACGCAGGTGCTGGATCAGGTGCTGGATCAGATCGGCGCGCTAACCGGGGTCGTCAGCTCGGAAAGCCTGATCCATCTCAGCACCAAGTTCGACCGGGCGGTCTGATCGGGCGCGGCGATCAGCGCAGGGCGAACAGGTCGATGAAGGCCTGCCCCTCTGCCAGATCGCCCTCGAACCCGATCAACCCGCGCGCCGTGTCGCGCAGGGGTGACGGGCCATAGACCGCCGCCGCCATGGCATTGGTGCCGCCGGAAAACCGCAGCGCCCCGGCCTCTGCCGCGCCCCGGACCACCACAAACTGCCCCGGCGCGGTGCGGATGGTGAACAGATCGTCGCCCAGCCGCATCTCGACCAGATGCGCTGCGGCCCGGTCGCGCGCGCACATCGCCCGCATCGACAGCATGAGCGCGGTCGAGCTGATAAACAGCGTCGGATCATGGCCCGGCTGCCGCGCCCCCCACAGGCACAGCGCGCGCAGCACTGGCCACAGCGCCAACCCGGCCTCGGTCAGCGCATAGACCTGCACCCGCGCCGGATCGGGCAAGAGCCTGCGCGTCAGCAGCGCCGCCGCCTCCAGATCACCCAGCCTTTGGGTCAGCACATTGGCGCTGAGCCCCGGCAACCCGGCGCGCAGGGCCCCGAACCGGCGCGGCCCGAGCATCAGCTCACGCACCACCAGAAGCGCCCAGCGATCCCCGATCAGATCCAGCGCATGGGCCGCGATGCAGCCTTCCTGATAGCCGGTGCGCGCCAATATGGTTATTATTCCTAACTTATGGTTGCTTTTCATAACCTACACGGGCACCCTTGCCGCATCAACCAGTGCGGAGGCCCAAAATGCCCTATATTGACGGATTTGTTGTTCCCGTTCCCAGCGACACCCGCGACGGATATGCCGCCTATGCCAAAAGCTGGTGGCCGAAATTTCAGTCTTATGGCGCGCTGTCGACCATGGAGGCCTGGGGCGATGATGTGCCCGATGGCAAGCTGACCGATTTCCGCCGTGCAGTGGATGCGCAGCCGGGCGAAACGGTGGTGTTCAGCTGGATCATCTGGCCCGACAAGGCCACGCGCGATGCCGCCATGGCCGCGATGATGAATGATCCCGATTTTGCCGAAAGCATGGGCGCCATGCCCTTTGACGGCAAACGCATGATCTATGGCGGCTTCACCCCGATCTTCAGCGTCGACACCACCGAAGGAGCCGCATGATGGCCACAGAACACGGCAACCCGGTCTGGTATGAGCTGTCCACGCCGGATCTGGTCGGCGCGGCAGAGTTCTATGGCGCGCTGCTGGGCTGGACGATGCGCGATGCGGGCATGGAGGGGTTCACCTACCATCTGGCCTCGCAAGGTGAGGCCATGGTGGCGGGGATGATGGAGCCGTTTGCAGGCGTGCCGCCGAACTGGCTGATCTATTTCGCCTCCACCAATGCCGATGCCACCGTTGCCGCCACCGAAGCGGCGGGCGGTGCGGTGCTGCAACCGGCCGGAGATATTCCCGATACCGGGCGTTTCGCGATTCTGGCGGATCCGCAGGGGGCGGCCTTCGGCATCCTGCAACCGCTGAACGGCGATATGGGCAGCGCGTTTGACCAGCAGAAAACCGGCCATGGCAATTGGCACGAACTGGCGACAACCGATCCCGAGGCAGGGCTTGCCTTCTATGCCGGTCTGTTCGGCTGGCAGGCCTCGACCGCCATGCCCATGCCCGAGATCGGCATCTATCAGCTGTTCCGGCAGGCCGGGGCCGATATTGGCGGCATGATGAAATCGCCGATGCCCGACATGCCCCCCTATTGGCTGCCCTATTTCGGCACAGACAGCATTGCCCGCGCCATTGCCACCATCACCGAAAAGGGCGGCACGGTGCTGCATGGCCCGCAAGAGGTGCCGGGCGGGGCCTTCATTGCCATGGCCCGTGACCCGCAAGGCGCGCATTTTGCCGTGGTCGGCCCGGCCTAAGCCCAAAACCCCCGCCAAAGCACGCGAAAGCCTTCCCCTTGCCGCGTGCTTTGGCTACACATCGGCCGTTCAAGACGGGGAAGCATGATGCCGATGGAAAAGACCTTCAACGCCGCCGAGGCCGAGGCCCGCATTACCGCGCAATGGCTGGACCAGAAGGTCGGGCGTGCCGGGGCAAATGCCCGACCGGGCGCCGAGGCGTTTTCCATCATGATCCCGCCGCCGAATGTGACGGGCAGCCTGCATATGGGCCATGCCTTCAACAACACCCTGCAGGACATCCTGATACGCTGGCACCGGATGCGCGGCTTTGACACGCTGTGGCAGCCCGGCACCGATCACGCAGGCATCGCCACGCAGATGGTGGTGGAACGCGAACTGGCCCGGACGCAACAGCCCTCGCGCCGCGACATGGGCCGCGAGGCATTTCTGGACAAGGTCTGGGAATGGAAAGACAAATCCGGCGGCACCATCATCAACCAGCTCAAACGTCTTGGCGCCACCTGCGACTGGGACCGCGAAGCCTTTACCATGTCGGGCAATTTCCCCGAAGCGGTGCTCAAGGTCTTTGTCGACATGTATGCCAAGGGGCTGATCTATCGCGGCAAGCGGCTGGTCAACTGGGATCCGCATTTTGAAACCGCCATCTCCGATCTCGAGGTCGAAAACCTCGAAGTCGCGGGCCATATGTGGCATTTCAAATATCGCCTCGCCGGGGGCGAAACCTATGAATATGTCGAAAAGGATGCCGATGGCGCGGTGACGCTGCGCGAGATGCGCGATTACATCTCCATCGCCACCACGCGGCCGGAAACCATGCTGGGCGACGGCGCGGTTGCCGTGCATCCTTCAGATGCGCGTTATGCGCCGATTGTCGGCAAGATGGTGCATCTGCCGCTCTGTGACCGCCTGATCCCGATCATTACCGATGAGTACCCAGACCCCACTTTCGGCTCGGGCGCGGTCAAGATCACCGGGGCGCATGATTTCAACGACTACCAGGTGGCCAAACGCGCAGGCCTGCCCTGCTACCGCCTCATGGACACCCGCGCCCAGATGCGGGCCGATGGAGCGCCCTATGCCGAGGCCGTGGCCCGCGCCCGCGAAATCGCCGCCGGCTCGCCCACCACCGAGGCCGAGGTGGACAGCCTCAATCTGGTGCCCGAAAAATATCGCGGGCTGGACCGGTTCGAGGCCCGCAAACAGGTCATCGCCGACATCAATGCCATCGGCCTTGCGGTGACCACGCTGGAGAAATCCATCGACCCGGAAACCGGCTCCGAACATCTGCGCAAGGTGCCGGTAGTCGACTCCAAACCGATCATGCAGCCGTTCGGAGACCGCTCCAAGGTCGTGATCGAACCGATGCTGACCGATCAGTGGTTCGTCGATACCGCCAAGATCGTCGGCCCGGCACTGGAGGCCGTGCGCAGCGGCACCGTCAGGATCATGCCGGAATCGGGCGAGAAAACCTATTATCACTGGCTGGAAAACATCGAACCCTGGTGCATCTCGCGCCAGCTCTGGTGGGGACACCAGATCCCGGTGTGGTATGGGCTGAACATCTGGCCGACCGGCTTCACCGATGACGAAGGCGACAATGCGCTGGACGAAACAGAGCTGTTCCGCCTGCTGGCCGAGGGCACCTTTGGCCTTGCCGACCCGATCTATCACTGTGCCGCCGATGTCGAAGCCGTGAGCGAACGCTTCAAGGATGCGCTGGCCGCCCTGCCCGCACCGCTGAACCATGCCCGGATTGTCAGCGTGGAGACCCGCGCCGACGCGGTAGAGATGCTGGCGAAATCGCTCGCCGATTACAACCTGACCCAGGATCCCACCCATCTGGTCTATCCGATCTGGCGCGACGAAGATGTGCTCGACACCTGGTTCTCCTCCGGTCTCTGGCCGATCGGCACGCTGGGCTGGCCGGAACAGACCGCGGAACTGCAACGCTATTTCCCGACCTCGGTGCTGGTCACCGGCCAGGACATCCTGTTCTTCTGGGTCGCGCGCATGATGATGATGCAGTTGGCCGTGGTGGAGGATATCCCCTTCCACACCGTCTATCTGCATGGCCTCGTGCGCGACGCCAAAGGCAAGAAAATGTCCAAATCGCTGGGCAATGTCGTCGATCCGCTGGAACTGATCGACGAATATGGCGCCGATGCGCTGCGCTTTGCCAATGCGGCCATGGCCTCGCTGGGCGGCGTGCTGAAACTCGACACGCAACGCATCGCCGGTTACCGCAACTTCGGCACCAAGCTGTGGAACGCCTGCCGCTTTGCCGAAATGAACGGCGTCTGGGACGGCCATGCCACCCAGACCGAAGCGCCGCAGGCCACCGCAACCGCCAACCGCTGGATCATCGGCGAAACCGCCAAGGCGCTGGCCGATGTGAATGCCGCGCTGGCCGATTACCGCTTCGATCAGGCCGCGAATGCGCTTTATGTCTTTGTCTGGGGCAAGGTCTGCGACTGGTATGTCGAATTTGCCAAACCGCTGTTCGATGGCGATCAGGCCGACGAGACGCGCAAGACCATGGCCTGGGTGCTGGATCAGAGCATGATCCTGCTGCATCCGATCATGCCCTTCGTCACCGAAGAGCTGTGGTCCACCACCGGCAGCCGCGCCAAACTGCTGGTGCATACCGATTGGCCCGAATACGGCACATCGCTGATCGACCCGGCCGCCGACCGCGAGATGACCTGGGTCACCACCCTGATCGACGACATCCGCTCGGCCCGCGCCCAGATGCATGTGCCGGTCGGGCTCAAGCTCGACATGCTCTGCACCGCCGCCGACCCGGCTGCCCGCACCGCCTGGAGCCGGAACGAGACGCTGATCAAACGCCTGGCCAGGATTGAAAGCCTGACCGATGCCGCCAGCGCCCCGAAAGGCGCGATCACCATCGCGGCAGAGGGCGCAAGCTATGCCATCCCGCTGGAGGGCATCATCGACATCGCGGCCGAAAAGTCCCGCCTCGCCAAAGCGCTGGAGAAACTCGGCAAGGAAATCGCGGGACTGCAAAGCCGCCTCGACAATCCGAAATTCATCGAAAGCGCCAAGGAAGGTGTGGTCGACGAGGCCCGCGCCAATCTGGAGGCGCGACAGGACGAGGCCGGCAAACTCACCGCCGCCCTGACCCGCCTCGCTGAAATCGGCTGACGCACCAAGACCAGGCCCCCGCTTTGCCGCTTTCATCTTGGCAAAACTATCCTCGGGGGTGAATTGGCCAAAGGCCAAGAGGGGGCAGACTGCCCCCTTTTCTTTTGCTGCACTTCGCGCTGATATGCGGCCATGACCGACGCACCCCGCTATACCCCGCTCGCCGCCGCGCTGCCCGCCTCTGTGCCCTTCGTCGGGCCGGAAACGCAGGAACGCAGCCTTGGCCGTCCCTTCACCGCGCGGCTCGGCGCGAATGAAAGCCTGTTCGGCCCCTCGCCGCAGGCCATCACGGCGATGGAACGGGCCGCGCGCGAAGTCTGGATGTATGGCGACCCCGAAAACCACGATCTGCGGCAGGCGCTGGCCGCGCATCATGGCGTGCGCCCCGACAATATCGTGGTGGGCGAAGGCATTGACGGGTTGCTGGGTTATCTGGTGCGCCTGCTGATCGGGCCGGGGGATCCGGTGGTCACCTCGGACGGCGCTTATCCGACCTTCAACTTTCACGTGACGGGCTTTGGTGGCGCCTTGCACAAGGTGCCCTATGCCGGTGATCTTGAATCGCCTGATGCGCTGCTGGCCCGCGCCGCCGAGGTGCAGGCCAAGCTGGTCTATCTTGCCAATCCCGACAATCCGATGGGCTCGCATCACCCGGCGACCACTCTCGCCGCGATGATCGACCGCCTGCCGCAAGGCACGCTGCTGGTGCTGGACGAGGCCTATATCGACCTGGCACCCGAGGGCACGGCGGTGCAGATCGACGCCGATGATCCGCGCGTGATCCGCTTTCGCACCTTTTCAAAGGGCTATGGCATGGCCGGGCTGCGCGTCGGCTATGCCATTGCCGCTCCCGGCCTGATTTCGGCCTTCAACAAGGTGCGCAATCATTTCGGCATGGGGCGGATTGCGCAGGCCGGGGCCTTGGCGGCCTTGCAGGATCAGGCGTGGCTTGCACAGGTGCGCGCCCGCGTGGCCGAGGCGCGGGCCAGTCTGGCCGCGATTGCCACGGCAAACGGTCTGCGCCCCCTGCCCTCGGCCACCAATTTCCTGACCGTGGATTGTGGCGGCGATGGTGCCTTTGCACGGGCCGTGCTGACCGGGCTGGTGGCGCGTGGCATCTTTGTGCGGATGCCCTTCGTGGCGCCGCATGACCGCTGCATCCGGGTCAGCTGTGGCGATGCGGCAGCCTGCGCGGCCTTTGCCGCAGCCCTGCCAGAGGCGCTGGCAGCCGCGCGCGGCTGATCAGCGGCCCGCGATCACTCGGCCGCCAGTTCCGGGCGCACCGGGCCAACGGCGGGGGCCGCCCCCGGCTCGGTCTGCGCCGCGCCAAGGCGGGGCGCTGCGGGGTCTGCGGCTGCTGCCACCGGGGCGGCGGCCTGAGGTGCCACCTCAGCCGGTGCCGCGATCAGCGCGCGGCGGAAGATCAGCAGGTTCTGATAGCTGGTCGATTTGCCGGTGAACCCCACCCGCTCTTCACAGGGCAGCGCCTCGGCCCGCAGATATTCCCAGCCCTCGCTGCCCAGCGTGTTCATCAGCTGGGTGAGCGTGTGGGCAAAACGATCCTCTGTCGTTTTCAGCCCGCGCTGCTTCTCGCCACGTTTGGGGGCGGGAACAACCTTGTATTCATAGTGCAGCATCGGGATCTCCGGGCGAATCGGCCATCTGTTTCAGGCGCAGTCTAGCGGCACTTCACGAAATGGAACCGCCAGTTTGCGCAGGTGCGCAAGACGCGCGGCATTTCGGGCACAGGCTTTCGGGCGCTTTCACGCGTGATAAAAGCCCCCCCGCCAAAGCGCAACGCACGTTTCCGCGTGCCCTGCCGCAGCGCCCGCAATCGGCAGAAGCCTGCCGGACCCTTGGCATTTTCACAAATTTTCAGGCGCTTTCCACCCCACCCCCATGCGGAAAGCCACAACTGTTGCGTGAAGACGCATCGCTGTAGCCCACAGAAACCCGCGCCAACTGTGGGTATCTTCGAGGGAGGAGCCCCAATGATTATCGACACGCCAGCCCCCAGCGGGCCAAAGCCGTTTTACGCGCATCTTTACGTGCAGGTGCTGACCGCCATCATCCTCGGCATCGCGCTGGGCCATTTTTATCCCGATCTCGGCGCCTCGCTGAAACCGCTGGGCGATGCTTTCGTGCGGCTGGTGAAGATGATCATCGCCCCGGTGATCTTTCTGACCGTGGCCACCGGCATCGCCGGGATGAGCGACATGAAGAAGGTCGGCCGTGTGGCGGGCAAGGCCATGCTCTATTTCCTCACCTTCTCCACGCTTGCGCTGGTGGTGGGTCTGGTCGTCGCCAATGTGGTGCAGCCCGGCTCCGGCATGAACATCGACCCGGCGACGCTGGACAGCGCGGCAGTGGCCGATTACGCGGCCAAGGCGCATGACAGCACGATTGTCGGCTTCCTGATCAACATCATCCCGAAAACGCTGGTCGGGGCCTTTGCCGAAGGCGACATCCTGCAGGTGCTGTTCATCTCGGTGCTGTTCGGCATAGCGCTGGCCACCACGGGCGAGCGCGGCCAGCCGATCCTCGACTTCATGCAGGGGCTGACCTATCCGATCTTCAAACTGGTGGCGATTCTGATGAAGGCTGCCCCGGTCGGTGCCTTTGGCGCAATGGCCTTCACCATCGGCAAATACGGCATTGAATCGGTCGTCAACCTCGCCTTCCTTGTGTTGTGTTTTTATCTGACCGCCTTTCTGTTCGTGGCGGTGATCCTTGGTGCGGTGGCGCGGTATAACGGCTTTTCGGTGTTCAAGCTGATCCGCTATCTGAAAGAGGAACTGCTGCTGGTGCTGGGCACCTCGTCCTCCGAAGCGGCTCTGCCATCGCTCTTGCAAAAGATGGAACGCGCCGGGGCCTCCCGCTCGGTCGTGGGACTGGTGGTGCCGACGGGCTACAGCTTCAATCTGGATGGCACCAATATCTACATGACCATGGCGGCACTGTTCATCGCACAGGCCACCAATACCGAGCTGACGCTGGGGCAGGAAATCCTGCTGCTCGCCGTGGCGATGCTGTCTTCCAAAGGGGCGGCGGGCATCACCGGAGCCGGGTTCATCACGCTGGCCGCCACGCTGTCGGTGGTGCCGACGGTGCCGGTGGCGGGCATGGCGCTGATCCTTGGCGTGGATCGCTTCATGTCCGAGGTGCGCGCGCTGACCAATTTCATCGGCAATGCCGTGGCGACGCTGGTGGTGGCCCGCTGGGAAAACGAGCTGGACATGGAGGCGCTGCAGGCCGCGCTGAACGGCCACCCGCGCGATCTGGCCCACCCCAGCACGCAGCCCGATCTGCCGCCCGCCTTCAAGGATGATGTGCTGGCCGCCGACTGACCACACCACAGATCCGACGCCCCTTCCTCCGAGGGGGCGTCGGCCTCCACTCTGCCCCTGCGCGGCACACCGTCAAAGCCTGCGACATTAAGTATGGGGTCAACAGCGCGTGGGCGTGGTAGGATACCTCAGAGCGCCCGTATGAAGGCTCCCGCCCGACTGCGCTCCTGCCGAGTGATGGCTTGCTTCGCAAGTTTTCGGCCCCTGAGGGCCATTTCATGCCAAAACCCGCTATTGCCGAGGCCGCAAGCACGCTTGCCGTGGTCGCCTTGTCCAACGAACCGCTTCTGTTCCTGTCGGCAGATCTGAAGATCATTGCTGCCAGCACGTCATTCTGCCGCGCCTTTGACATCGACCCGCTGACAATTGCCGGAAAACATCTTGGCGCGCTTGGCGGCGGCGAATGGGCGATGCCCAGACTTGCCTCGCTGCTCAACGCCACCGCCTCGGGCAGCGCCTTGGTCGAGGCCTATGAAATCGACCTCAAGCGCCCCAATCAGAAAACCCGGCTACTCGTCGTGAATGCGCAGATCCTGGCCGATGGTCAGATCGACAACATCCGGCTTCTGCTGGCGATCACCGATGTCACCGAGGCGCGGGCCGAGGCGCGGCACAAGGACGATCTGGTGCGCGAAAAAGCCATTCTGCTGCAAGAGGTTCAGCACCGCGTCGCCAACAGCTTGCAGATCATTGCGAGCGTGCTGATGCAGAGCGCGCGCCGGGTGCAATCGGATGAAGCGCGCGGTCATCTGCACAACGCCCATCACCGGGTCATGTCCATCGCCGCCGTGCAAAAGCAGCTGGCGGCTTCGGAAGGGGGCACGGTGGCACTGCGCGCCTATCTGCAGCAACTCTGCGACAGCCTTGGCGCCTCGATGATCGCAGACAAGGACCGGCTCTGCATCACGGTGGCGGTCGATGACAGCGTGGTGGAGGCCGATGTCTCGGTGAGCCTCGGGCTCATCGTCACGGAACTGGTGATCAACGCCCTCAAACATGCCTTCCCGGATCAGCCCAGCGGCACGATCACGATCGACTATCATTCGGATGGCAGCGACTGGACCCTGTCTGTGCGTGATGACGGCATTGGCCTACCCACCGGGCGCGATGCGCCCAAGGCCGGGCTGGGCACCGGCATTGTGGAGGCGCTCGCCAAAAACCTTCTGGCCGAAATCGAGGTGAGCGATGCCGCGCCCGGCACATCCGTCACCATCCGCCACAGGGCCGACACCGGGCGCGACGCCGATCTGGCCCCGGCCGCCTGACCTGGCCACCTCCCTGCCGTTCCGATGCGGGGCGGATACCTCTGACCCCGGATACGCGTGAGATATGAACAACGGCAAGACAGTCGTCCTGATCATCGAAGACAGCCCGATCATCCGTCTGGGCGCCATCGAACTGGTGCGTTCAGCCGGATATGAGGCGCTTGAGGCACGGAACGCCGACGAAGCGATCCGGCTTCTGGAGTCGCGCGCTGACATTGATCTGGTGTTTACCGATGTCCAGATGCCGGGCAACATGGACGGGATCAGACTGTCGCATTACATCCGTGACCGCTGGCCCCCGGTGCGGATCATGCTGGCGTCGGGTATGAACATTCTCGAAGAAAGCAGCCTGCCCGAGGGAAGCCGCTTCTTCGCAAAACCCTATAGCGATCATGCGATCGCAGACATGATGGCCCAGATGCTGTCAGAAACCACGCCGCAACCTCCAAGTCAGCCCGGCTGACCCATCCGCACAAGCCGCGCCTTTGGATCTGGACCACCGCCCAGTTTGCGGATCTGAGCAAGCATAGAGTTATCCCGCACGGCGGCGCGATCACCCTGACGGCGGTGGACACTGACGTTGCCCCCGACTTTTATCCAGCGTGAGCGAGACTCCGAGTTTGAGTTTGGCTGTTTTGGTCGGGTTGGGCAACGGGGGCTGGCGCGGAGCTTTGCGGGTTGCGCAGCGTCTGGCCCCGTTGCGGGGTGAAGGTTTGGGCGAACTCGGCAGGCGTCTGCCAGCCAAGGCGTGAATGCGGGCGTTCGGTGTTGTAGTCCTTGCGCCAGACGGCGAGCATGGCGCGGGCGTGGTTCAGGGACGGGAACAGGGTCTCGTTCAAAAGCTCGTCTCTCAGGCGACCGTTGAAGCTCTCGATGAAGGCGTTCTGGGTCGGCTTGCCGGGCGCGATGTAGTGCCAGTCGATCTTGCGGTTGTCAGCGAAGGTCAGGATGGCGTTCGACGTAAACTCGGTCCCGTTGTCGCTGACCACCGTGATCGGCTTGCCGCGGGCCTCGAACAGGGTCGCCAACTCCCGCGCTACCCTTGCGCCAGATAAAGACGTGTCGGCGATCAGGGCAAGGCACTCCCGCGTGCAGTCATCCACAACGGTCAGCACGCGGAAGCGGCGGCCGTCGGTCAGTTGGTCGGAGACGAGGTCGAGCGACCAGCGCTGGTTCGGCATCAGCGGCAGCGTCATTGGGGCTCGCGTCCCTATCGCCCGCTTGCGCCCACCGCGGCGACGCACGTGCAGCCGCTCCTCGCGGTAGATGCGGAACAGACGCTTGTGGTTCACCTCATGCCCCTCGCGCCGCAAGAACACATGCAGCCGCCGATAGCCGAACCGGCGGCGCACCCGCGCCAGTTCTTTCAGCCGCTCACGCAGCACCGGGTCATCCTGACGGATCGCCTCGTAGCGCATGGTCATCCGGCAACAACCGATCACCCGACACGCCCGCCGCTCGCTCATCCCGTGATCTGCCACCAGATGCGCGACCGCTTGTCGCTTTGCGGCGGGCGTCACCACTTTTTTCCCAGGAGATCCTTCAGCGCGGCATTGTCGAGCATCGCATCCGCCAGCAACCGCTTCAGCCGGGCGTTTTCGTCCTCGAGACCCTTCAGCCGCTTGGCCTCGATCACATCCATACCGCCATACTTGGCTTTCCACTTGTAGACCGTCGCATCACTGACGCCATGCTTGCGGCACAGATCGGCGACGGAAATCACGGCCTCGTGCTCCTTCAGAATGCCGATGATCTGATCTTCGGTGAACCTGCTGCGCTTCATCTCTGGTCCTTTCAGTTGGGCCAGAGTCTACCTCAAACTGGATTAGGCGGAGGGGGAAACGTCACTCGGAGCCCTTTACGGTCATTGAGGTTGTCGGGGGCGGCATTTAGTCTTGCCGCTATGCAAGGAGGAGACCGTCGATGAACAATCTACGACAAGAGCACCGCGCGGCGTGCCATTGCGGTTCCGTGCGATTCAAGGTTCGCCTAACGGACGAGTTCAATACAGTTCGGAGGTGTTCATGTTCTTACTGCCGGATGCGGGGAGCCATCGCCGTTTCTGCACAACTCTCAGATATAGCGTTCGTTGAAGGTGAAGATAATTTAACGCTTTATCAATTTAATACTGGAACGGCGAAGCATTATTTTTGCAAGAACTGCGGGATCTACACGCATCACCAACGCCGCTCCAACCCAAGCCAGTTTGGTGTCAACGTCGCGTGTATTGATGGCGTTAGCCCATTCGATTTCCATGAAGTGCTGGTGATGGACGGTATTTCTCATCCTTCTGATGCCACTGGTGGCCCTAAAGTTGCAGAGTTTCTGCGGTTCAGTCCTGCTGAATAGTTGCAAGCGGCGACCGGCAGCTTCGTCCCGCATAGCCGACACTGCCCTGCCGCATTCGCTGCGGCAAGGATGAATGACCGCTACGGAGTAGCACCTTGAAGGAGCTGAATGGCAGAAGAGGGCCGACCGGGTCAATACGGTGGCGCGGGCCTCAAGAAGAGCTTGCCGCGACGCCGCATGACCGCTCCGAGCCCATACTGTCAGATGCCGCGCAATGCGCCAATAGCGGCTTTCCGCTTGCAATCGTTCCAATTGCAATGGAAAAAATCCATCAATCAGACTTCGTTGAAGGCCAATCCATGAAATCCATCTTCGCACTTATCATACCAGTGTGCGCTCTCTTCTCAATGACGGGAGTTCCGGCTGTGGCCGCCCCATCCGGGAACCAAATATGCAAGAAGATGATCTCCGAGGCGCGTGGTGGTGGGTTGTCGCAGAGCGATTGTCTTTGCACTTACCGCGTTGCGGATGCTGTCCTGGATGAGGACGTGAAATCTTTGTTGTTCGATTCTTGGTACAATGGGACGAACAACATGCAGGCAATCGAACGATTGCCCCAGCAAAATCGCGTCCGCAAACAACTTCGGACAATGCAACGCTCTCTCAAAGCAAATTGCGAATAGCCCAAAACAAATCCGACGATTGCTCTGGATTAGGACAACAGTTTCGAAAAGCGGCTGTTCGAGTGCCTGCAGCGATAGCTCACTTTGTCCGCATCGCCGACACTGCCCCGCCGCATTCGCTGCGGCAAGGATGAATGACCGCTACGGATTAGCACCTTGAAGGAGCTGAATGGCAGAAGAGGGCCGAACATGCCAAGAACGCCTTCACCACCCCTTCAAGACGCGTTTAACGCGCACCCGATACATCCGATTTAAACGCCTTCCGCCCCTCCCGCGCAGATTCCTGTGGGTAACCACGGCGAGCTGCTGGCCGCCAGGCGCGGGCCGTGCGAAGGGTAGCACCCTGCCCTAAGCCCTCTGAGGATCACTGTTTTCGGAAAATCGTTCTGCTGCAGGTTCTGCTGTCAAACTCTGCAGGTTTTGATGTCACGCTACAACAGCTACACCCACACACTTATGCACAGAAGATTTGCGCAGAATTTCCTTTACAGGCTTCCGCTTTGGCCACACCATATCTAGTAAGGGGGCGAACGGGCTTCCGCTGTAGGTTGCCCGAACCCCAGCCTCTTGTGGGTAACTTTCCCTCAGAGGCCTTATGAAGAGGCCGGGCCATGTCGCTTGCTGAAGATTTCCTGATCGGAGACGATCTGCACCCTATCGACCTCGTGGAAACGCTGGCCGCGGATCATCAGTGGGAGTTTGACCGGGTCACGGAAAATCAGATCGCCATGGCGGTCGAGGGGCTGTGGCGCACCTATTCGGTCACGCTGGCGTGGTCGCCGCAGGATGAAACCCTGCGCCTGATCTGCACCTTCGAGATGGAGCCGCCCGAACATCGCCTGCCCGAGCTTTTCGATGTGCTGAACCGCTGCAATGATCAGGTCTGGACCGGCGGCTTCACCTATTGGGCCGAGCAGAAGCTGATGGTCTGGCGATATGGCCTGTCGCTGGCGGGCGGGCAATATGCCGGGGCCGAGCAGCTGAACCACATGATCTCATCGGCCATCACCTCCTGCGAACGCTATTACCCGGCATTTCAGCTGGTCAGCTGGGGCGAACACTCTCCGGCCGACTCGATGAAGGTTGCCATTGCAGAGGCCTACGGGCGCGCCTAACCTCCCTGCGGACCAACAGGGGATAGGCATGACATTGGATACGGTGAACGACCGCGGGCTGGTGCTGCTGGGCTGTGGCAAGATGGGCTCGGCGATGCTGGAAGGCTGGCTGGCCCAAGGGGTGAAGCCTGGTGCTGTCTGGGTGATCGAACCCTCTCCCTCAGACTGGCTACGCGGCACCGGCGTGCATCTGAATGTGGATCTGCCCACCGCGCCGGCCATCGTGCTGCTGGCAGTCAAGCCGCAGATGATGGGGGCGGCACTGCCACAGGTGGTGGCGCTGGGCGGCGGCAAGACACTGTTCCTGTCGATCGCCGCAGGCACCACGATCGCCAGTTTCGAGGCGACGTTCGGCGCGGCCACACCGATCATCCGGGCGATGCCCAACACCCCGGCAGCGGTCGGGCGTGGCATCAGCGCCATTTGCGGCAATGCCAAGGCCAGCGAGTCGGATCTGCGTCTGGCCGAGGCGCTGCTGCGTGCTGTGGGTCAGGTGGTGCGGCTGGAGGGTGAACATCAGATGGATGCGGTCACGGCAGTGTCCGGCTCGGGCCCGGCCTATGTGTTCCACCTGATCGAGGCGCTGGCAGCGGCGGGCGAGGCGGAAGGCCTGCCTGCGCCGCTGGCGATGCAACTCGCCCGCGCCACCGTCACCGGCGCCGGGGAACTGGCGCATAGGGCGCCCGAGGCGGCGGCGCAACTGCGCATCAACGTCACCTCCCCCGGCGGCACGACGGCCGCGGCGCTGGCCGTGCTGATGGATGCCGAAACCGGCTTTCCCCCGCTGCTGCGCCGTGCGGTCAAGGCGGCGGCGGATCGCGGACGGGAGCTGGGCAAGTGAGCATCTCTTACGATGATTTCGCCAAGGTCGATATCCGCGTCGGCCGCATCACCCGGGCCGAACCCTTCCCCGAGGCGCGCAAACCGGCCTACAAGCTCTGGGTTGATTTCGGCGGCGAGCTTGGCGAAAAACGCTCCTCGGCGCAGATCACCGCCCATTACACCCCCGAGGGCCTGATCGGTCGGCAGGTGCTGGCCGTGGTCAACTTCCCGCCGCGCCAGATTGGCAAGGTCTTGTCCGAAGTACTGGTGCTGGGCGTGCCGGATGCGGCGGGCGAGGTCGTGCTGATCGGGCCGGGCCATGCGGTGCCCGAGGGCGGGAGGCTGTTCTGATGCGGCTGCTGATCACCCGGCCCCTGCCCGATGCCGTGGTGCAGGCGGCCAGGGCCCGGTTCGATGTGGTGCTGCGCGACAGCACCGCCCCGCTGACCGAGGCCGAACTGCGCGCCTCGCTGCGCGATTTCGATCTGGTGCTGCCGACGCTGGGCGATCTCTATACGGCGGCAGTCTTTGCCGATGTGCCCGCGCCGCGCGCGCGCCTGCTGGCGAATTTCGGCGTGGGCTACAACCATATCGACGCCACCGCCGCCCGTGCCGCCGGCATCGCCGTGACCAATACGCCGGGGGCCGTCACCGATGCGACGGCAGATATCGCGCTGACGCTGATACTGATGACCGCGCGCCGCGCGGGCGAAGGCGAACGGCTGGTGCGTTCAGGCGGCTGGCAGGGCTGGCACCCGGCGCAGATGCTCGGCCTGCATGTCAGCGGCAAGCGGCTGGGGCTGATCGGCATGGGTCGGATCGGTCAGGCCATCGCGCGGCGCTGCCATTACGGCTTCGGAATGGAGGTGGTGTTTCACAACCGCTCTGCCCTTGATCCGGGCCTGCCCGCCACCCAAGTGCCGCTGGCACAGGCCATGGCGGCAGATGTGGTGGTCGTCGCCGTGCCGGGTGGCCCGGCAACCCGCCATCTGATCAATACCGAGGCGCTGGCCCTGATGCAGCCCCATGCCATCCTGATCAATATCGCGCGCGGCGATGTGGTGGACGAAGCCGCGCTGATCGCCGCCCTGCAACAGGGCAGGCTCGCCGGGGCCGGGCTCGATGTCTATGAATTCGAACCGCGCGTACCAAAAGCGCTGACCGACCTGGAAAACGTCACGCTGCTGCCGCATCTGGGCACCGCCGCACTGGAGGTGCGCACGGCCATGGGCCTGATGGCGCTTGACAATCTGCTGGCTTATGCCGAGGGCAAACCCCTGCCAAATGCCGTGCCCTGACCATGGGCTTGCATTTTGCCCAAATACTCACCTCCCCCATCGCCGCAGCGGCCCCGTCCAAGATGACCGAGACCGCGCGCCGCCGCGCATGGCAATGCCGCCCGAGGGGCCTCGATGGCCCCGAGGGCGGCGCCGCCGCCCCGCTCCGGCCATGATCCTGTCGCGCGGCCGCCGCTACATCTTTGTCCATATCCCCAAGACCGGCGGCACGTCCCTCACTCTGGCGCTGGAGGCGCGGGCGATGAAGGACGATATCCTGATCGGCGATACCCCGAAGGCGCGGGCGCGCAAGGGGCGGCTGGCAGGGATGCAAGCGGCAGGGCGGCTGTGGAAACATTCCACCCTGGCGGATATCGCCGGTCTTGCCAGCGATGACGAGATCGCGGGCTTTTTCACCGTCACCCTGGTGCGCAATCCTTGGGACCGGCTGGTCAGCTATTATCACTGGCTGCGCGGCAAGCGGTTTGGCCATCCCGCCGTGGGCCTGTCACAGGCGCTGGACTTCCACAGCTTCCTGCATCATCCGGAAACGCAAACGGCGCTGAGCCTCTGGCCCGCCGCCGCCTATATGCGCGACCGTCATGGGGTGGAGCGCGCCAGCGCCTATCTGCGGCTGGAACATCTGGACCAGGATATCGCCCCCTTCGCGGCCCATCTGGGCTTTCGCCCCGGTCCGCTCGCGAAGGTCAATGCCTCGGATCGCCTGCGCGACTGGCGCGGCTATTACAGCGATGCCGATGCCGCAATGGTGGCCAGCCTCTTTGCCGAGGATATCGCGCGTTTTGGCTATGGCTTTGATGATGTCAGGCGTTGACCACCCGTGGGGCTTGGTTCAGCCCGGCTGGCAATAGGTCTGCTTGCTGACCCAGTTGGCCATCTCGGCCCGTTTCTCGCCCTTGCGGAACGGCATCCAGTCGCGCCCGATGCCCTGACGGCCATTGCCCACCGCCACGCCATCCCGCTCCACATGATGCGCCACCATCTCCACCGCGCAGGCCAGATTGGCAGTGCCATCCTTCAGCGCCGAGGGCGAGGTCGCGTCACAGCCGTAATTTGCAGCCGAGCGCGGCGAGATCTGCATGATGCCGATATATTTGCCGCCCCCGCCCGCCGCGCGGGGATTATAGCTGCTTTCATACTTGCCGACCGCCGAGATCAGCGCGACCCAGAAGGCCCGGCGCTCCATCAGGCTCGCCTCTTCGTAACCGGGGCACCATTGGGCGATGTCGGCGGGCACACGGGTGGCCAGCGCCTGATCTTCCTCGGCCACGGCCATCAGGGTTTTCACGGTCCATTCGGCGGCTTCGGGCCGGGTGTCCCAGCGCATCGAGGGTGGCGTGGCACGTCCGACAAGATCGGTTGTTTCGGTTGTGCACCCCGCCACGGCGAGGGCCAATGCAACCCCGATCATCCCGGCTTTTACCCGCATCTGCGACCCTGTAGCAGCGACGCGTCCAATGCGCGACGCCCGGTTTGTGCCTTGCCACAGGCGTTTGAGGCAAGCGTCACGATTCCGGATGCGCGAAAATCCGCCCGTCGCGGCTTGCCGGGCGGGGCGGCTCTGCCTATGAAGGGGCGCAGAATACGCCCAATTTTACCGGGGGAAACCGATGCTCGACCTGACTTACACCGCCCCGAAACCCAAGGTGATCGCCGGGGCCAAACATGATTGGGAACTGGTGATCGGCATGGAAATCCATGCGCAGGTCTCGTCCAATGCCAAGCTGTTTTCCGGGGCCTCGACCCAGGTCGGCGCAGAGCCGAACAGCAATGTCAGTTTCGTCGATTGCGCCATGCCGGGCATGCTGCCGGTCATCAATGACTACTGCGTGGAACAGGCGGTGCGCACCGGCCTCGGGCTCAAGGCGCAGATCAATCTGTTCTCGGCCTTCGACCGCAAGAACTACTTCTATCCCGACCTGCCGCAGGGCTATCAGATCAGCCAGCTTTATCACCCCATCGTGGGCGAAGGCGAGGTGATGGTGGAACTGGCGCCGGGCGTGGGCCGTCTGGTGCGGATCGAGCGGATCCACCTGGAACAGGACGCGGGCAAGTCGATCCATGACATGGATCCGACGATGAGCTTCGTCGATTTCAACCGCACCGGCGTGGCCCTGATGGAGATCGTCAGCCGCCCCGACATTCGCGGCCCGGAAGAGGCTGCGGCCTATGTCGTCAAGCTGCGCCAGATCCTGCGGTATCTGGGCACCTGTGATGGCAACATGCAGAACGGCAACCTGCGCGCCGATGTGAACGTGTCGGTCTGCCGCCCCGGTCAGTATGAAAAATATCAGGAAACGCAGGACTTTAGCCATCTTGGCACGCGGTGCGAACTGAAGAACATGAACTCCATGCGCTTCATCCAGATGGCAATTGATTACGAGGCCCGCCGCCAGATCGCCATTCTGGAGGATGGCGGCGAGGTGGTGCAGGAAACCCGCCTCTATGACCCGGACCGCAACGAAACCCGGTCGATGCGCAGCAAGGAAGAGGCGCATGACTACCGCTATTTCCCCTGCCCCGACCTGCTGCCGCTGGAGCTGGATCAGGCCTGGGTGGATGACATCGCCGCCGCGATGCCGGAACTGCCGGATGCCAAGAAAGCCCGCTTCATGGGCGATTTCGGCCTGACCGATTATGATGCCAATGTGCTGACCGCCGATCTGGAAAGTGCTGCGTTTTTCGAGGCGGTGGCGCAGGGCCGCGATGGCAAGATTGCCGCGAACTGGGTGATCAACGAACTGTTCGGGCGGCTGAACAAAGAGGGCAAGTCGATCACCGACAGTCCGGTTTCGGTGGCGCAACTGGGCGGTATGCTGGATCTGCTGGGCAAGGGCGAGATCACCGGAAAAATGGCCAAGGAGCTGTTCGAAATCCTGTGGTCCGAAGGCGGCGATCCGGCCGAAGTGGCAGCGGCGCGCGGCATGAAAGCCGTGACCGATACCGGCGCGATCGAAGCGGCGCTGGATGCGCTGATTGCCGACAATCCGGCGCAGGTTGAAAAGGCCAAGGTCAATGCCAAGCTGGCGGGCTGGTTCACCGGGCAGGTGTTGAAAGCCACTGGTGGCAAGGCCGACCCAGCGGTGGTCAATGCGATGGTGGCCCAGAAGCTCGGCCTCTGACCGGGGGCTGACAGGCTGGCAGGGGGCGCTCCGACCGGGGCGCCCCTTGTGATTCGGGGGGCTTGGGGGAATCGTCGGCTGTGCAGGACATGCGCGCGGCCCATTCCGGCAGGTCGCCTGACATGCGCTGCATCGGGCGCGCGGGCGTCACAGACGTGTCGGCGGAACCCGTTCGCGCCATCCGGCATTTGCTTTGCACCGGGGCGGATGCCATATGCACAGCAGCACAAGACCCCAAGATGCCGCGCTTCTGAAAGGCCCGCCCATGACCACGCTGATCCCTGCCCTGTCCGAGATTTCGCGCAATTACCGCGCAGTGTTCTGTGATCTCTGGGGCTGCCTGCACAATGGCCAGACCCCCTTCCCCACAGCAGTGACCGCCTTGCAGCAGTTTCGCGCCGCGGGTGGCACCGTTGTGCTGATGACCAACGCACCCCGCCCCTTTGGCAGCGTGGCCGCACAGCTGGAGCTGATCGGCGCGCCGCGCGACTGTTATGACATGATCGTCTCGTCCGGCGATGCGGCGCAATATGCGCTGGTCACCGGTGCCGTGGGCTTCAAGGTGCATCACATCGGCCCCGAAAAGGATCTGGCCTTCTTTACCGATCTGCCGCCCGATTTGCTGGCGCTTGCCAAACAGCATCCGCCGGTGGAGCGGGTGCCGCTGGATCAGGCCGAGGGCATCGTCTGCACCGGCCCCTTCGATGATGCCATCGACACGCCCGAGGATTACCGCGCGACCCTTCTTTATGCCAAGACCAAGGGCCTGAAACTGCTCTGTGCCAACCCGGATATTGTGGTCGATATGGGCGAAAAGCGCATCTATTGCGCAGGCGCGCTGGCGCAGGCCTATGATGCCATGGGCGGGGAAAGCCTGTATTTCGGCAAGCCCCACCCGCCGATCTATGATCTGGCCCGCCGCAAGCTGGCCGAAACCGTCGGCTCGATCCCCAATGACGAGATCCTGTGCATCGGCGATGGCCCGCGCACCGATGTGATGGGCGGCATCAGCGAAGGCATCGACACGCTGTTCATCACCGGCGGCATCGAGGCCAAGCAGTTCGGCCCGGATGCCGCCGCCCCCGATCCGGCCTTGCTGGACCGTTGGCTGGCGCAGGAACAGCTGTCACCCAGCTATGCGATGGGCCATCTGCGCTGATCCTCTCCGCAACTTTATTGCGACCTTCGTCACACAGGCGTCCAAAAATTACCCGACCGATTGCGCTGCATCGCAGCATCTGCTACGTTGCAGCGCAGTAACCCGGAGGATTCGCAGGATGCTCGACAATATGCCCCGAGGCACGATCTGTATCGAAGACATCGAAATCGGCATGATCCGCCATTTGCGCAAAACCGTCACCGACCGGGATATCGAGCTGTTTGCCGAGGTCTCGACGGATCGGAACCCGGTGCATCTGGATGAGGCCTATGCGCAGGACACGATCTTTCAGGGCCGCATCGCCCATGGGATGCTGACGGCGGGCCTGATTTCGGCGGTGATCGGCGAACAGCTTCCCGGCCATGGCACGGTTTATCTGGGCCAGAGCCTGAAATTCATGGCCCCCGTGCGCCCCGGCGATACCGTGTATGCCGAGGTCAAAGTGACCGCGATCGACCATGCCAAACGCCGTGTCACCCTTGAAACCCATTGCGCAGTGGGTAATACCGTTGTTCTGAAGGGGGAGGCGCTGGTTCTGGCGCCAAGCCGCAAGTTCGACTGAGGGCCGATGCCCTCACCACGGGGCCTTATGAAGATTATCAAGCACTGGCAAGGACTTGATCCCAAAGACCGCGGTGCATCGGTTGCCATGGGCAATTTTGACGGTGTGCATCTGGGCCACCGCTCGGTGATCGAGGTGGCGGCGGCTCAGGGCCCGCTGGGTGTTCTGACCTTTGAGCCGCATCCCCGCGAGTTTTTTGCCCCCGATGCCCCGCCCTTCCGGTTGATGAATGCCGAAGCCCGCGCCAACCGGCTGGCCAAGCTGGGGGTGCAGACCCTGTTCGAGCTGCCTTTCGGCGTTGAGATGGCCTCGCTGTCGCCGGATGAATTCGCGCAGCAGGTTCTGGCCGAGGGGCTTGGCATCGCGCATGTCACCGTCGGGTCGGATTTCTGTTTCGGCAAGGGCCGCAAGGGCACGATTGACGATCTGCAACAGCTTGGCACCCGCTACGGCTTTGGCGTGACCATTGCGCCGCTGATGCGGGCGGGCGGCAAGGAGATTTCGTCCACCGCCATCCGCAATGCGCTGTCCGAAGGCCGCCCGCGCGATGCCGCGACCATGCTGGGCCATTTGCACCGGATCGAGGGTGAGGTGATCCATGGCGAAAAACGCGGGCGCGAGTTGGGCTTTCCCACTGCAAATATGTCAGTGGCCGGGCTGCATCTGCCCCGGCTTGGTGTCTACGCCGTCAAGGTCGATGTGCTGACCGGGCCAGATACCGGCAGCTATGGCGGCGCGGCCAGTCTGGGCGTGCGGCCGATGTTTGGCGAAAACACCCCCAACCTTGAAACCTATCTCTTTGATTTCAAGGGCGATCTTTACGGCCAGCACCTATCGGTCGCGCTGGTCGATTATCTGCGCCCCGAACTGAAGTTTGATGGCCTGCCTGCGTTGATTGCGCAGATGGACAGTGATTGCAGCCGCGCCCGCGCCGTTCTGGCGGCGGCGTGATGCGGGCGCGTTTCTGGGAAACCGTGCCGCTGAAGAAGATGACTCCCGAAGAATGGGAGGCGCTGTGCGACGGCTGCGGCAAATGCTGCCTCAACAAGATCGAGTTCGAGGATACCGGCGAAGTGGCCTTTACCAAGGTGGCTTGCCGCTTGCTCGATGGTGAAACCTGCCGGTGCACACAATATCCGATCCGCAAGCAATTCGTGCCGGATTGTGTGCAGCTGACCCCGGCCACCCTGCCGAAAATCGCCTATTGGATGCCGCGCACCTGCGCCTACCGGCTGCTTTATGAAGGCAAACCCATTCCCGACTGGCACCCGCTGCGCACGGGCGACCCCAATTCCGTGCATGAGGCAGGCGCTTCGGTGCGCGGCTGGACCGTGCCGGAATTCGAGGTGAACGAAGAGGATTGGGAAGATTACATCATCGACGAGACGCCATGATCTTCACCTCTGACAACGCCGCCCCCGCCCCGCCCGAAGTCATGGAGGCCCTGCTGCGGGCCAATGCGGGTTATGCGCGTTCTTATGGTGCGGATGATCTGACGGCCGAGGTGCAAGACCGCATCCGCAGGATCTTTGCCGCCCCAGAGGCCATCGTGCATCTGGTGCCCACCGGCACGGCGGCCAATGCGCTGGCTCTCGCCAGCTTTTGCGCGCCATGGTCGGCGGTGTTCTGCCACACCCATGCCCATATCGCTGAAGACGAATGTGGCGCGCCCGAGTTTTTCAGCCATGGCGCCAAACTGGTTCTGGTGCCGGGGGCGCACGGCAAGATGCAGCCCGACGCGCTGGCGCAGGCGCTGGCCAGAACCGGCACGGGCGGCGTGCATGGCGTGCAGCGCGGCATGTTGTCCCTGACCAATGTGACCGAGGCGGGCACCGTCTATACTGCTACCGAAACGGCGGCGCTGACCGCGCTGGCCCGTGCGCAGGGGCTGCCCTGCCATCTGGATGGCGCGCGCTTTGCCAATGCCCTGATCGCGACCGGAGCGGCTCCTGCCGATCTGACGTGGCGCGCGGGCATTGACGTGCTGTCCTTTGGTGGCACCAAGAACGGCCTGCTGGGGGTCGAGGCGGTGGTGTTCTTTCACCCCGAAAAGGCATGGGAGTTCGAACTACGCCGCAAACGCGCCGGGCATCTGGTATCGAAATCACGCTACCTTGCCGCACAGATGGCGGCCATGCTGACGGATGAGCGGTGGCTGCACTGGGCCTCGCAGGCCAATGCCATGGCGGCCCGGCTGGCACAGGGGTTGCAGGCCGCTGGTGTGACCATGGCGCATCCCGTGCAGGGCAATATCCTGTTCCCGCAATGGCACCTCGGCACCTCGACACGGCTGCGCGCGGCGGGGGCGATGTTTTATGACATGCCTGCGCCCGAGGGCCAAGAAGGCGCGCGGCTGGTCACCAGCTGGTGCACCAGCCCTGCCGAGGTTGATGCCTTTCTGTCCCTGTTCACAGGCTGAGGATCACCCGCGCCACCTCTGCCGGATGGGTGATCGGCAGCATATGCCCCGCCCCTGCCACAACATGCCGCCGCGCCATCGGCAAACGATCCGCCAAGGCGCGATGGATCGCCGCGATGACCGGCGGGCTGTCTCCCCCTTCGATCAGCAGCGTGGGCCGGGTCAGCGCCTCCAGCCGCCCCGGGGCCAGCATCTGCGCCACATCCTGCAACAGCACCGGATTCTGCGCCCGCACCAGCGGCATCCGCGCGGTCATATAGGCCCGCTGCGCCTCGGGTAGCGCGGCAAAGGCCCCGACACCCCAGCGCCCATGAAACAGCGCTGCGGCCTGTTCGGGGTGATCTTCCATCGCCGCATCAACTGCCTGATATTCGGCAGCAAAGGCCAGAAATTCGGGCGCGTTGACCGCCTGTGCCGCGGCAAACAGCACAGGTTCGATCAGGATCAACCGCTGCACCAGATCGGGGCGCTCCAGCGCCAGCCGCAGCGCAATGGTGGCGCCGAAACTGTGGCCGAGCAGATCCAGCGGGCCGCCGATCTGATCGGCCAGCGCGGTTGCCATGCGCGTGGCCACGCTGTGCAGATCTTCGGTGCCCAGCCAAGGTTCGCTGCGCCCATGCCCAGGCAGATCCGGCGCGGTCAGGCTGATGCCACCCGGCAACTGCGCCGCGAGCCCCGCCCAGGCCCCCGCATGGGCCAGCGAGCAATGCAGCGCCAGCATCTGCCTTGGCCCCTGCCCCCAATGGCGATAGCTGCTGCGATGGCCTCCCAGCACCGCCTCGGCCATCAGGCGCGCCCTGCCAGATAGAGATCAAGATCCTCGATGTGATCCTGCCCCCAAAAACATTCGTCGCCCACCATGTAGAACGGCACGCCAAAGGCCCCGCGCGACACCGCCTCTTCCAGATTGACCGCATAGGTTTCGGCCGCGCTCAACATGCCGCGATCCGCGACATTGGCGGCAAATCCCGCCTTGACCAGTTCTTCGCGGATCACCTCATCCTCGGCGATATTGCGGTTCTCGGCCCAGCAGGCCCGCGCCAGACCATGTGCCAGCGCCCCAACATCACCGCCGCCCGCCGCCTGTGCCGCGATGATCGCATAACCCGAAGGCGCGGGGTTCACCGGCCAGAACTGCGGTTGCAGGTTGATCGGCAGGCCCAGTTTCGCAGATTGCCGCCGCAATTCCTGCAGGCGATAGGCCTTGCGGCTGTCATGGCGCTGCGCCAGCGTCACGCCGCCGGTGCGGGCAAACAGCGCCGCCGGATCCAGCGGCTTGTAATGGATCGAGGCCCCGTGTTTGGCGGCCACCGCCTCCAGCCGCTGCCCCGCCAGATAAACGAAGGGCGAGACCGTGGCGAAAAAGTAGTCGATATGGGCCATTTGACATTCCTGTGCTGCACGCGGTTTGCGCAGACCCTAGCCCGGTGATAAGCGGTGTCAACGCCCCCGACCGGCTGCGAATCCCTTGGCCGGCCCCCAGTTACAGGACCAGACCCATGGCAGCCATGACAGAGCCGAAGCTGATCTCCGGCAATGCGAACCTCAGCCTCGCAAAAACCATCGCGCGACGCATGTCGATGCACCGGGGCATGTCGGTCGGATTGGTCGATGCCCGGGTGGAGCGATTCAATGATCAGGAGATCTTCGTCGAAGTCTACGAAAACGTCCGGGGCGAGGATATGTATATCATCCAACCCACTTCGAACCCGGCCAATGACAACCTGATGGAACTCTTGATCATTGCCGATGCGCTGCGCCGCTCCAGCGCCGACCGTATCACCGCCGTGATCCCCTATTTCGGCTATGCCCGCCAGGACCGCCGCGCCAAGGCCCGCACGCCGATCAGTGCCAAGCTGGTGGCGAACCTGATCACCGAGGCCGGCATCGACCGCGTGCTGACGCTCGATCTGCACGCCGCACAGATCCAGGGCTTCTTCGACATTCCGGTGGACAACCTCTATGCCAGCCCGGTGTTTGCGCTGGATATCGAACATCACTTCAAGGGCAAGATGGAAGACCTGATGGTCGTCTCGCCCGACGTGGGCGGCGTGGCCCGCGCGCGCGAGCTTGCCAAGCGCATCAACGCACCTTTGGCCATCGTCGACAAACGCCGCGAAAAGGCCGGGGAAGTGGCCGAAATGACGGTGATCGGCAATGTCGAAGGCAAACGATGCATCATCGTCGATGACATCTGCGATACCGCAGGCACCCTGTGCAAAGCCGCCGAAGTGCTGATGGAAAATGGCGCAACCGAAGTGCACAGCTATATCACCCATGGCGTGCTGTCCGGCCCGGCGGTGGAGCGTGTGTCGAAATCGGTGATGAAATCGCTGGTGATCACCGATTCCATCGAACCGACCGAAGCGGTGAAGGCCTGCCCGAATATCCGTATCGTGCCGACCGCGCCCATGTTCGCACAAGCCATCCTGAACATCTGGCACGGCACCTCGGTCTCGTCGCTGTTTGAAACGGAAACTCTCGTACCGATCTATGAAGGCATGTACAAGCTCGACTGACCTGCCTTTGGCCGTGGGCGGGGCCTGCCCGCCTGCGGTCAGTACAGATCCCAGTCATCCTCGCTTTTGACCGGGCCAATCGCCGTCCAATCCGCCCGGACGCGCGCCACGCGCGTATCGCCCCAGGTGCGGAACACCAGATGAAATCCCTCGGTCGTCACATTCTCGGCGCTGATATCGGCGCGGGAATTGGTTTTCTGGTCCATGTCCCACATGGAAATCCCCACCATCACCGCAGGCACTTCCAGAAACGCTTCCTTGAAGTGGACGATATGGCGGCTTTCGCGCGGCCCCTGCCCTGTCCACATCACGCCGCCATCGGCAAAATCCGAAAACAGCACACGGCTGCCTTGCAGGACACCGAAGGAACTGGTGCTGATGCGTTTCATGGCGTCTGTCTCCTCCCCCGAAGTGGGGATCGCACCGAATCCGGGCTAAAGTTTGGTAACACAATGAAAAAGGCCCCGAAAGCTTCGGGGCCTTTCCAAATCATCGGCGTGAACCGAATTCAGCGCGCGGTGGCACCACGGATGGCGATATAGTCATTCACCATCTTTTCCGCCGCATCGCGCTGATCTGCCGGGGCCGCTGCGGCCTGAGCGCGGGCATCGGCCACCAGCTCATCCAGAATGGCAGGCGTCAGCTCTTCAACCGGGATCGCGCGCTCGGCCAGGACCGACACGCTCGACGCGGTGATTTCCGCAAAGCCGCCGGTCACGGCATAGGCCTTGGTTCCGGCCGCAGACACCGCCTTGAGGATGCCGGGACGCAGAGTGGTGATGGTGGGGGCATGCCCCTCCATCGCCGTCAGGTCGCCGTCAGCCCCCGGAATCTGCACCTCGGTGGCCTGAACGGAAGCAAGCTTCCGCTCGGGCGACACGAGGTCGAATTGCAGGGTGTTGGCCATCTATGCCCCCTTACGCCGCAGCCGCAGCGAGTTTGGCAGCCTTGGCTTTCACTTCGTCGATGTCGCCAACCATGTAGAAGGCGGCTTCCGGCAGGTGGTCATATTCACCGGCAACCACGGCCTTGAACGAGGCAATGGTTTTTTCCAGCGGAACCTGCACACCGTCCGAGCCGGTGAACACTTTTGCCACGTCGAAGGGCTGCGACAGGAAACGCTCGATCTTGCGGGCGCGGGCCACGGCCAGTTTGTCGTCTTCCGACAGTTCGTCCATCCCGAGGATGGCGATGATGTCTTGCAGCGACTTGTAGCGTTGCAGCACTTTCTGCACGTCGGTTGCGACCTTGTAATGCTCTTCGCCGATGATCAGCGGATCGAGCAGGCGCGAGGTCGAGCCGAGCGGGTCCACAGCCGGGTAGATGCCTTTTTCCGAGATGGCACGGTCCAGAACGGTCGTGGCGTCAAGGTGGGCAAACGAGGTTGCAGGTGCCGGGTCGGTAAGGTCGTCGGCCGGAACGTAGACCGCTTGCACCGAGGTGATCGAGCCGTTCTTGGTCGAGGTGATGCGTTCCTGCATCGCGCCCATGTCGGTCGCCAGCGTCGGCTGGTAGCCCACGGCAGAAGGAATACGGCCCAGCAGAGCCGACACTTCCGAACCGGCCTGGGTAAAGCGGAAGATGTTGTCCACGAAGAACAGCACGTCTGCGCCGGTCTCGTCACGGAACTGTTCTGCCAGGGTCAGACCCGACAGAGCGATCCGCATACGTGCCCCCGGAGGCTCGTTCATCTGACCGTAGACCAGTGCGATTTTCGACTTGGACAGGTCTTCCAGGTCGATAACGCCCGACTCGATCATCTCGTGATAGAGGTCGTTGCCCTCACGGGTCCGCTCGCCCACGCCGGCGAACACCGACACGCCCGAGTGCACTTTGGCGATGTTGTTGATCAGTTCCATGATGAGAACCGTCTTGCCCACGCCGGCGCCGCCGAACAGGCCGATCTTGCCGCCCTTGGTATAGGGGGCCAGCAGGTCGATGACCTTGATGCCGGTCACCAGGATCTGGCTTTCGGTAGCCTGTTCCGAGAAGGCCGGAGCGGGCTGGTGGATGGAGCGGGTGGTGGTCGCGTTGACCGGGCCTTTTTCGTCCACCGGCTCGCCGATGACGTTCAGGATGCGGCCCAGGGTCGCGGTGCCGACCGGAACCGAGATCGGAGCCCCGGTGTCGGTCACGGGTGCGCCGCGCACCAGACCTTCGGTTGCGTCCATGGCGACCGCACGCACGGTGCTTTCGCCAAGATGCTGTGCCACTTCCAGAACCAGCGGCTTGCCATTGTTGTCGGTGATGATGGCGTTCAGGATCGCCGGCAGAGCGCCGTCGAACTGGACGTCAACAACGGCGCCGATGACTTGCGTCACTTTGCCTTTTGCTTGTGCCATGTCGTTTCTCCGTTCGGGTCGTCAGAGCGCCTCGGCGCCCGAGATGATTTCGATAAGCTCTTTGGTGATCGCGGCCTGACGGCTCCGGTTGTACTTGATCGTCAGCTTGTTGATCATGTCACCCGCGTTACGGGTCGCGTTGTCCATCGCGCTCATCCGGGCACCCTGTTCAGACGCCCCGTTTTCCAGCAATGCCGTAAAGATCTGCGTCGCCACACCACGCGGCAGCAGGTCGGCCAGAATGGCCTCTTCGCTGGGCTCGTAGTCATAAAGCATGGACGCCCCGGCAGCTTCCCCTGCGCCAACCTTCACAGGCTGGGCCGGAATGATCTGCTGCGCGGTCGGGATCTGGCTGATGACCGACTGGAAGCGGTTGAAGAAGATCGTTGCCACGTCAAATTCACCCGCATCGTAGCGGTTGAAAATTTCGCGGGCGACTTCCTGCGCGTTGGCATAGCCCACACGCTTCACTTCCGCCATGTCGACGTGACCGACGAAATAATCGCCAAGGTCACGGCGCAGCTGTTCTCGGCCCTTCTTGCCGACCGTCAGGATCTTGACGGTCTTGCCAGCGGCCAGCAACTCGTTGGCCTTCGCGCGGGCAAGCCGCACGATGGTCGTGTTGAAGCCGCCGCACAGGCCCCGCTCCGAGGTCATGACGACCAGCAGATGCACCTTGTCGGCACCCGTCCCGGCCAGAAGCCGGGGCGCGCCATCCGAACCGCCGACCGACGCCGCCAGCCCCGCGATGACCGCATTCATGCGATCCGCGTAAGGGCGGGCAGCCTCGGCAGCCTCTTGCGCGCGGCGCAATTTTGCCGCCGCCACCATTTGCATGGCCTTCGTGATCTTCCGCGTGTTCTTGACGCTTCCGATCCGGTTTTTAAGGTCCTTAAGGCTGGGCATATCCCTGTCCTTTCAGGCCGCTCAAGCGAAGGTCTTGGCGAAATCGGCGATCGCGTCTTTCAACTTCTGCTCGTCGGCACCCTTGATTTTCGGGTCGGTCGAAGTCAGCCACTCGAGGATGTCCTTGCGCGGACCGCGCAGGAAGGACAGCAGACCGGCTTCAAAGCGGCCCA
Organism: Gemmobacter fulvus; assembly: GCF_018798885.1. NCBI lineage: Bacteria > Pseudomonadati > Pseudomonadota > Alphaproteobacteria > Rhodobacterales > Paracoccaceae > Gemmobacter > Gemmobacter fulvus. The sequence goes on along the minus strand of NZ_CP076361.1, from coordinate 2,941,735 downwards.
CATCCTTCACGGCGATCTTGTCGAGGAAACCGGCGGTGCCCGCATAGATCACGCAGACGATTTCTGCGTTGGTCAGCGGCGAATACTGCGGTTGCTTCATCAGCTCGGTCAGGCGCGCGCCACGGTTCAGCAGCGCCTGGGTCGAAGCATCGAGGTCCGAACCGAACTGGGCGAAAGCGGCCATCTCGCGGTATTGCGCGAGCGACAGTTTCACCGGGCCAGCCACGGTCTTCATCGAGTTGGTCTGGGCCGAGGAGCCCACGCGCGACACCGACAGACCGGTGTTCACAGCCGGGCGGATGCCCTGGTAGAACAGTTCGGTTTCCAGGAAGATCTGGCCATCGGTGATCGAGATCACGTTGGTCGGAATAAACGCCGACACGTCGCCACCCTGGGTTTCGATGATCGGCAGCGCGGTCAGCGAACCGGCGCCGAAATCTTCGTTCAGCTTGGCCGAACGCTCCAGCAGGCGGGAGTGGAGGTAGAACACGTCGCCCGGATAGGCTTCACGCCCCGGCGGACGGCGCAACAGCAGCGACATCTGACGGTAAGCCACAGCCTGTTTCGACAGGTCATCATAGATGATCAGGGCGTGACGGCCGTTGTCGCGGAAGAATTCTGCCATGGCGGTCGCGGCATAGGGGGCCAGGAACTGCATGGGGGCCGGGTCGGATGCGGTTGCAGCCACCACGATCGTGTAGTCAATCGCGCCGGTCTCTTCCAGCTTCTTCACCAGCTGTGCCACGGTCGAGCGCTTCTGCCCGATGGCGACATAGATGCAGTAAAGCTTCTTGCTTTCGTCCGAACCGGCAGCCTCGTTGTAGGACTTCTGGTTCAGAATGGTGTCCAGCGCCACGGCGGTCTTGCCGGTCTGACGGTCACCGATGATCAGTTCGCGCTGGCCACGACCAACCGGGATCATGGCGTCCACAGCCTTGAGGCCAGTTGCCATCGGCTCATGCACCGATTTGCGAGGGATGATGCCGGGGGCTTTCACGTCGGCGATGCGGCGCTCGGTCGAGGCGATCGGGCCCTTGCCGTCGATCGGGTTGCCCAGACCGTCCACAACGCGGCCCAGCAGGGCGTCGCCGGCGGGCACGTCCACGATGGACTTGGTGCGTTTGACAACGTCACCTTCCTTGATGTCCTGGTCCGAGCCGAAGATCACGATACCGACGTTGTCGACTTCGAGGTTCAGCGCCATGCCGCGGATGCCACCGGGGAATTCCACCATTTCACCGGCCTGGACATTGTCCAGCCCGTGAACGCGCGCAATCCCGTCACCAACCGACAGCACGCGGCCAACTTCGGCCACGGCAGCGTCTTTGCCGAAGTTCTTGATCTGCTCTTTGAGGATCGCAGAGATCTCAGCAGCTTGGATACCCATTATCCGACCTCTTTCATTGCATTCTGAAGGGCTGCGAGCTTCGACTTGATCGAGGTGTCGATCATGGTCGAGCCCAGCTTGACGACAAGGCCACCGATGAGCGTTTCATCGACGGCAATTTTCACTTTCACGTCCTTGCCGACACGCGCCGACATGACGGCGGCGAGTTTGTCGGCCTGCGCAGCGCTCAGCGCCGTGGCGGCGGTCACTTCCGCAGTCACCTCGCCTTTTTCGGCAGCGATGCGCGCCCGCAGATCGGCCACCAGTTGCGGCAGCACGAACAGGCGGCGTTTTGAGGCCATCAGCGCCAGAGTATTGGCGACAAGGCCCGAAAGACCCATCTTGGCGACGATGGCGGCGATGGCATTGGCCTGATCTTCACGCGAATAAATCGGCGAAGAAATCACGTCCCGCAGATCGGCGCTGGTGGTAAGGGCTGCGTCAAGTGCATCGACATCCCCCTCCAACGCCTTGAGGCCCGCATCTTCCTTTGCAAGGTCGAACAGGGCGGTTGCGTAGCGTGCGGCAATGCCGGAGGAGATCGAAGCTGGTTCGGACACGTCAACCCTTCCGCTGGCTTTGCCCCCCTCCCGCACGGTGTGCGCAGGCCAGAGGCTTCCTGTGGCGCATACGTGTGTATGCGTCTCAAATTCGAGGCGTCTCTAGCAGACGCTTCCCTATGCCGCAACCGTGAACAGAGGCCGAAAACCGCATGTTTGGCGCAAACATAGGCGCAGATGTCGGACTGGTGCGACTTTGTATCACCACAATGGCCGTGGCGCGGGAATCGCAGTGGTTTTCAGGCAGGCCGGGCCGTTGCGCGGCCTTGCCTCCGCGCTGTCATACCACGGTTACAGCAACACCTGTGCCGGAAAAACCGGCCCCCGGCACCGCCTCGCCCTGCCCCGCACGGATGGCAGGCCCGCTGCGCCCCAGCGCCGGTTCCGGCACGCCCTGCCCCACGCCCTCCAACACCCGGAGCGGGCGGCGCACCACCGCCCCCAGCCCACCGCGCGTCGGCGCATAGACCTGCTTGCTCGCCTCGACCATCAGCACCCCTCCGGCGATCCAGGGAGCAAAGCGGCGGCCGGTGCGTTCCCACAATTGCGCGGTGCGCAGCCAGAACCGCTGCGACGAGGGCGGCGCATAAAGCGCGGCCACATGACGTTCCGGCGTGAAGCCGTGGCGCTTGAGCTGCGCCTCCAGCTGCCGCAGCGAATAGGGCCTGCCAAAGCCGAACGGCGTGCCATCGCCCCGCGCCCAGAGGCCGGAACGGTTCGGCACGATGAACAGGGCCTTGCCGCCCGGGCCCAGCACCCGGTGACATTCCGCCAGAACCGCGCTGGGTTGCTCTGACGTTTCCAGCCCGTGCATCAGGACCAGACGGTCGACAAAGCCGGTCGACAGTGGCCAGTCGGTTTCCTCGCACAGAACGCTGACATTCTCTTGCCCGGCGGGCCAGGGCATCACGCCCTGCGGGCCGGGCATCAGCCCGATCACCCGGCGCGCCTCGGGCAGATAGGGGCGCAGCAAGGGCACGGCAAAGCCGAAGCCAGCCACCGTCTGCCCCGGTTGCGGTGCCCACATCGACACCACCTGATCGCGGATGGCACGTTGCGCCACGCGGCCAAGCTGCGTGCGATAATAGAAGTTACGCAGATCCAGAACATCAAGGTGCATTGCAGGCGGGTCCGGTTGCGGCCAAGCTGGCGGGCAGACCAGCAATTGACACCATACCGAAGCTGACAGGAAACGCCATGCCGCTTGAACTTGTGACCGTGCCCTGCCTGAAGGACAATTACGCCTTCCTGATCCACGATCCTGGCAGCCGGGCGACTGCCGTGGTCGATGTGCCCGAGGCCGCTCCGATCCGCGCGGCGCTGAAGGCCCGCAACTGGACCCTGACCCATGTGCTGCTGACCCATCACCACTGGGATCACATCGACGGCGTGGCGGATCTGATCGACGGCACCGAGGCCAAGGTGATCGGCGCCGCCGCCGATGCCCACCGCCTGCCGCCGCTGGATCTGGCGCTGACAGAGGGCGACAGCTTCTGGGTCGGCGGAGCGGAGGGTCAGGTGATCGACGTGCCGGGCCATACCGTCGGCCACATTGCCTTTTACTTTCCGCAAAGCGCGCTGGTGTTCACCGGCGACAGCCTGATGGCGATGGGCTGTGGCCGCCTGTTTGAAGGCACACCTGATCAGATGTGGCAAAGCCTGTGCAAACTGGCCGCCCTGCCGCCCGAAACCCAGGTCTGTTCGGGACATGAATACACCACCTCCAACGCACGTTTTGCGCAAAGCCTTGAAGAGATGACGCCCGCCCTTATCTTGAGGCTTGATGCGATTGCCCGTGCCCGCGATGCAGGTCTGCCGACCGTGCCCTCGCTGCTGGGCGAAGAACTGGCTACCAACCCCTTTCTGCGTGCGGGAACGCCCGCGCTGAAAGCCGCAATCGGCATGGCCGATGCACAAGATGCTGCGGTTTTTGCCGAACTTCGCGCAAGAAAGGACAATTTCTGACCTCAAACCGCGCCCGACTGTTCACAATTTGCAACGGACCCGTCGCAATGCACGAAAAGCGGCAAATAGGACTTGAAGAGGCGCGAATAAAACCGAACTTTAATCTTATGAGGCCAAGGTTGGAGAGGGTCATCCACCCGCCGACCTGTAGGACAGGAGCACCACAACGTGCCATCATTTTCGACCACCCTTGAACAGGCCATCCATGGCGCTCTGGCCCTTGCCAATGCGCGCCGCCACGAACTCGCAACGCTGGAGCATCTGCTGCTGGCGCTGATCGACGAACCCGATGCAGCCCGCGTGATGAAGGCCTGCTCGGTTGATCTCGATGACCTGCGCAAGACGCTGGTGGATTTCATCGATGATGATCTTTCCACGCTCGTCACCGATGTCGAAGGCTCCGAAGCCGTGCCCACCGCCGCCTTCCAGCGGGTGATCCAGCGCGCGGCGATCCATGTGCAAAGCTCTGGCCGGACCGAAGTGACCGGCGCCAATGTACTGGTTGCGATCTTTGCCGAACGCGAAAGCAATGCCGCCTATTTCCTGCAAGAGCAGGACATGACCCGCTATGACGCGGTGAATTTCATTGCGCATGGCGTGGCGAAAGATCCGTCCTATGGCGAGGCGCGCCCGGTTTCGGGGGCCGAGGAACATCACGAAACGCCGAAGGGCGAGGCGGGTGAGGCCAAGGAATCCGCGCTGTCCAAATATTGCGTCGACCTGAACGTGAAGGCGATCAAGGGCGATGTCGATCCGCTGATCGGGCGCGAATCCGAAGTGGAGCGCTGCATTCAGGTGCTGTGCCGCCGCCGCAAGAACAATCCGCTGCTGGTGGGCGATCCGGGCGTGGGCAAGACGGCGATTGCCGAAGGGCTTGCGCTCAAGATCACCCGGGGCGAGACACCCGAGATTCTGGCCGGGGCCACGATCTATTCGCTGGATATGGGCGCGCTTCTGGCGGGCACCCGCTATCGCGGCGACTTTGAAGAGCGGCTAAAAGCCGTCGTCAAGGAAATGGAAGATCACCCCGACGCCATCCTGTTCATTGACGAGATCCACACCGTGATCGGCGCCGGGGCCACCTCGGGCGGGGCGATGGATGCCTCCAACCTGCTGAAGCCCGCGCTTCAGGGCGGCAAACTGCGCTGCATGGGGTCGACCACCTACAAGGAGTTCCGTCAGCACTTTGAAAAGGACCGCGCGCTCAGCCGCCGGTTCCAGAAGATCGACGTGAACGAACCCTCGGTGCCGGATGCCATCAAGATCCTGATGGGCCTCAAGCCGCATTTCGAGGAACATCACGACCTGCGCTATACCTCGGATGCGATCAAATCCGCCGTGGAACTGGCCGCGCGTTATATCCATGACCGCAAGCTGCCCGATAGTGCGATTGACGTGATCGACGAGGCCGGGGCCGCACAGCATCTGGTCAGCGAAGGCAAACGCCGCAAGACGCTGGGCACCAAGGAAATCGAGGCAGTCGTCGCCAAGATTGCCCGTATCCCGCCGAAAACAGTGTCTAAAGACGATGCCGAAGTGCTGCGCGATCTGGAAAAAACGCTCAAACGCGTGGTGTTTGGTCAGGACAAGGCGATTGTTGCGCTGTCTTCCGCGATCAAGCTGGCACGAGCCGGCCTGCGCGAGCCGGAAAAGCCGATTGGCAACTATCTGTTCGCAGGTCCGACCGGCGTCGGCAAAACCGAAGTGGCCAAACAGCTTGCCTCCACCTTGGGCGTGGAACTTCTGCGCTTCGACATGTCGGAATACATGGAGAAACACGCCGTCTCTCGGCTGATCGGTGCGCCTCCGGGCTATGTCGGCTTCGATCAGGGCGGCATGTTGACGGATGGCGTCGACCAGCATCCGCATTGCGTGCTGCTGCTGGACGAGATGGAGAAGGCGCACCCGGATGTCTACAACATCCTGTTGCAGGTGATGGACCATGGCAAGCTGACCGATCACAACGGCCGTCAGGTTGATTTCCGCAATGTGATCCTGATCATGACCTCGAATGCCGGCGCGTCGGAAATGTCGAAATCGGCCATCGGTTTTGGCCGCGAACGGCGGACGGGCGAGGACACGGCGGCGATCGAACGCACCTTCACGCCGGAATTCCGCAACCGGCTGGATGCGGTGATCTCTTTCGCGCCGCTGGGCAAAGAGGTCATCCTGCAAGTGGTCGAAAAGTTCGTGCTGCAACTGGAAGCGCAGCTGATGGACCGCAATGTCCATATCGAGCTGAGCCCGGAAGCCGCGCAATGGCTGGGTGACAAGGGTTATGATGACAAGATGGGCGCGCGTCCGCTGGGCCGCGTGATTCAGGAAAACATCAAGAAGCCGCTGGCCGAAGAACTGCTGTTCGGGCGGCTGACCAAAGGCGGCGTGGTGCGCGTGGTGGTGAAGGATGAACAGATCGAACTGATCATCGAAGAACCGGCGAAACCGCGCCTCACCGGCTCGAAACCGCCCCTGCTCACGGCAGAATGATCCGCGCGCTGACCGTTTGCCTTCTGGCCCCCGCTTCGGCGGGGGCCTTTGACTTGGCGCTGCCGATTGATTGCCGCTTGGGCGAGACCTGTTTCATCCAGCAATATATGGACCATGATCCCGGCACCGGGGCGCAGGATTTCACCTGCGGCACGCTCAGCTACGATACCCATGAAGGCACCGATTTCGCCCTGCCCTCGCATGCCGCGATGCAGGCCGGGGTCAATGTTCTGGCCGCCGCCGCAGGGCAGGTGCGCGGCATCCGCGACGGGATGCCCGACATTCTGATAAGCGACCCAGCCGCCCCGCCGCTGGAGGGGCGCGACTGCGGCAATGGCGTGGCGATCCGGCACGCCGATGGCTGGGAAACCCAATATTGCCATCTGAAACAAGGCTCTGTTGCCGTGCAGAATGGTCAGACCGTGCTGCCCGGCACCGTGCTGGGCCAGGTGGGCCTGTCGGGGCGCACCGAATTTCCGCATCTGCATGTGACGCTGCGGCGCGATGGAAAAACCGTCGATCCCTTTGCCCCCGAAGGCCGAACGGCATGTGGCCAGGTGGGCGACAGCCTCTGGCAGGAGGGTATCCCCTATCAGCCCGGTGGGCTGATCGCGCTGGGGTTCAGCCCGGACCTGCCGGATTTCGCCACGATCAAGGCCGGGCCGCCGGATGCGCCCCTGCCCGCCGATGCGCCGGCCCTTGTGCTCTGGGCCTATCTCTATGGCGGGGTTGCGGGCGATGTGCTGCGGCTGACGATCCATGGGCCGCAGGGGGCCGTGCTTGCCGAGGATATCGTGCTGGAACGCACGCAGGCGCAACTGTTCAGATCGGTGGGCAAGCGGTTGCGGCAGGCGCGCTGGCCTGCCGGGGAGTATACGGGCGAGGTGATCCTGCGCCGCGAGGACCGCGAGATGGATCGCGGCACCCTGCGCATGACCCTACCGTAGCAACGGCGCTGCCCCCAGCGGCACCGGACCCAGCATCATCCGCCCGTTCTGCATCAGCAGCGGCAGTTCCAGCACCGCGGCATCCCCCGATTGCGCGGCAAGCCCCGCCAGCACGTTTTCGGCCGCCACCGCAAATTGCTGCGGAATCAGCCCCAGCGCCTGCGCCGCCAAAAAACCTTCGCGCCAGCCCTCGATCCGCAGGTCGATCTTGCCTTCGGCCTGTCCCAGATCGTCGGGCCGAAGGGTTCCGCTTGCCCGCAGGGTCATCGGCCCCCAGATCAGATGCGCCTCGCGCAGCGCAATCGCCTCCATCCCCGGCAGCACCGAGCCGCTGAGCGCGACCGGCCCCGCCAATGTGACATCGGCCAGAACATCCATGCGGCTGATCCGCTCTGGCAAGGCGGTCTGCGCCGAGAGCAGCGCGGTCAGCCGCTGATCCGGCAACAGGTCCAGCAGGCGCAGTGCAACCTGCTGCACATTGGCCTCCTGCGCGTGAACGGCGATATTGGCCGAGGCCGCCGCAAGCGCCCATCCCGCCGTCGACCGCAGGCTGACGCCTTCGGCCACGCCATCCAGCCGTTTCAACGGCAGGCTGGGGGTCGGGCTGACCTCGACAGAGCCCTGCATCCGGGTGGAGCCGATGGTGATCTCTTGCCCCGGCAGCGTCAGCTTCTGCTCATTCGGCAGCGCCGCGATCAGATGCCAGGGTTTATAGCTGAGGCTAAACACCTGCACGAACGGGGCTTGCCAGCCAATGCCGCGCACCGGATCCGACAGGCGCGGTGCCGTCACGGTCACGTCAAACCGGCTGGGAAAGCCCACCACCGACAGCGCCTCGCGTTCGGCCACATAGCCACGCGCGGCCAGTTCGGTGAACACCCGTTCGGCCCCCTGTTCCGCCGCACGGGCCCCGATGAACCAATAGCCGCCATAGAGGCCGCCCAACACCAGAACCACCACCAGAAGCGCCCGCATCTCTGCCCCTTTGCTTTGTCAGACCGGCAGTTTACAGGGAGCCGTGCAGGAGGGCCAGCGCATGTGGGTATTCGGTTACGGTTCCTTGATCTGGCATCCGGGCTTTCCGGTGGCCGAAACGCGCGTGGCGCGCCTGCACGGCTGGCATCGCAGTTTCTGCATGCGCTCGATCCATCATCGCGGCACGGTGGCCGATCCCGGCCTCGTTCTGGCGCTGGACCGGGCGGAGGGCGCGGTCTGTGACGGCGTGGCCTTCCGCGTGGACCCGGGCGCCGAGGCGCAGACCCTGGCCGAATTGCGCGAGCGCGAGCTGGTTTCCTCGGCCTATCTTGAAACGCATCTGAACGTCACCACCGGGGCAGAGACGCTGGAGTGTCTGGCCTATGTGATCGACCCGGATCACGATCAGTATTGCGGCGGGCTGCCCCTGGAAGAACAGGCGTGGATCATTGCCGCCGCCGTGGGCGGGCGTGGGCCGAACCGTGACTATCTGTTCAATACCGCGGCACATCTGGCCGATCTGGGCATTGCCGATGCCGATCTGGAATGGCTCTCCGCCCGCGTTCGTGAACTGGCCGGGTAAGCTTCGCGCTTGGCAGGGCGGCCCCCTGCCCCTATTCTGCCCCTAACGAACCGGGCAGAACGGGCGGCGGGAACAGGACCCATGCGATGACAAGATCTTCAGCCGCCACAGCGCCGGTGTTTGCGCAGCCGATCCGTCAGGTCGTGCTGATGCTGATCGTGCTGTTCCTTGTGATCGCCGGGGCATGGGTCGCCATGCCGATGCTGCGCGGGATCTTCGCCTCGAACCCGATGCTCAACGGCTTTATCGGCGCGGTGTTCCTGCTGGGGGTGGTGGCCTGTTTCTGGCAGGTCTGGCAATTGGTGCAATCGGTCAGCTGGATCGTGGCCTTTGTGCAGGATCGCCCCGGATCGGAAACCGAGGCCGCACCGCGCATTCTGGCCCCGCTGGCCGCCCTGCTGGGGCCGCGCACCGCGCGGATGCAGATTTCCTCCAGTTCGTCGCGGTCAATCCTCGATTCCGTCGCCACCCGGATCGACGAGGCGCGTGACATCACCCGCTATCTGGGCAATCTGCTGATTTTCCTCGGACTTCTGGGCACGTTTTACGGGCTGGCCACCACGGTTCCGGCCATTGTGGAAACCATCCGCAGCCTTGCACCACAACAGGGTGAAAGCAGCCTTGATGTGTTTGAAAAGCTGATGGGCGGGCTGGAATCGCAGCTTGGCGGCATGGGCACGGCGTTTTCATCGTCCTTGCTGGGGCTTGCAGGCTCGCTGGTGGTGGGTCTGCTGGATCTGTTCGCAGGCCATGGCCAGAACCGCTTTTACCGCGAGTTGGAAGAGTGGTTGTCCTCGATCACCCGCATCGGCCTGACCGGAGGCGAAGGCGAAAGCGGCGATATGGCCGCACTGGCGCAGGTGCTGGACAATCTCGGTGGGCAGATCGAAAGCCTGCAAACCCTGTTCACCCAATCCGATATCAGCCGCAGCCTTACCGATGAACAGATCGGCGATCTGGCCGCCGCCATCAGCCGCCTTGCCGCACGGATGGAGGCCGAGGCGGGGCAAACCGCAGTCCTGCTGCGTATTGCCGAAGGGCAGGACCGGCTTGCCGCCGCCCTGACGCAGGAGGATGCAGGCCCGCATGTCGATGCCGAAAGCCGGATGCGGCTGCGCTCGATCGACGTGCAATTGCTGCGCATCCTTGAAGAGATTTCGGCCGGACGGCAGGAAAGCATCGCGGATCTGCGCGCCGATCTGGGGTCTTTGACGCAAGCGGTGCGGCAATTGCTGCGCGCGCGGGGCTGACGCCATGGGATTGTCGCGGCGCGGATCAGGGCGGTCGGGCGACGGGATGATCTGGCCCGGCTTCGTGGATGCCGTCACCACGCTGCTGATGGTGCTGATGTTCGTGCTGACCATCTTTACCGTCATGCAATCGGTTTTGCGGCAGACCATCACCACGCAGGGCAGTGAACTGGATGCGCTGACGGCGCAGGTCTCCAGCCTGGCCGATGCGCTTGGGCTGGAACGCAGCCGTGCCGAAGGCTTGCAGCTGGAAATCGGCACCCTGCGCAGCAGCCTTGCCAGCGCACAGGCCAAGGGCACGGCGCAGGCTGCCGAAATTGCCGCGCTGGGGCAGCAGTTGACCGCGAAGGAAACCGCCCTGTCACAGGCGGATGCGCGGATCAGCGGCTTTGAGGCGCAGGTGGCGAGCCTGCTGGCCGAACGCGATGCGGCGCGCGGCGAGGCCAGCGCGCTGGAACAGGCGCAGACCAAGCTGATCTCGGAACAGGAGGCGCTGCAACTGGCGCTGGCCAAGGCCCGCGAGGAAGTCGATGCCCAGAGCGAAGCCGCCCGTCTCGCCGCTGCGCGGGCCGAGGCGGTGGAGGAGCTGACCGCCAAGCTGCGCGCCGAAAACGCCCGGGCAACGACAGAGCTGTCGGAGGCCGAGGCAGGCAAACTGGTGGATCAGGCCGCCCTCGCCGATCTGCGCGGCAAACTGGAAGCCTCGGATACCGAGCTGACCGCGATGACGCTGGCACTGGAGGAACAACGCAAGCGTGCCGAAGAAACCCTGACCCTGCTGGCCGCGGCGCAGGGCGTCGAAGGCCAGCCCGCCGATCTTCTGGCCACGGCCAAGGCGCTTCTGGCCGAACAAGAGACACAATCGACCGAGGCGGCGCGGCGCGTGGCGCTGCTGAATGAACAGATCGCGGCGCTGCGCGGGCAATTGGGCGGCCTTCAGGCCCTGCTCGATGCAGCAGAGATGCGCGATGTCGCGGCCAAGGTGCAGCTGGAAAATCTGGGCGGGCAGCTCAATTCCGCGCTGGCGCAGGTGGCCTCGGAGCAAAAGCGGCGGGCAGAGCTGGAACAGGCCGAACGGCAACGGCTGGAAGAAGAAGCCAAGACGCTGCAAAAATTCCGCTCGGAATTCTTTGGCCAACTGCGTGAGGTTCTGGCGGGCCGCGAAGGCGTGCGCATCGTCGGGGACCGTTTCGTGTTTTCCTCCGAAGTGCTGTTCAACCCCGGCTCGGCGGATCTTGCCCCCGAAGGCCGCTCGCAGATTGCCGGTGTGGCGGCCACGCTGACCGAAGTGGCGGGCCAGATTCCCAGCGGGATCGACTGGATCATCCGCGTCGATGGCCATACCGATGACCAGCCGCTGTCGGGCGAAGGCGAATTCAAGGATAACTGGGAGCTGAGCCAGGCGCGCGCGCTGTCGGTGGTGCGTTACATGCAGCAGAGCCTGGGCTTTCCGCCCAATCGCATGGCGGCAACCGGCTTTGGCGAATGGCAGCCAGTGGCGCCGGGCAGCAATGCCACCGCGCGGGCGCAGAACCGGCGGATCGAGCTGAAGCTAACGGAACGCTGATCAGCGGCAGTAAGCGCCGTTGCGATGGGCGGCCACGTCGAAATGCAGGTGATCTTCGTGGTGGCCGTCCGATCCCGGCCCCAGCGTGGTGCCAAAGACACCGCAGGCGGCCTTGTGCGAGGCTTTGATCGCCTTGGATTTGCGGTAATCGCCCGCAATCGACAGTGTGCTGCCATCGGCCAGCACGAAGCCCGCAATATCCAGCGCCCGGCCCCGGCCATGTTCGCTGATCTTGTTGCCACGGATGTTGTTGCGCGGGCGGCAGGTATAGCTGCCCGCAATCTGCAACTGCACCACCGGATTCTTGCCGAACGCGTCCTGCATCCCGCCTTCGATCCATTGTTTTGCCGCCTGCGCCGTGGCGCAATCGACCGTGGCGGCCTGGCTCAGCTTCACGCCCGCAATCGCCGTCACCCGCACCGGCTCGGCAATGCCGCAGCCTTTAACCTTGGACACGACGGGGGCCATCACCTCGCCCCGGATCGCCGGATCCCCGCAGACAGAGCCTTTTTTCGGCAGGATGCTTTCATTGCCCGGCTGGGTCCGCACGGCGGCAGCCTTGAACAGGCTCCACTGTTTGCGTTTGGGCTTGCCCGGCTCCACCCGCACCACAGCGGTTTCCAGATCATCGGGGCGCGCGCGCGGGCGCAGCACCGAGGGCGCGATGGTGCCCGCCAGTTCCACCACAGAGCCTTCGTCGATCTGCGGCTCTGCCGGGGTCAGGGCGGCGAAGGCCGTCATCAGCCCTTCGGGGCGCGGGCGGGGCCGCAGCATCGGCGCGACCTCGACGGCAACTGCCGCAGGCACGGTATTGGCGGTGGAGACAGTGGCGACCAGCGGCGCGGTTGCGGGGCGGGCTTTCGGCAGGGGCGAGGAGGTCAGCCCTTCGGCCAGACCCATATTCGCCACAACAGCCAGCCCGAATGCCAGCGCAGCCGCTTTCTTCATCGTCAACGTCCCCCTGAAGGCGGCTGGGCCCGCCCGAAATCCGGTGCCGAGGTATCTTGCCCGGCTTCGATGATTCCCCGACGAATGGCGCGGGTCCGGGTGAAATAGGCGTGCAGATGATCGCCGTCTCCCAGCCGGATCGCCCGTTGCAGCGCAAAAAGCTCTTCGGTGAACCGTCCGAGAATATCCAGTGTCGCGTCCCGGTTCGTCAAGAACACATCGCGCCACATGGTAGGGTCACTGGCGGCAATCCGCGTAAAGTCGCGGAAACCCGCCGCTGAATACTGGATAACTTCGCTATCCGTGACCCGGCGCAGGTCATCCGCGACGCCAACCATGGTGTAGGCGATCAAATGCGGGGTGTGCGAGGTGACGGCGAGCACCAGATCATGATGCGCCGCATCCATCTCGTCGACCTTGGCCCCCATGGATTCGCACAGATGGCGCAGCCGGGCGGTGGCCGCCGGATCGGTGCCTTCGGCCGGGGTCAGCAGCCACCAGCGGTTCTGGAACAGCGTGGCAAAGCCCGAACGCGGCCCCGAATGTTCGGTGCCCGCAATCGGATGGCCCGCCACGAAATGCACGCCTTCGGGGATATGCGGGGCGACAGCATCAATCACCGCCTGCTTGACCGATCCCACATCGGTCACGGTGGCACCGGGCATCAGATGCGGGCCGATTTCGGTGGCAATTGCCCCCATCGCCCCGACCGGCACCGCCAGCACCACCAGATCGGCACCGACCACCGCCTCTGCCGCCGTGGCGGCGGCGCGGTCGATGAAACCGATCTCCAGCGCCACAGCGCGGCTTTCCTCGGATTTGGCATAACCCACAATCTCGCCGGCAAGCCCGCCTGCCCGCATGGCATGGGCCATGGACGAGGCGATCAGCCCCAGCCCGATCAGCGCGACGCGACCATAGATCGGCGCGGCGGGTGCAACAGATCCCGTCACTTCACACCTTTGAACTGGGCGATGGCATGGGCCACGCGGCGACAGCTTGCCTCGTCGCCGACAGTGATGCGCAGGCAATGCGGCAGCTTGTAGCTGGACACACGCCGCACCAGCAGCCCCTGCGATTGCAGGAACAGATCACAGGCTTCGGCCTCATCGGCGCTGGCCAGACGCGCCAGCACGAAATTCGCCATCGACACATCAGAGGGCACACCCACCTCGGCCAGCGCCTCGGCCAGCCAGATCCGCATCCGCGCATTGTCGGCGCGGCAGCGGTTGACGAAATCCTGATCGCGCACGGCGGCCTCGGCGGTCTCCAGCTGGGTGTTCGACAGGTTGAACGGCCCCCGGATCCGGTTCAGCACGTCAATGATGGCTTTGGGCCCATAGCCCCAGCCGATCCGCAGCCCGCCCAGACCATAGATCTTCGAGAAGGTGCGGGTCATCACCACATTGCTGCTAGCCTCGACCAGGCTCAGCCCGCCATCGAAACCTTCGACATATTCGGCATAGGCCCCGTCCAGCACCAGAATGGCCTGCGGCGGCAGGCCCCGCGCCAGCCGCGCCACCTCGCCCGCCGAAATCATCGTGCCGGTCGGGTTGTTGGGATTGGCGATGAACACCAGCCGGGTGCGCGGCGTGCAAGCAGCCAGCAGCGCATCCACATCGGTCACCCGCTCCCGCTCGGCCACCTCGACCGGGGTCGCGCCGACCGCCATGGCCGAAATACGATACATCAGAAAGCCGTGTTCGGTGAACAGCACCTCATCCCCCGGCCCGGCATAGGCTTGGCACAGGAAGGTGATGATCTCGTCCGAGCCCACGCCACAGATGATCCGCGCGGCATCCAGACGATGCACATCGGCAATGGCCTGACGCAGGCTGGCGTGATCGGTATTGGGGTAGCGGTGCAGCTGATGCACCGACCGGGCGAAGGCATCTTTCGCCTTGTCGGACGGGCCGAACGGGTTTTCATTGGACGAGAGCTTGACCACATTGCTCACCCCCGCCACATGGGCTTTGCCACCTTCGTAAAGGGCAATATCCATGATGCCAGGTTGCGGGCGGATGGTATCGGTCATCGCTGTCTCCATTGCATAACGCGCCGGGTGTAGCGTCGGGGCGGCGTCTTTGCCAGTGGCATGTTGCCCTGCCCCGGAAAGAAAGGCCGCCCAAACCGTCGTGGGCGGCCAAAATGTCAGTGTTTGGTGGTTTTTCCGGCCAGCCAATCCATCAGCGCCAGCAAAACACCCGAGGCAACGAAGGTCAGATGGATCGCCACCATCCAGAACAGCTGCGTCTGGTTCAGCGGCACCTCACTGCCCTTCTTACCGATCTCCATAAAGACTTTCAGCAGATGGATCCCCGAAATCGCCACGATGGAGGCGATGAGCTTCATCTTCAGCCCCGAGAAATCCACCTTGCCCATCCACGACGGACGGTCGCGATTGTCTTCCAGATCGAGCTTGGAGACGAAGTTCTCATAGCCCGAAAACACCACGATCAGCAGCAGGTTCGCCGCCAGCGACAGGTCGATCAGCGTCAGGATCGCAAGGATCCCCTGATCGGCGGTCAGGGTGAAGGTCTTGGGCGCGTAATAGGCCAGTTCCTTCAGGAAGATCACCGTCAGCATCGCAAGGCTGACCACCAGCCCCAGATACATCGGCGCCATCAACCAGCGCGAGGCGAACAGCCCCTGTTCAAAGCGGGTTTCGATATTCGGTTTGTGCGACGACATGATGACATCTCTTGGCTGCAATGGAAAAGGCCCGCCAATTTGGCGGGCCCCAAGGTCGATAACCGCCCAAGCCTTGCGGCCGGGATCAGTTTTTCGCGTAGTATTCGACGACCAGGTTCGGTTCCATCACGACCGGATAGGGCACATCGCCCAGAGCCGGGGTGCGGATGAACTTCACGGTCATCTTGGAGTGGTCGACTTCCAGATAGTCCGGCACGTCACGCTCGGTCAGCGCCACGGATTCCAGCACGATGGCCAGTTGCTTGGACTTCTGGCGCACTTCGATCAGGTCGCCTTCCTTGACGCGGTAGGACGCGATGTTCACGCGGTTACCGTTCACGGTGACGTGGCCATGGTTCACGAACTGACGGGCAGCGAACACAGTCGGCACCAGTTTCGCGCGGTAAACCACGGCGTCCAGACGGCGCTCCAGCAGGCCAACCAGCATCTCGCCGGTGTCGCCCTTGACGCGTTCTGCTTCGTTATAGATTTTGCGGAACTGCTTTTCGGTCAGGTCACCATAGTAACCCTTCAGCTTTTGCTTGGCGCGCAGCTGGGTGCCGAAGTCGGACAGTTTGTTCTTGCGGCGCTGGCCGTGCTGGCCCGGGCCGTATTCCCGCTTGTTCACCGGGGATTTGGCGCGGCCCCAGATGTTTTCGCCCATGCGGCGGTCAATTTTGTATTTGGCAGCGGTCCGTTTGGTCATCGCTGATCTCCTTCTCAGTTCGCGAAGGGCGTTGTCCTTTCCCTCTGCCCTTGCGGGGTTCGGGCGACAGGCATCCCCTTGCGGGGTCCACCAACACCAATGAAAAGCCCCGGAATTTCTTCCGGGACCGTGGCGGGGCTTATACAGGCGCGCCGGGCCGAGTCAACGGCCCTTTGCCGCAGGTGCCAATTATCCGCTCAGGCCGCCATGTCATGCCGCAGGATGGCCGCTTCCGAGGCCGACAGATTGCGCCGCGCGTAATCGCCATAGCTGTGCGGATCGGTGGCGATGCCGGGCAGATGGCCCATCAACACCGCGCGCTGCGCCGGGTCGATCGTGTCCAGTGCGGTGTTCGACGGGTGGAAGCTTTCGGTTTCCAGCCCATTGGCAAAGACGATATTGTGCCATTCCAGCAGGACATGAATATAGGTCACTTCGCGCAGCGCGTGATCCACCGTGACACTGTGATCGTTCAGCAGATCCTCGGCGGCCACCAGCACTTCGGGGCTGTTGAACAGCGATTGCGCCGCCGCGCCGCGCACCAGCATCCGGTGCTGCGGTGACACCAGCAGATCATCCTCGGGCCGACCCAGCCCCAGCGCACCGGCGCGAAAGCGGATCGGGCGCAGGTGCGGCATGGCATATAGGCGCGCGCCGGTCATGCGGCGGTGGCCGGTCCACAGGATTTCCTGCGGGCCATTGTCCTTGGTCAGGATGCGGTCGCCGGGGCGCAGATGTTGGATCAGGCGCGGCCCCTCGGCCGTGGCAATCCGGGTATCGGGGGTAAAACAGATCACCCCGCCCGCCTGACGCGCCCCCGCCCCCTTGTGGGTGCGGTCGATGGCGATGCGCACCACCCACATATCCACATCATGCGGTGGCAGATCACCCACGAACATCACCAGCCGCGCGCCGGTATCGGGCACGTCGATCAGGGTGACGGAATAGGTATGGTGCCCGTCGGTGATGACAAAGCCCTGTTCGGCCTCGTCCATCCCCGGTTCGGGATCGGTCATCGCTGCCGCATCGCCCTGCCCGAGCGATGCCCCAACCAGACGGCGCACCATGCGCGCCGCGCGTTTGCGTAAATCCGCTGCCCCCTCGGCCGCATCCAGAATCAACAGAGATTGCGGCCCGTCCACCCGGACCGGCACACCCGTCCAGCGCCAGGATGCCCCAACTGTAAGGGCATCGACAGCGGCCGACCGTACTCCATCAGTTTCTGTCTGCGACCAAGATATGACAAACGTGCCTTGAGAGCCCGTTTTCATGCCTGACTGCCTGCTCGTTTTGTTTTTTATTACTAAAAAGTTAACAGGCCATATCAGGCTTGGCTATGATTTTTCGGCAACAATCCGCGCAATTCGGCAGAATTATCAGCGCAAAGATGCAGTTACGCGCCGTTCTTCATGTTCAGAACCGCACCCGCAGCCGCAACGAGCCGACAACCTGGCTGTCGGGCTGATCGACGTATTCCTCGCCGAGCCAGGTCACACCATAGAAGACCTCGGACTTTTCGCCCTGCCAGTTGAACCCGGCCCGCAGGCGCGCGCGGGTGTCTTTCAACTCGGCCTGACCGCCGCTGGGCAGATAGACGCTGTCCAACACCCGCGCCACATCGCCGCCTACCGTCAGGCTGGTGCCCGGCAGATCCGCCCCGGCAACGCCTTCGACGCGCTGGCCCGTCACGGTGTCGCGCACCAGAAGGCCGCCGCGCCCGAATTGGCCCAGCACCAGATCGCCGCCGACCCGCACATAACTTTCCACCCCGGCCTGCGCTTCAACGAAGGGGCGCAGGGTCAGGCGGTCGGACACAACAAAGGTCTGGCCCAACTCGCCGCGCAAGGTGGGATGCACGCCATTGGTGATCTGCGTGCCCAGAACCGTTGGTGTGTCCAGCCCGACAAGATCATGGATCTCGCGCTGAAAAGCACCGACCCCGGTCTGCGGCCCGGTGAACACCAGCTCGGCCCCCAGCGTTGCCTCGGCCTGCCCCAGCGCAAAATGTGTGGCCATGCCCGCCGCGATGACCCCGGCATATCGCCGGTCCGCCGGATTCTTGCGGGTCAGGCTTTCGGGGGCGATGATTTCACTGCGCAGCCGGAATTCCAGCAACTCGCCAAATTGCCCCGGGACAGAGCCCCCCCAGCGCGGCGCGCGCAGGCGGCTGACGAAATAGCTGCCGGTGCGCCAGCGGTCGCGCGTGTCACCAAGGGCATCGTTGGAAAACAGCCGCGCGAACCCCAGCGTCACCCGCTCCTGCGCCGTTGCGCCGCCCGCCATACCAACAACCATCAGTGCAGCACAGGCCGCAGCAAGGAGTGCCTTCTTCATCGTCATATCCAGTTCAAAGGCCCCCCAGCCGTGGGCCGATCCTAACCCGAAGCCCAAGCGCCGCGATAGTGCAGCCATGCAACAGTCCTTGAGAGGCGCGCAAGGGGGGGATGCAGCGGATAATTCCCAAGTGAAAGAATCGGACTTTACAAATCAAAGTCTTTTTGTCACCTTTCCCACATATCCAAGCCAACCCTCCTCGGGCCAGCCCGGATCGCACCGCCGCAGCCGCACCGGCCGCCAGACCCCGAGGACCGAATATGAAAGCGCCCCAGCCCGGCCCTTTGGCCGAACCTGCCACCGATCTGAGCCTGCCGGAGATGCTCCGTCAGGTGCTGGAAGGGCTGATGCCGGTCACCCCGGATCTGACAGCCCTTCTCGATCGGATGGAGATGACCCGATGAACATGCATGTCGAAACCTTTGGCCTGCTGGCCGACACCACCCCGTGCCACGATGCGACCAACCTCACCGAAGGTGGCAACCTTGCCCGCATCATCCTCAACGGTCAGGTCTACTCGCTGCGGATCACCCGCGCGGGCAAGCTGATCCTCACCAAGTAACCGCTGCCCGTTGCAGCCGGTGCCAGCCCCGGAATAGCCCTGATGAAGTCCACCCTGCTTGCCGCCCTTCTTACCACTGCCGCCCTGCCCGCCCTTGCCGTGACCCAAGGCGAGGTGGTGGAAACCTATGCCGCCATCGCAGAGGCCAAATATGCCGACAGCCTTGCCACCGCGCAGGCGCTGCAAACGGCGGTGGATGCGCTGATCGCGGCCCCGTCCGCCGAGGCGCTGGACGCGGCCAAGGCAGCATGGCTGGCGGCGCGTGTGCCCTATCAGCAGACCGAGGTGTACCGCTTTGGCAATGCCATCGTGGATGACTGGGAGGGCCGGGTGAACGCATGGCCGCTGGATGAAGGCCTGATCGACTATGTGGATCCGTCCTATGGCCAGTCCGAGGAAAACGCGCTCTCGACCCTGAATGTGGTGGCGACGCCGAAGTTCACCATCGCGGGCACCGAAGTGGACGCCACCGAGATCACGCCCGCGCTGATCAAGGACACGCTGCAAGAGGCCGATGGCATCGAGGCGAATGTCGCCTCCGGCTATCACGCCATTGAATTCATGCTATGGGGGCAGGATCTGAACGGCACCAAGCCCGGCGCAGGCGCACGGCCCTATACCGATTACCGTCAGGACGAAGGCTGCACTGGCGGCAATTGTGACCGCCGCGCCGCCTATCTGAAAGCCGCGACCGACCTGCTGGTGGCCGATCTGGAAGAAATGGCCGCGAACTGGGCGGTGGCTGGCGCGGCCCGCGTGGCTGTGACCGAAGATCCGGCCAAAGGCGTGCAGGCCATTCTGACCGGCATGGGTAGCCTGTCCTATGGCGAACAGGCGGGCGAGCGGATGAAGCTGGGCCTGATGCTGAACGACCCGGAAGAAGAGCATGACTGCTTTTCCGACAATACCCACAACAGCCATTTCTACGACGGCCTCGGCATCCAGAACGTCTATCTGGGCCGCTATGCCCGCCCGGATGGCTCGGTGATTTCCGGCCCCTCGCTGTCGGAACTTGTCGCCGACAAGGATGGCGCGCTCGACATGCAGCTGAAGGCCGAGCTGGAAGGCTCTGTCGCGGCGCTGGCCGCGCTGAAGGCGGCGGCGGATGGCGGCTTTGCCTATGACCAGATGCTGGAGGCCGGTAACAAGGAAGGTGAGGCGCTGATCATGGGGGCTGTCACCGCCCTGGTGACGCAGACCGCCTCCATCGAACGCGCAGTGACGGTGCTGGGCCTGACCCCGACCGGGTTTGAAGGCTCTGACAGCCTCGACAACCCCTCTGCCGTTTTTCAATGACCCATGGCGGAGCGCGCAGCCCGCGCTCCGCAGCCTCTGTGGAAAGAAGCGCCATGATCGTTTGCCATTGCATGAACATCACCGATCACGACATCCGGGCCGCTGTGGACTGGATGCGCGCCTCTGACCCGGAAACCATTGTCACACCTGGAAAAATCTATCACGCCTTGGGAAAACGCGCCGATTGTGGTGGCTGTATGCCGGTTTTCCTTGAAACCATGCGTGGTTGTGAGACGTTCCAAGTACCCATGCACCTGCGCGGCCTGAACCGCCGCGCCACAGACACAGGGAAAAGCCATGAAGGGCGACGCCAAGGTTATCGAGTATCTCAACGCGGCACTGCGGTCTGAACTGACTGCGGTCAGCCAGTACTGGCTGCATTACCGCTTGCAGGAAGATTGGGGATTTGGCCGTCTGGCCGATAAATCCCGCGCAGAAAGCATCGAAGAGATGCAGCACGCCGACAAGCTGATTGCGCGAATCATCTTTCTGGAAGGCCATCCCAATCTGCAAAAGCTCGATCCGCTGCGGATTGGCCAGAACCTGAAAGAAACGCTGGAGGCCGATCTGGCCGCCGAACACGGCGCGCGGACGCTCTATATCGAGGCGCGCCAGCATTGCGACAAGGTGGGCGATTACGTCACCCGGTCGCTGTTCGATGCGCTGCTGGCGGATGAGGAAGGCCATATCGACTTCCTCGAAACCCAGCTGGGTCTTTATGACAAACTCGGCGAAGAGCGCTATGGCCTGCTCAATGCCAAACCCGCCGATCAGGCAGAGTAATCGACAGGGGCCGCACCAGCGGCCCCCTTCTTTTTGGCCCGGCATGGGGGGGTGCCTGCCCCGGCCCAAAGCCCGGCGCTAGGTTATTGCCCAAGCGCCAGAACCCCGCTACAAAGCGCGCAGGAGATGATGTCTGCGTAGCTCAGCTGGATAGAGCACAGGATTCCTAGATCAAATTGGGCGTTGCGCAGGGAAACGGCGCAACGGATCTGCTCAAAGTCGGGGAAAGCTGCGGCGCGGTTTGCGCCATGCCAATCCCGAGCCAAGCCCGATCTTTCGGGAAGGTGTAGAGACTGGACGGGCAGCGCCTAAGGGTTTGCGAACCTAGGGTGAAGGGACAGTCCAGACCACGAACGCCTGTTGGCGGCGGCGAAAGCCGAAGTGGTATGAATCCTGGGGCCGTGGGTTCGAATCCCGCCGCGGACACCATCTCCTGCCTGCCACCCTCATGCGCTAGACCCGGGTCAACAGCAACCGGATCCCGGCATAACCGAACAGCAGGGCCAGCGTGCCTTCGACCCAGCGCCGGGTACGCAAGTAAGCGCGGCCCATCACGGCGGTCGAAAACACCAGCGCATATCCCACAAAGACCACCACTCCCAGCACCGCGCATCCACCCAGAATCGCGGCCAGCGTATAGCCCGCCGCATCGGGCCGCAGCCCCAGCGACAGGATCGCAATCCAGCCCAGAATGGATTTGGGGTTGGACAGATGCAGCAGCACGCCCCGCACATAAAGCGCCCCACGGGTCATCGCGGGTCCGGTCTGTATCTGCCGCGCCTCGGCCGTCAGCGCCGATTTCGCGGATTTCCAGGCAAAATACAGCAGATAGAGGCCCCCGGCGATCTTGATCGCATAAAGCGCCCCGGCAAATCGGGCCAGCAGCGCCGAAATGCCCACAGCGGCCAGACCGGCCCAGATCAGGCTGCCGGTCATCACCCCCAGCGCCAGCGCCACTGCAGCGGCCCGCCCCTGCCGCATCGCAACCCCCATGATCGCCATGGTGCTGGGGCCGGGGCTGGCCACCGCGACCAGATAGGTCAGATAGACCAGCATCAGGGGATGGAAAGGGTCTGGCTGCACGGGCGCGCTCCGCGTGATGTTGCGGCCATGGTGGACGGCTTTGCCCGGCCATGCCAGCCGCAATCCCGCCGCAGCGCGTGGTTTTTCGGGCTTGGGCAGCGGTGGCTCCAAAAGGTCACATTGCCCCCGCCGCATATTCCCCATAAAAACGATCAGGAACCGCGCCTGACGCATCGAGATCACCATGCACCGCTGCCTTGCCCTTCTGCTCGCCTGTCTGGCCGCCACCCCTTCCTTGGCTCAGACGCTGGATGACTGGCATCTGACCATTGTCCCCCGCACCGCCGCCGAGGCCGCCCGCATTGCCGGGGTGCTGGCGGCCCCGCTGGATTTCACCAAGGCCGAAGCCTTCGAGGATAAACCCGGCGGCGCTGCGACCGTGCGGGCGCGAGACACGGCGGATGCCTTCTCGCTCAGTTCGGCCAATATGCCGTTTGACCGTGAAATGGATTTCAAGCTGGGCAACGGGCTGTTTCGCAAGACCTGGGTTGCCTCTCCCGCCTCGACCCGCGCGTCGGACGGGTTGGGGCCGTTTTACAATGCCCGCGCCTGTCAGGATTGCCACCTGAAAGACGGGCGTGGCCATCCGCCGGAAAGCGCCGAAGATGGCCGCGTGTCGATGTTCCTGCGGCTGTCGATCCCCGGCGGCGACGCCCCGGCCGAGATTGCCGATTACCTCGCCACCCTGCCCGAGCCAACCTATGGCGGCCAGTTGCAGGATCTGGCTGCCCCCGGCCTTGCCGCCGAAGGCCAGATGGCCATCACCTATACCGAACTGCCGGTGCCCCTCGCGGATGGCAGCATCGTCACCCTGCGCCAGCCGCAATATGCGGTGGAGACGCCGGGCTATGGCCCGCTGCACCCCGACACCATGCTGTCGCCGCGCGTCACGCCGCAGATGATCGGGCTGGGGTTGCTGGAGGCCATTCCCGCCGCCGACATCCTTGCCCATGCCGACCCCGAGGATGCGGATGGCGATGGCATTTCCGGCCGCGCCAATATCGTGATGAGCGTCGACCATGGCGTGCCGATGCTGGGCCGCTTTGGCCTGAAGGCGGGCGCCGCCACCATCCGCGAACAAAGCGCCGCCGCCTTTGCGGGCGATATGGGCCTGTCGACCCCGCTGCACCCCGATCCCTGGGGCGATTGCACCCCGGTGGAAACCGTGTGCCGCATGGCGCTCCACGGGCAAGAGCCGGGCCTCCGCGACGGGCTGGAGGTCGATGCGCAAAGCCTTGATCTGGTAACTTTCTATGCCCGCAACCTCGCCGTGCCTGCCCGCCGCGCGGTTCAGGATCCGCAGGTGCTGCGCGGCAAGGCGCTGTTCCACGATCTGCAATGCGCTGCCTGCCATGTGCCGAAATTCGTGACACACCGGTTGCAGAACCAGCCGGAGCAGAGCTTTCAGCTGATCTGGCCGCACAGCGATCTGTTGCTGCATGACATGGGCGAAGGGCTGGCCGATCACCGCCCCGAGGCCCGCGCCACCGGCACTGAATGGCGCACCCCGCCGCTTTGGGGCATCGGGTTGACGGCGCAGGTCAGCGGTCACAGCTATTTCCTGCATGATGGCCGCGCCCGCAACCTGCTGGAGGCGGTGTTGTGGCATGGTGGCGAGGCGCAGGCCGCGCGCGATGCAGTGATTGCCTTGCCGAAACCCGACCGCGATGCCCTGATCGCCTATCTGGAGAGCCTGTGATGAAGCGCCTTGCCCTGCTGCTCTGCCTTGCCAGCCCCGCCCATGCCGATGTGGCCGAGGCGGTGGCCGATCACGCGCTGCCCGGTCTGGCCCGCTTTGCCGAAACCACCGCCGCGCTGAATACCGCCGCACAGGCCGATTGCACCGCCGAGGCGCTGCGCCCGGCCTTCAACACCGCCTTCGACGCCTGGCTGGGCGTGGCGCATCTGCGGCTTGGCCCGGTCGAGGATCAGGGCCGCGCACTGGCGATTGCCTTCTGGCCCGACCCGAAGGGGCTGGGCGCAAAAGCGCAGGCCGCCTTGCTGCGCGACCCCGATCCGGCCCGGCTGACGCCGGAAGGCTTTGCCGAGCAATCAGTGGCGCTGCGCGGGCTTTTCGGGCTGGAGCGGCTGCTTTACCCCGCAGAGCCGCTGCCGCCCGAGGCCGCCTGCGCCCTGACCCGCGCCACCGCCGCAGATCTGGCGCGCATGGCCGCCGAGGTTGCGGCGGGCTGGACCGATGGCTTTGCCACCACGCTGACCCATCCCGGCCCCGACGCGCGTTATCTGACCGAAACCGAGGCGCGGCAGGCCCTGCTGACCACGCTGATCACCGGGTTGGAGTTCAACGCCGATCAGCGGCTGGGCCGCCCCTTGGGCAGCTTTGACAAACCGCGCCCCGAACGCGCCGAGGCCCGCGCCTCGGGGCGCAGCCTACGCAATATCGACCAATCGCTGCGCGGATTGCAGGGGCTCGCGCAGGCGCTGGTGCCCGAGGCGCCGAAAACCCAGGCCGCCTTCGCCCGCGCCATTGCACGGGCAGAGGCGCTGCACGACCCGGTTCTGGCCGGTGTTACTGAGCCGCAGGCGCGGCTGAAGCTGGAGATTCTCGCACAGGACATCCGGGCCATCCGCGATGCCGCCATGGCCGAACTCGTCCCCGCCCTGGGCGCGGGTGTCGGCTTCAATGCCGCCGACGGAGATTGAGCCGATGCAGCGCCGCGCCTTTCTTGCCAGCCTGATCGCCGCCACCGCGACCCCGCGCCTGACCTGGGCCGATGCAGGCAGCCCCGCCTTTCTGGCCGCCGCCAAGACCCACGCCGGGGCCTATGTGCTGCAAGGGCTGTCGGCGGACGGCGAGACGCTGTTCGCGCTGCCGCTGCCTGCGCGCGGCCATGCTGCCACCGCCCATCCCACCCGGCCCCATGCCGTCGCCTTTGCCCGCCGCCCCGGCACCTTCGCGCTGGTGATTGATTGCGCCACCGGCACCGAACAGGCCCGGCTGACGCCCCCCGCAGGCCGCCAGTTCAACGGGCATGGCTGTTTTTCGGCTGATGGGTCGGTGCTCTATACCTCGGAAGTGGTGGCAGAGACCTCTGAAGGGCGGATCGGGCTGTGGGACAGTGCCAGCTATACCCGGCTGGCCGAATGGCCGAGCGGCGGCATCGGGCCGCATGACATCAAACGTCTGCCGCTGTCGGAGGATCTGATCATCGCCAATGGCGGCATTGCCACCGACCCGGCGGATCGTCGCAAGCTGAACCTTGACACGATGCGCCCGAACCTGACCCGCCTGACCGCCGAGGGCGTGATTGCCGATCAGGCCGAATTGCCCGGCGCACTGGCGCAGAACTCCATCCGCCATCTGGCACTGTTGCCCGATGGCACCGTGGCCTTTGCGATGCAATGGGAGGGCGACCCTGCCGACCCGGTGCCGCTGTTGGGCCTGTGGTCGGGCGGCGTGCCGCGCCTCTGCCCGCGCGACGATGCCGATGCCTTCGTGATGCAGGGCTATGCCGGATCCATCGCGTATACGCCCGTCATCGATGACATCGCCATCACCTCGCCACGCGGCGGTGCGGTGCAGGTGTTTGCCCGCGATGGCAGCCCCCGTGCCACCCTGCGCCGGGCGGACGCCTGCGGCATTGCGGCGGGGCCGGGCGGTTTTGTGCTGACCGATGGCAATGGCGTGATCTCGCAGGTGACGGCTGAGGGGTTGACGCCGGCGCGCCGCACCGAATTGTCATGGGACAATCACTTGATTGCACTGGCCTGATCCTTGCCGCAAGCTGCCCCGAAGCAGCACAGGTGCCCGATGCAACCGCCCTATCCTTCGCCCGATCTGACCGGATATGAGCCGGGTTATGACATTCCCGCCCTGCTCGGCTGGCCGGTGCAGCAGGTGCATACCCCGGCGCTGCTGATCGACCTTGATGCGCTGGAGCGCAACCTTGCCACGATGCGCGCGGCCTGTGCGGACATGGGGGTCAGCCTGCGCGCCCATGGCAAGATGCACCGCAGCGCCGACCTGGCGCGGCTGCAAATGGCGGTCGGCGGCGCGGTGGGTCTGTGCTGCCAGAAGGTCAGCGAGGCCGAGGCCTTTGTGCGTGCGGGCCTCCGCGATGTGCTGATCAGCAACGAATTGCGCGATCCGGCCAAGCTGGACCGGCTGGCGCGGTTGCCGCTGCTAGGGGCGCGCGTGGCGGTCTGTGTCGATGATGCCGCAGCCATTGCCCCGCTGGCCGAGGCCTGTGCCCGCCATGGCACGCAAATTGATGTGCTGATCGAGATTGACTGCGGTGCCGGGCGTTGCGGCATCGCGCCGGACGCCGTGGTGCCGCTTGCACAAATCATCGTTTCCGCAGGCCTGAACCTGACAGGGGTGCAGGCCTACCATGGCAAAATGCAACATATCCGTGATTTCGCTGCCCGGCAGGCCGAGGCCGCCCGCGCCGAAAGCCTGACACGCCACGCCGTCGGGCTGCTGCGCGATGCCGGGTTTGCGATTGCCACCGTCACCGGCGGCGGCAGCGGCAGTTTTGGCTTTGAAGGCACCTCCGGCCTGTGGACAGAGCTGCAATGCGGCTCTTATGCGGTGATGGATGCCGATTATGCTGCCGTCCGCGATGCCGAAGGGCAACCGCTGTCGGCGCGCTTCCCTCCGGCGTTGCAGGTCTTGACGCAGGTGATGAGCCTGCCCCGTCCCGGCCATGCCGTCTGTGATGCCGGGCTGAAATCGCTCAGCGGGGAAAGCGGGCTGCCGCTGGCCGAAGGGTTGACCTGCCTTGGCCTGTCGGATGAACACAGCGAATTTGCCGACCCGGATCACCGCCTGAAGGTGGGCGACCGGATGCGGCTGATCCCCGGCCATTGTGCCCCCACCATCAACCTGCACGACTGGTTGGTTGGCCTGCGCGGCGACAGGGTAGAATGTCTGTGGCCTGTCACTGCGCGCGGTCGCAGCTTTTGATCAAATCATCATTGATCCTGCGCCCGCCGCGTGATCAGACTGCCGGAAAATCACCCCAAGCCAAGAGGGTTCGCCATGCGAGTGTTCATCAACGGTTTTGGCCGCATCGGTCGGTCGGTGCTGCGCGCCTGGGCCAAGGGCGCGGCACCGGGCCTGCAGATCACCGGCATCAATGACATCGCCGCCGCCGAAATGTGCGCCTATCTGTTTGAATATGACTCGGTGTTCGGGCCATGGCCCGGCACGGTGACGCTGGCTGAAGGGGCGCTGGTGGTGGATGGCCGCGCCATTCCGCTGCACCGCACCCCCGATATTTCCACCCTCGGCTTGCAGGGCACCGATCTGGTGATGGAATGCACCGGTCGCGCCGACGCGCAGGAGGTGGCTGAACGCGGCCTGCGCGCGGGGGCGTCGCGGGTGCTGATCTCGGGCCCCTCGGCTGCGGCCGATCTGACGCTGGTGCTGGGCGCGAATGAGGCGGCGCTGCGCGATCAGCGCATCGTTTCCAATGCTTCCTGCACCACCAATGCGCTGGCGCCGCTGGCGCGGCTGATCCATGCGCATTGGGGCATCGTGACCGGCTCGATGACCACGATCCATTGTTACACCGGCAGTCAGCCCACGGTGGATGCGCCCGCCGCCGATTTTTCGCGCTCGCGCGCCGCAGCGCTCAGCATGGTGCCCACCACCACTTCGGCGCAGCGCCTGCTGGATCTGGTGTTGCCCGATCTGGCCGGGCGGCTGGAAGGATCGGCGGTGCGGGTGCCCACCGCCTCGGTCTCGGCTGTGGATCTGTCGGTGATGACCGAACGCCCCTGCGATGCGGCCAGCGTCAACGCCGCCTTCCGCGCGGCGGGCGGTGTGATCGGGGCCACCGACAAGGCGCTGGTGTCGACCGATCTGCGCGCCCGCCCGGAAAGCATCGTGATGGCCTGCCCGGAAACCCGTGTCACCAGGGGCGGCATGTTGCGGGTGTTCGGCTGGTATGACAACGAATGGGGCTTTTCCAACCGCATGCTGGATGTGGCGCGGCTGATGCAGGGCTGACCGCTTTGGCGCGGGCCGCCATGGACAGGCGACCCGCGCTGCGCTACCCCAAGCCCATGCCAAGATATGCCATGATCATCGACTATGACGGCGGCCCGTTCGCGGGCTGGCAGCGCCAGTCGCAGGACCAGCCTTCGGTGCAGGGCGCGGTCGAGGCGGCGCTGGCCCGGCTGGAGCCGGGGCCGCATACCATTGCCGCCGCAGGCCGCACCGATGCCGGGGTGCATGGCACCGGGCAGGTGGCGCATTGCGATCTGCCGCGCGACTGGGATCCGTTCCGCCTGTCTGAGGCGCTGAACTTTCACCTCAAGCCATTGCCGGTGGCGATCGTGCGGGCGGTGCGGGTGGCCGATGCGTTTCACGCCCGGTTTTCCGCACTGGAGCGGCGCTATACCTTCCGTCTGGTGCAGCGTCGCGCGCCGGTGACGCATGACAAGGGGCTGGTCTGGCAGGTGCTGAACCCGCTGGATGCCGAGGCGATGCGCGCAGCGGCCGCGCATCTGGTGGGGCATCACGATTTCACCACCTTCCGCTCGTCGATCTGTCAGGCGGCCTCGCCGGTCAAGACGCTGGATGAGATCCGGATTGAAACCCTGCCCTATCCCGGCGGGCAGGAAATTCGCTTTCACCTGCGCGCCCGCAGTTTTCTGCACAATCAGGTCCGCTCCATCGTCGGCACGCTGGAGCGGGTGGGCGCAGGCAGCTGGCAGCCCGAAGATGTGAAAACCGCGCTGGAGGCCCGCAGCCGCGCGGCCTGCGGCCCGGTCTGCCCGCCGCAGGGGCTGTATCTGACCGGAGTCGGCTATCCGCAGGATCCGTTTGCCGACTGACGGCAACCGATGCGGCGCTGGACCGCAGCCGCCCGCTCGCCTATGAAAATACAGACGATCTGAACAAAGGACACGCGCCCCATGATGGACCTGATTGCCTCCCAGGTGACGGACCCGTTCCGCATCGGCCTGATCATCGCGCTGATCTATACCGCGCTGCGCACCCGTGCGGCGACCGGCATGGTGGTGCCGCTGCTGGCGGGGATCGTGTTCGTGGCGGTGATCATTCCGGCGACGGCGATTACCAGCAATGCCGCGCCATTCTGGACGCAGGTTGCAACCGGGGTTGCCGCCAATGCCGTCCTGCTGCTGATCGGCCTGGGCATCTGGATGGGGATCGAGCGCGCCCGCCGCTGATCAGCGCGGCAGGTCGAGCAGGCGGCGCACCTCGCGCCGCAACTCGGTCAGCTCGAACGGTTTCGAGATGAAACCGTCGGCCCCCAGCTCCAGCCCCTTCTGCCGCTCCATCGCGGAGCCGCGCGCCGTCATCATCAGGATCCGCACATCGGCCAGCCCCGGATCGCGGCGCACATCGGCGCAGATCTGATAGCCCGAAACCTCGGGCAGCATCACATCCAGCAGCACAAGATCCGGATGGGTGGCACGGATGCGCCCCAGCGCCTCGCCGCCATTGGCGATGCGGTCCGGCTCATAGCCTTCCCGGCTCATCAGATAATCCAGCGCGAGGGCGATATTGTCCTCGTCCTCGATCACCAGCACACGATGTCTGCGCGGGGAGACCGTCATGGCGCGCCCCCCGGATCGCGGGGCGGCACAGGGCTGCGGCTGAAGAAAAGGGCGGCGCGCGCCCTCTTGTTCCGCGGCAGGCAGGCAGGCAGGGGATGTCTGGCGAAGGAAAGGGGCAGAGCTGTCATCAGACCGATCCTGACATGGAGTGCGCAATCACCGCAACAGCAGAGCTAGAGAGGCTGGCACGGGCCGGGGGCGATGCCCCGGCCCGTGCCATCACATCAGGCGAAATCAGTTGTTCGCGTCAGAGAAGATGTCTTTCTTGTGGGTGCCGCCCGGCACGAAGATCGCACCGATCACCACCGTCATCAGCGCCACGACGATGGCATACCACAGACCTGCATAGATATTGCCAGCCTGGGCCGAGATGGCGAAGGCGGTTGCAGGCAGCAGACCCCCGAACCAGCCGTTGCCGATATGGTAGGGCAGCGACAGGCCGGAATAGCGGATCCGGGTCGGGAACAGTTCCACCAGCATGGCGGCAATCGGGCCGTAAACCATCGTCACCAGAATGATCAGATAGGTCAGGATGGCCACGATGGTCAGTTTCTGGCCGGTGAAGATGTCAAAGAACCCTTCGGCCTTGGCCACGGTGGTGTTGTCTGCGGCCACCATCGGATAGCCCGCACCTTTCAGTGCATCGTTCACGGCGGTGTCGAAAGCTTTCTTCGCGGCAGCAGCTTCATCGCCGGTCACTTTGGTTGCATCATAGGATGCAATCTCGGTGTCGCCGATCTTGACCGTGGCAACCGTGCCCGCCGCAGCTTCAACCGTGGTCGAATTCACCGACAGACGCGACAGCGAGGCTTTGGCGATGTCGCAGGACGAGGTGAACTTGGAGGTGCCGGTCGGGTTGAACTGGAACGAGCAGTCTTCCGGATCGACGGTCACGGTCACCGGGGTCTGGTGTGCCGCATGCAGCATCGGGTTGGCGGTTTTCGTCAGCAGTTCAAACACCGGGAAGTAGGTGATTGCCGCAATCAGGCAGCCGGCCAGAATGATCGGCTTGCGGCCGATCTTGTCGGACAGCGCGCCGAAAAATAGGAAGCCGCCGGTGCCAAGGATCAGCGACCAGGCCACCAGCACGTTGGCGGTAAAGCTGTCGACCTTGATGACGTTCTGGATGAAGAACAGCGCGTAGAACTGGCCCGAGTACCACACCACGGCTTGACCGGCGGTCAGACCCAGCAGGGCGATCAGGGCGATCTTGGCGTTTTTCCACTGGCCGAAGGCTTCGCGCAGCGGTGCCTTGGATTGCGAACCCTCTTCCTTCATCTTCTTGAAGGCGGGGGATTCATTCATCTGCAGGCGGATATAAAGCGAGATCAGCAGCAGGAAGATCGAGCCGAGGAACGGGATCCGCCAGCCCCAGGCATTGAACGCCTTCATCATGGCAGGCGTGCCGTCGGGGTTCGAGGTGGCAAGGCCTGCGGCATCCAGGATCGGCTGATCCGGGTAATTGCCGTTCACATAGCCCTGCACCATCAGGATCACGATCAGCGACAGCAGAAGGCCGAGCGTTGCCGTGGTCTGGATGAAGGCCGTGAAGTAGCCGCGCTGGTTGGCCGGCGCGTGTTCGGCCACATAGACCGCAGCACCACCATATTCACCGCCCAGGGCAAGACCCTGTGCCATGCGCAGCACGATCAGGATGATCGGTGCCGCAACACCCCAGGACTGGTAGCCCGGCAGCAGACCGACGAGGAAGGTCGACGCGCCCATGATCAGGATCGTCGCAAGGAAGGTGTATTTGCGGCCGATCAGGTCGCCCATGGCACCGAACACCAGCGCGCCGAACGGGCGCACGATGAACCCTGCCGCAAAGGCCAGCAGCGCAAAGACGTTGCGCGTGGCTTCGGGGAAGGCGGTGAAGAACTGCGCGCCGATAATCGCCGCCAGCGAGCCGTAAAGGTAGAAGTCATACCATTCGAAGATCGTGCCAGCGGAGGAGGCGAGAATGACCTTCTTCTCCTCCGCCGTCATGGGACGGGAGCGGACCGCTGCCACATCCGTTGTGTTCATTGCCATTGGGCATCCTCCTTGTTTGTCCGGAACTGCGTCCGGTCTATGATGCAAGCGTACGTCTGCCGTGCCGGTCCAGGCAGGACCGGGCCAGATCCCCTGTTCGGGGTGTCGCTTCTGTCATTATGTGCGTCCCGCCTGAGCGGTGCGCCTCCCCTCATTCCCTCGACCGGGCCTCTCCCCCGGACGTGGGTCTCCCCTATGCCGAAACGCGGGTCACGATACGGGCAAGGCCGGTGCGGATCGCAGCGATGGCACCCATCGCGTCAATTTTCTCCAGCACGCCCTTGCCATCGTAATAGGCGATCAGCGGCGCCGTCTGGGCGTGATAGGCCTTCAGCCGTTCGCGCACCGTTTCGGCATTGTCGTCAGCGCGGCGCTTGAACGCCGTGCCGCCGCATTTGTCACAAGTGCCTGCATGGGCAGGCTGCTTGAATTCGTCATGGTAGCCTTCGCCGCAGGTGCCGCAGGTGTAGCGGCCCGCCACGCGGCCCACCATCGCCTCGTCATCCACTTCAAGGCTGATGGCGGCGGTGACCTTCTGCCCCACCCCATCGAGCAGGCTGTCGAGCGCGGCTGCCTGCCCTGCCGTGCGCGGAAAGCCATCCAGAATGATGCCCCGCGACACATCCGGTTGCGCCATGCGGTCTTTCAGGATGGCCAGCACGATGTCATCCGACACCAGCTGCCCCGCCTCCATCACCGCCTTGGCCTGTTTGCCCGCCTCGGTGCCTTGCGACACGGCAGCGCGCAGCAGATCGCCGGTCGACAGCTGGACCAGACCGAAATCCTCTTCCAGCATGCGCGCCTGTGTGCCTTTTCCGGCACCGGGCGGGCCAAGCAGGATCAGAACCGCAGGTTTGGTGAGCGTCATCGTGTCGGACATCAGATTCAGCCCCGGTTCATGCGGTTTTCAATCAGCTCTTCGACCACCGAGGGGTCGGCCAGCGTGGAGATGTCGCCCAGCGCGCCAAAGTCATTCTCGGCAATCTTGCGCAGGATGCGGCGCATGATCTTGCCCGACCGGGTTTTCGGCAGGCCCGGCGCCCATTGGATCAGATCCGGGCTGGCAATCGGGCCGATTTCGGTGCGGACCCATTTCACCAGATCGCGGCGCAGATCGTCCGAGGGCTCTTCGCCGTTCATCAGCGTGACATAGGCATAGATGCCCTGCCCCTTGATGTCATGCGGATAGCCGACCACGGCAGCCTCGGCCACTTTCGGATGGGCGACAAGCGCGCTTTCCACCTCGGCCGTGCCCATACGGTGCCCCGAGACGTTGATCACGTCATCCACGCGGCCCGTGATCCAGTAATAGCCATCCGCATCGCGGCGGCAGCCATCGCCGGTGAAGTAATAGCCTTTGTACTGGCTGAAATAAGCCTCCTGGAAGCGGTCATGGTCGCCCCAGAGCGTGCGCATCTGCCCCGGCCAGCTGTCCGAGATGCAGAGCACGCCTTCGGCTTCGGTCTCCACCTGCTCTTTGGCGGTGGCCGGATCCAGCACGACGGGTTTCACACCAAAGAACGGCGTGGTGGCCGAGCCGGGCTTGGTGGCCGTGGCCCCCGGCAGCGGCGTGATCATGTGCCCGCCGGTTTCGGTTTGCCAGAAGGTGTCGACGATCGGGCAGCGGCCCTTGCCGACGTGTTTGTCATACCAGACCC
Organism: Gemmobacter fulvus; assembly: GCF_018798885.1. Taxonomy (NCBI): domain Bacteria; kingdom Pseudomonadati; phylum Pseudomonadota; class Alphaproteobacteria; order Rhodobacterales; family Paracoccaceae; genus Gemmobacter; species Gemmobacter fulvus. Next base: position 2,908,371 of record NZ_CP076361.1, on the reverse strand, counting down.
AGGCCTCGGGGTTGATCGGCTCGCCCACCGACCCCAGCACCCGCAGTTTGGACAGATCGTATTTTTCCACCCAGTCCGCGCCCATGCCCATCAGCGAGCGGATTGCGGTCGGCGCGGTGTAGAACTGCGTTACGCCATGCTTTTCGCAGACGGCCCAGAACCGACCCGCATCGGGGAAGGTAGGCACGCCTTCAAACATGATCGTCGTCGCGCCATTCGCCAGCGGACCATAGATGATGTAGCTGTGCCCAGTGACCCAGCCGACATCTGCGGTGCACCAGAAGATGTCGCCATCCTGATAATCGAAGGTGTATTGATGCGTCATCGCCGCATAGACCAGATAGCCGCCGGTGGTATGCACCACGCCCTTCGGCTTGCCGGTAGAGCCCGAGGTATACAGGATGAACAGCGGGTCTTCGGCATTCATCGGGCGCGGCGGACATTCCGGGCTGACCATATCCATCATGGCCAGAACATCCACGTCGCGACCCTGGATCCACGAGGTCTGATCGCCGGTGTGCTTCACCACAAGGCAGCGCACCTTGTCGGAGCAATGCAGCAAGGCGGCATCGGTATTGGATTTCAGCGGCGTGCGCTTGCCGCCACGCGGCGCGGTGTCGGCGGTGATGACCAGCTTGGCACCGCAATCATTGATGCGGTTGGCCAGTGCATCGGGCGAAAACCCCGCAAAGACGATGGAATGGATGGCGCCGATCCGCGCGCAGGCCAGCATGGCATAGGCCGCCTCGGGGATCATCGGCAGATAGATCACCACACGGTCGCCGCGCATCACGCCCTGCGACAGCAGCACATTGGCCATGCGGTTCACTTTTTCCGACAGCGTCTTGTAGGTGATGTGCAGGGCAGGCGTGGTCGGATCATCGGGTTCAAAGATGATCGCCGTTTGCAGCGCCCGGTCCTTCAGATGCCGGTCGATGCAGTTGACCGAGGCGTTGATCACCCCGTCCTCGAACCATTTGATCGACACCTTGCCAAAGGTGAAATCGGAATTCTTCACGCGGCTGTAGGGTTTGATCCAGTCGAGCCGCTGGCCCTCACGCCCCCAGAACGCCTCCGGGTCTGACACCGATTCGGCATACATCGACTGGTATTTTGCCGCATCGGCATGGGCATTTTCGAAACCGGCGGGAATTGCACGCATCTCTGGTGCGATACTGGCGGCTTGCTGGGTCATCGGATTCTCCCCCTCCTCGTAAGGCACGTCTTGCCCTGCGTCATCGCAAGGCCCATTCCATCCCTGACGACACTGTAAACCAAAGCGCAGAAAAACCGTAACCCTTTTTATTAATTGATTTTTTATGTAAATTCGTTGACTGAATTTTGGTCAATGCTGTAAATCTTGCAAATTACGGCCGTTCTTTGACATTAAATTTCAATGCGCTAAGCCTTCACAGACCAGTGATCTGTGGCAACATTCCGCCGATCCGGGGCCTGACTCACAACCTTTGCGCGATCCGCCGCAACGTCACATCGGCAAGGTAGCGGGGCGGCTGACAGCGAATCAGTCGGGCTTGTCGGCCTCGCCCCGCAGGGCCGACTGCACCGCCGCCACATCAGGCAGATAGCTGATCCGCGGACTGCGCAGCCCCTGCGCCAGCAGCACATGGCGCAGCGCAGGCGTTGTGCCGGTAAACCACAGATGCCCGCCCATGCGCGCCACCTTCTGCGCCAGCAGATCAAAGCTGCGCGCGCCCGAACTGTCGATCATCGGCACATCGGTAAAATCCACCACGAAGGCGCGCGGGAAATCGGCGATCCGGTCCAGCGCCGCGCCAAGCTGCGCGGCGGCGCCAAAGAAGAACGGCCCCGACAGCCGGTAGACCACCAGATCCCCGCCCGCCGCATCATAGGGATGTTCCGTCACCGGCTGCATCTGCGCCGCGTCCGACATGCGCTTGATGAACACCAGCCCGCCCAGCGCAAAGCCCACCACGATGCCTTCGGTCAGGTCGCGGAACACCACGAGCAGGAAAGTCGCCCCCACCACCAGCGCATCGCCGCGCGAGGCACGGATCAGCCCCCAGAATTCATGCTTTTCAGCCATGTTCCACGCGACCACCGCCAGCAGCCCGGCCAGGGCCGCAAGCGGGATATAGGCCGCAAGCGGCGCGGCCAGCCACAGGAAGCCCAAGAGGAACAGCGCATGCAGCATGCCCGACACCGGCCCGCGCGATCCGGCCCGCACATTGGTGGCGGTGCGCGCAATCGTGCCGGTCACGCAAAACCCGCCAAACAGGCCCGAGCCGATATTGGCCACACCCTGCGCCACCAGCTCGGCATTGGAGCGGTGCTGCCGCCCCGTCATGCCATCCGCCACCACGGCGGACAGCAGCGATTCAATCGCGCCCAGCAGCGTAAAGCTGATGGCCCAGGGCAGCGCCGCCTGCACCTCGGCCCAGCCCGGAATGGCCAGATGCGGCGCGGGCAGCAGGCGCGGCAGGGCACCGAACCGGCTGCCGATCGTCTCGACCGGCAGATGCAGCAGCGCGGCGGCAAGGCTGGCCGCCCCCACCGCGATCAACATGCCGGGCCAGCGCGGCACCAGCCGCTTGCAGGCGACGATACCGCCCGCCGTGCCCAACCCAAGCGCCAGCGCAGGCATGCTGATCGTCTCGCGCGCGGCCCAGAGCGCCGCCAGTTTCGGCACCAGCGCGCCCGGCTCTGCCATCGGCAGCGACAGGCCGAACAGATCCTTGATCTGGCTGGCAAAGATAATCACCGCGATGCCTGCGGTAAATCCTACCGTCACCGGATAGGGGATGAAGCGGATATAGGTGCCCAGACGCAGCGCACCGGCCGCAATCAGCAGGACACCCGACAGCAAGGTGGCAAGCGTCAGCCCTTCGATCCCGGTCTGCGCCACGCAGGCGGCCACCAGCACGATGAAGGCCCCAGCCGGGCCGCCGATCTGGAACCGGGATCCGCCAAAGGCCGACACCAGAAACCCGCCGACAATCGCGGTGAACAGCCCGCGCTCCGGCCCGATGCCACTGGCAATCGCAATCGCCATCGACAGCGGCAGCGCCACGATGGCCACGGTCAGCCCGGCCAGCGCATCCGCCCGCAACGCGGCCAGATCATAGCCTTCGCGCAGAACGGTGATCAGCTTGGGCAGATAGGGCCCGTCTGGGGTGGCGGGGCGGGCGGAAGGGTGGCTTGTGCCGGTCATGCTGCGCCTGTAGCGATATGCTTGGCCAGCAAACGCCCGCCCGCCCTGCCCTGTCAACTGCTGCGAGGCCCCGATGCCCGTTTCCCCCGAACCACCCGGCCCGGCGCGCGACCCAGTGCAACCGGCAGACGCGCAGGCCCGCGCCCTTGCGCAAGGCCTGCTGCACGCCGCGCGCCATGCAGCGCTGGCAGTGACCGATCCCGAAACCGGCACCCCTGGCATCAGCCGCATCGCCTTTGGCCTTGATCCGCAGGGCCTGCCGCTGACGCTGATCTCGCGGCTGGCGGCGCATCATGCAGCGCTGAGCGCGCATCCGGTAGCGGCGGTGATGGTCGGTGATCCGGGCGACAAGGGCGATCCGCTGACGCATCCGCGTCTGATGATCCGGGTGCAGGCAGAGTTGCTGCTACGGGATCATGCCGACCATGCCGCCCTCCGCGCCCATTGGCTCGTCTCACATCCGAAAGCGCAGCTTTATGTCGATTTCCCGGATTTCAGCTTTGTGCGGTTGCGCCCGCTGTCGGCCCTGCTGAATGGCGGCTTTGGCCGGGCGCATCGGCTGGCGCCCGACGATCTGGCATAAAAAAAGGGGCGCCCGGCAGGGCGCCCCGTTTCATCGGCCAGCCTTGGTCAGGTGGGCCTGTCGCAGCGCAGCGTCACCTGCACCCGGCCCTTCAGCGGCTCGGGCCATTTCAGGGCGATGCGGTCGGCATCATTGCCCTGCCGCACTTCGGCATAGGGCGCGGCAAAGGTGATCGCGTTGCCATTGTCGCGCAGCGGCCCCTCCGGCATCACGGAAACCACCGTCAGCGCCTCGCCGCGAAACGGCAGGTAATCGGCCCCGTCCACCGTCCAAGTGGCCGCCGGGCTGTTCTGATCGTGCTGGAGTGTCAGCGGGTTGACGCAGCTTTGCGACACCCCGTGGAACACATTGCCGGTGAACACCACATTGCGCGCCCGCGCGTGATCCAGCGTGGCCTGCGTGGTATCCAGCTTCTCCACCCGGTCCACCGCCCCGTTCACCGCACGGAACACATTGCCCGTCACCGACAGACCGTTGAAGAAATGCCCCGGCCCGCGCGGGCGCACCACGATCCAGCGGAACGAGGGCGCGGTATTGGTGCACATGAAGGTGTTGGAGGTCAGCGACAACCCGCCAAACGAAAACTCGCTGTCAAAGCCCGGCTCTGGGTCATGTTCATTCGACCATTCGATCCAGCAATTGTCGATGTAATTGTCCGACAGGATCGACCGGCAGTTGGTATTGGTGAACACGATGCCCGCTTGCCGCAAGCCATCGGTTTCATCATCGCCCTGGAAGAAGTGATTGCCGATCACCAGATTGCCGCCGCCTCCCAGCACCGCAAAATGCGCAAAGCGCACGATGCGGTTGTCGCGCAGCTTCAGGTCATTGGCATTGGAGTTCAATGCGATGGAGCGGCGGTTCTGCGCGGGCATCGGCTGTTCGTTCGACAGGAACTGGCACTGATCGACGATCATGCCCTGGCAGCCGGACCCGATCGAGGTGATGCCCCGATCCTTCGGCCCGGTGAACACACAATCCGCCACCCGGAAGGTCAGCCCCGAGGTGGCCAGCAGGATCCCGCTGGACCGGCCCGCGCAGTTGAAATCGATGTCGGTGATCTCGAACCGCGCCAGATTGTCGAAGCCCGAAAAATCCAGCATGTATTTGAACCGCTCGAACGTATAGGTCCGCGTGCCCGCTGCCCCCCACAGCGGCAGGCTCAACGTCACCGTGCCCGCGCCGATGTTCTTTTCCTTGACGTAGACCTCGCGCCCGACCCCGGTGCCGCTGACCCGCGCGCCAATCGGGATATTGGCGACATTGCCGACATTGGTCAGCTTGTCGGGGGTGTTGGTGCTGTAGGTGGCCACCGATGTCACCGTATCGCTGTCCCAGTTACTCGACGACGCCGCGTTCAGCAGGCCATTGGTCAGCACGCGGCGACTCGACATGCTGGTCAACCCGGTCAGTTGCGCCACATTGATCGGCCCGGTCAGATCGACCTTCCGGCCCGACAGGTCAAACACCACATGGTCGGTGAAATAGAACAGGGTCTGCAAGCCGCGCCGGAACCCCTCCAACTCGCTGCCAAAGGCGGCAGCATAGGTGTTCAGGTCGTAATTGCGCGTGCAGGTCAGCCGGGCCCCCGCAGGCATAGTCAACGTGCCTTCAAACCGCACCGCATTGTCAAACGTCAGATTCGAGGCGATGCGGTAGCTGCCAGTCGACACCAGCACCGTCCGTCCCTGCGCGGCATTGTCGGCGGCGGCGAAGGCCGCGCTGTCATCGGTGCTGCCATTGCCAATGGCGCCATAGTCGCGCACATCGACCATATCGAGCATCTTGCGGTGGAACACATCGGTCACATCCTCGATCACCAGATCGTCAATACGCACCACCCCGCCGCTTGGCCCGGTCAGATCCAGCCCGAAATGGCCATAGGCGGGCTCTACCCCCCAGACCATATCCACCCCCTGCCGGTTGCCAGAGCCGACAATCGCCTGAACGGTGACAACCTCGCCATAGCTGGTCAGTGGGATGGCAGGCCCGGTCAGCGGCACGGATACGGCAGAGCCGTTGGCCCGCGCGGCATAGGCCGCAATTCGCACATTCGGCAGATTGCCCGCCACCGCCTTCACCCGCGCCGTCACCCGCAGATAGAGGCCCGGCTCGATCGGCGTTTCGCCTTTATAGCGTAGCCGCTGCACGGATTCGAGCTTCTGAAGTTCCAGACAGCCGCTGAAATCCTGATCCGAGGGCACAAAGGCGGCATTGGGCTGGCCCGCATAGCTGGCCGATCCCGGCGTGCCATCCTCGCGCGACCATTGGCCCAATGCCGCTGAAAACGGCGGCGGCATCAGCACCAGACCATCAGTAATCGCCTTGTTCATCTGTCAGACCCTCGCCTCGTTGCACCTGAGGGCATGTGCTGCCCCGCAAGCACCGACGATTACCAAGGCGCGGTTAACGCGGCCTCAGGGCAGCGCGCGCTGGTCCTTGCCCGCAACGGCCTGCGCCATCAGGCGCTGACATCCGGCGCCGGCAGCAGTTGCACGGCATTGATCTGCCAGCCGCTGTCGGTTTCGATCATCTGATAATCGAGCAAATGGCTGCGCCCCGCAGCATCCGTGACCAGCACCCGCTGCCACAGATTGCCCGCCACCTCGCGCAGTTCCAGCAGGCGGATCTCGCCGGGGTTGCGCACCATCGGATAACCCTGTTCGACCATGCGACCAAAGTTTTCAGCCGTGCCGAAAATGCCCTTGATATTGGGCGAGGCAAAGGCAAACGCGCCCGGCACATCGCCGGTCCGGAAGGCCTGCATCTGGCCTTCGATGGTGGCGGCGATGCCGGGGTCTTGCGCCGCCAGCGGCGTGGCAAGCGGGATAAGGCTCAGGAACAGAACGGGCAGCATACGCATGTCATATCTCCGTCATGGAACCGTTATATTCAGGGTGTAGCCCGGCGCTTGATCCCGGCAAGCCCCCCACCCCCGGAGCCACCATGTCCTATCGTTTTGATCTGCGTGACGCCTCGTTGACCGAGGCCCTGCACCGTATCGCAGCCGCAGATGTCGCCCGCATCCGCCGCCATCTTGCGGACCCGGCCCTTGAAGCCGACGCCGTGCATGACCTGCGCAAAAGCGTCAAAAAACTGCGCGCCCTGCTGCGCCTTGTGCGGCATGGGATGCCCGATGTGCAACCCGCCGAAAACGTGATCCTGCGCGACGCGGCGCGGCTGTTGTCGGGGCGGCGCGATGCCGCCGTGCGGCTGGCAACCTATGACCGGCTGATCGGTGCCGATCCGGCCCCTGCCCTGCTGGCGCTGCGCGCGCATCTTGTGGCCGAAGCCGCGATGCCCGCCGCCGCCCCGCCTGATCTGCACAGCCTTTTCGATGCCCTAGCCCAGCGGATCGAGGGCTGGAGGCTGGCCGGATCTGACCGCCGCATCCTGGCCGAAGGGCTGGCCGATACCCGCGCCCGCGCCCGTAGCGCCATGCGCGATGCCCGCGAAAACCCGCAGGACGAGGTGCTGCACGACTGGCGCAAACGCGCCAAGGACCACTGGTATCAGGCGCGTCTGTTCACCCCGGTCTGGCCCGAGGTCATGCGCCCCATCGTCGCCGAAGCCGACCGGCTGGGCGAAGCCCTGGGCGACCACCATGATCTGGGGGTGCTGTCCAGCCATATCAGCGCCTTGCCGGAGGACGTCGCCCGCAGCGAGGCCCGCGACATGATCACCGCCCGCGCCCGCGACGCGCAGATGGCCATCGAGGCCACCGCCTTTCCGCTGGGCGCCCGGCTGTTCGCGGGTGATCCCGAGGAAATGGCCGACCTCTGGCTGAAATGGTGGAAGGTCTGGCGCGCGCAGGTCGCCTGAACCGGCCTGCCCCGCGCCATAGCGCCTGACCCTCCCCTGCATTGAGCGCCTTCCCGCGCAGTGCCGGATTGCCTTGGAACGAAGCCCATCGGGCGGCGTTTATCCGGCAAGCACGGAGGAATGCGCTCATGGCAAAGAAGACACACGAACCCTCGGATGACTTGCCGCAGGGATCAGGCGGCGAAACGCAGCAACGGGGCGGTCCGGCCCTGACCACCAATCACGGCGTTCCGGTGTCCGACAATCAGAACTCGCTCAAGGCCGGGGCGCGCGGGCCGACCCTGCTGGAAGATTTCGTGCTGCGCGAAAAGATCTTCCATTTCGACCATGAACGTATCCCGGAGCGGATCGTCCACGCCCGCGGCACCGGCGCGCATGGCTATTTCGAATGCACCGAAGCCATCCCCGAGCTGACCCGCGCCGCGCTGTTCCAGACCAAGGGCGAAAAGGTGCCGGTGTTCGTGCGGTTTTCCACCGTTGCAGGCTCCAAGGGCTCCAAGGATACCCCGCGCGACGTGCGCGGCTTTGCCGTGAAATTCTACACGACCGAGGGCAACTGGGATCTGGTCGGCAACAACATCCCGGTGTTTTTCATTCAGGATGCGATGAAGTTCCCCGATCTTGTGCATGCGGTGAAACCCGAGGCGGATCGCGGCTTTCCGCAGGCCGCCTCGGCGCATGATACCTTCTGGGATTTCATCTCGTTGATGCCCGAAAGCATGCACATGATCATGTGGGCCATGTCAGACCGCACCCTGCCCCGGTCACTGCGCATGATGGAGGGTTTTGGCGTCCATACCTTCCGTCTCGTGAATGCCGAGGGGGTGGCAAAGATGGTGAAGTTCCACTGGAAGCCGAAGCTGGGCATCCAGTCGACGACATGGGACGAGGCGGTCAAGATCTCGGGGGCGGATCCTGACTATCACCGCCGCGACCTCTATGAGGCGATCATGGCCGGGAACTTCCCGGAATGGGAGCTGGGTCTTCAGGTGTTCGACGAAGACTGGGCCGATGCACAGCCCTATGACGTGCTGGATGCGACAAAGCTGATCCCCGAGGAGGATGTGCCCGTGCGCATCGTCGGGCGGATGGTGCTTGACCGATATCCCGACAATTTCTTTGCGGAAACCGAACAGGTGGCCTTTCTGCCGTCAAACGTGGTGCCGGGGATCGACTTTTCCAATGATCCGCTGCTGCAAGGCCGGTTGTTCTCGTATCTCGATACCCAGAAATCGCGGCTGGGCAGCACGAATTTTCACCAGATTCCCATCAATGCCCCCAAATGCCCGATGCACAATTTTCAGCGCGATGGCCTGATGCAGGTCATGGTGCCGAAAGGTCGCGCCAATTACGAACCCAACAGTCTGGATGCGGCGGGCGAGGATGCCGGGCCGCGTGCCGTGGATCAGGGCTTTGCCTCGGTGGCCCGCTTTGCCAAACCCGCCACCGAAAAGCGCCGCGTGCGGGCCGAGAGCTTTGCCGATCACTTCAGCCAGGCGCGCCAGTTCTTTGCCTCGCAGACCGAGGTAGAGCAGACGCATATGGTTGCGGCGCTGGTGTTCGAACTGTCAAAGGTGCAGCTGCCGCATGTGCGTCTCCGTGTGCTGGCACAGTTGCAGAATGTGGACCCCGATCTCGCACAGCGGGTGGCCGATGGTCTGGGGGCAGAGCTGCCACCCGCCCTTGCGCCTGCAAAACCGCCCGTCGACCTGCCGCCATCCGACGCGCTGTCGATCCTGAAGCACACACCGCCGGTCACCGGGCGCTGCCTTGGCGTGCTGGTCACCGACGGCGCGGATGGCGCGATGATCGAGGCGCTGCGCACCGACGCCGAGGCTGCGGCGGCCACGGTCAAGATCATCGCCGCCAAGGTGGGCGGCGTGACATTGAAAGGCGGCAAACGCCTGCCCGCCGACGAAAAGATCGACGGCGCACCCTCCGTTCTGTTCGATGCCATCGCGCTGGTCGTCTCGGAGGATGGGGTGCAGCCGCTGCTGGGCGAAAAGGCGGCGCTGGATTTCATCTCTGACGCCTATGCCCATTGCAAGGCCATCGGCCACACCGCCGCAGCGAGGCCCCTGCTCGACAAGGTCGGCGCAGCACCGGACGGGTTTTTCTGCGATCTCACCGCCGGGACAAAACCACTGATCACCAAACTCGCCACCCGCCATTGGGCGCGGGAACAGAAGGTCAAGCTGCCGGTCTGACGCAGCGTGAAACAGCCACCTCTCAAAAGGACGATGACCATGAAAACACTTGCAGAAGTCTTTGAACACACGCTCCGTGATGTCTACTGGGCCGAAAATGCCCTGACCAAAGCCCTGCCGAAAGTCTCGAAGGCGGTCGGCAATGCCGATCTGAAAGCCGCGTTCGATGCGCATCTGAAAGAAACCAAAGGCCATATCAAGACTTTGGATCAGGTGTTCAAAAGCATCGGCAAAGAGGCGTCGGGCGAAAAATGCGATGCGATGGAGGGCCTGCTGAAAGAGGCGGATGGCCTGATGGCCGAGGCCGAGGGGCAGGCACTTGACGTGGCGATGATCGGGGCGGCGCAGGCCATCGAACATTACGAAATCGCCCGCTACGGCACCCTGCGGGAATGGGCAAAGCAATTGGGCCATGACGAGGCGCATGGATTGCTGGCCGCGATTCTGGATGAAGAAAAGGCCGCCAACTCCAAACTGACCAGTCTCGCGGTGGATACCGTGAACCCCAGCGGCAAGCGCAAATCCTGACACAGCGCTTTGCTGATCCGCAGCTTGCAGCGGATCCGGTCGGCCGCCAGTTTTGGCGGCCGACGGTTATTCCGCACGGCCCGGAACCTCCTGCGGTCAGGCTGGCACCACACCCGGCCCAAACGCCTGTCGGAAACCGATCTGGCCTGAGGGCGTGATCGCCAAGGCCCGTGTGCCCGCCTGCCGCCGCACCCAGCCCCGGTTCAGCGCATGGGCGCAGATTGCGGCCCCCAGCACCCCGGCCAGATGCGGGCGGCGTTCGCTCCAGTCCAGACAGGGGCGGCAGACCGGACGCACAACACGCAGATCCGCCTCCGGTGCAAGAATGCCCAGCGCCTGCATCTGCACCCGTCCGCCTTCGGTCAGCACCGCCGCATCCCCCGCGATCTCGACCGCGCCACTGCTGCGCAGGGCATTGGCGATGCTGACGCCCAGTTGCCCGGCCAGATGATCGTAACAGGTGCGCGCCTGACGCAGCGCCGCATCCTTGGGCCCAACCCGACGCAGCGGTCGGCTCAGGGCAACGCCGCCCGCAATCTGCATCACGCTTTCAATCATCCGCGCCACATCGGCACTGGCAAGGCGGTGATAGCGGTGACGCCCCTGCTTTTCTGCCGCGATCAATCCCACCGCTGCCAAACGCGCAAGATGCGCGCTCGCGGTTTGCGGCGTGATGGCCGCCGCCTCGGCCAGTTCGGTGGCCGTCAGCGCACGGCCATCCATCAGGGCCGCCAGCATGGCCGCCCGGGCAGGCTCGCCCACGGCGGCGGCAACTTCGGCAATCCTGTTCGGCGTGGCCATCGCAATCCCTCCGGTTTGGCACAGCCTACAACAGGACCAGCGGGAATACTTCGGCCTTTGACGAAGCATTGCAAGGCGCGGGGCGGCCATAAGCGGCAGGCAAAAACAGGAGAGTTCCATGCCGCCTCTGCCCCCCAATACCGCCCGCACCTTCTTCGGCTGGCATGTCGTTGCCGCAACCTTTGTGCTGGCCACATTCGGCTGGGGTGTCGGTTTTTACGGCCCGCCGGTGTTTCTTTATGCCGTCGTCGCGCGCAGCAGTTGGCCGGTTGCGCTGGTCTCGATGGCTGTGACCGTGCATTTTCTGGTGGGGGCTGTGGTCGTGGCCAATCTGCCGCGTCTGTATCGGCATCTCGGGGTGGCACAAGTCACCGTGCTCGGGGCGGCGCTGTTGGCCTTGGGCGTGCTGGGCTGGGCCATCGCCGCCGAACCGTGGCAGTTGTTCGGCGCAGCTTTCGCCAGTGGTGCCGGATGGGTTGCCATGGGGGCCGCTGCCGTGAACGCGCTGATCGCGCCATGGTTCACCTTGCGCCGCCCGGCAGCCCTTGGGCTGGCCTATAACGGCGCGAGTCTGGGCGGGGTGATTTTTTCACCCTTGTGGATTGCCCTGATCGCCGGGATCGGCTTTGCCGCTGCCGCATTGGCCGTGGGCAGCGTGATGCTGATGGTGGTCGCGCTGCTGTCACTGCTGGTGTTCCGGCACAGCCCTGAAAGTCTGGGCCAGACCCCAGACGGGCTGGCGGCGCAGCCCTGCTCCATCAAGGCTCCCCCTGCCTCCCGCACGTCCCTGTTCCGGAACCGCAAATTCCTGACATTGGCGGCAGGCATGATGCTTGGCCTTTTCGCGCAGATCGGGCTGCTGGCGCATCTGTTTTCGCTGCTGGTGCCTGTCCTTGGCGAGGCAGGGGCAGGCATGGCGATGGGCGGGGCGACGCTCGCCGCAATCCTCGGGCGTTCGTTCGTCGGAGCAGTGATGCAGGTGTCCGCCGACCGCCGCCTTGTTGCCTGCCTCAGCTATGCCGTGCAGGTGATCGGCTCTCTGCTGTTCATGATGGCGGCGGGTGAAGCCGGGGCAAGTCTCATCCTGGGAATCGCCTTGTTCGGCCTTGGCATCGGCAATGCCACCTCGCTGCCGCCGCTGATCGCCCAGCAGGAGTTCGCACCGGCCGAGACTGCGCGCGTGGTGCCACTGATCGTCGCCATCGGTCAGGCCGGTTATGCGTTTGCCCCCGCCACATTCGGCCTGCTGCGCAGCGAAAACATCGCCGATGTCACTGGCACGGCCCTGTTCCTCTGCGCCGCAGCGATCCAGACAGCGGCCATCCTGTGTTTTCTGGCAGGCCGTGGCAAAACCTGAAGCGCCGTCACGGGGTCGTAACAGGCATGGCTCAGGTCAGGCTTGGCTGGCTGATGGCCTCGCGCGGTTGCCAAACAGGCCCTTGTCACACCGGCTGGACCTGTTTCCTTGGAGCTGGACGCGCCGCGAGGCCGAAACGCTTTCCTCAGCTGGTTTCATCTCTGGCGATCCTGCGTGCCAAAGGTCATCGCAATCTCGACCTCACCCGGCCATCATGTCAGGGCGGCACGGATGCGGGCGACGCCTTCCTCGATCAGCGGTGCCGCGATGGAGGAATAAGCCAGACGATAGAAGCCAGCCCCGTCCTGCTCCCGCGCGAAGAAGGGCGTGCCGGGTTCGATCAGAACCCCTTGCGCACGCAGCGCCTGTGCGAGGATGCGGCTATCCTTCCCGGCTTCCAATGACATCCAGAAGCTCGATCCGCCCGCCCCGCCATTGGCCCGGATGAGCCCGTTCTCTGTGATAGCCTGTGCCATCACCGCCCTGCGTTCGGCATAGATCCGGCGCATCCGGTTCATCTGCGCGTCGTAGTGACCCAGCGACAGGAAATGGGCCAGCGTGCGCTGCAACATCCCCGGCGGATGCCGCATGACAAGGCCACGCAATGCCCGCGCCTCGGCGATGAAGGCAGGGTCGGCGACCATGTAACCCATCCGCAGGCCCGGAAATACCGATTTGGAGAAGGAGCCGACATAGATCACCGCGCCCGCCACATCCATGGCCTTCAGCGCGGGCGAAGGCGCACCAGCAAAGCACATCTCGAATTCGTAATCGTCCTCGATCACGGCAAAGCCCTGACGGCTGGCGCAATCGAGAAGGGCACGGCGGCGATCAAGCGGCATTGTGGAACTGGTCGGGCATTGATGGCTCGCGGTGGTGAAGATGGCCGCAACACCCGCGGGGATTGCCTCGGGCGGAAGGCCATGCGCATCGACCGGCAAGGCGACAACCTCGGCCCGGGTCTGCGCCAGGATCTCGCGCAGACCGGGATAACAGGGGTCTTCCACTGCGCAGCGCCCCCCCCGGCCCAGCAGCACTTCGGCGGCCATCCACAGCCCGTTTTGGGCGCCGAGCGTCAGCAGGATTTCTGCAGGCCGCGCCCGAATACCGCGCCGGGGCAGGATGTGGCGGGCAATATAGTCGATCAGCTCCGGGTCATCCTCGTTATACAGATCGGCGGTCAGCGAGGCGAATTCGCGCCGCCCCAGCGCGCGCACGGCGCAATCACGCCAGGCGGCATGATCCACCAATTCCGGATCCACCTGACCATAGACAAAGGGAAAGCGATACTGACGCCAGTCGGTCACGCGGTCGGTGCGGGCGGAACGGGCAAAGCGCCCGTCGATCTTGCGCTGCCAGTCAAAGTGCTGCACGCCGGGTGCTACGGCAGGCGGGTCGATCCGCCGCTCGATCCGGTCCGAGATGCGATGGCCGGACCGTGGCAGACTGTCGAGGTAATCGGTGGCCGCAAGCTCGGCATAGGCCTGAACCACCGTGACACGCGCCACGCCAAGATGCGCGGCCATACGGCGGCTGGACGGCAGCGCATCACCGGGGCGCAACCGTCCTTCGGTGACCCCCGTGATGATCTGGCGCTGAAGCTGCACCTGAAGCGGCACCGATGACGTGCGGTCGATGAAAAAGGATTCGACAGGGATCGGCATTGCAACTCCAGCGCACGGATCGGGCCATGAAGTCCGACCCGCGCGACAGGATCAAGCCCTCAACCGCAGATGCGGGTCAGGGCCACGTCGATGGCACCCGTGATCGTGTCGATCTCCTCGGCGGTCACGATCAGCGCGGGCGACAGGCAGAGCGTGTTGTTCAAGCCGGGGATCGACCGGTTGGTGGCACCGATGATCACGCCTTGTGCCAGACATTCGGCCACCACGGCCTGAACCTGCTTTTCCGGCAGCGGTTCGCGTGTGGTGCGATCCGCCACCAGTTCAACCCCCAGGAACAGGCCCTTGCCGCGCACGTCACCGATGACGGCATGCCGGTCCATCAGTGCCCGCAGATTGGCCAGGCAGCGCTCGCCCATCAGGCGGGTGTTTTCCAGCAGCCCCTCCTCTTCGATGATGCGCATGTTTTCCAGCGCGGCGGTCGGTCCGGCGGTGCAGCCGCCAAAGGTGGAGATGTCGCGGAAATAACCGAGCGGATCGCTCGCATCATCCTTGAACAGGTTGAACACCCGTTCCGTGGTGACAGTGCAGCTGATCGCGGCATAGCCCGAGGCAACCCCCTTGGCCATGGTCACGAAATCCGGCTCGATCCCGTAATGCTGATAGCCGAACCAGGTGCCGGTGCGGCCCAGCCCGCAGACCACCTCGTCGATATGCAGCAGGATGTCATATTGGCGGCAGATCTCCTGCACGCGCGGCCAATAGCCTTCGGGCGGCACGATGACACCGCCCCCGGCGGTGATGGGTTCCAGAACAAGCGCGCCGATGGTGTCGGGGCCTTCGCGCAGGATCACCTCTTCGATGGCATCCGCCGCGCGGCGGCCATAATCGGCCACATCCCATTGCGCGCGATATTCAAGGCAATGCGGCACGATCACGAACCCTTCCGGGAAGGGCCCGTATTGTTCGGCGCGCTGGAACTGGCCGCTGGTGGCCAGCGTGGCAATGGTGGTGCCGTGATAGTCGCGTTCGCGGAACAGGATCTTCGATTTCTTGCCGCCATGGTGCCGGTGCGAAATCTGGCGCACCATCTTGTAGACCTTCTCGTTCGCTTCCGACCCCGAGTTGGAATAATAGACGCGGGTAAGCCCCGGCATCTTTTCGATCAGCTTTTCGGCAAACAGCGCGCCCGGCACGGTGCCTGCGGCCCCCGCATAGTAATTCAGCTTCACCAGCTGATCGCGCACCGCATTGGCGATGCTTTCGCGACCATAGCCCACGTTCACCGTCCAGACACCGCCCGAAACCGCGTCGATATACTCGCGCCCCTTCGCATCCCACAGGCGCAGGCCCTTGCCTTCAACGAAGATGCGGGGATCGACGGTTTCATATTGCTTGTGCTGGCTCAGGTGATGCCAGACATGGGCACGGTCGGCCTCGGTCACATGAGAGAGGTCGTTTACGGAGTGGTCAAGTGACATGGCGGCGGCTCCAGCATGGGTGATGCCTCTTCCTGCACCCATCCTGTGCAGGTGGGTAGGGCCAGAATCCTGCGCCTGCTAGGACCAGATCCAGCCCCGCCTGCGCCGTTGTCCGTCATGGGCACGCGCGCATCCGGTCATCGACACAATGCCGAAAGCTGCGCCTGGTCAATCGCGTGACGGGTCTTACCCTTGGACTTGACGGTCGCTACGTCGTCGCCCGCCACGATTGCATTGATCACGGCTTCATCCACAGCTTCCACCGCCGCAAGATACAGCGGATCAAGGTGTTCAGGGTTCATCTGCGTGACTGTCTCCAATGGCCCCCGGCGCTGCGGCATGTCACCCGCATCCGCCGTGGAGAAAGCCATGAAAATGTCGCCCGAGTTGTTCCCACCCGGTGTCCCGGCCCGGCCAATCCCGATCGCCGCGCGCTTGGCCAGCGCGCGCAGAGACAGCGGCGCGTCGGTCGCAAGGATCACGATGATCGAGCCGGTTTCCTTTTCGATCAGCCGTCCCTCCGGCATCATCTGCCCCACCGGCTTGCCGCAGATGGTCAGCCAGGGGCGCAGGCCATGGTTTGCTTGCACAAGAGCGGCCACGGTCCAATCCTGACCAATTGTGACCCGGCGCGAGGAGGTGCCGGTTCCGCTTGTTCTCGTAGCCGCCTCTCGCATCGCAGTTGCAACGGCGGCGCAGCTCCGTTGACGGAATCAGTTGGCGCTGACCGCCTTTGTGAACAGGATCCATTCACTTGCATCAACGGCCCAGTCACCTTTCACGACCGGGCGGCGGGCGATCTGCCGAAACCCCTTCGCCGAATAAAGGCGAAGCGCATCCTGATGCGTGTCTGCGGCAATCAGGCTGATGCTGTGATGACCCGAGGCGGCGGCAATCGCGTCAGCCTGTGCCAGCAAGGCGCTGCCCAATCCCTTGCCGCGAAAGGCCGCATAGGTGGCCAGAACATTCAGATACCACGACCCGGGTGCCAGCGCCTCCAGCTCCAGCAGCGGCACGAAGATCGGCGGTGTGTCGGGGTCAATCGGGCCGGGCGTCACTTCGGCGGCATACCCGAGCAGGCAAGCCCCCACCGCGCCATCAACCTCGGCCAGCCAGGCATTGCGGTACGAGAAGTTGCCCGTCCCGCGCGCCGCACGCTCCTGCCCAAGCGCCCAGGGGTCGCCCTCCGGGCCAACCGTCTTGCGCCAGAAATGCAGCGGCAGATCGTCCGCCGCCATGTTGATGAAGCGCGCCAGATGTGCTGCATCCGATGCCCGTGCCTCGCGGATGTTCATGCCCGTGTCCCGTTCTGCTTTCTTTACCGCGACAGTCTTTGACGATTTGCCGCCCGCTCGCCAGCCCCCTTCGGCAAGCGCCCCCGCCGCGCGTCCGGCTTGCGCCCCGTGCAGGGGCCGCTTACCAAGAGCGGTGACCACAAGGCGCATCACGAGGACAGATATGAGCGACACGCTTTTCCGCTTCCCCGCACCGGGCCCGGAGCCCATCACCACCGATCTGGCGGGCTGGACCAAGATCGAGGGCAACCCGACCATGCGCTATTGGGTGCAGCACAGCGCGCTGGATGGCAGCATGATCTCGGGCACCTGGGAGGCGACCACCGGCACTTGGCACGCAACCTACCAGTTCTACGAATTCGTGCATCTGATCGAGGGCCGCATCACCATCACCCCCGACGGCGGCCCCCCTGTCACCCTGAAACCGGGCGACGCCTTCGTGGTCGAGCCGACGTTCAAGGGCACCTGGACCATCGAGGAGCCGGTGCGCAAGCATTTCGCCATCAAGCTGAAATAAGCCACGCCGCGGATCAGGTGGGCCAGCTCAGCCGGACAGCAGATGACCCGGGTGACCGTGTTGTGAGTTGCGCTGCCGAAGAAAGAGCTGGCCCACCTGATACCGGGTTATCCGTTCGTGGACCTGTATCACCCCAAGCAGCGTGCAGATGGGTCGTCAGTTGCCGCCCAAGCTGTGCGCATTCTGCAGATCGCGTGGTGCAGCTTTTTTTGTGCGGCTACATGAGCCCATCGCGCAAGGGTTTGATGTGGTCAATTGTATATCAAAATGTGGCGCAAATTTCAGGTCTGTGCAAAACGTCAGCAAGCCAATTGACCTTATTAAATCGCGTCAGTGATTTATGGGACATTTTATGGCGGAGCCGAAGGGATTCGAACCCTCGAGACGTTGCCGTCTGCACCCTTAGCAGGGGTGTGCCTTCGACCACTCGGCCACAGCTCCGCTGGTGGACTTACAGATCAAACTTCACAGGTGCAAGGTGCTTCCTGCGCCGATCCCAAATAAATCTGCGGGCATTTAGGGGCGGTCATTGCGGCCCTGCGCCGGCGGCATGGGCGGCATAGAGGGCCTCGGCGGATTGCCGGACAACCGTGGCCACCTGATGCAGCTGGCTGGCGAGCGGGCTGGTCTTGCGCCAGATCATGCCGATGGTACGTGCGGGTTGCGGTTCCTTGAACCGTGCCACCGACACCCGCGCCGAGCGCGTCTCGACCGGGACCGCCATTTCCGGGATCAGCGTGACCCCGATCCCTGCCCCGACCATCTGCACCAGCGTGGTCAGGGAACTACCATCCAGCAATTCGCGCGACCGGGTGGAGGGAATGTCGCAAAAGGACAAGGCCTGATCGCGGAAGCAATGCCCCTCCTCCAGCAGCAGCAGCCGCATCTCGCGCAGATTCTCGCGGCTGGGAACGGGTTTACCAGTCTCGGTTGCGGCGCGGACCAGCACGAAGTTTTCGGTGAACAGCGCCATTTCGGTCAGCGAATGTTCGGAAACGGGCAGTGCGACGATGGCGGTATCCAGCCGCCCCTCCATCAGCTCCTGCAACAGCTTGGGCGTGACGGTTTCGCGCAGGTTCAGATCCAGACCCGGATAGAGCTGCGACAGTTGGCGGATGATCGTCGGCAAGAGATAGGGGGCCACGGTGGGAATCACCCCGATACGCAACCGCCCGGCCAGCCGGTCGCGCGCGCTGCGTGCCAGATCCTCCAACTCGTCGACCGAGCGCAGGATGCCGCGCACCCGAAGCGCAAACACCTCGCCAAAGCCGGTCAACCGGATCTGCCGCGCGCTCCGTTCGAACAGCGGTGTGCCAAGCGCCGCCTCCAACTCCTTGATCTGCATCGACAGGGCGGGTTGCGTGATGGCACAGGCATCCGCCGCCCGGCCAAAATGGCCATGCCGGGCCAGCGCCTCGAAATAGCGCATCTGTTTGAATGTCAGGTTTATCATAACCGTGCCTTATGACGACAATCAGAAATTCCAAATTAAACTAATCGACCGGGTCTGGTAAGAGGGGTCGTGATTATCCTTCGACAGCGGCACCCCAAGGTTTCGGGCCACAGCCGCGCGAGGCCACGAAACCGTGCAAGACACGGAAAACTGACGATACGCAGCCTGATGGGAGAGAATAATGGACGGAAACGATACCAACGGTGGCGGCAAATGCCCCGTCGCACATGGTGTGAACCGCAATGCAACATTCAAGGGGCGGTCGAATCGTGACTGGTGGCCGAACCAGCTCAACCTGAAGATCCTGCACCAGAACTCTGCCCTGTCCGATCCGATGGGCGCCGAGTTTGACTATGCCGAGGCATTCAAGGCGCTGGACCTTGCGGCCGTGAAGGCCGATCTGACCGCGCTGATGACCGACAGCCAGGACTGGTGGCCGGCCGACTGGGGCCATTACGGGCCGTTCTTCATCCGTATGGCCTGGCACAGCGCAGGCACCTATCGCACCGCCGACGGGCGGGGCGGCGCACGCTCGGGCACGCAGCGCTTTGCACCGCTGAACAGCTGGCCGGACAACGTCAACCTTGACAAGGCCCGCCGCCTGCTCTGGCCGATCAAGCAGAAATATGGCAACAGCATTTCCTGGGCCGACCTGATGATCCTCGCGGGCAACGTCGCGCTGGAATCCATGGGTTTCAAGACCTTCGGCTTTGCCGGTGGCCGCGCCGATGTGTGGGAACCGGAAGAAGACATCTACTGGGGCGCCGAAAACACCTGGCTTGACGACAAGCGTTATGCCGGGGACCGCCAGCTGGAAAACCCGCTCGCCGCCGTGCAGATGGGCCTGATCTACGTCAATCCCGAAGGGCCGAACGGCACGCCGGATCCGCTGGCCTCGGCCCGCGACATCCGCGAAACCTTTGCCCGCATGGCGATGAATGACGAAGAAACCGTCGCCCTGATCGCGGGCGGCCATACCTTTGGCAAAACCCATGGTGCTGGCGATGCGGCCCATGTGGGGGTGGACCCCGAGGCCGCCCCGATCGAGGCGCAGGGCCTGGGCTGGGCCAGCAGCTATGGCAGCGGCAAGGGCGGCGATGCCATCGGTTCGGGGCTTGAGGTGGTCTGGACCTCGACGCCGACCAAATGGTCGAACAACTTCTTCTGGAACCTGTTCGGCTATGACTGGGAACTGACGAAAAGCCCGGCGGGGGCGCATCAATGGCAGCCCAAGCACGGGGCCGGGGCCGGATCGGTGCCGGATGCGCATGATCCGACCAAACGGATCGCGCCCTCCATGCTCACCTCGGATCTCGCCCTGCGCTTTGACCCGATCTACGAACCGATTGCGCGCCGCTTCTACGAGAACCCCGATCTCTTTGCCGATGCCTTTGCCCGCGCCTGGTTCAAGCTGACCCACCGCGACATGGGGCCGAAGGCGCTGTATCTCGGCCCAGAGGTTCCGGCAGAAGATCTGATCTGGCAGGATCCGGTGCCTGCGGTCGATCACGCGCTGATCGACGCGGCGGATATTGCCGATCTGAAGGCGCGGATTCTGGCGTCAGGTCTGACGGTGCCGGAACTGGTGTCGACGGCCTGGGCCTCGGCCTCGACCTTCCGTGGGTCCGATCTGCGCGGTGGCGCGAACGGGGCGCGTATCCGTCTGGCGCCGCAGAAGGACTGGGATGTGAACCAGCCCGAACAGTTGCAGCGCGTGCTGGGGGTGCTGGAAGGCATTCAGGCCGCATTCAACGCTGCCGCTTCGGGTGGCAAACGTGTCTCGCTGGCCGATCTGATCGTGCTCGGCGGTTCGGCGGCGGTGGAAGCGGCAGCGCGGGCTGCGGGCCGCGCCATCGACGTGCCCTTCACCCCGGGCCGCACGGATGCGACGCAAGAGCAGACCGATGTGGAAAGCTTCGAGGTGATGGAGCCGCTGGCGGATGGTTTCCGCAACTATCAGCAAAAGGCCTTCACCGCCTCGGCAGAAGAGCTGCTGATCGACCGGGCGCAACTTCTGACGCTGACCGCGCCGGAAATGACCGTGCTGATCGGCGGGCTGCGTGTGCTGAACGCCAACCATGGCGGCACCAAACACGGCGTGCTGACCACCCGCCCCGAGGCGCTGACGAATGATTTCTTCGTCAACCTGCTCGATATGGGCACGGTCTGGAGCGCGGTCTCTGCGACGCAGGATCTGTTCGAAGGCCGTGACCGCACCACAGGTGCCGTGAAGTGGACAGGCAGCCGTGTGGATCTGGTGTTCGGCTCCAACTCGCAGCTGCGGGCGATTGCCGAAGTCTATGCGCAAAACGATGCTCAGGAAAAATTCCTGCGCGATTTCGTGGCTGCCTGGACCAAGGTGATGAACGCCGACCGCTTCGATCTGGCCTGATCCCGGCCTTGGCGCGGCCCGATGGGTCGCGCCGGGGTGGCCTTCGGGCTGGATGCGCACCGCATAAAAAAGCGCGCGCCTGCAAGGGCGCGCGTTTTCGATTTCGTGGTAGGGCAGATCAGGCCAGCGACGGGTCGATGGCTTTGCAGGCGGCAACAAGGCCCTTCACCGCATCAACCGACTTGTCGAACATCACCTGTTCGTCTTCGTTCAGCTTGATATCGACGATGCGTTCGATGCCACCGGCACCGATGATGGTCGGCACGCCGACATACATGCCGTTCAGGCCCAGCGCGCCATCCACATAAGCGGCGCAGGGCAGCAGGCGCTTCTGGTCTTTCAGATAGGCTTCGGCCATTTCGATGGCTGAGGTGGCGGGCGCATAGAAGGCTGAGCCGGTTTTCAGCAGGCCAACGATTTCCGCACCGCCATCACGGGTGCGCTGCACGATACCGTCCAGACGCTCTTGCGTGGTCCAGCCCATTTCCACCAGATCCGGCAGCGGCACGCCGCCCACGGTGGAATAACGGGTCAGCGGCACCATCGTGTCGCCATGGCCGCCCAGAACGAAGGCGGTCACGTCACGCATGGAGACGTTGAATTCCACCGACAGGAAGTGACGGAAGCGCGCCGAATCCAGCACGCCGGCCATGCCGACGACCTTTTCATGCGGCAGGCCCGAAAATTCGCGCAGCGCCCAGACCATCGCGTCAAGCGGGTTGGTGATGCAGATCACGAAGGCGTTCGGCGCATGGGCCTTGATGCCCTCGCCCACCGATTTCATCACCTTGAGGTTGATGCCAAGCAGGTCATCGCGGCTCATGCCGGGCTTGCGCGGCACGCCTGCGGTCACGATGCAGACATCGGCGCCCGCGATATCCTCATAGCTGTTGGCGCCCTTCATCACGGCATCGAACCCTTCCGAGGGGCCGGATTGCGCAATGTCCAGCGCCTTGCCTTGGGGGGTGCCTTCCGCAATATCGAACAGGATGATATCGCCGAGTTCCTTGATGGCGGCGAGATGGGCGAGCGTGCCGCCGATCTGGCCTGCGCCAATCAGTGCAATCTTGGGTCGTGCCATGATTCCGTCTCCGGCTGGGATTGTATACGGTGGTATGCTTAGGGGCCTGACGAGATTCCCGCAAGCCGCCGCGTTGCGGCATGACAGGCAGGATTGTTTCGCGCAAGTTGTTTGCGCTAAAGGTGGCGCGTTTTGGCCAACAGGAGCCGTGGCGCGTGGATGACGTGATGTTTTGGGCCATCGCCGGACTGGCCGCTGTGCTGGTGGGCATGGGCAAGGGCGGCGTGCCGGTGGTGGCGATGCTGTCGGTGCCGCTGATGTCACAGGTGATGTCGCCCGTCATGGCGGCGGGGCTGCTGCTGCCGATCTATGTCGTGTCGGACATCTTCGGCCTCTGGGCCTATCGTCATGCCTTCGACAGACGCGTGCTGGCGATCCTTGTGCCCGGCACCACGCTGGGCGTCGGGCTGGGCTGGGCCACGGCGCATCTGGTGCCCGAAGCGATCGTCACCGGGATCATCGGCGCGGTGGGGGCGGTGTTCGCCGCCAATCTGCTGCTCCGGCGCGGAGCCGAGCCTGAGGCACAGCCGGCACGGGTCGCGCCGGGGCTGTTCTGGGGCACGGCGACCGGCTTTACCAGCTTTGTCAGCCATGCAGGCGCCCCGCCCTATCAGGTCTACACCATGCCACTGCGCCTGTCGAAAGAGGTGTTCGCGGGCACGTCCACCATTCTGTTCGCCTATGTGAATGCGATCAAGCTGGTGCCCTATTGGGCGCTGGGCCAGATGAGCCTTGGCAATCTGCGGCTGACGCTGCTGTTGATGATCCCGGCCAGCCTTGCCGTTTTCGCCGGGGTGCGGCTGGTGCGGGTGCTGCCGGAAAAGCTGTTCTTCCAGCTGGTGACCTGGGCACTGCTGCTGCTGTCAGTCAAACTGATCTGGAGTGCGGCTGCCGCCCTGATCGGTTAGGCCGGATCGCCCTTGGTGGGCAGAGGCGCGGCTATGCCCTCATAAGCCCGCCCGGTGGCCACAAGGCAGGTGATGCCATCCGTCCCGGTGAAGGCCATGGTCCAGCTGCCGGTATCGGATGCAAACAGCTCCATCACCATGCGGTTGTCGGCAAGGCCCAGCGCCTGCCGACGTTCGCCATAGTGATCGGCCAATGTGGCCAGCAGCGCATCGCGCGGCGCGCAGGTGGCGGCATGGCCCGCATGCGTGGCGAGGATCACGCCTGCAAAACCAAGCGACAGCGCAAAGAGGGTTCTGGTCATCGGCGGGCCTTTCCATGACTGCGGATCATGGGCGAAGGCTGCGCCGGAACGGCTGAGAAACGGTTAACGCTTCGTCCGATCCGGCGACCTTGCGGCATTTTCTGCGACCATGGTCCAAAATTTCTGCGCTGCGGCAAAATCACCCTTGCCGAATATGCCGCGAATGTGGTCATTGGCGAAAGAATCTTGCTTTGGGAGAGACTCGATGACCCGCCCCTATCGTTCCGTTCTGTATATTCCCGGCTCCAAAGAGCGCGCGCTGGAAAAGGCGATGGGGCTGGCGGCCGATGCGATCATCTTTGATCTGGAGGATGCGGTCGCCCCCGAAGAAAAGCCCGCCGCCCGCAAATTGCTGGCGCAGGTGCTGACCGATTGGGATTTCGGCGCGCGGGTGCGCATCGTGCGGATCAACGGCTTTGACACCGAATGGGGCCGCGCCGATGCCGATGCGCTGGACGAGGCCATTGCGCGCGGCGCCAGAATCGATGCTGTGCTGATCCCCAAGGTGAACAGCCCCGCCGATCTGGATGCGGTGGCCGAGGCTGTGCCCGGTGCCGATCTCTGGGCCATGATGGAAACGGCGCAGGGCATGCTCAACGCCGCCACGATTGCCGCCCATCCCCGGCTGAAAGGCATGGTCATGGGCACCAACGATCTGGCGAAAGAGCTGAACGCGCGCTTCCGCGCCGACCGCTTGCCGATGCAGGCCGGTCTGGGCCTGTGCCTGCTGGCGGCGCGGGCCTATGGCCTGGTGATCGTCGATGGCGTCTATAACGCCTTCAAGGACGAGGCCGGGTTGCAGGCAGAATGTGCGCAGGGCCGCGACATGGGCTTTGACGGCAAGACCCTGATCCATCCGGCGCAGCTTGATATCGCCAATGCCGCCTTTGCCCCCAGCGAGGCCGAGATTGATCTGGCCCGCCGCCAGATTGCCGCCTTCACCGACATCATGTCGCAGGGCGGCGGGGTGGCCGTGGTGGATGGCAAAATCGTGGAAAACCTGCATATCGTGACGGCGAAAGCCACGCTGGCCAAAGCAGAGGCGATTGCGGCGCTGGCCGGATAATGGCTATGTGAAAGAAATTCACATATTCGGAGCCTCAGCGATGATCTTTCTCAGCCTCGGCCTTTTCCTCTGGGTTGCCGCCCATCTGTTCAAACGCCTTGCGCCCGACGCGCGCGCGGCCCTTGGCGACCGGGGCAAGGGGCTGGTGACGGCCCTGTTGGTGCTGGCGGTGGGGCTGATGGCCCTCGGCTATCGCGGGGCAGAATTCGTGCCGGTCTATAGCCCGCTGCCCGGCATGGGCCATCTGAACAATACGCTGATGCTGATCTCGCTGTTCCTGTTCGGGGTGGGCGGCACCAAGGGCACGCTTTACCCTAGGATCCGCCACCCGATGCTCTGGGGCACGGTGATCTGGTCGCTCGCCCATCTGGCGGTGAATGGCGACCGCGCCTCGCTGCTGCTGTTTGGCGGCATCGGCCTCTGGGCGGTGGTGGAAATGCTGATCCTGAACCGCACGTCATGGGTGCGGCCTGTCGGCGGGCGCGGCCTCAAGGGCGATGCGATGAACCTTGTCGGCACCCTGCTGCTGTTCGGCGCGATTGCGATGGTTCACCTGTGGCTGGGCCATC
Source organism: Gemmobacter fulvus (assembly GCF_018798885.1). Taxonomy (NCBI): domain Bacteria; kingdom Pseudomonadati; phylum Pseudomonadota; class Alphaproteobacteria; order Rhodobacterales; family Paracoccaceae; genus Gemmobacter; species Gemmobacter fulvus. Next base: position 2,883,197 of record NZ_CP076361.1, on the reverse strand, counting down.
CGGTGTTTGAAGGGACGTATTTCTGATGCAGCTCTATCGCTTTCTGTCCGACGACGACACATCGGCCTTCTGTCACAAGGTGACGGCGGCCCTCAACAAGGGCTGGGCGCTGCATGGCAGCCCCACCTATGCCTTTGATGCCGCGCGCGGCGTCATGCGCTGCGGGCAGGCCGTGGTGAAGGAAGTCCCCGGCGATTACACGCCCGACACCAAGCTGGGCGAACACTGATAGACGCGCGCGGCGGAGGGCCCCCGCCGCGCCCCTGATGGAGAGAGCGCATGAAAACCAACCCCGGACGTTTCTTCGAGGATTACCGCATCGGCGAGACGATCACCCATGCCGTGCCCCGCACCGTTTCGGGCGGAGAGCGGGCGCTGTATCATGCGCTTTATCCGGCGCGCCATGCGCTCTATTCCTCGGACGAGTTCGCGCGCAATTGCGGCCTTGCGGCCTCGCCGCTGGATGATCTGGCTGCCTTCCATGTGGTGTTCGGCAAGACTGTGCCGGATGTCTCGCTGAATGCCATTGCCAATCTGGGCTATGCCGAGGGGCGCTGGCTGTCGGCGGTCTATCCGGGCGATACGCTGCGGTCCGAAAGCACGGTGATCGGGCTGAAGGAAAACTCCAACGGCGCGTCGGGTGTGGTCTATGTGCGCACACGCGGCATCAACCAGAACGGCACCACCGTGCTGGACTATGTGCGCTGGGTCATGGTGCGCAAGAACCGGCTGGACGCCCCTGCCCCCGACGCTGTCGTACCCGCGCTGGCCAAGGTTGTCGCCCCCGAGACGCTGGTGATCCCCGCCGGGTTGGATTTCAGCCGGTATGAATTCGCACTGGCGGGCGAGCCGCATCGCTGGGGCGATTACGCCATCGGCGAGAAGATCGACCACGTTGATGGCGTGACCATCGAAGAGGCCGAGCACATGATCGCCACCCGCCTGTGGCAGAACACCGCCAAGGTGCATTTCGACGCGACCTTCCGCCCGGATGGCAAGCGGCTGATCTATGGCGGCCATGTGATCTCGATGGCGCGGGCGCTGTCGTTCAATGGCCTCGCCAATGCGCAGATGATCGTGGCGCTGAACGCCGGGGCCCATGCCAACCCCTGTTTCGCGGGCGATACGGTCAAGGCCTGGTCCGAGGTGATCGACAAGGCCGACACGTCGGCACCGGGCGTGGGTGCCATCCGGCTGCGGCTGGTCGCCGTCAAACAGGGCGCGGCCCCGTTTGCGCTGCGCGGCGAGGATGGCAAATACCTGCCCGAGGTTCTGCTGGATCTGGATTACTGGGCGGTGATGCCCAAGTGATCCGCGCGGCGCACTTGGTGCCTGGCGCCTGCCGCAACCGGCATGACCTGCGCACAGGCTGGCCGGACAACGCCGTGCGGGCGCCGCGCTCCAAATCGCTGACCGGCACGTCCAAACCGGGGGCAACGTGGAACGCCCGCCCTGCGCAGCAAACTGCCAAGCTGTGATCACGGCCAGAAAATTTGTGATCACAAAGTGAAAAAATTACCGGATGATAGCGGCAACGGCCCGATTATGCTGCGATTGCACAGGTGACTTGGGCAAAAAACACGCTATTGAATGCTCAGAAATCCTGCCAGTGCGCGGCACACGATCTGCTGCCCAAGCGACAAAGGGAAACGTCATGGCTGAAGTGAAACGGGTGGAACGCCCCCTTTCCCCCCATCTCCAGATCTATCGCCCGCAATTGACCTCGATCACCTCGATTCTGACGCGGATCACCGGCAACGGCCTGATCGTTGCGGTGTTGCTGTCGGTCTGGTGGTTGCTGGCGGCTGCGACCTCGCCCGAGTATTTTGCACTGGCCAACAAGGTTGTGACCTCGTGGTTCGGCAAACTGGTGTTCACCGCCTCGCTCTGGGCGATCTGGTATCATTACCTCGCAGGGCTGCGGCACCTCTATTACGACGCAGGCAAGGGGCTGGACATTCCCACCGCCGAAAAGCTCGGCTGGGCCTGCATCATCGGCTCGGTCGTGCTGACCGTCATCACCATCATTCTGGTCTGAGGAGGCAACCATGCGCTATCTGACCGATCGTAAACGCGCCGAAGGCAAGGGCGCCGCCCATACCGGAACCGAACATCATTGGCAGATGCAGGTGTCCGCCGTGGCGCTGGCCTTCATGGTGCCGGTGTTCCTCTATGTGTTCGGCTCGGCCCTGGGCAAGGGCCATGACGAGGTTCTGGCCACCTTCTCCCGCCCCTTCCCGGCAATCCTGACGGCGCTTGTCCTGTTTGTGGGGATGCGCCACTTCGCCAAGGGTGCCACGATGATGATCGAAGATTACGCCCGCGGCTCGGCCAAGAAGGGCCTGGTGATGCTGGTGATTTCGATATCCTACGCGGTGACCGCCATCGGGCTGTTCGCCCTTGCGAAAATCGCGCTCTGAGAGGCTGACATGACTGCTTATCCCTATGAAGTGCATGACTATGACGTGGTCGTGGTGGGCGCGGGCGGCGCGGGTCTGCGCGCGACGCTCGGCATGGCCGAACAGGGCCTGCGCACGGCCTGTGTGACCAAGGTGTTCCCGACCCGCAGCCACACGGTTGCGGCGCAGGGCGGCATTGCCGCCTCGCTGTCGAACATGGGCCCGGACAGCTGGCAGTGGCATATGTATGACACGGTCAAAGGCTCTGACTGGCTGGGCGACACCGATGCCATGGAATATCTGGCGCGTGAGGCCCCCAAGGCCGTGTATGAGCTGGAGCATTACGGCGTGCCGTTCTCGCGTACCGAAGATGGCAAGATCTACCAGCGCCCCTTTGGCGGCCACACCACCGAATATGGTGAAGGTCCGCCTGTGCAGCGCACCTGCGCCGCCGCAGACCGCACCGGCCACGCCATCCTGCACACGCTTTATGGCCAGAGCCTGAAGAACAACGCGGAATTCTTCATCGAATATTTCGCGCTGGACCTGATCATGACCGACGGGCGCTGCACCGGCGTGGTGGCGTGGAAGCTGGATGACGGCACGATCCATGTGTTCAACGCCAAGATGACCGTGCTGGCCACCGGCGGCTATGGCCGCGCCTATTTCAGCGCGACCTCGGCCCATACCTGCACCGGCGACGGTGGTGGCATGGTGGCGCGGGCGGGCCTGCCGTTGCAGGACATGGAATTCGTGCAGTTCCACCCGACTGGCATCTATGGCTCGGGCTGCCTGATCACCGAAGGCGCGCGCGGCGAAGGCGGCTATCTGACCAACTCCAACGGCGAGCGGTTCATGGAGCGTTATGCGCCCCATTACAAAGATCTCGCGCCGCGCGACTATGTCAGCCGCTGCATGACGATGGAAATCCGCGAAGGCCGCGGCGTGGGCGCCAATGGTGACCATATCCATCTGCACCTGAACCACCTGCCGCGCGAGACGCTGGAATTGCGCCTGCCCGGCATTTCGGAATCGGCCCGCATCTTTGCCGGGGTTGACCTGCACAAGGAACCGATCCCGGTACTGCCGACCGTACATTACAACATGGGCGGCATTCCGACCAACTATTGGGGTGAGGTGCTGAACCCCACCGCCGACAACCCGGATGCGGTGTTCCCCGGCCTGATGGCCGTGGGTGAAGCGGGCTGTGCCTCGGTGCATGGCGCGAACCGTCTGGGGTCGAACTCGCTGATCGACCTTGTGGTGTTCGGCCGCGCCGCCGCCATCCGCGCGGGCGAGATCGTCAACCCGAAAGAGCGCGCCGCCCCGGTGAACACCGCCGAAGTGGACAAGGCGCTGGGCCGCTTTGATGCGCTGCGCCATGCCAATGGCGCAATCCCGACCGCCGATCTGCGGCTGGAGATGCAGCGCACCATGCAATCGGATGCCGCCGTGTTCCGCACCGAAAAGACGCTGGCCGAAGGCGAAGTGAAAATGACCGCCATCGCAGGCAAGATCGGCGACCTGAAGGTCACGGATCGCAGCCTGGTCTGGAACAGCGACCTGATGGAAACGCTGGAACTGACCAACCTGATGCCGAATGCACTGGCCACGATCTATGGCGCGCATGCCCGCACCGAAAGCCGGGGCGCCCATGCGCATGAGGATCACCCGCACCGCGATGACGCCAACTGGCGCAAACACTCGCTGGCCTGGGTAGATGGCAATGCGGTGACGCTGGGCTATCGGGCGGTGCATACCGATCCGCTGACCAGCGAGGCCGATGGCGGCATCAGCCTGAAAAAGATCGCCCCGGCAGAGCGCAAGTTCTGATGATCCGCGCGGCATCCCTGTCAACACGCCTCCCCGAGGCCGCAGCTGCGGCCCCGGCTGGCAGGTTTCCGCGCGCCGTCACCGCCTCGCGTGCAAGTGTCTCATCTTCAGCCGGTGAACGGGTTAGCCTGTGCGCCGAGCTGACATTGAGGAATGAATGATGCCCCGTCTGATTGCCCCCCTGCTGCTGCTGACCGCCCTTGCCGCCTGCAATCCGCAGACAGTGGCACAGAACATCAACACCCGTGCCGCACGCTCTGTCGTGGTGCCGGTCATGCAGAATTACATGACCGCACCGCAGGCCGAAGCGGCGGCGGATTGTGTGATCGCCAATGCCTCGCCCGCCGAATTGCAGGGCCTTGCCCGCGATGTCGGCGTGCGCGCCGGCACGCTGACGGTGCAGAATGTGGCAAACATCCTGCGCCGCCCGGCCACCGCCTCCTGCATGAGGGCCCGTGGCATCGGGCCGGTGGCGGGGTGATGACCATGCTGTGCCCTGCCCTGCTGCTGTGTCTGAGCCTTGCCGCCTGCGGCCCGGTCTCGCGCGAGGCGGCAGAGCGCAGCTGTTTCCAGCAAGCCCGCCTTGCCCAGCAACCGCGCGGCGAAATCGGCATCGGGGCCAGCAGCGATGGCGGGGCCATCACCCGCTTCGAGATGGATATTTCATCCGATTACGTCATGGGGCGTGACCCCGCACAGGTCTACGACTCCTGTGTTTATCGACAATCCGGGCAGCTGCCCTCGCAGCCGCTCTACTCCCGTTCAGATTGGAGAGACTAGCCAATGGTCCAGTTCACCCTGCCAAAGAACTCCAAGGTGCGCACCGGCAAGACCTGGCCGAAGCCCGAGGGCAAGAATGTCCGCAAGTTCCAGATTTACCGCTGGAATCCCGATGATGGGGAAAACCCGCGGGTCGATACCTATTTTCTGGATATGGACAGCTGCGGCCCGATGATTCTGGACGCGCTGATCAAGATCAAGAACGAGGTCGACCCGACGCTGACCTTCCGCCGCTCGTGTCGCGAAGGCATCTGTGGCTCTTGCGCGATGAACATCGACGGCATCAACACTCTGGCCTGTATCTATGGTCTGGACGAGGTGAAGGGCGATGTGAAGATCTATCCGCTGCCGCATATGCCGGTCATCAAGGATCTGATCCCCGACCTGACCCATTTCTACGCCCAGCACGCCAGCATCATGCCCTGGCTGGAAACCAAGACCAACCGCCCGGCAAAAGAATGGCGGCAGTCGATTGAAGACCGCGAAAAGCTGGATGGTCTGTATGAATGCGTGATGTGCGCCTCGTGCAGCGCCTCTTGCCCGTCCTACTGGTGGAACGGCGACAAATACCTTGGCCCGGCCGCGCTTCTGCACGCCTATCGCTGGATCATCGACAGCCGTGACGAGGCGACCGGCGCGCGTCTGGACGATCTGGAAGACCCGTTCAAGCTCTACCGCTGCCACACCATCATGAACTGCGCCAAGACCTGCCCCAAGGGGCTGAATCCGGCCAAGGCTATTGCCGAGATCAAGAAGATGATGGTCGAACGGGCCGTCTGATATCGTCGGGGGCCCGTTGTGGCCCCCGCCTGTTCCGGGCGATCAGGCCCGTTTTCCGACATGGTTGGGATTGTATTGCAGGGCGCACAGCAGCCCTCGGTGCCGCATGACACGCGCTTTGCCCCGCCGCTGCAAAGGCGGGGCGCATCACATGACGCGCCCCTGCCCTGTTTCAGTTGTCCATCTTGAGCGCAGAGATGAATGCCGTCTGCGGAATCTCGACCTTGCCGAACTGGCGCATCTTCTTTTTACCGGCTTTCTGCTTTTCCAGCAGCTTCTTCTTCCGGGTGGCGTCGCCGCCATAGCATTTCGCCGTCACGTCCTTGCGCATCGCCGCGATGGTTTCGCGCGCGATCACCCGCCCGCCGATGGCGGCCTGCACCGGGATCTTGAACATGTGGCGGGGGATCAGCTCTTTCAGCTTTTCCACCATGGCGCGGCCCCGCGCTTCGGCCCGGTCCCGGTGGACCATGATCGACAGCGCATCCACAGGTTCGTCATTCACCAGAATCGACATCTTCACCAGAACATCCTCGCGGTATTCCGAGATCTGATAGTCAAAGCTGGCATAGCCCTTGGTGACCGATTTGAGCCGGTCATAGAAATCGAACACCACTTCGGCCAGCGGCAGGTCATAGACCACCATTGCCCGCGACCCGGCATAAGACAGATCCAGCTGGATCCCGCGCCGGTCCTGACACAGCTTCAGAATATCGCCGAGATAGTCATCCGGCACCATGATGGTGGCCTTGATGCGCGGCTCTTCGATATGATCCACATAGGTCAGATCCGGCATGTCGGCGGGGTTGTGCAGGTCGATCACCTCGCCGCTTTTCATGTGCAGCTTGAACACCACCGACGGTGCCGTGGTGATCAGATCAAGGTCATATTCGCGTTCCAGACGGTCGCGGATCACCTCAAGGTGCAGCAGGCCCAAAAAGCCGCAGCGGAAGCCAAAGCCAAGGGCGGCGCTGGTTTCCATCTCGTAGCTGAACGAGGCGTCGTTCAGCGCCAGCTTCTCGATCGCATCGCGCAGCGCCTCGAAGTCATTGGCGTCCACCGGGAACAGGCCACAGAACACCACTGGCTGCGCAGGTTTGAAGCCCGGCAGCGGCGTGTCGGTGCCCTTGCGTTCATGGGTGATGGTGTCGCCCACGCGGGTATCGCGCACCTGCTTGATCGAGGCGGTCAGCACGCCGATCTCGCCCGGCCCCAGTTCGGCAATATCCACCATCTGCGGCTTCAGCACGGCCAGCTTGTCGATGCCATAGATCGCGCCGGTCTGCATCATCTTGACGCGGTCGCCCTTCTTGATCACGCCATCCATGACGCGGATCATCACGACAACGCCCAGATAGGCATCATACCAGCTGTCGACCAGCATCGCCTTCAGCGGGGCATCGCGGTCGCCCTTGGGGGCCGGCAGCCGCGTCACGATGGCCTCCAGCACATCGGCAATGCCGAGGCCGGATTTGGCCGAAATCGGAATGGCATCCGATGCGTCAATGCCGATCACATCCTCGATCTGCGCCTTCACCCGTTCGGGTTCAGCGGCAGGCAGGTCGATCTTGTTCAGCACCGGCACGATGTCGTGCCCGGCATCAATCGCCTGATACACATTGGCCAGCGTCTGCGCCTCGACCCCTTGCGACGCATCGACCACCAGCAGCGAACCTTCGACTGCGCGCATCGACCGTGACACTTCGTAAGCGAAGTCGACGTGGCCGGGCGTGTCGATCAGGTTCAGGATATAGGTCTTGCCATCCTTGGCCGGATATTCGATCCGCACCGTGTTGGCCTTGATGGTGATGCCCCGCTCGCGCTCGATATCCATCGAGTCAAGCATCTGTGCCTTCATATCGCGGTCGGCCACCGTGCCGGTCATCTGGATGAGCCGGTCCGCAAGGGTGGATTTGCCGTGGTCGATATGGGCCACGATGGAGAAATTTCGGATGAGGTCAAGCTGGGTCATGGCGCGCGATATAACCTGTCTCTGCAGGGCCGGGAAGGGGGTATCGGGGGGGCGCGTCCGCAGGCGACCCAATTGCGCAGGCACGGCAGATCTGCCACAGCGCGCGCCTCGCCCTTACCGTATCTTGCGGTTCGGTTCCCCCTTGGCCGCAGCATAGGGCCTGCGCGCCCGCCCATGGGCCAAAGCCCGCCGATCACACGGCTTTCCTTGCAAATTTCCGCCCGAATCGTCATACTGCATGGCAGAAAATGACCCGTGGCGGAGGGGAACCCCGCCAACAGGCAAGAGGCAGAGACATGAAGAAACTGGTTCTGGCAGGCGCTTTCGGCGCTCTGATCCTTCCCATGATGACACTCGCGGCGGTAGCCGGGCCAATCGAGAAGGCCTGCAACCGCTCTGACCGCAGCGCGGCCAATCGCGGTGTCTGTGCCTGCATCCAGCAGGTCGCGGACATGACGCTGAAAGGCGGCGATCAGCGCAAGGCGGCCAAGCTGATGAACGACCCGGACCGCGCGCATGATGTGTGGATTTCCAAACGCGAAGCCGATGATGCGTTCTGGGAACGCTACAAGGCCTTCGGCCAGACCGCCGAAGCCTATTGCGGCGGCTGATCGGCAACCCATCCCTATAGCAAAAAAGGAGGGCAATTTGCCCCCCCTTTCCAAATGAACCGATGGGGCGCAGCCATGCCGCGCCCCGAAGACGGGATCAGTCGAAGATGAAATCCGACAGGCCCAGATCGGCACGCTGCATGTCTTGCAGGGTGATCTGCGCATCGGCCGACAGCGTCAGCACCAGATCATCGCCCACCTGACGGGCATTTTCGATCAGATCCGACGCCTGTCTGCGGCTCAGATCGTCAATTTCCAGACGGTCCTGACCATTGGTGAAATCGGTGATCACGTCCACACCATCGCGGCGGTCGAATTCAAACACATCCGCCCCGGCACCGCCGGTCAGCACGTCATTGCCCGAACCGCCATCCAGCCAGTCAGACCCGGTGCCGCCGGACAGACGGTCTTTGCCCGAACCGCCGTCCAGCTCGTCGCGGCCAGAGCCGCCGAACAGACGGTCATTGCCGGATTCGCCGTCAAGGTCGTCATTGCCCGCCCCGCCGAACAGACGGTCATTGCCTGCATCGCCTTCCAGATCATCATGGTCGGCACCGCCATAGAGCACATCGTCGCCCGAGCCACCTTCCAGATCGTCGCGGCCAAGGTGACCGAACAGACGGTCATTGCCGCTGCCGCCATAGAGGTCGTCATTGCCGGCATAGCCGTACAGCGTGTCATTGCCACCCTGCCCCGACAGCCAGTCATTCACAGTGCTGCCCTTAAGCGTGTTGGCAAGATCGTTGCCGGTTTTACGTACCATGTGAGGTCTCCTTCGCTCGTTTGTCTTGATCGCCTGGGCCGAAGCCTGCACCGGAAAACGCACAACAGGGCGTTCTGTTCCCGATCAGGTTCCGGCAGCGCGGTGCTGCGGCGCAAACCCGCCGGAACGGGCTACGATGACGGCTGTTTGCCACAGGCTTCCTGACAGCGGCCTGACCCCTGTTGTCAGCCAATTGTCAGGGGCCCGCAGCTAATCTGCCACCATGCGATATCATCTTGCCCTTCTGTGCCTGCTTCTGTGGCCCGCCGCTGCGGGAAGCGAAGTGCCCCCCTCTCCGCCCCTCGCAGAGCCGCCTCTGCCGATGGATGATGCTGAACTGGCCCGCGACGCCGTGGCACGTGGCGAAATTCTGCCGCTCGCCAGCATCCTGCCCGGTGTCGAGGCCGCGCATCCGGGCCGCATCATCGAGATCGAGCTGGAATATGAGCGGAACGCCCGTATTTACGAACTGGAAATCTTGACGCCGGATGGCCGTCTGATCGAAGTGGACGTGGATGCCGTGACCGGCATCATTCTGGATGTCGATGAAGAGGAAGATTGATGCGGGCGCTTGTCGTCGAGGACGATCCACGCATCGCGGCGGATCTGGACCGGGCGCTGACCGCGGCCGGTTTCCGGGTGGAAATGGCCGCCGATGGCGAGGCCGCATGGTTTCTGGGCGGAACCGAAACCTATGATCTGATCGTGCTGGATCTGGGCCTGCCCAAGCTGGACGGGCTGGCCGTGCTGAAACGCTGGCGCGCCGAAGGGGTCGAGGTGCCGGTGCTGGTGCTGACCGCGCGTGGGGCCTGGACGGAACGGGTCGAAGGCATTGATGCCGGGGCCGACGACTATCTGCCCAAACCCTTCCGCATGGAGGAACTTCTGGCCCGCGCCCGCGCGCTGGTGCGCCGCTCGGTCGGGCGGGGCGGGTCGGTGCTGGTGGTCGGGCGGCTCAGCCTCGACATGAACCGGATGACCGCCGCACAGGCTGGGGTGCCGGTGGTGCTGACCCCGTTGGAATTCCGCCTGCTGGCCTATCTGGCGCTGCACCGTGACCGCACCGTGCCCCCGACCGAGCTGCGCGAACATCTCTATGGCGATGACGATTCGCGTGAGGCGAACGCGGTCGAGGCGGTGGTGACTCGGCTCAGGCGCAAGCTGGGCGCCGAGACCATCCTCACCCGACGCGGCTTCGGCTATCATCTGGATCAGACCGCGTGACGGCCCGCTCGATCCGGCTGCGGCTCTTACTGGCAGGGGCGGCGGCCATCGGGCTGGCACTGGCGCTCGCGGCGGGTGGTCTGGCCCTGCTGTTCGACCGCCATGTGGAGCGGGTGGCAGTCGCAGATCTCGACTCGCGCTTTCTGGCACTGGCCGCCGCGATCGAACCCGATGCCAATGGCAAGCCGGTGCTGCGCAGCACCCCGATTGATCCGCTGTATATGCAGCCCCTCTCGGGGCATTACTGGCAGATCCGGCTGGGCGATCAGGTGCAGCGCACCCGCTCGCTCTGGGATTACACCCTGCCCCTGCCCGAAACACCCCCCGCGCCCGGCACCGCCACGGTGCTGACGCTGCCCGGCCCACGGGGCGAGGCCCTGCTGGTGCTGGACCGCAGCCTGCGCTTCGGCACCCGCCCCGAAGCGCCGCTGCTGCGGCTGACCCTTGCCACCGACCGCGCCGAACTGGCAGCGGCGCGTCAGGCCTTTCTGGCAGAGTTGTTGCCTTATCTGGCGCTGCTGGGGTCCGCACTGATTGCCGCCTCGGCGGTGCAGATCGGTGTCGGGCTGCGCCCGTTGGCCGCCACACGGGCACGGGTGGCCGATCTCGCCGCAGGGCGGCGACGGCGCATGGGGGCCGATCTGCCCGAGGAGGTGATGCCACTGGCCGCCGAAATCGACGGCCTGCTGGAGGCGCGCGCCGCCGAGCTGGCCCGGGCGCGGGCACGGGCGGGCGATCTGGCGCATGGGCTGAAAACGCCGCTACAGGCGCTGGAGGGCGACGCCGACCGGCTGCGCCAGCGCGGCGAGGGCGAAATCGCCACCAGCATCGCCACCATCGTCACCGCCATGCGCCGTCACGTGGAACGCGAACTGACCCGGGCGCGGCTGCTGACGGACCCGCGCCATGCCGAAACCGCCGTGATGCCGGTGCTGCGCAAGGTGGTCGCCGTGCTGCAACGCACGCCGCAGGGCGAAGATACCGAATGGGTGCTGTCGGGCGCCGAGGATCTGCGCGCCCGCATCGACGCGGCAGACCTGACCGAACTGCTGGGCGCACTGCTGGAAAACGCGCTGCGCCACGCCACGGAACGCGTCACTGTGCAGGCGAGCAGCGGGGCGGAGGAGCTGTGCCTCTCCATCCGCGATGACGGGCCGGGCGCCCCGCCCGACCTGCTGCATCTGCTCACCCAGCGCGGCTTGCGGCTGGATGAGGCCGGGCATGGCATCGGCCTTGCCATCGTCGCCGACATTGCCGAAGCGGCAGGCGGGCGCATCGAACTGGCCAATGCCGATCCGGGATTTGAAGCACGGGTCTGGTTGCCACTGGTGGCCTGACCCGCCCTGCCCGGCTCAGCGGTTCAGATCAACCGGAACCTCGATGGCCATCTCGCCCGCCTTCTCGAAGGTCAGGGTGACAGTCAGAACATCGCCCTGGTTCAGACTGCGGGTCAGGCCCATGAACATCACATGATCGCCACCCCGCGCCAGCGCATGGCTTTGACCCGCCGCCACCGCAAAGCCTTCCGGAACCTCGACCATCTGCATCACGCCATCCGTGCTTTCGCGGTGGGTATGCAGTTCAACTTTCTTGGCAAACTCGGCGCTGGCCGCAATCAGGCGATCATCGGTGCTGCCCTGATTCTCGATCACCATGAAGGCAGCGCCGCTTTTCGCCATATGGCCTGAGCTGCGCGCATAGGCATCCTTGATCTGAATGCCATCGGCAAAGACAGGGCAGGCCACAAGAAGGGTTGCGGCAACAAGGCTGGAAAGAAGGCGCATGGCAAGATCCTGCAAAAAGACTGACTGCCCGCAACAAAGCCGATTTTCACGCCCCATGCAAAGCGACAAGTCCGCACATGGACCAAACCCGCCAAATGCAAAAACCCCGCACGATGGCGGGGTTTTCAGCATTCATCACCGGAAAGGATCAGGCCGCAGCCTGGGCTTTCGTGATGTCTTTCTTGATCTTCAGCGCTTTGTCCGACAGTTCGTCGTCCTTGGCTTTTGCCAGAAACGCATCCAGACCGCCGCGGTGATCCACGGTGCGCAGGGCAGCCGCCGAAATCCGCAGTTTGAACGATTGGCCCAGCACATCAGAGATGAGCGTGACATCGTTCAGGTTCGGCAGGAAGCGCCGCTTGCTCTTGTTGTTGGCGTGGCTGACATTGTTGCCAACCATCGGGCCTTTTCCGCTCAGTTCGCAGACGCGCGACATCGTCTTGTTCCTTGTCTTTCGGGCCATTGCACGGCAGCGGCGGCCCGGAGTAACACCAATGACGCCCACTGAGCCAGCAGGCACCGAATTCCATCGCCGCCGTTTATGGCCAATTGCAAGCAAGGTCAAGCGATTCACGCAGCTTCTGATCACGCGAAGCGGCGGCAAGCCGGGCCTCCAGCGCAATCAACCGCTCCTTGCGCCACAGACCGCCGCCATATCCGGTCAGGGATCCATCCGCCCCGATCACCCGGTGGCAGGGAATCAGCACCGCCAGCTGATTGGCCCCATTGGCGCGCGCAACCGCCCGCACCGCCTCGGGCCGACCGATCTGGCGGGCAATCTGGCTGTAGCTGCGGGTCTCGCCCGGCGGAATGGTCTGCAATGCCTGCCAGACCGCGCGGGTGAACGGCGTGCCATACAGCACCATCGGTGTGGTGAACTGCGCCGACTCGGCCGCGAAATACCGCGCCAGATCCGCCTCAAGCTGATCCGTGATCGCACTGCGCCCCAGACCGATCCGTCCCTTGGTCAAGGCAGACAGACGGCGCAGCTCTGCCCCCAAGGCCGGGCGCGAGGTAAACTCCAGCAGATGCAACGCATGGTCATCGACCAGCGCCACCATGCCCCCCAGGGGCGTGTCGATGAAATCGGCCCGCAACAGCGCAGCCTCGGCCATTCGCGCCGGCGCATGGCCCAGCAGCCGCGCAAACGCGGCCCGAAACCCCGAGGCGCTGTCGAATCCCGCCTCCAGCTGCGCCTCGATCACCGTGCCGCCCTGCGCCAGATGCCGCGCGGCATGGCGCAGCCGCGCCTGCCGGGCCAGATCCAGAAAGGTCATGCCGAACTGCCGCCGGAACGCCCGGCGCAGGGTCGAAGGATCATGCCCCAGCGCCACCAGATCCGCCTCCGACCAGCGCCGCGCCGGATCCTGCTCAAGCGCGGCCAGCAAGGCCTGATGCGCGGGCGCAATCTCGCCCAGCGGGTGGCAGCGTTTGCAGGGCCGAAACCCCGCCTCCAGACAGGCCGCAGCACTGTCGAAAAAGCTGCAATTGCGCCGGAGGGGTTTGCGCGCCGGGCACGTCAACCGGCAGAAAATGCCGGTCGACGCCACGCCCACAAAGGCGCGGCCATCATATTGCGGGTCACGGGCCAGCAGGGCCTGATACAGGCTGTCGGGATCGGGGAGTGTGAACAACATGCGCAGAGCCTATCCGATTCGCGCCTGACAGGGGCGCGGAAATCGGGCGTGTATTCCCCCAGCCAACCCGTCCGCTGCGTGACCGTTACAACATGGATATTTGGGCCAAGATGAAATACAAACCTGTTTCCCCATTCATCTTGGCAAAAATATCCTCAGGGGGTGAATGTGGGCGCAGCCCGCAGAGGGGGCGCGAGCGCCCCCTGCCTGCCTAGCGGCCCAGCAGCGTCAGAAGCTCTGCCGCCGCATCATCCGGGGTGCGGCCCCCCTGCCCGACTTCGGCACCCAGACGCTGCATCAACCCTTTCACCGGGTCGCGGTTGAGGCTGGCCAGCAGGCCATGGCGGACCTCTTCTTCGAACCAGTGGCGCGCCTGATCGGCCCGGCGGCTGGCCCAATGGCCCTGCGCGCGGCGCCAGTCGGCCAGCACCTGCATCTCGGCCCAGGCGGCCTGCAAGCCTTGCAGTTCCAGGGCGGAGACGGTCAGCGCCTTGGGGAACCCGTCGGGGTCTTGCGGTCGGCGGCGCAGCAGGCGCAGCGCGCCTGCGTAATCGGCCTGAGTGCGCAGCGCGGCGGGCTTCAGATCGCCATCCGCCTTGTTCACCAGGATTAGGTCGGCCATTTCCATGATGCCGCGCTTGACACCTTGCAATTCATCCCCACCGGCCGGGGCCAGCAGCAGCAGAAACAGATCGCACATTTCGGCGACCATGGTTTCCGACTGCCCGACCCCCACCGTCTCGATCAACACCACGTCGAATCCCGCCGCCTCGCACAGGGCCACTGCCTCGCGGGTGCGCCGCGCCACGCCGCCGAGGTGGGTCTGGCTGGGCGAGGGGCGGATGAAGGCCAGAGGCTCGCGCGACAGCCGTTCCATCCGCGTCTTGTCGCCCAGAATGGAACCGCCTGACCGGGCAGAGCTGGGATCCACCGCCAGCACCGCCACCCGCAGCCCCTGCGCGGTGAGCAGGCAGCCAAACGCCTCGATGAAGGTGGATTTGCCCACGCCCGGCGTGCCCGAAAGCCCGATGCGCAGCGCCTGACGGCCGGCTTTGGCCCCCTCTGCCACCAGCGCACGCGCCTGTGTGCGGTGATCCTCGCGGGCGCTTTCCACCAGCGTGATCGCACGGGCCAAGGCACGGCGGTCGCCGTGTGTCACGGATTGTGCAAGAGCTGTAACATCCATGGCGGCTCTCCGGCAGGGCTTCGCTCATTTCATGGGGGCCGGGGGTCGACCGCCACATCCGGGGCTGTAATGCCCGTTCGCCGCCCTATATGCCAGTGCGCAAGACGGCATGACCAGCCGCATGTTCCAGAAAGGCCGGATGTGATGCAGGTGAGCAAAGGTTTGACGGGCGTGATCTTCGCGGCGGCGCTGCTGTCTGCGACCACGGGGGCGCGGGCCGAACAGGCAGAGTTCGATTTCGTGCTGCGGGGAATCAGCGCCGGTGCCTTGACCTGGAGCGGGGATGGTGCGCCGGGCGCTGCCTATTCCGTCAAGGGGCGGCTGAAAACGGCGGGGCTTGCCGCACTGCTCAAGAAGGTGCGCTATGATGCCACCGCCTCGGGCACGATCACGGCCAAGGGCACCTATCTGCCCAGAGCCTATTCCGAGGATGCCGATACCGGCAAACGCAAATCGCAATCCACCCTGCGCTACAGCAAGGGCGTGCCCGCACTGACCAGCACGAATACCAACCGCAAACCCCGCGCCTATGATGTCGATCCGGCGACGCAGGGCGGCACGGTCGATCCGCTGACCGCGATGTTTGCCACGCTGCGCGAAGTGGCCGCGGGGCAGGAATGCCGGGTCGATCTGAAGATGTTTGATGGCCACCGCGCCAGCCGCCTTGTGACCTCTGCCGCCAAGGCCACGGGCGATAAGGTGGTCTGTTCGGGCGAATACCGGCGGGTTGCGGGGTTCTCGCCCGAAGACATGGCCGAGAAGACGCGCTTTCCCTTTACCCTGACCTATGCCCCGGCGGGCGAAGGCCGGATGCGCGTGGTCGAGGTGGCGATGGACACGCTTTACGGCAAGGCGCGGCTTGTGCGGCGCTGATCCGCACAAGCCCGGCACCGTCGATGCGGTGCTGCCGGATCTGAGTATTTGGGCAAAATGCAAATGGCAGAGGGCGGGGTTGGTGCAGCCGTGCCTTCACGCTTGCATTGGCGCGCCGCTTCTGCTGTGACGCCAGCCAGCCAGATCAGGGGGCCGGATGCAGCACAGTTTGCCGATTGACGAGGCCCTGCCCGCGCTGATCGCGGCGTTACAGTCGCGGCGCATGGCAGTCTTGCAGGCCCCGCCGGGGGCCGGGAAAACCACCCGCGTGCCGCTGGCACTGCTGGAGGCCGGGCTGGGCAGCGGGCGGATTGTCATGCTGGAGCCGCGCAGGCTGGCCGCCCGAGCCGCCGCCGAACGTATGGCCGAAACGCTGGGCGAGCCGGTGGGGCAGACCGTCGGCTATCGCATCCGGGGCGAGGCGAAAGTCAGCCGTGCCACGCGGATCGAGGTGGTGACCGAAGGGATCCTGACCCGGATGCTGCAAACCGATCCGTCGCTGGACGGGATCGGCGCGGTGATCTTTGACGAATTCCACGAGCGCAGCCTGAATGCGGATCTTGGTCTTGCGCTGGTTCTGGAGGTGCGGGCGGCGCTGCGCGACGATCTGCTGCTGGTGGTGATGTCGGCCACGCTGGACGCCGCACCCGTGGCGGCTCTGCTGGGCGATGCGCCGATGATCACCTCGGCGGGGCGGGCCTTTCCGGTGGAGACCCGCTGGCTGCCGCGCCCGCTCGATGCGCGGGCGCGTGTCGATCAGGCGGCAGCGGCGCTGGTGGTGCAGGCCGTGGAGGAGTGCCCCGAGGGCGGGGTGCTGGTGTTCCTGCCCGGCGAGGGCGAGATCCGCCGGGTGGAGGGGCTGCTGAAGGGGCTGCGCGGCTGCGAGATCCGCCCCTTGTTCGGCGCGATGGAGTTTGCGGCGCAGCGGGCCGCACTGGCCCCCGCCAGCCCGGGGCTGCGCAAGGTGGTGCTGGCGACCGCGATTGCGGAAACCTCGCTCACCATTCCCGATATACGGGTGGTGGTGGATGCCGGGCGCGCACGCCGGGCACGCTATGATGCCCCGTCGGGCATGGCGCGGCTGGTGACAGAGCGGGTGACGCGGGCTGAGGCGGAACAGCGCCGGGGCCGCGCCGGGCGGGTGGCCGAGGGGGTCTGTTATCGACTGTGGTCCAAGGGCGAAGAGGGCGGGCTTGCCGCCTATCCGCCTGCCGAAATCGAGGCAGGCGATCTGACCGGGCTGGCGCTGGAGCTTGCGGTCTGGGGCGGCGGCGATCTGCCCTTCCTGACCCCGCCGCATCCGGGCGTGCTGGGCGAGGCGCGCGCGCTGCTGACGGCGCTGGAGGCGCTGGACGTCGCCGGGCGGATCACCGATCACGGGCGGGCGCTGTCGGCGCTGCCGCTGCATCCCCGGCTGGGGCATATGCTGCTGCGCGCGGGTGGCGGGGCCGAGGCGGCGACGCTGGCGGCAGTGCTGGCAGAGCGGGATCCGCTACGTGGGGCGCCGCCCGATCTGGCCCTACGCATGGCGGCGGTCAAAGACCCTGGTCGGGCCGAGCGGGACGGGCGCGAGGTGCATCGCGGCACGGTGGAGCGCATCCGCGCAGAGGCCAAACGGCTGGCCCGCGCGGTGCCCGACGCACCGCTGGGGCTGAGCCTTGGGCAGATGGCGGCGCTGGCCTATCCGGACCGGGTGGGATTGCGCCGCAAGGGCGATGCGCCGCGCTGGGTTCTGTCCGGTGGCAAGGGGGCGGCGATGGCGGCGGGCCTGCCGCTATCGGGGCAGAGGCTGCTGGTGGCCACCGATCTGGACGGCGATCTGCGCGAAGCCACAATCCGGCAGGCGGTGGCGCTGACAGAGGCCGAGTTGCGCGCCGTGCATGGTGGCCGCATCGGCTGGCGCGCGCTCTGCGAATGGTCCAAGCGCGACAACCGGGTGGTGGCCCGCAAACAGGAATGTTTCGGCGCGCTGGTGCTGGACGACCGGCACTGGACCGATGCGCCGCCCGAGGCACTTGCCCGCGCCGCCTTGGACGGGCTGCGCCAGATCGGCCTGAACTGGAGCGCCGCCGCCCGGCGTCTGGCCGCGCGGGTGGATCTGTGTCGGCGCGACGGCTCTGCCCTGCCCGATGTGTCGGAGGCGGCGCTGCTGGCGGGCGATGCACTGCTACCCTATCTTTCGGGCAAGCGCAGCGAGGCCGAGCTGCGCAGCCTTGATCTGCTGGAACCGATCCGGGCGCTGCTGGGCTGGGACGGCGCGCAATTGCTGGATCAGCTGACCCCCAGCCATTTTGAAACCCCGCTGGGGCGGCGCGTGCCGATTGACTATGACGGCGAGGCCCCGGGCATCGAGGTAAGGCTGCAAGAGCTGTTCGGGGTGACGGTTCACCCCACAGTCGGGCCGAAGCGGTTGCCGCTGCGCATCACGCTGCTGTCGCCGGGCGGCAAATCGGTGCAGGTCACATCAGATCTGCCGGGGTTCTGGACCAATTCCTATGCCGATGTGCGCCGCGACATGCGCGGGCGTTATCCGCGCCACCCCTGGCCGGAAGATCCGCGCGCCGCAGATCCCACAACCCGCACCAAACCGCGCGGAACCTGAGCCTCACACCGCTTTGACCACGGTTGAAATCGGTTGCAACACTCTGTGAAGCCGCACATCTTCCCCCTGCGTCAGTCCGCGGATATGGCTGTGCGGGCAAGCAGGGAGTGGGCGATGACGGATGCGCAACAGGGCCGCTGGGCGGTGGCTGCGATGTTTCTGGCCAATGGTTTCATCATGGGGGCATGGGCACCGCAGATTCCGCTGCTGCTGCCCCGCCACGGCATAGGCGAGGCGATGCTGGGCCTGTTGATCCTCGTGCTGGGTCTGGGCGCGGTGGCGGCCATGCTGTTCGCCGGGCGGCTGATCCAGCGCCATGGCGCGCGCCGCGTGCTGTGCGGCTTTGCCTTTGCGGTGATCCCGGTGCTGCCCTTGGTGGTGATCGCGCCCAATCTGCCGCTGCTGGCGCTGGCGATGGCGCTGTTCGGGGCGTTGATCGGCTGCATGGATGTGGCGATGAACGCCAATGCGGTCGAGGTCGAGCGCGGGATGCGCCGGGCCATCATGTCCTCCAGCCACGGATTCTGGAGCCTCGGCGGCTTTCTGGGTGGCAGCATTGGCGGGCTAGCGCTGGCGCAATGGGGCGCTGTGGCGCAGGCGCTGGGCGTGGCCGCAGCGGTGGCGCTGATCGTGACATTGGCCGCACCCCGGATTTATGCCGCGCCGGAGACCGGGCCGATGCAGGATGCGCCGAAAACCCGGCTGCTGCCGCGCGATCCGCTGATCTGGGTGATCGGGCTGATGGCCTTGCTGTGCATGGTGCCCGAGGGCGCGGTGATGGATTGGGCCGCCCTATACCTGTTGCAGGAACATGGCGCTGGGGTGGCGGTGGCGGGCATGGGCTTTGCCCTGTTCTCGGGGGCCATGGCGATCATGCGCTTTGCGGGCGATGCGGTGCGCAACCGCTTTGGCGCGGTGCTGACCCTGCGCGCCTCGGCCATTCTGGCCGCGCTGGCGCTGATGGTCGCCGCCGCAGCCCCCTCGGCCCCGGTGGTGCTGGTCGCCTTTGCGGTGGCGGGCCTTGGCATCGCCAATACCGTGCCGATCATGTTTTCGGCGGCAGGCAATCATCCCGGCATGGCCAGTGGCGCCGCGCTGTCGACGGTGACGATGATCGGCTACAGCGGGATTCTGGTCGCCCCCTCTTCCATCGGGTTTGTGGCCGAACACATCGGCTTTCGCTGGACCTATGGCGCGCTGGCGCTGTTGCTGCTGGTGGTTGCGGCGCTGGCCGGGCTGGTGCGGGCGGCGGATGCGGCCCGGCACTGAGGCGGGTCAGCCCAGCATCCGCTGCGCCAGCGCGATCAGCCGCCGCACCCGCGCCGTATAGGGCGGAAACAGCAGCGGCACCGGGCTGAACCTGTTGCGCAGCACGGCTTTTTCATGGCTGAAGGCCCGGAAGCCCCACTGCCCATGCGCCGCCCCCAGCCCCGATCGGTTCACCCCGCCAAACGGCAGGAACGGGTGCGAGAATTGCAGCATCGTCAGATTCACCCCGACAGAGCCAGAGGTGCTGCCCGCAATCACCTGCTCCACCAGCCCCCGGTCTTTTTCAAACATATAAAGCGCCAGCGGCTTTGGCCGCGCTGCGATGCGGGCCAAGGCATCGGGCAGATCGTCATAGATCAGCAAGGGCAGGATCGGGCCAAAGATCTCGTCCCGGTCCAGCCCCATTTCGGGTGTCACCGCTTCGATCACCGTGGGCAGGATGCGCCGCCCGCGCGACGGCCCACCCGTGACCAGCCGCGCCCCCATGTCCAGCGCCTCTCCCAGCAGATGCGTCAGGCGCTGCGCGTGCCGGTCGTTGATCACCAGCGTCAGATCGGGCGACGCCAGCCCACCGGGATAAAGCCGGTTGATGGCATGGCGCAGCGCCGCCTTGAAAGGGGCGGCAACGCTGGCATGAACCAGCACATGATCCGGCGCGATACAGGTCTGCCCGGCATTGGTGAATTTGCCGAAGGCGATCCACTTGGCGGCCTGTGCCAGATCCGCCCCCGGCCCGATGATGCAGGGCGATTTGCCGCCCAGCTCCAACGTGACAGAGGCCAGCGTCTTTGCCGCCGCCGCCATCACCCGGCTGCCAACCTCGGGGCTGCCGGTGAAAAAGATATGGTCAAAGGGCAGCGCCAGCAGCGCCTCGGCCACCTCTTTGCCGCCCTCGACCACCGCTACCAGATCATTGGCAAAGGTCTCGGCCACGATATCGGCAATCAGCGCCGATGTGGCCGGGGTCAGCTCTGACGGTTTCAGGATCGCGCTGTTGCCCGCCGCCAGACACGAGATCAGCGGCCCCAGCGCGAGATTGAGCGGATAGTTCCAGGGTGCGATGATCAGGCAGGTGCCCTTCGGCTCGGTCACGATCTGCGCCGAGGTGCCAAAGGCCGACAGCCCGGCCCGCACCCGCCGGGGCCGCATCCAGCGGCCAAGATGGCGCGAGGTATGGGCGATTTCCTGTAACAGCGGCAGGATCTCGGTCAGCACCACCTCTGCCTCGGGTTTGCCGAAATCGGTCGCCAGCGCTGCCACGATCTCGGCCTGCCGCGCCCGGATCGCGTCGGCCAGCCGGGCCAACGCCGCGCGGCGCTCGGTCAGCCCGAAGGTGGCGCGCCGCGCCGCCGCCCCGGACGATTGCAGGTGAAACAGCCTCGCTACCGGATCGCCACCGTCCATGCCGCCCCTCCCCCCGTCCTGTTGCCCTTTCTTGTCGGACCGCCACAGCGGTACCAGAAGGGCCTGTTTGCCACAGGAAAACGATTTATAATCAGAGCTTTGTTCTGGGATCACGTCAAGGATCCTGTGTGCCGCCGCCGCCAGATCGGCCGCGCCAGACGACAGAAATCCCGGCCACGCCGCCCGGTGCCCGGCCCCACGACTCTGCCTCCCGGCCTTTTTTCTTGACAAACAGACAGGCAGGCCCCATCTGCACCACAACCGACGCCCGTGCCGCGTGAGCACCATATGAGGGCGCGGGGACAGGTTCCCACCATCACGCAGGGGTTCCGCGGTGCCGACGGCACTCGGGAATCCGTTCCGAGGGCGAGGCGTCACCGCCCCCTCCTTCCGCCAGCTGGGCGGTTGCAGACAGGCCTGTGGTCTGTCGGAAAGACATATGATGACGACGTTCGCAGACCTCGGCCTTTCGCCGAATATCCTCAAGGCGCTGGAAAAAACCAACTTTACCGCCCCCACCCCGATTCAGGTGCAGGCGATTCCGCAGGTGATGGAAGGCCGCGACCTGATGGGTCTGGCGCAGACCGGCACCGGCAAGACGGCGGCCTTCGGCCTGCCGCTGCTGCACCGCCTGCTCGACATCGGCCACCCGCCGGGGCCGCGCAATGTGCGCGCCCTGGTGCTGGCCCCGACGCGGGAACTGGTCAGCCAGATCCACGACAACTTCATGGTGTTCACCAAGGGCACGGCGGTCAAACTGACCATGGTGGTCGGCGGCGCGTCGATCCACAAACAATCCGAGCGGCTGGCGCGCGGCACCGATGTGCTGATCGCCACACCGGGCCGCCTGATCGACCTGCTGGAACGCGGCGCGGTCAGCCTGGAAAAATGCGGCTATCTGGTGCTGGACGAGGCCGACCACATGCTCGACATGGGGTTCATCCACGCGCTGCGCCGGATTGCCAAACATATCCCGGTCAAGCGCCAGACGCTGCTGTTCTCGGCCACCATGCCGAAGGACATCGAAGAAATCGCCGACACCTATCTGCGCAATCCGGTGCGCGTGCAGGTCGCCCCGCCCGGCAAGCCGGTCGAACGCATCGTGCAGGGCGTCTATTACACCCCGCAGGGTGACAAGGCGAAACTGCTGGAAACCTATCTGAAAAAGCATCCGGGCGAACAGGCGCTGGTCTTTGGCCGCACCAAACACGGGTCGGAGAAGCTGATGAAGCTGCTGGTCAGCTGGGGCTTCAAGGCCAGCTCGATCCACGGCAACAAGAGCCAGAACCAGCGTGAGCGCACGCTGGCCGAATTCCGCGCCGGGGATCTGGATGTGCTGGTGGCCACCGATGTGGCCGCACGCGGCATCGACATTCCGGGCGTGCGCCATGTCTATAACTACGACATGCCGAATGTGCCGGAAAACTATGTCCATCGCATCGGCCGCACCGCCCGTGCCGGGGCAGAAGGCAATGCCATCGCCTTCTGTGCCCCTGCCGAGATGGAAGAGCTGCAAGCCATCGAGAAAGTGCTGAAAAAGCCGATCCCGGTGGTGGGTGGCGCGCCCTGGGCGATGGATGTGGTCAAGGCCGCCGTCAAGCCGGGCCAGAACCGGGGCCGCCCGCAGGGGGCCAAGCCGGGCGGTCGTCCGCAGGGCGCAAAGCCGCAAGGGGCAAAACCCCAAGGCCAGCGCGCCGAGGGTGGCAAGCCGTTTGGCGCCAAGCCGCAGAGTGCCAAACCGCAGGGCGCGGGCCGCTCTGCCGGGGGGCTTGCCACGCCGAAGAAACCGCAGGGCGCACGCCGCCCGGCCAATCGCGGCGCGATGGCCTCGTGATCCACATCACCGTGTCATAAAAAAGGGGCGGTTCACCGCCCCTTTTTGCATCTGGACACGGCCGCGGCGGCGATCAGCCCGCCGCCCTGGTTCAGGAATCCACCTCATCCTCAAGGTTCAGCTTCATCTCCAGCAAGACCTGCTGGATGGCCAGCGTTTCGCGCAACAGCCGCTTGGCCTCGTTGACTGAAATCTTGCCGTCGCCAATCGCCTGATTGTATTCCGCCATCAGCATGCCGAACCGCTGGGCCAGCGCCACCACATCGGCATTGATGCCCGACGACTGCGCATTGCGCTTTTCGGCGTCATAGCTGAGCGTGATGCCCCGCAGATCGGCCAGTGCCGAGGTCACATGCGGAAAGCGCGCCGCCGCCTCCAGATCCGCCACCACATCAATCGGCATGAAACGGTCGCCATGTTCGTGCTGATCCGAATAATAGCGCCCGATCGTCGCCTTGGATTTGCCGGTCAGTTCACATGCCGCTTCGATGCCCACGTCTTTGACGAGCGCCTCGGTATGTTTCTTGAGATAGGATGCAACGGACATTTCTCAACCTTCAAAACCCCTGCAAGAGCATGGGGGAAAACGATCTTCGTTTTCCCATTAATCGGATGACAGGGTTTTGTCATTCATAATTCAGTTCCGCGTAATCGGAACCGTAGTGAGTGGCCGGCGTCCCCAGCGTCGGCATGGGTAGGGGTCCGCCGTGCCTTGTTCTGTATGGAATGGGAGCCTGTTTTTTGGGCGACCCTGCGGCGGGCCCGTCCTGTGCGTAACCAGTTCTGCGATTGCCGGTGCCCCTCGTGCCGGGTGATCTTTGTGTAACGAGTATCCGGGGTGCCGTTCTGTGCCCCGATTGTGCCCGCGCCCTGTGGAACAAGGCTTTCCGAAGCCACCACATCCGGCGTGACCCCTGCCCGCACTTGCCAGTGCCCGTATCAGTGTCTGTAACGTAGCCGTATCAGTGAGTGTGTAACGATTTCGGACGAGTGACGCAAAAGCCCCGCTTGTGAAAGCCGGGGCTTTTGCGCTATCGCCGCGCGCATCATGGCAAAGCTTTACTTCCATTACTCCACGATGAATGCGGGCAAATCGACGGCCCTGCTGCAAGCCTCGCACAATTACCGCGAAGGCGGCATGGCGACCTATCTGCTGACCGCGCGGTTTGATGACCGCGCCGGTGAAGGCCGGATTGCCAGCCGCATCGGCATCGGCGAGGCTGCCGATACCTTTGGCCCGCAAGAGGATATGCTGGCCAAGCTGCGCACGCGCTTTGCGGCGGGCACGGTGGCCTGCGTGTTCATCGACGAGGCGCAGTTTCTGACCAAACCGCAGGTCTGGCAACTGGCGCAGGCCGTGGATGATCTGGGCGTGCCAGTGATGTGCTACGGGCTGCGCGTGGATTTTCAGGGCAATCTGTTTCCCGGCTCGGCGGCCTTGCTGGCCTGGGCCGATGAAATGCGCGAGGTGCGCACGATCTGCCATTGCGGGCGCAAGGCGACCATGGTGATCCGGCGCGGCCCGGATGGCCGCGCCCTGCGCGATGGCGAACAGGTACAGATCGGCGGCAATGAAACCTATGTCAGCCTGTGCCGCCGCCACTGGCGCGCGGCGGTGGCCGATCAGGCGGTTGCCTGAACCACCTGCCTCGACCGCGCGGCGATCAGCAATCCCGCCAGCGTGATCAGGCACATGCCGACAATCGCCAGTGGCGTCAGCGTTTCGCCCCAGATCAGCCAGGCCCAGAGCGCCGAGGCGGGCAGGATCACATATTCAAACACCGAGACCCTGCTGGCATCGGCCAGCTGATAGGCCTTGATCATCATGCCCACGCCCAGCAAGGATCCCGCCGCCTGCACAAAGGTCCAGAACCAGAAGGCGCCTGAGGGCCAGACCGCGCCGCGCTGCACAAAGCCCGCCGCCCCCTCCGGCACCGCCAGCGGCATCAGCGCCAGCAGGGCCATGCCGATCAGGCCCAGAATCCCAAGGGCCGCGAAAAACCCGCCCAGCAGGGTTTCGGCGCTTTCTTCGGGGCACCATTCGCGCGTGGCAATATTGCCCATGGCGTAAAGCCCGCCCGCCAGCACCGGCAGAAACGCCGCCACACTGGCCCCCGCCATCGCCGAAGGGCCAAGCACCAGCACCACACCGCAAAAGCCGATGGCCACGGCGATGATCCGCACCGGGCCGATCCTGTGGCCATAGGCAAAGCGCGAGATCAGCAGCACAAAGATCGGCGCCGTGAACAGCCCCGCCGCAACCTGTGCCACCGGCAAAAACGCCAGCGCGCCGAAATAGATCAGCATGGCCAGCCCGTGAATCGCCGACCGCGCCACCACCGCCCGCATGTTCACCGGACGCAAACGCAGGCCAAAAGGCACCATCAAGGCCAGCAGCAATCCCCAGGCCATGATCGACCGCGTGGCATGAAACTGCCACAGCCCGGCCTCTGCCGCGATCACCCGCACGAAATTGTCGGTAAAGCCGATCAGCATGGCATAGATCAGCACCATGCCGGCTGCGGTCAGCGTGCGATCCTGTGTCATGGGGGCCATGCGTAATTTCCTTTCGTGATGCTCTTTTCAATCACCCGATACGGACGCAAACTGCCCGCCGAAAAGCGACATATGCGCGAGATTTCGGGAGGATGCGATGGGCTGGTTGGTGGATGAATCGGGGCTCGACAAAAACGCGGCCAATTATGTGCCGCTCACACCCCTGTCGCATCTGAAGCGCGCCGCGGATATTCATGCCGACCGCACCGCACTGGTCTGGAAAACCACGCGGCGCAGCTATGCCGAATATGCCGTCCGGATCAGCCGCATGGCCTCGGCGCTGGTGGCGCGCGGCATCCGCCCCGGCGATGTGGTGGCCACGCTTCTGCCCAATATCCCGCAACAGGCCGAGGCGCATTTCGGCGTGCCCGCCTGCGGTGCGGTGCTGAACACCATCAACACCCGGCTGGATGCCGATACGGTGGGTTATATCTTCGGCCATGCCGGGGCAAAGATCGTGCTGGTGGACAGCGCCTTTGTGGCGCTGGCGGAACAGGCAATCAAGAAGATGCAGGGCCCCGCGCCGCAGATCATCGAGGTTGCCGATGCCGAGGCAGGCTTTGCCGCCAGCGGCCATTACCTTGAATATGAAGAGCTTCTGGCCGAAGGCGATCCGGGGTTTGACTGGATCCTGCCGCAGGACGAATGGGAAAGCCTCGCCATCAACTATACCTCGGGCACCACCGGGCGCCCCAAGGGCGTGGTCTATCACCATCGCGGTGCCTATCTCGCCACCATGGCCAATGTGATTGCCTGGCGGATGCAATTGTATCCCGTCTATCTGACCATCGTGCCGCTGTTCCATTGCAATGCCTGGTGCCACCCCTGGATGATCCCGATGATGGGCGGCACCATCGTCTGTTGCCGCGACATCACGGCGAAGGCGGTCTATGATGCGATTGCCGATGAAGGGGTTACCCATTTCGGCGGTGCGCCCATCGTGCTGAACACGCTGATCAATGCAAAGCCCGAAGACCGCCGCGACTTTGCCCAGATCGTCGAGGTGTTCACCGCCGGTGCCCCGCCGCCCGCCGCCACGCTGGCGGCGATTGAACCGCTGGGCTTCAACGTGACGCAGGTTTACGGCCTGACCGAAACCTATGGCCCCGCCACCGAATGTCTGTGGAAACCCGAATGGGATCAGAAAACCGGCGAGGACCGCGCCGCGTTCAAGGCCCGCACCGGCGTCGCCATGGCGACGCTGGAAGGGGCCGAGGTGCATGACACCCACGGCATGCCGGTGCCGCGCGATGCTGCCCATCTGGGCGAGATTGCCCTGCGCGGCAACATGGTGATGAAGGGCTATTACAAGAACCCCGAAGCCACCGCCGAGGCGTTCAAGGGCGGCTGGTTCCGCTCCGGCGACATCGCGTTGCAACATCCTGATGGTTATATCAAGATCACCGACCGCGCGAAGGACATCATCATTTCCGGCGGCGAGAATGTCTCTTCGGTCGAGGTGGAGGGGGCCTTGATGCACCACCCCGCCGTCAGCCTCTGCGCGGTCGTCGCCAAACCGGATGACAAATGGGGCGAAGTGCCCTGCGCCTTTGTCGAACTGAAGCCCGGCATGTCCGCCACTGAAGACGAGCTGATCAAACATTGCCGTGCCCGGCTGGCCGGGTTTGCCACCCCCAAAGCGGTTGTGTTTTGTGACCTGCCCAAAACCTCCACCGGCAAGATCCAGAAGTTCGAGCTGCGCGCCGTGGCCAAGCTGATGGCGCAGAAAGGATGATCCGCCCCGAGGGGCCGCAGGACGCGCCCGCCATTGCCACGCTGATCACCGAGGCCTTTCTGACCGCCGCCCATGCCGATGGCAACGAGGCCGAAATCGTTGCGCGGTTGCGGGCAGAAGGCGGCCTGCTGCTGTCCTTGGTGTCAGAAGGGCCAAACGGCATCCAGGGGCATATCGCGGCCTCGCCCTGTTCGGTGGGCGGGCAAACGGGCTGGGCCTGCATCGCGCCGCTGGCGGTGGATCCGGCGCAGCAGCGCAGCGGCATCGGCACGGCGCTGATCGGGGCGGCGCTGGCACAGCTCAGCCGCCTGTCGGTGGGCGGTGTGGTGATCGTCGGCGACCCGGTTTATTATGGCCGCTTCGGCTTTGCCGCCGACCCGGCGATCTTTGCGCCCGACATCCCGCCCGACTATGTTCTGACCCGCCGATGTGCCAGCACCGCCGCCGGTGCCCTGCGCTTTCATGCCGCCTTCGGTCTGGACTAGCCTATTGCCGCGCTGCGGCGGGCAGAGCCGGTTGTGAGCCTGCATCATCCGCGCTAAGGTCCGCTGAACGCGGCAAAAAAGGCCCTCCATGCGCAGCACGGCGCTGAAAAAATATCAGAAGCTGGAAAGTCCGGGCCTGTGGCGCGAGGCGCCGGAGTTGCAGCGCCGCGAGGTTGTGGTGGCGTTTGGCGAAGCTTCGCTGACGCTCGCCGATCCGCGCACCGAAACCGCGCTGTCGCATTGGTCTTTGCCCGCGGTGGAGCGGCTGAACCCCGGCGAGATGCCTGCGCTCTATGCCCCTGGACCCGATGCGCTGGAAACGCTGGAACTGGACGATACGACGATGATCGCGGCGCTGGAAACCGTGCGCGATGCGCTGGCGTCAGAACGACCCAAACCGGGGCGGCTGCGCGGCAGCCTGTTCCTGATCGGCACGTCGCTGGTGCTGCTGCTGGGCATGGCCTTTGTGCCCTCGGCCATGGTCGATCATACGGCGGCGATGGTGCCCGAAGCCACCCGCAAGGCGATTGGCCGCATGGCACTGGCTGATCTGTCGCGCGTGGCAGGTGCGCCCTGCGCCGATCCCTCCGGGCAGGCGGCGCTGGACCGGATGGCGCTGCGGGTCTTTGGCCCCAACCCGCCGCAGCTTTATGTGCTACGCGATGGGGCTGCCAAGGCGCTGCATCTGCCCGGCCATATCATCACTCTGCATCGCAGCCTGATCGAACCGCAGGAAAGCGGCGAACTCGCCGCCGGTTTCGCGCTGGCCGAGGCGCAGCGGGCCAGCACGGCCGATCCGATGGAACCCTTGCTGGATCATGCGGGGCTGCGCGCCACCTTTGGACTGCTGACCACCGGGCGGCTCGATCCTGGCGCGGTCGAGGGGTATGGCGCGGAACTTCTGCTTGCCCCCCCCGCCCCGCTTGCGGCAGAGCCGCTGCTGGCGCGCTTTGCCGAGGCGGGCATCCCCTCCAGCCCCTATGCGCGGGCACTGGACCCGAGCGGCGAGGCCACGCTGGCGCTGATCGAGGCCGACCCTTTCGCCCGCAGCCCAGCCAAGCCCGTCTTGCCGGATGGCGACTGGATCAGCCTTCAGGCGATCTGCGCCGAGTGAGCGGCAGACAGAAAAGCGCCCCCCGGCCAATGGCAGGAGGGCGTGAGATTTATATCTGCCCGTTTTTTGCCTGAACGGAAATGTCTTAGCGGATGAAAGCGTCGCCAAAGCCTGCGCCGCGCGCCGCGCGCAAGGCCATCTGCGCCGCAGCGCTGTCGGCAAAGGGGCCGGCCATAACCATCTGCATCTGCTTGCCGCCTTTGCTGATCTTCGCGGTGCCAACCGGTAGGCCCGCCGCGCGCAATTGCGCCCGCGCGCCCTCGGCATTGCTGGCCACCCCGAATGTGCCGACCTGCACATAGAAGCTACCCTTGGTTGCCGGTTTGGCAACCCGCGCCGTTGGCTCGGATTTGGTCGAGATCTGCACGCGCGGGGCGGTGCCCTTGGTGGAGACGGCTACCCGGCGCACCACGGTGCCCTGTGCCGCGACCAGATTGGACGGCACTTCCCGCGTCCACAGCTGATCCTGCTGCGCCTGACCCTGTGCCGTGCCCTGCGCCCGGTAGGGATTCAGGCGGTCATCCGTCCAAGCGGCTTTGTAGCCCTTGGGCATCACGATCGGCTCGGGGGCTGCGGCGTAGGTCGTCACGATGGTCGCGCGATCCGCGCTGCCCACCGCATCGACCGACATATTGCCCCGGCTGACGCGGGTGCCTGCCGGATCATAAAGCCCGGCCCCGACGCGGTTGCCCTCGCCCATCGCCACCTTGGCGTAAAGCGGGGCCCGTGCCCCGGCCAGGGTGCCATCGCCTCTGGTGCAAAGAACCGCTGTGCCGCCATTGGACAGCGACACCAGTTTCGGCACCGGGGCCGAGGTGTAGCAGCCGATCTTGCCGCCGGTCAGCCCGGTCTGCACCGGGCCAAGGATCGGCTCGGGCGCGCGGGTCACGGGCGGCTGCACCGCCACACGCGGCGCCTGTGCCATAACCACCGCAGGCGGTGCGGCAATGGCGGCGGGCACGGCCCGCGTCATATAGGGCTCGGCCGTCATCGCGCCCGCAGGCGGCGTCATGCGGATCTTCGGCGGGGTGGTCAGCGTCGCCACGGTGTTCAGCGGCTTGCCAGTCGCCCGGGGGGCGGGTGCTTCGGCCACAGTCACGGCAGGCGCTTCGGCCACCGGCACAGGATTGGCCATGGCGGCAAGGGTGGGCGGATAGCCGCAGAGCGCCTTGCGATCCCGGCTGACGCGCGGCACCCAGTTGGTGCGCCCGCTCAGGCCTGCGCGCAGGAACACGCAGCCCCGGCTGTCGACATACATCTGGCCCTTGAAGCTGGAGGGCGGCAGCTCTGCGGGTCCACCGATTTGCGCAACCGTCTGCGCCTGCGCAACAGTAACCCCGGCAACAGCCGCCAGAATTGCGGCCGCAACAATCTTACGAAGCATGACTACCCCCATGTAGTATGGGCGAATCATGCGTTAGGATTGTTCCCGAGTAAAGGGGTAATCCCTTATTTAGTGCCGAACATACGGTCGCCCGCATCCCCTAGGCCAGGAACGATATAACCGTGTTCATTCAGGTGACTATCCAGCGAAGCTGTAACGATTGGCACGTCGGGATGGGCTTCCTTCATGCGGGCAACCCCCTCGGGTGAGGCCAGCAGGCACAGGAAACGGATGTTCCTGGCCCCTGATTGTTTCAGAAGATCAATCGCCGCGACCGAAGAATTGCCGGTGGCGAGCATCGGATCCACCACGATGCAGATGCGCTCTTCCAGATGATCGGGCACCTTGCAGTAATATTGCACCGGCTGAAGTGTTTCCGGGTCACGATACAATCCGACAAAGCCGACCCGCGCCGCCGGGATCAGTTCCAGAATACCATCCAGCAAGCCGTTGCCCGCGCGCAGAATGGAAATCAGCGCCAGTTTCTTGCCATCCAGCGTCGGCGCATCCATCGGCTGCAACGGCGTTTCGATGCGCGTCGTGGTCATGTCGAGTTCGCGCGTCACCTCATAGGCCAGAAGCAGGCTGATCTCGCGCAGCAGGCGGCGGAAGCCAGCGGTCGAGGTCTCCTTGTCGCGCATGATCGTCAGCTTGTGCTGCACCAGCGGATGATGGACGACGGTCAGATGCGGCAGCGGCTGATTATCGGGCATAGGCTTGCTCCAGTGTCTTGGCGAGGGTTGCGCGGGTATCGGCGTCACAGAAAGCGGCGTCAAGCGCGGTGCGGTTCAGGGTCTGGAACACGCCGTCATCCCACTCCAGCGCGTCTGCCAGACGGTCCCATTCCCGCGCCATGCTGGTGTGAAAGAACGGCGGGTCATCGGTGGAGACCGTGACCTTCACGCCCCGGTCGTAAAGCTGGCCGATGGGATGCGCGCGCCAGTCCGGGTAAAGACCCAGCACGATGTTCGATCCGGGGCAGACCTCCAGCACGATGCCCTGTTCGGCCAGTTCATCCACCAGCGCCAGATCCTCGATGGCGCGCACGCCATGGCCCAGACGGCTGGGGCGCAGCGCGGTCAGCGTATCGCGGATATGCTCCGGCCCGCGCCATTCCCCGGCATGGACGGTGATCCCCAGCCCGGCCTCGCGCGCCATGTCGAAGGACCAGGCGAAATCCTTGGGCTCGCAGATCTTCTCGTCGCCACCCATGCCAAAGCCGGTGATGAAGCGTCCCGCCGTTTCTGCCGCACAGCGCGCGGTTTCGCGCGCCTTGTCGGGGCCGAAATGCCGGATTGCTGTCACGATCCCGCGCATGGTGATGCCCAGATCACGCTCCGCCTGTTCGGCGGCTTCGGTCATCGCATGCAGATATTCGCGCCACGCCCCCAGATCGCGCCCACCGCAAAAATCCGGGCTGATGAACATTTCCGTGTAGATCACGCCATTTGCCGCGCTTTCTTCCAGCACCGCCAGCGTCAGGCGGTGAAAATCCATCGGGCTTTGCAGGACCGAGGTCGCCGCTTCGTAGATTTTCAGGAAGTGCCAGAAATCGGTATAGGCATAACCGCCGCGCGCATCGAAAATGCCGGAAATGTCGATATGCTTTTCCTTGGCCAGCCCGCGGATGAAGGCCGGTGGGGCCGCCCCTTCCAGATGCAGGTGCAGTTCCAGTTTCGGGTTGGATTTCAGGCTCATAGAAAACTCCGTCCCGGCCCTTGCGCCGGGATGCCAAGATGGGCGGCGACCGAGGCCGCCATATCGGTGAAGGCACAAAGGCCGATCTCGCCCGCCCCCACGCCCGCTGCCAACACCGGCACCCGCTCGCGCGTGTGCTCGGTGCCCCGGAAGGTCGGATCATTGCCGTGATCGGCGGTGAACAGGGCCAGATCGCCGGGGCGCAGCCGCGTCAGAAAGGTGCCCACCCGGCTGTCGAATACCTCCAGCGCGCGGGCATACCCGGCCACGTCGCGCCGGTGGCCATAAAGGCTGTCAAATTCCACGAAGTTCGCAAAGGTCAAAGATCCCGGCTCTGCCTCGGCTACCAAGCGATCCAGATGGTCGAAAAGGGCAAGGTCGTCTTTGCCCTTGTGCAGCCTGCCGATGCCGCGATGCGAAAAGATGTCGCCGATCTTGCCAATGGCATGGGTCATCCGCCCGGCGGATGCCGCCCAATCCAGCAAGGTTGGCGCAGGCGGCGCTATGGCAAAATCGCGGCGGTTCGCGGTGCGCTGAAACGCGCCCACCTGCCCGGTGAAGGGCCGCGCAATCACCCGCCCCACCTTCATCGCATGCAGGCTTGGGGCCAGTGCTGCGCAAAGCGCAATCAGCCGGTCGAGCCCGAAGCTTTCCTCATGCGCCGCAATCTGGAACACGCTGTCCGCCGAGGTGTAACAGATCGGCCAGCCGCTGCGCAGATGCTCGGCACCATGGCGTTCGATGATCGGAATGCCCGAGGCATGGCAATTGCCCAGAATGCCCGCCGTCCCCGCCAGACGGCAGACCTCGGCCACCAGCGCCTCGGGGAAGGCGGGCTGCGTGTCGGGGAAATAGGTCCAGTCCCATGGCACCGGCACCCCCGCCAGTTCCCAATGCCCCGAGGGCGTATCCTTGCCGCGCGAAACTTCGGTGGCCGCCCCCCAGCGCCCGCTGGGCGCGGCCGTCAGCCCCGGCACCTCTGCCCCGCTGGCCAGCCGACAGGCTGCCCCCAGACCCAAGCCATCTAGATGCGGCAGCCGCAGCGGCCCGCTGCGCCCGACCTCGGCCCGTCCTGCCGCACATTCCGCAGCAATATGGGCAAGCGTATTCGCCCCGGCATCCCCGAAATCGGCGGCATCCGGCGCGCCGCCAATGCCAACACTGTCCATCACCACGAGAAAGGCGCGGCTCATCAGGCAATCCTTTTCAACACCAGCGGCGGCTCGGCCACCGCCTGCGCGCCCAGCTCATAGGCGGCCAGAACGCTGCGCACGGCGGCTTCGGCCTCTGACACGCTGGCCGCATGGACCATGGCCAGCGGCACTCCGCGGTGCATCTCTTCGCCCAGCCCGGCCAGATCCGACAGGCCGACCGAGGGGTTCACCCGGTCACCCTCTCGCAGGCGACCACCGCCCAGATGCACCACCGCCTGCCCCAGCGCAAAGCCGTCGATCGCTGTCACAAACCCATCGCGCGGGCTGGGCACTTCGCGCGTGACTGGTGCTGCGGGCAGACGGTCCGGCCAGCGGTCGACAAAATCCGCAGGCCCACCCTGTGCCGCCACCATCCGGCCAAAGACTTCGGCCGCCGCCCCGCTGTGCAGCGCCTGTTCGATCCGCGCGGCCCCATCGGCGGCATCCGCCGCAAGGCCGCCCAGCGCCAGCGCCTCGCCGCCCAGCGCCGCCGTGATGTCCCACAGCGCGGCATTGACCGAGGTGCCGGTCAGCGTCTCCATCACCTCGATCACCTCCAGCGCATTGCCCGCTGCCGTGGCCAGCGGCTGGCTCATGTCGGTGATCAGCGCCGTGGTCATGCAGCCCGCCCCCTGCGCGGTTTTCACCAGCGCACGCGCCAGCGCTTCGGCCCGGTCCATGGTCTTCATAAAGGCACCAGAGCCGACCTTCACATCCAGCACCAGCGCCTCAAGCCCCGCCGCCAGCTTCTTGGACAGGATCGAGGCGGTGATCAGGTCAATGCTTTCCACGGTCGAGGTCACATCGCGGATCGCGTAAAGTCGGCGGTCTGCCGGGGCAATATCGCCACTGGCCGATACGATGGCGCAGCGTGTCTCGGCAATCTGCCGGCGCAGTTGCGCCTCGCTCAGGCCGGTGCGGAAGCCAGGGATCGCCTCAAGCTTGTCCAGCGTGCCGCCGGTATGGCCCAGACCGCGCCCCGAGATCATCGGCACATAGGCCCCGCAGGCCGCCAGCGCAGGCGCCAGCAGCAATGACACGCAATCACCGATCCCGCCGGTGGAATGTTTGTCCAGCACCGGGCCGGGCATATCCCATTCCAGCACCCGCCCGGAATCGCGCATCGCCTGTGTCAGCGCCACGCGCCCGCCCTCGCCCAGCCCCTTGAGCAGCACGACCATGGCAAAGGCCCCGGCCTGCGCATCGCTGACCGCACCCGATGCCAGCCCGTCGGCAAACCAGCGCAGATCGGCCACACTGGGCTGCCCGCCATCGCGCAGGGTGGCGATGATGGCGCGGGCGTCGGTCATGCGCCGTCGCCTCCGGCGCTGTCGCTGGCGGCCATATGCGCGGCGGTGAACACGCCAGGCAGCAGATCGG
This sequence comes from Gemmobacter fulvus, assembly GCF_018798885.1. NCBI lineage: Bacteria > Pseudomonadati > Pseudomonadota > Alphaproteobacteria > Rhodobacterales > Paracoccaceae > Gemmobacter > Gemmobacter fulvus. The sequence goes on along the minus strand of NZ_CP076361.1, from coordinate 2,848,701 downwards.
CCACCGTCATGCGGCGCGACTGACCCGCCGTCGTGCACAGCGTCACCACCACATCCTGCGCTGCGAATTCGGCGATCTTCTGGCGGCAGCCACCACAGGGCGGCACTGGATCCGGGCTGTCGGCAATCACCAGCATCTCGGCAATCCGTGTCTCGCCCGCCGCAACCATGGCGGCAATCGCCCCGGCTTCGGCACAGGTGCCTTCGGGATAGGCGACATTTTCGACATTACAACCGGCATAGATCACGCCTGAAGGCGTGCGCAGGGCCGCGCCGACCTTGAAACGCGAATAGGGGGCATAGGCGTTTTCACGCACGTTCGTCGCGGCATCAAGCAAGGACATGGCGGCTCCGGTTTTGACCATTTGGTTCGGAGTGTGCGGCAGCGCCGCGCGATAGGCAAGCGCAGCCCTTGCGGCAGTGCCCGCCCGCCGTCAGAGGCGCTCTGTCGCAAAGACCCCCGGCAGGCTGACTTCCAGCAATTCCAGATCCTCGGTCGGGTCGGCATAGCGGGTTGCCATGCCGGGCGGCACCACGAAGGCATCGCCGGGCGACAGGCGGAACGGTGCTTTGCCCTCGCCTTCCAACAGCAGATGCCCCGCCATCACGAAGGTGAACAGGATGTCGCCATCATGCCGTGTCCAGGGCGCGGGCGTGCCCATCGCATTGGACAGGGGCCGCACCACCATCACCGAGGCTACACCCTGGGTATTGGCGCAGATCGTGGTGTCGCGAGCCTCGAACCCCGGAATGCGGAAGGGCCGGAACTGCCCCTCTGCCCCGATATTATGCACAAAGCGCTGCCCCTGCCATTCGCGGTCAGGGCGCAGATGCGGCGTCGGCAGGGTCATCTCATGGTCGATTTCGGTCACATGCTCGGCGGGCACGCCAATCTCGATGACCTCGATCCCGTCCGAGGCTTCCAGCACCCGATGGCGGATCTCGGGTGGCTGGATGAAACAATTCCCGGCAGTCAGGCGGATTTTCGGCCCCTGGTCCTCATAGACCACATCCACCCAACCCTTGATGCAGAAGATGAGTTGAAAGCCGACCTTGTGGTAATGCACCATATCGGGCACCGGGCCACCATCAGGGATGCGGATATGGCTGGCAATCACCGCCCCGCCCAGACGCGACGGCACAAGGTCGCGGTAGTGCATCCCGGCGCGGCCAATGATCCACGGGGCCTGATCGGCCAGACGCCGCACCAGAAAGGCATGTTCGGTCGGCGGCAGCACCAGTGGCGGGTTCAGATCGTCAATCTCGACCCGCGTGCCATTGGGCGCGGTCAGCAGCCGCGCGCCTGCGGCCACCTCATCCGGCGCGTCAGTCAGAAGGCGCAGGGTGCCGGGGGCCTCTGTCGCGCCGACCTGAAGCCGCAGCCGCAGCCCATGGCCCGACAGCACCGCCACTTCGGGATTGTCCGCCGGGTAGATCGTGTCGAGCCGGAAGCCGAGCGTGCGGGTGAAGAACGCCAGATCCGCGCGCAGATCCTGGCTGGGCAGGCGCATTTCGGCGCGGGCGCTATTGCGGCTTTCCGTCATTGTTTCCTTCCCCCGAATTGGCGCAGAGTGCCGAGGGGACGGATGATTTGCAAGCTTTGGCAAAAGATGCTGTTGGCGCAATCAGGCTTGCGTGATTTTGAGAGTGGTTTAAGGGTAAACCAAATTTCCGGGAGGATGATATGGAAGAAGCACGGCAGGATAACGCCCGTCAGGCGGCGCTGGATTATCACGAATTTCCCAAGCCCGGAAAGCTTGAGATCCGCGCGACGAAACCGCTGGCCAATGGCCGCGATCTGAGCCGCGCCTATAGCCCCGGCGTGGCCGAGGCCTGCCTTGAGATCAAGGCCGATCCCGCCACGGCAAGCCGTTATACGGCAAGGGGAAATCTGGTCGCGGTCGTCACCAATGGCACCGCCGTTCTGGGGCTTGGCAATATCGGTGCGCTGGCCTCCAAGCCGGTGATGGAGGGCAAGGCCGTCCTGTTCAAGAAATTCGCCAATATCGATTGCTTCGATATTGAACTGAATGAACCAGACCCGCACAAGCTGGCCGATATCGTCTGCGCCCTGGAGCCGACCTTTGGTGCGATCAACCTTGAGGACATCAAGGCCCCCGACTGTTTCATCGTCGAAAAACTGTGCCGCGAGCGGATGAACATTCCGGTCTTTCACGATGACCAGCACGGCACCGCCATCGTGGTCGGCGCGGCGGCAACCAATGCGCTGCATGTGGCGGGCAAGCGGTTCGAGGACATCAAGATCGTCTCCACCGGCGGTGGCGCGGCGGGCATTGCCTGCCTGAACATGCTGCTGAAACTGGGGGTGAAGCGCGAGAATGTCTGGCTCTGCGACATTCACGGGCTGGTCTATGAAGGCCGCGCCGAGGATATGAACCCGCAGAAGGCGGCCTATGCGCAGGCATCGGACAAGCGCAGCCTGTCGGATGTGATCGACGGCGCGGATCTGTTCCTCGGCCTGTCCGGCCCCGGTGTGCTGACGCCCGAGATGGTGTCGCGCATGGCCCCTGCCCCGATCATCTTCGCACTGGCCAACCCGACGCCAGAGATCCTGCCCGATGCCGTGCGCAGCGTGGCCCCCGATGCGATCATCGCCACAGGCCGGTCTGATTTTCCCAATCAGGTCAACAACGTGCTGTGTTTCCCCTTCATCTTCCGCGGCGCGCTGGATGTGGGCGCGACGCAGATCAATGATGCGATGCAGCTGGCCTGTATCGACGGGATTGCGGCGCTCGCCCGCGCCACCACCAGCGCCGAGGCCGCCGCCGCCTACAAGGGCGAGCAACTGACCTTCGGGCCGGATTACCTGATCCCGAAACCCTTCGATCCGCGCCTGATCGGCGTTGTTGCCTCGGCCGTGGCCAAGGCGGCGATGGAAACGGGTGTGGCCACCCGCGCGATTGAAGATCTGGCCGCTTACCGCGAAAAGCTCAACGGCTCGGTGTTCAAATCGGCGCTGATCATGCGCCCTGTGTTCGAGGCCGCGCGTCAGGTCACCCGCCGCATCATCTTTGCCGAAGGCGAGGATGAACGGGTGCTGCGCGCCGCAAATGCGATGCTGGAAGAAACCACCGACAAGCCGATCCTGATCGGCCGCCCGGATGTGATTGCCACCCGCTGCGAACGCGCGGGCCTGCCGATCCGCCCCGAGCGGGATTTCGAGATCGTGAACCCCGAAAGCGACCGCCGCTATCGCGATTACTGGTCGAGCTATCACGAGCTGATGGCGCGGCGCGGCGTGTCGCCCGATATTGCCCGGGCCGTGCTGCGCACCAATACCACGGCGATTGCCGCCATTGCCGTGCATCGCGGCGATGCCGACAGCATGATCTGCGGCACCTTCGGTCAGTATCTGTGGCACCTGAACTATATCTCGCAAGTTCTGGGGCGCGACGGGCTCAGCCCGCATGGCGCGCTCAGCCTGATGATCCTTGAGGATGGGCCGCTGTTCATCGCGGATACGCAGGTCAACCCGGTGCCAACGCCCGAACAGATCGCGCTGACCATTCTGGGGGCCGCGCGCCATGCCAAACGCTTTGGCGTGACCCCGAAAGTGGCGCTGTGCTCGCATTCCAACTTCGGCAATCTTGAGACGGATTCGGGCCGCCGGATGCGCGCGGCGCTGGAGATCCTCGACAGCACGCCCCGTGATTTCATCTATGAGGGTGAAATGAGCGTGGATGCCGCACTCGACACCGAGCTGCGCGCCCGCATGTTCCCCGAATCGCGCCTGCAGGGGGCCGCGAATATTCTGGTGTTCGCCTATACCGATGCCGCGAATGCCGCGCGCAACATGCTCAAGATGAAAGCGGGCGGGCTTGAGGTCGGGCCGATCCTGATGGGCATGGGCAACCGGGCGCATATCGTCACGCCGTCGATCACGGCGCGCGGGCTGCTGAACATCTCGGCTTTGGCCGGCACGCCCGTCGCCCATTACGGGTAAAGCACAGCACAGGGCCGCGCGTTGCGTGGCCCTGTTGCCCCGGGGGAATCAGCGCCCGCACCACAGGCTGCAAACTGCATAAACTTTGCAAACCCGGCCTGACTGCGTTGAATTATTGGCATATCGCGCAACTTTGCAAAAGTTTGCCAATCCACATCCGCATAAATTGCAAATTATTCTGCCCCAGCGCCGTTCCGTGACCGGTAACAGCGTTGCGAGACTCACCCGCCGTCGCGTAACAACGCAGCAAGTCGGAGGAGGAGGCATACAATGGCATACAGTGGCGCTTATGCAGAAATCTATGATGGCTGGAAGGCAGATCCCGAGGGGTTCTGGATGAAGGCCGCAGGCGGCATCGACTGGATCAAGCACCCTTCCCGCGCGCTGAATGCCGATCAGGCGCCGCTGTATGAATGGTATACCGATGCGCAGGTGAATGCCTGCTGGAACGCGGTGGACCGCCATGTTCTGGCCGGGCGCGGCGATCAGCTGGCGATCATCCATGACAGCCCGGTGACCCATACCAAACATGGCATCACCTATGCCGAACTGCTGACGCGTGTGTCCACCCTCGCCGGGGCGCTGCGCGCCAAGGGCGTGGAAAAGGGCGACCGGGTCATCATCTATATGCCGATGGTGCCCGAAGCGCTGGAAGCGATGCTGGCCTGCGCCCGGCTCGGTGCCGTTCATTCGGTGGTGTTCGGCGGGTTTGCCGCCAATGAGCTGGCGGTGCGGATCGACGACTGCAAACCCAAGGCAATCATTGCCGCCTCCTGCGGGATCGAACCGAACCGCGTGGTGCATTACAAGCCGCTGCTGGATGGCGCGATCGAACTGGCCGACCACAAGCCGGATTTCTGCGTGATCTTCCAGCGCGAACAAGAGGTTGCCAAGCTGATCGAGGGCCGTGATGTGGCCTGGCATACCTTCCAGTATGGGGTGGAGCCTGCCGATTGCGTGCCGGTCGACGGCAACCACCCCGCCTATATCCTCTATACTTCCGGCACCACCGGCGCGCCGAAAGGCGTGGTGCGGGCCACCGCCGGGCATCTGGTGGCGCTGAACTGGTCGATGCGCGCCATTTTCAACGTGGGCGTGGGCGATGTGTTCTGGGCCGCCTCGGATGTGGGCTGGGTCGTGGGGCACAGCTATATCTGCTATGGCCCGCTGATTGCGGGCTGCACCACACTGGTGTTCGAGGGCAAGCCGGTCGGCACGCCGGATGCAGGCACCTTCTGGCGAGTGATCAGCGAGCATAAGGTCAAAAGCTTCTTCACCGCCCCCACTGCACTGCGCGCCATCAAGCGCGATGACCCGGAAGGGCTGCTGATCCGCAATTACGATCTGAAGGGCCTGTTTGCGCTCTATCTGGCCGGAGAGCGCGCCGATCCAGATACGATCCAATGGGCCCAGCGCCATCTGAAGGTGCCGGTGATCGACCATTGGTGGCAGACCGAAACCGGCTGGCCGATTGCCGCAAACCCGCTGGGCATCGAAGAGCTGCCGGTCAAGCTGGGCAGCCCCTCTGTGCCGATGCCGGGCTATGATGTGCAGGTGCTGGACGAAGGCGGGCATCCGGTGTCCTCGGGCACGCTGGGCGCGATTGCAATCAAGCTGCCGCTGCCGCCCGGCACCCTGCCGACGCTGTGGAATGCACCAGAGCGGTTCCAGAAGGCCTATCTCAGCCATTTCCCCGGCTATTATGAAACCGGCGATGCGGGTTATATCGACGAGGACGGCTATCTTTACATCATGGCGCGCACCGATGACGTGATCAACGTCGCGGGCCACCGCCTGTCGACCGGCGCGATGGAAGAGGTGCTGGCAGGCCATCCCGATGTCGCGGAATGTGCGGTGATCGGTGTGGCGGATGCGTTGAAAGGGCAGTCGCCGCTGGGGTTCCTGTGCCTCAACAAAGGCTCGGGCCGCGATCATGCCGATGTGGTCAAGGAATGTGTCAGCCTGATGCGCGAAAAGATCGGCCCCGTCGCTGATTTCAAGCGTGCCTGCGTGGTCGACCGCCTGCCCAAAACACGCTCGGGCAAGATCCTGCGCTCCACCATGGTGAAGATCGCGGATGACGCACCGTTCAAACTGCCCGCGACCATCGACGATCCGGCGGTTCTGGATGAAATCCGCACGGCCTTGCAGGCTCTGGGTCTCGCTCGCGGCTAAGTTTGCACAGCGGCCCGGCAGGGGATCCCCTTGCCGGGCCGGAATAATCGCCGGGCGGTCGGCGGTTGCGGTTCAGATGAACTGCTCATGCGTCAGGCGTTCTTCCAGACCATGACCGGGGTCGAACAGGATCCGGTGGCGCACCGTCGGTTCCGAACGGATCTCGACACTCAGCACATCGCGGAACGACCGGCCATCCGCATCCGCCATCACCGGGCGTTTGGCAGGCTCCAGCACATCAAAGCGCACCGTGGCGGTTTTGGGCAGCAAGGCCCCGCGCCAGCGCCGGGGCCGGAACGCCGCCATCGCGGTCAGCGCCAGCACGTCCGACCCGATCGGCAGAATCGGGCCATGCGCCGAATAGTTATAGGCCGTCGATCCCGCAGGGGTGCAAAGCAGCGCGCCGTCACAGACCAGCTCCGGCATCCGCTCCCGCCCATCCACAGAAATGCGCAGCTTTGCCGCCTGCGGCCCTGCGCGCAGCAGGCTGACCTCATTGATCGCCAGCGCCCGGTATTCGCGCCCCGATGCCGTGACCGCGTGCATGGCCAAAGGGTTGATCACCTCTTCTTCGGCCACTGCCAAGCGCTGTTCCAGCCCGGTTTCGGCGTAGATATTCATCAAAAAGCCGATTGTGCCACAGTTCATGCCGTAAACCGGCAGTTCCAGACTTTGGGTTTCATGCAGGGTTTGCAGCATGAACCCGTCGCCCCCCAGCGCCACGATCACCTCGGCCTTCTGCACCGGAACGTCGCCGTGACGGGCGGTCAGCTCTGCCAAGGCCTGTTGGGCGGCGGGGGCGTTGCTGGCCCGGAATCCGATGCGCATGGGGCATGTCCTTCCTTGTCCTTGCGCGCCAGTCTTGGGCTGCGCGCCGGGCAAACTCAACCCCTCGCCCGGCCTGTTCGCAGACAAAAAGTTTCCGATACGCTACACGCACTTCGCTTGAATCCGGCGCGATGTCGGTTTCTGCCCTTCCCTGTCGCAGGGGGCATGGTCTAAATGGCCGCGAATACGACTTCCCAACAGGAGACGCCCATGACTGCCAGCCGCGATTCCGGTTTCTTCACCGAAGCCCTCGCCACCCGTGATCCCGAACTGTTCGGTTCGATCACCTCGGAACTCGGCCGCCAGCGCGACGAGATCGAGCTGATCGCCTCGGAAAACATCGTCTCGCGCGCCGTGATGGAAGCGCAGGGGTCGGTGATGACCAACAAATATGCCGAAGGCTATCCGGGCAAGCGGTATTATGGCGGCTGCCAGTTCGTCGATGTGGCCGAGAATCTGGCAATCGAGCGGGCCAAACAGCTGTTTGGCTGTGCCTTTGCCAATGTGCAGCCCAACTCCGGCAGCCAGGCCAATCAGGGCGTGTTTCAGGCGCTGATCAAACCCGGCGACACCATTCTGGGCATGGATCTCGCCTCGGGCGGGCACCTGACGCATGGGGCGGCCCCGAACCAGTCCGGCAAATGGTTCAACGCGATCAAATATGGCGTGCGCCAGCAAGACAGCCTGATCGACTATGATCAGCTTGAGGCGCTTGCAGTGGAACATCAGCCCAAGCTGATCATCGCCGGTGGCTCTGCTGTGCCGCGCCAGATCGACTTTGCCCGCTTCCGCGCGATTGCCGACAAGGTTGGTGCCTACCTCATGGTGGACATGGCGCATTTCGCCGGTCTGGTGGCCGGTGGCCAGCACCCCTCGCCCTTCCCCTATGCCGATGTCGCCACCACCACCACGCATAAAACCCTGCGCGGCCCGCGTGGCGGCATGATCCTGACCAATAACGAAGAGATCGCCAAAAAGGTGAATTCGGCGATCTTCCCGGGCATTCAGGGCGGTCCGCTGATGCATGTGATCGCCGCCAAGGCCGTGGCCTTTGGCGAGGCGCTGCGCCCCGAGTTCAAGGACTATGCGGCACAGGTCATCAAGAACGCGCAGGCGCTGGCCGATGAGCTGATGAAAGGGGGCCTCGATATCGTCACCGGCGGCACCGATACCCATGTGATGCTGGTGGACCTGCGCCCGAAAGGCGTGAAGGGCAATGCGACCGAAAAGGCACTTGGCCGGGCGCATATCACCTGCAACAAGAACGGCATCCCGTTTGACCCGGAAAAGCCGACCGTCACCTCGGGCGTGCGCCTTGGCACCCCGGCCGGGACGACCCGTGGTTTTGGCGAGGCTGAATTCCGCCTGATCGGCCAGTGGATCACCGAAGTGGTCGACGGTCTGGCTGCAAATGGTGAAGACGGCAATGCCGAGGTCGAAGCTGCGGTGAAGGCCAAGGTCGCAGACCTTTGCGCCAAATTCCCGCTCTACCCGACGCTCTGATCCCGAAAGGCCCCGCGATGCGGGGCCTTTTTCCTTGCAAGAGAGGCGCCGGCGTTTGCCCGGCCCCATATCCTCCATGTCCCACGCCCCGCACTCGACCCGGATCGAACGCCGCCTTGGCGATTGGGCACGCGCGCGCCTGCCCTATGGGTTGGCCGAAATCACCATGTTCGTGCTGAAACAGGGTTGGGCCTGCCTGTTCGGCGGGCTGCTGCTGGCGGCCATTCTGATCAGCCGCGCGGTCTGGCAACCGGACTGGCCGCTGCACCGCTATGATGCGCTGTTCCTGTTTGCCATCGCCACGCAGGCACTGTTTCTGTGGGCGCGGCTGGAAACCTGGGAAGAGGCGCGGGTGATCCTGCTGTTTCATCTGACCGGCACGGCGATGGAATGGTTCAAGGTCGGCGCGGGCAGCTGGAGTTATCCCGAACCCGCCGTGTTGAAGCTGCTGGGCGTGCCGCTGTTCTCAGGGTTCATGTATGCCTCGGTCGGCAGCTATATGGCGCGGGTGATCCGCATCTTTGACATGCGCTTTGCCCCCTACCCGCCATTCTGGCTGACGGTGCTGTTTGCCAGTGCCATCTATGTCAATTTCTTTGCGCATCACTTTGTGCCGGATATCCGGCTGGGGCTGTTTGCGGCCTCGCTGCTGCTGTTTGCCCGCACCCGCGTCTGGTTCCGCATCTCGGACCGCGACTGGTGGATGCCGCTGCCGCTTGCCGCCTTTCTGTCGAGCCTTGCGCTCTGGGTGGCCGAGAATATCGGCACCGCCACCGGCACCTGGCTCTATTCCGGGCAGATCCCCGGCCAATGGGTCAGCTTTGGCAAACTGGGGGCGTGGTATCTGCTGCTCTATGTGGCCTTCGTCACTGTGACCTTGGTCAGCCGCGCCGCACTCAGACCAGCCCACGCCATTTCAGCACCAGCAGAACCCCGGCCGCCAGCACCAGAAAGCCGAAGGTGATCTGCGCCGCCATGCCCATCAGCAGGCCCTTGCGCCGCGCGGCGGCCCCAAGCGGCGCGAGATACCGCACGCAGATGTCATAGGCTTCGGCCACCTCGCCCTCGTCCACCTGCAACAGCAGTTTCGGGTTCTGCGACATATGCGCGGCTTCGGCCAGCCGACCTGCTGCCGCCCGCACCTTGCGCGGCAGCCGCCCGCCGCCCCGGCCCAGCTTGTCAGCCAGACCATTGCCCCGGATGCGCAGCCGGTCCTCCATCAGGCCCGCCACGCGGTCGGCCATCTGCTGTATGGTGATCGCGCCCATTGTCCCTGCCCCGGTTTTTCGTTGCCCGAAGCTTACGCCGCAGCGCGGGGCGCTTCAACACCTCTGGCCGTGCCGCGTGCGGGAGGCTAAACCTGTTTCATGCTGAACACTGTCCACCACCCCGCCACCACGCCCTCTGACCTGCCGCCCCTGCTGATTGCGCATGGGCTTTATGGGTCGGCCCGCAACTGGAACGTGATTGCCAAGCGGCTGTCGGACACGCGCAATGTGCTGACGGTGGACATGCGCAATCATGGCGAAAGCCCGTGGATGCCCAGCCATACCTACCCCGAGCTTGCTGTCGATCTGGCCGAGGTGATTGCCGCCGCCGGTGGGCAGGCCGATGTGGTTGGTCATTCCATGGGCGGCAAGGCGTCCATGATGCTGGCCCTTGCCCATCCCGAGGCCGTGCGCCGTCTGGTGGTGGCCGATATTGCCCCGGTGGCCTATGCGCATGACCAGACGCAATACATCACCGCGATGAAGGCGATGGATCTGACCGATCTGACCACCCGCGCCGAGGCCGACCGCCGCCTTGCCGCCTTCGTGCCGGAAGCGCCGCTGCGGGCATTTTTTCTGCAATCGCTGGACCTCAAGGCCGAGGGCGGGCCGCGCTGGCGGCTCAACCTTGATGTGCTGGCCGCCGATATGGCCAGAATTGTCGGCTGGCCTGCGCCGACGGGCCAGTTCGATGGCCCGGTGCTGTTCCTGACCGGCAGCGAAAGCCCCTATGTCAAGCCAGAGCATCGCGCGCTGATCCGCCCGCTGTTCCCCAATGCCCTCTTTGCAAAGCTGGCCGGGGCCGGGCACTGGCTGCACGCCGACAAGCCGCGCGAGTTTGAAGATACCCTGCGCGTGTTCCTCAACAGCTGACCCCCGCTGTCAGGCCAGTGCCCGCGCCACCAGCCAGCTGACCGGCACCGCCGCCACAAAACCAAGCGCTGCCGCCAGCAGGATCGGTTGCAGGGTGTCGTGCCCGGTGGTCAGCGCCACCACGATCCCCACCCCCATCAGGGTGGTCGACGCCATGGAAAAGATAACCATCATCAGACGGGTCATTTGAAACCTCTCGATCCGGACGCGCGTCCACCTGCAGAATGCGCCCGCTTCCGGCGATTTGCCTTGATCTTGGTCAATTCTGCCGGGCTGGCTTGACCTTCCGCCAGCCTTGGCAGAGGCTCTGCCCAAAATATAACCACCAGCAGGTTCCCCATGCCCCTCAGGATCGACAGCGCCGAACTCCGCCTCGTGCGCCTGCCGCTAATCACGCCTTTCACCATCTCCACCGGCACGATGTATGAGAAGCTCTTCCCGCTTCTGGTGCTGCGCGCCGATGGGATCGAAGGGTTTGCCGAAGGCGTGATGGACCCGCTGCCCGATTATCTGGATGAATCGCTGCCCGGCACGCTGGCGCTGCTGCGCGATGTTCTGATCCCCGCGGTGGTCGGCAAAAGCTTTGCCAACCCGCAGGCGCTGGCGCCGGTGCTGGCGCCGTGGCGCGGGCATCAGATGGCACGGGCGACGCTGGAAATGGCGTTCTGGGATCTCTGGGCCAAATCGCTGAACCTGCCGTTGCAGACGGTACTGGGCGGCGCGGGCGACGCGGTAGATGTCGGCGTGTCGCTGGGCATCGGTCCGATCGACAGCACGGTCGAACGGGTCGGCAGCCATCTGGAGCAAGGCTACAAACGCATCAAGCTGAAGATCATGCCGGGCCATGACCTGACGCTGGTGCGCGCGGTGCGCGCGGCCTTCCCCGATGCGCATCTGACGGTAGATGCAAATTCCTGCTATACGCTCGCCGATACGGCGCTACTGGGCCGGTTGGATGCCTTCGATCTTGACTATATCGAACAACCGCTGGCCTGGAATGACATCCACGACCATGCCACCCTGCAACAGCGCATTGCCACGCCGATCTGCCTCGATGAAAGCATCAAGGGCGTGCAAGAGGCGCGCAAGGCGCTGCAAAGCGATGCAGCGCGGGTGATCAATATCAAGGTCGGGCGGTCGGGCGGTTATCTGGACAGCCTGCGCATCCATGATCTGTGCGCCGCCTTCAATGTGCCGGTCTGGTGTGGCGGCATGTTGGAAAGCGGCGTGGGCCGCGCCCATAACATCCACCTGTCCACCCTGCCGAACTTCACCAAACCCGGCGATGTGTCCTCGGCCAGCCGCTATTTCCACCGCGACATCGTGGAGCAGAAGCTGGAAACCGTGGCAGGCCGGATGCCGGTGCCGCTGGAAGGGCCGGGCTTGGGCGTGACGCTGGATCAGGCGTTCCTCGCCACGGTCTCGGACGCGCCCGAGGTGTTCCGGCCATGAGCGAGATCACCTTCCGCGATCTGGACGGCATGGCGGAGTTCCGCACCGCAGAAGAGCTGCAACGCGCCGTCTGGGGCGAAGGCGACAAGGAAGACCCTGCCGATCTGATGATGGTCATGCAGCATGAAGGCGGGCTGGTAGCGGGGGCGTTCCGCGACGGGCAGATGCTGGGTTATGTGTTCGGTTTTCCAACCGCCACGCCCGGCGTGCAGCATTCGCACCGGCTGGCCGTGCTGGAAGCGGCGCGCGGGCTGGGGCTGGGGGTGCGGCTGAAATGGTATCAGCGTGACTGGTGTCTGGCGCGCGACATCCGCCATGTGCGCTGGACCTATGACCCGCTGCGCCTGCCCAATGCGACGCTGAACATTCATCGGCTGGGGGCGCAGGCCTCGACCTATCTGCCGGATTATTATGGCGCGATGGAGGGCATCAACAAAGGTGCGCCGTCCGACCGCCTGATGGCGGACTGGTTTCTGGACAGCCCGCGCGTTGTGGCCTGTGCCGCAGGCGCGCCACTGCCCTATCCGACAGATCCCGCCGCGCGGGTGGCCGTGCCCGCCGATTTTGGGGCCTTGTTGCACGCGGACCCGGCAGCGGCGCGCGCCGCCCGTCTGGAAAACCGCGCCACCTTGCAACAGGCCTTTGCCCAAGGCCAGCGCATCACCGGCTTTGACAGCGCCAGCCGCAGCTATCTGCTGACAACCGGCTGAGCAGGGGCAGGTCTGCGGGGCATCGAGCCCCGCAGACCTGCGGCCGCAGGGGCGGCTCTGGCGCAGAGCGCCCTAGGTTGGGCAAGCTGGCCGCAGAAGATGAGTATTTTTACAAAGTGCAAACAGGTGATTGTCAATCGGCTTGCAAACTTGACCCCTTATTGGAGTGAACCCCTCGGGCTGGACCACAGGAGCCTGAAGATCTGATACGCTGAACGGGCCTTGTTTGGAGAAGGCTCATGACATCACGAGGTCCCTACCGTCGACATTCGACCGCATTCAAGCTGCAGCTCTGCCAAGATATCCGGGCCGGCGTCATCGGGCGACGCGATGCGCAACGCAGCCATAACATCTCTGCCAACCTCATCCAGCTTTGGCTGACCCAGTTCGACCGTGGCGAGCTGACGGACGAGGAGGCCGAAGCCAGCGTCATCGCCGAATACGAGGCCCGCATCGCAGCCCTCGAGCGCAAGGTGGGCCAGCTCACGATGGAGCTGGATCTTGCCAAAAAAACACCGCGGATGCCGACCGCCAACAACAGCGAGAAGTCCTTCGTGATCAGCGGCCCCGCACCTGCTCCATCAGGCGGGGGTGCAAAGCCATGAACCTGCCTCGCAGCACCTATTATTACCGCCCCGCCGCCAAGGCCGAAGGGCTTACAGACGCTGAACTCACGGCCATCATCGAAGACATCCAGGATGAACTGCCATGCTACGGCTACCGCCGCGTGACCCATGAGCTTCGTCGCCACGGGTTTGTAGTCAATCACAAGAGGATAGCACGGGTGATGCGGGAGGCGGGACTTGGCATCAAACCCCGCAGGCGCTTTGTCAGAACGACGGACAGCAGGCACGATTCCCCAATATTCCCGAACCTTTACGGCAACATCATCCCTGATCACCCGGACAGGGTTTGGGTCGCAGACTTCACCTACATCCGCGTTGCGACAGGGTTCTGCTATCTGGCGGTCATTCTGGATGCCTGCAGCCGCAAAGTTGTCGGTTATGCGCTGTCGCAGCGTCTCGACACGCCCTTGGCACTTGCGGCTCTGCACTCGGCCGTGGCCAACCGAAACCCTCCCGAAGGCTGTCTCCATCATACGGATAGGGGTTGCCAATACGCATCTCAAACCTATCGCGATGCTCTTCAGGCCGCAGGTCTGCGCGGTTCCATGAGCAGCGTCGGAAACCCCTATCACAACGCACAGGCCGAAAGCTTCATGAAGACGCTGAAGGTCGAGGAAGTCTACAGGGCCGGATACGAAACCTTCGCCGACGTCGCGGCCCGCTTGCCCAAATTCATCGAGCAGGTTTACAACTCGAAGAGACTGCACTCCGCCCTCGGCTACCGAACCCCCGAGGAATTCGAAACCCTATTCGCCCAAAAGGCGGCTTAGCTCAGATGGCACCCCTATGGTCCAGCCCGAGGGGTTCACTCCATATCGGCGTCCAAAATTGACCCCCCTATGCTGCGTCGAGATCAGGGCCTGAGTCGGCGGAACTTATCACAGAGTGGAGGCGGGTCAGGCCCTGATCAGGGTCAGGCGCGGTTTTTGAAGCGCCATGACTCGTTGCCGGTCTCAACGATCTCGCAGTGATGGGTCAGGCGGTCGAGGAGCGCCGTGGTCATCTTTGCGTCGCCGAAGACGGTCGGCCATTCGCCGAAGGCCAGGTTGGTTGTGACGATGATGGAGGTGCGTTCGTAGAGGCGGCTGATCAGGTGGAAGAGCAGCTGTCCGCCGGATTGCGCAAAGGGCAGATAGCCGAGTTCCTCGAGGATTACAAAGTCGAGGCGGGTCATGTAATCGGCCAGCCGTCCCTGTTTGCCGCCGCGAGTCTCGGTTTCAAGCTGGTTCACCAGATCGACGACGTTGTAAAAGCGGCCGCGGGTGCTATTGCGGATGAGCGCACGGGCAATGGCGATTGCGAGGTGGATCTTGCCGGTGCCAGTGCCGCCGATGAGGACGACATTGCGCTGGTCCGCGACGAAGCTGCCGGTGGCCAGTTCCCGAACCAGCCCCTCGTTGATCGGAGTGCCGGTGAAGTCGAACTCTTCGATATCCTTGACCAGCGGCAGTTTGGCGACGGTCATCTAGTAGTGGATCGATCTGGCCTGCTTCTCCGCGATCTCGGATTGCGGCAGGTCACCGACGATGCGGGGCGGTTCGTGCTGGCGCTTGATGCCCGCGGCCATGACCTCTTCATAGGCGCTGCGCATCCCGTAGAGCTTGAGGCTGCCCATCAGGTCTAAGATTTGGGTGCGTTCCATGTCGGCTGGTCCTCCTGAGGCTGTCGTAGCGAGCGCAATCGGCCACGGGTTCGTGGGTCAGGCGCAGCGCGGTGGGGGTGAGTAGAAGTGGTGGCGGGGTTGGGTCACGTCGTCGGGCGAGGATGTTGATGACGACAGGCACGGAATGGACGCCCTGATCCACGGCTTCCCGGCAGGTGGCTTCGGGCTTGCAACCCGTCATCGGGCACGCAACTCAGGATATGGACCATCTGCCGGTTGCCATCATCGCTGCCCTTCAACTTGCGCCGGATCGCAGCCATGGCGGGCGGAAGCACCCAGTCCTTGAACGGAGCCCCATTACGCAGCGCGCCGGGTTTTGCGTGCCAGCACAGGCACATAATGCCACGGATCATAGACCGTCTGGCCACGCCCGAAGGCGCGGGCATGTTCCCCAACCACCACGCCATCCTGTCGGATGACGATGCGTTCGGCGTAAGCATGCACATCTACGGGACGTCCGACGGCAGTCGCCAAGACCGAGTATTTGTTGTTGTCGAACCGCACCGTGCAGGTATTCCATACCGAGGTTGGCACGCTGTGGAAGTCATCGAAGCGGCCGACGTATGGAACGAGGTGGGGCCGCTCGGCCTCGAACATCTCCCAGATCGTCTTGTCGGTCTCTTCCACATGGCGGTGCGCCTTTGCTTAGGCCACGCATTTTTCCAGCAGCCAGGCGTTCAGTTCGTCCAGACTTTTGACTCCAAGGCGCGGCGTAAAGAACCGTTCCCTCACCAGCCCGACCTGGTTCTCGACCTGACCCTTCTCCCCGCCGGACGCCGGGGTGCAGGCAACGGGTTGGACCAGGTAATGGCTGCACATCTGCAGGAAGCGACGGTTGTAATGCCGTTCCTTGCCGGTGAAGACCGCCTCCACCGCCGTCTTCGTTCGGCCTGGCCTCGGACCGATGGCGGCCAAGCCTCACTGTCGTAGATGCCGCGTGTGCAGGTGCCCTTGAAGAAGGCGAAGGCCCGGTCATGGGCGTCAAACACCATCTCCCCTCGCCATTGTCCTCGGACCAATGGCGGACAATGGCTCGATCTCGCGCATGTAGGCTCGGGCGAACATCATCCGGCTGTGGCAAAGCCGGACGTGCGCCACCTTCACCGTCACCGTGACGCCGGAGATCACCACGACTTCATGGCTCCAGTCGAACTGGTATGCCTCGCCGGGCGCATAGTAGAGCGGCACATAGGCTTCCGCCGTCACCGCGCCCCGGTTCTGCGACCAGCCCTTCGCGAACCGGCGCACGGCATCATAGCCGCCCTCGTAGCCCAACCCGCGCAACTCTTCAAAGATGCGGATCAGCGTCAGCCGTTCCCGCGACGGCTTGTTCGCGTTGGACGACAGGAACTGCTCAAGCTGTCCCTGCCACGGCCCGATCCGCGGCATCGGCTGGCGCTCACGCTCGTAGCTGAAGTCCGTCTCGTCAGACCGCAGGATCTTCCGGACGGTATTCCGCGACACGTGCAGTTCCCGCACGATCTTCTTCACCGACCACTTCTGGACATAGTAGGCCCGTCTGACCCGCGCGATCGTATCCACTCGCTTCATCCCCCACTCCGTTCGCTGCCCCGCAACGAACGGTCTGATAGAACTTCAAGGGGGGCAAAATTGGACGCCGATACCCCGCCTTAGGGGGTCAAATTTGCACGCCGAAACAAACAGGCGGTCAGCGTCCGGTCAGCCAGTTGCCGAGACGGGCCAGCCGCGAGAGCGGGATGCCGAGGCGCTGTTCGCGGGCATCGGCCTGGTTCAACAGCGCATACATGCCCTGCACGCCCAGCCAGCGCAGCGGCTCTGGCTCCCATCTGCGGACCTTGTGATTGACCCAGGGCAGTCGGGTCAGATCGGTCGCGCGCCGCAGCGCAAGATCCGCCAACGTGCGGCCTGCGAGGTTGGAAGTGCTGACACCCACCCCGACATAGCCGCCCGCAAAGCCAAGCCCGGTTTCGGGCGTGAAGCCCACGGTGGCGCACCAGTCGCGCGGCACGCCCAGCACGCCACACCAGGCATGATCGACCGGCACGGCGACGGCATCGGGAAAATGGCGGTGCAGGATTGCGGTCAGGCGGCGGATGGTTTCGGCATCAGGCGCGCCGCCGGTATCGGTGCGCGAGCCGTATTTATAGGGCACGCCGCGCGCGCCCACGGTGATGCGGCCTTCGCGGGTGCGTTGGCAGTAGCAATATGCATTGTTGAAATCGCCCAGAATTTCATGGCCTTGCCAGCCGATCTTCTGCCAGATCTCGGGCGGCAGCGGGGCAGTGACGATCTGGGCGGAGTTCAGCGGCAGCCAGTCGCGGTGATGGCCCGGCAGATCCGCGGTGAAACCTTCGGTGCAGCGCAGCACGATGGCCGCGCGCACCCGGCCCTGCGCGGTCTGCACCTGACCCGGGCCATAGGCGGTGACGGCGGTGCCTTCGACGATCCGCACGCCCAGAGCTTCGACTGTGCGAGCGAGACCCTGCACCAGTTTGGCGGGCTGTACACGGGCGACACCCCCGACCCGCAGCGCAGCAAGCGCGCCGGGGATCTGAATTCGCGCGCTGAGTTCTGCCTGCGATAGCAGGCTCACACGATCCTCGCCCCAGCTTTGCCGGTGCTGCGCTTCGGCCTGCATGCGCGCGCGTTGGGCGGGGTTGGTAGCCACCATCAGCTCATCGGTGCGCAGGATGTCAGCGTCGATGCCTTCGGCTGTGCAGACGCGGATCACCTCCTCCACCGTGCCGCCCATGGCCTGCACCATGGCGCGCACCGCTTCGGGGCTGGAATGGCGCAGATACCGGTCGTGCGACCAGGCGAACCCGCCGGTAAGCCAGCCGCCGTTGCGGCCCGACGCACCAAAACCTGCGAATTCCCGCTCGACAATCAGGATATTCAGGGCTGGATTTGCCTTTTTCAGATAATAGGCGGTCCAGAGGCCGGTATATCCAGCACCGATGATACAGATGTCGGCCTCGGTGTCGCCTGCCAGCGCCGGGCGCGGCGGCGGCAGGCCGATATCGGCATACCAGAAGGAAATCTCACCGATGCGCATGGGGCTGGCCTCCGTTTGTGGCGCAGGCTAGCGCGGATCAGGCGTTTGATCAAATGTGATAGCGCGGCGATCAGATCGGCGCCCCTCTCGCCGTGCGAAAGGGGCCACCAAAGATCAACCGTTGAACAGGAAGTGCAGAACGTCGCCGTCCTTCACCTCATAGGTCTTGCCTTCCACGCGGAACTTGCCCGCCTCTTTAGCGCCCGCCTCGCCCTTGCCTGCGATGTAATCATCATAGGCAACGGTTTCGGCGCGGATGAAGCCCTTCTCGAAATCGCCATGGATCACGCCGGCCGCCTGCGGCGCGAGCGTGCCTTTGGTGATGGTCCAGGCGCGGGCCTCCTTGGGGCCGACGGTGAAATAGGTTTGCAGGCCAAGCAGCTGATATCCCGCGCGGATCAGGCGATCCAGACCGGCTTCGTGCAGGCCCATCTCCTCCAGGAACATCACCGCTTCCTCATCGGGAAGCTGGCTGATCTCTTCTTCGATCTTGGCCGAAATCACCACCGAGGCCGCGCCCTGCCGTGCCGCCATTTCGGCCACACGCGCTGACTGGCTGTTGCCTTCCGACGCCTTCGATTCCTCGACGTTGCAGACATAGAGCACCGGCTTGGAGGTGAGCAGTTGCAGCATCTCCCATTGCTTGCGGTCATCCGCCGCCACGGTGACGGTGCGGGCGGGCCGGCCCTCGTTCAGCGCCACCTGTGCCAGCCGCAGCAGGCGATCCTGATCGAGGCTGTCCTTGTCGCCGCCCTTGAGCTTGCGCGCGAGGTTGGCCAGCCGCCGCTCGATCGAATCCATATCAGCCAGCATCAGCTCGGTCTCGATGGTTTCGGCATCGGCGACGGGATCAATCCGGCCTTCGACATGGGTGATGTCGCCATCCTCGAAACAGCGCAGCACATGGGCAATCGCGTCGCATTCGCGGATATTGGCGAGGAACTGGTTGCCCAGACCCTCGCCTTTCGAGGCACCGCGCACGAGGCCCGCGATATCAACAAAGGTCATCCGCGTCGGGATGATCTGTTTGCTGCCGGCAATGGCGGCAAGTTTGTCCAGCCGCGCATCGGGCACCGCCACTTCGCCCACATTGGGTTCGATGGTGCAGAAGGGAAAATTGGCCGCCTGCGCCGCCGCCGTGCGGGTGAGCGCGTTGAAGAGCGTCGATTTGCCCACATTCGGCAGGCCGACAATGCCCATCTTGAAACCCATGACCGCGATCCCCTTTGCGAAATTCCGCTTGGCTTCTAGGGCGCGGGGGGAAGAATCGCAAGCGCGGCTTTGCGGCCAGGGCGGGATCGGCCTGCGGAACGGCAAAGCCCCATTGCTTTTCAGCGTGGTTTTTTGCACACCGGGCGGAACTGCCAGAGAGGATGCCCGATGACCCGGATTGATGCCAAATTTGCAGCCCTGAAGGTCGAGGGCAAAAAGGCCTTTGTCGCCTATATCATGGGTGGCGATCCGGATGTGGCCACATCGCTCGCCGTGATGAAGGGTCTGCCGGAGGCCGGGGTCGATGTGATCGAGCTGGGGATGCCCTTTACCGATCCGATGGCGGACGGGCCGACGATCCAGTTGGCCGGACAGCGGGCGCTGGAAGGCGGCATGACCATGGACAAGGTGCTGGCCATGGCGACCGAATTCCGCAAGGGCGATGACCGCACGCCCATCGTGCTGATGGGCTATTACAACCCGATCTATGCGCGCGGCGTCGACCGTTTTCTGGCCGAGGCGCAGGCCGCCGGGATCGACGGGCTGATCGTGGTCGATCTGCCGCCCGAAGAGGACAGCGAGCTGTGCCTGCCCGCGCAGGCCGCCGGGCTGAACTTCATCCGGCTGGCCACGCCCACCACCGATGATGCCCGTCTGCCCAAGGTGCTGCAGAATACCAGCGGGTTTGTGTATTACGTCTCGATCACCGGCATCACCGGCGCTGCGGCGGCGAAGGCGGCGGATGTGGCCCCCGAGGTGCAGCGCATCAAGGCGCAGACCGATCTGCCGATCATCGTCGGCTTTGGCATCACCACGCCCGACAATGCCCGCGACATCGCCGGGATTGCAGATGGCTGTGTGGTGGGGTCGGCCATCGTCAAGGATATCGGTGCGGGTAAACCCGTGGCTGAGGTGCTGGCCAATGTGGCCGCCCTTGCGGCAGGGGCCCATTCGGCCTGAGCCCTGCCCCTCAGGCTTGCTGAAAGCGCATCCTTCCGGGTGCGCTTTTCCTTTTGGCCGGAGCCGTGCGGCGCTGTTGTTTGAGTATTTGAACAAAGTGCAAGCCAGAGGCTTGGTTCTTGCATTGATCCGCAAGGATTGGTAAAGGATTCTAACCAATATCGGGAGTTTTGAACGCCATGACCGTCATCGCCTGCATCGACGATCTGAAACGGCTGCACCGCAAGCGTGCCCCGAAGATGTTCTACGATTATGCCGAAAGCGGCAGCTATACCGAGCAGACCTTCCGCGACAACACCACGGATTTTCAAAAAATCCGCCTGCGCCAGAAGGTTGCGGTCGATATGTCGAACCGCTCTGTCGCCGGAACCATGATCGGTCAGCCGGTGGCGATGCCGGTGGCGCTGGCGCCGGTGGGGATGACCGGGATGCAGTCGGCAGATGGCGAGATCAAGGCCGCGCGTGCCGCCGAGGCCTTTGGCGTGCCCTTCACCCTGTCAACCATGTCGATCTGCTCGATCGAGGATGTGGCGGCCCATACCAGCAAGCCGTTCTGGTTCCAGCTTTATGTGATGCGCGACGAAGAGTTTGTCGACAATATCATCGCGCGTGCCAAGGCGGCGGGCTGTTCGGCGCTGGTGCTGACGCTGGATTTGCAGATCCTGGGCCAGCGGCACAAGGATCTGAAGAACGGGCTGACCGCCCCGCCCCGCCTGACCCTGCCCAATATCGTGAACATGACCACCAAACCGGCCTGGTGCATGGGAATGCTGGGCACCAGACGCCGCAGCTTTGGCAATATTGTCGGCCATGCCAAAGGCGTGGGCGATCTGTCCTCGTTGACCAGCTGGACCAATGAACAGTTCGACCCGCAGCTGGACTGGGGCAAGATTGCCCGCCTGCGCGAAAAATGGGGCGGCAAGATGATCCTGAAAGGCATCCTTGATGCCGATGACGCGCGGCGTGCCGCCGATTTCGGGGCCGATGCCATTATCGTCTCCAACCATGGCGGGCGGCAACTGGACGGCGCGCTCAGCTCCATCCGCATCCTGCCGTCCATCGTGGCGGCGGTAAAGGGACAGACCGAGATCTGGCTCGACAGCGGTATCCGGTCTGGGCAGGACATCCTGAAGGCGCTGGCGATGGGGGCCGATGCCACCATGATTGGGCGCAGCTATATCTACGGTCTGGGTGCGATGGGTCAGGCCGGTGTCACCATGGCGCTGGAGATCCTGAAGAAAGAGCTGGATATCACCATGGCGCTGTGTGGTGAACGCGACGTGGCGGCGCTGGGGCGGCACAACCTGCTGGTGCCCAAGGATTTTGAAGGCGATTGGGTGTAAGCTCAGGCCTTCTGCCGCGCCATCAGCGGCGACAGGATCAGCACCAGCAGCAACATGGCGGCGGCAAAGACAAAGGCGGCACGCAGGCCGAACAGGCCTGCCAGAAAGCCCAGCATCGGCGGGCCGAAGAAATAACCGAAATAGCCATAAAGCGTGGCGCGGGCCACGGCACGCGCACGCGCTACCGGATTGGCAAGCCGACCCACCAGTGAAAAAGCGGTGGGCGCGATCACCGAAGAGCCGAGCCCCATCACGATGAATCCTGCATAGGCCATGGTCGGCGTGCTGGCCAGCGCCGCGCCGAGGGCACCGCAGGCCGACAGCATCGCGCCGCCCATCAGCAACCGGAACGGATTGAGCCGCGCCACCAGCCCCTGCCCCGCCAAACGGGCAAATCCCATGGTCAGCGCCAACGCCGCAGGCCCCATCGCGCCTTCCGACGGGCTGCCGCCAAGCGTCTTTTCGATATGCAGCGCCGACCAGTTCTCGGCGGCGTTTTCGGTCAGAAAGGCGATCAGCACGATGCCGCCGCCGATCAGCGGCACAAGGCCCAGCCCGGCGGCCCCCTGCCCTTGCGGCCTGGCCAGCCCGTGAATAGTACCATCCGCCTCGAAACACAGCAGCGCCACCAGACCGGCCGCCAGCGCCGCTGCCGCCATCACCCAGCCCGGCGGCCAGGCCCCGTCGCGCAGCACGCCGGTTGCCAGCGCGCCGCCGGCATATCCAAAGGAATAGGCGGCATGGCACAGGTTCATAAGATGCAGGTTCCGGCTGCTTTCCAGCGCCGCGACACGGGCGTTCATCAGCACATCGGTCAGGCCGGTGGCCGCACCCATCGCCATCATCGCCAGCGGAAACAGCCAGAGCATCGTCACTTGCCCCGGCAGCACAAAGGCCGCCGCCATGGCAAGCGCCGACAGCGGCAGGGCCACCCGCCCCAAGGCCACCCCCACCCCCGGTGCCAGCAGCATGGCCGTCACCGCCGCCAGCGGCGTCATCAGCATCAGCAGGCCCAGTTGCGCCTCGCCCACGCCAAGCTGCGCTTTCAGATCGGGCAGCACGGCGGCGAATGTGCCCCAGAGTACCCCCATCGCGGCAAAGGCGGCCAAAGGCGCGCGCGCCGTTCTGAGCAGGGACAGGGCGGGCATGGTCGGCTCCTTCAATCGCCCCGTGCTAGCCCGCCCCCGGCCCGCCGTCATGCCCGCAGGCGACAGATCATGTCGCAGAGAGTCCCAGACTGCGCTGACACGCCACCCCGGCCATCGCGCCATCTGCCGCCGCAAACACCGCGCCGAACACCGGGCGCGCAAGATCGCCTGCGGCAAAGACGCCGGGCACCGATGTCGCCTTCATCATGTCCGTGGCGATATAGGGGCCTTGCGGTCCGGTCTCCATCTTGCAGCCAAGCTGCTGCGGCAGATCGCTCGCCGGTTCGGCGCGGCTGACCATATACAGCACCGCAAGCGGGATGCGCCGCCCATCCGCCAGATGCAGCGCGCGCAGCCGGGCACCCTCGGCCTCGATCCGCTGCACCGGGCTTTGGATCACCGGGATGCCCGCCGCCGCAAGCGAGGCCATGTCTTCGGCGTTGGCATCGGGATCAAACACGGTCAGGCCGGGGGCCCAATCGGTCAGGAACTGGGCGTGTTCCACGACTTTGGCGCCTGACATCAGCAAGCCTGTCGGCTGCCCCGCCAGTTCATAGCCATGGCAATAGGGGCATTGAAAGGCGGTCTGACCCCAGATCTGTGCCAGCCCCGGCAGATCGGGCAGGATGTCCCGCATCCCATGGGCAAGGATCACCCGGCGCGCCCGCAGCGTGCCCCCGTCTGCCAGCGTCAGGGTAAAATCGTCGGGGCCACCGTGGATCGTTGTCACATGGCCAGGGATCAGCACCGCCTCGGGGTAGGCCAGCAGATCACGCAGCCCGGCGGCGCGGATCTCGGCAGGCGGGCGGCCATCCTGCCCCAGAAAGCCATGCGCGCTGCTGGCGGCGCGGTTGCGGGTCTCGCCCGCGTCGATCACCGCCAGGCGCTTGCGCCCCCGCGCAAGATAGAGCGCGGCGGTCAGCCCGGCAAAACTGCCGCCCACCACCGCCACATCCAGCAATTCGGTGGGTTTCGGGGTGTCATCTGTCGTTCGGGGGATGTTCTGTGCCATAAGGGGCCTCTGTGCTTTGATTTCGACTCACGCAACAAAGATAGTTACATGAAACGCAATAGCAAGCTGTCCCTTGCCCTGCATGCGCTGGGGCATATGGCGCTGAGGCCGCAGGTGGCGCAGACCTCTGAGCAGATTGCCGCACATCATGCGACCCATGCGGTTGTGGTGCGGCGGGTGTTCGGCCTGCTGCGCAGCGCCGGGCTGCTGACATCGGAAAAGGGCCATCACGGCGGCTGGCGGCTGGCCCGCCCGGCCGAAGCGATCACCGTGGCCGATATCTACCGCGCGCTGGATGAGCCGTTTCTGAACGCAGCCCCTCTGTCCCCCGCACCGCATGGCACCTGCGCCATCGAAGCGGCCATGGCCGATGTCGTCTCGGCGGCGATGGTCGAGGCCGAAGCGGTGATCCTGCGGCACTTCGCGGCGCGCAATCTGGCCGATCTGGCACAGGCGATGGGACAGGCGCGCGCGATTTCCTCTTTCCCCCAAGGCGATTCCCCGCTATAGGCCCCCGGTCGCGCCATGCACCCTTGGAGGATGGCGGATTTATATATGGAGAATACCTATGGCACGCGAGATCCCGGATCTTCAGGCTGTGGTGCGGACGGGGACAGGCAAGGGGGCCGCTCGTCAAGCTCGTCGTGAGGGCTACGTACCCGGCATCGTTTATGGCGACGGCAAAGAGCCGCAGCCGATCAACCTTGGCTACAACATGCTGCTGAAGCGCCTGAAAGCAGGCCGCTTCCTGTCGACGCTGATCAACCTCAAGGTTGAAGGCCAGCCCGACGTGCATGTGGTCTGCCGTGGCGTCCAGCGCGACGTCGTGAAAGACCTGCCGACGCATATCGACTTCATGCGCCTGCACGATGACAGCCGCATCAACCTGTTCATCCACGTCACCTTCATCAACCACGAAGCAAGCCCCGGCCTGAAGCGTGGCGGCACGCTGACCGTGGTGCGCCCGGAAGTGGAGCTGGAAGTTCTGGCCTCCGACATCCCGAGCGAAATCGTGGTTGACCTGACCGGCAAGACCTTCGGCGACGTGATCCACATCAGCGACGTGGTTCTGCCGAAAGGCGCAAAGCCGACCATCGAGCGCAACTTCGTGATCGCCAATGTGACCGCCCCGACGGGTCTGGTTGCAGGCGAAGACGAGTAAGATTTCCCATTCGGGAAAACAAAAACGCGGCAGGATCTTCCTGCCGCGTTTTTTCATGTCTACTGCCGGGCTTCAGACCCCGGTAAGCTGGGTCAGGTGTGCGGGAAAATCGACGCCCTTGCCCGCCGCATTCACCGTGTCGAAATAGTCATGCCAGCCGGTTGCGGCGATGCCCGACAGCAGCGCCGCCTGCGCCTCGGCATCGGGCAGACGCCAGACCGAAAAGAACTGTTGCGGCGCGGGATGGATGGATGGCTCGGTTTCGCCAAATGCGATGGGTTCCACACCCAGGGCCGACAGCGCCCCCATGCCTTCGGCGATGCTGGCGAAATAGCTTTGGCGCTCTGCCAGGCTCAGCGCCAGCCATGCGGGTTTCGGGCTGTAAAGCTCGGTCAGGTAATGGGGCATTGGAAAATCCTTGTTGCCTTGGGGAGTCAGGATGCGGCCTTGCCGGCATCGGTGTTGCGCCAGACACGGGCCAGAAGGCCGGTCAGGGTTTGCTGTTCGGTTTCGGACAGGCCGGAAAACAGCGTCGAAATCCATGTGGTGTGCCGCGCGAACAGATCCTGCGCCATGGCCGCCCCTTTGGCAGACAGCAGCACCCGGATCTTGCGGCGATCAGCCAGCCCGCCTTGCCGGGCCAGAAAGCCGTCCCGCTCCAGCCCGTCGAGCAGCCCGGTCACGGTAGCGCGGCTTACGCCCGCCCGTTCGGCCAATTCATGCGGAGACAGCCCTTCGGCCTGCCCCTGCAACAGAAACAACATCACGAACTTGCCTTCTGACAGACCGAAGGGCGCAAGCCGGGCGGCGCAATCGTCATCTATCGCCGTCGCCAGCGACAGCATCTGAAGGCACAGCCGCAACGGCGCGATCCCGGTCGCGCCACGGCGCTCTGCCTCTTGCAACAGGGCGGTATGTTTTTGCTGGAGTATCATAAGTCAGCATATAGTTTATCGCCTAATCATATGTCAAGCGCTCCACCCGGCACGCTTTTGACAAACCGCCCCGCAATCCTCTGATAGCGCTGCCACAGATGCCCACACGACACAGGTCAGCGACATGCGCCAGAAGCACGCCCACCCCAGTCTGGCCGAAGCCACCAATCTGCCCCACATTGCCGCGCTCAGCTTTGGCGGCCCTGTGGGGCAGATTGCGGTGATGCACCGCATTCTGGTGGAGGAAAAGAAATGGATCGGTGATGCACGGTTCCTGCACGCGCTGAACTTCTGAATGGTGCTGCGCGGTCCCGAGGCCCAGCAATTGGCCACCTATATCGGCTGGCTGATGCACCGCAGTTGGGGCGGCGCGCGCTGAAAAACACCACGATGCTGGCCATCGCTGCGCTGTCCTTTCTGGCGATCTTTGCGCTGGGGGCCCCCTTTCCGGTGATCGTGCTGCTGGCCGCCGCCTTGGGCGGGGCCGGGGCCAAGGCCGGTCTGCCCGCCTTTCACGGCAGCGGCCGGCATGGGGCCATGGGCAAGACGCATGTGGCAGATGCCGAGACGCTGCTGGGTGCAGAGTTGCACGATATGCCAACCAGCGCCCGGCGCGGGGCCATCGGTGCCGGGCTGGTGGCGCTGTGCCTGTGGCTGATCCCGTTGGCGGCGCTGGCGGGCATCGGTTTCTTTGCGCTGGGGCTTGGTCTGACTCAGGCCTCGCCCGCCTGCGCCATGTGCCAGCGCCAACGCGCATCCGTCTCCACGGCGCGCCCGGCCTTGTCGCACAGCCGCGCCGCATAATCGGCGCAGCACAGATGATGCAGGCGGCGCACGCCGGGCAAGGCCATGGCTTCGGCATGGATCAGATCAAACGCCGCCTCATGGCGCAGCGCCGACAGATCCCGCAGCTCATTGCGGTTGGTCGAACGGTAATAGCTGTCATTATACCGATCCGCCCCCTGTACCGCCGAGGGTGTTCCCTGTTTCAGGCCCCAGCTTTCTTCGGACCGCAGCATGTAATGGTTCATCTGCGCCACCTCATGCGTGGTCAGATCGGCGGGAAGCATGCGCAGATAAGGCCCTTCGGGCGACCAGTCGGGCACCGTCACCCCTTCGCTGTTCACAAACCGCAGGGGCGGCGCGGCCTTGTCCGCGGACAGCCGCTTCGGCCCATGTTCGCCCAAGGCCCCGAAGGCCAGCGGTGCCCGGTGCAAGACCTTGATCCAGCGCGAGATCCAGTTGCGCGTCGGCCCAGCGCGGCGAAACTGCCGATGCGTCAACCCGTCCTGCCACTCTGCAATGCCCGAGGTGCCGAACACGCGCCAGTTGATCGCCATGGCCAGCATGTCAGGCCCGCTCTCGGCCAGATGCGGGGCCAGCAGATCCGCCAGCTTGCCCGCGCCGCGATGGATCACCAGAAATTCGTCGACATCACAGACCAGCACCCAATCGGCCCGCCGCACCGCCGGATGGCGACGCGCCTGTTTCAGCTTGGCCGCCACCACCTTTTCGCCCGGCACCACATCCGAGCGCAGGTGATGCACCCATCCCGCCCGCGCCAGATGGTCCAGCAACTCGGGCGAATGATCGGTGCAATCATTGGTGACGATGACCAGATCGGTGAAGCCCAGCATCCGATACCAGCAGACCCATTCCACAAGGAACGGCCCTTCATTGCGCATCGAACAGACAACCGTCGCCTTCACCAAGACCTCCGTTTCCCGGCAGACTCGGACCTCGGCGGTGCGAAGTCAACCGATCAGGCGGTGATCTCCTGGACCGAGGCGAACAACTCCAGCTCCGGGTGCCCGGCATAGATGTCGCCATGGCTGCCCGCCCCGCGATGGGCGGCGCGAAACGCCTCGGATTTGGTCCAGGCGGTGAAATCCGCCGCACTCTGCCACAGCGTATGCGAGGCATAGAGCGTGTGGCTGTGGCTGCTGGCCCCTTTCATCAGGTGAAAGGACACAAAGCCCGGCACCTGCGGCAGATAGCTGTCGCGGCTGCGCCAGATCGCCTCGAACGCCGCCTCTTGCCCCGGCTTGACCTTGAAACGGTTCATGGTGAGGTACATGTGCACATCCCTTGCAGTCAGTTTCGGGGCTGGATGGCTGGCACGATGCGCGCTGTCTGGCATTGCCCGTAAAATCGGGGCATTACCGGGGCGGGTCAAGAGGCAATGAGGGCGCAATGAAGCTGTGGACAGGATTGGGCAATCCGGGTGCGAAATATGCGGGCAACCGACATAACATCGGTTTCATGGCACTGGACCGCATCGCGGCGGACCATGGGTTCAGCCCGTGGAAGCGCGGCTTTCAGGGGCTGTTCTGCGAAGGGCGGCTGGGGGCCGACAAGGTGATCCTGCTGAAGCCCGAAACCTTCATGAACTTGTCGGGGCAGGCCGTGGGCGAGGCGCTGCGCTTCTACAAGCTGACGCCCGCCGATCTGGTGGTATTCCATGACGAGCTGGATCTGGCCCCGGGCAAGGCCCGCGTCAAACAGGGCGGCGGCCATGCCGGGCATAACGGCCTGCGCTCCATCCATGCGCATGTCGGCGAGGCCTATGGCCGCGTGCGGCTGGGCATAGGTCATCCGGGGCACAAGGATGCGGTCGCGGGTTATGTGCTGCATGATTTTGCCAAGTCCGAACAGGACTGGCTGGAGGATCTGCTGCGCGGCATTTCCGACGGCGCGGCGGCGCTGGCCGATGGCGATGGCGCGCGTTTCCTGAATGCGGTGGCGCTGCGCACCGCGCCGCCCCGGTCCTCCACCGGCACCGAACGGCCCGGACCACGCGCCAAACCTGACCCGGCCACCGCCAAACCGGCAGCCCCGGACGCAACGGAAGCGTCACCCGACCCGCGCTCGGCGTTGCAAAAGCTGGCAGACCGCTTCCGCTAGGCTATGTTGGGCGCAGAGGAGACATCATGCGCCGCATCATCAAAGCCCTTGGGATCATTGTCCTGATCCTTGCCGCCCTTGCCGTCTGGAAACGTGACGATCTGGCACGGCTGCACGCCGTGCTGACCCTGTTTGACACCGGGCGCATCGTGCAGAATTTCAGCCATATGGATGCGGCCTTCCTGTCGGTGCCGGTGCCCAAGGGCGATGCCGCCCCCCTGCCCCTGCCTGCGGGCACACCCTTCGCGCTGCCGCCCGAAGCACAGGATTGGGTGGCGCAGCGGTCGGTCACGGCGCTGGTTCTCGTCAAGGACGGGCAATTGCGGCATGAAAGCTATTACCTCGGCACAGGCCCGCTGGACCGGCGGATCAGTTGGTCGGTGGCGAAAAGCTTTCTGTCGGCGCTGATGGGCACGCTGGTTGCGGATGGCACCCTTGATCTGGACCGCCCGGTCGAGGCCTATGCGCCGGCTCTCGCCGGGTCTGCCTATGCCGGGGCCACGGTGCGGCAGGTGGCCAATATGACCGCAGGTGTGGAATTCGACGAGGATTATCTGAAATTTTCGTCCGACATCAACAAGATGGGCCGGGTTCTGGGCCTTGGCGGCTCGATGGATGCCTTTACGGCGGGCATTACCGCACGGCGGGCGCCCCCCGGCGACAGCTGGCAATATGTGTCGATCGACACCCATGTTCTGGGCATGGTGATCGCTGGCGCCACCGGGCAACCGCTGGCCGATCTGCTGGCCACGCGGATCGTGCAGCCGCTGGGGCTGGAGGAGGAACCCTATTATCTGACCGATGGCCTTGGCCAACCTTTCGTGCTGGGCGGGCTCAATCTGATCACGCGCGATTATGCCCGCATGGGCCTGCTGTTCCTGAACAATGGCGCGGTGCAAGGGCGGCAGATCGTGCCCGCCGATTGGGTGGCGCAATCCACCGTGCCGCAGGCCGTCACCCCGCCGGGCGCGATGGGCTATGGCTATCAATGGTGGATCCCGCAGGGGGCCGCGCCGGGCGAGTTTCTGGCGCAGGGCGTCTATGGCCAGTTCATCTATGTCAATCGCGCGGCGGGGGTTGTGATTGCCGCGAATGGCGCCGACAAGGGCTTTACCGCAGCGGGAGTCGAGGCGCAGAATATCGCCATGTTCCGCACCCTGACCGCAGCACTGGAGGCCGCAGATGGCTGAGAAAGACCCGTCCGTCAATGTCCTGGGGCAACCGCTGGAAACCTGCTCCACCGCGCCGGTGACCGGGTTCTGGCGCAATGGCTGCTGCGATACCGGCGATGCGGATGCCGGGCGGCATACGGTCTGTGCGGTGATGACGGATGAATTTCTGGCGATGTCGAAATATCTGGGCAATGACCTGTCGACGCCGCGCCCGGAATACGGTTTCAAGGGGCTGAAGGCGGGGGATCGTTGGTGCCTCTGCGCGGGCCGCTTCCTGCAGGCGCATGAGGAAGGGGCTGCGCCGCAGGTCAATCTGGCCGCCACCCATATCCGCACGCTGGATGTGGTTCCGATGAGCGTACTTCGGCTATACGCCGAAGCCTAGGCCGCATCCGAGCGAGGCACGGCGCGGGGCTTCGCCGCTTCGGCGGGGGTGCTGTGCAGCGGGCCATCGTCGCGCATCAATTCCTCGATGAACAGGCTGAGCAGTTGCGGCCGCCCCGTCACGCTGGCCTTGCGGTAGATCGCATTGGTCTGCGCCTTGACCGTGCCTTCCGAGGTTTCGCGCAAAGCGGCGATTTCGGCGGTGGACAGGCCCTTGATCGCAAACAGCGCCACGTCGCGCTCGGCCGGGGTCAGGCCCCATTCGCAGAACCGCTCGTTCAGGATCTCGGCAAAGGCCCCCGAGGCCCGGCGCAGCCGCGCTTCGGCCATGTTGCGCTCGGCCAGCGCATGACGCAGCGCATAGGCCCCCAGCCCGAGGCCGGTCAGCAGGCCCAAAGCCGCGCCCAGTTCGACGATCTCGCGCAATTGCCAGCTGATCGGCGCGGCGCGGAACCCGATCAGCGAGGACAGGATATCGAGGATGAACACGGCGGCGCAGAGGCCCTGCACCGCCAACAGCAGCCCGATACCGACCGATCCGCGCGTCAGAAACCGGCGAAACCGTGCCGGGGTCGGCCCCGTCATGGCACATCTCCGACGGTCTCGCCCCCGCCACTGGACGCCGTGCCCGCCCCGCCGTTGCCTGCCCCGGGGCCAGATCTGTCAGGACGATCCGATCCGCCGCTGCGGTCCACGATATCGGGCACCGAGATGCCACCCTTGGACGGCGTGCTGCGCGTTACCGTGGTGCTGCTGCCCGTCTCGCCTGAGCTGCCCCGCCCGGCAAAGCGATTCACTTCGGTCTGATAGTCGCGCAGGATTTCGCCGGTATGCGGGTTCACCACAATCTCGCGCCGCAGATCGCCCAGCACGGCATTGATCTTGACCCGGCCCAGAAAGGTGCGGCTGACCTGCACCGAATGATAGCCCTGCGCATAAAGCTGCGCGACCAGCGCCTCGTCGACACTGGCGGCCTGCACTGGCGGGCTGCCCGCCGTCAGCAGGCAGGCGCAGATCAGGGCGGTTACGGCGGCGCGTTTCATGCTGTCATCCTCCGGGGCATGGCGGTCTGCGCCGCCCCTTGCCATCTGGCCCGCCCCGGTGATGCGGGGCAGGCCTGTTCTTGCAGTTTACACGACAGGGGCCGGTTTGCCACGGGGGCAGACGGGCCGGGTTGCCTCAGTCGCTGCAGGCCACCCTGGCGGTGCCCCGGCAGCCTTCGCGCAGATCGGCGCCGCGTTCCTTGCGGCTGAACGAGGTGCCACGCGGGGCGCTGCGGTCAGACCGGGTTGCGGTGGTCTGAACCGTCTCTTCACTCACCACTTCGCCGCCACAGGCTTCGCAGAAATCCGGGCTGCCGCCGGCCCAGGCCATGCCGTCGTCATCCGTGACCTCGCCATCGGTCACTTCGCCTTCGGTGACTTCGCCATCCGGCAACTCGCCTTCGGTCACGTCCTCGCCCGCATCGTCACCGGGATCGGTACCGGTCGCGTCCTCGTCCCGGCAATTGTCGCAGCCGTCACGGCCATCGACCGGATCGCCAAGGCTGGTATCGCCGTCCTCTGCCGCACCTTCATCGGTGCCGCCTGCATCCTCGTCCCCCGACTCGTTCCCCGCCTCACCCTCGGCCTCGGCGAGGATCAACAGGCCCGCCATCGACGCAGCGGCGGTTTGATCCGCCCCCAAAGGGGCGAGGGCCGTGCCCCCGGCGAGCGGCACCGCCAAGGCTGGTCCGGCCATGCCCGCGCAAAATGCGACACTGGCCAACAACGCGCGTGATCCTGAAATATACATGCTTGCAACTCCCATAAAGACAATCTGCCCGATTGCCGCTGCCCCCCGCCGCGTCGCCGTTCTGGCGTATGTCATCCGGCAAGGGATGGGCCATCTGACGACCGCACGCCCCCGCAGGTCCATTCCGCAAATGTTTAAAAGGCCCCGAACCACAGGGTTTCGGGGCCTAAACCAAAGTTTAGCGGGTCAGATGGCGTGGTGCGTCAGATCTTCATGTCAAAGCCAAGGTGTTTGGCGACGGTGAAGATGTCCTTGTCGCCCCGGCCACACATGTTCATCACGATGATATGGTCTTTCGGCAGGGTCGGCGCGATCTTCATCACATGCGCCAAGGCGTGTGACGGCTCCAGCGCCGGAATGATCCCCTCCAGCTTGCAGGACAGCTGGAACGCCTCCAGCGCCTCGACATCGGTGATCGAGACATATTCGGCGCGCTTGGTATCGTGCAGCCAGGCATGTTCCGGCCCGATGCCGGGGTAATCGAGACCCGCCGAGATCGAAAAGCCCTCGAGGATCTGCCCATCCGGGTCTTGCAGCAGGTAGGTGCGGTTGCCATGCAGCACGCCGGGGCGACCGCCGGTCAGGCTGGCGCAATGCTGCATCCGGTCATCCACGCCCTTGCCGCCGGCCTCGACGCCGATGATGCGCACCGAAGGATCATCGAGGAAGGGGAAGAACAGGCCCATGGCATTGGAGCCGCCGCCGATGGCCGCGATCACGGTATCGGGCAGACGCCCCTCGCCCTCCTGCTCGGCCAGTTGCCAGCGCACTTCCTTGCCGATGATCGACTGGAAATCGCGCACCATCGCCGGATAGGGATGCGGCCCCGCCACCGTGCCGATGCAATAGAAAGTGTCGCGCACATTCGTGACCCAATCGCGCAGCGCATCGTTCATCGCGTCTTTCAACGTGCCGCGGCCGCTGGTCACCGGCACCACTTCGGCGCCCAGCAGGCGCATGCGGAATACGTTCGGGGCCTGCCGCTCCACATCATGCGCGCCCATGTAGACCACGCATTTCAGCCCGAACTTGGCACAGACCGTCGCCGTCGCCACGCCATGCTGGCCCGCGCCGGTTTCGGCGATGATCCGGGTCTTGCCCATGCGCCGCGCCAGAATGATCTGGCCCAGCACATTGTTGATCTTGTGCGCGCCGGTGTGGTTCAGCTCGTCACGTTTGAGATAGATCTTGGCCCCACCCAGATGCTCGGTCAGCCGCGCTGCATAATACAGCGGCGACGGACGGCCAACATAGTGCTTCCACAGATCGTCCATCTCGGCCCAGAACTCCGGGTCGGTCTTGGCAAATTCATACCGCGCTTCCAGATCAAGGATCAGCGGCATCAGGGTTTCCGACACGAAGCGCCCGCCGAACATGCCAAAGCGGCCCTGTTCATCCGGCCCGGTCATGAAGCTGTTGATCCCGTCATCGGCCATGGCGCACCCTTTTTGCTATCTCGACCCGATGTAGCGCCCTTGTGGCACAGGGTAAAGTGCGCAGCATCGCCCCTGCTTTGGCGCATCACGAATTTTCTGTGCCTTGGGTGAAACTTTCGGGCGCAGCGCTCCGTATCTTTGGTATCGCGGCAGGGTATGCCTGCGCCGATCCCCGGATCCGGTGCCGTCTGCCCTGCCAGCCACCGACCAAAAGGAGAGACAGATGACCCGCCTTTTCGCCGCTTTGCTGATCACCACCGCCGCCGCGTCGCCCGGCCTGGCGCAAACCGCGCTTGGCCTTTCGGGCGACAAGACGCTGGTGATGATTGATCCCGCCACAGCCACAGTGACCGGCACTGTCGAGGCACAGGACGTGACCCGCCTGCTCGGCATCGACTGGCGCCCCGGCACATCGGAGCTGATCGGCGTGACCGACACGCAGGCCATCGTCAGCATTGATCCCGCCACCGGCGCGACCAAGATGCTGAGCCAGATGGACACGATGCTGAGCATCGCCGAAGGTGCGGCTGTGATCGTTGATGTGAACCCCGCTGCCGACAAGCTGCGCGTCATGTCGGGCACCACCAACCACCGCGTCGATATGGCCAGCGGGGCCGTGACCGTCGATGGTGCGATTGCCTTTGACGCCGCCGATGCCAATATCGGCAAGGCGCCGATGATCGGGGCCGTGGCCTATACCAACAGCTTCGGCAAACCCGAAAAGACCGCGATGTTCGACATCGACACCGGTATGTCGGCGCTGATCCAGCAGACCAAACCGAATGACGGCGTGCTGGCCACCATCGGCGCACTGGGGGCCACGCTGGAGGGTCCGATCGGGTTTGATGTGGCCACCACGGCAGAGGGCGTGAACACCGCATGGCTGGCCGCCAATGGCGGGCTGCATACCGTCGATCTGGTCAGCGGCAAGATCACCGCCTCCTGGCCGCTTCAGGGGGCCGATGCCCCGCTGCGCGATCTGACCATTCTGCCCGCCATGTAAGGGCGGCAGAGCCAACGTTTGCCGTGACGAGTGACTGGTCAATGTTACCGTGACGAGTGGCTGGTGAATGTGCGGCCCCAAGCCCCCAAGAGGGCCGCACATTTCCCATGTTTTCGTTTTTCAGACCGCCGGGCGCCTAACGCGCCGCCTGCACGAAAGCCGCGATACGGGCCGCATCCTTGACGCCCGGGGCCGATTCCACCCCTGACGAGACATCGACCTGCCGCGCATTGGTCAGCCGGATCGCCTCGGCCACGTTTGCGGCAGTCAGGCCCCCCGCCAGCATCCAGGGCCGCAACCAGCGCCGCTGCGCCACCAGCCGCCAGTCGAATGACAGGCCATTGCCGCCCGGCAGCACGGCATCCTTGGGCGGTTTCGCGTCGATCAGGATCTGATCCGCGACCAGCGTGTAATCAAACAGCGCCGCCAGATCGCCCTCATCCGCCACACCCACCGCCTTCATCACCGGCAGGCCATAGCGGCTGCGGAGTTCCGCCACACGGTCGGGGTTTTCGTGGCCATGCAGTTGCAGCATGTCCAGCGGCACCGCCGCGACAATCGCATCCAGCGTGGCGTCATCGGCATCCACCGTCAGCGCCACCTTCGCCAGCCCCACCGGGGCCGCCAGCGCCAGTTCGCGCGCGCTGTCAATCGTCAGGTGGCGCGGGCTTTTGGCAAAGAACACAAAGCCCGCATAGGCCGCCCCGGCGGCAGCCACGGCGGCAACATCGGCCACGGTCCGCAGACCGCAGATCTTCACACGGATATCGGACATGGATCAGCCTGCCTTCCGGTCGAGGATGGCCAGAACATCATCCTGCACCACGCCCTTGGCGTCGCGCATCGCCGCCAGCTCGCGCTGCAACCGGCGGGCTTCGGCGGATTGGGTGCTGGCCTCGGCCCGGTGGCGATGTTCGCGGATCCATTCCCAGACGAAGCCGATCAGCAGGCCCACCGCCACGCCGCCGAAAATCGCCAGGAACAGCGGGATCTCGATTTGCCAGGACAGGCCCGCCACGGCGGCGACATCATCGGGCAGCGCCTTGACCAGCACCGGCGCGCGGTTGGCCAGCGCCACGGTCAGCAGGCACAGCCCCAGAACCAGCAGAATGAGATAACGCAGATATCGCAGCATCGGCGGACCGTGCCTCCTTCAGTATCGGTGACGCTGTCGGACCGGGGCAGAACGCCACGCCGCATCGCGCCCCGCGCTTACGCTTTGCCGTTCAGCCGGTCGCGCAGCAGTTTGCCCGTCTTGAAGAAGGGCACCTTCTTGTCTTCCACTTCAACCGCTTCCCCCGTGCGCGGGTTCCGTCCCACCCGCGCATCGCGCGACTTGACAGAGAACGCGCCAAAGCCGCGCAGCTCCACCCGGTCGCCCTTGGCAAGCGCCTCGATGATTTCTTCGAAAACAGTGTTCACGATCCGCTCGACATGGCGTTGCGTGAGATGCGGGTTTTCATCCGCAATTTTCTGGATCAGTTCCGAACGGATCATCCGAAGTGTCCCCCCTGGGGCGATGTGGCAACCGGCCCGCGTTTTTCTTGTGCTTGGACTATAGGCAAAAAAATCCCGCTGACAAAAGGAAAACCCGTGCAATCGCCGTAACTTGGCCGTCCGGATCAGCAAAAAGCCGCCAGAATGGCCACAGGCCCCACCTTTCGGAGGGGCCTGCACAACCTGACCGAGGTCAGGATCAGTTCCGGTCGCCGCCTTTGAGAGCTGCGCTGAGGATATCGCCCAGCGATGCACCCGAATCGGACGAGCCATACTGTTCGACAGCTTCTTTCTCTTCCGCGATTTCGCGGGCCTTGATCGACAGGCCCAGACGGCGGGTTTTGCTGTCCACGTTGGTAACGCGGGCATCGACTTTGTCGCCAATCTGGAAACGCTCGGGGCGCTGGTCTGCCCGGTCGCGCGACAGGTCGGAACGACGGATGAAGGATTTCATGCCGTTGTATTCGACTTCGATGCCGCCTTCTTCGATCGCGGTGACGGTCGAGGTCACGATCGAGCCGCGCTTCACGCCGTCGACTGCATCGGTGAAGGTGTCGTCGCCCAGAGCCTTGATCGAGAGCGAGATACGCTCTTTCTCGATGTCCACTTCGGTGACAGCGGCTTTCACCACGTCGCCCTTGCGGTAGTTCTGGATGGCTTCTTCGCCGCGCTGATCCCAGGACAGGTCAGACAGGTGAACCATGCCGTCGATGTCATTGTCGAGGCCGACGAACAGACCGAATTCGGTGATGTTCTTGACTTCGCCTTCAATCGCGGTGCCAACCGGGTGCGTCTCGGCAAAGACTTCCCACGGATTGCGCTGGGTCTGCTTGAGGCCAAGCGACACACGGCGCTTGGCGCTGTCGATTTCCAGAACCATGACGTCGACTTCTTGCGAGGTCGAAACGATCTTGCCGGGGTGCACGTTCTTTTTGGTCCAGGACATTTCGGACACGTGAACCAGACCCTCGACACCGGCTTCCAGCTCCACGAAGGCGCCGTAATCGGTGATGTTGGTGACGCGGCCCTTGTGGACCGAACCCAGCGGGTAGGCTTTTTCCACGGCATCCCACGGATCGGACTGGAGCTGCTTCATGCCCAGGCTGATACGATGGGTTTCCTTGTTGATCTTGATGACCTGCACTTTGACAGTTTCACCAATGGCAAGGATTTCCGACGGGTGGTTGACGCGGCGCCATGCCATGTCGGTCACGTGCAGCAGGCCGTCCACGCCGCCCAGATCAACGAACGCACCGTATTCGGTGATGTTCTTGACCACACCATCCACGGTCTGACCTTCGGTCAGATTGGAGATGACTTCGGCACGCTGTTCGGCACGCGATTCTTCGAGGATCGCGCGGCGCGACACAACGATGTTGCCACGGCGACGGTCCATTTTCAGGATCTGGAACGGCTGCTTCATGCCCATCAGCGGGCCAGCGTCGCGCACGGGGCGCACGTCGACCTGCGAGCCGGGAAGGAACGCAACAGCGCCGCCCAGATCGACAGTGAAGCCGCCCTTGACGCGGCCGAAGATCGCGCCGTCGACGCGGGTCTCGTTCGCATAGGCTTTTTCCAGACGGTCCCAAGCTTCTTCGCGCTTGGCCTTGTCACGGCTGATCTGGGCTTCGCCACGGGCATTTTCCACGCGATCCAGATACACTTCAACCTCGTCGCCCACATTGATGCTGGGGGCTTCGCCGGGGTTGGCAAATTCTTTCAGGTCAACGCGGCCTTCCATCTTGTAGCCGACGTCGATGATGGCCTGGCCCGCTTCAATCGCGATAACCCGGCCTTTGACAACCGAACCCTCTTCGGGGGTGTCAATTTCAAAGCTTTCTTTCAGAAGGGCTTCGAATTCTTCCATGGATGCTTTAGCGCACATATAGATCAGTTTCCTTTACACGTGATTTGACTGGCCATGCGGTTGGCTCCGCCGGTCTTTGCTGGCCCTGTGGCCGGAAATGCGTGGCCGCCCCGGAAAACCGGCGCGGGCGACTCCCTTTTCAGGATGGTGCCTCTTAGCGGCTTTGTGCCTTGCTGGCAAGGGAAAGGCGGTAGCGCTCAGCCCGGCAGATGCGCCGTGATATGGGCAAAGGCTGCGGCCACTGCCTCATCAATGCTCATCAGGCTGGTATCAAGCTGCACGGCATCCGCCGCCGGTTTGAGCGGCGCATCGGCGCGGCCCATGTCGCGGGCGTCGCGCGCTTCCACCTCGGCCAGAACCTCGGCAAAGGGCTGGGCCGCAGCCTCACCGCCCAGTTCAAGCCAGCGACGGCGCGCACGCACCTCGGCGCTGGCGGTGACGTAAAGCTTCACCTCGGCATCTGGGCAGATCACCGTGCCGATATCGCGGCCATCCAGAACCGCCCCGCCCTCGCGCCGGGCAAAGCGGCGCTGGAAATCGAACAGGGCGGCGCGCACCTCGGGGATCACCGCGACACGGCTGGCCGCCGCCCCCGCCGCAAGCGAGCGCAGATCCAGCCGTTGCAGATCTTCGGCGGTCAGATTGCGGGCCGCAGTTGCCGGATCACCGCCCAACATGCCGACCGCGCGATACAGCAGCCCGGTATCCAGATGCGCAAAGCCAAAGCGGTCAGCCACCGCCCGCGAGATCGTGCCCTTGCCTGCGGCAGCAGGTCCGTCGATCGCCACTGTGAAAATCATCTGCTGCCTTTCCGTTTCAGATCATGGGGGCCGAACGCCCCGCTCATTCCTGCCCGAACCGCGCGCCCAGCCCGGTCATCAGCCCTTCAAAGATTGGGAAGGAAGTGACGATGGGCGAGGCGTCATCTACCGTCACCGGCTGTTGCGACGCCATGCCCGCCACCAGAAAGCTCATGGCGATACGGTGATCCAGATGGGTTTTCGCCGTGGCACCGCCCGGCATCCCGCCTGCGCCCATGCCGTGAACGATCAGCGTGTCCTCATCCTCCTCGATGGTCACGCCGCAGGCCTCCAGCCCGCGCGCCATCGCGTCGATCCGGTCCGATTCCTTGACCCGAAGCTCTTTCACGCCGCGCATGACGGTCTTGCCGGTGGCAAAAGACGCCACCACCGACAGGATCGGATATTCGTCGATCATCGAGGGCGCGCGTTCGGGCGGCACTTCGATGCCCTTCATATTGCCCGAGAAGCGCACGCGCAGATCGGCCACCGGCTCACCGCCCTCGGTGCGCGGGTTCTGGAATTCGATCTCGGCGCCCATCTCGACCAGCGTCAGATAGAGGCCATTGCGCGTCAGGTTCTGGCTGACACCGGGCACAAGAATGTCCGACCCCTCGACGATCAGCGCCGCACAGACCGGAAACGCCGCCGAGGACGGATCGCGCGGCACCGCCACGCTTTGCGGCCGCAATTCGGGCTGGCCGGTCAGGGTGATCACATGGCCCTCGGGGCCTTTTTCGACATGCAACTGCGCGCCGAAGCCCAGCAGCATCCGTTCGGAATGGTCACGCGTCGGCTCGCGTTCGATCACCACCGTGTCGCCGGGCGCATTCAGCCCGGCCAGCAGCACCGCCGATTTCACCTGCGCCGAGGCAACCGGCAAGGCGTAGCGCACCGGCACGGGATTGGCAGCCCCCACCAAGGTCATCGGCAGACGCCCGCCCTGACGGCCATAGGCCCGCGCGCCGAACAGGCTCAGCGGATCCGTCACCCGGCCCATCGGGCGCTTGCGCAGCGAGGCATCGCCGGTAAAGGTGGCACTCATCGCCGTGGTGGCCATGCAGCCCATGATCAGCCGCACGCCGGTGCCGGAATTGCCGCAGTCGATCACGTCGGCAGGCTCACGAAAGCCGCCAACGCCGACGCCATGCACCGACCAGCTGCCCGCGTCATGCCGGATCACCTCGGCCCCGAAGGCGCGCATGGCCGAAGCGGTATCCAGCACATCCTGCCCTTCCAGCAACCCGGTGATCTTGGTCTCGCCCACCGCCATCGCGCCGAAGATCAGCGCGCGGTGGCTGATCGACTTGTCGCCCGGCACAGCAGCGGTGCCCTTGAGCGGCGCCGATTTGCGGGCGGTCATCGGTTGCGGTTCGCCATGGCCAGACATCGGATTTCCTTCGCGCGAATGATGCGTTGTTCCGTTAGCGCAAGCGCGCGGGCCGGTCCAGTCCCAAGGAAGGGCGACCCGGCCCACGCAGCGTATCGCCCCCGCCGGTCAAGGTCGCCCCAGCACCTGCCACGGGCCTTGGTGCGGGCTGTCGGCCCCGGATCAACCGCGCGCCGCATCCCGCAACCACCGCTCCGGGTTGGTCTCGGCAATCTGGCGGAACAGATCCTCGCCCAGCCCTGCCCGCAACCGCACCGCAACCGCCCGCTCCGACAGGCTTTCCTGCCGGGTCATGTAGAAATCGGACCCGAACAGCACCCGCGCCCGCAACGCCGGATGGTCAAGGAACAGGCGCAGAAACGGCAAGAAGGCATCCGACTGAAACAGCGTGTAGGAAATATCGGTCCAGAGATTGGGAAACGCGCCGCTTTCGATCATCTCCCGCAGCGCGATCAGCCAATTGCCAGCAGCTTGCGGCGCATAGGGGTTCAGGCCCTCGCCGATATAGGCCTCCCACTCACTCTGGCCGCCAAAATGCGCCAGATTGACCTGCATCTGCGGAAAGGCGCGCAACACCGGCGCAAAGGCCTGCGGCGCGCAAAATTCATCCGCCTGTGCCCGGGGCAGCCGCCCCGTGACACCGCCGCGTGAACAATGGCTGACCACCGCCAACCCACGGGCATTCAGCAGCGGATAGATCTCGCGCATCAGAACCGGATGGTCTGGCGCATATCCCAGCCGAGGATAAAGCTTCAGCCCGCGAAACTTCAACGTTTCCAGACAGCGCCGCACCTCCTCGGCGGCCCCCGGCAGACGCGGATCGCAGGTGGCAAAGGGGATCACCAGACCGGGATGGGCCGCCGCAAGCGCCGCAAGCTCGTCATGCTGGGCCGCCAGACCCGCCCGCACCCGGCCATGCCCGATGCCCGCCATCTGCATCGGCAGCACGACAAAGCGGGTGCCGCGCGGATATTGCGCCACCAGCTCGGCAAAGATCTCGGCCTGATCCGCCACCCCTGCCGCGCGCTGAAACCGGTGCAACCGGCGCAGCGATGCCGCCGCCGCCTCCTGCCCGGCCAGCCGCGCCAGCCCTGCCAGCCCCCGCACCAGCCAGGGCGCCCGCTTGAACGGCATCACCACAAGATGCGGATAGCGCGCCGGAACATGCCGGTCGGTAAAGGTGTGAACATGGCAATTGGTGATGCGGATGCGCGACATGATCCCTCCGGTGCAAACGGAGATCAGCCTGCCCGATCCGCCCCAAGACGCGCCTAACCGGGCGCGCGCTGGCCGATCAGCCCTGACCGATCAGCCTTGGCGCCGGAAGGTCAGGTAATGCGGATCGCGGCCTTCGCGCAGCGCCTTCTGCTCGTATCGCGTCGACAGCCAGTCGTCCCAGGCCGCCCCCCGCCCGGTCTGCGCCAGCAGATCAAACCCGGCCTGCGGCACTTCTTCCAGCGTCTGGCGCACATAATCGGGAATGTCGGTCGCCACGCGGAACTCGGCCCCCGGCTGCATCACCCGCGCCAGCGCGCTCAGATAGCCCTGCGTCACAAAGCGGCGGCGATGATGCCGGGCCTTGGGCCAGGGGTCGGGATAATTGAGAAAAGCCTTGGCCACACAGGCATCGGGCAACACATCGAACAGATCGCGCACGTCTCCGGGATGGATGCACAGATTGTCCACCCCCGCCGCGCGGATCTTGCCCAGCAGCATCGCGATGCCATTCACGAAAGGCTCACAGCCGATGATCGCGATCCCGGGATACCGCGCGGCCATATGCACCAGATGCTCGCCGCCGCCAAAGCCGACCTCCAGCCACAAGGGCCTGCCGCCCGTGATGGCCGCCACATCCAGCGACACCCGCGCCGGATTGTCGGCCACCGTCACACCAGCAAGGCTCAGCCGCTCCAGATCTTCGGCCAGATAGGTTTTCTGGCTGGCGCGCAGGGTCTTGCCATGCACACGGCCATAAAAATTGCGCCGTTCAGGGGCAGCTTGATCTTCACTCATTCCGGGGGCCTCCATGGCAGTGCCCGCGCCCTACAATCCCACCCTCCAGAGGTCAAGCAACCCTGCATCTTGCTCTTTGTCAAAATACTCGCGCCGCAGGCACCCAAGGCAAGCCGGGCCTTCCCCGGTTGCCGAGACAGAGGCGTGCGCGCGGCAGCGCGCTCCGCTGGATCCGGCGGGGTCAGGCGACGCGGGCGGGCACCCGCCGCTCCAGCCAGCGGAAGGCCAGCACGATCACCCCGGTGATCACCAGATAGACCAGCGCCAGCAGCAACAGCGGCTCATAGGTGATGAAGGTATCCTGCCGCACCCGGCTGGAGACGGCATAGATATCCACCACCGTGATCGTCGCCACCAGCGGCGTGGCCTTCAACTGCAACACCGTCTCGCCACCAAGCGTCGGCAGCGCGCGGTGTAGCGCCTGCGGCAGCCAGATCCGGCGCAGGATGGTGAAGCGTGGCATGCCCATCGCCCGCGCCGCCTCCAGCTGGCCCTTCGGCACGCTGCGGAAAGCGCCGCGCATCACCTCGCCCTCATAGCCTGCAAAGCTCAGCGTCAGCGCCAGCACCGCATAGGGCCAGGCCTGCCGCAGGATCGGCCAGAGGTCACTGCCCCGGATCCAGGGAATTTGCGGAAACAGCGATCCCAGCCCGTAATACAGCAGCCACAGCTGCAACAGCAGTGGCGTGCCGCGCACCACGGTGCAGAATACCCGCGCAGGTGCGGCCAGATACCAGGGCCCCACCGCCTGCGCCAAGCCCAGAGGGATGGCCAGCGTCATGCCCAGCAGCACCGTCACCGCCAGAATCCAGATCGTGCGCCAGATGCCCGCCGCCGCCAGCGGCAGGTATTCGGGCAACCACTCCCAGCGCAGCCGCAGCACACACCAGACCAGCAGCGCCAGCGCGACCAGCGCCATCACCACCCGATGCGTTTGCCAGAACCCGGTCATCCGCGCACCTCCGGCTGGCCGCGCCGCGCCCACTTTTCAATCCGCCCGAACAGCAGGCCCGATCCGATCGACAGCGTCAGATACAACATGCCCGCCGCCATGAAGAAGGTGAAATAGGCCTTGGTCGTGCCCGCCGCCTGCCGGGTTTCCTGAGTCAACTCGCCAAAGCCGACCACCGCCAGCAGCGCGGTATCCTTGGTGGCCACCAGCCACAGATTGGCCAGCCCCGGCATGGCAAAGGACAGCATGGCGGGAAGCGTGATCCGCCGCGCGAGCAGCCCGGCAGGCATGCCCATCGCGCGCGCGGCTTCGATCTGCCCGGCCGGCACCGCCAGGATGGCCCCGCGCAGCACCTCGGTTGCATAGGCCCCCTGCACCACGCCAAGCACCGCAATGCCCGCCGCCAGCCCCGACAGCTGGATCCGCGCATAACCGAACGAGATCAGCAGCTGGTTCACCGCATCCGTCACCGCGTAATAGAGGATCAGGATCAGCACCAGTTCCGGCACCGCCCGCACCACTGTCGTGTAAATGCCCAGCAGATCGCGCAGCACCGGCCCGCCATAAAGCTTGCCGTAAGCCCCGAAAATGCCGATGCAGATGCCCAATCCGAAGGCGCCCGAGGCAATCAGGATCGAATTCATCAATCCGCGCAGCAGGTTCGCCCCCCAACCGGGGGGCGAAAGCTGCAAAAGCTCCAGCGTGGAGGCCGCACCCGCGGCCCCGATCAGCGCCAGCACGGACGTCAGCCGCCGTAGATCGACGATGCGAAATAGGGCTTGGAAATCGCCTCATAAGTGCCGTCTTCCAGCACCTTGGCGATCCCGGCGTTGAACTTTGCCTTCAGCGCATCCTCGCCCTTGCGCAGCCCGACCCCGGCGCCAAGGCCCAGCACCTCGGGGTCGCTGGCGACTGCCCCTTTGGACTCGCAGCAGGCAGCCCCGGCTTCGGAGGTGAGGAAGGCATCCAGCGCGATGCTGTCGGCCTGCGTTGCGTCGATCCGGCCCGCCACAAGATCCTGATTGGCCTCATCCTGCGTGGTATAGATCTTGATCTCTGCCGCCACGTCCTTGAAGTGCTTCTGCACATAGGTTTCGTGGATGGTCGAGACCTGCACACCGATGATCTTGCCGGTCAGCCCTGCTGCATCGGGCGTCATCTCGACGCCTTTCGCCCCGGCGATCATAGCTGGCGTGTTGTAATACTTGTCCGAGAAATCAATGGTCTGCATGCGTTCTTCGGTGATCGACATCGAGGCCATGATCGCGTCGATCTGCCCCGCCGTCAGCGCCGGGATGATGCCATCCCAGGCCACGGGCACGATCTCGCATTCCATTTCGGCGGCCTTGCAGACCGCGCCGATCATCTCGATCTCCCATCCGGTCCATTTGCCCGACGCATCCGGCGAGGCGAAGGGCGGATAGGGTTCCGAGGCGATGCCCACCTTTACGGTTTCGGCCATTGCGGCACCGGACAGAAGCAGGGCGGCAGTCAGGGTCAGGGCGAA
Source organism: Gemmobacter fulvus (assembly GCF_018798885.1). Taxonomy (NCBI): domain Bacteria; kingdom Pseudomonadati; phylum Pseudomonadota; class Alphaproteobacteria; order Rhodobacterales; family Paracoccaceae; genus Gemmobacter; species Gemmobacter fulvus. Next base: position 2,804,112 of record NZ_CP076361.1, on the reverse strand, counting down.
TTTTTTCATTATGTACCTCTTTGCTGTTGGTCGGTTCGGTGGGTTATCCCACGCTTTTCAGGAATTGTTTCAGCCGGTCGGACCGGGGCGCGCCGAACAGGGCATCGGGCGGCCCTTCTTCTTCGATCAGGCCGTTGTGCAGATAGATCACATGGCTCGCCACTTCGCGGGCGAACTTCATTTCATGGGTCACGAGGATCATGGTGCGACCTTCGGCGGCCAGATCGCGGATCACGTTCAGCACTTCGCCCACCAGTTCGGGGTCCAGCGCCGAGGTCGGTTCATCGAACAGCATCGCGCGCGGCTCCATGCACAGGGCGCGGGCGATGGCGGCGCGCTGCTGCTGCCCGCCTGACAGGAAGGCCGGATAGGCATCGGCCTTTTGCGCCAGCCCCACCCGGTCCAGCAGTTTTTGCGCCCGTGAGATGGCCTCGGGTTTAGGGCAGCCCAGCACATGCACCGGCACTTCGATCAGGTTTTCCAGAATGGTCTTGTGGGTCCACAGATTGAATTGCTGGAACACCATGCCAAGGCTCTGGCGCAACCGCTCCAACTGGCGACGATTGGCGGGCGTGCCATCCGCGCGCATCTCCACTGCCTCGCCACCGATCACGATCTTGCCTGCCGACGGCGTTTCCAGAAAGTTGATGCAGCGCAGCATGGTGGATTTGCCAGAGCCGGAACCGCCGATGATGGCGACAACATCACCCTCGCGCGCGGTCAGGGACACGCCTTTCAGCACCTCGATCGGGCCGAAAGATTTGTGCAACCCTTCAATTCGGATTGCCTCAGGTCGGCTGCCGCCCTCACTCTGCGTCATCGGGACTCCGTGATTACCTTATTGCAGTAAGACCACAAGTTTGTAATTATGCAAGTGTATAATTGAGGCGACGATGACCGGCGAACGGCGCAAATTCAGACGCGAAGGCGAAGAGCGGCGGCGCGATGCGCTGATTTCCGCAGCGCTTGATCTGATCTCCGAAGGCGGGCCCGGATCGGCCACGGTGCGCGCCATCGCGGATCGGGCAGGCGTCACCCCCGGCCTGATCCGCCATTACTTCCAGTCCAAGGAAGAACTGACCCGCGAGGCATATCGCGCGCTGATGCAGCGCATGAACAGCGACAATGCCACGGTGCTCGATCAGGCCCCCGCCGATCCCCGCGCCCGTCTGGCCGATTATGTGGCCGCAGCGCTGCGCCCGCCGGTGCTCGATCCGCGCCGCATGGGGCTTTGGGCCGGCTTCATCCATCAGGTGCGGCGCGATGCGGATATGGCCGCTGTCCATGCCGAAACCTATCTGGGCTACCGCGATACCTTGCAGGGCCTGATCGCCGCCCTGCCCGCACCGAATGACCCGACCCGCCACCGCGCCATGGCCATCGCCTGCAACGGCGTGATCGACGGTCTGTGGCTTGAAGGTTGCGCGCTGCCCTCGGCCTTTGCCCCGGGCGAGCTGGAACAAATCGCGCTGCAAGCTGTCGGTGCCATCACCGGCCATGATCTTCTGCCGTATCTGTCACCGACAGACGGTGCCCCCTTACCGGAGTCCGCCCCATGAAATACGCCAGCATCACTGAACGTCTCGCCGGTCTGGGCGGGGCAAAATGGGAAATCCACGCCCGCGCCCGCAAGATGAAGGCCGCAGGCACCCCGGTGCTGGAATTCACCATTGGCGAACCCGATGCCCCCTGCCCGCCCGAACTGATCGAGACCGCCGCCCGGTCGATGGAATCCGGTCGCACCGGCTATTCCAATGGCCGCGGAGAGCCGGGCCTGCTGCGCGCCCTCGCCGCCCGCTACAGCACCCGGCGCGGCCGTCATTTCGGCCCCGAACAGGTGATGTGTTTTCCGGGCACGCAGACCACGCTGTTTGCGGTGCTGATGGCGCTGGTCGAAAGCGGCGACGAGGTGATCATCGGCGATCCGATGTATGCCACCTATGAAGGACTGATCCGCGCCACGGGGGCGCAGCCCGTGCCGGTGACACTGCGCCCCGAACACGGCTTCCGCCTGCGCGTGGCAGATGTGGCGGCGGCGATCACGCCGCGCAGCCGGGTGCTGTTTCTGAACACGCCACACAACCCCACCGGCGCGGTGCTGACCCGCGACGACATCGCGGCGCTTGGCGCGCTGGCGGTGCAGCATGATCTGTGGATCGTGTCGGACGAGGTCTATGAGGATCTGGTCTTTGACGGGGTGGCCTTTGCCTCGCCGCTTGATCTGCCGGAACTGGCGGAGCGCAGCATTGCCTGTGCCTCGATCTCCAAATCCCATGCCGCCCCCGGCTTCCGTTCGGGCTGGTGCATCGGCCCGGCAGACTTTGCCGACCGGCTGTTGCCGCTGTCGGAAACCATGCTGTTCGGCAATCAGCCCTTCATCGCGGATATGACGGCACAGGCCGTCAACCATCCCTCTGCCGTGGCCCCCGGCATGGTCGACCGTTTTCAGCGCCGCGCTGGCCTGATTCATGACCGGCTGAATGGCACGGCGGGCCTGCGCGTGCATCGCCCCGATGCCGGCATGTTCGCCCTGATCGACGTGCGTGAAACCGGGCTGTCGGGCGAGGCTTTCGCGGCCTCTCTGCTGGAGGCCGAGCATGTGGCGGTGATGCCCGGTGAAAGCTTTGGCGCGGCGCTGTCGGGCTGGTTGCGCTTCGCCCTCAGCCAGCCGGATGACATCGTTCTGGAAGGCTGCGCCCGCATCGCCCGCCATGCCGCCCGTCTGCTGGACAAGGCGGCCTGAGCGCCACGCCGTCCCCGGTTGCACCTCTGCTTGCACAGGAATCTGCCCATGACCAAAGCCCTTTCCGTCGGTGAAGCCCTTGTCGCGGGCCTGAAGGCGCGTGGCGTCGAAGTGGTGTTCGGCATCCCCGGCGTGCATACGATCGAGCTTTATCGCGGCCTGCCCGGCTCGGGCATCCGCCATGTCACCGCGCGCCACGAACAGGGGGCAGCCTTCATGGCCGATGGCTATGCCCGGGTATCGGGCAAACCCGGCGTGGCCTTTGTGATCACTGGCCCCGGCCTGACCAATGCGCTGACCGCCATGGCGCAATCACGCGAGGATTCGGTGCCGGTGCTGATCATTTCCGGCGTGAACCGGCGCGACAGTCTGGGTCAGGGGCTTGGCCTGCTGCATGAATTGCCGGATCAGGGCGCGATGGTGCGCAGCCTCTGCCCCAGCTTCCAGATCACCAGCCCCGACATGCTGGAGCCGGTGCTCACCCGCGCCTTTGCCGCGCTGACCACGGGCCGCCCCGGCCCGGTGCATATCGAGGTGCCCACCGATGTGATGCCGTTGCCCGCCGCGCTGCCGCGCCCGCCGCTGCCCGCGCCGATGCGCCATCCCGATCCGGCGCAGCTGGCCGAGGCGGCGCAGCGACTCAATGCCGCCCGCCGCCCGCTGATCCTTGTCGGCGGCGGCGCGCGCCAATGCGGGGCCGCAGTGCTGGCCGTGGCCGAAGCGCTGGATGCCCCGGTGGTGCAAACCGCCAATGCGCGCGGGCTGCTCCATGGCCATCCGCTCTGCGTGCCTGCCTCGCCCTCGCTGGAGGCGACCCGGGCGCTGATCGCCGCGTCGGATCAGATTCTGGCGCTTGGCACCGAATTCGGCCCCACCGATTACGATATGTATTTGCGCGGCGGCTTTCCCGATGTGTCGGGCATGATCCGCGTCGATCTTTGCGCCGAACAGCTCGCCCGCCACCCCGCCGCCCTGACCCTGCAGGCCGATTGCGGAGCCAGCCTTGTCGGCCTGCTGCCACTGCTGTCGGCCCGACAGGCTGACGGGGCAGCCCGCGCCGCCGAGACCCGCACAGCGGCGCTGGCCGAGCTGACCGAGGCGATGCGCCACCAGATCACCCTGCTCGACACGATCCGCGACACCCTGCCCGGCGCGCTGATCGTGGGCGACAGCACCCAGCCGGTCTATGCGGGCAATCTATACTACGACCACGATCGCCCCGGTGGCTGGTTCAACGCCGCCACCGGCTATGGCGCGCTTGGCTTTGGCCCCGGTGCCGCCATCGGCGCCGCCCTCGCCTCCCCCGGCACGCCGGTGATCTGCCTGATCGGCGATGGCGGGCTGCAATTCTCGCCCGGAGAGCTGCGCACCGCGCGGGACGAACAACTGCCCGTCACCTTCCTTGTATGGAACAATCATGGCTTTGGCGAGATTGCCGAGGCGATGCGCGCCGTCAACGTGCCGGTGCTGGGCTGCGATCCGACGCCGCTGCGGCTGGAGCCCTTCGCTGCCGCCTGCGATCTGCCGTTCCAGTCGGTCGCCAGCAAGGCCGAGGACTTGCGCCGCGCCCTCGGCCCCCGCTGCACCGGCCCGCGCCTGATCGAGATCCGCGCCGACTGATCCCGCCGTCGGTCACCGCGCGCCGGTTGCGCATCCCATGGCAATGCCAGCGGGGCGGGCTCGATGCCCGCGTCGCTGGCCCCCCCTTTCTGGGTGATATCTGGGCGATCTGTCACTTTGGCAAAACGCCACCTTGAATTTGATCAAATTATCCCGCATAAGCCGGTCATCCCCCGTTGCCGGAGCTGACCCATGGCCAAAGCCCAGCCGACCCCAGACCCCCGCATCGCCGGTATCCGCCCCGAGCGGCTCACGGCGCTGGCCACCCGCGAAGCCAAGCGCTTTGCCGCATCGCGCCCGAAAACCCGCGCGGCGCTGGCGGCGGGCAGCCAGCATTTTCTGGATGGTGTGCCGATGCACTGGATGAAGGATTGGCCGATGCCCTTCCCGATGCTGGTGGCCGAGGCCAAGGGCGCGGCCCTGACCGATCTGGATGGCTACGGCATCGACGATTTCTGTCTGGGCGATACCGGCTCCATGTTCGGCCATTCCCCAGCCCCGGTGGCCAAGGCCATCCGCAAACAGGCGCGCCATGGCCTGACCTATATGCTGCCGACCGAGGCTGCGCTGGCCGCCGCAGATCTGCTGACCCAGCGCTTCGGCGCGTTTCAATGGCAGATCGCCACCACCGCCACCGATGCCAACCGCTTTGCCCTGCGGGTGGCGCGGGCGGTCACCGGGCGGCCCAAGGTGCTGGTGTTCAACGGCTGTTACCATGGCACGGTCGATGACACGATGGTGGCGCTGCACGATGGTCAGACCGTCGCCCGCCCCGGTCTTGTCGGCCAGATCAGCGATCTGTCGCAGACCGCCACCTGCGTCGAATTCAACGATCTGACGGCTGTCGAGGCGGCGCTGGCCTCGGGCGAGATTGCCGCCATCCTGACCGAGCCGGTGATGACCAATTCCTGCATGGTCCTGCCCGATCCCGGTTTCCATGCCGGGCTGCGCGACCTTGCCACCCGCAATGGCGCGGTGCTGATCATCGACGAGACCCATACGATTTCCTCGGGCCTTGGCGGCTATACCGCGGTGCATGGGCTGGTGCCCGACATGTTCGTGGTCGGCAAATGCGTCGCAGGCGGCATGCCGACCGCCGTCTGGGGCATGACCGCCGACCTGGCCCGCCGCTTTGCCGCCTATGACGCGCAGCGCCCGGCGGGCCATTCCGGCATGGGCACCACACTCTCGGCCAATCCGATGCAATTCGCCTGCCTGCGCGCCACGCTGGCCGAGGTGATGACGGCAAAGGCCTATGCCCGCATGGAAAAAGGCGCCGCCCGTCTGGCCAAGGGCCTGTCGCGGGTGATTGCCGCGCATCAGGCGCCTTGGCATGTCGTGCGCGTCGGCGCGCGGGTTGAATTCATCTGCGCCCCCGGCCCGCTGCGCAACGGTGCCGAAGCCGCCGCTGCGCATCAGCCACAGGTGGAGGCAGCACTGCACACCGCCCTGCTGAACCGCGGCTGCTTGATTGCCCCGTTCCACAACATGATGCTGATCAGCCCGGCGACCAGAACCCGCCAGATTGACCGCCTGATTGCCGCCTTTGACGAAATTCTGACAGAGCTGTTTGCGATATGACCGATCTCCCCTCCCCCTCCGGCTCCACCCTTGCCGAGGCCGAAGCCTTCCTCGCCGCCCATCCCGAGATCGAGGCGTTTGACATCGTGCTGCACGACGCCAATGGCATCGGGCGCGGCAAGATCATCCGCCGCCATGAACTGTCCGGCTTTTACAAAAGCGGACGGCATCTGCCGATCTCCATCCTCGGGCTGGATATCTGCGGCGAGGATGTGCATGAAACCGGGCTGATCTGGGATCAGGGCGATGGGGATCTGCGCGCCTGGCCGATCCCCGGCACGCTGAAGCCGCTGCACAACACCCAGCCGCCACGCGGCGAGGTGTTCATGTCGATGTATGATCTGGAGGGCAACAAGATGACCTCCGATCCGCGCCACGCGTTGCAACGGCAGGTCGATGCGCTGGCCGCCGAAGGGCTGCATCCGGCCGGCGCGTTCGAGCTGGAGTTCTTCCTGCTGGCCAATGAGCGTGACGCGAACGGCAAGATGGTGCCCGCCCGTGACGTGCTGGATGGCCGCCCCTCCAGCAAGACCGAGGTCTATTCCGTCGATCACCTGCACGGGATGCTGCCGCTGTTTTCCGACATCTATGCCGGGGCGGCCAAGGCGGGCATCATGGCCGAAACCATGATCTCGGAATATGCGCCCGGCCAATATGAGCTGACTCTGCATTACCGCGCCGATGTGATGCAGGCGGCGGATGATCTGATGCGGCTGAAACGCATCGTGCGCGCGCAGGCCCGCGCCCATGGCGTGACTGCCTGCTTCATGGCCAAACCGAACGAGGACTATGCCGGCTCGGGCATGCATTTCCATGTGTCGTTGCAGGATGATGCGGGGCGCAATGTGTTCATGGAGGCGCAGGAGGGCCAGTGGTCCGACACGATCCTGCACGCTCTGGGCGGGATGCGTGCCACCATGGGTGAATCCATGCTGGTCTTTGCACCCCATGCCAACAGCTGGCGGCGGTTTGCCAGCCAGTCCTATGCGCCGGTCAGCCCGACATGGGGGGTGAACAACCGCTCGGTCGCGCTGCGCATCCCCGCCGGTGACATCAAGGCGCGGCGGATCGAACATCGCCCGGCGGGTGTGGATGCCAACCCCTATCTAGTGGCGGCGACCGTGCTTGCGGGCCTGCGCCACGGTCTGCGCGGCAAGATCGACCCCGGCCCCGAAACCACCGGCAATGGCTATGCCGATGCGCCGGACGCGCCGCCGATCCCGGTGGACTGGCGGCAGGCCATCGAGGCGGCCAAGGCCTCCGCCTTTCTGAAAGACGCCCTGGGCGAAGACATGCACCGCACCTTTACCGCCATCAAGGCCGCCGAATACGCCCGCGTGGCGCGCACGGTGTCAGAGGTGGACTTCGATCTGTATCTGCATACGGTGTAAGGGGCGACGGCGCTGGCAAAAGTGAGTATTTGGGCAAAATGCAAGATGGTTTGCGGTTTGTCCAAATCTGCCGATCAGAACAGGCTGAGCTGATCGCCCGGTTGTGCGGGGCGCGCGAACAGGTCGCGGCGCAGCGGCGGCTGCGCCACATCCAGCCCCTGCCGCGCGCAGGCCAGCCGGAAACGTTCGGCAATCAGTTCGGACCACAGGCCCTCGCCGCGCATGCGTTTGCCAAAGGTCGCGTCATAGTCGCGCCCGCCATGCACCTCGCGTATGCGGGCCATGATCTTGGCCGCCCGCCCCGGCAGCCGCGCCTCCAGCCAGTCTTTCATCATCGGGGCCACTTCGCGTGGCAAGCGCAGCATGATCCAGCTGGCCGCCACGGCCCCCGCCGCGCGCGCTTCGGCCAGAATCGCGTCCAGCTCGCTGTCGGTCAGGCCGGGGATGACGGGTGCCACCATCACCCGCACCGGCACCCCGGCATCGGTCAGCCGCCGGATCGCCGCCAGACGCCGCGCGGGCGCTGCCGCCCGCGGTTCAAGGCTGCGCGACAGACCCGGATCCAGCGTGGTGACCGAGATCCCCACCCGCGCCAGCCCGGCCTGCCCCATCGGCCCCAGCAGATCGAGGTCACGTTCCACCAGCACGCCCTTGGTGGTGATCGCAACCGGATGGCTCCAGCGTGACAACACCTCCAACACCTCGCGCATGACGCCATATTGCGCCTCGCAGGGTTGATAGGGGTCGGTATTGGTGCCGATGGCGATGGGCGCAACCTGATAGGCTTTCGCGCCGATCTCCTGCGCCAGCACCGCGCCGATACCGGGGCGGGCAATCAGCCGCGTTTCAAAGTCGAGGCCCGGCGACAGGTTCAGATAGGCATGGCTGGGCCGGGCAAAGCAATAGACGCAGCCATGTTCACAGCCGCGATAGGGGTTCACCGAGCGGTCAAACGGCAGATCGGGCGAGCGATTGAAGCTGAGCGCCGAGCGGGGCCGCTCCACCCGGATCTCGGTGCGCAGCAGCCGTTCGTCCTCTGGCAGATCCCAGCCATCGTCGACGGCAACACGGGTTTCGCGTTCAAACCGGCCCGTCGCATTGTCGAGCGCGCCGCGCGCCCGCACACGTATTTCCGGTCTGAGTGCTGTATCGCGTTCGGCCATGGCAAAAACTAGAACAAATAAAGAACATTCGCAAGGGGCAGCCGGGGTTTGCAAGGACAAGGGCTCTCGCTGTCGCCTTTACCTACCGCCATGTCGCAAAGCGAAAAGTCCCGCCCGCACATCCGGCGCATTGAAGGAGAGACACATCCCCGCAGGAGCCCTTCCATGGCTGACGAAGACGATATCATCCTCTCTGACCTGTCCGACGATGAGCTGGTCCTGCAAATGCACGACGATCTCTATGACGGCCTGAAAGAAGAGATCGAAGAGGGCGTGACGATCCTGCTGGAACGCGGCTGGACCCCTTATGATGTCCTGACCAAGGCACTGGTCGCCGGCATGACCATCGTGGGCGCCGATTTCCGTGACGGCATCCTGTTCGTGCCCGAAGTGCTCCTGGCCGCCAATGCCATGAAGGCGGGCATGTTCATCCTGAAGCCCCTGCTGGCCGAAACCGGCGCGCCGCGCATGGGCAAGATGGTGATCGGCACCGTGAAGGGCGACATCCATGACATCGGCAAGAACCTTGTCGGCATGATGATGGAAGGCGCCGGGTTCGAGGTGCTGGATCTGGGCATCAACAATTCGGTCGAGAAATACCTCGAGGCGCTGGAAGCCGAAAAGCCTGACATTCTTGGCATGTCGGCGCTGCTGACCACGACCATGCCTTACATGAAGGTCGTCATCGACACGCTGAAAGAAAAAGGCATGCGCGAGGATTACATCGTGCTGGTCGGCGGTGCGCCGCTGAACGAGGAATTTGGCCGGGCAATCGGTGCGGATGCCTATTGCCGCGATGCCGCCGTTGCGGTGGAAACCGCCAAGCAGTTCGTGGCGCGCAAGCACAACCAGCTCAGCGCCTGATCGCGCGCTGGTTCGTTTTTGCAAAGGCGCGCCCGGTGGCGCGCCTTTTCTTTTGCGGGTGGACCTTGACGCGCTGCCGCCCCATCCCCACACCTGAGCCAGACGCCTAAGGAAGGCTGCCATGCGCCCCGACGATGTAAAGCTGACCGAGACCGGCCTCGCCCCCGCGCATCAGGGCCGCGTCCTGCTGATTGCCTGCGGGGCGCTGGCACATGAGGTGCTGGCCGTGAAACGCGCGGGCGGCTGGGCTCATCTGGATCTGCAATGTCTGCCCGCCAATCTGCATCTCTGGCCCGACCGCATCCCCGATGCCGTGGCCGCCGCCGTGGCCGAACATCGCGCGGATTATGAGGCGGTGTTCATCCTTTATGCCGATTGCGGCACCGGCGGCCTGTTGCAGGCCAAATGCGCCGAGCTGGGCGTGGAAATGCTGGAAGGCCCGCATTGTTATTCGTTCTTTGAAGGCAATGCCACCTTCGCCAAGATCGCAGAGGACGAGATCACCGCCTTCTACCTCACCGATTTTCTGGTGCGGCAGTTCGATGCCTTTGTCTGGCGGCCCATGGGGTTTGACAAACACCCGGAACTGATCCGCATGATGTTCGGCAATTACACCAAGCTGGTGTATCAGGCGCAGACCGACGATCCGGCTCTGGATGCCAAGGCGGCAGACTGCGCCGCGCGGCTGGGCCTTGCCTATGAACGCCGCTTTACCGGCTATGGCGATCTGGCTGTGGCGATTGAGCAGGTTGCCGCCCGCTGATACCGCCCGGCCTTTCCCTTGCCTGCCCGCTTCTTTAGGGTGGCGAAAATGCAAGGACGCCCGGCATGACAGCCCCCGCACTTTCGGCCCTTTCCGCCCTGCTGGGCGACAGGTTCAGCACCGCCCGCCCCGTCTGCGCCGCCCATGCGCAAAGCGAGACCCATATCCGCACCGGCCTGCCCGATGCAGTGGTCTTTCCCGAAACCAGCGCCGAGGTGGCCGCGATCCTGCGGATCTGCGCCGCACATCGGCTGCCGGTGATCGGCTGGGGGGCCGGCACTTCGCTGGAGGGGCATGCCCTGCCGCTGCATGGCGGCGTGAGTGTGGATTTCGTACGCATGAACCGCGTGCTGTCGGTCAGCCCCGAAGACATGCTGGTGCGGGTGCAGCCCGGCATCACACGCGAAGATCTGAACCGCGAATTGCGGGCGACGGGGCTGTTCTTCCCGGTCGATCCGGGGGCCAATGCCTCGCTGGGCGGTATGGCTGCCACCCGCGCCTCGGGAACGACGGCGGTGCGCTATGGCACGATGCGCGACGCGGTGCTGGGGCTGGAGGTGGCGCTGGCCGATGGTCGGCTGATCCGCACCGGCACGGCCGCGCCGAAATCCAGCGCGGGCTATGATCTGACGGCGCTGTTTGTCGGGTCAGAGGGCACGCTGGGTCTGATCACCGAACTGACGCTGCGCCTGCATGGCCAGCCCGAAGCGGTGTCGGCGGCGGTCTGCGCCTTTGCCAGCATGGGGGCGGCGGTCGATTGCGTGATCGAAACCATTCAGTCCGGTCTGCCGATGGCGCGGATCGAATTTCTCGATCCGGCGGCGGTTGCCGCCTGCAACGCCCATGCCCAGCAAAACCTGCCGCTGGCCCCGCATTTGCTGGTGGAGTTTCACGGCTCTCCCGCAGGTGTCGCCGAACAGGCCGCGCGTTTTGGCGAGATTGCCGAAAGCCATGACTGCACCGGGTTTCGCTGGGCCGAAAAGCCCGAGGAGCGCAGCGCGCTGTGGAGGATGCGCCATGCCGCCTACCCGGCCTGCCTCGCCTCGCGACCCGGTGCCACGGCGATTGTGACCGATGTCTGTGTGCCCATTTCAAAACTGGCCGAGGCGGTCGAGGAAACGCGGGCCGATATCGCCGAAAGCGGTATTCCGGGGCCGATCCTTGGCCATGTGGGCGATGGCAATTTTCATGCCATCCTGCTGATTGACTCCGAAAGCCGCGCCGAGGCCGCAACCGCCAAGGCGCTGGCCAGCCGCATGGCCGAACGCGCCCTAAGGTTGGGCGGCACGGTCAGCGGCGAACATGGCATCGGCATGGGCAAGCTGGCCTATATGCAGGCCGAACATGGTGACGCCTGGGCGGTCATGGGCACGCTGAAACATGCGCTGGACCCCGACAATATCCTCAACCCCGGAAAATTGGTGCCGCCGCATGACGCCGGATGATTTCACCCGCAGCTTCGTCACCCTCTGGAGCGCGCGCGACGCCAAGGGGCTGGCACAACTGGCCTGCGAGGACGCAGATATGCTGACCCTGACCGGGCTGTGGTGCGAAGGCCGCACCGCCATCACCGCTGCCTTCGAGGCAGAACTGACCGGCCTGTTCAGCCGCGCCCGTCTGGTCACTGGCAAGGGCAAGCTGCGCCCGCTGGGGCCGGGGGCCGCCGTGCTGCATCAGCGGTTCGTCCTGTCTGGCCTTGTCGATGCCGAAGGCCGCGACCTTGGCCGCATCGGCGCGCTGCTGATTGCCACGCTGGTCGCAAAACCCGAAGGCTGGCAGGCCGTGACGCTGCAATTCAGCGCCACGGACGGCTGAGCTCAGTAATAGGCGGAATAGTGACGGCGGAATTTTCCGCTGTCGATTTCGCGCTGACGGTGTTCAAGGTCAATGCGATCCCGTGCGCTGCTCAGATAGGATTGCTCCAGTTCTTCGGCGGTCGGAATGCGCAGCGCGCGGATGATTTTGGTCACGGTGGACAACATGGCGAACCTCGTATGGTTAGCCTCCCTGCGCTCAATATGGGTCATAGGGGCTGACAGAACAACCGCCACCTGCGCCGTGCCGCCTTGCATTTTCTGCAACGCAGCAAAACTCGTCGCGGCGGTCTAGCCTGCCAGCAGGGCGCGGGCGGCCTCGCGCGCGGCATCCGACACGCTGTCGCCCGACAGCATCCGCCCGATCTCTTCGATCCGCGCGGCCCCGTCCAGCGGTGTGACAGTCGAGGTCGTCATATCAGCCACAACCCGCTTTTCCACCCGCCAGTGATGCGCCCCGAGCGCCGCAACCTGCGGGCTGTGTGTCACCACCAGAACCTGCGCGCCCGTCGCCAGCGCCTTGAGTCTGCGCCCCACCGCATCCGCCGTGGCCCCGCCGACGCCCCTGTCGATCTCGTCAAAGATCAGCGTCATGCCGGGGGTATCGCCGGTCAGGCAGACCTTCAGCGCCAGCAGGAACCGGCTCAGCTCACCGCCCGAGGCGATGCGGTTCAGCGGCCCTGCCGGGGCACCCGGATTGGTGGCCACGGTAAAGGCCACCGCATCGCGCCCCTCCGGCCCCGGATCGCCCTCGGTCACATGGGTGACAAACACCGCCCGCTCCATCTTGAGCGGGGCCAGCTCTGCTGCCATCGCCGCATCCAGTCGCAGCGCCGCCGCACGCCGGATGGCGGTCAACTCTGCCGACGCTGCATCATAGCTGTCTTGCGCCAGCGCCACTGCCCGCGTCAGTGCCGCAATGTTCTGCGCCCCGCCATCGAGCGCCTCCAGCCGGGTCCGCAGCCCTTCGGCGAAACCGCCCAGATCGTCCGGCAGCACCGAATGTTTGCGCGCCAGCGCCCGGATGGCGAACAGTCGCTCTTCCAGCGCCTCCAGCTCTGCCGGGTTGAAATCCAGCGCCGAAAGGCACCGATCCACGCCGGATTGCGCCTCGCCCAATTCCATCAGCACGCGGTTCAACGCGGCAATCGGCGCATCCAGCGCGCCATCGGCCTGATCCGCCGCCCCTTCCAGCCGCCGCAGCGCCTCCAGCAGCATCGCCTCGGCCCCCTGCTCTGACAGGGTGGCCGCCGCCCGCGCCACATCCGCGCGGATTTTCTCCGATGCCTGCATGGCGCGGCGGCGGGTGTCGAGCACCGCCTCTTCGCCCGATTCAGGGTTCAGCTTGTCCAGTTCGGCCACCGCATGACGCAGGAAGGATTCTTCGGCCTGCACTGCCGCCAAGGCCCCTTCCGCCGCCGCAAGCTGCTTCTTGCTGCTGGCCAGGGCCGACCATGCGGCGCGCGCCGGGGCCAGATCCAGCCCGGCATAAGCATCAAGCATCTGCCGGTGCCCCCGCGGGTTCAGCAGACCCCGGTCGTCATGCTGGCCATGCAGTTCCACCAGCCGGTCCGACAGCGCGCGCAGCACCTCGCCAGAGACGCGGCGGTCATTGACCCAGGCGGTCTTGCGGCCATCGGCATGGTTGATCCGGCGCAGGATCAGTTCGTCCTCGGCCTCGATCCCGTATTCTGCCAGAACATCCCGGGCGGCATGGGCGGGCGGCAGGTCGAACACCGCGACCACTTCGCCCTGTTCGGCCCCCTGCCGCACCAGTTCGGCCCGACCACGCCAGCCCAGCACAAAGCCCAGACTGTCCAGCAGAATGGATTTGCCTGCCCCGGTTTCCCCGGTCAGCACATTCAGCCCCGGCTGAAACAACAGCGAGAGCCGATCAATGATCAGCATGTCCCGGATATCGAGCGAACGCAGCATCTTGGTTCCCGCAGGCGAGGCTTACCCCGCCATCCTTACAGCCATTCGCCCTTGATCACCTGACGGTAAACCTTGCTCAGCCAGCTGTCGCCCTTGGCCTCCATCGACAGGCCCCGCCCGGTCAGCAGTTTATAGCTGTCGTCATAGAACGGGCTGGACTGATAGTTGTGGCCCAGAATCGCCCCGGCCGTCTGCGCCTCATCGGTAAAGCCGAGCGCCAGATAGGCCTCGACCAGACGGTGCAACGCTTCGGCGGTATGCGTCGTGGTCTGGAAGTCCTGCACCACCACACGGAAGCGGTTGATCGCCGAGGTGTAGTGCCCCTTCTTCAGGTAATAGCGCCCGATCTCCATCTCTTTGGCGGCCAGATGGTCGAACGCCAGGTCGAACTTCAGAATCGCCGAGCGGGCATATTCGGAATTGGGGTATTCTTCGATCACTTCGCGCAGCGCCTGAAGCGCCTGGAAGGTCAGCCCCTGATCGCGGCCCACTTCGTCGATCTGGTCATAATAGGACAGCGCCATCAGGTATTTGGCATAGGCGGCTTCTTCATCGCCGGGGTAATAATCCAGAAAACGCTGTGCGGCGGCACGGGCGTCTTCATAGTTCTTACCCTGATGATAGGTGAAGGCCTGCATGATCAAGGCACGGCGCGCCCATTCGGAATAGGGATACAGGCGCTCAACCTCGGCGAAATAGCGGATCGCGGATTCCGGTTTGCCCTCTTGCTCCAGCGTGAATTCGCCACGCTTGTAGATCTGCTCGGCGCTGAGCGTATCCAGCGGCACTTCCTTGGAACTGCCGCCGCCACACCCTGCCAGCATCGCTGCAAGAAGCAGACCGCCAAGGATGCCCGCGCCCGAATTTCCGCCTGTCATCTTACGCACATTCGCCTCGTCAATTCCGGCCCTTCCGCGCAGGGCAAACCCGCGCAGCGGCGCAAGGGGGCACCGAACTGCCAGGCTGTTTGGCTTGTCCTAGCACAGAAAAATCCGGGGCGCAAAACGCCTTTGTTGGCGCAGCGTTGCAGAATATGCCGCTCAGAGCTGCGCCGGCAGATCACCGCGATGCACACCCATACCCGGCAGCTTGCAGCCGGTCTGGGTGCTGCAATCCACATAGGCCCAAGCCTCGGGTTGCGCGAACAGCGCGCGCAGCAGCCGGTTGGTCAGGGCATGGCCCGCGCGCACCCCGGTATAGCGGCCCAGAATCGGCCCACCCGCCAGCGACAGGTCGCCCAAGGCGTCGAGCATCTTGTGGCGCACCGGCTCATCCGAATGACGCAGGCCACCGGGGCTGAGCACCCGGCCATCCTCGAACACCACGGCATTTTCCAGCGTGCCGCCAAGCGCCAGCCCGTTGGCGCGCATCCGGTCCACATCGGATTGCAGACAGAAGGTGCGGCTGTCGCACAGCTCGCGCACAAAAGCGCCATTCGCCATGTTCAGGGTTTTTTCCTGACGGCCGATGGCGGCTTCGGTAAAGTCGATCTGGAAGTCGATCTCCAGCATGTCCGACGGCTCCAGCCGGGCCACGGCCTCGCCCTCGCCGACCTCCACGGTTTTCAGCACGCGGATGGCACGCACGGGGGCGGCTTGCGCCACCAGACCCACTTGCAGGAAACGGTCGACAAAGGACACGGACGAGCCATCAAGGATCGGCACTTCCGGCCCGTCAATGTCGATGATCGCATTGTGGATCGCACAGCCGGCAAGCGCCGCCATGATATGTTCGATGGTCGACACCGACACACCCGACGGATTGGCGACCAGCGTGCAGAGCTTGGAGGGCACAACCGCATCCCAGCGCGCCGGGATCATCACATCCCCTGCCGACAGGTCGGTGCGACGGAACCAGATGCCCGTCTCGGCGGCAGCCGGACGTACCACCATGCGCACGGGTTCCCCCGAGTGCAGGCCAAGGCCAGTAAAGACCGCAGCGGATTTCAAGGTGTTCTGCACGTTCAGCCCCCAAGATGGACCAGAGTTCCACGGCGCACTTCCCCAGGTTATCCACAAGGTCATGGCCGCGATGTCTAGGTAAGTCCGGGGGCGGTTTTGCTCAACTCACTCTTTGTAACCGGATGTAACAGTCGGACAAAGGTGGTGCAACATTCCGCCAATTCAGCAGCAACACCCTGAAAATACAAAAGAAAAAGCCCGGTCACCCGGGCTTTCTCTTGACAAATTGTGACCGCACAATCGCGGGTCAGTTGGCCTGACGGCGCAGGAATGCCGGAATTTCGATGCGTTCCTGATCGGCGGAAAGCTCCGGCTCGTCGTCATAATGGGTCACTTGCGGCTGCTGGCGCGGGGCCGGACGTTCCGCTGCGGGCTCTGCCGTGTGGCCAGCCATGCGGTTGATCAGCGACCCGATGCCGAAGCGCGGCTTTTCCGCGGCGGGCCGGGCCGGGGCTGCCGGGGCGGCACCGCGCGGTTGCGGGGCCGGTTGCTGGGGACGCTGGGCCGTTGCCGGGTTCTTGGTCACAGCGGCTTGCAGACGGGCCATCGCCTCGGGCGAGGGCTGGCCAGCGGCGCGCGGACGCGGGGCGACAAAGGCTGCCGCATCTTCGTCATGCGCAGCAAGGCTACGCGCCGGGGCGGCGGCAGGCTGCTGCGGACGATAGGCCGGGGGCGGCATGTCATCCATGACAACATGCTCCGGCTCGGCCATCGGGGCAAAGCTGGCGGGCTGCTGTTGCGGCGCGTCAAACAGGCTCGGGGTCGGCTGGGCCATCTGCGGCTGGTAATGCTGCTGCGGGGCCGGAGCGGGCTGCTGCGCCGGAACGACCGAAACCGTCACAGCCGGACGGGCTTCAACGCGCGGCTCGGCGGCCGGGGTAAAGGCAGGCTGCTGCGCCATCGGGCGGCGTGCCGGGGTTTCGGCACGGTTCGAAGCGGAAGCGTCGATGCCGGTGGCCACGACAGACACGCGGATCATGCCTTCCATCGAGGTGTCGAGCGTCGAGCCCACGATGATATTGGCATCCGGGTCCACTTTTTCGCGGATGATATTGGCGGCCTCGTCCAGTTCGAACAGGGTCAGATCATAGCCGCCGGTGATATTGATCAGCACACCCTTGGCACCGTTCAGGCTGATTTCATCCAGCAGCGGGTTGGCGATGGCCTTTTCGGCGGCCTGCACGGCGCGATCTTCGCCCGAGGCTTCGCCGGTACCCATCATGGCCTTGCCCATCTCGTCCATCACCGAGCGCACGTCGGCAAAGTCGAGGTTGATCAGGCCGGGGCGCACCATCAGATCGGTCACGCCCTTGACGCCCTGATACAGAACGTCATCGGCCATGGCGAAGGCTTCGGTAAAGGTGGTGCGTTCGTTGGCCAGACGGAACAGGTTCTGGTTCGGAATGATGATCAGCGTATCGACGACCTTTTGCAGGGCCTCGATGCCCTCCTCGGCCTGACGCATCCGCTTGTTGCCTTCGAACTGGAACGGTTTGGTGACAACACCGACCGTCAGCACGCCCAGCTCACGCGCGGCCTGCGCGATGATCGGTGCAGCGCCGGTTCCCGTGCCACCGCCCATGCCGGCGGTGATGAAGCACATATGCGCCCCTGCCAGATGATCCACGATGGCTTCGATGGTTTCTTCGGCGGCGGCAGCGCCGACCGTCGGGCGCGCCCCTGCCCCCAGACCTTCTGTGACCTTCGGCCCCATCTGGATCTTGGCGGTTGCGTTGCTTTGCTGGAGTGCCTGGGCATCCGTATTCGCAACAACGAACTCCACCCCCTCCAGATTCTTGTCGATCATGTTGTTGACGGCATTGCCGCCCGCACCGCCGACGCCAAACACAGTAATGCGCGGCTTCAGCTCTTCGCGCTGGGAGGTCATCATCAGATTCAGAGTCATTGCCAATCCGCCTGCTTTTTTATGGGCCGCCAGAGATTTTCATTTTCTTTTCAGGACTTTCGATACGCCTGTCCCCTGCGTCGAAATCCTGACTTATCCGCAATTCTATCCACAGACGCGGGCAAGGTCACGAAAAAAACACAAGTTTCCCACAAAATATGGGGGATAATTGGGCCTTGTCAGCGGGATTTCGCCTTGGACACATGATTTGGGGGGTAAAGGGGAAATTGGCTTCACCAATTGTCCTTAAACCATTTCAACGCCCGTTTCAGTGACCGCGCCGGATATTTCTCGGACGGGATATCGAAATCCCACCATTCATCCTGCGGATGGGTCGCGAACAGGCACAACCCGACAGCCGAGGAGAACGCCGGGCCGGTAACGGCCTGCGGCAGCCCCTGAATCCGCAGCGGACGCCCGAGGCGCACGCGCTGGCCCAAGATACGGGCGGCCAGCCCGTCAAGGCCGGGGATCTGGCTTGCGCCGCCGGTCAGCACGATCTGCTGGCTGGGCAGGTGGTCAAAGCCCGCTGCATCCAGCCGGGCGCGCGCTTCTTCCAGAATTTCCTCGACGCGCGGGCGCATGATGCCAATCAGCTCGGTCCGGCTGACGCGGCGGCGGTCTTTTTCCCAATCGCCGCTGTCGCCGCCCATCTCGATCATCTCGCGGTCATCCATGCTGGTGGCATGCACCCCGCCATGTTTGGTCTTGATCCGCTCGGCCACCGCCATCGGCACTTGCAGGCCCTTGGAGATATCGAGCGTCACATGATCGCCGCCCATGCGCACGCTGTCGGCAAAGATCATGTGTTTCTTGATGAAGATCGAAATCCCGGTAGAGCCGCCGCCCATGTCGATGCAGGCCGCCCCCAGTTCCTGTTCGTCTTCCACAAGGCTGGAAATGCCCGAAACATAGGCCGACGAGGCGATGCCCGCCAGTTCCAGATCACAACGCTTGATGCAGTAGAACAGGTTTTGCACCACCGAGGCCTCGACAGACAGCAGGTGCATGTCGCAGGCCAGCCGGTTGCCGATCTGGCCGCGCGGATCGCCCAGCCCGGTGCGGTGATCCAGCGCAAAATTGACCGGCTGCGCGTGCAGCACTTCGCGGCCATAGCCGATGTCCGGCATGTCGCAGGCCGACAGCACCCGCGCCACGTCCTGCTCTGTCACCACGGAATCCTGCAATTCCCATTCGCCCGCAAGGCCATAGCTGCGCGGCTCTGCCCCCGAAAAGGTGGCGATGACATGATCGACCCGCACATTGGCCATTTTCTGCGCCGCCTGAACGGCGGTGCGGATGGCGCGCTCGGTCTCTGTCATTTCGGCAATCTCGCCAAACCGCACCCCGCGCGACCGGGTGGTGGCCGCACCGATGATGCGGAACTGCGATTGCCCGGCCATGGAGCCGACGCCATCGCTTTCGCGCCGCCGTTCCGGCCCGTCAAAGCGCAGCACGAGGCAGGCAATCTTGCTCGACCCGATGTCGAGAATGGCCACAACGCCGCGCTGCATGGCGGCGCGGCGCATGTTCCGCATGGCACGCTGCGATTGGTAGAGATCGGTCATAGGTCACTCTCCGCAGTCTCAATACCCTTGGCACGACGCAATTCGCGCAAGGAATGGGGGGCAAGGCGTAGCGTGGGGCGCATCTGGTTGCGCAGGTCCACGGTGAAAATATCGCGGTTCAACAGGTCTTCGGCCTTGTCCAGCGCCAGCAGGCGTTCCAGCGCACGAACAGGTTCCTTGGCGGGCAGCAGGATGCGCTGGTTCCGGTCCAGCACCAGATCCCAGCGCCGTTCACCCATGCGCACAAGGCCGCGCAGGCGGGGCGTGATCGGTTCGGCGGCCCGCACCAGCGCCAGCGCCTCGGCTGCCGCCAGATCGGCCCCCTCGCCCGCCATCACCGGCAGGTCGGGACGGTCGGCGCGGGTCAGCACCTTGGCGACACGGCGCCCGGTCTTGTCCAGCAGGTCCAGCTCGTCGCCCTTGCGCCAGATCAGCGCGGGCTGGCGTTCGGTGATCGTCACCTCCAGCACACCGCCGCTTTTGACCTTCACATCCGCCTGCGCCACCGCATCCAGCGTGGCGATACGGGCGCGGGCCGCCTCCAGATCCAGATCGAAACTGGATTGCGGCAGTTTGATCGCCAGAATATCGCGGATCGCCGCGTCCAGCGACGGCGACGCGCCGCTGATCGACAGAACCGACACCATGAATTCCGGGCGCTGCTCCACTGCCGTGCGCAGATCATCCACCTTCGACAGCAGGGCCGCCCGGCGCGCGTCATTGCCCAGCCAGACCCCTGCCACGAACACGATCAGAAAGGCCGGCAGCCCCACCCGCATCACGATGCGGAACAGTGGTGTAAGCCACAGCCGCTGCATCCGGTAGGCCATGCGGGTCGGTGCCGGATCGCGGCGCATGTCGCCCGCCTGTGGCCGCGCCGCCGCGCCGCGCGACGGATCCGCCGGATAGCGCCGGTCTGCGGTCAGCGGTTGCATGACGCATCCTCCACGATCCAGGCGCAAAGCTCGGGAAAGCTGATGCCAAGATGGGCGGCCTGTTCCGGCGCCAGCGAGGTTGGCGTCATGCCCGGCTGCGTGTTGGTTTCCAGCAGGATCAGCCCGGCCAGACCGCGCATCTCGTCCCAGCGGAAATCGGTGCGGCTCAGGCCACGGCACCCCAGCGCCCGGTGGGCGCGCAGAGCATAATCGAAACAGGCGGCGGTAATTTCGGCCGGGATCTGCGCCGGAACCTCGTGCCGCGAGCCGCCGACCGAATATTTCGCGTGGTAATCGTACCAGCCTGAGGTGATGATATCCGTCACCGCCAAGGCCCGGTCGCCCAGCACGGCGCAGGTCAGCTCGCGCCCCGGGGCATAGGTTTCCACCATCACCGTTTCAGGCATGTCATCCGACAGCTGCGGCGGGCTGTTGGCCGCCTCATGCACGATATAGACCCCGACGGACGAGCCTTCGTTGTTCGGTTTCACCACATAGGGCGGCTGCAGCACATGGGTCTTGCGCACGGTGTCGCGTGCGGCCAGCACGCTGTCCAGCACCGGCAGACCAGCGGCGCGGAACACGTCCTTGCTGCGCTGCTTGTCCATGGCCAGCGCCGAGGCCAGCAGCCCGGAATGGGTATAGGGAATACGCATCCATTCCAGCAGGCCCTGCACACAGCCATCTTCACCCCAGCGGCCATGCAGGGCGTTGAACACGCAATCGGGTTTGATCTCGGCCAGACGTGCGGCCAGATCGGGGCCGGCCTCGACCTCGACCACCTGATACCCGGCTTCCCTGAGAGCGGCGGCGCATTCACGCCCAGACACAAGAGAAACCTCCCGCTCTGCGGAAAGCCCACCCTTCAAAACCGCCACGAGGGAGCCCGTCTTGCCCGACTTGCTCGCCATTTACTGCCTCTTCAGGGTCTGTTGCCCTGATATTCTTGTTATTTTGCCGCCGGTTCACCGACGCGCATGATTTCCCACTCTAGCGTGATCCCGCTGTGTTGGAAAACCCTTTTTCGCACATCCTCGCCCAATTCTTCAAGATCGGCGGCAGTTGCGCCACCCGCGTTGATCAGAAAGTTGGAATGCATCTCGCTCATCTGCGCGCCACCCCGACGGGCACCGCGCATACCGGCGGCGTCGATCACCTTCCAGGCCTTCAGTTCATGGGTGTCATCCGCCGCGCCGGTAGAGCTGCGCCCCAGCGGATTGCGGAAGGTCGACCCGGCGCTGCGCTCTTTGGTGGGCTGGCTGGCGTCACGTTTGGCCAGTTGATCTTCCATCCGCGCGGCCAGGCTGGCCGGATCGCCCGCAGGCGCGCGGAATGTAGCCGAGACGATCACCGCCCCTTCGGCCAGATCGGATTGGCGATAGCGCAGGTTCAGCGCGGTGGCGGGCAGGGTTTGCAGCGTGCCATCGCGGGTGACGATCTGGATTTCCTCCAGCACATCCGCAACATAATGGCCATAACACCCGGCATTCATCCGCACCGCCCCGCCGACAGAGCCGGGAATGGTGCGCAGGAAAGTCAGATCGCGGCCCGCCTCGGCGGATTTGCGCGCGACATGGGCGTCCAGCGCCGCGGCCCCTGCCGTCACACGGTCACCGTCGATCTCGATCCCGTTGAAATTACGCCCCAGACGGATCACCACGGCGTGCAAGCCGCCATCGCGCACGATCAGGTTGGACCCTACCCCCATCGGAAACACCGGCACAGCCGGATCCAGCGCCGCCAGAAAGGCGCAGAGATCCGCCAGATCGGCAGGCTGAAACAGGACATCGGCAGGCCCACCGACACGCAACCATGTCAGATCGGCCAGAGGGCGGTTCGGCGTCAAGGCGCCGCGCGGGGTGGGAAGCGGGATCATGGCCCTGTGGTAATGGCGGTTTTGCCCGTGTTCAAGTCATATGCGTGCAAACCGGCGCGACCGGGCAGCAGGCCGCTAGTCCGCCCCCTGCCCGCGCATCCGGCGCAACAGAAAGATCAGCGGCCAGCGCAGCACACTTGCCCCGCCCGCCAGCGCCAGCATCCCCCAGAACGGCCCGTTTTCATAGGTGATCCAGCCCAAAAGCGGAATCCCCACCAGCGCCAGCGCATAGGCGGCGGGCCAGTGCCAGCGGCGCGGCGCCATGGCGATCAGCGTCGCCACCAGCGCCCAGAGGCAGGCCACGGTCAAAGAGGCGGTCATTGGCCCGGCTCCACATCCTGCGTGATGCGGTTTCTGCCCGTCGCTCCGCTCATGCGGCCTTGCCCGTCAGCCGGGCGGGCAGACCATTGGCCCAGGTCGAGATCGTGCCTGCCCCAAGGCAGACCACCATGTCGCCCGGACGGGCCTGTTCGCGCACGAGCCGCTCCAGGTCGTCCTCGTTCATCAGGGCGCGGGCATGGCGATGGCCATGCGCGATCAGCCCGGCCACCAGATCATCGCGCGAGGCGCCGGGGATCGGGTCTTCACCCGCCGCATAAACCTCGGCAATCGCCACCACATCCGCCTCGTTGAAGCAGGTGCAGAAATCCTCGAACAGCGAGGACAGGCGGGTATAGCGGTGCGGTTGATGCACGGCGATGACACGCCCCTTGGTCGCCTGCCGGGCGGCGCGCAGCACAGCCGCGATTTCAACCGGGTGATGGCCATAATCGTCAATGATGGTCACGCCATTCACCTCGCCCACCTTGGTGAAGCGGCGGTTGACACCGGCAAACGCGGCCAGCGCGTCGCGGATCTGATCCTTTTTCATGCCAAGGTGGCGGGCCACGGCCACCGCAGACAGCGCGTTGGACACGTTGTGATCCCCCGGCATCGGCAGGGTGCAGCCCTCGATCACCGCGCCATTGCCCTCGCCTTGCAGCGCAATGTCAAAATGCGCCACGCCATTTTCGAAGGTCAGGTTGATCGCCCGCACATCGGCCTGCGCGTTGAAGCCGAAGGTGACGATGCGACGGTCGGTGACGCGCCCGACCAACGCCTGCACCTCGGGATGATCGGTGCAGCAGACCGCCAGACCATAGAACGGGATGTTCGACACGAAGTCATAGAAGCCTTTGCGCAGCGCATCAAAGCTGCCCCAATGCTCCATATGTTCGGGGTCGATATTGGTGACGATGGCAATGGTGGCGGGCAGACGGTTGAAGCTGCCGTCGCTTTCATCGGCCTCGACCACCATCCATTCCCCTGCCCCGGCGCGTGCGTTGGAGCCATAGGCATGGATCACCCCGCCATTGATGACGGTCGGATCGAACCCGCCCTTGTCCAGCAAGGTCGCCACCATGGTCGTCGTGGTGGTTTTGCCATGCGTGCCCGCAATGGCGATATTGGATTTCAGCCGCATCAGCTCGGCCAGCATTTCGGCACGGCGCACCACGGGCAGGCCCCGGCGGCGGGCCTCTTCCAGTTCGGGGTTGCCCTTCTTGATGGCCGACGAAATCACCACCACCGCCGCATCGCCGATATTCTCGGCGCGCTGGCCTTCAAAGAAGCGTGCGCCCAGCGTCACAAGGCGGTCGGTGATCTTCGACGCCTTGGCATCCGATCCCTGCACCGGATAGCCCAAGGTCATCAGCACTTCGGCAATGCCCGACATGCCGATGCCGCCGATGCCGACGAAATGAATGGGGCCCAGTTCTCCGGGCAGTTTGGTGGCGGCGGCAGCGTTCATGGGTCACTCTTTCCGGGCAAGGCGCAGGACAAGCTCCACCAGACGGTCGGTCGCATCGGGGCGTCCCTGCGCCGTGGCAAGGACCGCCATCCGCATGGCGGCCTGCGGCTGAGAAAGCACGGCGGCCATTTGCGCGGACAGGCTGGCGGGGTCAAGGGCGGATTCGGGGATCAGGATGGCGGCCCCGGCATCGACCAGCCCGCGCGCATTGGCAGTCTGGTGGTCGGCGGTGGCGGCGGCAAAGGGGATCAGGATCGACGGGCGGCCGATCACCGAAATATCCGCAACCGACGAAGCGCCAGAGCGCGAGATCACCAGCTGCGCTTCGGACAGGCGGCGCGGAATATCGGTGAAGAAGGGCTGCACATCGGCAGATATGCCTGCCGTATCATAGGCTTGAACTACACGTGGCAGGTCTTCGGCGCGGGCCTGATGCGCCACGCGCAACTGCGCACGCACGGCCTCTGGCAGGGCTGCAATGGCGGCAGGCACCACATCCGACAGGATGCGCGCGCCCTGAGAGCCGCCGATCACCACGATGTCCATCGGATAGTCACCGGGCGGAATATACCCCGCGCCCGCGCGTTCCAGCACCGCGCCGCGCACCGGATTTCCGGTGTGAATTCCCTCCACCCCCTCCGGCAGGGTAGTGGGCCAGGTGCCGCAGGCCACCGCATCCACCCTACGGGCGAACAGGGCATTGACGCGGCCCAGCACGCCATTCTGTTCATGGATCATGCGCGGCAGGCGCAGCAGCGTCGCGGCGGCCAGTGCCGGAATTGACGGATAGCCGCCAAACCCCACTACCAGCGCCGGGCGGTCGCGCCGCAGTGCCAGCACCGCCGAAATCACCCCCCCGGCAATGCGGAACGGCACCAGCGCCTTGGCGGCCAGACCGCCACGCGCAAAGGTGGCCGAGGCGACCTGCTCGACCGGCACCTGCGCCGGAAAACCGCCGGCATAACGGGCCCCGCGCGCATCGGTCGACAGTTTCACCCGCCAGCCGCGGGCGATCATCGCCTCGGCCAGCGCCTGCGCCGGGAACATATGCCCGCCCGTGCCGCCTGCTGCGATCAGCAGAAGCGGCGCCTTGTCCGGGGCGGCCATCTCAGCGGCCCCGACGGAAGAGGATGTCACCCATCTGCCCCTGCGGGCGGGTGCGGGTCAGCGCCAGCAACATGCCGACAGTGATGCCTGCGGCGATCACCGACGAACCGCCATAGCTGACGAATGGCAGGGTCATGCCCTTGGCGGGCAGCAGCCGCACCGCAACGCCCATGTTGATCATCGCCTGCACACCAAAGATGCAGGCAAGACCCGCACCGGCCAGCCGCACGAAGGGATCACGTTCCTTCATCAGCCGGAACATTGACCGCACGACGACGCAGCCATACAGCGCGATGATGCACAGCACGAGGATCAGGCCATATTCCTCGGCCGCCACGGCGATGATGAAATCGGTATGCGCGTCGGGCAAGGTCCATTTCACCTGTCCCTCGCCCACGCCGACCCCGAAGAAGCCGCCTTCCTGAATCGCGTTGGTCGCGTAGCCCAGCTGCGAGCGGGGATCGACCTCGGGCGACAGAAAGCCGTCAATCCGGCGGGCAAGGTGTTCCGACGATCCATAGGCCACGAACCCGGCCACGCCGGTAATGGAGATGATCACCGTGATCAGCAGGAACGGTGCCCCGGCCACAAAATACACCACGCCCCAACCGAACAGCACCAGCATGGCCTGACCGAAATCGGGCTGCATCGCCAGAAAACCGACGATAATGCAGGTGATGCCGAAGGATATGCTTTTGCCGGGCGGGCCGTTCACCTCTTGCGCGGCGGCCATCAGCCAGGCCGACAGCACGATGAAGCCGGGTTTCAGAAACTCCGATGGCTGCACCGAGGCAAAGCCGAACGAGAACCAGCGCACCGCCCCCTTGCCGAAATCGGTGCCAAACACCGGCAGCATTGCCAGCGCGAAAAACGCCCCGACAAAGCCCACAACCGCCAGCCGCCGCACCATATCGGGCGTCAGCATCGACGTGCCCAGCATTGCCGCAATCGCCAGTGCACCGAAAAACGCCTGCCGCTGCACATAATAGAACGGATCCAGCCCGTTGCGCGTGGCCAAGGGCACCGAGGCCGCAAGCCCCAGCAAGATGCCGATACCGAACAGCACCAACACGGCCGTGAGCGACCATTTGTCGATGGTGCGCCACCAACGGGGAAGAACCGGCTCCGTCACCCGAACGGGCATGGAGCCATAGACCATCTCAGTCATGGGGAACCGCCTGATTACGCCTGCTTGCCTATCTGGCCGGTGTTGCCCCGGCTCTGACAAACAGAGTAGCGGCATTTCTCTGCGCTGGCTAGGGCTAAGGCGCGCTCGCGCAGGCTCAGCCCTCGTAGCGCTCCAGAAACGCCTCGGCCTCCAGCGTGCGGAAATCCGGCAGGGCGCTGCGCAGCCGTGCATGGTCCCACTCCCACCAGGCCAGCGCCAGCAGACGTTCGGCCACCGCCGGGGCGAACCTTGCACGCACCGGCACGGCAGGCACCCCGGCCACGATCATGAACGGGGACACATCCTTGGTGACCACCGCGCCAGAGGCCACAACCGCACCGATGCCCAGCGTCACCTCTGGCTTCACGATGACGCCATGCCCAAGCCAGCAATCCGCCCCCAGCACGGTGCGGCGGCTGACGCGATGGGCGAAGAACTCCGCATCATCCGGGGTATCCGGCCAATAATCTGCAGATCTGTAGGTGAAATGATGCAGCGCCGCCTGCCGCAGCGGGTGATCGGTCGGGCCGATCCGCGTCATGGCGGCGATATTGGCAAACTTGCCCACGGTGGTATTGGCAATATCAGCCAGCCGGTCGCAATAGGCATAATCGCCAAAGGTCGAATTCAGGATGCGGCTGCCGGTGCCCACCTCGCAATAGGCCCCGAAGCTGCTGTTGATGATGCTGCATCCGGGCTGGATAACCGGCTCCGTGGCCGACAGTCTGGGGGTAGTTTGCATGGGGAGCCTCCTCAGCCCTTGATCAACCGGCGGCGCAGCCAGCCCGACAGCGTGTCCATCAGCATGACCAGCAGCACGATCAGCACCATGTAATAGGCCACCTCCTCCCAGTCCTTCTGGGTGATGATCGCCTGCGTCAGCATCAGCCCGATGCCACCGCCCACAATCGCGCCGATCACCGTGGCGCTGCGGGTATTGCTTTCCAGATAATACAGCACCTGGCTGATCAGCACCGGCGTCACTTGCGGGATCACGCCAAAGCGGGCGCGCTGCACGCCATTGGCCCCGGTGGAGCGGATGCCCTCCACCTGCTTTTCGTCGATGTTTTCCAGCGCCTCGGAGAAGGTTTTGCCAAAGCTGCCCGCATCGGTGATCAGGATCGCCAGCGCGCCGGTCATCGGCCCCGGCCCGAAGGCGCGGCTGAGGATGATGGTCCAGATCAGCCCGTCCACCCCACGCACGAAATCGAACAGCCGCCGGAAGCCGAAGCGGATCACCCGGACCGGCGTGAAGTTCGAGGCTGCCAGAAAGGCCAGCGGCAGCGCCACGATGGCCGCACCGAACGTGCCCAGAAACGCCATCAGCACGGTTTCGAACATGGCCCAGACCACATCGCCATGCCGCCACATCTTGTTGGTCCAGATGTCGGACAGGATCGCGCGGATATTCGGGCGGTCGGGGTCGATGCGGTCGCCCCAGAGCGCAAGCCCTGTCAGTTCGCCAAGCGATTTGCCATAAAACGGGCTGTCCAGCGTAAAGAAGAACAGCTCCCACCCCGGTTGATAGCGGAAGGTTTCAACCTTGGACCGGGTATAGGCAAAGCGGCCTGCCTCTGTCGTCACCGACACGCGGGTGTCAGAGGCATTGATCCAGTCGGGCAGCGGCTCTGGCGCGGTCAGCACCAGTTTGCCCGCCTCGGGGCGGATGTCGATGCGGCCATATCCGGGCACGTCATAGCGCGCGCCTGCCGCATCATAGGTGACCAGATGGCCCTGCCCCAGATCAATCCGCGTCACATCGCCATCGACCTGCACCCAGTCGGGGCGCATCCCCGCCGGATAGGTGCCCTTGGATTCGCCCTCGATGGCGATGGTCAGATCACCCGCCCGGTTGTCGCGCGTGACATGGGTCTTGTAGCTCCAGAAATCCGACAGCAGGATTGCCGCATTGTCGAGCCGTGCCCGCCCGGCCAGACTGGCCACATCAAAAGCGACAAAGGCATAGGCCAGGTAACACAGGATCAGCGCGGGCACGGCCAGCGCGGTCAGACGGCGGCGGCGGAACTGGCCGAACATCTGGTCCGAAAGCGTTGCATCCACCATGGCTCAGCGCCCCTTCACAAGACGGTTGCGGAAATGATCCGACATCTGGTCAATCGCCACGATGGTCAGGAACAGGATGAGGAAGATCGCCACGACCTGATCGTATTTGCCGCCGCCCCATTGCATCGCCAGCTTCAGGTCATGGCCGATGCCGCCCTCGCCCACGAAACCCAGAATGGCCGAGGCGCGCACGTTGATTTCAAACCGCAGCAGCGCATAGCTGATCCAGTTCGGCGCGACCTGCGGCAGCACGCCCAAGGCCATGCGCTGCCCCCAACCCGCCCCGACCGAGGTCAGCCCCTCGACCGGGCGCAGATCGGCGTTTTCGGCCACTTCGGAAAACAGCTTGCCCAGCGCACCGGTGGTGTGCAGCGCGATGGCAATCACCGCAGGCACCGGCCCGCCGCCCAGAATGAAGATCAGCACCAGCGCCACCACAATTTCCGGCACCGCTCGAAACGCATCCAGCATGCGCCGGAACAGCGGGATCAGCCGGAACCAGCGCGCCAGCCCGCGGGTGGACAGCAGCGCCAGCGCCATGGCGGCAAGCCCGCCCAGCAGCGTCGAGACCGCCGCGATGTTCAGGGTTTCGATCAGCGAGGGCACGAATTGCCAAGCCAGCCCCGGCAGATTGGCGCGGCGGGCCCAGGCCTCGGCCAGAACCTCGGAGGGGAACGCCCCCACCTGATGCAGCCCCTGCCAGAACCCGCCCGCATTGCGCCCGTCTGCCAGTTGAAAACCGGCAGCCATCATCGCCACGAACAGGATCAGCAGAATACCGCCATACATCCGCTTACGGCGCACCATGGCAAGATATGCCTCGGTTCCGAACGGCTCCTGACTGCCCTGTTTCCTGCGCGGCCCCGGTTCCGGTCCATATGCCACATCCACCATCTGCCAGCCCCCTGCGCGCCGCCCGGTCAAAAAGAATTGCCGGGCCTCCCTGCGGAGACCCGGCGTCGCGTCATGAAACCTCAGTTGGCCTGTTGCTGGCGCACGGCGATGATCGAGCCGTAGTAATCATGGGTGATCGGGGTAAACCCGGCGGTTTCGCCCGCCGCGATGCCATAGGCGCAATCGGCGTCCTTGGCGTGCATGCCCTTGACCAGATCAATCATCTTGTCTTTCACGTCCTGCGGCAGCGCGCGGCGCAGCACGACCGGGCCTTCCGGGATCGGCTTAGATTTCCAGATCTCCACCACGTCGTTCATGTCGACCAGACCGGCATCCACCGCCTTGCGCAGCGCGCCCGAGTTGTAGCCGTCTTCCCAGTTGCCCTGACCATCGGCCCAGGTCACACCGGCGTCCACGTCACCATTGGCAACGGCCACGATGGTCTGCTCGTGCCCGCCAACGAATTTGACCTCGCCGAAATAATCGCCATTTTCCATCGTGGCACCGATGGCCTCGGGGATTTCCACCGAAGGGATCAGATAGCCGGAGGTCGAGTTCGGATCACCAAAGGCAAACACCTTGCCCTTCATGTCGGCCAGCGAGGTCACGCCCTTGTCCTTGCGGGCAAACCCGATGGAGTGATAGGTGAACGACCCGTCGAGGTTGGTTTTCACCAGTGCCACATCCACCGCTTCGGGGTCGGTCAGATAGACCTTGGCATAGGCCGATGCGCCCAGCCAGGCCATGTCGATCGTGCCGCCCAGCAGGCCCTGGATCACGCCGTCATAATCGGCGGGCGCGAACAGCTTGACCGGCACGCCCAGCGTTTCTTCGGCATAGTTGCGCAGACATTCGTTCGAGGTCATCCGGTCCTGCGCGTTTTCACCGCCCAGCAGGCCGATGTTGAAACCGGTGATACCTTCGGCCATGGCCGTGCCCGACAGGGCGGTGGTGGCGACAAGGGCGGCAAGCAACATTTTCATGGAAGTCTCCGATGGGTTTGGCCCCATGCCGGGGCCGGTGAAAGATCAGCCGAGCATCGCATCCGCATAGGCGCGGTCCGGCTGTTCGATGGAGGTCGAGGTCGCGGCCTCGTTGAACGAGGCATCCGCGCCATAGATGTCGCGGGCAACGCCGGTGGTCAGTTGGGTGGGCGTGCCGTCAAACACGATGCGGCCATCGCGCATCCCGATCACCCGGTCGCAATAGCGGCGCGCGGTATCGAGCGTATGCAGGTTGGCGATGACCATGCGGCCATCCTCGTCATGGATGCGGCGCAGCGTATCCATCACCAGTTGCGCATTCATCGGATCGAGCGAGGCAATCGGCTCATCCGCCAGAATGACCTTGGGATCCTGCATCAGCGCCCGTGCAATGGCGACGCGCTGCTGCTGACCGCCCGACAGCGCCTCGGCACGTTTCGGGGCCTGTTCGGCAATGCCCAGACGGTCGAGGATGCCCAGCGCGCGGGTGATTTCGGCTTCGGACCACAGGTTGAACAGCGTCGCCGCCAGCGAGCGCCCGTTCAGGATGCCATGCAGCACGTTGGAGCAGACATCCATCCGCGGCACGAGGTTGAATTGCTGAAAGATCATCGCGCATTGGCGTTGCCACTGGCGCTTTTCCTGCCCGACCAGCGCCAGCACATTGCGCCCGTCCACCAGGATCTCGCCTTCGCTGGCATCCGTCAGCCGGTTCATCATGCGCAGGAAGGTCGATTTGCCGGCGCCTGACCGCCCGATGATGCCCACGAAAGCCGGGCGATCCACCGCAAAGCTGATCCTGTCAACGGCGGCCTTGGCCCCGAACCGCCGTGTCACCTGATTGACTTGCAGCACCGCATCGCTCCCTCATGTTCCGAGGCGGGTGCTACGCTGCGGATATGACGAGAGTGACGCGGTTTGGTGAAGCTTTGACGAAAGCCCCGGAAATCCGCAGGGCACAAAAGGAAGGGCGGACCTGCAAGCAGGCCCGCCCCGAAGATGGCGTCACATGGAGGCGCGCGCTCAGCGCACCAGTTCGCCCGCCAGCCCCCGGTCCAGCAGGGCAATGCTTTCCTCGACCCCGTAAAGCGCGATGAACCCGCCAAAGCGCGGCCCGTCCGACGCGCCCAGCAGCACTTCGTAAAGGGCCTTGAACCAGTCGCGCAGCGGCTCGAACCCATGGTCCTTGCCGACGGCGAAGACCATGCTTTGCAGGGCCTCATCATCCAGACCACCCTGCCAGACCGCCAGCCGCGCCCGCAGATCGGCCATCGCGGCGCGCTCGGTCTCGGTCGGCAGGCGGAAGGCCCGTGTCGGCGCGATGCGATCCGCAAAATACCGCACGGCAAAGCCCGCCGCCGCATCCAGATCCGGGTTCGCCTCTGGCGAGGCCTCGGGCGCATAGCGCTTGATAAAGCCCCACAGCCCCTTGGCATCCACAGCCCCGGCCACCGATGCCAGATTGAGCAGCATCGAGAACGGCACCACCATCCGGCTTTCCGGCGGCTGACCGGAATGGATATGCCAGACCGGATTGTTCACCTGCTGATCCACGTCCTGCGTCGGATAGGCGCGCAATTGCTGGTGATATTCATCCACCGCGCGCGGGATCACATCAAAATGCATCCGCTTGGCCGTTTTCGGCTTCTGATACATGAAATAGCTCAGGCTTTCCGCCGAGGCATAGGTCAGCCATTCATCAATGGTCAGCCCGTTGCCCTTGGATTTGGAAATCTTCTGCCCGGTTTCATCCAGGAACAGCTCATAGGTCATGTGTTCGGGCTTCTTGCCGCCCAGCACTTCACAGATGCCGTCATAGATCGGCGTATTGGTCGAGTGGTCCTTGCCATACATCTCGAAATCGACGCCCAGCGCCGCCCAGCGCGCGCCGAAATCGGGCTTCCATTGCAGCTTCACACGGCCGCCCGTCACCGGCAGCGTCCATTCCCGGCCCTCCTCATCATCAAAGGTGATGGTATGGTTGACCGGATCGACATTCTTCATCGGCACATAGAGCACCCGCCCGGTTTCCGGGTGGATCGGCAGGAAGCAGCTATAGGTCTGCTGCCGCTCTTCACGCAGGGATTTCAGCATGATCGCCATGATTGCGTCATAGCGTTCGGTCGCCAGTTTCAAAGTGTCGTCAAACTGGCCCGAGCGGTAGAATTCCGTCGCGCTGATGAATTCATATTCGAACCCGAACGTATCCAGAAAGCGGCGCAGCATGGCGTTGTTGTGATGTCCAAAGCTTTCATACTGCCCGAACGGATCGGGCACCGAGGTCAGCGGCTTCTGGATATTCGCATACAGCATCTCTTGCTGCGGCACGTTTTCCGGCACCTTGCGCATGCCGTCCACATCATCCGAAAAACAGATCAGCCGCGTCGGAATGTCGCTGATCACCTCAAACGCGCGGCGGATCATCGTCGTGCGCGCAACTTCGCCGAAGGTGCCGATATGCGGCAGCCCGCTCGGTCCATAGCCCGTCTCGAACAGCACATAGCCCTTTTCCGGTGCCTTCTTTTCATAACGTTTGAGGATGCGGCGGGCCTCTTCAAAGGGCCAGGCTTTTGATTTCATCGCGGCGTCACGCAGGGCAGACATCGGCGCATCCTCAGGCATCGGGGCGGGCCCCGTGCCCGCCAACGCCCCGTCTCCTATTGCCGCCCCCCGCCCGCGTCAATATTCTAAGGGCCAACACCGGATCAAAGGATCTTACCCGTGCCCGATACCCCCGCCTCGTTGTCGCCTCAGGATGCGCTTGTCGCCGTGATGATCGCCGTTTCCGCCTCTGACGAGAATATGCGCACGGCCGAACTGGTGGCGATTCACCGCATGGTCAATCACATGCCGGTGTTTGCCGCCTATGATGCCGACCGGATGCGCCAGATTTCGCAGACCGTGTTTGACCTGTTCGAAGAAGAGGACGGGCTGGATGCGCTGTTCGGACTGATCCGCGATGGCCTGCCCGAGCGGCTTTATGAAACCGCCTATGCGCTGGCCTGCGACGTGGCGGCGGCAGATGGCACCCTGCGCGAGGTGGAGCTGCGCATGCTCGAAGAGATCCGCGACGAGCTGAACATCGACAGGCTGCACGCGGCAGCCATCGAATGGGGCGCAAGGGTGCGCCATCTGCGGCCCTGACCGGCCGCCTCAGGCGTAAAGCCCGGCCCAGCGGCTGACCAGCTGCGCCTGCAAGGCCCGCGCCCGTTTCAGCCAAGCCTCGCCGCCCGCGGGCCGCTCGCGCTCGGCCTCGGCCAGCGCAGCCCTGCGCGGTACATCAGCGGCAAAGATCGCAAAGGCCAGCCGCCGCCCGCCCGGCGGCTGGATATAGCCGGCAAGGCTGGACACAAAGTTCAGCGTGCCGGTTTTCGCCAGAACCTGCACCGGATGCCCCTCGATCAGCTTGCCCTTGCCATCGCGCATCCCATGCGGCTTCAGCAATCCCGGCAACATCCCGTCCTGCACCCCGACCAGCGCGCGCACCATATCCGCCGCCGAAATCCGCGAGCTGCCGCCCAGCCCCGAATGGTCAACGAACCGCGCCGAAACCCCATGGCGCAGCCGCGCCCATTCCTGCATCGCCAGCGCCGACACCCGCAAACTCGCGGCCTCCGATGCGGCAAGGCCGGTCACTTCGGCGGTCAGATTGGTGGAATGTTTCAACATGCCGCGCAGAATCATATCCAGCGTCTCGCTGCGATGCGCCGCCAGAACCGCCCCCTCGGGCCGCATCTCGGCCACAGCCACATCGGGCAGAACCACGCCCTGCGCGGCACAAAGGGTCTGGAACACCTCGCCCGCATAGATTGCAGGATGGCGCACCGGCAACCAGCGGCTGCCGCCCTTGCCCAAGGCCTCTGCGGCCACGGTCCAACGGTCCCCCCCCGCGCCGCCCTCATAGCGGAACAGCGGCTGCGCGCGCGACACCACCTGCACCTCGGCCATACGCACCAGGGGCACAAACCGCTCGGCCCGCGCATCCATCGTGAGCGTCCAGCCCTGCGCCGCCCGGGCCCATTCGAAATTCACCCGGTTGAAATTCAGGTTCAGCCCGGCCAGCGCCGGGTTGTAGCCCACGAACTCCGGTTGCTCGGCGTCAATCCGCTCCAGCGCAGGCAAAGCCCCGCCCCAGGCCAGATACCGCCCCCGCACCCCGCGAATACCCTGCGCCGCCAGCCTTGCCGCCAGATCGCCCAGCATGTCGCTGTCCAGCACCGGATCGCCGCCGCCCACCAGCAACAGATCCCCCTGCACCACCCCACCGACCACCGGCCCAGTGGCCAGAACCCGCGTCTCGAACCGATGCGCCGCCCCCAACCGGTCCAGCGCATAGGCCGCCGTCAGCGCCTTCATCACGCTTGCAGGCGGCAGGCCCAGATCAGCCGCTTCCGCCTCCAGCACCGCGCCGGTTGCGGCATCCGCCACCAGACAGCCCACCGCGCCGCCCAGCTGCGCTGCCGCGATCAGCCGCGCCGCCGTCTCGATCTGCTGCCGAGTCTCGCCACCATCACCGCGGCGGCGCGGCAGCGGCGAGACCGACGGCGCCTCTGCCGCCGCCGGAAACGCCGCCCCTGCCAGCAAGCCCGCCAAAATCCCGCGCCGTGTCCAACCCATCTGCCAGACTCACTTCTGCCCATTCACATTGGTGCAAATATCCTCGGGGGGCGGCAGGCGAAAGCCTGCCGGGGGGCAGACAGCCCCCGCTGTCGTCAAATTCCCGTCACTCCGGCGGCATTCCGGGCGTGCCGGACCGGCCCCAATCGCCGCGCGCCCGGATGGCACTGGAGGAGAGCGCCTTCAACGGCACATCGGCAAAGACCCAGGCAGGGGCCGGAATATGGCCCAGACGCTCGGCCTGCGCCTCGCTCACCCGCTCCCGCGCATAGACCCGCGCGGCGCGGCCCAGCCGTCCCTTCACCCCCGATCCGGGCCGCGCCAGCACCCCGATCGGCACAGTCTGCATGATCCATTCCCAGCGGTCCCAGCGGTGAAACTGCACCAGATTGTCCCCGCCCATCAGCCAGACGAAACGCACCCCCGGATAACGCGCCTTCAGCCCCTTCAGCGTCGCTGCCGTAAAGCGTGTGCCCATGCGCGCCTCAAGATCCGTCACCACCACCCGCGGATGATCCATCAGCCGCCGCGCCTGCGCGATCCGCTCGGCCATTGGCGCGGGCTGGCGCGCCTTCAGCGGATTGCCGGGGCTGACCAGCCACCACACCCGGTCCAGCCCGAACCGCCGCAGCGCCTCGCGGGTGATATGCACATGGCCTTCATGCGCCGGATCAAAGGATCCGCCCAGCAAGCCGATGACCATTCCGCGCCGCGCGACCGGAAAGCCTGATCTCATCTCGAACGCACTCCTCCACGCGCGACCTGCCGCGCGCCCCTGCCACACCGTCCGGCAGGCTTTCCGGCATGTTGATCCGAAGTCGCGCAGTGTTACAATGGCCTGCCGCACACACGGCGCGGGGTCTGGGCAGCGCCATCCGAGATGCCCTGCCCGTACGCGCCCTGCTGCAAAACAGCCACGCCTGCCCGCAGGCAGATGGATTGCCCTTCGCCGTGATTTTGACTAGATGGGCGCTGTAATCACCCTCGGAGGAATGCCGCCATGGCTTCGTATCAATATGTCTACCACATGGAAGGCGTCTCCAAGACCTATCCGGGTGGCAAGAAGTGCTTTGAAAACATCCACCTGAACTTCCTGCCCGGCGTGAAGATCGGTGTTGTCGGCGTCAACGGCGCCGGTAAATCCACCCTGCTCAAGATCATGGCCGGAATCGATACCGATTTCAAAGGCGAGGCCTGGGCCGCGAAGGGCGCGAAAGTCGGCTACCTTGCGCAGGAGCCGCATCTTGACCCGACGCTGGACGTGAAGGGCAATGTGATGCTGGGCGTCGCCGCGCAGACGGCGATCCTCGAGCGTTACAACGAACTCGCCATGAACTATTCGGACGAGACCGCCGACGAGATGGCGCAGTTGCAAGACCAGATCGACGCGCAGAACCTGTGGGAACTCGAAGCCACCGTCGGCGTCGCCATGGATGCGCTGCGCTGCCCGCCGGATGATGCCGATGTCGAAAGCCTGTCGGGCGGCGAGCGTCGCCGCGTCGCGCTGTGCAAGCTGCTGCTGGAAAAACCCGACATGCTGCTGCTGGACGAACCGACCAACCACCTCGACGCCGAATCCATCGCCTGGCTGCAAAAGCACCTGATCAACTACAAGGGCACGATCCTGATCGTGACCCACGACCGTTATTTCCTCGATGACATCACCTCATGGATCCTGGAACTCGACCGTGGTCGCGGTATCCCCTACGAGGGCAACTATTCCGCCTGGCTGGACCAGAAGGCCAAGCGCATGGCGCAGGAAGCCCGCGAAGACAAATCCAAGCAGAAGGCGCTGGAAAAGGAACTCGAATGGATCCGTGCCGGGGCCAAGGCCCGTCAGGCCAAATCCAAGGCGCGTATCCAGCGCTACAACGAGATGGCGGGCCAGACCGTGCTCGAACGCTCGTCGCAGGCCCAGATCATCATTCCGAACGGCGAACGCCTTGGCAACAAGGTGATCGAGGTCGAGGGTCTGAAAAAGGCCATGGGCGACCGGCTGCTGATCGAAAACCTGTCCTTCACCGTGCCGCCGGGCGCCATCGTCGGTGTGATCGGCCCGAACGGCGCCGGCAAATCGACGCTGTTCCGCATGCTGACCGGCAACGAACAGCCGGATGAAGGCACGATCACGCTGGGCAACACCGTGCAGCTGTCTTACGTCGACCAGTCGCGCGACGCGCTCGACCCCGAAAAGAACGTCTGGGAAGAGATCTCGGGCGGGTCGGAAGTGATCCAGTTGGGTGACATGACGATGAACTCCCGCGTCTATACCGGGGCGTTCAACTTCAAGGGCACCGACCAGCAGAAGAAGGTGGGCTTGCTGTCGGGCGGGGAACGCAACCGGGTGCACATGGCCAAACTGCTGCGCTCGGGCGGCAACGTGCTGCTGCTGGACGAACCGACCAACGATCTGGACGTGGAAACGCTGCAGGCGCTGGAATCGGCCATCGAGGATTTCGCGGGCTGCGCCATCATCATCAGCCACGACCGCTTCTTCCTCGACCGGCTCTGCACCCATATGCTCGCCTTTGAAGGCGATGCCCATGTGGAATGGTTCGAAGGCAACTTCGAGGCCTATGAGCAAGACAAGATCCGCCGCCTCGGGCCGGATGCCGTTGAACCCAAGCGGGTGAAATACAAGCGTTTCTCGCGCTGATTGTCAGGGGCGGGCCATGGTCCGCCCCGACTGCCTGATGGGAACCCGATCCTTCATGCGGCGTTTGATTGCCAGACGCTGCACAGGAGGCACCCCATGAAAGGCATATTTGCGTGGATGATCGGCATCCCGATCCCCATCATCATTCTGCTGTATTTCTTCGACGTGTTCTGATCACAGGGCGGGGAGTTCCCCGCCCTTGCGATTTCATTCGGCCAGAACGGCCAGAACTTCGGCGGCGAGCGCCTTGGCTTCGGTGGCCGCTGACCCGCGTCCTTCTGCCGCCGCCAACCCCTGCCCCAGCGTTTCGGCAAAGGCCACGCGGTTCACCAGCCGCGCCGAGGCGACTTGCGCCACGCCTTCGGCGGCCAGCGCCACCTCGTCGGACAGGCGCGTGCCCGAGGTCATGCGGTTCAGCACGATCAGCGCCCGGCCACTTTCGCGCGCCACCAGATCCAGCACACCATCGGTTGCCCACAGATCGACATGGCTGGCCGCCACCGGGATCAGCACCAGATCCGCCTCGCGCAGCGCGGGCCGCAGATCGCTGTCCACCTTGGGCGGCGTGTCGACAATCACGATGTCATGGCTTTGGCGCAGCTTTTTGCACTCATACCCCACCCCCCAGGCCGAGGCGGTGGAAAACTCCAGATCCGGCGCGCCCAGCCGGTCCAGACGTGTCATGAACCAACGGCCAAGGCTGCCCTGCGGATCGCTGTCGATCAGCGCCACCCGCAACCCCTGCTTGGCGAAACACACCGCCAGATTGACGGCCAGCGTGGTTTTCCCCGCGCCGCCCTTCTGCTGTGCAACCGTAATGACTTTGCCCATCCGAATCCTCTTGCCGCGATGCAGCGTAGCGGAAAGGGAGGGGCAAAGACAGGTGTTTTGCCGAACCCCGCGTCAGTGCGCCACAGGGGGCTGTGGCATCAGCGCGCGACGGTCACGGTGCAATGCGCCCGCGCCATCACATCGGCGGCAACAGAGCCCAGCATCAGCCGCGACACGCCCCGCTTGTCGCCGGTGCCGACAACGATGTGGTCATAGCCATTGGCCTCGGCGTAATGCACGATCCCGGTGGCGGCCTCGCGGCTGATGATGTCCACCCGCTTGGGCTCGGCAACACCATGCTGCGCCGCCAGCGCCACAGCCGCATCCAGCAGCCCGGCCACCTCTGCCGCCGTCCAGTGATGGATCAACGGGCCCTTCGGGCCACCATGGGCGATATTCACCACGCAGATGGACAAAGACGCCCCGAATTTCGACGCGATTTCAGCGGCTTGAGCGACAGCGACATTTGAGTGCGCGCTGCCGTCCGTGGTACAAAGGATCTTGTGTGTCATCTGAGCCTCCTTTTGCTGCATTTCAGAGTTATACCCTAATGCAACATTTTTTCACAGGAGGATTCTCTCGCCGCCATGACCTGCATCAATTCGGCGCAAATTCTTATTGGAATGCGCAGCCTGCCTTGATGCCAAGCGCCTTGAACAGCCGCGCCGCCGGGCAGAAGCCGGTGAAGGATGACTGGATCAGATTGGCCCCGATGAACACGGTCAGCCACATGAAAGAGGGCGAGACCCACAGCGTCAGTGCCACGCTCAGCAGCACCATCACCCCGGCAAACAGAAAGATCGAACGGTCAAGTGTCATGGTATCCCCCGAAGATTCCGGCGCAGACCGCGCCTTTCCACTGGCCTACCACATCACATATTCAAATTCAACTTATTGAATTTGAATTCTCTGTTCTACGGCCGCAGCCTGAAAAGCCAGAAGCGACTCCTTGCCTGACACAACGCGCAGGCCATTCAGATCGAACAGGATGCCCCGCGCCAGCAGCGCCTGAAGCCCCTCGTCCACCGTGGCGGCAATCCCGCCCTCGGCAAGCTCCACCCCCGCGCCTTTGGCCTCCAACTGTGCCACCAGCGCCGTGACCGAGGCCTCCACCCCGGCGCGATCCCGTGCCCCTGCCCGCACCGCCGCCGCCACCAGCGGCACCGGCAGCATCGGCACCGCCTCGGCCACCCGCGCCATCAGCGCCGCCCCCAGCGCCTCGGGCTCGGCCCCGGTCTGGGTGGCCAGCCAGCCGCGCAGCGACAGCGGCGCCCCAAAGGCCACCGCCGCCGCCCCAAAGCCGGTAAAACGCCCCCGCAGCTTGCGCCACGCCATGCGCGTCACAAATGCCAGAATGCCAAAGGCCCCGGCGCGGAACCGCCGCACGCCCTTGCGATCTGCCTCGACCAGCAGGCGATCCTCCAGCACGCGGTCATAACCGATGCCCACCGGCACAAAGACCACATCCCGGTGATCCGGCCCGAAATCCTGCAAGATATAGGACAGCAGCCCCATCTTGGCCGCCCCGACCCGGCCATCAAGGCTCAGGCCGCCTTCGGGAAACACCGCCTGCGTCACCCCTTCGGCTGCCGTGATCTGCACATAGCGCGCCAGAACCCGGCGATAGAGCGCATTGCGCGAGCCGCGCCGGATGAAATAGGCCCCCATCGCCCGGATCAACCGCGACAATGGCCAGATCCGCGCCCATTCGCCCACCGCATAAGACAGGGCCGAGCGGTTCGCCACCAGCCATGTGACCAGCACATAATCCATATTGCTACGGTGATTCATCACGAAGATCACCGTCGCCTCGGGGTCGATCCCGGCCAGGGCCGTATCCACCCGCCCGACCCGCACCCGATACAGCAACCGCGACAGCCAGCGCGCCGCCCGGGTGGCAAAGCCGAAATAGACCAGCGCCGAAAACCCCGGCACGATTTCGCGCGCATAGGTGCGCGCCTCCTGAAACGCCACCGGCTCGGGCACGCCTGTCTCTTGCGCATGCTCCATCACCGCCTGCAACACCTTGGGATCATAGGTCAATTGCACGATGCGGTCCTGCCGCGCCATCAGGCGAAACGGATGGATGGGCCGCGCCAAATGGGTGTTGAGCCGCCCTAGCAGCCGCTCCATCCGCCGCCGCAGGAACCAGCGCGCCGAGGGCATCAATACCCGTTCCAACGCGGCAATCGCCGCGAGAACCAAAGCCAGCACCACCAACCAGAGCGGAAGTTCAACCGTTGTTGTCATGCACCAAGCCTATGCGCTGCCACGCCAGAGGTAAATGCAGCCATGCCGCAACGCAGCGAATTGACATTGGCATAATCTTTCCCCTATCACGTTTCTCAAGCAATAAAGTTGCAGACGCGAT
This sequence comes from Gemmobacter fulvus, assembly GCF_018798885.1. Classification (NCBI taxonomy): domain Bacteria; kingdom Pseudomonadati; phylum Pseudomonadota; class Alphaproteobacteria; order Rhodobacterales; family Paracoccaceae; genus Gemmobacter; species Gemmobacter fulvus. Next base: position 2,763,512 of record NZ_CP076361.1, on the reverse strand, counting down.
TCACGAGGCCCGCCATGACCGCGACGAAAGATACCCCTTGGCTGTTCCGCACCTATGCGGGCCATTCCACGGCAACAGCCTCCAATGCGCTGTACCGCACCAACCTTGCCAAAGGGCAAACCGGCCTCTCCGTTGCCTTCGATCTGCCAACCCAGACGGGCTATGACAGTGATCACGAACTCGCCCGTGGCGAAGTCGGCAAGGTCGGCGTTCCGGTGGCCCATCTGGGCGATATGCGCAGCCTGTTCCAGGATATTCCGCTGGAGCAGATGAACACCTCGATGACGATCAACGCCACGGCCCCCTGGCTTCTGGCGCTTTATATCGCCGTCGCCGAAGAGCAGGGCGCCGATGTGTCCAAGCTGAATGGCACGGTGCAGAACGATCTGATCAAGGAATATCTCAGCCGCGGCACCTATATCTGCCCGCCGAAACCCAGCCTGTCGATGATCACCGATGTGGCGGCCTATACCCAGAAACATCTGCCCAAATGGAACCCGATGAACGTGTGTTCCTATCACCTGCAAGAGGCAGGGGCCACGCCAGAGCAGGAACTGGCCTTCGCGCTCGCCACCGGCTGCGCCGTGCTGGATGATCTGAAAGGGAAAGTGTCTGCCGAAGATTTCCCCAATATGGTCGGCAGGATCTCGTTTTTCGTCAATGCCGGCATCCGCTTCGTGACCGAGTTGTGCAAGATGCGCGCCTTTGTCGATCTCTGGGATGAAATCTGCCTGACCCGCTATGGCGTTCAGGATGCGAAATACCGCCGCTTCCGCTATGGCGTGCAGGTCAATAGCCTCGGCCTGACGGAACAGCAGCCCGAAAACAACGTCTACCGCATCCTGATCGAAATGCTGGCGGTCACGCTATCGAAAAAGGCCCGCGCTCGCGCGGTGCAGCTGCCCGCCTGGAACGAGGCGCTCGGCCTGCCCCGCCCCTGGGATCAGCAATGGTCGCTGCGCATGCAGCAGATCCTCGCCTATGAAACCGACCTGCTGGAATATGACGATCTGTTCGACGGCAACCCGGCGATTGATCGCAAGGTCGAGGCGTTGAAAGACGGTGCCCGCGCAGAACTGGCGCAGATCGACAGCATGGGCGGGGCCGTGGCGGCCATCGACTACATGAAAGGCCGTCTGGTCGAAGCCAATGCCGACCGGATCGCCAAGATCGAATCGAAGGAAACCGTGGTCGTCGGCGTGAACCGCTGGACCGAGGCTGCCCCCTCGCCGCTGACCGCAGGCGATGGTGCCATCATGGTGGCCGATGCCGATGCCGAACGCGACCAGATCGCCCGCCTGAACGACTGGCGGGCCAGCCGCGATGAGGCGGCGGTGAAACGCGCGCTGGAGGCATTGCGTCAAGCGGCGGCCACCGGCAAGAATGTCATGCCCGCCTCGATCGCCGCTGCGAAAGCCGGGGCCACAACCGGCGAATGGGGCGCCGTGGTGCGGACCGCCTTTGGCGAATACCGCGCGCCCACCGGCGTGTCGCGCAGCCCCTCCAACCGCACCGAGGGGCTGGAGCCGATCCGCGAGGCAGTGGCCAGCGTTTCATCCAAACTCGGGCGGCAACTCAAGTTTCTCGTGGGTAAACCGGGTCTGGACGGCCATTCCAATGGGGCCGAACAGATCGCCGCCCGCGCCCGCGATTGCGGCATGGACATCCATTACGAAGGCATCCGCCTCACCCCGACCGAAATCGTCTCTGCCGCCGTCGACCAGCAGGCGCATGTCGTCGGTCTGTCGATCCTGTCCGGCTCGCACCTGCCGCTGATTTCCGAAGTGCTGGAACGGATGCGCGCCGCCGATATCGGCAATGTGCCGCTGGTGGTGGGGGGCATCATCCCCGAGGAAGATGCGGCGCAACTGCGCAAGATGGGCGTGGCGGCGGTCTATACCCCGAAGGATTTCGAGCTGAACCGCATCATGCTGGATATCGTCGGTCTGGTCGATCCCACGCCGGTCGCCGCCGAATAACCCCACCCGTCTTGCAATTTGCAAAAATACTCATCGCCTGAGCGGCCTGTCGCAGACGGGCCGCGAGGTAAAAACAACAACGCCCGGACCATCGGTCCGGGCGTTTCCGTTGGATTGGCCGCAATCAGGCGTGGATCGCGCCGTCGCCACAGGCAAGGGCGGCTTCGCGCACCGCCTCGCTATAGGTCGGATGCGCGTGGCAGGTCAGCGCGAGATCCTGCGCCGAAGCGCCGAATTCCATCGCCACACAGACTTCGTGGATCAGATCCCCTGCCCCCGGCCCGATGATATGGCAGCCCAGAATACGGTCGGTGGCCTTGTCGGCCAGCAGTTTCACAAAACCATCGGCCTGGAACACCGCTTTCGCCCGCGCATTGCCCATGAAGGGGAACTTGCCCACCTTGTAGGCATGGCCTGCGGCTTTCAGCTGCTCTTCCGTCTGCCCGACAGAGGCCACTTCCGGCGTGGTGTAAACCACGCCCGGAATGACGCCATAATTCACGTGGCCGGATTTGCCCGCCAGAATTTCGGCCAGCGCCATGCCCTCGTCTTCGGCCTTGTGCGCCAGCATCGGGCCGATGATCGCATCGCCAATGGCATAGAGCCCTTTGACATTGGTGCCGAAATGGCCGTCGGTCTTGACCTGTCCGCGGGGTTCCAGCGCCACGCCAAGCGCCTCCAGCCCAAGCCCGGCCAGATAGGGTTTGCGGCCGGTGGCGACCAGCACCACCTCGGCCTCGATCTCATGCGCCGAGTCGTCCTTGCGCAGCTTGTAGGCCACTTTCGCGCCGCCAGCGCTGCGTTCGGTGCCCTGCACCGCCGCGCCGAGGATGAATTTGAAGCCCTGTTTGGCAAGGATCTTCTGGAAGCTCTTCGCCACTTCGCCGTCCATGCCGGGGGTGATGGCGTCGAGATATTCCACCACAGTCACCTGAGTGCCAAGCCGCGCATAGACCGAGCCCATTTCCAGACCGATCACCCCGGCCCCGATCACCACCATGGTTTTCGGAATCGCCCCCAGCGCCAAGGCGCCGGTCGAGGTGACAACCACCTCTTCATCCACCGTGACACCCGGCAGGCTCGACGGTTCCGATCCGGTGGCAATCACGATATGCTTGGCCGTATGGGTTTCGTCCCCGACGGTCACCTGCCCCGGTGCCGGAATGCTGCCCCAGCCTTTCAGCCAGGTCACCTTGTTCTTCTTGAACAGGAACTCGATGCCCTTGGTATTGCCGGTCACCACATCCTGCTTATAGGCCTGCATCTTGGCCCAATCCACGGTCGGATGCGCGCCCATCAGGCCCATTTTTTCAAAGTTCTCATGCACTTCATGCAGATGATGCGTGGCGTTCAGCAAGGCCTTCGACGGGATGCAGCCCACATTCAGGCAGGTGCCGCCCAAGGCGTCGCGCCCCTCGACCACGGCGGTTTTCAGGCCAAGCTGCGCACAGCGGATGGCGCAGACATAGCCGCCAGGGCCACCACCGATGATGATCACGTCAAATTCAGCCATGGAGTTCATCCTTTGGAAAAGCTGCCCGGGGGGCGGTCACCGCGGCATCCGCAGTCTGGCCCCTGACAGCACGTCTCAGATCAAAGCGGCGATCAGCATCGCCACGGTTGCGAAAAATCCCACCGCCCAGATGGCCGAGCGCCAAGGGCGCAGACCATAGGCATAGGCCGGAATATAGAGGATGCGGGCGGCGAGATAGGCCCAGGCACAGGCCACCGTCACGCCGGAGGATTGATTGCCCAGCACCACCACCAGCACGGCGATGGTGAACAGGATCAAGCCTTCAAAATGGTTGTTCATCGCCCGTTGCAGCCGGGCGGTGACCGTCGAAAGCTGCCGCGACGGCGGCTTGTCACGCGCCGAAGAGGTATAGCCGGTGCCCAGCTCCAGATTGGCGGGCACGGCAAACAGCACGAATTGCACGGCTTGCAACAGACCGGCAAGCGCCAGCGCGGTGAGTTCGGGGGGCATCATGCGCGGTCTCCGATAAGGATGCGCAGAACACGGGCGCATCCTGCGGGATGGGGGCTTGGCGCGCGTGTCTGCACACACGAAGCCCCCACCAGTTTTACAGATCCATCAGCAGGCGGCGCGGGTCTTCCAGCGCTTCTTTGACGCGCACAAGGAAGGTCACGGCGCCTTTGCCGTCCACGATGCGGTGATCATAGGACAGCGCCAGATACATCATCGGACGGATCACGATCTGGCCATTCACCACCACCGGGCGGTCTTGGATCTTGTGCATCCCGAGGATACCCGATTGCGGCGGGTTCAGGATCGGCGAAGACATCAGCGAGCCATAGACGCCACCATTGGAAATGGTGAACGAACCGCCCTGCATTTCCGCCATCGACAGTTTGCCATCACGGGCGCGCAGGCCCAGTTCGGCAATCTTTTTCTCGATCGCGGCAAAGCCCATCTGATCGGCATCGCGCACCACCGGCACGACGAGGCCCGACGGCGTGCCGACGGCGACGCCCATATGGACATAGTTCTTGTAAACCACGTCCTGACCGTCGATTTCCGCATTCACCTCAGGCACTTCCTTCAGCGCATGGGTGCAGGCTTTCACGAAGAAGGACATGAAGCCCATCTTGACGCCGTGCTTCTTTTCGAACGCGTCCTTGTAGGTGTTGCGCAGCTCCATGATGCCCGACATGTCCACCTCGTTATAGGTGGTCAGCATGGCGGCGGTGTTCTGCGCGTCCTTCAGGCGGCGGGCGATGGTGGCGCGCAGGCGTGTCATCTTCACACGCTCTTCCCGGGCGGCGTCATCCGCCGGAACCGGCGCGCGGGGGGCGGCGGCCACCGGCGCAGGGGCTGCGGCCGCAGCGGCCACGGCTTTGGCCACATCATCCTTCATCACGCGGCCATCGCGACCGGTGCCCTGCACCGCATCGCGGCTGAGACCAGCCTCGGCCATCGCCTTTTTCGCGGCGGGGGCATCTTCGATGTCGGCGCGCGCGGTGACGGTTTCCGGCCCGGCACCGGGCGAATTGACGGCGGCGGCCGCTTCGGCTTTCGGCTCGACCGCTTTCACGGCCACAGCCCCGGCAGCGCCTTCGGTGATGGTGGCCAGCAGCGCGTTGGCGGCAACCGTTTCGCCTTCCTGCGCCACGATCTCGCCCAGGATACCGGCGGCAGGCGACGGCACGTCAAGGCTGACCTTGTCGGTTTCCAGCTCGCACAGGATTTCGTCAACTGTCACGGCATCGCCCGGCTTCTTGAACCAGGTGGCGATGGTGGCTTCGGTGACGCTTTCGCCCAGAGCGGGGACGCGGACTTCGATGCTCATGGTTTATTTCCCTTCAGCGATCAGCGCATCATTCACGAGCGCTTCTTGTTCGGCTTTATGTTTCGATGCGAGGCCGGTGGCCGGCGAGGCAGAGGCATTGCGCCCGGCGTAACGGGCGCGTTTCGTCGCCCCGCCCACCTGACCCAGCACCCATTCCAGGTTCGGCTCGATATAGCTCCAGGCCCCCTGGTTCTTCGGCTCTTCCTGACACCAGATGATCTCGGCCTGCTTGAAGCGCGCCAGTTCGGTGATCAGCGATTTGGTCGGCATCGGATACAGCTGTTCCACCCGCAGCAGATAGACATCGTCCAGCCCGCGCGCATCGCGTTCCGCCAGCAGGTCATAATAGACCTTGCCCGAACAAAGCACGACGCGCTTGATCTGGTCATCTGCCTTCAGCATGGTTTTGGAGTTGCCGCGCTCGGCATCATCCCACAGCACGCGGTGGAAGCTGGATCCGGTGGTGAAATCTGCCGCAGTCGACACGCAGAGCGGATGGCGCAGCAGCGATTTCGGCGTCATCAGCACCAGCGGCTTGCGGAAGTCGCGGTGGATCTGGCGGCGCAGAATGTGGAAGTAGTTCGCCGGGGTGGAGCAGTTGGCAACGATCCAGTTGTCATGTGCCGACATTTGCAGGAAGCGTTCCAGACGTGCCGACGAGTGTTCCGGCCCCTGCCCTTCAAACCCATGCGGCAGCAGCATGACAAGGCCCGACATGCGCAGCCATTTGCTTTCGCCCGAGTTGATGAACTGGTCGAACATGATCTGCGCGCCATTGGCGAAATCGCCGAACTGCGCTTCCCACATCACCAGCGCATTCGGCTCGGACAGCGAATAGCCGTATTCAAAGCCCAGCACCGCATATTCCGACAGCATCGAATCGATCACCTCATACCGCGCCTGACCGGCCCGGATGTGGTTCAGCGGGTAATGACGCTCTTCGGTGGTCTGATCGATGAAGGCAGAATGGCGCTGCGAGAAGGTGCCACGGGTGCAATCCTGCCCGGACAGACGCACGGGGAAGCCCTCGACCGCCAGCGACCCGAAGGCCAGCGCCTCGGCCGTGGCCCAATCGAAGCCGACGCCCGTCTCGAACATCTTCTTCTTGGCGTCGAGCTGGCGACCCACCGTCTTGTGCAGATCAAAGCCTTCGGGAACGCGGGTCAGCGCGGTGCCGATTTCGGCCATGGTTTCCGGCGCGATCGAGGTTTTGCCCGGTGTATAGTCCTGGCTTTCGCGCGACATGTTCTTCCAGCGCCCGTCCAGCCAGTCGGCCTTGTTGGGCTTGAATTCCTTGCCTGCCTCGAATTCCTCGTTCAGACGCGCCTGGAAGGCGGCCTTCATGTCTTCGATCTCGCCTTCCGGAATCAGACCGTCGCGCACAAGGCGTTCAGTATAGAGCTGCAAGGTGGTCTTGTGCTTCTTGATCTCGGTATACATCGCCGGGTTGGTGAACATCGGCTCGTCGCCTTCGTTATGCCCGAAGCGACGATAGCAGAAAATGTCCAGCACCACGTCCTTGTGGAAGGTCTGGCGGAACTCGGTCGCCACACGCGCGGCGTGCACCACGGCCTCCGGGTCATCACCGTTCACGTGGAAGATCGGCGCTTCCACCATCAGGGCGATGTCGGTCGGATAGGGGCTGGAGCGCGAGAAATGCGGCGCGGTGGTGAAGCCGATCTGGTTGTTCACCACGATATGAATGGTGCCGCCAGTGCGGTGGCCTTTCAGCCCCGACAGGCCGAAACATTCGGCAACGACGCCCTGCCCGGCAAAGGCCGCATCGCCATGCAGCAGGATCGGCAGAACCTGATGCCGGTCGGTATCGCCCAGCTGGTCCTGCTTGGCGCGCACCTTGCCCAGCACCACCGGGTTCACCGCTTCAAGGTGCGACGGGTTGGCGGTCAGGCTGAGGTGAACCGTGTTGCCATCAAAGGTGCGGTCCGACGAGGCGCCGAGGTGATATTTCACGTCGCCCGAACCGTCCACATCCTCCGGCTTGAAACTGCCGCCCTGGAATTCGTTGAAGATGGCGCGATAGGGTTTCTGCATCACATTGGCCAGAACCGACAGGCGGCCCCGGTGCGGCATGCCGATCACGATGTCTTTGACACCGAGATTGCCGCCGCGCTTGATGATCTGCTCCATCGCGGGGATCAGCGCCTCGCCACCGTCAAGGCCGAAGCGCTTGGTGCCCATGTATTTCACATGGAGGAATTTCTCATAGCCCTCGGCCTCGACCAGCTTGTTCAGGATCGCCTTGCGCCCTTCGCGGGTGAAGGCAATTTCCTTGCCATAGCCTTCGATCCGCTCTTTCAGCCAGCTGGCCTGTTCCGGGTCCGAAATGTGCATGTATTGCAGCGCGAAGGTGCCGCAATAGGTGCGCTTCACGATCTCCACGATCTGCCGCATCGAGGCGGTTTGCAGCCCCAGAACATTGTCGATGAAGATCGGGCGATCCATGTCGGCTTCGGTGAAGCCATAGGATTTCGGATCCAGCTCGGGGTGGTTGGTGCGGTCGGTCATGCCCAGCGGATCAAGATCGGCGGCCAGATGGCCCCGGATCCGGTAGGCGCGGATCAGCATGATGGCGCGGATGCTGTCCAGCACGGCGCGCTGGATCTGTGCATCCGACAGGCTGACGCCCTTTTCTTCGGCCTTGGCGGTGATCTTGGCCGCAGCGCCCTTCGCCTCTTTGGCGGGCATCATCGGCCATTCGCCGGTCAGGGCCGCGGTCAGATCATCGGCGGGCGCAGGCGGCCAGTCGGCGCGCGCCCAGGACGGGCCCGCAGCGGCGCGCTTGGCGTCCAGCTCGCTGTCGCCCAGCGCCTTGAAGAAGGCAACCCAGCCAGCATCCACGCTGGCCGGATCGGCGGCATAGCGCGCCTGAAGCTGGTCGATATAGTCGGCATTGGCCCCGTCCATGAAGGAGGAAGCGTGCATCGCGTCATTCGGGGATTGGTCGTTCATGTCATTGCCTCATGGAGACGTAAGGTCGGGGGCGAGTTACTTGCACTGCACGACGAGCTTGCGCACGCCCGGCATCTGATCGGGATGTTCAAGGGGCTTGTCCTCGGCGGAAGCGACACCCTGCTTGGCACATATGCGCGCGGGCGCAGCTTTCAACTGCGCCTTGTCGGTGGTGGCCGTCTTGTAGAACAGGATATTCGGAACACCGCCGAAAACGATGCCGCCGACGCCTTCGCCCGTCGCGGAATAGGCGACAATATTTTCAGCCGAAACGCCGGTGGCTTCTGCCGCGCGGCTCATCTTTCCGGCTGCAACTGTCCCGGTGCCCGTGCCGGAATTGACACAGCCGGTCAGGGTGGCTGTGACCAGCAGGGCGATGGTCAGATGTTGCATCTTTTTCCCCATTGATGGTGCCCCGGAGGTATGACCTCCGGGGAACACATGTTACTTGCCCAGCGCTTTCATCACCGCTTCGCCCAGACCTGCCGGGCTGTCGGCCACGATGATGCCTGCGGATTTCATCGCTTCGATCTTCGATTCCGCATCGCCCTTGCCCCCGGCCACGATGGCCCCGGCATGGCCCATGCGGCGGCCCTTCGGTGCGGTGCGGCCCGCGATGAAGCCTGCGGTCGGTTTCCAGCGGCCACGCTTCTTCTCGTCCGCCAGGAACTGTGCGGCTTCTTCTTCAGCCGAGCCACCGATTTCACCGATCATGATAATCGACTGGGTTTCCGGGTCGGCCAGGAACATTTCCAGCACGTCGATATGCTCGGTGCCCTTGATCGGGTCGCCGCCGATGCCCACGGCCGAGGATTGGCCCAGACCCAGATCGGAGGTCTGCTTGACCGCCTCATAGGTCAGCGTGCCCGAGCGCGACACCACACCGACGCTGCCGCGCTGGTGGATATGGCCCGGCATGATGCCGATCTTGCAGGCGCCGGGGGTGATGACGCCGGGGCAGTTCGGCCCGATCAGGCGCGATTTGCTGCCTTCCAGCGCGCGTTTCACCTTCATCATGTCCAGCACCGGGATGCCTTCGGTGATGCAGACGATCAACTCCATTTCGGCGTCGATCGCCTCGAGGATCGAGTCGGCAGCGAAGGGCGGCGGCACATAGATCACGCTGGCATTCGCGCCGGTGACGTGACGGGCCTCATGGACCGAGTTGAACACCGGCAGGTTCAGGTGGGTCGTGCCACCCTTGCCGGGCGTCACACCCCCAACCATCTTGGTGCCATAGGCAATCGCCTGTTCCGAGTGGAAGGTGCCCTGCGAGCCGGTGAAGCCCTGGCAGATGACTTTGGTATTTTCGTTTACGAGAACGGCCATTGGATTATCCCTTCACCGCTTTGACAATTTTCTGCGCGGCGTCGGACAGGTTGTCGCCCGCGATCACGTTCAGACCGGAGTTGCGGATGATGTCCTTGCCCAGTTCGACATTCGTGCCTTCCAGACGCACGACCAGCGGAACCTGAAGCCCGACCTCTTTCACCGCTGCCAGCACGCCCTCTGCGATCACGTCGCAGCGCATGATGCCGCCGAAGATGTTCACGAGGATGCCTTTGACGTTGGGATCCGAGGTGATGATCTTGAAGGCTTCGGTCACTTTCTCCTTGGTAGCGCCACCGCCCACATCGAGGAAGTTGGCCGGCTCTGCCCCATAAAGCTTGATGATGTCCATGGTCGCCATGGCAAGGCCTGCACCGTTCACCATGCAGCCGATCTCGCCATCCAGCGCGATGTAGTTCAGATCGAACTTCGATGCGGCCAGCTCTTTCGGGTCTTCTTCGGTTTCGTCGCGCAGCGAGGCGATGTCGCCGTGGCGATACATGGCATTGCCATCGAACGACACCTTGGCGTCCAGCACCTTGAGGTTGCCATCGGGCATGACGATCAGCGGGTTGATCTCCAGCATCTCCATGTCCTTCTCGACGAAGGCTTTGTAGAGGATCTTCACCAGAGCAACGCATTGCTTGACGGCAGCGCCTTCAAGACCCAGCGCGAAAGCCACGCGGCGACCATGGAAATCCGACAGCCCCGACGCGGGATCCACCGAGAAGGAGATGATCTTTTCGGGCGTATGCGCCGCGACTTCCTCGATATCCATGCCGCCTTCGGTGGAGGCCACGAAGGAGATGCGCGAGGTCTGGCGATCCACCAGCAGCGCAAGATAGAGTTCGCGCGCAATATCGGAACCGGCTTCGATATAGATGCGGTTCACCTGTTTGCCAGCCGGGCCGGTCTGGTGGGTGACGAGCGTGCGGCCCAGCATCTGCTTGGCCAGCTCTGCCGCCTCGGAGACCGATTTGGCCAGACGAACGCCGCCCTTTTCACCGGCTTCCGGCTCGACAAATTTTCCTTTGCCACGGCCACCGGCGTGGATCTGCGCCTTTACCACCCAAAGCGGCCCGTCCAACTCGCCTGCGGCGGTTTTCGCATCTTCGGCCTTCAGCACAACGCGCCCGTCAGAAACCGGAGCGCCATAGCTGCGCAGAAGCGCCTTGGCCTGATATTCGTGGATGTTCATGGATCATGTCCCATCGCTGCTGATTTGGGGGCGTGATGCCATAGATAAAGGCAGGTTCAAAACGGGATTTAGCGGGTAAGCGGGTTTTGGCGCAGAAAAATCAGCTTTGTGATCACAGCCTGAAAAAGTGTGATCACAAGTTACGATGTGTTTACGCAAACAGTGAGTCGCGCCCCACGCCGCCCGGTCAAATGGGCCGGGCGATGCACAGCACCTGCCCCCGCGGCAGCCGCGTCGGGCGCAGCTTTGCCGCGAAGCCCGCACTCTGGCAGAAGTGCAGAACATCCTCGGCGAGCATGTGATAGGGCGGGCGGATGTCATGCGTCACCACCCCGTCCGGCTGACGCACCGGACCCAGACTCGCCTCGGCATCCGGCGCAAGGAAGGTGGTGAAGATCAGCTTTTCCACCCGGGTGAAGTGCTGTCGGATCCGCAGCAAGGCCCGGCGCAGGTGATTGGCCGGCAGATGCGTGAACACGGCGAAGCACAGGATATAGTCGATTTCGGTCGGCACCCCCGGAAAGCCGAAATCGGCGTCCCCGATCAGCTGCGTGCGAGGCAGGCGCGCCCGGTCGCCCTCGGTCAGTTCCGACGCATAGCCCTTGAGGATCAGATCGCGCGACAGATCGGTGCCCCAGTAATTGCCGGGGTTGAGGAAGGGCACCAGACGGCACCCCGTCCGCAACGGGCCGCAGCCGATATCCAGCAGGCTGTGCCGGGGCCGCAGACCTTCGGCCAGCAGCATCTTCATCTGGATGAGCCCCGTTTCCTCCCACCGCCCGCCAATGATGGCGCGATGGTGGCCACGGGCCAGCGCATCAGGAATGAAACCGGGCGCGTGATAAGGAGAGATATGGCCTTTCATCCCGGCGCAATATCACGCGCGCAAGTCGGAGGCAAAGCCCCCGCACAGCCAGATACACGCGCTTGCGGGAAATACCGCAGCGGCCTGCCCGTGCCTTGCAATCGAAGATATGGCGACCCCGGGAGGAATCGAACCCCCAACCCCAGACTTAGAAGGTCCGTGCTCTATCCAGTTGAGCTACGAGGCCGTTATGCCCTGATACCGCGTCGGAAAACCCGGCGCAACGGGCAGCTGACAGGCAATTGCGGCCCCGGGACGGTTGGTTCAGCTGAGGCTGCGCGTCATGAAATAGCTGTTGGGATCCTCCCAATAGCCTTCAAACGGCGGACATTGGGCAAAGCCTGCGCGTTCATACAGGGCGCGGGCGGGGGCAAAGACATCTTCCACCCCGGTTTCAAGGCTCAGCCGCTGATAGCCAAGCGCTTGCGCCTGTTCCAGCAGATGATCCAGCAGCACCCGCGCCAGCCCGCGGCCCCGTGCCTCGGCCACCACATGCATCGACTTGATTTCGGCATGGGTCGCGTCGATCCGCTTCACCGCGCCCATTCCCAGCACCGATGCCCCCTCGCGCAGCGTGAAAAACGCCACATCAGGCGTGTCCAGCTCTGCCGGATCCAGCGCATGAACGCTTTCGGGCGGGCTGGAGGCGTGCATCAGGGCCAGATGGCGCTGCAACAGCGGCAAGACCTCTGCCGCCAGCGGCGTGTCCCGGCGAATCTCGATCCCGCTCATTGTGCTGCCCCCATCGCCGTCACATCCACGCCATTCACCAGAATCTTGCCCGGTGTCTTTGCGTCAATCACCCATTGCAGACCGCTCCCGCCCGCCGCCGGGCGTGCCATGCCACCGATCAGCAGCATCGCAGGCCCCATTTCGCTGCGGATCTCTGGCGGGGCGGCATTAACGGCGGCCAGCACCGAATCCCACCCCTCGACCGTGATCGTCGAGGCCCCGGTCGGCACGCCCTCCCGACCGATCACCATGCTGCCCTCATAGCCAAGATTGTAGTCCGACCCGGACACGCCACCGGGCGCGAGGGTGATCCTCGCCCCCTCCCCCGGCAGAAACGCGGCCAGCATGGTGGGGCCGATGTTCTTGTCGATCGGGTCCGGCTTGGTCAGATCAAACCCCGCAATCAGCATCCGCGCGGGTGCGGCCAGCGCAAAATCTTCAGCCTGCAGATCGAGTGACAGCCCCTCCGGCACCAGCGGGAGCGCCCAATCCGGCACCACGCCTGCGGGCGCCTCGAAGCCCATCAGACTGATCGACTGGCGCAGAAGGCCATCCTCGACAACACCATTCAAGGTCGCGTCGACCCCCACGCGGTCCAGCGTGAACCGGCCCAGCGGCGTGTCTGCCTTGATGCCGGTGATCTCTGCCTGCGACTGGAGTTGATCGAACACCGGAAGCAGCGCCTCCAGACGGCGGCGCAGCCCCTCCTGATCCGCGATAACCTGCGGGCCCGAGGCATGGGCCACCGCCCAAGCCAGAAGATCGGCAGTTTGATGCGTGCGCAGCCCCGCGATCTTGCCATCCACCTTGTAGCGCGCCGCGGCCAAGGTCAGCTCGAACGCGGGCATGCCCGGCTCTGACACCGTGGAGACCTCTTTCAACCCGATCATGTCCATGCGCGAGGTGATGTCGACCCCGCCATCCTTTCCGGCAACCCCTTGCGCGCGATAGGTGGTTTCTGAAACTGCACTGCGGGTAACGGATGGCACAGCGGGTTGCCCTTCGACCGCCGCCGTCAGGCTGCGCTGCGACAGCACCATGCCCTTTGTCTGGCTCTGCACCTCGCGGAAGGTGCCAAGCGCCTCGTCAAACAGGCCGCTGGTGCTGTTCTTTTCCGCCGTTGCGGTCAGCGTGATCTGGCCGGGCAGCTCAAGCTCAATGGCGAGCGGGCCGTCCTGAACCACCCCCCACAGCCCTTCGCCACGCTCTGTCAGGCTGAATTGCATCGGCTCGCTGCGCAGGGCAAGGCCGGGTTGCGCCAGATGCGCCACCAGCCGCGCCGCATCGACCCGCAGGGTGTAGCTTTCCCCCGCAGGCGTCACCGTCACCACCCCCGGCGTCTTGCCCAGATAGCGCTGGAACACGCCTGTCAGTTTTACAGCCCCTGCCTCGGTTGCGGGGGCCGCCTGTGCAGCAGCAGCCGCCAGCACAGATACGGACAGGATCAGGGAGCGCAGGAACATCGGGGCCTCAAATGCAAATCGACGGGAAAGTCCCGCCGATTTGAACACCTTACAGGCCGGATGTGCAACCACTGACACTCAGGCCAGCGCGAAGCATCGTCAGGGGCGGATCAATGGGTCCAAGCGCCCTTGCGGTTGGTGGCAAAATTTTCGCCATAGCCCATCATGCGGATATTGGGTTTGCGCTTGTTCGGCTCCATTACATCGGCGGCGATGCCATTGGCCTTTGCGTAATCTTCGGCAGCCTCGCGCGTCTCGAACCGCAGCTTGACCTGGGTCGTGGTGTCGGTCGTCGAGGTCCAGCCCATCAGCGGGTCAACTTCGCGGGCCGAGGCGGGTGCAAATTCCAGAACCCAGCCTTTGGCCTTGGCAGTCCCGGACTGCATCGCGTTGCGGGCGGGCTGGTAGATGCGTGCGCGCATGGGAGGCTCCTTGCAAATCTGCCTTCTTATTGGCGAATTCCGGCAGTGAAGCAAGGGGCGACCGCAGCCGTTTTTACACCTGTGGCACCGATTGCGGGAGGGGTTGGCAAGTCTGTCGGCCAGCCACTGGGAGTGTGGGGTGGGGTGTGTGGTTGCGACCAGCCGACAGTGCGTTGCTTGCCCTCTGATCTTGGCGCGACCAATCGCAAATTTCAACCATAAGATGCGTCAGGATTTCAGATTTTCGGTAAAATTGAATCGCTTTTCTTCACTTTGGCGTAATTGCAGTTAACAGCCGGTAAAGATAGCTGCAGTTGAGGCCTTGAACAGGAACAAAAACGGATCATCTTGAGGCTCTGCCTGAGGGAATCACCCATGCCGCACAACAATATCAATGCCCCCACCGAACGCCCCGAGGTGCTGACCCGCCCCAAACTGGAGGGCGGGCGCAAATTTGTGCTGCACACACCCTTCCAACCCGCAGGCGATCAGCCCACCGCGATTGCGGAGTTAACGGCGGGCATCACCGCAGGCGAGCACAATCAGGTGCTTCTGGGCGCGACCGGAACCGGCAAAACCTTCACCATGGCCAAGGTGATCGAACAGACCCAGCGCCCGGCCATCATCCTGGCCCCCAACAAGACGCTGGCGGCGCAATTATACGGCGAATTCAAAGGCTTCTTCCCTGAAAACGCCGTTGAGTATTTCGTGAGCTATTACGACTACTACCAACCCGAGGCCTATGTCGCCCGGTCAGACACCTATATCGAGAAAGAAAGCCAGATCAACGAACAGATCGACCGGATGCGCCACTCGGCCACCCGGGCGCTGCTGGAACGTGACGATGTGATCATCGTGGCGTCTGTCAGCTGTATCTATGGTATCGGCTCGGTCGAGACCTATTCGGCGATGACGCAGGATCTTGTGGTCGGGCAGAGCTATGACCCGCGACAGGTTGTGGCGGAACTGGTGGCGCAACAATATCGCCGCAACGATCAGGGCTTTCAGCGCGGCTCGTTCCGGGTGCGCGGCGACAGTCTGGAAGTCTGGCCTGCCCACCTTGAAGACCGGGCATGGCGCTTTTCCTTTTTCGGAGAAGAGCTTGAAGGCATCATGGAATTCGATCCGCTGACCGGGGCGAAGACGGATGTGTTCAAGCAGATCCGCATCTATGCCAATTCCCACTATGTCACGCCGCGCCCGACCATGCAGCAGGCGGTGATCGGTATCAAACGCGAGCTGCGGCAGCGGCTGGATCAACTGGTGAACGAGGGCAAGCTGCTGGAGGCGCAGCGGCTGGAGCAGCGCTGCAATTTCGATCTGGAAATGCTGGAGGCGACTGGCGTCTGCAACGGGATCGAGAATTATTCGCGCTACCTGACCGGGCGCGCGCCGGGCGAACCGCCGCCGACCCTGTTCGAATTCATCCCCGACAATGCCATTGTGTTCGCCGACGAATCCCACGTGTCGGTGCCGCAGATCGGCGGCATGTACAAAGGCGACTATCGGCGCAAGTTCACCCTGGCCGAACATGGTTTCCGCTTGCCCTCCTGCATGGACAACCGCCCGCTGAAATTCGAGGAATGGGATGCGATGCGCCCGCAATCCATCTTCGTTTCGGCCACGCCCTCTTCCTGGGAAATGGAACAGGCGGGCGGCGCTTTTGCCGAACAGGTGATCCGCCCGACCGGCCTGCTGGATCCGGTGGTGGAAATCCGCCCGGTC
Source organism: Gemmobacter fulvus (assembly GCF_018798885.1). Lineage (NCBI taxonomy): Bacteria > Pseudomonadati > Pseudomonadota > Alphaproteobacteria > Rhodobacterales > Paracoccaceae > Gemmobacter > Gemmobacter fulvus. Next base: position 2,747,521 of record NZ_CP076361.1, on the reverse strand, counting down.
GATATGCAGGTGGACGATCTGCTGGACGAAATCCGCCGGGTGGCCGCCCAGGGGTTGCGGATTCTGGTCACGACCCTGACCAAACGCATGGCCGAGGATCTGACCGAATATTTCCACGAACAGGGCATCCGCATCCGCTATATGCACTCGGACATCGACACCATCGAACGTATTGAAATCCTGCGGGATTTACGGCTGGGGGCCTTTGACGTTCTGGTGGGGATCAACCTGTTGCGCGAAGGTCTGGATATTCCCGAATGTGGCCTTGTGGCGATTCTGGATGCCGACAAAGAGGGGTTTCTGCGCTCGGAAACCTCGCTGATCCAGACCATTGGCCGCGCCGCCCGCAACGCCGAAGGCCGGGTCATCATGTATGCCGACCGGATCACCGGCAGCATGGAACGCGCTCTGGCCGAAACCAACCGGCGCCGCGACAAGCAGATTGCCTATAACCTGAAGCATGGCATCACGCCGCAGACGGTGAAAAAGAACGTCGAAGACGTGCTGGCCGGGCTGTGGCAGGGCGATACCGATATGTCGCGCGTCACGGCGAAGGTTGAAAAATCGCTGGTCGGCTCTAACCTGGCTGCGCATCTGGACGGGTTGCGGTTGCAAATGCGCAAGGCGGCCGAGAATCTGGAGTTTGAAGAGGCCGCCCGCCTGCGCGACGAGGTGAAGCGGCTGGAGGCCGTCGAGTTGACGATTGCCGATGACCCGCTGGCCCGGCAAAGTGCCGTGGAAGAGGCGGTGGATGCCGCGGTGAAATCCTCTGGCCGCTCTACCGCAGGGCGTGCAGGGCAAAGGGGCGGCACGAAGCGCCGCCGCTGATCTCAACATCATCATGGAGTTGACTATGCGTTTGTCCGTCTTTGCCCTGCTGCTGAGCACCCTGCCGTGCCACGCCTCCTCGGATGAGGCGTGGGAGCAGTTCCACACCGATGTTCATGCGGCCTGTCTTGCGGCCCTGGGCGACACCGGAACAGCGGTGATCGAGGTCAATCCGTTCGGCTCTGAAAGCTACGGCGCAGCCCTTGTCACCGTGTCTACCGGCACTGCCGCAGAGCGTATGGTCTGCGTGTTCGACAAACAAAGTGGCAAGGCCGAACTGACCGGCCCCTTCCCCGGCTGAGGTCAGAACACCGCCTGCACCTCATACATCACCGGCTCGAATCCCCTGCACAGCTGGGCGATCCGGCGATTGCGCTCGCGCATTTCGGGGCTGCGCAGCATCGCCTGATAATCTTCTCTTTTCAACCACTTGGAATAGTTGGCAATCCGGGTCTGCGCATCATTCATATGCAGGCCCGCGCCCAGAAAGCCGGGCTGGTGGCGGATGAAATTGGTATAGGCGTCTTCCAGCGCCTCCATCAGGTCATGGGCGGTGCCGGGCGTCATCTCGAAAGTGGTGATGACGGTCTGGCCTTGAAAGTCAGTGCTGATCTGGGGCATGTTTGTGATCCTCCCTGCCAGTCAGGATAGCACAATATCGTGGAAAATCATGCGGTTCATTGACGCAAACCATCCGTTCTTCAAACCCGTCTGGCGGCGGTGGGCGGTATCCCTCGCCCCGGTGCTCTGGGCCGCGGTCGAGGTCTGGACGGGCAACCCCGGCTGGGCAATTTTGTTCGGCGGTGCAGGGGCTTATGCCTTTTATGCGCTGATCATCGAAGGCCCTTCGGACAGCTGACACGGGCGCGCATCGCGCCGCTGTCCCCCTCGACCGATGCGGGGATGACATCACAGCCGGTCAGCCATGGCACGATGCCGATCATCGTGGCCTTGATCCTGTCATGCTCCGCCCGCCCGGCATGGCCGAGGCGGATCACCTCCACCCGGTTTTCCCTTTTGTAAACAACATAGTCCCGGCCATCGACCGTTGTGTCATGGCGCGCGCCGCCGAACATCAGCGGCGCAGGTTGCGCGCCACAGGCGGCGCAGATCAGCAGGGGCAAAATCCATCTCATGGCCCCAGCTTCGCGCGGATTGTTTAAGCCCCGGTTAAAGCGGTTCTGCGGCGGCAGGGAACCCGACGGGCCGTTCTGCGTTGACCATGGCAAACCAAGTAAGGAGAGAACGATGCGCAAGACTCTGAACCTGCTGCCACTTCTTGTGCTGATGGCGCTGGGTGCCTGCGAAACTGTCGAAGGTGCCGGTCAGGATATGCAGAATGCCGGCGCGGCTGTTGCCGAAGAAGCCCGCGAAGCCCAATCCGGGATGTAACGCGCCGGAGCGTCCCTGCCTCCGAACTTGTGATGCCTGTGTGGGCGGTGCGGCTCGCACAGGCATCTGTTTTTCTACAAAGCGCGCAAAACGCCCTGCAACCTGTCCAGAAACAGGTCGACATTTTCGAGCTGGAACACCAGCGGCGGGCGGATTTTCAACACATGCCCCTTTGGCCCCGTGGCCGAAATCAGCACCTTGGCCGCGCGCAGATCATTGACGATACGCCCGGTCAGCACTGCGTCGGGCTCGCCGTCATCCACAATATCCACCCCCAGAAACAGGCCGGCCGCGCGGATATCGCCGATCACCGCGTGATCCTTCGCAAGCGATTGCAAGCCGTCGCGGAAATAGGCGCCGACCGTGCGGGCGTTTTCGATCAGACCTTCATTCTCAATCACATCCAGAACCGCCGCCGCGGTGGCCGCCGCCACGGCATTGCCGCCGAAAGTGTTGAAATACCGCGCCTTGCTGCCAAATTCGGCAATCACCTCGGGACGCAATGCCAGACCGGCCACCGGATAACCATTGCCCATCGGTTTGCCCATCGACACCATATCGGGCACGATGCCGTGGCGGGCAAAGCCCCACATGCCTGCGCCGGTGCGGCCAAAGCCGGGCTGCACCTCATCGGCGATGAACAGCCCGCCTGCCGCCCGGATCGCGGCGACGGCGGGTTTCAGAAACCCTTCCGGGTCGGCGAACACGCCATCCGAGGAAAAGATCGTATCCACAATCAACGCCCCCGGTTTCATGCCATGGCGGTGCAGATCCTCGATGGCGGCCACGACCTGCGCCGCAAAGGCAGCCCCCGGATCGGCCTGCGCCGGATCGGGCGCGGACACGGTGCGCACATGCGCCCCCAGGGCCACACCACGCCCCAGCGAGGGCGAAAACTCGGCCACCGCCGCCGTCACCCCATGATAGGCATTTTCGGTGACGATGATGCCGGTGCCCCCCGTCTGCGCCCGCGCGATACGCAGCGCCAGATCATTGGCCTCGGACCCGGTGCAGGTGAACATCACATGCGCAAGCTCCCGTGGCATGGAGGCAAGCAAGCGTTCAGCATAATCCAGCACCGTGTCGTGCAGATAGCGGGTATGGCTGGCAAAAACCGCCGCCTGCCCCGCCATCGCCTGCACCACATGCGGGTGGCAATGGCCGACCGAGGCGACATTGTTATAGGTGTCCAGATAGGCCTCGCCCGCCGCATCGAACAGCCAGACCCCCTCACCGCGCACCAGATGCACCGGTTTTTCATAGAAAAGCCGGTAGGCCGGGCCGAGCGCGGCCTGCCGCCGCGCAATCAACGATTCGGACTCCGGTTCGATCGCGGCAGCGCCGGGCTGATAGGCATTCGGCATCGGATCAATACGGGTCATCGGTCACTCCATCCTCATACGGGCCAGCGCCGCATCGCGCGGCAGGCTGGCAAAGCCCAGAAGCCCTGCGCGGGCCGTCTCGAAATTGCGCAGGATATAGGTGGCATTTTCAGGGTAACGCGCCGCCCGGAAGCTGGTGATGGCCAGCGTCGTCACCATGCGGATCGCGGTCAGATCGAAGATCAGCTCCTGTTCTTCGGGCTGAAACGGCAGTTCCCGATGCCAGGCAGCCACCACATCGGCCAGCGATTCCAGCGGGTTGGCCACATCAATCTGATAAGACGCCGCAACCGCAAGATCACACAGGCGTGGGGTGTGGACCATATCACCAAAGTCCAGCACCCCTGACACGCGCGTCGCATCCTCCGGGTCTACCAGCACGTTATGCGGGTTCAGATCGGCATGAACCACCTGCCACGGCACAAACGCCAAGGCGGGTTTGATCTCGCGCGTGAAGCGATCAAGCCAGTCGGAGCAAAGGCCGCGCAGCGCGTCGTCTGCGATGGCGGGCAGCAAGGGCCGCAGCGCCGCCGCCTGTTTGAGATCCCATTGCAGCACATGATCGGCGGCAGGATGGGCAAATCCCTCCAGCGCGCGGGTCAGCCGCGCCGCCATCGCCCCCATGCTGCGCCGCAAGGCCTGCGACGGCGCGGCGCGATACATCGGCACCCCCTCCACATAGGTCAGCAGCCGCATCAGGCTGCCCGACGGCAGCACCACGTCGGTGGTCCCCGCCAGCGTCGGCACCACACGCGGCACTGGCAAGGCCGGATCACGCGCCGCGATATGCAGCAAGGCGGCGTTCTGAAACCGGGTGACGGCGGGCGGTTCGCTGTCATTGGCGATTTTCAGCACAAAGCGCCCCGCCCCTGTGCTGATGCGGAAATTCAGATCGCGTTCCGAGGTCAGCGCCAGCGCGTCGCCCGACAGCCCGTAATGAGTTTGCAGCAGCGCCAATGCGTCCTGCATCGACAGCACGGGCGGGGCAGAGGTCAGCATCGGGCCAAGCGGATCATCCTGTGTCATGCCCAGACAGAGCCATGTTTTTCCGGGCACGGCAAGGCCGGGGGCGACAGCGGCATGTCGCCCCCGATGGCTCAGTGATCGGCCATGGCGGCGGCGGCTTTCGCCTCGTCGGCGCTGCCCGATGCGCCGTTGAAAAACGCATTCAGCGCCACCGCCGCAATCGAGGCGAGCAGGATGCCGCTTTCGATCAGCGGGTGGATCGCATGGGGCATCCACATGCGGAACTGCGGTGCCACCAGAGGAATCATGCCAAAGCCAAGGCTGACCGCCACAATGAACAGGTTGTTGCGATTGCCCGCGAAATTCACGCTGGCCAGAATCCGCACGCCGGTTGCAGCCACCATGCCGAACATCACAAGACCGGCCCCGCCCAGCACCATGGTCGGCACCGATTCCACCAGCGCGCCCATTTTCGGCACCAGCCCCAGCACGATCAGGATAAGCCCGCCCGCCACACAGACAAAGCGGCTCTTGATGCCGGTCACACCCACCAGCCCGACATTCTGGCTGAAGGATGTATAGGGGAAGGTGTTGAAAATCCCGCCGATCAGCGTGCCCAGACCATCGGTGCGCAGCCCTGCCGACAGCATCGGCTGCGTCACGCGCTTGCCGGTCATATCGGCCAGCGCCAGAAACATGCCGGTGGATTCGATCATCACCACGATCATCACCAGGACCATGGTCACGATCATCACCGGATCAAAGCTCGGCATCCCGAAATGGAACGGCGTGATCAACCCGAACCATTCCGCCTCGGCCACCTTGCCAAAGCTCATCGCGCCAATGGCCACGGCAAGCACGGCCCCGATCACGATGCCCAGCAGGACCGAGATATTGGCGACAAAGCCCCGCCCGAAACGCGCGATCAGCAGGATCGACACCAGAACGACCGCCGACACCGCCATATTGCCCAAGGGCGCATAGGCCGTGTTCTGCATCGTCGCGGCAACGGCCAGCTTTTCCGGCATCGGCGGCACACCCGGCATGGCGGCGGCTGCTTTCAGCCAGTCCGCATGGGCCGGATCGACGATCATCGGCGCGGTCGGGCCGACCGGATTGCCGAAAATCCAGTTGATGCCGATCCGCATCAGGCTGACGCCGATCACCAGAATGATCGTGCCGGTGACCACGGGCGGAAAGAACCTGAGCAGGCGCGACACCAGCGGCGCAATCAGGATCGAAATCAGACCCGCCGCGATGATTGCGCCAAAGATCTTCTGCGCGCCGGCAGCCCCCCCTTCGGCATTGGCCATCGCCACCATCGGTGCCACGGCGGCGAAGGTCACGCCCATCATCACCGGCAGCTTGATGCCGAACCACTGGGTCGCGCCAAGACTCTGGATCAGCGTCGCCAGACCACAGACGAACAGATCGGCCGAGATCAGAAAGGCCACATCGGCCGGGTCAAGCTTCAACGCCCGCCCCACGATCAGCGGCACGGCAACAGCGCCTGCATACATGACCAAGACATGCTGCAGGCCCAGGGTGAACAGCTTCGGCGCAGGCAGAAGCTGATCCACCGGATGAACGGAGGAGGTCGTCATATTATCCCTTTCCTGCGGGGGGGTATTGTTGTGCCGATCCGCGCCCCCCGAAGGTTACGGTCCGGTGATTGGCCCGTTTGCCGGGCTTGCCCGCCGCGCCTGTCAGGCCGGAAGGATGGTGTAAGGCTCCGTAAACCAGTGTTCCTCAAGATTGGCGGTGGGGCCGATGCGGTCGATCACCGCAAACAGACCGGGTTCGGCCAGCGGTGTCAGCACGCCATGCCAGGTGCCGCGATGCAGGTTGATGGCCTGGGTGCCATCGGTCAGAAACGCGCGCGGCTGCCCCGGCGTGCCGTCTGCATCCGGGGCGACGATCACCAGAAACGCATCCCTAGTCATCGGCACGAACGCCTGCGAGCCGTCCGGGTGCCGCTCCACCATCTCCAGCAGATACGGAAAGCTGCGCGGCTCTGCCTTGAAGATCGACAGCCCCGCCCGCGCATCCGGCCCGAAATCCAGCCGCGCCCGATCATGGAACCGCCCACACAGGCCCTGATTGATGATCCGGTCCGGCGGGCCTGCGGCCTCCAGCACATCCCCGAACGGGGCAAAGGCGGCAGCGGTCAGGGGTTCGGCAAGAATATCGCGCATCGGCAGCCTTTCACCGGGGGGGCGGGGCCGCAGTCCGGCCCCGCAGGTTTCGTCATGCGACAGGCCGCGCCGTCAGCGACCAAAGCCGCCCACCCCGCGCAGCCGCGCGTGGCGGTTCACATCCTTGTAAAGCAGATAGCGGAACGGGCCGGGGCCGGCGGCATAACAGGCCTGCGGGCAATAGGCGCGCAGCCACATGAAATCGCCTGCCTCCACCTCCACCCAATCCTGATTGAGCTTGTAGACCGCCTTGCCCTCCAGCACATACAGCCCGTGTTCCATCACATGGGTTTCCTCGAACGGGATCACGCCGCCGGGCTGGAACGTGACCACATTCACATGCATGTCATGGCGCAGATCGCCCGGATCGACAAAGCGGGTGGTGGCCCAACGGCCCCCGGTATCGGGCATGGCGATCGGGCTGATGTCGCGGTCCGAGGTCACGAAGGCCTCAGGCGCAGCAACGCCCGGTGCGGTTTCATAAAGCTTGCGCACCCAATGGAACCGCGCCGGGCTGGTCTTGGCGTTCTTGACCCGCCACGCACAGCCTGCGGGCAGATAGGCATAACCGCCCGGGCCAAGGTCATGTTCCTGCCCGTCAATCGACAGCCACAATTCGCCTTCGGTCATGAAGATCACGCCCTGCGCACCGGTTTCCGGCTCGGGCGTGTCTGATCCGCCGCCGGGGCCGACCTCCATCACATATTGGCTGAAGGTTTCGGAAAAGCCCGACATCGGCCGTGCAATCAGCCAGAGCCGGGTATTGGTCCAGCCCGGCAGGTTGCTGGTGACGATATCCGAAAAACAGCCTTTGGGGATAAAGGCATAGGCATCGGTAAAGACCGCACGTTGAGTCATCAGCGCGGTTTGCGGCGGCAGGCCGCCTTTCGGTGCGTAATAACCGGTCATTGGAACATATCCTTCAGCCGCAGCTCTGCGATGCGCTCCACCTGCGCGCAGGCGGTGGAGAATTCGGTGGCGGTATCGTTGGTGATGCGGGTCTGGAACGCCGCAAGGATCGAGGCCTTGCTGTGATCGCGCACCGCGATGATGAACGGAAAACCGTGTTTCGCCACATAGGCGGCATTCAGCGTTGCAAAGGTGCTGCGCTCCTCATCCGTCAGCGCATCCAGCGCCGCCGAGGCCTGTTCGGCGGTACTGTCCGCCGTCAGCCGCCTTGCCTGCGCCAGCTTGCCAGCCAGATCCGGGTGCGCACGCAACACTGCCAGCCGTGCCTCGGACGGGGCGCTGCGGAAGATGCGGCACAGGGCGTTGTGGACGCCCACCGCCGAGTCGAAAGCAGGGCCAAGCTCCAGATCGAAGGCACCTTCGGCTATCCACGGCGAATGTTCGAAAATGGAACCGAAGCCCGTCACAAAACGCTCTTGGCTCATCTGAGATGGACGCTCGAAGCGTTTGTTCGGATAGGTTTTCGCCCAATGCTCGGCAATGTCGATGCGGCGCGGGAACCAGACGCCACTGTGCGATTGTGCATAGTCGAGGAAGCGTTGCAGGCCCGCAATCTTGCCCGGACGGCCGATCAGGCGGCAATGCAGACCGATGGAAAACATTTTGGCCGCCCCAGCCTGCCCTTCGGCATAAAGCGTGTCGAAACTGTCTTTCAGATACTGATAGAACTGCTCGCCGGTGATATAGCCGGGGGCGGTGGCAAACCGCATGTCATTCGCCTCCAGCGTATAGGGGATCACCAGCTGATCGCGGTCCCCGACCTCCAGCCAATAGGGCAGATCGTCGTCATAGGTATCCGAGATCCAGTCAAGCTGGCCGGTTTCGGCGGTCAGGCGCACGGTGTTCATGCTGCACCGCCCGGTATACCAGCCGCGCGGCGGGGTGCCGACCACCTCGGTATGCAGGCGGATCGCCTCGGCAATCTGGGCGCGCTCCACCTCTTCGGGCATGTCGCGGTGTTCGACCCATTTCAGGCCATGCGAGGCGATTTCCCAATCGGCGGCCTTCATCGCCGCCACCTGTTCGGGGCTGCGGGCAAGAGCCGTGGCCACGCCATAGATCGTCACCGGAATCTTGCGCTCGGTGAACAGCCGGTGCAGGCGCCAGAACCCGGCGCGCGCGCCGTAATCATAGATCGATTCCATGTTCCAGTGGCGCTGCCCCGGCCAGGGGGCCGCGCCAGCGATATCGGACAGGAACGCCTCTGACTGGCCATCGCCATGCAGCAGGTTGTTCTCGCCGCCCTCTTCATAGTTCAACACCAGGGAGACGGCGATTTTCGCGCCGCCCGGCCACTGTGCATCGGGCGGCATTGCGCCATGGCCCAGAAAATCGCGCGGATAACGGTTCGGCATTTTTCCCCCTCTGTCCTGATCTTCACATTAGGCGCGAAAGTCGCAGGATTTTTTCAAAAAATCCACGAAAGACCTTTCCCGCAACTCCGCTGTCGCATTGGCGGGCAAAGCGGGGCAGACTTGCTGCGAAGATCGCCAGTCACAAGAGGCCAGGAATGAACAGCGGACGGTTGACCACCCATGTTCTCGATACCGCCAAGGGCAAGCCGGCCGCGGGGGTGCGGATCATGCTCTATCGCCTCAGCGGCCAGAGCCATCGCAAGATTGCCGAAACCGTCACCAATGCCGATGGGCGCACCGATGCGCCGATGCTGGCCGGGGCCGATCTGAAGGCGGGCAGCTATGAGCTGGTATTCTGCGCGGGCGACTATCTGCGCGCCTCGGGTCAGGCCGGTGAGGGCACGTTGTTTCTGGATGAAATCCCGATCCGCTTCGGCATTGCCGATGCCGATGCGCATTACCATGTGCCGTTGCTGATCTCGCCCTTTGCCTATTCCACCTATCGCGGCAGCTAGGCCGGATAGAGCCGCTGTCGCAGCCGTCCGCCTGCCGAGGCTGCGATGCGCAGCAGGCGGCGGCGGTCGTCCTCTAGCGCGGCCTCCAGCAGACCCTCCATCACGCCGCGCGCTTTCAGATGCGCGGCAAGCCCTGCATGTGTCTGATCGGGGAACAGCAGGTGGTCCAGCCCGCGCTGCACCGGAAAGGCCAGCGCCTGAGGCAGATCATCCACCGCGCCATGAAACAGAGTGATCCGCGTCTGCGGCAGCGGGGCTGTGGCATGGGTGAAGCGGTCAATCGCCCGCGTCCAGTCGCGCCAGCGGTTCTCTTGCGTCATCACCCTCGGGTCCACGCTGAACTGCGGTGAAAAGGCCAGAACGACATCGACCGGCAAAAGGCTGGCCGCCACCAGCGCGCAGAACCCGCCCATCGAACTGCCGAGCGTGACAATCCGCCGGATGGTCTGCCTCTGGCGCATATGCGCCACCGCTGCCTGCACGGCGGGTGCGAAATCGGGCGTATTGCCCCAGGACCGGCTGCGATCCATCACGAACAGCGCCGCCCGCCCCTGCCCGCCCACTGCCATGCGCCGAAACTCGGGCGAGGGCATCTGCGCCGGATCATGGCCGATGCTGGCAAAGGCCAGCACCAGCACATCGGCTTGCGGCCCGTCCGGCAGACCATCCACCGCATCAATCGCCAGCGGCGCGCGGTCCCAGATGCGGCGCATCGGTCAGATCAGCGGCGCGGAATGGCGCGCCTCCAATTGCCGGAACCCGCCGCCCTCATCGGCCAGAACCGTGTGAACCGCGACCCGGCCGGGCGTGAAATCCAGCACGTTGAAGGCGTTGCGCTCGGTGCGGGTGCGCGATGACAGGCCGGTGCCCGCCTGCACGAACAGCAGCCCCGGCGCGGCGGTGAACGGCCCGGCATGGCTGACATGGATATGCCCCGACAGCACGATCTGCGCGCCGACTTCCGGCAGGCGGCGCAGCGCCTCGGCGGCCCCCTGCATGATCCATTGTGTTTCCCCCGGCAAATGTTCCAGCGGATGGTGCATCGCCACAACCCGCGCCCGCGGGCCTGCATCGGCAAAGGCCCGCGCCACATGGTCAAGCTGTGCATCAGTAATACGGCCCTGCTTCCACGCAAAGGGATTGGCGGTGTTCACCCCGACGACCACCATTGCCTCGTTGCGCAGCACCGGCTCCAGATCCGGGCCGATATGGCGGCGATAGCGCCGCCAGGGGGCCAGAAACCGTTCGGCCAGATTCCACAGCGGCACATCGTGATTGCCCGGGATCGCCAGCACCGGCGCGGGCAGTCGCGCCATGAAGGCCGCCGCCTGCGCAAATTGCGCGGGCCGCGCCCGCTGTGTCAGATCCCCCGACACGACCACCATATCCGGGGCCAGTTCGGCCACCATTTCGCACAGCGGATCCAGCAGCGCCGGGGTGGTCGCGCCGAAATGCAGGTCAGACAGATGAATCAACCGGGTCATGCGTCGACTTTATCCGCTTCGTCCGGCAGGATGATGCTCAGCGCGTCATCATGGATGCGAAAATTCAGCGGTGCCAGCATCTTGCGCTTTTCGCCATCAAAGGCGACGCGGGGCCGCCTGCGGGCCGTTTCCACAGTGATCTCCCGGGCGTAGAGCATGTCGATGTCGCGCCCGGCCTGTACCCGGCGCAGCGCCAGTCGCAAGGCCAGCTTGAACAGGTGCCAGCGGGTGCCGCCCTTGGCGATGAACACGGCGAAATTGTCATCCGAAATGGCCTGTGCGCCCTGCAAGCCGAAGCGTTCGAGCTGATAGGCAGAGCGGGCCACGAAAATCAGCGGCGTTTTCAGCGTCTGGCGCACGCCATCGGCGGTCAGTTCCATGCGCAACGGTTTCTGAAACCGCGCCAGGGTCTTGATCACCGACCAATGCGCCAGCATCCGCGACCGGCCCCAGCGGTCATAGACCGCCTCGCGTGCTTGCAGGATGGTCGGATAAATCCCGACACTGGCATTGTTGAGAAACAGCTGCCCGTTGACCGAGCCGACCGAAATCCGCGCGGGATGCCCCGCCAGAATGGCCTTGGCCGCCGCCTCGGGTTCTTGCGGCAGACCAAGCCCCCGCGCGAAGTAATTGAAGGTGCCCAGCGGCAGCACGCCCAGATTGGCGTCACATTCCATCAGCGCATGGGCCACGCCCATCACCGTGCCATCGCCACCCGCCGCCACGATGGTGGTAAAGCCGTCAGCAACCGCCTTTTGCACGAAGGCATCCAGATCGTCATTCTTGTTCCAGCGGCGCAACGTGGCCTTGGGGCCAAAGGCGCGCATGGCGATATCAATCGCCGCCTTGTCCTTGCTGTTGCGACCCGATTTTGGATTGGCGACGACGCAGATCGTCTCGGGAGAAAGTGTCATTCACGCACCTTGAATCATGCCGTCACACGGTCGGCCTGCGCCGTCTGAGAGGGTAACGCCTCACTGCACATCGGGTTCCCGCGCCAGATCGGCCATGCGCTCCGCCATATCCGCCCGGATCCGTGCCACAATGAAATCGACAAACAGCCGGATTTTCGGATCCCGAAAGCGGCGGTGCTGGCTCAGGCAGGACAATTGCGTCGGCATTGGCGGGTTGGCAGTCACCACCGGCACCAGCCGCCCGGCGCGCAAATGTTCGGCCACCTCGAAAATCGGCTTCATCACGATGCCCCGCCCATCCAGCGCCCAGCCGGTCAGCACATCACCATCATCCGATTCAAACGGGCCGCTGATCTCATACCGGCGCGGGCCATCGGGCGTTTGCAGGGTCCACTGGAACTCCTTCGCCCCCGGAAAGCGCAGGTTCAGGCAATCATGCCGGTCCTCCACCAGCGCCGTACCATCCACCGGATTGCCGCGCCGCGCGATATAGGCGGGCGAGGCACAGAGCAGGCGCGGGCAATCCGCAACCAGCCGCACCTTCAGCGTGCTGTCCTCCAGCAGGCCCAGATGAAAGGCAATATCCAGCCCTTCCGCCGTCACATCGACATTGCGGTCCGACAGGCGCAACCGCACGTCAATCTGCGGATAAAGATCCTTGAACGCAGGGACATAGGGCGCGATGAACCGCCGCCCGATGCCCAGAGGGGCCGCCACGAAGATCGTGCCGCGCGGGTTTTGCGTGGCATCGACCACCGCCGCCTCGGCCTCGTCGATCGCCTCCAGCACCCGGCGCGCGCCTTCATAAAAGATGCGGCCATTCTCGGTCGGTTGCAGGCTGCGCGTGGTGCGGTTGAACAGCCGCACGCCCAGATGCTTTTCCAGCTCCGAGATTCGCGCCGAAGACACGGCGGGCGATGTGCGCTGATCGCGCGCCGCCGCACTCATGCTGCCCAATTCATAGACACGCACGAACATCTTGATGTTATTGACGTAAGACATGCAGCTTCCGCTTCATTTTCTGCGCGCATTTGAAAGTGATCAGCCATTTGATGAATTAACAGAAAGGTATGCGACGGTATAGCCTTTGGAGAAACCGGCAAAGGGGGCCCACCATGTATGATTTCGCCGTGATCTGGGAATGGGTCGAATTCGCCGTGCGCTGGACGCATGTCATCACCGCCATCGCCTGGATCGGCTCCAGCTTCTATTTCATCGCGCTGGATCTGGGCCTGCACCGTGACCGCAATCTGGCCTCCGGGGCGGATGGCGAAGAATGGCAGGTGCATGGCGGCGGCTTCTACCACATCCAGAAATATCTGGTCGCCCCCGCGTCGATGCCCGATCACCTCGTATGGTTCAAATGGGAAAGCTACATGACCTGGCTCTCGGGCTTCACCATGATGGTGCTGGTCTATTATCTGGGAGCAGAGTTCTATCTGGTCGATCCGGCGGTGGCCGATCTGGCGATCTGGCAGGCCATCGTGATCTCCATGGCCTCGCTCGCCTTTGGCTGGGTGGCGTATAACACGCTGTGCAAGCTGTTCGTGAATGCCAACCAGACCGCGCTGATGGTGGCGCTGTTCGGCGTGCTGGTGGCGATGTCGTATTTCTATACGCAGGTGTTTTCGGGCCGCGCTGCCCTGCTGCATCTGGGGGCCTTCACCGCCTCGATCATGTCAGCGAATGTGTTCTTCATCATCATGCCCAATCAGCGCGTGGTGGTGGCCGATCTGAAGGCAGGCCGCAAGCCGGACCCGAAATATGGGAAAATCGCAAAACAGCGCAGCACACATAACAATTATCTGACGCTTCCTGTTCTGTTTTTGATGCTGTCCAACCACTACCCTCTGGCCTTTGCCACGCCCTATAACTGGGCGATTGCCAGCCTCGTGTTCCTGATGGGGGTGACGATCCGCCATTGGTTCAACACCCAGCACGCCCGCAAGGGCGCGCCGCACTGGACCTGGGCTGCGACCGTGATCCTGATGATCGTCATCGCCTGGCTGTCCTCGTTCCGGCATGACGCGCCAGTGGAAGAGGCGGCGCTGCGTGGCCCCGCCCTCACCTATGCCAGCGCCGAGGGGTTTGACGAAGTCACCAGCATCGTGCAGGGCCGCTGTTCGATGTGCCATGCAGCAGAACCGGCATGGGAGGGGCTGCATTGGGCGCCCAAGGCGGTGCTGCTGGAAACCCCGGCCCAGATCGCGCAAGAGGCGCGGCGCATCTATGTGCAGGCCGGTCTGACCCATGCCATGCCCCCTGCCAATCTGAGCTATATCGAGCCGCAAGAGCGCGAGGCGATCATCCGCTGGTATCAGGGTGCATCAGCAGGATCGGAGGCGGCATCGGGCACCGACAGCTGACGCAGATGCGCCAACAATGCCGCCAGCCCCCGGCGGCGCGCCTGGGCCACCGGATGAATCGCCATGTAATCGGCGCGCATCGGCAAGGCCGGGCCCCCCAGCCGGAGCAACCGTCCCGCCGCAAGATCGGCGGCGGCAAAGCGGCCCGGCACCAAGGCCTGCCCCAGCCCCGCCCGCGCCGCCGCCAGCGCCATGCCGCTGGACCCAACCACCAGCCCACGTGCCGGATCCGGGGCCTCCAGCCCCTGCGCCGCCGTCCAGGCCGCCCAATTCGGCTCTGTCGGGTATGACGCCCCCCAATCGGTGTGGATATGCAGCGCGGCACCGCCGGGGGCCGCGACGGCAATGATCCGGTCGCGGAACAGCGGCACGAGTTGATGATCCGGGTAGGCATGGATGCCATAAGTCAGCCGCAGATGCGCGCCGCTGCGTGCGAAATCCACCGGATCATCCTCCACCCGCAGCGCCAGCCCTTCGGCCGCAAAGCCTGCCAGAGCCGGGATCAGCCAGCATTCCGCCAGCGAGGGCAGCACCGAAACGATCAGCGGCAGGCGCTGCGGGCCGCCCCGCAGTTCTGCCGTGGCCAACGCCATATCGGCCAGCGCCGCACCAAGGCGCGGATAGAGCGCCCGCCCCGCCTCGGTCAGCGTCAGCCGGTTGCCCTGCCGCAGGAACAGCCGTTTGCCCAGATGCGCCTCCAGCGCCTTGACCTGAAGGCTGATCGCCGCCGCACTCACCCCAAGCTCTGCCCCGGCCAGCACAAAAGACCCGGCCCGCGCCGCCGCCTCAAAGGCCCGGATGGCAGTCAGTGGTGGCAGATCCATGCGCACCTCCCATAATTTTCCTTAGGCTTCACGATTTTTGCCCACATTGCAACTCGGGGCGATTGCCGCAAACTGGCCCAAAGCACGGAGGCTCACATGCACGACATCCTCTCTTTGGACAGTTACCCGCTGGATCGTCCCGGCAGCGCGGAATGGCAGGCCCTTGTGGCCCAGGCGCAGGCCGATCTGGCCGCCACCGGAATGTTCAATCTGGAAGGCTTCTTCCGGCCTGCGGCGGTGGCAGCACTGGCAACCAGCCTCGCGCCGAAATTCGCGCAAGAGGCCTATACCCATGCCCGCCGTCACAACATCTATTTCCGCAAATCCATCGACGCATTGCCCGCCGACCATCCGGCACTGGTCGAGGTGGAAACCCGCAACCAAACGCTCTGCGCCGATCAACTGGACGGCCCGCTGAGCCGCCTCTATCACTGGCCCGCCTTTGCCACCTTTCTGGCCGCCACCATGGGCAAAGAGGCCTTGCACCCGATGGCCGATCCGCTGGCGGCAGTGAACGCCATGGCCTACCGCGCAGGCGAAGGGCTGAACTGGCATTTCGACAGGTCGGAATTCACCACCACGCTGCTGCTGCAAGCGCCGAAGGCAGGCGGGCTGTTTGAATACCGCACCGATCTGCGCAGCGAAACCGACCCGAATTATGAGGGCGTGGCGCGGCTCTTGCGCGGGCAAGACCCGCAGATGCAGACGATGCAGGTAACGCCCGGCACGCTGAACGTGTTCCGCGGCAAACACACGGCGCATCGGGTAACGCCGGTCGAGGGCGACCGCCCGCGCATGATTGCGGTGTTTTCCTATTTCGACCGTCCAGGCGTGCGTTTCACCGCCGAAGAGCAGCGCGGCTTTTACGGGCGCGCGGCCTGAGGCGCTTCAAAGCGCCATTGCACCGTCTGCGCGCGGCTTTCCCCGGCGCGCAGCAGGATGCTGGGAAACTCCGGGTGGGCGGGCGCATCCGGCCAGAGTTGCGCTTCGATGGCCAGCCCCTCATGCGGGGTCTGGCCGGGGCGCAGCGCATTGCGCCCGTCATAGACCTGGATCCCCGGCTCGGTCGTGGCCACGGTCAGGCCCACACCCGACTGCCCGGTCAGCCACAGCACATCCCGCAAGGGCTGTGCGCTGTCCGACAGGCAAAAACAGGTGTCGAGCAGCGGATCGCCCGGCGCGATGGCCCGGCCTTCGCGGAAATCCATCGCGGTGCCCGCCACATCCGCAATGGCCCCGGTGGGCGTGAAAGCCTCGGTGGTGGGCAGATAACGATCCGCCGCAACCCGCAGGCTGTGCCCGGCCCAAGTGCTGCTGCCATCCAGATTCCAATAGCTGTGATTGGCAAAATTGATCAGCGTATCGGCATCCGTGCTGGCGCTGATGGTCAGGGTCAGGCTGGCCGGGGCCGCGATCTGCCACAACGCCTGCACCTGCCGCCTGCCCGGAAACCCACCCTCGCCCGCAGGCAGCGTCAGCGTCAGCAGTGCCTCGGTGTCGGTCGCACGCGCGATCTGCCACAGTTTGAGATGCGTGCCCGCCGCACCGCCATGCAGGGTGATGCAGCCGTCCTGATTGGCCTCGAAGCGGTGCAGCACATCGCCGATCCGCGCCTCGGCCCCCGACAGGCGGTTGACCACCGGCCCGATCAAAGAGCCATGATAGCGCATCGCGCCTTCGTAATCGGCCACGCGGTCAGACCCGAGCGTGAGGCCATGCGCCACCCCGGCCAGCCGCACCTCCTGCAAGATGGCACCCAGCGTCAGCAGCGTCACCGACAGGGCCCCGGCGCGCAGCGTGATCGCCTGCACCTTGGCCCCATCTGCCATCCGGCCAAACTCGCGGATCCCACCTGCCCCGTTCTGCATCCTTGCCACCCCCGCCTGTGTTTGCGCTACCATGGCAAAGGAACAGGCGGGGTCAAGCCCGATCAGCCCTTGTTCAGGCAGTCATGCAGGCTCTGCGCCAAAGTTTGCAGGATCTGCGCATAGGCATCGGGGCCACGCTCTGCCAGGCTGCCTTCGGGATCAAGGGCGGCGCCCAGCGTCACGCCGCTGGCTTCGGCCAGTTGCGTCGTCAGCTTCGGGTCATGCCCGGCTTCGGGAAAGAGGCACAGCGCGCCGCCGCCCGCCACCGTTTCGCGCAGGGTCGCCAGATGTGCCGCCCCCGGAGCCGAGGCATCGCCCAAGGCCACCGATCCGGCCACGGTCAGCCCGTAATGCGCCGAGAAATAACCATAGGCATCATGGAACACCACGAACGGCTTGCCTTTCACCGGCGCCAGCAGCGCCTCGATCCCGGCGTCCACGGTGCCGATCCGGGCCTGCCCCGCCTCGGCATTGGCGGCATAGGTTGCGGCATTGTCCGGGTCGAGGCGCGACAGCTCTGCCGCGATCACGCCCAGCCACAGCGCGCCATTCGCCGGGTCCAGCCAGGCATGCGGATCGGTGCCGCTATGGTCGTGGCTCGCGTGGTCATCGTGGCCTGCATGGTCGTCATGGCCTTCGGCCTCGGCGTGCCCGGCGTGATCGTCATGCGCCTCGGCATGGTCATGCCCATGGTCGTGGTCATGCTCATGCGTCGATCCGAACTCTTGCAGATGCGTGCCCTTGGCGGCCAGCAGGCGCAGTTGCGGCGCACTGCCGCCCAGACCGTCCAGCGTGCGGTCGAGCCAGGGCGTCATCTCCGGCCCGACCCAGACCACCAGCCCCGCCGATTGCAGCGCAGCGGCCTGACTGGGGCGCAGTTGGAAATCATGCGCATCCGCGCCCTTGTCCAGCAACAGTTCCGGCTGGCCCAGATCACCCATCACCGTGGCGACCAGCGCATGAACCGGGGCAATATCTGTCACCACAGAGGGCACATCCGCCATGGCGGGCAGAGCGGCCAGAGTAGCCATCGCAGCCGATATGGTATAACGCATCATTTGACCCCTTCGCTTTTCCGGTGCAGGGTCTATGTATGTAATATCATAACACGTCAAGAGGGCAGCAATGTCATCCCCCGCCTTCCATCAGCACGATCATGCCCATTGTTCCGGCGATGTCCTGGCCCGCGCCGAGGCGCTGACCACGGCCAATGGCGCGCGCCTGACCCCGGTGCGTCGCCGCGTGCTGGAGATATTGCTGGAGGCCCATCGCGCCATGGGGGCCTATGACGTGCTGCAACGGCTGGCCGCCGAAGGCTTCGGCAACCAGCCGCCGGTTGCGTACCGCGCGCTGGAATTTCTGGTGGATCAAGGGCTTGCCCACCGCATCCGCCGCCTGAATGCCTTCACCGCCTGCATGCACCCCGGCGAGGATCACGCCCCCGCCTTCCTGATCTGCCGCCTGTGCGATGCGGTGGCCGAAGCCCCCGCCGCCCCCGTGCGCGCGGCGCTGGAAACGGCGGCGGAGAGCCTCGGCTTTACCGTGGAGCGGGCGAATATCGAGGCTCTGGGCCTGTGCCCGGCCTGCACGGCCACCGCATGACCGCGCTGGTCGAGGCGCAGAACATCTGCGTGCGCGCAGGCGGCAGCGAAGTGCTGCATGACGTGTCGCTGCGGGTGACCAAGGGCGAAATCGTCACGATTCTCGGCCCCAACGGCTCTGGCAAATCCACCCTGCTGCGCGCCCTGCTGGGCATCCTGCCGGTCAGCCATGGCCGCGTCAGCCGCAGCCCCGGCCTGCGCATCGGCTATGTGCCGCAAAAGCTGCATATCGACCGCACCATGCCGATGACGGCGCGGCGGTTTCTGTCGCTGCCGCATCGCCACAGCCGCGCCGACAGCGATGCCGCACTGGCCCGCGTCGGCGTCCCCGAAGTGGCGGATCGCCCGATGGCGGGCCTGTCGGGCGGGCAGTTCCAACGCGTATTGCTGGCCCGCGCGCTGTTGACCAAACCCGATCTGCTGGTGTTGGACGAACCGACCCAGGGCCTCGATCAACCGGGCGAGGCCGCGTTTTATCGGCTGATCGAAGAGGTGCGGCGCGACACTGGCGCCGCCGTGCTGATGGTCAGCCATGATCTGCATGTGGTGATGAGCGCATCGGACCGGGTGATCTGCCTGAACGGCCATATCTGCTGCGAAGGCACACCGCGCGTGGTGTCGAATGCGCCGGAATACCGTGCGCTGTTCGGGCTGGGCACGCAGGGCGCGCTGGCGCTGTATCAGCACGCCCATGACCACGATCACACCCATGACCATCCGCATGATCATCACGACCATCACGGGCACACCCATGCTTGACGATTTCCTGATCCGCGCCGCCCTCGCGGGCATTGGTGTCGCCCTTGCGGCGGGGCCGCTGGGTTCCTTCGTGGTGTGGCGACGCATGGCCTATTTCGGCGATGCCACCTCCCATGCCGCGATTCTGGGGGTGGCGCTGGCCTTGGCGTTCAACCTGCCGATCGGGCTTGGCACGCTGGCGGTGGCGCTGGCCATGGCCGTCACTGTCGCCACGCTGGCCGCGCGCGGCTGGGCGATGGATACCACTTTGGGCGTGCTGGCCCACTCGGCGCTGGCGCTGGGTCTGGTTGCCGTCAGCTTTGTGCCCGATGCGCGGGTGGATCTTTCGGCCTATCTGTTCGGCGATATTCTGGCGGTGTCGAAGGCCGATCTCGGCTTCATCTGGGGCGGGGCGACGCTGGTGGTCGGCTTGCTGGTCTGGCGCTGGTCGGCGCTGCTGACCGCCACCCTGAACGAGGATCTGGCCGCCGCCTCGGGGCTGAACCCCGACCGCGAGCGCCTGATCCTCACGCTGGCGCTGGCGCTGACGGTGGCTGTGGCGCTCAAGGTGGTGGGGGCGCTGCTGATTGCCGCCATGCTGATCATCCCGGCGGCAACGGCGCGCGGGCTGGCGCGCGGGCCCGAGGCGATGGCGGCCCTTGCCGCGCTGATCGGAGTGGGCGCGGTGCTGGGCGGGTTGCAATTGTCGCTGCACTACGACACGCCTGCCGGCCCCTCCATCGTGGCGGTGGCGGCGGTGGCGTTCACGCTTGCCGCCTCGCTCGGACAGTTGCGCAAGGGGTAAGCCCGCCCTTGCGCACCGACCCCAGCGCCATCGGCCGCCGCAGGGGTGGCAAGGGCCAGACACACCAACAACGGAACAAGGCGCATCCGATCCTCCGGCAGATCGGGGCCAGCATCCCCTGCCCCCGGTGGCAAAGCCAGCGCCCTGCCACCGGGATGCAGATCAGGACAGCGCGCGTTTCAGCGGCGGCAGGCTGGACAGTACGATCAGGTCAAAGGCCAGCACGGCCAGCAGGCTCAGCCCCAGCATTGGGAAGGCCATCGACAGCACCAGGGCGATCAGCACGACCCCGCGCGTCAGCGGCACCAGATCGGGCCGGGGCGGCGCGGCCAGACGGCCCGCCCCGGACGGGCGGCGCTTCCACCACATCACAAGGCCCGACAGCGTCAGAAACACGATGCAGAGGCAAAACACCGTGTTCAGCACCACGTTCCACAGCCCCATATCACCTTCGTGAAAGGCGATGCCCCAGGCCATCGCCTTGGCGTAAACCGAATAATCGGCATAGTGCACATCCGCCAGAACATTGCCGGTATATTGGTCAATGTGGATCGTGCGATCTGCCGCCGGGTTCGGGCCATCATTCGACATGCTGTCATGGCTGATGGTCCAGACCCCGCCCGCATCACCCGGCAGGTTCAGCTGAAAGCGGTGAACAAACCCAAGGCTTTGTGCGAATGCGCCCACCGAATCGATGGTGACAGGCCCGGTGATGGCCATGGTTCCGGCCAGCGAGCCCGATGCGGGCAGCGGCGTCTGTTCCAGACCCCAGGGCACTTCCTTGGCGGCACCGTGATTCATGCTGGCATGTGTGGCATCCGACAACGGCACATTGTCCCATTTTTCCGCCGGAAACGTTGACCAGGCCTGCACGAATTTCGACCCCAGACCCCAGCCCAGCTGAGCCCGGAAATCAGGAACACCACCAGCAGCAACGAGACCCAAAGCCCGATCACCCCGTGCAGCGATTTCCACAGCGCCCGCCCGGACTTGGAGAACGAGGGCACCAGCGCCTCGCGCCAGGTTCCGCCATTGCGCGGCCAATGCAGATAGATGCCGGTCGCAATCAGCAGCAGGGCAAGGCTCGCCGCCGCCTCGATCAGCCAGTCACCGGTATTGCCGATCATCAGCGTGCCATGCACATCATTGGCAAAATCATACCAGCCTGCGCGCCAGGGGAAGCTGTGCAGCACCTCGCCGGTATAGGGGTTCAGGGTGACACCGGTCTTGCCGCTGTCGGTTGCCACGGCAAAGGCCGCAGTATGGCCGGGGCTGAGCGGGGCCACATATTGCGTGGCGGTGCCTCCGGGCACTGCCGCCTCTGCCGCCGCTTGCAGCGCGCTCAGCGCCATCGGGGTGCCGCCGGGCGTGACGGTCATCCGTTCATCGCCAAGGCCGGACAGGACACTGATCCACAGCATGATCAGGCCGGTGGCTGCCAGCATGAACAGGAACGGGATCACATAAAGCCCGGCATAGAAATGCCAGCGCCAGATTGCGAAATACAGCTTGTTTGCACGGCCTTCGCCGTGTCCGGCCGCAAGGCCGGGTGTTGGGGTCGACATGGAAAAACTCCGTCTGTGTGATTTTTCAGGGCGAAAGATCAGACAGAGGCAGGCGGTCCCCGCGCCCAGAGGCCACGCGGATCATGGGCGGGCCGCCACAGATCCTTCGGCGCGACAGGAACAACGGCGCGCAGCAGGCGCAGCGGCGGCGGCAGATCAGGCTGCGCCAGCAGCACCGCCACCGAAACCGCCTGCGACCAGTCGCAGCGCCCGTCTTCGGGTGCCGTGTCAGTGCCCGCCATCGCATCCGTCTCAACAGGCTGGCCCGTTGCCGGATCGACCCGCAATTCAACGGCCATACCATCGGCACAGATCACCATGGTGATCGCGCCATCCTGACTGCGCGCAGGCATCACGCCCGGTGCCACCAGCGCCATGGCCATGAATGGCAGCACCAGCAGAAAACCAAGGACGCGGGTCAGGGAATGGGCGACGCGGGCAGACATGGCGCATGGCTATCCGCGCGCCCCGGCCTGCGTCAAGGCGACAAGCTGCCGCTTTCCGGTGCGCCATGTCGTTTTCTGCCGCAACAGGTCGGACCACCTTGGCGATTGCGCCGATCCTCTGGCATCTATGGCAAAACCCATGCGCCACGGAGAGGCCCCGATGAAAACCCATGTCAAAGCTCTGGTTGTCGGCGGTGGTGCCGTCGGCAACGGGATTGCCTATCACCTTGCCAAAGCCGGCTGGGATACGATGCTGGTCGAACGTGACGAGCTGACCTCCGGCTCCACCTGGCATGCCGCCGGTCTGCTGCCGCTGTTCAACATGAGCTATGCGACCACCCATATCCACAAATACTCGGTCGATTTCTACAAATCGCTGGAGGCGGAAACCGGCCTGAATGCCGGGTTTGCCGTGGTGGGCAACCTGCGTATGGCCCAGCATCAGGAACGCATGGACGAATACATGCTGTATTCGTCGGTCGCCGAAACGGCGGGCGTCTATCACGAATTCCTGACGCCTGCGCAGATGAAAGAGCGCTGGCCGCTGCTGAACACCAGTGATCTGGTGGGCGCGCTCTATCACCCGCAGGATGGCTATATCAACCCGGCGGACGTGACGCAGGCGATGGCCAAGGGGGCGCGCCAGCACGGCGCCACCATCGAACGCAAGGTGCAGGTGGATGGCTACCGCTGGACCGGCAGCGAATGGATCGTGTCCTGCACCCGCATGATCGAAAAGGGTGGCATGCTGGTGCCCGGCGAAGACAAGTTCGAGATCACCGCCGAACACGTTGTCACCGCCACCGGCAACCATGCACAGCGTACGGCGCGCCTGCTGGGCGTCAAGATCCCGGCAATTCCGGTGGAACACCAGTTCATCGTGACCGAACCCGATCCAATGCTGCAAGAGTTCCGCAAGAACAACCCGGAACACCCGGTGCTGCGCGACGCCGATGCCAAATGGTATGTGCGCGAAGAGCGTGGCGGCTGGATCCTTGGTCCCTATGAGCGCAATGCGCCCGCGCGTTTCCTCTATGACGTGCCCGAAAGCTTCCGCGCCGACCTGTTCCCGCTGGATCTGGAACGGATCGAAGCCGAATACATGTCGATGATCCACCGCCTGCCCTCGTCGGAAACCGTCGGTCTGAAAGACGATTTCAACGGCCCGATCTGCTATACCCCCGATGGCAACCCGCTGGTCGGCCCGGTGCCGGGACTGCGCAATATGTGGATCGCCGAGGGCTTCAGCTTCGGCATCACCGCGGCGGGCGGCACCGGCCATTACCTCGCGCAGCTGATGACGCAAGGCGAGGCCGAGATCGACATGGCGTCGCTTGATCCGCGCCGCTATGGCCAGTGGATGACCACCGAATATGCCGCGCGCAAGAACGAGGAATGCTATGAGCATGTCTTCATCCTGCACCACCCGGACGAAGAGCGCGAAGCCTGCCGCCCGCTGCGCACCGCCCCGGCCTATGACCGCCAGAAGGAGATGGGCGCGCAATTCGGGCAGGTGAACGGCTGGGATCGCCCGAACTATTATGGCCCGAAAGATGCGCCCGCGTCGTTCGACCATGACAGCCGCTCGTTCCGCCGTGGCGCCTGGTGGCCCTATGCCGTGGCCGAGGCCGAAGCTGTGCGCAACACCGTCGGCATCATCGACGCCACCGCCTTCACCAAACATCTGGTGCGCGGCCCCGGTGCCACCGCCTTCCTCGATCATTTCACCTGCAACACCCTGCCCAAGGTCGGCCGCATCAACCTGACCTATGCGCTGACCGAAACCGGCACCACCCGCACCGAATATACCATCGTGCGGCTGAAGGAGAATGAATACTACATCATCTCTGCCGGGGCCTGGACCTCTTATGACTCGGATTACCTGCTGAAATCCGCCGAGGATTTCATGGGCAACGGCGGCGGTCATATCGACATCCATGACGTCACCACCCAATGGGGCGTCTATGCGCTGGCCGGCCCGAATGCCCGCGCCCTGCTGAAAGAGATCGTCAAGGACGCCAACCCGGACACCGTTCTGTCGAACAAGCGCTTCCCCTGGCTGAGCTGCCGCGACATCGAACTGGGCATGTGCCCGGTCCGCGCGATCCGCGTGGCCTATACCGGCGAATTGGGCTGGGAGCTGCATTACCCGATCGAATTTGGCCGCTACCTGTGGGATCTGATCTGGTCGGTCGGCGAAAAGCACGGTCTGAAGGGCGTCGGCGCGCGGGCGCAGAACTGGCTGCGGCAGGAGAAATCCTATCGTGCCTTCGGCACGGAACTGGGCCGCGATGCGACGCCCCTGGAAGCCGGTCTGGACCGCTTTGTCGATCTGAAGAAAGAGTTCCACGGCAAGCAGGCGATGCTCGATACCGGCGTGCGCTTCAAATGCGTGACCGTGCTGATCGACGGGCCGGGCGACACCGATCCCTGGGGCAAGGAAGCGCTGCTGAAAGACGGCGTCAAGGTCGGTCGTCTGACCTCGGGCGGCTATTCGGTGGCCTTTGGCAAGCAGATCGGCATGGGGTATGTGCCGGTCGAACTGGCCGAAGTGGGCACCCGGCTGAAGGTCAAGATGCTGTTGCAGGAATGGGATGTGGAAGTGGTGGAAGACAGCCCCTTCGATCCCTCCAATGCCCGGATCCGCATCGACGGCTGACCCGACCCGCAGCAAACCGAAAGGCCGCCCCATCCGGGGCGGCCTTTGTCTATTCAAGCGGAGCGCGCCTTTGGCGCGCAGGCCTTGTATCTCGGCGCCCGGGCAAGGCCCGGATCCCCTCGGGTCGCCTCCGGCGGGGATATTTTTACCAAGATGAACGGGGGCTCAGCGTTGGGCGCGGCTGGCCAGCCAACGGCCCCAATCTGCGGCGCTGCCTGCATAGGCATTGATGTCGGTGTTGCCCGCGATCCCCGGCACAAGGCCGGTGGAGGTATATTGCCAGAAAGTCCAGTGCTGGCCCGGATAGCGGTCGGACGGATGCGCCGAGACCGAGCGCAGCCAGAAATCGACGCCTTTCAGCCGCCACATCTGATTGTCTTCATAGAAATCGACGGTGGTGTAGAGGATCGGCGCGGTGCCGTAATGCTGGGTGAACAGGCGGATCAGCGTGGCGGCATCGGCGCGGATCTCGGTCGCCGGGCGGCGGATGGTGCAGGTCGGGCTGTCGGGCGTCCATTCCATGTCGATCACCGGCGGCAGATCTCCGGCGCGTTTGGGCACATTGCGGATGAACCATGCGGCCTGTTCTTCCGGGGCCCGGCAATGGTAGAAGAAGTGATAGGCGCCGCGCCGCACGCCTGCCCGCGCCGCGCCGCGCCAATGGCTGTCGAACAGCGCATCCACCCGGTCGCCGCCTTCGGTGGCCTTGATGAAGGCGAAGTTCACGCCGTTCGCCCGTGCCAGCGGCCAATCGACCGAGGTCTGGAAGCGGGCCACGTCAATCCCGTGCACCGCATGGCTTTGCGGTGTTTCCGGGCCCCAGGGGTGTGGTGCGGCATCCCCGAAATTGGCCACCGTGATCTGATCCGGCGCGACCGCCACGGCGGGGCGGGCCTCGGGGCGGGGCGACGGGCCGCCGCCACAGGCCGCCAGAAGGCCGGTGAGACTTGCGATCAGCAGCAGGGGGGACAGGCGCATGAAAACCTCGGACTGGGAACGGTTTGGGCTGGCATCAAAGCCCAGAGCTTGCCGCTTGTCACGCCCTGAAATCATCGCCGCGCCTGTGGTCGGCGGATCAGCCGCGTGTCGCCACCAGCGCCAGATTGTTCGCGGGCATGGTGTGGCACTGCAGGGTCAGCCCGGCGGCGGCGAGCCGGTCTGACACCCAGTCCAGCTCCTTGTAGCCGATGGCCGGATCCTGCGCCTGCAGATCGGCATGAAAGGCGGCGTCGCCGGGGCTGGTGGTCTGGCCTTGACGCAGGAAGGGACCGTAGATCACCGCCCGGCCCGCCGGGGCGAGTGCGGCGGCCATACCCTCCAGCACGGTGCTTGCAGCCCCCTGCGGAATCAGATGCAGCAGATTGACCAGCAGCACGGCGTCCCACTGGCCCAGAGGGGCGGCCCAGCCCGGCTGCGCCGCATCTAGGCCAATTGGCGGCAGGATGCGGGGCGCATCTTGCGCCCAGGCGCGGATCGAAGCGAACAGCGCCGGATTGACCTCACTCGGTTGCCAGATCCAGCCGGGCAGCGCCGCACTCAGCGCTGCCGCATGCTGGCCGGTGCCCGAGGCGAGTTCGAGCAGGCGGCCCGAGGCGGGCAGCACGTCGCGCAACAGATCGGCCAGCGGGGCTGCATTGCGCGCCGCCGAGGGCGCGTGGCGGCGGCCCGCCACATCGGTTTCGGCGCCGCTGTCCGGCAAGCGCAGGCTCATGCAAAGCGCGCGGGCGACAGTTGCGCGCGCAGCGCCTCCGGCAAGACCGATCCGCGCCCGCCGATCAGATCCCCGACCAGTTGGGCGACGGCGGGCGAGGTCTGGAAGCCATAACCGCCCTGCCCCGCCAGCCAGAAGAAATCGGGCTGGCGCGCATCCGGTCCGATCACCAGCACGCGGTCGGGCGAGAAGGTGCGCAGCCCAGCCCAATTGGCAATCAGCCGGGTTACCGGCTCTGTCACCATTTCTTCGTAGCGGGCCAGACCTTCGGCCAGAACCATGTCATCGGCCCAGGCATCGTGCGGATCCATCGCATGTTCTTCGGCGGGCGAGACGATCAGCGCCCCGGCATCGGGCTTGGCATACCAGCTTTCACCCGCACCGAAGAGCATCGGCCAGCGGCTCACATCATGGCCACCCGGTGCGGGCAGCCGGGCCATCGACCGGCGATAGGGCGTAAAGCCGATGGGCTGCACCCCGGCCATCGCGGCGATCCGGTCCACCCAGGCCCCGGCTGCGTTGATCAGGATCCGCGCCTCATGCACGCCTGCTGCGGACTGGACCTGCCAGCCGCCCGGCACACGGGTAATGGCGCTGACCGCTGCCTTGGTCAGCACCGTGCCACCATTGCCGCGCAGCCGCTTGGCATGGGTCTGGATCAGCAGATCGGTATCAATATCCCAGGCGTGATCGGCGACGGCGGCAAAGGCCACGGCGTCGGGGCTGAGAATCGGCACCATCCCGCGCGCCTCTGCCACGCTGATGTCAGACAGGCCAAAGCCCGCCACATCCCGTGCAAAGACCTCCGCCTGATCGGCGCGGGCCAGAATCATCAGGCCACGCTCGGCCAACATGCCGGGCATGGCGCGAAAAGGCGCTTCCGACGCCAGCGACAGTGCCACAACAGGGGCCATGCCATAGCGCGGTTCAAACAGCGCGGCAGAACGGCCAGAGGCATGATGCGCCAGATGCGCCTCGCCCTCCAGCACCAGAACCGAGCCCAATTCCGAAAGTTCGGCAGCCGCCGAAATTCCCGCGATGCCGCCGCCGATAATGAGAAAATCATGTTTCATGTCAGGCAGAATACTTGATCAAATGACAAAGGGAAGAGGGTCGGCCCTGTCCATGCGACGGATATGCAGAATAAAAAAGGCCCGCGAAACCCGGGCCTTCTGTTACCAATCGCTGCCGGTCACTTCGGAATTTCGCCCTCGATGCCTTCGACGAAGAAATTCATGCCGGCCAGCGTGCCATCATCGGCCACCGCCCCTTCGGCCAGCCAATCCGAACCGTCCTGCTTTTTCAGCGGCCCGGTAAACGGATGATAGGCCCCCGACGCGATCGAGGCGGCCAGCGCCTCGGCCTCAGCCTTCACTTCGGCGGGCACGGCCTCGGTGATCGCGCCAATCTCCACCTCACCATCGCCGATCCCGGCCCAGGTGTCAGTCTGTGCCCAGGTGCCATCCATGACCGCGCCGACCTGTTTCACATAATAAGGCGCCCAGTTGTCGATGATAGACGACACCCGCGGCGAGGGCGCGTAATCAATCATGTCAGAGGCCTGACCGAACCCGATCACACCGGGGGTCTTTTGCGCCTCGGCCAGCGGGGCGGTGCTGTCGGTATGGGCCAGAATCACATCCACGCCCTGTTCGATCAGCGCCTTGGCCGCATCCGCCTCTTTCGCCGGATCAAACCAAGTATAGGCCCAGACGACCTTGATCTCGACCGCCGGGTTCACTTTTTTCGCATGGATGAAGCTGGCGTTGATGCCCTGAACCACCTCGGGAATCGGGAAAGACCCGATATAGCCGATCTTGTTCGATTTCGTCATGCGGCCCGCAATCGTGCCCATCACGGCGCGGCCTTCATAGAAGCGCGCGTTATAGGTAGAGACGTTGGGATGCTCGCGCTTGAACCCGGTCGCATGTTCGAATTTCACATCGGGGAATTTGGCAGCAACCGCGTTGGTCGCATCCATGTAACCGAAGGACGTGGTAAAGATGATGTCACAGCCCGACAGCGCCATCTGCGTCAGCACCCGTTCGGCATCCGCACCTTCCGGCACGCTTTCCTGATAGGCGGTTTCCACCTTGTCGCCATAAGCCGCCTCCACGGCCAGAAGGCCCTGATGGTGCTGATACGACCAGCCCAGATCGCCGATCGGCCCGACATAGACCCAGCAGGCCTTTGTCTTGTCTTGCGCCATGGCAGCGCCGCTGGTCACAAGCCCAAGACCCAGAGCCGCCGTCGCGAGCAGATGTCTGCGTTTCATTCAGATCACTCCCTGAGGGGCCTTGCCGGCCCCGTTGCTGATTGGCCGCCTTACCGGGCAGCGTGAAAGTTCTGGCCCAGACTTGCAGGCGCATTGAGCGCCGCTTTGCCCCGGCCGCTGGACATGATGACCAATACAAGGATGGTTATCAGATAGGGGGACATCGACAAGTATTCGACGGGAATTTTGGCCCCGGCCGCCTGGAGATTAAGCTGAAGCACGGTAATTCCGCCAAAAAGATAGGCACCCAGCAGCACACGCCACGGCTTCCAGCTGGCAAAGACCACAATCGCCAGCGCAATCCAGCCCGCGCCTGCGGTGATGCCATCGGTCCATTGCGGCACGCGGATCAGGCTCAGATAGGCCCCGCCCAATCCCGCCATCGCCCCGCCGAACAGGATCGCCAGCACACGGATCCGCCGCACCTTGTAGCCCAATGCATGGGCCGCCTCATGGCTTTCGCCCACCGCCCGCAGGATCAGCCCCAGCCGGGTGAATTTCAGCACTGCCCAGACCGCCGCCACCGCCAGAATCGACACATAAACCAGCGAATCATGCTGGAACAGGATGCGCCCCAGCACCGGCAGATCGGCCAGAGGCCCGAAGGGCACATCGCCGGTCAGCGGCGGGCGCTGCCCGACAAAGCTCTGCCCGATCAGCGATGACAGGCCAAGGCCGAAAAGCGTCAAGGCAAGGCCGGTTGCCACCTGATTTGCCAGCAGGAATTGTGTGAGAAAGGCAAAGACAAGGGCAAGGCACGCGCCACCCGCCGCCCCGCCCAGAAAGCCCAGAACCGGGCTGCCGGTCTTGACCGCCGCCACGAACCCGACCACGGCCCCCATGATCATCATGCCCTCAACCCCGAGGTTCAGCACCCCCGCCTTCTCCACCACCAGCTCGCCGATCGCCGCCAGCATGATCGGCACCGAGGCCACCATCAGCGAGGCAATCAGCAGCGTCGGATCAATACCCCCAAACATCATGCGCTCTCCCGCTTTGTGAACCGGATCCGGAAATTCGTCAGCACGTCACAGGCCAGCAGGAAAAACAGCAGCATCCCCTGAAAGGCCTGAATGGCGGCCGACGGCAGACCCAGATTGGTCGAGGCCATCTCGCCCCCGATATAGGTCAGCGCCATCAGCAGCCCCGCCAGCAGAATCCCCAGCGGGTTGAGGCGGCCCAGAAAGGCCACGATGATGGCGGTGAACCCATAACCTACGTTGAAATCAATGGTGATCTGCCCGGCAGGCCCCGTCACCTCGAACAGACCGGCCACACCGGCCAGCGCCCCGGCAATGCCCATGCACAGCACCACCAGCCGGTTCGGGCTGACGCCCGCATAGCGTGCCGCGCGCGGTGCCTGCCCCGACAGCTTGATGTGGAAGCCCAGAATATGCCGCTGCAACAGCACATAGGCCGCCACCACCGTCGCCAGCGCCGCCACGCCGCCCCAATGCAGACCGCTGCCCGCGATCAGTTCCGGGTTGGCTGCCGCAGGGAAGCTCGAAAAATTGCGGCTGCCGGGAAAACCCGCGCCTTCCGGATTGCGCAGAAACCGCGTCGCCGCCATCGCCAGCACCGTCTGCGCCACATAGACCAGCATCAGCGAGACAAGGATCTCATTGGTATTGAACCGCGTTTTCAGAATCGCCGGGATCATCGCCCAGATCCAGCCGCCCAAGGCCCCGGCCAGTACCATCACCGGATAGATCAGCCGGTTTTCAGTGGGAAACACCGCCAGCCCCACCGCCGCGCCAAAAATCGCGCCCATGATATACTGGCCCTCGGCACCAATGTTCCAGATCCCGGCCCGAAACCCAAGGCTCAGCCCCACCGCAATCAGGATCAGCGGCCCCGCCTTCACCAGCAACTGCCCGCGCAGATACCAGGCAAACTCGCCAAACAGCGGATCCCAGAAGATAGTGCGGATCGCCTCCAACGGGTTCTTGCCCAGAATGGCGAACATCAACCCACCCGCCACCATGGTCAGCGCCACCGCCAGCAGCGGTGTGGCCCGGCTCCAGAACACCGAGGGCGAGGGGCGTTTTTCCAGTGTCAGCATCCCGCGCCCTCCCCCATGATTTCATCTTGGCCCAAATATCCTCGGGGGGTGAATTGGCCACAGGCCAAGAGGGGGGCAGACAGCCCCCCTGCCGCTCTCGCCTCACACCCCATGCTGCGCCCCCTCCATGCCATGCGCACCGCCCATCATCAGCCCGATCTCGTCAATGGTCAGCCCCTGCACCGGGCGCGGGCTGGTCAGGCGGCCCGCGTTCAGGGCGGCAAAATTGTCCGCAACCTCCAGCAGCTCGTCCAGATCCTGGCTGATCACCACCACCGCGGCGCTTGCCGCCGCCCGGTCGATGATCGCCTGCCGGATCGCCGCCGCCGCCGCCGCATCCACCCCCCAGGTGGGTTGGTTGATCACGATCACCGTGGGGTCTTGCGACAATTCGCGTCCCACCACGAATTTCTGCAAATTCCCACCCGACAGCGCGCGCGCCGCCACATGGGTGCCCGGGGTGCGCACGTCAAACTCGGCCACGATTCCCGCCGCAAAGCTCTGCGCCGCAGGCCAGTCGATAAAGCCGTTGCGCACCAACCCCTTGCGTGTTGCCCCCGACAGCAGGGCATTTTCCACTAGGCTCATGTCCGGGGCCGCCGCATGGCCCAGCCGTTCCTCGGGGGCGGCCACAAGACCGGCGCGCCGCCGGGCCACCGGCCCCTGATCGCCCATGCCCTGCCCGTCGATCCGCACTGCATCGCGGGTGGTGGTCAGCTCGCCCGACAGCGCCAGTAGCAATTCATCCTGCCCATTACCCGCCACGCCCGCAATGCCCAGAACCTCGCCGCGCGCCACCGAAAAGCCGATATGTTTCAACGATGTGCCAAAAGGGATTGGCGAGGCGACCGACAGGTCTGCCACCTCCAGAACCACACCGCCCTTGGCCTTGCCACTGCGGGCGGGCGGGGTCAGGGTCGCCCCCACCATCAGCTCCGCCATCTCGCGCGCGGAGCGGTCGCGCGGGGTACAGGTGGCCACCACCTTGCCACGCCGCAGGATCGTCGCCTCGTCACACAGCGCCCGGATTTCCTCAAGCTTGTGCGAGATATACAGGATCGACGTGCCTTCGGATTTCAACAGCCGCAGGGTGCGGAACAGGATCTCCACCTCTTGCGGGGTCAGCACACTGGTCGGCTCGTCCATGATCAGCAGTTTGGGATCCTGCAACAGGCACCGAATGATCTCCACCCGTTGCCGTTCGCCCGCCGACAGATCGCCCACCATCCGCGCCGGATCGAGCGGCAGGCCATAAGCCGCGCTCACATTGCGGATCTGCGTGGCAAGCGCCCCCATCTTCGGCGGGTGTTCCATGCCCAGCGCCACGTTTTCGGCCACGTTCAGCGCCTCGAACAGCGAGAAATGCTGAAATACCATCGCCACCCCCGAGGCCCGCGCCATGCGCGGCTCGGTCGGGGCATAGGGCTGGCCGCGCAGGGTCATCCTGCCGCTGTCGGGTTTGACCAGCCCGTAGATCATCTTGACCAGCGTCGATTTGCCCGCGCCGTTTTCGCCCAGCAGCGCATGCACCTCCCCCGCCTTGATGGTGAAGGACACGTCACTGTTGGCCACCACCCCCGGATAGGCCTTGGTCACACCCTCGACGCGCAACAGCGTCTCGCCATTTGTCATCCCGCCATCTCCCCGCGGTTGATGCCTTGTCTGTTCTCTCCCTGTCGCAGAAAGGCGACGGCGACGCCAAGGGCAATCGCTTGCGGGTGCTTGCCAAGGCTTTTGTCGCCCATCGGGCAGGCAATTCGTGAAATCGCCGCCGCAGAATGCCCCAGATCCTGCAGCCGCGCCCGGAACCGTGCCGCCTTGGTCGCAGATCCAATCAGCCCCAGATGCCGGAACCCATGCGCCAAAAGCCGGTGGCACAGTTCCAGATCCAGCGCATGGGAATAGGTCAGCACCAGATGTTCGGCCCCGCCCGGCGCATAAGCCACAAGGGCAGCCGGATCGGCGGCGGGCAGCACCGTCACACCCTCGGGCACCGCCTCGGGAAAACGGTCCGGGGCGGTATCCACCCAGGTCAGCGCCACGCCCGGCAAAGGCGCCAGCACCCCGACTAGGGCCCGCCCCACATGGCCCGCGCCCCAGATCCACAGATGGCGCTGCGGTCGCGCCACCGGTTCGACCCACCAGCCCTGAAGCAGTTGTGGTTCGGGCAGCACACCCTCTGCCCGCGCCCGCGCCAGCAAACGCTTCACCGCGAATGGCATCGGCGCGGCGCGCAGCGGTCGGGCGATCACCTCATGCAGCAGCGCCGCCGCCGTCTCTGCACAAAACAGCTCGGTCACCAGCGTCACCGCACCGCCGCAGCATTGCCCCAGCGCCGGCCCAAGCGGCACCCGGTCCACCCGCAGCGGCCCACCCTGCGCCAACAAGGCCCGCGCCCGCTCCACCGCCTGAAACTCCAGCGCGCCACCCCCGATGGTGCCGCTTTGCCCGCCGGGCCAGACCAGCATTGCCGCCCCCACCTCACGCGGCGACGATCCGTCAAAGGCCGCAATCACCACCCGGGCAACCCGCCCCTGCGCCGCCACCGCCGTCACAAGCCCCGCGCGATCAAACATGGCCGTGCTGCCGCTGCACGGCCCACAACACCCGCTCTGCCGTGGCCGGGGCTTCCAGCGCCGGATAGATCGTGCCATCGCCACAGGCCGCCACCGCATCCGACAGTGCCATCAGCACCGAAATGCCCAGCATGAACGGTGGCTCACCCACCGCCTTGGATTTGCCCACCGTCGCCTCAGGGTTCGGGCGCTCCCACAAAGCCACGTTGAACACTGGCGGGCGGTCAGAGCAGGCGGGAATCTTGTAGGTGCTGGGCGCATGGGTGCGCAGACGCCCGCTGTCATCCCAGACCAGTTCTTCCGTGGTCAGCCACCCCGCCCCCTGCACATAGGCCCCCTCCACCTGCCCGATATCCAGCGCCGGGTTCAGACTGCTGCCGGTGTCATGCAGAATATCGGTCCGCAGAATGCGGTTCTCGCCGGTCAGTGTGTCGATCACCACTTCGCTGACCGCCGCACCATAGGCGAAATACAGAAAGGGCCGCCCCGCACCGCGCTTGCGATCCCATTGCAGTTTGGGTGTGGCGTAATAGCCGGTGGCAGATAGCGACACCCGTGCCTGATAGGCCGCCGCCGCCGCCTCGGCAAAGCTGTACTCCGCCGTCCCCACCCCGACGCGCCCCGCCGCAAACACAACCGCCTCCGGGCTGATCTGATGGGTCTCCGCCAGATGCGCCGCCATCCGGTCGCGGATCGCGACACAGGCCGCCTGCGCCGCCATGCCGTTCAGATCCGATCCCGAGGACGCAGCGGTGGCCGAGGTATTGGGCACCTTGCCAGTATCGGTGGCGGTGATTTTCACAGCCAACACCGGCACCCCGAACACCGAGGCCGCCACCTGCGCCACCTTCTGAAACAGCCCCTGCCCCATCTCGGTGCCACCATGGTTCAGATGGATCGAACCATCCTGATACACATGCACCAGAGCCCCGGCCTGATTGAGAAAGGTCAGCGTGAACGAAATGCCGAACTTCACCGGGGTCAGCGCGATCCCCCGCTTCAGGATCGGGCTGGCGGCATTCCAGCGCGCGATCTCGGCGCGCCGCGCCTGATAGTCTGACCGCCGCTCCAGATCCGCTACCAAAGCGCGGCCAATGAAATCCTCGACCGGCATGTGGTAATGCGTGGTCTGCGCTACCTCCAGCTGCGGGGAATGTTCCGCGCCATATCGCCGCCCCGTGCCCGAGGCTTCTGCCCGAAACGCCCCCGCTTTCATCTTGGCAAAAATATCCTCGGGGGGCGCGCCGGAGGCGCGGGGGGCAGAAAGCCCCCCTTCGGTCATTTCCGCATAGAAATTCCGCCGCCGCACCATAAGCGGATCCAGCTTCAGGCAATGGGCGATGTGATCCATCACCCGCTCGATCCCCACCACCCCCTGCGGGCCACCGAACCCGCGATAGGCGGTGGCACTTTGGGTGTTGGTTTTCAGGCGATGGCTTTCAATGCGCACATGCGCCAGATGATAGGCATTGTCGGCATGCAGCATCGCCCGGTCGGCCACCGGCAGGCTCAGATCCTGGCTCCAGCCGCAGCGGAACAGGTGCTGGAACTCGATCCCCGCCAAAAGGCCGGTCTCATCGAATCCAGCGCGATAGCGGATCTTCAGATCATGCCGCTTGCCGGTGATCATCATGTCATCGTCGCGGTCATAGCGCATCTTGCAGGGCCGCCCGGTCGCCCGAGCCGCCAGCGCGCAGGCAATCGCCAGCGCATTGCCCTGGCTTTCCTTGCCGCCAAAGCCGCCGCCCATGCGCCGCACCTCCACCCGCACGGCATGCATCGGCAGATGCAGGGCATGGGCGACCTTGTGCTGGATCTCGGTCGGGTGCTGGGTGGAACTGTAGACCACCATATCACCACCCTCTTGCAGCAGGGCCGCGGCGATCTGGCCTTCCAGATAGAAATGCTCCTGTCCGCCGACCTCCATCTCGGCGCTGATCACATGCGGTGCCGCGGCAATGGCCGCCGCCGCATCGCCGCGCGCCCAGACCACCGGCCCGTCCTCGAACCGCGAATTGGCGGCCAGCGCCTGCTCCACCGTCAGCAGCGCCGGGCGCTCGGCATAGGTGATGCAGCCCAGCCGGGCCGCCCGGCGCGCCGCCAGATGGCTGTCAGCCACCACCAGAAACACCGGCTGCCCGACATAGTACACCTGCCCCACCGCCAGCAGCGGCTCGTCCTGCACCGAGGGCGAACAATCGGGCATCTCGGGCCAGTCGGCGGCGGAAAACACCGCAACCACACCGGGGGCGGCCCGCACCGCTGCCAGATCGAGCGCCGTGATGTCGCCATGCGCACAGGTGGACAGGCCGAAAGCCAGATGCAGCGCCCCCGCAGGCAGCGGGATGTCATCGGTGTAACGCGCTTGCCCGGTCACATGCAGCGGGGCCGCGTCATGCGGCAGCGGTTTGCCCAGACTCATGCCCGCACCTCCAGCACAGAGGCGGCAGTGCCGCTCAGATCATGGAAATAGCGCAGCGCCAGATTGCCCGCAGCCTCCAGCCGATAGGCTGCCGAGGCGCGCATATCGGACAGTGGCGTGAAATCCTGTGCGCAGGCGGCTTTCGCCGCCGCGAAGGCGGCAAGGCCAAAGGGCTGGCCGATCAGCGCCGCCTCCATCGCGCGGGCACGTTTGGGGATGCCCGCCATGCCGCCAAAGGCGATGCGGGCCGAGGTGATCACCTCCTGTTCCACGCTCAGATTGAAACAGCCCAGCACGGCAGAAATATCCTGATCGAAGCGTTTGGACAGTTTGTAACAGCGCAGACCGGGGGCGGTGGCCGGGATCGTCACCGCCTCGACAAATTCGCCGGGCTGGCGATCCTGCTTGCGGTAATCAAGGAAAAAATCCTCCAGCGGCAGGCTGCGCCGGGTGGCCCCCTTGCGCAGATGCAGCACCGCCCCCAGCGCGATCAGCGCAGGCGGGCCGTCACCGATGGGCGAGCCATTGGCAATATTGCCGCCGATCGTCGCCGCATTGCGCACCTGTTCCGAGGCATAACGGCTCAGCATCGCCGCAAATTGCGGATGCGGCCCGGCCAAGCCTGCGCGCAGATCGGTGAGCGTGACACCGGCCCCGATGCGGATCGTGTCGCCTTCGGTGGTGAGGTTTTGCAGATCGGTTATGCCATTCAGAAACGCCACCTCGGTCAGGCTGCGCAGCTCTTTCGTGACCCAGAGCCCGACATCGGTTGCGCCTGCAATCAGCGTGGCCTCGGGGTGGGCGGCATACCAGTCGGCCAGCTCGTCGGCGGTCTGCGGGCGGACAGCGCCGGGGAGGCTGCCTGCCTCCCCGGACCCCTCCGGGGATATTTCTGCCAATGTGAAAGCCGCATCGGTGGTCATCCACGTCGGCACCGGGGCCGTGGCGGCGGCTTCGGCGGCGCGGATGATCGGGGCATAGCCGGTGCAGCGGCAGAGATTGCCTGCGAGCGTCACATCATGGTCGGCGCGGCCTTGCAGATGCGCCACCGCCATCGAGGTGATGAACCCCGGGGTGCAGAAGCCGCATTGGCTGCCGTGATGGTCGATCATCGCCTGTTGCACCGGATGCAGGGCCCCATCCGGGCCACTGATCCCTTCGACCGTGCGCACCGCCTTGCCCTGCAATTGCGGCAGGAACAGGATGCAGGCATTCAGCGCGCGTGGCCCCCGGGCATCGGTGACCATCACGGTGCAAGCGCCGCAATCGCCTTCGTTGCAGCCCTCTTTGGTGCCGCACAGACCCTGATCTTCGCGCAGGAAATCCAGAAGAGTGCGTGTCGGGGAGCCCCCTTGTACACGCACCGGCGTTCCATTCAGCAGAAACGCGATCTCGGACATCAATTTAACCCGCCGCCTTCTCCCCCTGAGGCTGTTGCGTGCCCGCCCGATGCGGCGTAAAGCGAGGCACGCGCCCTGTTCTTTGCTATCTTCCATGAACACCGCGCCATGGCACCATAGCAAGCATTACCTTTCAGCCGATGCCGAAAGCAGTTTCGCGCTTTGCCGAAAAATCACCCGCCCTTTCGCTGCCCCTGACGCTCCGCTAGGCTATGCGCATGTCAGAACATCCGCGATTCATCCATCTGAGAGTGCATACCGAATATTCGCTGCTGGAAGGCGCGGTGCCGGTGAAAAAGCTGGTGGGGCTGTGTGCCGCCGCCGCCATGCCCGCCGTGGCGGTGACCGATACCAACAACATGTTCGCCGCGCTGGAATTTTCCACGCTGGCGAGCGGGGCCGGGGTGCAGCCGATCATCGGCTGTCAGATCAGCCTGGCCTATGATCCGGCCGCCCCCGGGGAAAAGCCGCGCGGGCCTGCGCCGCTGGTGCTGCTGGCGCAGTCCGAGCCGGGCTACATGAACCTGATGAAGCTGAACTCCTGCCTCTATATCGGCAAGGGCGGGCAGCTGCCGCAGGTGACGGTTGAAGAGCTGTCGACTCATGCCGAGGGGCTGATCTGCCTGTCCGGCGGGGCCGAGGGGCCGCTGGGCAAGCTGGTGCAGGCCGGGCAGAACAGCAAGGCCGAGGCGCTGATGGAGCGGCTGGCGGGCATCTATCCGGGCCGGTTCTACATCGAGCTGCAGCGCCACCCCGGCGAGGGCGGGCGGCTGATGGAGGCCGAGGCTGCCACCGAACGCGGGTTTCTGGAGCTGGCCTATGCCAAGGCCTTGCCACTGGTGGCGACCAATGATGTCTATTTCCCGAAGACCGAGATGTATGAGGCGCATGACGCGCTGATCTGCATCGCGGAAGGCGCTTATGTCGATCAGACCGGACCGCGCCGTCGGCTGACGCCGCAGCATTATTTCAAATCCGAAGCCGAGATGTGCGCGCTGTTCGCAGATCTGCCCGAGGCGCTGGAGAACACGGTGGAGATTGCGCGACGCTGTGCCTTCAAGGCGGCCAAGCGCAACCCGATCCTGCCGAAATTCGCCGATGACGAGGTGCAGGAATTGCGCCGTCAGGCCAATGAAGGGTTGCAGCGCCGCCTTGCCATCATTCCCCATGCCGTGACGCCCGAAGAATATCAGGCGCGGCTGGATTTCGAGCTGGGCATCATCGAGAAGATGGGCTTTCCCGGCTACTTCCTGATCGTGGCCGATTTCATCAAATGGGCCAAGGATCACGACATTCCGGTGGGGCCGGGGCGGGGGTCGGGCGCGGGCAGCCTTGTCGCCTATGCGCTGACCATCACCGATCTGGATCCCTTGCGTTATGCGCTGCTGTTCGAACGCTTCCTGAACCCGGAGCGGGTGTCGATGCCCGACTTCGACATCGACTTCTGCATGGATCGCCGCGAGGAGGTGATCCGTTATGTGCAAGAGAAATACGGGCGCGACAAGGTGGGGCAGATCATCACCTTCGGCGCGCTTCTGTCCAAAGCCGCCGTGCGCGATGTGGGCCGGGTGTTGCAGATGCCCTATGGGCAGGTGGACCGGCTGTCGAAGATGATCCCGGTCGAAGGGGTGAAGCCGGTCTCCATCGTCAAGGCGCTGGCCGATGAGCCGCGCCTGCGCGAGGCCGCCAAGGCCGAAGAGGTGGTGGACCGGCTGCTGACCTATGGCCAGCAGATCGAGGGGCTGCTGCGCAACGCCTCCACCCATGCCGCCGGGGTGGTGATCGGCGACCGGCCTCTGGATGCGCTGGTGCCGCTCTATCAGGATCCGCGCTCGGACATGCCGGCCACCCAGTTCAACATGAAATGGGTCGAGGCGGCGGGGCTGGTGAAGTTCGACTTTCTGGGCCTGAAAACCCTGACGGTGATCCAGAACGCGCTGGACCTGATGAAGCTGCGCGGCATCACACTGGACATCTCGTTGATCCCGCTGGACGACAAGCCGACCTATGAGCTTTATGCCGCCGCCAAGACCGTGGCGGTGTTTCAGGTGGAATCCAGCGGCATGATGGATGCGCTGCGGCGCATGAAACCCACCTGTATCGAAGATATCGTGGCGCTTGTTGCGCTGTATCGCCCCGGCCCGATGGAAAACATTCCGGTCTATTGCGAGGTGAAGAACGGCCTGCGCGAGTTGGAATCGATTCACCCGACCATCGACCATATTCTGGCCGAAACGCAGGGCATCATCGTCTATCAGGAACAAGTGATGCAGATTGCGCAGGTCATGGGCGGCTACAGCCTCGGCGGCGCCGACCTGCTGCGCCGCGCCATGGGCAAGAAGATTGCCGAGGAGATGGCGAAGGAGCGACCGAAATTCATCGAAGGCGCGAAGAAGACCCACAATATCGACGCCAAGAAATCGGGCGAGGTCTTTGACCTGCTGGAGAAATTCGCCAACTACGGCTTCAACAAATCCCACGCCGCCGCCTATGCGGTGGTCAGCTATCAGACTGGTTATCTGAAGGCGAATTACCCGGTCGAATTCATGGCTGCGGTGATGAACTGCGATATTCACCTGACCGACAAGCTGGCCATCTACAAGCGCGAGGTCGACAAGCTCGGCATCAAGACGGTGGCGCCCTGCGTCAATGCCAGCCTTGCCACCTTTACCGTGGTCGACGGGCAGGTGGTCTATGCGCTGGGCGCGCTGAAGAATGTCGGCGTCGAGGCGATGAAGATGATCGTCGAGGCGCGCAAGACCGATACGGGCGAGAAACCCTTTGCCACGCTGTTCGATTTTGCCCGGCGGGTGGATCTGAAACGCGTTGGCAAGCGGCCGCTGGAAATGCTGGCCCGCGCCGGGGCGTTTGACCGGATCGACCCCAACCGCGCCCGCGTGTTCGAGGCACTGGACGCGCTGGTTGCCTATTCGGCGGCGATCCACGAGGCGAAAACCTCCAGTCAGGTCAGCCTGTTCGGCGAGGCCGGGGCCGATCTGCCCGAGCCGCGCCTGTCCAGCCGGGATGACTGGCTGCCGGTGGAGCGGCTGACCCAAGAACATCAGGCGATCGGCTTTTATCTGTCGGGGCACCCGCTGGATGATTACATGGGCCCGCTCAAGCGCAAGAAGGTGCTGACGCTGACCGAACTGACCGCTGCCTGCGAACGGGGGCCGGTGGTGGGCAAGCTGGCCGGATCGGTCAGCAGCCGCCAAGAGCGCAAATCGGCCAAGGGCAATCGCTTTGCCTTTGTGCAACTGTCTGATCCGACAGGGCTTTACGAAGTCACGGTGTTCTCCGACACGCTGGAGCAATGCCGCGATTTTCTGGAGCCGGGCAAGAATGTCGTGCTCACGGTCGAGGCCAATCTGGAAGGCGATACGCTGAAGCTTCTGGCGCGCGGCGCGCAGCCGATTGATGCCGTCGCCGCCGAGGCGGGCGGCAGCAATCTGCGCGTGCATATCACCAAACCCGAAGCCGCCGCCTCGATTGCCACGCTGCTGGCGCGGATCGAGCCGTCACGGATCAAGGGCCAGATCACCCTATGCATTCCCGACGATCAGGGCCGCGAGATTGATCTGGCGCTGCCCGATCTCTATCCGGTCAGCCCGCAGATCAAGGGCGCGATCAAGGCGATGAATGGTGTGCTGATGGTGGAAGAGGCGTGATGGCACAGAAACAATAAGCGCGGGGATCTCTCCCCGCGCTGGCGTCATGAAATGTCGGCTCCTGCTTACAGGAATGCGAAATCGCTGGTTGTCAGGGTCTTGACCCCTTGCAGCAGCGCAATGAATTCGGCCTCGGCATATTCGCCCTTTCCATCGGGATCATACCAGAGCCGCCCGGTATCGCTTTCGAACAGGAAGGTCGGGGCCAGTTCGCGCGCCACCGGATCCGCCCCGGTCACAAGACGGATGCCGGTCTGCGTATTCATCGCGAAGGCATAGGGGTCCAGCACCAGCTTGTCGGTGCCGCGCGTGAAATCGGTGATCACGTCGCCATTGAGACCGCGGGAATTATAGTCGAACACGAACTTGTCGGCCCCTGCCCCGCCGGTCAGCCAGTCATCGCCGCCGCCGCCCGTCAGCACGTCATTGCCGCCACGGCCCATCAGCACGTCATCACCGCCGCTGCCATCGAAGATGTCAGCCTTGTTGCTGCCGCGCAGGTCATCATCCGCCGAGCTGCCCACGATCTTTTCGACATTGCGCAGCGTCAGACCCTTGGCCTGCCCGTCATTCTGACGCGCATCCAGCAGATCCAGCACCGCCGAGTTCACATAGCTCTGGAAGGTAAAGGTATCCGTGCCCGCGCCGCCGTCGAAGATATCCCTGCCGGTGGCATCGGTGCGATACAGCAGATCGTCGCCCGCATCGCCCTGCACCAGATCGTTGCCCGCGCCGTCATAGATGTAATCGGTGCCACCGCCGCCACGCAGCGTGTCATTGCCCGCATGACCGTTGAGGAAATCGGTTTCGGCCCCGGCGGTCACATTGTCCTTGCCCTGACTGCCCGTATAGTTCAGCGCCTCGAACCCCGAAACCTTGGTCACCGCATCCAGTCTCTGCACCCCGGCTGCCAGCAGCTTGAGCGTGTAATCAGCCGTCTGGTTGCCCAGGTTCAGCGTCAGCATGTCCTTGCCCGCACCGCCGATCGCGGTGGCACCACGCCCCATATACACCGTGTCATTGCCCGCACCGGCATCCAGCAGGTCGCCCACATCCTCGGCATAGATGCCACCGCCATTCAGCGTGTCATTGCCCGCGCCGCCATAGACCTTATCGACGCCCGCGCTTGCGGTCAGCGAGTCATCGCCCCCCATGCCTTCCAGCCGGTCATTGCCCGACCCGCCGTCAAACGTATCGCCCAGCGCGCCGCCCTTCAGGCGGTCATTGCCCAGCCCGCTGTTGAGCGTGACCCGCTCGAACCCGGTCAGATCGACCAGCCCGCCCAGAATGGTTACCCGGTTGGCCAGCGTGAACACGAGGTCATTGGTCTGCGACGACAGCGAGAGGTTGACGAGATCGGTGCCCGACCCGCCATTCGCGGTGAACTGCCCCGAGGCGCGATAGCCCCGGCTCACCGAATCATCGCCCGCCCCCAGCGTGATGTCGTAATTGCCGACCTCGCCGCCATACCCATCATCGACATAGACCAGCTCGTTGCCCGCGCCACCGTCAATGATATTGGTGCCGCCGTAATCGTTGAACGTGTCATTGCCCGCGCCGCCGATCATCGTGTCGTCGCCCAGGCCGCCATCCAGATTGTCGTGGCCGCCATTGCCGGTCAGGCTGTCATTGCCATTGCCGCCACTCAGCCAGTCGTAATCGCCGTTGGTGCCGAGCAGCGTGTCATTGCCGTCGCCGCCATAGGCCTGCATGCTCAGCGCGGAGCCCACCGAGGCGATCTTGTCATTGCCCGATCCGAAGCTGACCGAATACCGCTCGAACGATTTGCCAGTAGTGCCGTCGTTCAGCCGGGCGTTCGCGCCGGTGATGTTCAGGGTGAAATTGGCCGTTTCGCCATAGCGCGAAATGGACAGCGTATCGGTGCCGATGCCGCCCTCGGCACTATCCGCACCGCCAGCCCCGAGCGACACATGGTCATCACCCGCACCGCCAAAAACGCTGTCCTTGCCGCTGCCGCCGTCCAGATAGTCCATACCGCCGCCGCCGGTCAGCTTGTC
Organism: Gemmobacter fulvus; assembly: GCF_018798885.1. NCBI lineage: Bacteria > Pseudomonadati > Pseudomonadota > Alphaproteobacteria > Rhodobacterales > Paracoccaceae > Gemmobacter > Gemmobacter fulvus. The sequence continues at coordinate 2,704,517 of NZ_CP076361.1, read as the reverse complement.
ATTGCCAAAGCCGCCGCTGATCGTGTCATTGCCGCCCAAGGTGGTGATGACATTACCCTGCTCGCCGGTGGTGCTGATGTTGTAATGTTCAAAGCCGGTGATCGTGGTGCCCCCGGCAATCGTCAGCACCTGCCCGGCCGGTTTGGCGATGAAATTGCCGGTGAGATAGGTGAGCACCAGCCGGTCTTCGCCCGCGCCGCCGCGCAGGGTGTCGCGCCCCTCGTTATACGAGATATCCACCTGATCATTGCCGGCCCCGGCATCCAGCAGGTCACTGCCCTGCGTATCGGACAGCCGGTCATCGCCCACGCCGCCATAGAGCTTGTCATTGCCCAGCCCGCCATACATCTGGTCGGTATGGATGCCGCCGACGAGGCTGTCATTGCCATCGCCGCCGTCGTAATAGCCCATGTAATCGCCGCGCAGCGTGTCATCGCCCAACCCGCCATAAAGCTGGTTATAGCCTTCGTTGCCATGCAGCAGGTCATTGCCGTCGTCGCCGGTCATGTAATCATGACCCATGCCGCCGCTCAGATTGTCATTGCCCGCGCCGCCCTGAAGCGAGTCATTGCCGCCCGCGCCCTTCAGCACGTCCGCACCATCGCGGCCATTCAGCAGATCGTTGTTCATGCCGCCGGTGATCCGGTCGGCCAGCGCGGTGCCGCCGATGTGGAAATTCTCCACCCCTTTCACCCGCACATTGCCGGTCAGCGTCTGCTGGATGATCCAGTCCTTGATCGAGATGTTCAGCCGCGAGGCCAGCGTCGCATAATCGAGCATCAGCGTGTCGAAGCCCGATCCGCCATCGACCAGATCGCCCCTCAGCATTGTATAGGGCTGGCCAAAGCCGCCCAGCGTGTCGCTGCCGCTGCCCGCGATCAGCGTATCCGCGCCGTCGCCGCCATTCATGTTGTCATTGCCGCTGCCGCCGTTCAGCGAATCCGCCCCGGCGTCGCCCGACAGCACATCGCCCTGAAAACCGCCGAAAATGGTATCGTCGCCATCGCCGCCCAGCACATTGTCAAAGCCGAAGCCCCCGGTCACACGATCATTTTCTTCCATCGCATTGATCTGGTCAAAAAAATCGTCGGTGCCGACGATCGTGTCTCTGCCACTGGTTCCGTTCAGAAATGCCATGGTTCCTCCCAAGGGAAACGGATTGCTTTTGTTTGAGCCTATGGCCCAATTTCCGCCATAAACCCATCACCCGAACAGGTGAGTGCCGCCGTTTTGCAACCTGAGGCATGTCTTGTGCCGATACAAATTTGCAAAGGCCCGCCGTTCCGATCAACAGGGTTGATCCCGTAGCGTCATGCAGTATCCTTTTTTGGCGGGGGACCAATGACATGGCAGTGAAACGGGCAGCGCGGCGCTTGCGGCGCGCGGACAGATGGAAAGCGGGTCTGGCCCATGGTTTCTGAATTGCGTGTGCCGATGGTGCGGCTGGCGATGGTGCTGGCGGCGGTGCTGGCGCTGACCATCACCGTGCTGGTGCTGCGGCTGGCGCAACCGCATCTGGACATGACGCTGGTTGCCGCCCCTGACGGCTCGGCTGTGCAGGTGATGCAGGTGGCGGGCCAGCAGCACAGCGGCACGGCGCTGGCGATCCTGCCCGCCGCGTCGGATGGGCAGGACGGCGTCCCGCTGCGCCCTGACCTGCTGATAGAGGATCCCGACATGCTGGGATCCTATGACGGCATTTCCCGCTTTTACGCCGATCAGGGCCGCTTGTGGCAGCTGACCCGGCAGGCAGCGGCCAGCGGCGGCAGTCTGCGCCTGTCCTTTACCGACAGCACCACGGGCGGCGTGGTCAGCGCCGGGATTCCGGTGCGCCTGCGCAGCACGCTTGCGGATCTGCCGCCGGTGTTCTGGGTACAACTGGCCACCGGCTTTGTGGTTCTGGTGATTGCCGCGTTCTTTCTGGCGCTGCGCCGCGGCGCGGTTCATGCGGGCACCGCTCCCGAAGGTCTCGCGGGTTTCATCATCGCCGGTCTGGGCGTGGGCGGCGCGGCCTATGCCGCCGCCCTCTATTCCAGCCGCAGTCTGGTGATGGAGCCGCAGCTGATGGCGCTGCTGTCGGTCTGCAATCACGCCGCGACCTATTTCTTCGGCATCGGCATGATCGCACTGTTTGCGCGTTATCCGCGCCCGGTTCTGGCATGGGTCTGGGTGCATCTGGCAAGCGGGTTGATCATCGCCGCGCTGCTGCTTTATCGCTTGCAGCTTTTGCCGCATGAGGTGGTGCGCCCGCAAAACGCGGTGGGGCTGATCTTCTGCATCATTCTCGCGCTGGTGGTGGCGCAATTGCGCGCCACCCGCCGCCGCCCGGCCGACCGTGCGGCGCTGCGCTGGCTGGGCCTGTCGTTCCTGCTGGGCTCTGGTGTGTTTGTTCTGCTGGTCGCCCTGCCCGTCGCGCTGGAGCGGGACGGCATCATGTCGCAGGGCATGGCCTTCATTCCGCTCTGCGCGATTTACGTCGGCACCGCGCTTGCACTGGCCCGCTATCGCCTGTTCGATCTGGATCGCTGGGCCTGGCGTGTGCTGTTCCACATGGCGATGATCGGGCTGTTGGTGCTGGTGGATCTGGGGGTGCTGCTGTCGCTCAGCCTGTCGGGGCCTGCCTCGCTGGCCTCGGCGGTGGCGCTGGTCGGGCTGGTGTATTTTCCGCTGCGCGACCGGGTGTTTGACCGCTGGCTGGCGCCGAAACGCCCGGATCTGGCGATGATCTATGGCGAAACCGTCTCTGTCGCCTTCCAGATCGGTCAGGCGGCAAAATCCTCTGCCTGGACCGCGCTGCTGCACCGGCTGTTCACGCCGCTCCATCAAGAGGCGCTGGTGGATGGCCCGACCCAGCCAGTGATCGGGGCCGAAGGGCTGGCGCTGGAGGTGCCCGCACAGGGCGGCGCGCCCGCGCTGCGGCTCAGCTATGCCGAGGGCGGACGGCGTCTGTTCAACAGTGCCGACGCCGCCCTTGTGGCGCAGATGTCCGATCTTGTAACCGCCGCAGAACGCGACCGTGCCGCCTATGAAACCGCGCTACATCAGGAACGCCGCCGCATTGCGCGTGATCTGCATGACGATGTCGGCTCGCGCCTGCTGTCCAGCCTGCACAGCCGCGACGAGGGCAAGCGGCAAGAGTTTCTGGTCGATGCGCTGGCCGATCTGCGCCAGATCGCCTCGGGGCTGGCGGGGCGCGAAGTGACGCTGGAAACCCTGATCGGCGAGATGCGGGCCGAAAGCCGCAACCGCGCCGAGGCGCATGGCCGCAGCCTGATCTGGCCGCTGGGATCGGCGGATGAGGCCAATGTTGCGCTGGCCTATGACCTGCACCGCAACTTTACCGCCATGCACCGCGAGGCCCTGTCGAATGCGCTCGGCCATGGCGGGGCCGGGCCGATCCGGGTGCAGACCGACCTGCGTGACGGGATGCTGGTTCATAGGATCGAAAACCCGCTGGCACCGGACGAGGCCTACGCCCCGCCATCATCGCTGCGCGGCAATGGGGTGGCCAATATCCGCGCCCGCGCCGCCGCCCTGCATGGTCAGGCCAAGGCGGGTCCGGATCTGCCTGCGGGCCTCTATCGGCTGGAGCTGCGCCTGCCCCTTGTGCCGTTGCCACAGCTGACGCCGCAAGACCTCTGACCCCTTGCAGCAAGGCCGCCAAGACGGCACTGTCAAACCCGTAAGCGTTGCCTGCCTTGCCAGTGCCCCCCTGCCGCCAAGCCCCCGGACAGACATGACCTTTCAGCGCGACACCGATGCCAGCAGACCGCCGCCGCGTGATGGCAGGCCGCTTCAGGCATTGGTGCTGGATGACAACCGCGAAACCCGCAACTGGATCAGCGAAACCCTGGCCGCCACGCTGACCGGCGCGGTCATTGATACGGCGGCAACCTGCGCCGAGGCGCGCACGCTGCTGTTCACATCCGCGCGCAGCTATGACTTCGCGCTGATCGACCTGGATCTGCCGGATGGCAACGGGGTGGAGATCATTCGCGCCATCGCCCTGCACCTGCCGCAGACCCTGCCGGTGGTCATCACCATATTCGAGGATGACGCCTCGCTGTTCGATGCGCTGGCGGCGGGCGCGATGGGATATATCCTGAAGGGTGTGAAAACCGCCAGCCTGACCGACCAGTTCCGCCGCATCGAACAGGGCGAACCGCCGATTTCGCCGCGCATCGCCCAGCGTATGATCGCGCATTTCAAGATGCTCAGCCCCGCCCCGCGTCGGCCGCCCGCCACCGGCGAGGATGTCTGCCTGACCCAGCGCGAACAGGATGTGCTGCGGCTTTTGGGCAAGGGCCTGACGATGAGCGACATTGCCGGCACTCTGGGCATTTCGGCCAATACCTGTGCCACGCACACGAAATCCATCTATCGTAAGCTCAATATCTCCAGCCGGGCCGAAGCGGCGCTGGCAGCCGACCGGCGCGGCCTGATCTGAGATCGGGGCGCGTCAGGCTGCCCGATCTTCGCCGCCCGCCGTCATCAGCCCCCGGCGGGTGGTGCTTTCCTCGACCGCCTGCCGCAGCGTCTGGTTGCGCGACAGCAGATCAAGGAAGCGCACCTCATCCAGGCTCAACAGAGTGCAATGGGTGATCGCGGTGATCTGGGCGCGGCGCGGGCGGCGGGTCAGGATGCCAAGCTGGCCGAACATCTCGCCCCGGCCCAGGCGCTGCACCTGCCCGGCAAACTCCACCTCCACCGCGCCCGAGGCGATGAAATAGACGTGCCGCGCCGGATCGCCCTTGCGGATCAGCACATCACCGGGCTGCGCATAGACCGTGGCAATGCGCTTTTGCACCATCCGCAGCTGCGCCGCATCCAGCCCGGCCAGCGCGGGCAATTGCCGCAGCATGGCGCTTTTCTGCACCGCCAGATCCAGCCGGGGGCGCTGGTTCAGCCTGCGCCGCGCCTCGGCCAGCGATTGCCGCAGCGTGACATGCAGTTCCTTGCCGATCAGCCCGTCTTTCAGCAGCGAGTCATATTCCCGCTCTTCGATGCGCAGGGCCAGACGGCGGATGAACCGGCGCTCCATCTCTTCGGCATAGCCCGGATATTGCAGGCGCAGCCCTTCCAGCGCCTGCGCGGTGTCCTCTTCGCGCCCGGTCAGCACCTGATGCAGCAGATCCGCCACCCGCTTGCCGTGGATCCGGCGGATCTTGCCGTCGATATAGCCGTGCAATTCACGCAGGATCAGCCGCTGGTTCATCAGGATGTCAAAGCGGCTTGCCGTCATCTGCGCCAATGGCGGAGAAATGCGCAGCCGGTTATGCGCCGCCACCGCCAGCCGGTAGCGGCGGCCATAGCCGAGGCCCCGCCGCGCCGCCCGGCGATAGCCGATCCGCCCGGCCAGCCGCGTGAGTTCGATCAGACGGTCCACATCGGTCAGCATCTGCTCGGCCCGGCCCGAGGCGATTTCCTGTTCCCGGAACGCCTCCAGCACCAGATCACGCTCGCGTCCGGCCAATGCCAGCAGGCCCAGCGTGATGCGGTCTTTCTGCTTGATCTCGCTGCCCTCTTCGGCCAGCGACACCGCCTGATCGAGCCTCTGGCCAAAGCGTTTCGCCTCGGACCGCACGATATCGCGGCTGAGGCTGTGTTCCTTGACCGTATCCGCCACCTCCTCGCGCACGTTCTGAAGCGCCACGGCGATCACCTGCCGCGACAGTGCCAGATCCAGCGGCGTCAGTTTGGCCAGCCCCAGCCGACGGATCACATGGCGCAGCGTGGTGCCCTGCGCAAACAGCGTGAACAGCGTATAGCCGGTGGCAAGGATACCCACCTCGCGCCGGATGTCGGCAGGCACGCGCAGGTTTTCGGTGACTGCCAGCGCCAGTGCCAGCGTCACCGCGCCGCGCAACCCGCCCCAGAGGATGGCGATACGATAGGGCCGCTCCACCTGCGGCGAGACCCGCAGCCGCGCCAGCAAGGGCAGCACGCCCCAGAGCATGACCACCCGCGCCAATGTCGCCGCCAGAATGACCACGATCACCAGCAGCACATCCCACAGCCGCGCATCCGCCAGCAGCCGCGGGATCAGAAGCGAGGCCAGCACGAAGATCAGCGCCCCCGCCCAATGCGCCAGCAGATCCCAGACTTCGCGCAGGTTGACCCAGGTTGCCGGTGCCAGACGCCCCGGCCCCAGCCAGTTCAGCGTCATGCCCGCCACCACCACCGCCACCACGCCCGAGGCCCCGAGCACATGATCGGCAATCACATAGGTGGCATAGGGAATGGCCACCGACAGCGACAATTGCGCCAGCGGATAGGCCCCCAGCATCACCATGGCGACGAGGGCAATCCGCGCCATCACCCAGCCGGTCAGCATCCCCCCCAGAATGATGCTGGGCAGGCCGATGAACGCGTCCTCCAGCGTCGGGTTCGGCACCCCCGCCATCACGAAGCTGAGAAAGAACCCGAACAGCGCAATTGCCGCCGCATCGTTCAGCAGGCTTTCGCCCTCGACAATCCGCGCCAGCCGCTGCGGGGCCGCCAGACTGCGGAAGATCGACACCACCGCCGAGGGATCCGTGGTCGACACGATGGCCCCGATCAGAAAGCAGGCCAGCAGGCTCATCTGGCTGAACGGGGCCAGCGCCCCGCCGATGAACAGCGTCGCCACCAGCACCGCCGCCACCGCCATCACAAGGATCGGCACCCAGTCATCCAGCATCCGCCTGAGATCAAGGCCCAGCGCAACCTGAAATATGAGCGTCGGCAGGAACACATAGAGGAAGACCGATGACCGGATCGGCAGCGACAGCAGCGCCACGATTTCCGGCCCCAGCTCTGCGCCCATGGTGCTGCGCAGGCCGACGGCCAGCGCCCCCAGCGTGGCCCCGACCACCGCCAGCACCACCGAATAAGGCAGCCGCAAGCGTTCGGCCACCGGCTCTGACAAGGCGATGACGACAAACAGGGCGGCACTGGCGGAAACAAGCAGAACAATATCCATGGCGCGCAAGATAGGCCCAGCGCCGGGGGCGCGAAAGCCTTTGCCGCAGCCGACCGGCTGCCGCGCGGCGAAAATTGCCGATCCTGTAACATCCCGCGACCAATGCGTGTGCGGCGTAACCCGCAAATGCAGCGCCGCAGTGCAGCATGACTTGGGGTGACTCGGTTGCGCCGGGTCTGGCCGTGGTGTTCGGCCCCACCTGAGCCGCAGAGAGCCCGCCGACATCCAATTGGAATCAAAGGATTTTGGAAAATAATACCGGCCAAAAAGCAATTCGATATTGACAAGAGCAAGCCATTTCAGTGCGCTTACAACATCAGATGTGAAAAAATATCACATCTGTAGAATTCCGCTCACGCGGCCAACCGACTTTCAGGACTGCTTCAGGGAGGAGCAAAAATGATCACACGTCGCCACGCACTCACCCGCCTCGCCAGTGCCGCATCCGTCTTGGCGCTGGGGGCCACCTTCGCCGCCCCGGCCTTTGCCGAAGGGCTGAAGATCGGGTTCAGCCAGGTCACCCTGCAATCGCCGTTCTATGTGCAGCTGAAAGACGGGGCCGAAGCCGCCGCCGCTGCGGGGGGTGATACGCTGATCTTCCTCGACGCCAATGGTGACGTGTCCAAGCAGAATGATGACATTCAGGATCTGATCACCCAGGGCGTGAATGCCATCATCATCAACCCGGTCAACCCCGACGCCGTTGTGCCCTCGCTCGAAGCCGCCGCCGCTGCGGGTATTCCGGTGCTGACGGTGGACCGTTCGGTCAATGGCGGTGGCGTCAAGGCGCATATCGGCCGCGACAACAAGGCCATGGGTCAGCTGGTGGGCGAAGCCGTGGTGGCGCGCCTTGCCGCCGATGGCATCACCGGGGCCAAGATCATCGAGATTCAGGGCGACGCCGGTGGCGCCGTGATGATGGACCGCCGCGACGGCTTTCACGCCGCCATCGAAGGTTCGGGCCATACGATCGTCGAAGGCCCCTATGCCGAATATATCCGCGCCAATGCCGTGACCGCGATGCAGGATCTGTTGCAGGCGCATACCGATGTCAAAGTCGTCTATGCCCATAATGACGACATGGCCTTGGGCGCGGCGCAGGTTCTGTCCGAGAATGGCCGCACCGATGTGCTGATCTCGGGTGTGGACGGGCTGTCCGAGGCGCTGGAATCGATGGCGGCAGGCGGCAATTATGTGGCCACGGCACTGAACGATCCGAAATATCTGGGGGATGTGACCATTCAGGTCGCCCGCGAAGTGGCGGCAGGCAAAGAGGTTCCGGCCTTTGTCGATGCCGGGTCGAAGGCGGTCACGCCCGACAATGTGGCCGACTTCCCGCGCACCGGCCTCTTTGCCGAATACCGCCCCGACGTTCTGGCAAAATGATCTGACCGCGCGGGATGGGGCCATCCTGCGCGGCACCGGCCACCGGGCCCGCTCCCGCCCGGTGGCCCAACCCTCTCATGTGCATAAGGAAGTGATGATGCGCGCTGCCGTTCTTTACACCCCCGGCGATATCCGGCTGGAAGAGGTTGCAAAACCCGTGCCCGGTCCGGGCGAAGTGCTGCTGCGCGTGGCGGCGGTTGGCGTCTGCGGCTCGGATCTGCCGCGGATGCTGATCAAGGGCGCGCACAAGATGCCGATCATCTGCGGCCACGAGTTTTCCGGCCATATCGAGGAACTGGGCGCGGGGGTCGACGGCTTTGCTCTGGGCGATCTCTGCACCGTGCCGCCGATGCTGCCCTGCGGCACCTGCGATCAATGCGCGACGGGCGATTTTTCGCGCTGCCGCGACTATGACTATTTCGGCTCGCGCCGCGACGGGGCCTATGCGGAATGGGTGGTGGTGCCGGTGGCAAACCTGCTGGTGGCCCCGGCAGGCACCGATCCGCGCGCGGCGGCCATGGTGGATCCGGCCTCCATCGCGCTGCATGCGATCTGGAAGGCGGGCGGCGTGCGCATGGGCGCGCGCGGCGCGGTGATCGGCTGCGGCCCGATCGGCCTGTTCGCGATCCAGTGGATGCTGCTGATGGGCGCATCCGAGGTGGTGGCGATTGACGTCTCCGAAGCCAAGCTGGAACAGGCCCGCGCAGCCGGGGCAACGCAGTGCTTTCTGGCCGGGGACGAGCTGCCCAAGGGCCTGCTGGCCGATCTGATCGTCGAGGCGGCGGGGCATCCCTCGTCGATCAATGCCGCCGTCACGCTAGCCGCCCCCGGCGGGCATGTGGTGTTCATCGGCATTCCGGTGGACGATGTGCCGCTGACGAACAAGGCGTTCCAGCATTTCCTGCGGCAGGAAGTCTCGTTGCACGGGTCGTGGAACTCTTTCGGCGCGCCCTATCCCGGCCCGCAATGGACGGTGACACTGGACAAGCTGGCCTCGGGCGCGCTGAAATGGGAATTCATGATCAGCCACGAGCTGGGGCTGGAGGCGCTGCCCGGCATGTTTGAAACCCTCAAAACCGACCGGACCCTGTTCTTTTCCAAGATCATGTTCCGCCCCTGAGCGGGTATAGGGAACAGAGGCAGGCCGGGGGAGTGGCCAGCCGGACAGGAAACGCGGAGGAGTGGCAGGCATGGCGCATGTCTTGAGTTTTGATTTCGGCACGGGCGGCGTGCGGGCGGGGGTCTATGATACGGACCGCCGCGCCATGCTGGCCATGGCCGAAGCGCCCTATGCCACCACCTATCCCCGCGCGGGCTGGGCCGAACAGAACCCTGCCGACTGGCGCGCGGCGCTGCGTCTGGCCGGGCGGGCCGCGCTCGCGCAGGCGGGCATGACGGCGGTGGATGCAGTCTGCGCCGCCACCACTGCCTCCACCGTTGCGATCTGCACCCGCGACGGCACGCCGCTGCGCCCTGCCCTGTTGTGGATGGATTGCCGGGCAGAGGCCGAAAGCCGCGAAACTGCGCGGCTCGATCATCCGGTGATGCGCCATTGCGGCGGGTCGGATGCGGTCGAATGGCTGGTGCCCAAGGCGATGTGGCTGAAGCGCCATCAACCCGAGGTCTGGGCCAGGGCCGAGGTGATCTGCGAGGCGCTGGATTATGTGAACCACGATCTGACCGGCGACTGGGTCGGGTCGCGCATGAATGCCGCCTGCAAATGGAATTACGACAGCGCCGGGGGCCGCTTTGTGCCCGAGGTCTATGACGCGCTGGGGATCGGCGATCTGGCCGGGCGGCTGCCGGGCCGGATCATCCCGGTGGGCGGTGTGATCGGCCCGATGCGCGCCGCCATGGCCGCCGACCTTGGGCTGAGTAACCGCCCGCTGGTGGCACAGGGCGGCATTGATGCGCATATCGGCATGTTGGGGGCCGATATCGTGCAGCCGGGCGGCATGCTGTTCATTGGCGGCACCTCGGTCGTGCAACTGACGCAGCTGGGGGCCGAAGGCGATGTGTCGGGCTTCTGGGGCCCCTATCCCAATGCGCTGACCGACGGGCATTGGCTGGTCGAATGTGGGCAGGTTTCGGCGGGATCGGTGCTGAACTGGCTGGCAGGCACGATCTTCGGGCTGGACGCACCGGGCCATGCCGCGTTGATTGCCGAGGTCGCGGCCACGCCGGGCCGTGCCGAAGGGCTGCTGACGCTGGATTACTGGATGGGCAACCGCACCCCCTACCGCGATGCGGCGCTGCGCGGGGCAATGCTCGGGCTGACGCTGGGCCATGGCCGCGCCGATCTTTACGCATCGGCGGTGGATGGCGTGGCGCTGGGATCGGCCAATGTGCTGGCGGTGCTGGCCGAACGCGGTGTGCAGATCGACCGGATCGTGATGGCGGGCGGGATCGTCAAGAACGCCGCTTGGCTGCAAGCCACGGTCGATGCGATGGGCCGCCCTGTGCAGGTCGCACGCGAAGACAACCTGTCGCTGGTGGGTGCCTCGGTTGCGGCGGCAGCGGCCCTTGGGGTCTATCCCGGTCTGGCCGAGGCGGCCCGCACCTGCGCCGCCCCCACCCGCGCCCTGCACCCCGACCCCGAGCGTGCCGCCTGGTTCGCCCGCAGCCTGCCGCTTTACCGCGAGGCCACAGCCAGCCTGACGCCGGTGCTGCATGATCTGGCCCGCCGCCAGACGGGTGGTGCCGCATGAGCGAGCGCAACCCCTATTCCTCGCGCCTGCCGCTGGACGAACAGCGCGATCACCTGATGGTGCAGGTGGCCAAGCTCTATTACGATCTGGAGCGCACCCAGTCCGACATCGCGACCGAACTGGGCCTGACCCGCTGGCAGGTCGGCAAATTGCTGACCGAGGCCAAGGCCGAAGGCATCGTGCGGATCGAGATCACCCCCCGCGCCAATCGCAAGACCAGCCTTGAAGTGGCGCTGCAACAGGCGTTCAAGCTGCGCGATGCCGTGGTGGTGCCGATGGGCGAAATCACCGATCCGGCCCTGCTGATCGACAGCGTGGCGCAGGCCGCGGCCACCTATCTGGCCAATCTCAACCCCAAGCCCGACTTGCTGGGGGTCAGCTGGGGGCGCACCATGTCGGCTGTCGCCCGCGCCCTGCCCTCGGGCTGGAACCCCGGCGCGCATGTGGTGCTGGTGAACGGCTCCACCACCTTGCAACAGACCTCCACCCGCACTTCGGCGGTGGCGGAAGAATTCGCGCAATCGGCGGGCGGCACTGCCACCCTGCTGCCGGTGCCCGCCATCGTCGGCAAAAGCAGCACCCGCGACGCGCTGGAAGAAGATCCGATCATCGAACGGGTGCTAGCGCTGGCCGAAGCCGCGCCGGTGATCTGCTACGGCATGGGCGGCGTGTCGCATCAATCGGTGCTGATGTCCTCGGGCTATCTGACGCAGGCGGATATTGACCGGCTGAAGGCGCTGGGATCGGTGGGCGATATTCTGGGGCGGTTTGTCGATCATCAGGGGCGGATCGTCGATCCGGCGCTGGACGCCCGCACCGTCGGGCTGCGTCTGGAAGCGCTGCGCCGCAAGGACCGCGCCATTGGCGTGGTGGCGGGAGAGGAGAAACACCAGATCGCCGCCGCCGCCCTGCGCGCGGGCTATGTCTCGGTGCTGGTCACCGACGAGGCGACCGCCCGCAATATTCTGGAGGAAACGGAATGACCGAGGATGTGCTGACCATCCGCCATCTGGCCAAGCGATTCCCGCCCAATATCGTGGCGCTGGAAGATGCCGGCCTGTCGGTGCGGCGCGGCGAGGTGCATTGCCTGCTGGGCGCGAACGGGGCCGGAAAATCGACCTTCCTGAAGCTGGTGGCGGGGGCGATGATGCCATCAGCCGGGGAAATCCGCGTCGACGGCCAGCCGGTCAGCTTTCGCAAACCTTCAGAGGCGGCAGCGGCGGGCATTTCGATGATCTATCAGGAGCTTGATCTGGTGCCGCAGCTGACGGTGGCGGAAAACCTGTTTCTGGGCCATCCGCCCGCCCGTCTGGGCTTTCTGGACAAAGGCCACCGCCGCGCGCGGGCCGCAGAGGCGCTGGCACGGGTGGGGGCGCAGTTCGGCCCGGATGCGCGGGTGGAAAGCCTGTCGGTTGCCAATCAGCAACTGACCGCCATTGCCCGGTCGCTGACCCGCGCGGCGAAGGTGATCATCATGGATGAACCTTCGGCGGCGCTGAACGAAACCGAGCTGAAGGCGGTGTTCCGGGTGATCCGCGAGCTGACGGCGCAGGGCGTGGCCATCGTCTATGTCAGCCACCGGCTGGGCGAGCTGCGCGAGATCGGCGACCGGGTGACGGTGCTGCGCGCGGGCCGCACGATTGAAACCTTCGATGTGGCGGGCACGCCCGATTCCGCTTTGGTCGAGGCCATTCTGGGCCGCGAACGCACCTTGGTAGAGCGGCGCGACCGTCCGCCGGTGACGGGCGAGGTGATGCTGCAGGTGGATCGGCTGACCGGTCCGCAGGGCCTTGATATCCGAGATTTCACCCTGCGACGGGGCGAGATCTGCGGCCTGACCGGGCTGAACGGATCGGGGCGGACCTCGTTCCTGAAGGCGCTGTTCGGGGCGCTGCCGCATGAGGCGCAGATGGTGCTGAAAGGCGCGCCCTATGCGCCGCGCCGTCCCAAGGATGCGATCCGCGCGGGGCTTGGCCTTGTGCCGGAAAACCGCAAGACCGAAGGCCTGATCCTCGACGCGCCGATCTACAAGAACGCCACCCTTCCCGCGATGCAGGGGCAGATTCTGGCCCGGCATCGCGCACAGAAGGCCCGCACGGTGCCGGTGCTGAAACAGCTGTCCACCAAATATGGCAACCCCGACCAGAAGGTCGTACAGCTTTCGGGCGGCAATCAGCAAAAGGTCGTGCTGGCGAAATGGATCATCAAAGGGTCCGAGCTGCTGTTGCTGGACGAGCCCTCGCGCGGGCTGGACATCGGGGCCAAGGCCGATCTTTATGCGCTGGTCGATGGTCTGGCCAAACAGGGCGCGGCGGTGATCGTCGCCTCGTCAGAGCTGGAAGAGCTGTATGCCGCCTGCGACACGATCTGGGTCTTTCACGAAGGCCGCAACATTGCACAATTCAATCCCGCCAGCACCGATCAGGACACGATCCTGAAGCGGCAGATCCTTGGGGAACACCACCATGACTGACACCATCACCGGGGCCACCCCCGCCCCCTCGCCTGCACGCCGTCTGGTGGATCTGGCGATTGAATACAATTTCATCGTGATCTTCCTGATCGTGGTGGTCTGCGCGGCCCTGCTGTCCGAGAATTTCCTGACCGGCACCAATATCGCCAACCTGTTCCAGCAGGCCGCCGTGACCGGCGTGGTGGCAGTGGGCATGACCTTCGTCATCCTGACCGGCAATATCGACCTGTCGGTGGGCAGCGTCTGTGCGCTGTGTGGCATGTTGATTGCCGTGCTGCTGGCAGGCGGGACACCGATCTGGGCGGCGCTGGCGCTGACCATCGGGGCCGGTGCCCTTTGTGGTGCGGCGATGGGGGCGATCACCGCCTTGGCGCAGGTGCCCAGTTTCATCGTGACACTGGCGGGTCTCGTGTCCTTCCGGGGGCTGACCTATCTGATGACCGACGGTGTGCCGGTCTCGGGCCTGCCTGCGGGCTTTGCCGCGATCTCGTCCACCATGGTGCCGCTCGCCCCCGGCTTTTCGGTCAGCTCCATGGGCCTGATCTTCATTCTGCTCTGCGTGCTGGCGGGTGGGCTGCTGCGGCTGACCGTGTTTGGCGAAACCGTCTATGCCACCGGCGGCAACCCCGAGGCGGCCCGCCTGTCGGGCCTGCCGACACGCGGGGTGCTGATCCTCGTCTTTGCCGCCTCTGGTGTGATGAGCGCGCTTGGCGGCATCCTGCTGACCTCGCGCCTGCGGATCGGCCAGCCGACCGCCGCACAGGGGCTGGAACTGGACGCCATCGCCGCTGTCGTGCTGGGCGGCACCTCGCTGTTTGGCGGGCGGGGCGGCGTTCTGGGCACCTTCTTTGCCGTGATGCTGCTGCAAGTGCTGCGCAATATCTTCAACTTGCTTGGCCTTGGGTCGTTCTATCAGATGACCGTTACCGGGGTTATCATCATCGCAGCCATCCTGCTGAACCGCTTTATCGACATTCGCCGGGGGCGCGGCTGAGCCGCCCCTCTCCCGACCTCAGATCGGAACATGACATGACAGACCACTTTCCCCGCCCGACAGGCACCCCCTTCACACCCGCATGGTTTGACCATATCGCGGTCAACCTGTCCGCCACGGAACGCCGTGCCGCCAGCCTTGGCAGCCGCCGCACCGTCAAGAAAGAGTGGCAGGCAGCCTGGCTGCTGAAGGCCATCACCTGCATCGACCTGACTACCCTTGCGGGCGACGACACGCCCGGCCGGGTGCAGCGCCTCTGCGCAAAAGCCCGCAACCCGGTGCGCGACGATCTGCTGGCGGCGCTGGGGGTCGAGGGCATCACCGTTGGCGCCGTCTGCGTCTATCCGACCATGGTGCCCCATGCAGTGAAGGCGCTGGAAGGCTCGGGGATCCCGGTCGCCTCGGTCGCCACCGGCTTTCCCGCCGGGCTGACGCCGCTGCCGCTGCGGCTGGCCGAGATCAGCTATGCCGTGGAACAGGGCGCGCGCGAGATCGACATCGTGATCACCCGCGAGCACGTTCTGACCGGCAACTGGTCCGCGCTTTATGACGAGATTGCCGCCATGCGCGCCGCCTGTGGCGAGGCGCATATGAAGGCGATCCTCGCCACCGGCGATCTGAAAACCCTGTCCAATGTCTACAAGGCCTCGATGATTGCGATGCAGGCCGGTTCGGATTTCATCAAGACCTCGACCGGGAAAGAGGATGTGAACGCCACCCTGCCGGTGTCTCTGACCATGCTGCGGGCCCTGCGCGATTTCCGCGATCTGACCGGCCAGATTGTCGGCTTCAAACCGGCAGGCGGGCTGAAAACCGCGAAGGACGCCATGACCTGGCTGATCCTGATGAAAGAGGAACTGGGCCTGCGCTGGATGCAGCCCGATCTGTTCCGCATCGGTGCCTCGTCCATGCTGGGCGATATCGAACGCCAGTTGGAACACCACGTCACGGGCCGCTACTCGGCCGCCAACCGCCACGCGCTGGCCTGAGGATCTGCACATGCCCACGATCAAGGACATCATGAACACCATGGAATACGGCCCCGCCCCGGAAGGCAATGCCGAGGTCAAAGCCTGGCTTGCGGGCCTGGGCGACGGGATCGGCCATTTCATCAACGGCAAATTCACCGACGCCCGCGCGCCGCTGATCGAGGTGCTGAATCCGGCCACCGATGTGCCGCTGGCGCAGGTGGCCAAGGGCAGCGCCGAGGATGTGGAGGCCGCCGTGCGCGCCGCCCGTGCCGCCTATCCGAAATGGTCGGCCCTGCCCGGCCATGCGCGTGCAAAATACCTCTATGCCATTGCCCGCCACATCCAGAAGCGCGAACGCTTCCTGTCGGTGCTGGAGACGATGGACAATGGCAAGACCATCCGCGAGACGCGCGACATCGACGTGCCGCTGGTGGCGCGCCACTTCTATCACCATGCCGGCTGGGCCGAGGTGCTGGACAGCGAATTTCCGAACCACACCCCGGTCGGCGTCTGCGGGCAGGTGATCCCGTGGAACTTCCCGCTCTTGATGCTCGCCTGGAAAGTCGCGCCTGCACTGGCGGCGGGCAATACCGTGGTGCTGAAACCGGCCGATCTGACCCCGCTCAGCGCCTGGGCCTTTGCGCAGATCTGCGCCGAAGTGGGCCTGCCTGCCGGGGTCTTGAACATCGTCAATGGCGATGGCGAGACCGGGGCCGCGATTGCGGGCCACCCTGATGTCGATAAGGTCGCCTTCACCGGCTCGACCGAAGTGGGCCGCGTCATCCGCCGCCAGATTGCCGGATCGGGCAAGAAACTGTCGCTGGAACTGGGCGGCAAATCCCCGTTCATCGTGTTCGAGGATGCCGATCTGGATGCCGCCGTCGAAGGCGTCGTCGATGCGATCTGGTTCAATCAGGGCGAGGTCTGCTGTGCCGGGTCGCGTATTCTGGTGCAGGAAGGCGTGGCGCCGCGCTTCTTTGCCAAGCTGACCGCCCGGATGCAGGTGCTGCGCACCGGCGATCCGCTGGACAAGACGATGGATGTGGGCGCCATCGTGTCGCGCAAGCAACTGACGCGCATCACCGGCCTGCTGGCGCAGGGCGAGGCGGAAGGCGCCACGCTGCACCGCGCGCCGGGGGCGCTGCCCAAGACCGGCAATTTCTGCGCGCCGGGGTTCTTTACCGGCACGGCCCCCGCCTCCACCGTGTCGCAGGTGGAAATCTTCGGCCCGGTGGCCACCACCCTGACCTTCCGCACCGCCGACGAGGCGGTGACGCTGGCCAATGACAGCCGCTATGGCCTTGCCGCGTCGGTCTGGTCGGAAAACATCAACCGCGCGATCGAGGTGGCGGCCAAGGTCAAGGCCGGGGTGGTCTGGATCAATGCCACCAATATCTTCGATGCCGGGGCGGCCTTTGGCGGCTATCGCGAAAGCGGCTTTGGCCGTGAAGGCGGGCGCGAGGGCATGGCGGAATACCTGTCGCCCGCATGGGAAAAAGGCGGCAAAGCCCGCCCTGCCCCGGCGCTGGCCATCGAGGTTTCCCCCTTCACCGGCAAATCCGACCGCGCCGACATTGACGTGACGGCCAAGCTTTATATCGGCGGCAAGCAGGCGCGGGCCGATGGCGGGCAAAGCTATACCGTGCTGGGCAAGGGCGGCGTCGCCATTGGCCAAGCCGCGCTGGCCAATCGCAAGGATGTGCGCAATGCGGTCGAGGCGGCGCACAAGGCGGGCGGCTGGGGCGGCGTCACGGCGCATAACCGCGCGCAGGTGCTGTATTTCTTTGCCGAAAATCTCGATCAGCGCCGGGCCGAGTTTGAAGCCCTGCTGATCGACAGCACCGGCACCAGCGCCAAGGCTGCCGCAGAGGAGGTGGAACTGAGCATCCGCCGCGCCTTCTGGTATGCGGCGCAGGCCGACAAGTTCGACGGCGCGGTCCATGCCACCAAATCCCGGCATGTCACGCTGGCAATGAACGAGCCCTTTGGCGTGATGGGTCTTGTCTGCCCGGATGAAGCGCCGCTGCTGTCGCTGCTGTCCTTGCTGCTGCCCGCCATTGCCATGGGCAACCGCGCGGTGGTGGTGGCAAGCCAAAGCCACCCGCTGATCGCGGCGCGGCTGTATCAGGTGCTGGAAACCTCGGACATGCCGGGCGGCGTGGTCAACCTGCTGACCGGCGAGCGTGATGTGCTGGCGCGCACTCTGGCCGAGCATGATGACGTGGCCGCGCTGTGGTATTGCGGCAGCGCAGAGGGCGTGGCGATGGTCGAGACGGCCTCGGCAGGCAACCTCAAGCCGGTCTGGACCGACGGCGGCCGCCTGCGCGACTGGCGCGACCCGGCGCAGGGGCAAGGGGCAGACTATCTGCGCCGCGCCACTCAGGTGAAAACGATCTGGCTGCCCTACGGCGAATGATCCCCAGCCGCGCCCCCGGGGACCGGGGGCGCGCAGGAAAGGCTGCAAATGCCCCTGTCTTTGGCCATCTTCGATTTCGACGGCGTTCTGGCCGATAGTGAGGGCATCGCGCTGGAGGAGCTCGCCGCCGAGATCACGGCCCGCGGGGCCCCGGTCAGCGTGGACGAGGCGCATGGCCTGTTTCTGGGCGCCTCGACCGCGCGCCACATGGCCTATATCCGCGACCGCACCGGCCAGCCCTGCGGTGCCGATTTTCCCGATGCCTGGCACGCCCGGCTGTTCCGCCGTTATCCCACCGAGCTGCACCCGGTGCCGGGGGCCGAGGCCACGCTGGACGCGCTGGCGCAGGCCGGTGTGGCGATCTGCATCGCCTCAGGGGGTGCTGTGGCACGGCTGGAGGTGGCGCTGCGCTGCACCGGCCTTGCCGCCCGCTTTGCGCAGAATGTGTTCAGCGCCGATATGGTGGCGCAGGGCAAACCCGCGCCCGACCTGTTCCTCTATGCCGCCGCGAAGATGGGTGTGCCGCCGGGCGACTGTGTGGTGATCGAGGATGCGCCCGCAGGGGTGCAGGCGGCCCGCGCTGCCGGGATGCCCGCCATCGCCTTTACCGGCGGTTGCCACCTGATCGGCAAGGCGACAGACCATGCCGCCCTGCTATCTGCGGCAGGGGCCGAGGCGGTGGCCCCGGATCACGCGGCGCTGCGGGCGTTGCTCAGCGCGCGGCTTGCAGCACCGTAACCAGATCGGCGGGCGACAGCGGCAGCGGGTTGCCCTTCATCGACGACGAAGCCGCCGAGGCTTCGGCCACCTGCGCATGATCCGCCGGGGCAAGCCCCTGCGCCGCCAGCCCCGGCAGGCCCGCAGCCCGCGCCCAATCGGCCAGCACCTGCGGCGCATCCGCCGCCGCGCCGCCCAGAACCCCGGAAATCAGCGCGCAGACCTCGTCTATCCGCGCGCGGGCCGGGCCATCGGTCCGGGCGCGGTTCATCGCCAGCACCGGCCCCAGCAAGACACCACAGATCGCGCCATGCGACGCCCCTGTCTGGCCGCCGATCACCCCGGCCAGCCCATGCACAGCCCCGAGACCGGCATTGGCCAGCGCCATGCCGCCACAGACCGAGGTCCAGGCCAGCGTATCGCGCGCCTGCGCGTCCTCGCCCGCCATCAGCGCCACCAGCGCGGCAAGGCCGGGGCCGATGACCGGACGGGTGATCGCATCGGTATAGGGGGTTGCCTTGCAGGAAATATAGGGCTCGATCACCTGCGTGATGGCATCCAGCCCCGAGGCCAGCGTCACCGCGCGCGGGCAATCATCGGTCAGCGCCGGATCGACGATGGCAAGCCGCGCCAGCATCCGGTCATCACGCAGCGACACCTTGCGCCCCTGTGCGGGCACGCCGATCACCGCATTCTTGGTGACTTCGGCCCCGGTCCCCGCCGTGCTGGGCAGCGCGATGAAGGGCAAGGGCGCGGCCTCCAGCGGCAGGCCACGCCCCACCACCTCCAGATAATCCATCGCCTCGCCGGGTGCGGGCACAAGGGCGGCAATCGCCTTGCCCAGATCAAGGGCCGCCCCGCCCCCCAGAGCCACGATCCAGTCGGGGCGATGCGCCCGCGCCTGTGCCACCGCCTGTTCCAGCACTGCAAGCACCGGCTCGCCCGCGCAGGCAATGCCCAAAGCCTCACATCCGGCGGCGCGCAGCCCCTGCATCAGCCACCCGGCCCGCGCCGCATCGGCGCCATGCACCACGATCCCCCGCGCGCCGAAGGCCGCGATCAGGCCGGGGGCCTTGGCCGCCTCGCCCCGCCCGAACAGGATGCGGCCCGGCACCGCGATGGAAAAACTGTTCATACATTCATCGTGGCCGCGACGGCCCGCCCCCAGCGGGCATATTTGCCATCCCGCACCGCCACATCCATAGCCGGGGCAAAGCGCCGCTCCAAGGCCCAGCCTTTGGCGAAATCTTCGGGGGCGGGGTAGATCCCGGCCTGCAAACCCGCCAGATAGGCCGCACCAAGGGCGGTGGTCTCCGTCACCACCGGGCGATCCACCGGCGCGCCCAGAATATCGGCCAGAAACTGCATCGCCCAATCCGAGGCCGCCATGCCGCCATCCACCCGCAACACGCCATCCGCCTGCGCGCCCCAATCCGCGCGCATCGCCTCCAGCAGGTCGCGGGTCTGATAGCCCACACTTTCCAGCGCCGCGCGGGCCAGCTCGGCCGGGCCGGAATTGCGCGTCAGCCCGTAAATCGCTCCCCGGCACTCGGGCCGCCAATAGGGGGCACCAAGGCCGGTAAAAGCGGGCACCAGCACCACCTCTTGCGCCGGATCGGCCTGTTCGGCCAAGGGCTGCGTCTCGCGCGCCTCGCGGATGATCTTCAACCCATCGCGCAGCCATTGCACCACTGCCCCGGCAATGAAGATCGAGCCTTCCAGCGCATAGGTCGGTTTGCCGTTCAATTGATAGGCGATGGTTGTCAGCAACCGGTTTTTCGACGGCACCCTGTCTGTGCCGGTGTTCAAAAGCGCAAAACAGCCGGTGCCATAGGTGGATTTCATCATGCCGGGCTGAAAGCAGGCCTGCCCCACCGTCGCTGCCTGCTGATCGCCCGCGACGCCACAGATCGGAATTTCGCGCCCGAACAGATCGGCGCGGGTCACGCCGAAATCGGCGGCGCAATCGCGCACATCTGGCAGGATCGCCATCGGCACATCGAGCAGCGCGCAGAGGTCGGCATCCCAGCAGCCATCGGCGATGTTATAAAGCATGGTGCGGGCGGCATTGGTGGCATCGGTGGCATGCACGCGGCCCCCCGTCAGCTTCCAGATCAGGAAACAATCGACGGTGCCGAAGGCGAGCCCGCCCTGCGCCGCCCGTTCGCGCGCGCCCGGCACATGGTCGAGCAGCCATTTGACCTTGGTGCCCGAAAAATACGGGTCGAGCAGCAACCCGGTGCGCGCCGTGATCATCGGCTCGTGCCCGGCATCGCGCAGCGCGTCGCAGGTGTCGGCGGTGCGGCGATCCTGCCAGACAATCGCGTTATGGATCGGCTGGCCGGTGTCCCTGTCCCAGATCAGCGTCGTCTCGCGCTGGTTGGTGATGCCGATGGCGGCAATGTCATCCGCGCCGATCCCGGCCTTTTCAATCGCGGCCCGCGCGGTGCCTGCCACGGTTGACCACAGATCCGACGGGTCATGCTCCACCCAGCCCGGCGCGGGGTAATGCTGCGCGAATTCCTCTTGTGCCGAGGCCACCACGCGCAACGAGCCATCAAACAGAATGGCCCGCGACGAGGTGGTTCCCTGATCAATGGCAAGAATATGGGTCATGTGCTATCCGGCTCTGCTTCACCCTGATCGAAATACCCGCCCATGGCGTGGCCCTGCCCCGGCGGGGGCGACAGGTATTCGGATCAGGCTGAAGGGGGCAGGTCTGCCCGCCCCCTTCAAGGATCCGGGCTTATTGCCAGGATTTGATCAGCTCGTCATAGGAGATCGTTTCGCCCTGCGGCTTTTCGTTCTCCAGCTTGGCCACCGGCGCGCCGGGGGCATCGAGCCATTCCTGCGGGTCTTTCGGCTCGTTCATCTTCGGGCCGATATCGCCTTGCACACCGGCGCGCTCCAGACGCTCCAGCACCTTTTCCTGCTCTTCGCACAGCGCATCCAGCGATTCCTGCGGGGTTTTCGCGCCCGACATGGCATCACCGATGTTCTGCCACCACAGCTGTGCCAGCTTCGGATAGTCCGGGATATTGGTGCCGGTGGGCGACCATGCCACCCGTGCGGGCGAGCGGTAGAATTCCACCAGACCGCCCAGTTGCGGGGCGCGTTCGGTGAAGCTTTCATGCTGGATCGAGGATTCCCGCACGAAGGTCAGGCCGACATGGCTTTTCTTCACGTCGACGGTTTTCGAGGTGACGAACTGGGCATAAAGCCAGGCCGCCTGCGCCCGGTCCACCGGGGTGGATTCCATCAGCGTCCACGAACCCACATCCTGATAGCCCACCTTGGTGCCTTCGGTCCAATAGGCGCCATGCGGGCTGGGGGCCATGCGCCATTTCGGCGTGCCATCCTCGTTCATCACCGGCAGGCCGGGCTTGACCATGTCGGCGGTGAAGGCGGTGTACCAGAACATCTGCTGGGCGATATTGCCCTGTGCCGGCACAGGGCCTGCCTCACCGAAGGTCATGCCCTGCGCTTCTGGCGGGGTAAACTTCTGAAGCCATTCGATGGCCTTGGTCACGGCATAGACCGCCGCCGCGTCATTGGTTGCTCCGCCGCGTGCCACGCAGGAGCCGACCGGGCGCGAGTTTTCGTCGACCCGCACGCCCCATTCGTCCACCGGGAGGCCGTTCGGTTCGCCCTTGTCGCCCATGCCGGCCATCGACATCCACGCATCGGTGTAGCGCCAGCCAAGGCTCGGGTCTTTCTTGCCGTAGTCCATGTTGCCATAAACGCCGGTAGCCGGGCCGCCCATATAGCTCATGTCGCGGCCGGTGAAGAATTCCGCGATATCCTCATAGGCCGACCAGTTGACCGGAACGCCAAGGTCGTAGCCGTATTTGGCCTTGAAATCATCCTTGGTTTTCTGATCGTTGAACCAGTCATAGCGGAACCAGTAAAGGTTCGCGAACTGCTGGTCGGGCAGTTGATACAGCTTGCCATCCGGGGCGGTGGTGAACTTGGCCCCGATGTAATCGGCCAGATCCAGATTGGGGTTGGTGACAGCCGCGCCTTCGCCTGCCATCCAGTCGGTCAGGTTGCGGGCCTGCTGATAGCGCCAATGGGTGCCGATCAGATCGGAGTCGTTGATATAGGCGTCATAGATGTTTTCGCCCGACTGCATCTGCGTTTGCAGCTTTTCGACCACATCGCCTTCCCCGATCAGATCATGGGTGATCTTGATGCCGGTGATGGCGGTAAAGGCCGGGGCCAGAACCTTGGCCTCGTATTCATGGGTGGTGATGGTTTCCGACACCACCTTGATTTCCATGCCCGCATAGGGTTTGGCGGCCTCTTCGAACCACTGCATTTCGGCTTCTTGCGCCGCGCGGTCCAGCGCGGACAGCGTGCCGATTTCGGCATCGAGGAAGGCTTTCGCCGCCTCCATGTCGGCCCAGGCGGGGGCCGCGCCGGTGGCCATCAGCGCAAGCGCCATGGCGGTGGTTGTGTGACGCAATCTCATGTGTTCCTCCCAGAAGTGAGATGTCGTTTCTGTTATGCAGAGCTGCATCGGGGCGGGTGGCACCGCCCGGATGCACTTTCGGGGCCGGTCAGACCCAGCGGAACACCGCTGCGGCATAGACCAGGCAGATCAGCAGCGCCCACCACAACGGGCCGCCGAAAAAGAACAGCCAGCCCAGATTGATAAAGGCCGAGCCGAGCAACGAGATAAACAGCCTGTCCCCCCGCGTCGTCTCGATCCCCAGCACACCGACGCGCGGCGTTTCGGGAAAGCGGATGGCCAGAATGGTGAACAGGGTCAGCAGCCCGGCGATGATGTAGAAGAACAGCGCCACCGGCAGCGTCCAGGCCATCCAGCCGCCGGGGAACATCGGGGCGACCCAATCGGTTGCGCCATCCTTCTGCGGTGCGGTCAGGATCAGCAGGGCCAGCCCGGCCAGCCAGATCCCCCCTGCCACCGCATAGATCAGGCCCCAATTGGTCCGGCTTTGCACAGTGGCTGCCATCACACCCTCCCCAGGGCAAAGCCCTTGGCAATGTAGTTGCGCACGAAATAGATCACCAGGGCCCCCGGGATGATGGTCAGCACCCCTGCCGCCGCCAGCACGCCCCAATCCATGCCCGAGGCCGAAACCGTGCGCGTCATCGTCGCCGCGATCGGCTTGGCATTGACCGAGGTCAGGGTGCGGCTCAGCAGCAGTTCGACCCAGGAGAACATGAAGCAGAAGAAGGCGGCGACCCCGATGCCCGATGCGATCAGCGGCATGAAGATCTTGAGGAAAAACCGCCCGAAGCTGTAGCCGTCGATATAGGCGGTTTCGTCGATTTCCTTCGGCACGCCGCGCATGAAACCTTCGAGGATCCAGACCGCCAGCGGCACGTTGAACAGGCAATGCGCCAGCGCCACGGCGATATGCGTATCGAACAGCCCGACCGAAGAGTAGAGCTGAAAGAACGGCAGCGCGAACACGGCGGGGGGCGACATGCGATTGGTCAGCAGCCAGAAGAACAGGTGCTTGTCACCCATGAAGTTGTAGCGGCTGAAGGCATAGGCAGCGGGCAGTGCCACGGTGATCGAAATCACCGTATTCATCACCACATAGATGATCGAATTGACATAGCCCATATACCAGCTGGGATCGGTCAGGATCGTCACATAGTTGCGCAGCGTGAAATCCGCCGGGAACAGGGTGAAGGTCGAGGTGATCTCGGCATTGGTCTTGAAGCTCATGTTCACCAGCCAGTAGATCGGCACCAGCAGGAACAGCAGATACAGGCCCATCACGATGGCAGAGGGTTTGATACGCATCACTTGGCCTCCGCCTTATCCAGATTGGTCATCACGGTGTAGAACACCCAGCTCACCAGCAGGATCACGAGGAAATACATGATCGAGAAGGCGGCGGCGGGGCCAAGGTCGAACTGGCCGACCGCCATCTTCACCAGGTCGATGGACAGGAAGGTGGTGGCATTGCCCGGCCCGCCGCCCGTCACCACGAAGGGTTCGGTGTAGATCATGAAACTGTCCATGAAGCGCAGCAGCACCGCGATCAGCAGAACCCCCTGCATCTTGGGCAGCTCGATATACCGGAAGACGGCCCAGCGGCTGGCCTGATCAATCTTGGCCGCCTGATAATAGGCCTGCGCGATGGATTGCAGCCCGGCGTAGCACAGCAGCGCCACCAGCGAAGTCCAGTGCCAGACATCCATCACGATCACCGTGACCCAGGCATCCAGCGCGTCATTGGTATAGTTGTAGTCCACACCCATCGCCGCCAGAACATGCCCCAGCAGGCCGATGTCCACCCGGCCGAAGATCTGCCAGATCGTGCCGACCACGTTGAACGGGATCAGCAGGGGCAGCGCCATCAGCACCAGCACCAGACTGGCCCAGAAGCCCTTCTTCGGCATGTTCAGCGCGATGAAGATGCCCAGCGGCACCTCGATTGCCAGAATGATCGCCGAAAACAGCACCTGCCGCCCAAGCGCCGCGTGCAGACGGTCGGAGGTCACCATTTCCTCGAACCATTCCAGCCCGGCCCAGAAAAACTCGTTGTTGCCGAAGGTGTCGTTGACCGAATAGTTCACCACGGTCATCAGCGGCAGCACGGCGGAAAAGGCCACCAGCACCAGCACCGGCAACACAAGGAACCAGGCCTTGTTGTTCTGTGTCTTGTCCATCAGGCCGCCCTCCCCTGCGGGCTTACACGCCAGTCATCGGCATAGACGTTCAGTTTGCCCGGCGCGAAGGCCACATGCGTCAGCTCTGCCCCCACCGCCATGCCTTCGGGCGCGATCACGTTGAAGGGCTGGCCGAACATCTCGCCGCGCACGATGCGGTGACGGCCCACATCCTCCACCCGGCGGATGGTCAGCGGCAGGCCCTCGCCCGCGGTCAGCACCGCATGTTCCGGGCGGATGCCGATCTGGGTGCGCCCGGCCACCGGCGCATAGGCCGCCCCCAGATCCACCACGGCCCCGCCCTGCACCTGCGCGCGGGTGCCCTCGATTTTTGCCTCCAGAAAGTTCATGCCCGGCGAGCCGATGAAATACCCGACAAAAGTATGGGCCGGCGTCTCGAACAGCTCTTCCGGCGTGGCCATCTGCACCACGCGGCCATCATACATCACCACCACCTTGTCGGCGAAGGTCAGCGCCTCGGTCTGGTCATGGGTGACATAGATCATCGTATGGCCGAATTCGCGGTGCAGCTTTTTCAGCTGCGTGCGCAATTCCCATTTCATATGCGGGTCGATCACGGTCAGCGGCTCGTCGAACAGGATCGCGTTCACGTCCTCGCGCACCATGCCCCGGCCAAGGCTGATCTTCTGCTTGGCATCCGCCGTCAGACCGCGCGCCTTGCGCGACAGGATGTCCTCCATGCCGATCATCTGTGCGATCTGATCGACGCGGCCCTTGATATAGCCCGCATCCATGCCGCGATTGCGCAGAGGAAAGGCCAGATTGTCGCGCACCGTCATCGTGTCATAGACGACCGGAAACTGGAACACCTGGGCGATGTTGCGTTCGGCCGTCGGGGCATCGGTCACATCGGTCGCCCCGAACAGCACCCGGCCATGGCTGGGGCGCAGCAGGCCCGAGATGATGTTGAGCAGCGTGGTCTTGCCACAGCCCGACGAGCCGAGCAGCGCATAGGCCCCGCCATCCTGCCAGACGTGATCCATTTCCTTCAGCGCGTAATCCTGATCCCCCTTGGGATTGGGATAATAGCTGTGCGCCAGATTTTTCAGCGTGATTTGCGCCATGATCCCCTCACGCTGCCAAGGCATAGGCCGCAGGGGCCGCAAGCCGCCCTGCCGCATCGAACAGATAGACATGCGCCGGATCCAGCCAGACCGAGACCTGAGCCCCCGGTGCCAGATCATGCACCCCATGCACCAGCCCCACCCATTTTTCGGCACCGTGATGCAGATGGATGAAGGTTTCCGAGCCGGTGATTTCCGTCACGCCCAAGGTGCAGTGAAACTCCACCGCCTGCCCGGAATGTTTGTTCAGTTCCAGATGATTGGCCCGGAAACCTGCCAGATAGCGGCCATCCGGCAGGGCTGCGAAGGCCCCGCTGGCCGGGGCATTGGCGGTATCGCCGAAATTCACCCGGTTGCCCTGTTTGAAGCAGCTGACGAAATTCATCGGCGGATCCGAAAACACCCGCGCCGTGGTCGCATCGGCGGGCTGGCGGTAGACGCGCGGCGTGGGGCCGAATTGCGTGACGCGGCCCTCCCACAGCGCGGCGGTATTGCCGCCCAGCAGCAGCGCCTCTTCCGGCTCGGTCGTGGCATAGACAAAGATCGCACCCGAGGCCTCGAAGATGCGCGGAATCTCGATGCGCAATTCCTCGCGCAGCTTGTAATCCAGATTGGCCAGCGGCTCGTCCAGCAGCACCAGCCCCGCCCCTTTCACCAGCGCCCGCGCCAGCGCGCAGCGCTGTTGCTGCCCGCCCGAAAGCTCCAGCGGTTTGCGCGTCAGCATCGGGGTCAGCTTCATCATCTCGGCGGTCTCTTTCACCGCGCGGTCGATTTCAGCCGCAGAGCGCCCCATCAGCCGCAGCGGCGAGGCGATGTTGTCATAGACGCTCATCGCCGGATAGTTGATGAACTGCTGATAGACCATGGCGACGCGGCGATCCTGCACGCGCATCCCGGTCACATCCTGCCCGTCCCAGAAAATCCGCCCGGTCGAGGGCACATCCAGCCCCGCCATCAGCCGCATCAGGCTGGTCTTGCCTGCGGATGTGGGGCCGAGCAGCACATTCATCGTGCCCTTTTCCAACGTCAGATCGGTGGGGTGGATGTGAACCCGCCCCGCGACGCTGCGCGATACCCCCCGTAACTCCAGTGCCATCGCTCTCCCCTTACTCTGCTGCCGGGGCTTGTGCCCCTGCCGCCTGCGCCCCGGCCAGATAGGCCTCAAGCGCCGCAATCTGCTCTGCCGTCATGCGCAAGCCCAGCTTGCTGCGCCGCCAGACAATATCTTCGGCCCCGCGCGCAAATTCGCGCGCCACAAGCCAGTCTACCTCACGCGCGGTCAAGGTCGCGCCAAAATCCTGTCCCAGATCCGAAGCGGTTCTGGCATCGCCCAGCATCTCTGCCGCCTGCGTGCCATAGGCCCGCACCAGCCGCGCCGCCCAGTAATCAGTCAGGAACGCATACCGCGCCCGCAATCCGGCCCGCAGCGCCGCCACGCCATCATGCGGAAAATCCCCGCCCGGCAACGGCACCCGCGCCGTCCAGTTGCCCTTGGCCTGCGGAAAGAACGGTGCCAGCTTTTCCAGCGCGCTTTCGGCCAGACGGCGATGCGTGGTAATCTTGCCGCCAAACACATTCAGCAAGGGCGCGCCATTCTGATCGAGGCTCAGCACATAGTCGCGCGTCGCCGCCGTCGCCGATTTCGCGCCGTCATTATACAGGGGCCGCACGCCCGAATAGGTCCAGACCACATCCGCCGCCGTCACCGGCTTTGCGAAATATTTCGAGGCAAAGGCGCAGAGATAATCGCGCTCTTCATCGGTGCAGCGCGCCTCTTTCGGGGCGTCCTTGTGGTCTTTGTCGGTGGTGCCGATCAGGGTGAAATCCTGCTCGTAGGGGATGGCAAAGATGATCCGGCCATCTTCGCCCTGAAAGAAATAACAACGGTCGTGATCATAGAGCTTGCGCGTCACGATATGGCTGCCGCGCACCAGACGCACGCCTTCGGTAGAATTGATGCGCGCCACATTGCGGATCACATCCTCGACCCAGGGGCCGCCTGCATTGACCAGCGCGCGGGCGAGATGCACCTGCCGCCCCTCGGCCCCTTCAGTCGTCACGCGCCACAGGCCATCGGCCCGATCGGCACTCACCACCCGCGTCCGGGTATGGATCTGCGCACCCCGGTCGGCGGCATCACGGGCGCTCAGCGCCACCAGACGCGAATCCTCGACCCAGCAATCGCTGTATTCATAGGCCTTGCGGAATTTCGGGTTCAGCGGCCGCCCCGCCGGATCCTGCGTCAGATCCAGTGTGCGGGTGGCGGGCAGGATTTTGCGCCCGCCCAGCGTATCATACAAGAACAGCCCCAGACGGATCAGCCAGGCCGGGCGACGCCCCTTCATCCAGGGCATCACAAGTCCCAGCAGGCGCGAGGTCGGCGTATCGCTCTCGAAGCGCATATCGTCGTGATAGGGCAGCACAAAGCGCATCGGCCAGCTGATATGCGGCATCGCGGCCAGCAGGGTTTCGCGCTCCTCCAGCGCCTCACGCACCAGTCGGAACTCGAAATATTCCAGATAGCGCAGGCCGCCGTGAAACAGCTTCGTCGAGGCCGAAGAGGTTGCCTGCGCAAGGTCGCCCTGTTCGGCCAGCGTCACGGTCAGGCCGCGCCCCATCGCGTCGCGCGCAATGCCGCAGCCGTTGATACCCCCGCCGATAATGAAAAGATCGACCACTTCGGGCCGTTCACGATCCGTCACGCCGATATCCTCCCCCAACGTGTCGAAACACTGCCGCCGACGCGCGCATCCGTCAAGGTTTATTTTCGTTTTTTACCCATTTCACACAAAACGAACATAATGCCGCAATGCAGCGAAAATGGAGACTCCGATCAAACCAGAATCCCAAGATTTCGCACATTTTCGCGCAAGTGCCTGAATGGTATGAAGAACGCGCTGCCGTGCAGCTGCGGCATGCGGCTGGGCGCAAGGCCAAGTGTAAACGGCTCTATAAAACGGCCCGAGCCGCTGCGCGAACCGGGCGATGTCAAGACGTTGATTGTCAAGGGGAAGTAGTGGTGGCGAGGGGGAGATTTGAACTCCCGACCCCGCGATTATGAGTCGCGTGCTCTAACCAACTGAGCTACCTAGCCACTGCCGCGCTAATTAGGCGACGTTCTCGGCAAGGTCAAGCGGCCTTCGCCATTTTTTTCACGCAACCCCGCGATCATGGGCAATGCGCGGGCGCCCGGTGGCCGTCACGCTGATACTCGCCTCGACAAACATCACGCGGCCTTCGATCTCGGCTTCGCGGATGTTGCGCTCGGGCGTTATGCGCAGATCGGCGGCCCCGGCGCGGCGGGCGCGCTCTGTCGCCTCCTCGGTCAGAGCGGCCTCCAGCGCGTCCAGTGCGGCATCGCGGCTGGCAAACATCTGGTTGCCCGTGGCCAGATGCGCCACAAAGCGCCCCTCGCCGGGGCTGGTGACGATGCCGCGCGCGCGCTGGCTGACCTGCCCTACCACCGCGCCGATGGCATTGGCGACGCCCGCATGTTCGGGCAGGATCATCTCTGCCCCCAGCCGATCACCTACCGCGCCGTAATAGGCGGGAGCCGAAGCCCCCAGCCCGATCACCGGCACCCCGAGCCGCAGCGTGGCCTGCACCACGCCGCGATGCCCGGCGATGCCGCGCTGCGCCAGAACATGCCGGGCCAGCACCTCGGGCGGCTCGCCTGCAAAGGCCGGATCTTCGGCAAAGGCGGCCTCCAGCAGGCAATCCACCGTCTGCGTGGTCAGCTGGTCCACCACCTTTTGCGCCAGCACCAATGGATCGGTCGCAAACCGCTCGCCCTTGCCGGTGCGCCGCCGCCCCAGCAGGCGCACCGCCTTTTCCGCCGCCTGCGCATCCCAATCGCCCAGCCGCCCGAGCACATGGCTGGCATCCGAAGGCGTCACCCCCGCGATCATCACCAGCCCGCGCGCCACCAGCCGCTCCATCGCTGCCACTTCCAGCCGCGAGGTGATCGGCTGGGCCAGCGGCATCGGCGTGGTGATCCGCGCCAGCAGCGCCGCTTCGCGCGCCGACAGCCCCCCCGGATTGCCGCCCATCGGAATGACAAACCGCCCGTCAAATTCGCCCGCCACCTCGGTCGACAATGCGCGGTCCAGCGCCATATGCACCATGTCGGGATGGTCCACCGCCAGCAGCGCCACCGGGATCAGGCGGCGCGGGCCAAGCCGCAGCCCGCCCTCCAGCCCCGACGTGATCAGATGCACCTCGGAATCGCCGCCCAGCCCGGTGGTGCGCATTGCCACCGCCTCGACCATGGTGCGGAAGCCACCGACCCGCGCGCCCTCAGGGTCGATCTCGGGCAACCCATCGCGCAGCAGCGCCACATCGGTGGTGGTGCCGCCGATGTCAGACACCAGCGCATCGGGCGCCCCGGTCAGCCAGCGCGCCCCCACGATCGAGGCAGCCGGGCCCGACAGGATGGTTTCAATCGGACGCTCGCGCACCATGGCCGCCGAAATCAGCGCGCCGTCGCCGCGCACCACCATCAGCGGCGCAGCAATGCCCAAAGCCGCCAGATGCCGTTCGCAGGCCGCAACCAGCCGGTCGATCATGCCGATCAGCCGCGCATTCAGCACCGCTGTCAGCGCCCGCTTCGGCCCGTTGAGATTGGCCGAAAGCTCGTGCGAACAGGTGACGGGCCGCCCCGTCACCCGGCGGATCAGATCGCGCGCCGCCACCTCATGCGCCGGGTTGCGGGTGGCAAACCGGCTGGCCACGGCAAACCCCATCACCTCCGGCCCAAGCCGCGCCGCCTCGGCCTCCAGCGCCGCCAGATCCAGCGGCGCAGTTTCGCTGCCGGAATGTTCGTGCCCCCCGGCCAGCCGCAGCACCGGATCGCCGCCCAGCGCCTCGGTCAGACCGCCACGCTCCAGATCGCCCGCATCGAAGCCGATGAAGATCAGCGCAACCCGCCCGCCCTGCCCCTCGACCAGCGCATTGGTGGCCAGTGTGGTGGACAGCGACACCATCGAGATGTCGGCGGCCGCCACCCCGGCCCCGGCCAGTGCGGCATCCACCGCCCGCCCGATGCCCAGCGCCAGATCGCCGCGCGTGGTCAGCGATTTTGCCTTGCCGATCACCTGCGTCGCGGCCTCATCCACGATCACCGCATCGGTATAGGTGCCGCCCGTATCCACCCCGAGGAAATATGCCATCGCGTTTGCCGTCCCTGTTCCTGTTCCCTCCGAAATAGGCCGAAGCCGGACAGGGGTCACCCCCTTGTGCGACCTATTCTGTCGCTGCCCGCCTCTCGCCCTCGCCCGGACAAGGCGGTAGGGTGGCGGATCGGACGGTGGATCAGGGAAAGGGCCGCAATGCAGCACGCTGACAGGGATCTGCCACTGACCCGCGATCTGGTGCTGATCGGCGGCGGCCATGCCCATGCCCTGCTCTTGCGCATGTGGGGCATGACGCCCTTGCCGGGGGTGCGGCTGACCGTGATCAACCCCGATCCGGTCACCCCCTATACCGGCATGTTGCCCGGTTTCATCGCAGGCCATTACCAGCGGGCCGAAATGATGATCGACCTTGTGCCGCTGGCACGGTTTGCCGGGGCGCGGCTGATTCTCGATCACGCATGCGGGCTGGACCGCAGCACGCGGCGGGTGCATCTGTCCTCGGGTCGGCCGCCGGTGGCCTATGATGTGGCCAGCCTCGACATCGGCATCACCTCGGATCTGCCGCGCCTGCCGGGCTTTGCTGACCATGCGGTATCGGCCAAGCCGCTGGCGGGCTATGCCGCGCGCTGGCAGGCGTTTCTGGCGCGCGGGCTGGCCGCGCCGCGCGTGGTGATCCTCGGGGCCGGCATCGGCGGTGTGGAGCTGGCGCTGGCCACCGCACATCGGCTGCGCAGCACCGGGGCCAGACCGCAGCTGACGCTGCTGGAACAGGCACAGACCGCGCTGCCCCATATCGGCAACGGCGCACGCCGGGCGCTGCTGGCAGAGCTGGCAGCCGCCGATGTGCACCTGCTGACCGGCACAAAGGCCGCAGGGCTGACCGCAGACGGCGTCACGCTTCAGGATGGCCGACAGATTGCCGCCGATTTCATCCTCTCGGTCGCGGGCGCACGGCCACACGACTGGCTGGCCGCGACAGGGCTGGATCTACAGGACGGATATGTCTGCGTCACCCCCACGCTGCAAAGCTCCGATCCCGCGATCTTCGCGGCGGGCGATTGCGCCCATCTGACCCATGCCCCCCGCCCCAAGGCCGGTGTCTTTGCGGTGCGCGAGGCCCCCATACTTTTGCACAATCTGCGCGTGGCCCTGGCCGAACAGGGCCGGATGCGCCCATACCAGCCGCAGCGCGATTACCTGAAACTCGTGTCGACAGGGCGGCGCAATGCCGTGGCCGACAAACTCGGCCTGCGCCTGTCGCACCCCTGGCTCTGGCGCTGGAAAGACCAGATCGACCGTGCCTTCATGGCAAAATTCACCACCCTGCCGGCGATGCCTGCCCGCCGCCTGCCCACTCCCGCCGCCGCCGGTCTGGCCGAGGCGCTGGGGCCAAAACCACTTTGCGGCGGCTGCGGCGCCAAGGTCGGGGCGCGGGATCTGGCGACGGCGCTGGCCCCGCTGCCCGCGCCGCAAAACCCCGATGTGCTCAGCGGCCCCGGCGATGATGCCGCCGTGCTGCGCCATGGTCCCGGCTTTCAGGTTCTGACCACCGATCACCTGCGCGCCTTCACCGCCGATCCTGCGCTGATGGCCCGGATCACCGCCCTGCATGCGATGGGCGATGTCTGGGCCATGGGGGCACAGCCGCACAGCGCGCTGGCGCAGATTACCCTGCCCCGCCTCTCGCCCCGGCTTCAGGCCGAAACCCTGCGCGAAATCATGGCCACCGCCACTAAAACCTTCCGCGCGGCGGGGGCCGACATCGTCGGCGGCCATACCAGCATCGGGGCCGAACTGACGCTGGGCTTCACCGTGACAGGCCGCGCCGAACGGATCCTGACCAAAGGCGGCGGCACCCCCGGCGATGCGCTGATCCTCACCAAACCGCTGGGAACCGGCATTATTCTTGCCGCAGAAATGGCGCGCCTTGCGCCGCAAGACCTCTTGCTGGGCGAGGCTGTCGCGGCGGCCTTCGCGTCAATGTGCCAATCCCCCGCCGAGGCCGCCGCCCTGCTGACCCCGGTCGCCCATGCGCTGACTGATGTCACCGGCTTCGGCCTCGCCGGGCACCTGCTGGAGATCTGCACGGCCTCCGGCACCGGCGCCATTCTGGATCTGGCCGCCCTGCCGCTGCTGCCCGGCGCCCGCGATCTGGCGGCGCAGGGCATGGCCTCCAGCCTCGCCCCTGCCAATCGCGCCGCCCTGCACGGCCAACTCGATGCACCAGACACGCCCGAGACCGCCCTGCTGTTCGATCCCCAGACCGCGGGCGGCTTTCTCGCCGCCCTGCCCGCAGCCAAGGCCACCTCCACCCTCGCGGCGCTCCACGCAAAGGGCATCACCGCCGCCCGCATCGGCCAGTTGACCGAAGGCCCGGCCCATATCACCGCACGCTGATTTGCAATTTGTAAAAATACTCGCGCCGCAGGCCACAAGCCAAACCGCCACAGGCGGTGCAGGCGCGCTCAAAGTCTTGCGCGCATCGCGCGCTCCGCAAGATTACCTGTCGTGCAACCGCGCCGCGATACGGGCCGCCAGTTCCGGCAGCGCCGCCGGGGCCAGGCTGTCCACCGCGACCCGCTGCACCGGCACTGCCAGACGCCCGCGATGTTTGGCGTAGCGCGGATCATAGTGCCGCGCCATCAGCCCTTCGGCCAGATCGGTGAAGGCCCCGGCCCCGGCCTGCGCCTGCCATGCCTCGATCACCACAGCGGGGTGCAGCGGGCGCAGCAAGGCGATCACCTGCACCAGCCGCGCCGGATCGGCCAGAAGATCGGCATAGGCCCGCGTCAGATACGCAGCCCGTGCGGCCAGCGGCGCCACGATCTCGATCCTCGGGGCCGCGACCATCGCCTTCCACAGGGGCGCCGGGATCCGGCAATTACCAACCTTGGAGCTTTCCGCCTCCACCACCACCGGGCGGGCGGGGTCGAGCCGGGCCAGCGCCAGTGCCAGGGCCCCCTCGAATGTCTTTTGCGACGGCTGCCCACCCGGCAGCGCCCCGAACAGCGATCCCCGGTGCCGCGCCATGCCCTCAAGGTCGATCACCTGCACGCCCTGTGCGGCCAGCAAAGCCAGCACCTCGGTCTTGGCAGAGCCGGTATTGCCATCCAGCAGCACCACCGGGCTGGGCACCGGGCGCTCATGCACCTGATCCACCACCAGCTTGCGCCAGGCCTTGTAACCGCCCGCGATCACATCGGCCCGCCAGCCCACCTGTTGCAGGATCGAGGTGAAAGAGCCGGAACGCTGCCCGCCGCGCCAGCAATAGACCAGCGGTTTCCAGCCGCCCGTCTTGTCGGCCAGTGGCCCCTGCAGATGGGCGGCGGCATTCTTCGCCACCAGCGCCCCGCCGATCTTGCGCGCGGTGAACGGGCTGACCTGTTTGTAGATCGTGCCCACCTCGGCGCGCTCCGCATCATTCAGCACCGGAAGGTTGATGGCACCCGGAATATGATCCTCGGCCCATTCGGCGGGCGAGCGCACGTCGATGATGCTGTCAAAGCCAAGGGCGAAGATCTGCGGAAGGGTGGTCAGGGTCACAGCCATGTCGCC
The DNA here is from genome assembly GCF_018798885.1 of Gemmobacter fulvus. Classification (NCBI taxonomy): domain Bacteria; kingdom Pseudomonadati; phylum Pseudomonadota; class Alphaproteobacteria; order Rhodobacterales; family Paracoccaceae; genus Gemmobacter; species Gemmobacter fulvus. The sequence continues at coordinate 2,669,468 of NZ_CP076361.1, read as the reverse complement.
ACCCTAACCCAGCCAACCTGCGCCGGAAAGTGCCCTCGCGCGCGCGATCAGATCCCCTGCTCAAGCTGCAGGATCAGCGCATCCAGCATCGCCGCACAGCGTGCCATCTGCTCCACGCTGACATATTCGTCTGGCTTGTGGCCCTGCGCCATGCTGCCCGGCCCACAGATCACGGTGGGGATGCCAAGGCGTTCGGAAAACAGCCCGCCCTCGGTGCCGAAGGCCACTTTCATCGTGCCATTGGCCCCGGTCAGACCCTTGACGAAATTCACCACCGCCGCTTCGGATGGGGTGCCGAGGCCGGGGTAATCCCACAGCCGGTCGACACGGATCGCCGCCTCGGGGTATTCGGCGCGCAGCGGCGCGACGATGGCCTCGGCCGCCGTCCGCAGATCGGCGATCAGGGTCTCGGGGTCATCCTCGGCCAGCGAGCGGATCTCGAAATCCAGCGTGGCAGTATTGGGCACGATGTTCACCTGCACCCCGCCCTGCATCTTGCCGACATGCAGCGTGGTATAGGGCACATCGTAATCGCCATCGCGCACGCCCTCGGCGGCCACCCGCGCCTGCAAGGCCCGCACGGCATTCAGGAAATCCGCCGCCAGATGCAGCGCGTTCAGCGCCAGCGGCGCCAGCGCCGAATGGCCCTCGCGCCCGGTGCAGGTGGCCCGCAGCGCCACCTTGCCCTTGTGCCCGGTGGCCACCTGCATCCCCGTCGGCTCGCCCACGATGCAGAAGCGCGGCTTGACCGGGGCCTGCGCCAGCATGTCGACAAGCGAGCGCACACCCATGCAGCCGATTTCTTCGTCATAGGACAGCGCCAGATGCAGCGGCACGGCAATCGGGCGCCCCGCCTGCTCCAGGGCAGCGGCCTTCAGCATCGCGTCGATGGCCAAAGCGCAGAAACCCTTCATGTCGGTGGCGCCCCGGCCATAAAAGCGGCCATCCTCCTCGGTCAGCGCGAAGGGCGGTTTGGTCCAGCTTTGCCCCTCGACCGGCACGACATCGGTATGGCCAGACAGCATCACCCCCGGCACGCTCGCAGGGCCGACGGTGGCAAACAGATTGGCCTTGCCGCCTGTCGCATCGGGGATCAGCTGCGCCGCAATGCCGGCCTCGGCCAGCAGCCCCTGCACATAGAGCATCAGATCCATGTTGGGCTTTGCGCTCACCGTATCAAATGCCATCAGCCTGTCGAAAATCGCGCGCATCGCCGCCCTCCGTTTTGCGCATACAAATACGCGAAATCAGTGCAAACGGAAGAGCCGATCCGCCAAAGCGCGGCTTCGGGCTTTCCTTTGCCGGGCCGCGCGGGCAGTCTGGCCGCACCCAGCCCCGAGAGTGATATGCGCGCCCTGATTGCCCTGCCCGTTCTTGTATTGTCCGTTCTTGCCCTGCCCGCCCATGCCGAACCGGCGGGATCCGTCAGCCAACTGGCGCTGGCGCATCAGCTGTTTGCCCAAGGGACGGCCAATCGGGATGCGCTGGCGCAGATCGCCGCCGCGCGGCTGGCGGCTGGGGTCACGGTGCAGATGGTCGAGCGCGCGCCAGAGCTCAGCGGCACCGCAGGCAAGGGGCCGGATGCTGCCGACGCACCGCGCGACGCTGCAAGCCTGCTTGCCGCTGCGACCGCCGCCGCCGAGGCCGACGAGACGCTGGCCATCCTGCTGGGCAGTGCCATCGCCACCGCCGAGGTGCTGCCGAAGAGCGTGGTCAGGGCCAGCGTGGCCACGCTGAACCCCGGGCAAAGCCATGGCTACCGGATTGCCGCCGATGGTGCGGTGCCGGTGGAAATCGGGGTGATCGGTGATGGTGACAGTGTGCTGGCCCTGAGTGTGGAGACAGAGGCAGGCCCCGCCTGCCTGGCACCGCTTGTGCCCGCCTGCGCCGTCACCCTGCCCGACAGCGGCTTTCTGGCGGTGCGCGTGGTCAATTCCGGGCCGGGTGTGACCAGCTATTGGCTGATCAGCAACTGAGCGCCGCGCGACGGCCCTGCCCCCGCGCGGCCAGATCGGTTACAGGATTTCCGACATTTTCACAGTGCGGCCTTCGGCCACAGACAGCAGCGCCGCATTGGCCAGCGCCAGTGCGATCAGCCCATCCTCGCCCGAAGGTTCGGCAGCGCCCTTGCCCGAAACTGCGGTGATGAAGCTCGCGATTTCGGCGGCATAGGCCTCGGTATAGCGGGTCATGAAGAAGTCATGCAGCGGCGGCCGGGTATAGCCGGCCGACGTCGCCACCTCGATGGACACCGGGCGCTGGTTTTCCGCCGAGGCCGCGCCTTTGGAGCCATGCACCTCGATGCGCTGATCATAGCCATAGGTGGCGCGGCGCGAGTTCGAAATCATCGCCTGTTTGCCGCTGGCGGTTTTCAGCAGCACCTGAACGCTGTCGAAATCGCCTGCCGTGCCAATCGCCGGATCCACCAGCACTGCGGCGGTGGCGGCCACTTCGGCAATCTCTTCGCCCAGCAGGAAGCGCGCCATGTCGAAATCATGGATGGTCATGTCGCGGAAGATCCCGCCCGACCGCCCGATATAGTCAATCGGCGGCGCGCCCGGATCGCGCGAGGTGATGACGGCCATTTCCACATCGCCGATCGTGCCCTTGTCGATCTCGGCACGGACGGCGGCGAAATGCGGGTCGAAGCGGCGGTTGAAACCCACCATCAGCGTGGCCTTGGTGGCGCGCACCACCGACAGGCAGGCCTTCACGCGGTCAAGGCTCAGGTCGATCGGCTTTTCGCAGAAGATCGCCTTGCCCGCCGTGGCGAACATCTCGATCAGGTCGGCATGGGTATCGGTGGGGGTGCAGATCACCACGGCGTCAATATCCTTGGCCGCCGCGATTTCCTCGATGCTGCGCACCTGACAGCCATAGTGATCGGCAATCGCCTGTGCCGCCGTGGGAAACGCATCGGCCACGGCCACCAGCGTGGCATTGGCATCGCCCGTGATCGCCTTGGCGTGAACCTTGCCGATCCGGCCAGCGCCCAGAAGCGCGAATTTGACAGTCATCTTGTCCTCTTACGGTTGGCCGCTTGGGCCGGTTGTTCGCTCCGCGCCCGGTTATTCGGGATAGGCGCCGGAAACATTCTGATCGAAATCCACCACAGCCCCGGTCATCACGCCAGAGGCGGGCGATAGCATGAAACTGGCCAGCCCCGCCACATGCGCGGGTTTGACCAACATGCCCATCGGCTGCGCCGCCTCTGCCGCCGCCAGCCAGCCATCGGTGGCCCCATGGTATTTGCGCTGGGTCTCATCCTCGCCCGGCGTGTCCATCCAGCCGCAGTTGATGGCATTGACCCGGATGCGATGGCCGCGCAGTGCCTGCGCCGCGTTGCGCGTCACATTGGCCAGCGCGGCCTTGCTGGCCGAATAGGGCGCCAGAAAGCTTTGGCCGCAATGCACCACCATCGACAGGATATTGACCGCCTGCGCCGGATGGCCGTGTTGCGCCGCCAGCTGCGCAAAACGTTGCAGCGCAAAGAACGGCCCGCGGGCATTGACGGCCATCAGGTTGTCCCAGGCCTCGGGCGTTGTATCAAGGATCGAGCCGCGGTCGGTGGCCGCCGCCGCATTGACCAGCGCCGTCACCCGGCCAAACCGCGATGCCGCGCGGTCGATCAGGGCAATCGCCTCGTCCGGGCGGCCCATATCGGCGGGCAGGAAGCGCACGTCGGCCCCGCCTGCCCTGAGCTGCGCCGCTACCGCCTCGCCCTTGGCAACACCCCGGCCTGCCAGGATCATGCGCCCGCAGCCTTCGGCCAGCAGCCGCTCGGCAATCGCAAGGCCAAGGCCCTGCGATCCGCCGGTGATCACGGCCACCGTTTCGGCGTGGTCACGCATGGCTTGCCTCGGCCCCGATGCCTTTGACGCCGGTGATATAACTCACGATGTCATTGCCGTCGGTTTCGTCCTTGTTCAGGCTCGCCACGATGCGCCCGCGCCGGAACACCACGATCCGGTCGACCAGATCAAACACCTGCCGCAGATTGTGGCTGACCAGAATCAGTGGCACGCCGCGCTCCTTCAGGCCGCGAATGATGTTTTCCACCTGCGCGGTTTCCTGCACCCCCAGCGCCGCCGTCGGTTCATCCATGATCACCAGTTTCGACGCAAAGGCCGCCGTGCGCGCGATGGACACACATTGCCGCTGCCCGCCGCTCATGTTGCGGATAGGGTTGTCGACATTGGGGATCTTGACCGCCGTGGTTTTCAGCGCCTCCAGCGTGCGTTCGCGCATCGTCTTGCGATCCAGCACCGAAAACGGCCCAAGGCGGAACTTGAACAGCTCGCGCCCCAGAAACAGGTTCGACGGCACGTCCAGATCATCGGCCAGCGCCAGCGTCTGAAACACGGTTTCGATCCCGGATTCGCGCGCCTCCAGCGGCCCCGAGAAGTTCACCTCGCGGCCATCGAAAAACACCTGCCCGCCGGACTTCTGCTCTACCGCCGTGATCTGGCGCACGAAGGTCGATTTGCCCGCGCCATTGTCGCCCACCACAGCGATATGTTCGCCCTTGCGCAGCACGAAATTGGCATCCTCCAGCGCATGCACACCGCCATAGCGTTTGGTCAGGCCACGGGTTTCCAGAATGATATCGCTCATGGCTTATTTCCCCCGCGACCGGCTTTGCTGCCGCCATTGATCCAGAACCACGGCACCGACGATGATCACGCCCTTGACCATTTCCTGATAATACGCGTCGAGCTTCAGGAAGGTGAAGCCCGAGATGATCACGCCGAAGATCAGCGCGCCCAGCACGGTGCCGAGGATCGAGCCGCGCCCGCCTTGCAGCGACACCCCGCCGATCACGGCCATGGCGATGGCGTCGAGTTCATACATCACCCCCATGCCGGCCTGTGCGGTCAGGTTCTTGGACGACAGCACGATGGCAGCAAAGGCAGCCAGACCCGAGGCGATGACATAGACCAGCACCTTGTGACGGTCGACATTGATGCCCGACATGCGCGTCGCCGCTTCGTTCGAGCCGATGGCGTAGCAATGTTTGCCATATTTCGTGTAGGTCATGATACAGTGGAACAGCACCGCCAGCACCACGAACAGGAACACCGGCGTCATGCCCTTGCCGATCAGCGCATAGCTGTCGGTCGGGAAAGAGATCGGGTTGCCCTTGGACCACCATTTCGCAATGCCGCGCGCCGTGACCATCATGCCCAGCGTGGCGATGAACGGCGGGATCTTGGTATAGGCCACCAAGGATCCGTTGATCAGGCCCGCCACCACACCGCAGCTCAGCCCGACCAGCACCGGCACGATCACCGGCAGGTCCATCCAGCCCAGATCCCCGAAAATCGCCTTGGGGTTGGGGTTGCCGTTCACCATGGCAACCTGTGCAAAACTCATGGCGATCATCGCCGTGGCCCCGACGATGGAGCCAGACGACAGATCAATCCCGCCGGTGATGATAACCTGCGTCACACCGATGGCGATGATGCCGACGATGGACACCTGAAGGATGATGATCTGCAACCGCGCCTGATTGAACAGCGTGTCCACATTGTCGCGTGTGTTGAACAGAAAGCTGTCGCCCATGAACAGCCGACCGATCAGTTCGAACACGATGATGATGCCGACCAGAGCAAAGAAGACGTTCCATTCTGGCGCGCGTGCTTTCTTTGTCGGATCATATTTCAGGCCGCCCAGCCCATGCGTCGTTTGTGACACGGCTGCACCCTCCCCCGGATTAACTGCTGAAATAAACTCTGCTGACGCGTCACGTCCGGTCAGAGATCAAAGAGGGGCGGCACCTCTGCGCCGCCCCGATCCGCAACGGGATCAGTTCTTGGCGAGGAAATCGCCGATATTGGCCGGGGTCACCAGCTGGAACGGAATGTAGACCTTCTGCTCCACGGCTTCGCCTTTGCTCAGCTTGATCGCCGCATCCAGCGCGCCTGCGCCCTGACCGGCAGCATCCTGGAACACCGTCACATCCAGATCGCCCGCCTGCATCGCCGCCAGTGCGTCCTGCGTGGCGTCGATACCTGCCACCACGACGGTGGCCATATCCACGCCCGATGCCTTCATCGCCTGAATGGCGCCGATGGCGGATTCGTCATTGTTGGCAATCACGCCATCAAACGCCGCGCCGGTGGACAGCCAGTTGGTCATCAGGTTCTGTGCCAGATCGCGCGACCAGTTCGAGGTCTGCTCGTCCAGGATATTGACCTTCACGCCGCAATCCGGCCCGGCGATGACATCGTGAATGTCCTTGGTGCGCATCACGGCAGCCTGGTTCGACAGCTCGCCCATGATCACATAGATGTTCGCCTCGGTCTTGCCCGCGTCCTTGAACAGGCGGCAGACTTCCTTGGTTTGCAGCGTGCCCGAATCCAGTTCGTTCGAGGCGACGAAGGCCTGATTGTCGGGCATGGTGTCGACGTTCACCGGCTCGCGGTTCACATAGACCAGCGGGATGTTCGCGGCAGCGGCGGCATCCGACATGGCCTGCGTGGCCGAGGTATCGACCGGGTTCACGATGATGGCCGACACGCCCGAGGCGATGAAGTTGTTGATCTGGTCAAGCTGCTTGGCCACATCGTTCTGCGCATCTTCGATCTGCAGGCCGACGCCCAGTTCCTTGCCCTTGGCATCCAGCCCGTTGCGCAGAACCGTCAGAAAGTTGTCGTCAAACAGCGCCATCGACACGCCAATGTCTTGCGCCATTGCGGTGGTTGCCATCAGCGAGGCAAAACCGGCAGCCAGAAGGGTCTTTTTCATTCTCGTTCCTCCACTATCGGTGTCCGGCGCACCATGCTCCAGCCGGACCGCCCCTCCCCGGAGCGGCTGTTTTGAGGCGGGTGGCGGTCAGGCCGCGACACCCGCGTCAATAAACGTCATCGAGGCGCGCAACGGCGCATAGGCATCGCCCAGCGCATGCACCTCGGGCGCAAAGGGCTCAAAGCTGATCGGGCCGTCATAACCTGCGGCGCGCAAGGCACGGATCTGCGCCACATTGCCCAGCCGGTCTGCATCATCGACCAGAACCCGGTGCGGGTCGCGCATGTCCGCGACAGCCACCGCCGGATCGACCACGCCCGACACATGCACGATGCCGGTCAGTTCGGGAAAGATCGCCCCGCCCCCGGCAAGGTGATGGTGGAAGGTATCATGCACCATGAAATAGGTGCCGGCACCGCCCACTGCATCAATCGCATCGGCCAGCACATCCTTGTAGCGCAGCGAGCAGACCTCGAAGCCCAGCGGCTCGACCATCGCCTTCAGCCCCGCGTCGCGCAGCATCGGCAACAGCGCGCGCAGCGCCGTTTCAGTGACCCTGCGGCTGTCGGCCCGATCCGTCGCCACGCCATCATTGCGCGGGATCAGGCTGATCGTCTCGGCCCCGGCCTGTTTGGCAATCGCCATCAGCGCCGCCGCTTCGGCCTGTTTGGCATCCGACCAGTCGTTGAACATCTTCACTTCGGCCAGCGCCAGAAAGCGCAGGCCCCGCGCCTGCACCGCCGCCCCGACCACGGCCGGATCGGCCCCGTCGAACAGCGCGCCGGGCAGATCATTGCGAAACTCCACCCCGACGCAGCCCAGTCTGGCCGAAAGGTCCAGAAACGCCTCCCAGCCCAGACGCGGCGTGGTCATGTGGTTCAACGCGAAAGGCAGCATATCCGTGATTCCCCCCAAGAGACCGCCACGATGGCGCGGCAGTCGTGGAATTGATATTCTATTTTTGGATCATTTCAACTGAAAAATTCCAAAACCGGATTCCCGGGCACTGCCACCGCTGCGCCGCCCCCCCTAAAGCGATTCCGCCACGTGAATATCGGGGGGCAGAAAATGCTGGATGCCGTTTGGCCCCACCCCATCGCGCGCCGCAGCCACCATGATGGCCAGCAGATCACGGCACAGCGTGTCCAGCGGCGTATCGGTGACCAGCGTCACCACGCCTTCAGCCAGACCGGCGCGCGAATCGGGGGTCAGCGCCGAGACGACCAGCGCCACCCCGGCGGGCCGGGCCTCGCGCAGCGCCGCAATCGCCCCCTCCATGCCGCCGCCCGCCACATAGATGCCACGCAGATCGGGCTGGCGCGCCAGCAGGCCCAGCGTCGCCTCATAGGTCAATTGCCGGGTTTCCAGGTTCACCACCGTGTCCAGCACGGCCAACTGCGGCGCACATTCGCGCAGATAGCTGCGAAACCCCGCCTCGCGCAGTTCATGGCCGTGCCAGCGATGGCCGCCGACAAACACCGCCACCTTGCCCGGCGTGCGCCCAGCCATGCCGATCAGCCAGCCCGCGGTGCGCCCGACCTTGAGGTTGTTCAGCCCGACATACCCCGCCCGCACCCCCTGCGCGAAATCCGACAGCAACGAAAACACCGCCAGCCCCTGCGCCTTCAGCTCCTCAACGGCGGCAGTCACCTCGGGGTGGTTGACCGCCGTTGCCGCCAGCACATCGCAGCGCCCAGCCATGCTGCGCAGCAGCCCCGCCATGTCGGAGGGCGATTGCGAGGCCGAAAACTCCAGCACCAGCTTGCCACGCACACCGGGCGCTGCCGCAACCGCGCGGTGCAGGGCCTCGGCAAAGGCCTTGTAGAAATCCTGCCCCTGCTTGTGCAGCACCACGCCGAATCGCAACTCGGGCAGATCTGCCGCCAGCGGGGCAATGCGCCGCGCCGCCGGATGACCGATGCGCAGCGCCGCCTCATGCACGCGCGCCACGGTATCGGGTTTCACCTGCTCCCGCCCGTTCAGCACCCGGTCCACCGTTGCCACCGATACCCCAGCCGCCTGTGCCAGCTCTGCCATTCCCGGTCGTCTTGCCATAGCCATCCCCGATGGTTTTTCATCATTCACCGCAGGCATGATGATGCATTTTGACGAAAACTACCAGCGCCCAGATTGCGCGACGCCGCAGTTGGCCTATCCTTGGCAGCAAGAGGGGCAGGCCAGAGCTGCCACGGCCCCGGCGGGAGATCACAATGACAAAACGCGATTACAGCCTTCTGGGGCCTGATGCCCGACGCGCGGTTGAAACCGGGCTGGCCACAGCCGAATGGTATCACACCGAGGTGCCGCGCAAGGAAATGAAGGCCCTGATGCAGCGGTCCGACCAACCCGCGATCCGCGACACCTTCCTTTTGTTCGGCACCATGCTGGTCTGCGCGACAGCGGGATGGCTGCTCTGGCCCTCGTTCTGGTCGCTGCCGTTCTGGGCGGTCTATGGCGTGTTTTACGGCTCGGCCATGGACAGCCGCTGGCATGAATGCAGCCATGGCACCGCGTTCAAGACGCCGTGGATGAACAATCTCGTCTACAACATTGCCTGTTTCTGCATGATCCGAAACCCGCACAGCTGGCGCTGGAGCCATGCCCGCCACCATACCGATACCTATATCGTGGGCCGTGACCCCGAAATCGCGATCATGCGCCCGCCGGTGTTTTTCAAGCTGATCGGCAATTTTTTCGGCATCTTTGATGCCTGGTCCGGCTGGGGCCGGATGCTGCTGAACGCAACCGGGCGGCTGGCCCCCGAAGAGCAGACCTATATCCCGCAATCCGAACATCACAAGGTGATCCGCGTGGCGCGGCTGTGGTGCCTGATCTATGCCGCCACGCTGGCACTGGCGCTGTGGCTGGGCTCGATCCTGCCGCTGATGGTGATCGGCCTGCCCCGGCTCTATGGCGCATGGCATCATGTGATGACCGGCCTGCTGCAACATGGCGGATTGGCCGACAATGTGAACGATCACCGGCTGAACTCGCGCACCGTGCTGATGAACCGTTTCTCGCGCTTTGTGTACTGGAACATGAACTACCATGTGGAACACCACATGTTCCCGATGGTGCCCTATCACGCGCTGCCCAAGCTGCACGCCCTGATCCGGCACGATCTGCCCGCGCCCAACCGCTCGATCGCCGAGGCGTTCCGCGAAATGTGGCCGGTGCTGCGCCGCCAGCTGGCGAATGAGGATCATTTCCTCAAACGCGATCTGCCGCCCACCGCCAAACCCTACCGCGACGATTTTCACATGGCGGCCCTTGGCGCAGCCCTTGGCACCGCCGCCGAATGACTGACCTGCACAGCAAAGGAGCCACGCACATGACCCAATGGATCGACGCCTGCGCCACGGATGACATCGACGAAGAGGATGTGATCCGCTTCGATCATGGCAGCGCCACGTTTGCCATCTACCACGCACCCGAGGGCGCATTCTACTGCACCGATGGCCTGTGCAGCCATGAACAGGTGCATCTGGCCGATGGTCTGGTGATGGAGCATCGGATCGAATGCCCCAAGCACAATGGCCAGTTCGATTACCGCACCGGCGAGGCGAAGCGTGCGCCGGTCTGCGTCAATCTCAAGACCTATCCCACCAAGGTTGAAGGCGGTCGCGTCTTTATCCAGCTATCATAAGGCACCTTCCAGATGGCCAGACGCCCGACAATTCAAGACCTGCGCGCCAATCGTGGCACACACCAATATGCCATGCTGCGCGTGGAAACGCTGGACGAAGCCGAAGCCGCCGAACGTGCCGGGGTGGAGCTGCTGTCCGTGCCGCCCGCGCTGCTGATGGATCCGCGCTTTCGCGATGCCGCCCCTTCCGCCTTTGCCTGCCCCGGCGACAATTTCTACAATATCGGCGGCCCTGAAAAGATGCTGGACTGGGCGCTGACCATGGTCCGGCACGGCGCGGATGCTGTCTATTGTTCGGGCAGCGTTGCGGCCATCCGTTTGCTGGCGGACCATGCGGTGCCGGTCTGTGGCCATGTCGGGCTGATCCCCTCCAAGGCCACATGGACGGGCGGCTTCAAGGCGGTGGGCAAGACACTGGATCAGGCGCAGATGATCTATCGCCAGTGTAAGGCACTGGAAGAGGCCGGGGCCTTTGCAGTGGAAATCGAGGTGGTGCCGCAGTCGATCACCGATGCGATTGCCGAGCATACCGACCTGTTCCTGATCTCCATGGGGGCCGGTCCGGGCGGCCATGCCCAGTATCTGTTCAGCGATGACGTGCTGGGCCAGACCACCGGCAAAGTGCCGCGCCATGCCAAGCGCTATCGCGATTTCGCCGCAGAATATGCGCGGCTGCACCGCGACCGCATCGCGGCCTATGGCGAGTTTGTCGCGGATGTTCATTCCGGCAGCTATCCCGCGCCGCAATACCTGGTGGCGGGCGATGCAGAGGTGACGGCGGCCTTCCGGCACTGGCTGTCAGAGGAGGCCTGAGCCTTCCGCCAAAAGACTGGCCCCGCCGGATCCCGGCGGGGCTTGTCAGTCAGTCTTGCCTGCGCAGCACGGTGTTTCAGTCTTGCGTGCGCAGCACGCGGGCAGGCCGCACCGCCAGCGGGCGCAGCGCAAAGACCAGCCCCGCCAGCAAGGTGATCAGGATGCCACCCAGCACAATGGCCAGCGCCGACACCGGCTCGAACTGATAGTCGGCCTCCATCACAAAGACCATCACCGCCCAACCGGCAATGCCCCCGGCCACAATCGCCACCAGCCCCGCCGCAGCCCCGGTCAAGACCGAGCGCAGCGCGAAACTGGCCAGGATGCGGCCTCGCGTGGCCCCCAGCACCTTCAGCACCGCCGCCTCATAGACCCGCGCGCGTTCCCCCGCCGCCGCCGCGCCGATCAGCACCACAAAGCCGGTCAACAGCACCGCCGCCGCCGCCCAGGCCGTTGCCGTGGCGATGGCGTCCAGCGCCTCGGTCACGCGGTCAATCGCGTCGCGCACCCGGATCGCGGTGATATTCGGCCAGGCCCCCGCCAGATCGCGCAGAATCTTCGCCTCTGCCTCCGGTGCGGCATAGATCGTGGCGATATGGGTATGCGGTGCCCCGGCCAGCGCCGATGGGTTCAGCGTCATCACAAAGCCCATCCCGGCAGAGGAAAAATCGACCTGCCGGAAGCTGGTGACCGTGGCCGTGATGTCGCGGCCCAGCACATTGATGGTGACGGTATCGCCCAGTTTCAGGCCGATCTCTTCGGCCTCGTCCGCCGCAAAGCTGACCTGCGGCGCGCCAGTATAATCGGCAGGCCACCATTTGCCCGCCACCACATTGGTATTTTCGGGCGGGGTGGCGGCATAGGTGATGCCCCGGTCGCCACGCACCACCCAATGTTCGCCCGCCACATCGCGCGCCGGGCGGCCATTGATCTGGCTGACCACCGCACGCAGCATCGGCGCGCTGTCGACGCGTGTGATGGCGGGATCCGATTTCACCCGGTCCAGAAACCCGGCGATCTGGTCATTCTGGATGTCGACAAAGAAATAGCTCGGGGCTCGGCTGGGCAGATCGCGGTCGATCGAGGCGCGCAGATTGGCGTCGATCTGCCCGACGGCGGCCAGCACCGACAGCCCCAGCCCCAGCGACAGGATGACCGACATTGCCTCGCCCCGCTGCGCGGCAATGGCGCCCAGCGCCGCGCGCAGGGCCACTGCCCCGCGCACCCGCCGCGCACCGATCCGCGCCAGACGCCGGGTGGCCAGACCCGCCGCCGCCAGCACCAGCAGCGCGGCGACCACACCCGCCGCCGCGCCAAGGGCCAGCCCCCACATACCCGACAGCAGCACCGCGCCGCCGATCAGCAGCGCCGCAAGGGCCAGCATCGCCAGCATCAGCAGCGGGCGCGGCAGGCCCGCCGCACCGCCTCCGCGATACAGCGCCGCCGCCCGCACCGCCTCGACCCGCGCCAAAGGCCAGAGCGTGAACAGAAGCGCCGTGGTCGCGCCATAAAACGCGGCTTCGATCAACGGCATCGGATAGACGGCAAAGGCCACCGGAAACGGCAAGGCCGCCGCAATCAACGGCCCCGCCAGCAGCGGCACCAGCACGCCCAGCATGAGCCCCAGCCCGATCCCCACCAGAGCCAAGGCCCCGATCTGCAACAGGTAGACTCGGAAGATCAGCCCGCCCTCGGCCCCCAGCGTTTTCAGGGTGGCGATCACCGGCACCTTGCCCTCCAGATAGGCGCGCACCGCGCTGGACACGCCCACACCGCCCACGGCCAGACCGGCCAGACCGACCAGCACCAGAAACGACCCCATCCGATCCACGAAGCGTTCCACCCCCGGTGCCGCGCGGCGGCTGTCGCTCCAGCGCATGCCCTTGTCGGCAAACCGGGCCTCGGCGGCACTTTCCAGCTGTGCCAGATCACTGGCCTCCGGCAGATCCAGCCGGTATTCGGTTTCATAAAGCGATCCCGGCACGATCAGCCCCGACTTGCCCAGATCACGGGTCAACACGATCATCGGCGGGCCAAGGCTGAAGCCGCCCGCCGCGCTGTCGGGCATGCGCAGCAGCGCCGCCCCCAGCCGGAATTCCTGCGCGCCAAGGCGGAAACGGTCGCCGGGGGCCAGCCCCAGACGATCCATCAGCACCTTGTCGATCACCGCGCCGGGCAGGCCCTCGCCCCCAGCCAGCGCCTCGGGCAGGGGCAACGGCGGATCCAGCACCACCGCGCCCACCAGCGGGTAAAGATCATCCACCGCCTTGACCTGAGTCAGCGCCCGTTCCTCGCCCACCACGATCATGGAGCGGAAATCGACCACCTCGGACACCCGGCTGGCAAGGCCCTCCATATAGGCCCGCTCATCCGCATCGGCGAAGCGATAGGTGAATTCCATCTGCGCATCGCCGCCCAGCAAGACCGCGCCCTGATCGCGCAGCCCCGCCTCGATTGCGCCGCGCACCATGCCCACAGCGGCAATCGCCGCCACACCCAGTGCCAGACAGGCCAGAAAGATGCGAAAGCCCTGCACCCCGCCGCGCAGTTCCCGGCGCGCCAGCCGCGCCGCCAGTGTCCAGCTCATGCTGCCACCTGCCCGTCGACCAGCCGCACCACCCGGTCACAACGCGCCGCCAGTTCTGCCGCATGGGTGACAAGAACCAGCGTCGCGCCATGCCGGTCGCGCAACCCGAACAGCATGTCCATGATCGCCGCACCATTGACGCCATCCAGATTACCGGTCGGCTCATCCGCCAGCAGGATCGCCGGACGCGGGGCCGCCGCACGGGCCAGCGCCACGCGCTGCTGCTCGCCGCCCGACATCTGCGCCGGATAGTGATGCAGCCGCTTGCCCAGCCCGACCGAAGCCAGTTCCGCCTCGGCCAGTGAAAAGGCCTCTTTCACCCCGGCCAGTTCCAGCGGCACCGCCACATTCTCCAGCGCCGTCATCGTCGGGATCAGGTGAAAGCTCTGGAACACCACGCCCATGTTGCCGCGCCGAAACCGCGCCAGCGCATCCTCGTTCATCGCACCCAGATCCTGCCCCAGCGCCCGCACCTGCCCTGCCGTCGCCCGCTCCAACCCACCCATCAACATCAGCAGCGACGATTTGCCGGACCCGGACGGCCCGACCAGCCCCACTGTCTCGCCCCGTTCAACTGTCAGTGTGATGCCCCGCAAAATCTCGACCGGACCGGCATTTCCCGCCAATGTCAGCTGCGCATTGTCCAACGCCAGAATCGGTTCACCCATGTTTTTTGCCCTTCGCCTCATCTCACCTGTCGCATATGGGGCGCGCGCCGCCATAGGCAAAGCCCTTGCAACACTTGCGCTCTGTCTTTCCGCCGCGATAGCGCAGGCCGAGCCGCTGACCGTCGTCGCCTTGGGCGACAGTCTGACAGCCGGATATGGCCTGCCCGAAGGCGATGGCTTTGTGCCGCAATTGCAGGCCTGGCTCGCGGCCAAGGGATCGGACGCAACCCTGATCAACGCAGGCGTCTCGGGCGATACATCGGCCGGCGGACTGGCGCGGCTCGACTGGTCACTCACACCGGAAACCGATGCGCTGATCGTCGCACTGGGCGGCAATGACCTGCTGCGCGGGCTGGATCCGGCGGTGACCCGCGCCAATCTGGACGCGATCCTCGGCGAGGCCGCCGAGCGCGACCTGCCGGTGCTGCTGATCGGCCTGCCCGGCCCCGGCAATTTCGGCCCCGAATACAAGACGCAATTCGATGCGATCTTCCCCGATCTCGCCACCCGGTATGGCACCTTGATGCAGCCGAATTTCATGGCAGGCCTCGGCGCGACAGATCCCGCAGCGCTGCGGTCGCTGATGCAGGCCGATGGCATCCACCCCAACCGCGAGGGCGTGGCGCGCATCGTGGCCCAACTCGGGCCTGCCGTGCTGGATCTGCTGGCCCGCGCCCAACCCTGAAATCCAGCACCTCCCCTCTGGTATCCTGCCGCCGGTCAGACCATTCTGTCTGTGACTGGAGATGCCATGACCGATACCCTGCTGACCGCCCTGACCGAGCTTCTTGGCCCCGCGCATGTGCTGCGCGGCCCTGACCGCGCCCCCTATATGTCCGACTGGACCGGCAACTACACCGCCGATCCGCTGGCGGTGGTCCGCCCCGCCGATACGGCGCAGGTGGCCGCGATCCTGCGCCTTGCCCAGACGCATCGGGTGCCAGTGGTGCCGGTCTCGGGTCGCACCGGCCTTGTCGGCGGCGCGATGACCGAAGGCGGGTTGATGCTCTCGGTCGAACGGCTGAACCGCATCCGCGAGATCCGCCCGGAGTCGCGCATCGCGGTGGCCGAGGCCGGGGTGATCCTGTCGACACTGCATGATGCAGCCGAGGCGAAGGGCCTCTATTTCCCGCTCTGGTTCGGCGCGCGTGGCTCCGCGATGATCGGTGGGGTGCTGTCCACCAATGCGGGCGGCTCCAATGTGCTGCGCTATGGCTCCACCCGCGCGCTCTGCCTCGGGCTGGAGGTGGTTCTGGCGGATGGACGGGTGCTGAACCTGATGTCCGCCCTGCACAAGGACAACTCCGGCTATGATCTGCGGGATCTGTTCATCGGCGCCGAAGGCACGCTGGGGGTGATCACCGCCGCCGTGATGAAACTGGTGCCGCGCCCCCGCGCCTATGCCACGGCCACGCTGGCCGCCCGCAGCCTGCCAGACGCGCTGGTGCTGCTCAACCGGCTCCAGGCCGTCACCGGCGGCGCGGTCGAGGCGTTCGAATTCATGCCCGACACCTATCTGCGGCGGCTGACCGAAGCCCGCCCCGATGTGGGCGAACCCTTCACCCCGCGCCATGCCGTCACCATTCTGGTCGAGGTCGGGGCGATCACCCCACGCGATGCCGACCCCGGCCCCGATGGCAGCCTGCCGATTGCCACCCTGCTGGAAGACACCCTCGCCACGATGATGGACGAGGGCATGGTGCTCGATGCACAGGTCGCACAATCCGAGGCCCAGCGCCGCGCAATGTGGCACCGGCGCGAGTTGGCCGCCGAAGTCACCTTTGCCCGCAGCCCGGCCATCGACACCGATGTCGCCCTGCCACTCGACGCGGTCGCCCCGTTCCTGACTGCGATCCACAACCGCTTGCCCGCATTGGATGCCGCGGCAGAAACCCTGTCGGTCGCACATCTGGGCGATGGCAATGTGCATTTCACCATCTTCCCCAGCCGCGACGCCCCCGCTCTCGCCGACACCCTGCTGCAAGCGGTGGAGGATGAGGTGCAACGCCTGGGCGGCACCTTCTCGGCAGAGCATGGGGTCGGTCTGTCCAAGAAACCCTCGATGGCCCGGCACAAGGATCCGGTGGCGCTGGCGGTGATGGCGCAGATCAAACAGGCGCTGGATCCGCTCAACCTGATGAATCCCGGCAAGATCCTGCCCTGACGGCCTTTCATCTTGGCAAAAATATCCATCTTCTGCCACACCGCCCGCACAGACCTTCGGCCCGTGCACACCGCCGCCGCAGTCCATGCAATGGCCTTGCCGGGGGCTCGATGCCCCTTGCAAGGCCCCCCTCCGCTCAGATCAGCGTCACGGCAGCGGGGGCCAGCCCGTCAATCTCCACCGCACAGGTCTCGCCGCGCTGGATCGCCGCCACCCCGGCGGGCGTGCCGGTCATGATCAGATCCCCAGGGGCTAGGCACACCAGCCGCGACAGATGAGCGATGATCGCGGGCACCGGCCAGATCATCTCGGCCAGATCGGCGCTTTGCCGTAGCGCACCGTCCACCCGACAGCGGATCGCCCCTTGCGGCACCGCCTGCCCCGGCCGGATCGCGCCGATCACCGCTGAGGCATCAAAGCCCTTCGCCATGTCCCACGGCCTGCGGGCAGCCTTGGCCGCCGCTTGCAGATCGCGCCGTGTCAGATCATTGCCCGCCGCATAACCAAACACATGGTCCAGCGCCGCCGTCTCGGGGATTTCCGCCCCACCAGTTCCGATGGCTACCACCAGCTCTGCCTCGTGGTGCAGATCGGCGGTGGCGGGCGGATAAGCGATGCTCGCGCCATGCACCACCAGCGCATCGGCGGGTTTGGTGAAAAAGAACGGTGGTTCGGCCTGCGGATCATGGCCCATCTCGCGCGCATGTTCGGCATAGTTGCGCCCGACACAAAAGATGCGGCGCACGGGAAAGCGGGCGCTCTGGCCCTCTATCGCAACACTCGGCTGCGGGATCGGTGGAAAGACATAGCTTGGCATAAAAAAACCTCCGGGTCAGGTTACCCTGCCCGGAGCTGTGGGTCGCCGCAAGAGCATGTCTCAGCGCTCAGCGCTTACGGCCCGATGGTAAAGCACTGGGTGCCGCGCGCCTGCAATCTGCGGCAGGCCAGATCGGCCTGATCCTGGCTCAGTCCCATGAAATTCGCATCGTAACCGCCGCTTTTCTGCACGACCTTGCGCAGACCTTCGTTCAGCGTGGCGCTTTCGGCCAGCATGGTTTTCATCAGCGCCCGTTCGGCAGAGGTGCGGCTGTTGAACCGGCCGATATTCACGCCCCAGTGCCGCCCGCCCGAGGTGGAAATCCGCGTCACCACCTCGGCTGCTGTCGGCACCGGCTCGATTGCGGCCATCTGCGTACCGTCCAGCGGCGTCGCGGTATGGATCACGGTCGGGACATGCTCCGGTTCCGCCATCGGCACGGGCGGCGTCGGCGTGACCATCGCGGCGGCCAGCGACATCACGCTGCCATCATCCACCTGCGCCATGGGCGCTGCGGCCATCGCCACCCCGGGCGTGCCTGCGGCTTCGGCCAAGGCCCCGGCAATGTCATTCTGCATCGCGGCCACGGCCACTTCGGCGGCGATCATTTCGGCAATCGGATCCACGCCGGGATCGGCGGCGGGCGCTGCGGCCAGCAGCGTCTGCGCCTCTGCCGGGGCAGAGCCGGGCCGGGCGCGCGGGCGGGGAGAGGCGCTGATGACCGTGCTGACACGCAGGGTTTTCGCGCCCATCACCCGATTGCCCTCGGTTCCGGTCTCGGCCACCAAAGCGGCTTCGGGCGCGGCTTGCGGCTCGTAGACCGGCGGGGCGGGCGGCACGGCCTTGCCGCCGGGTTTGACCGACGCAAAGCCCAGATCCAGCAGCTCCGCCATCTTGGCATTGCGCTGTGCCGTGGAGGTTCCGCCGAACACCGTCGCGATGATTCGCACGCCATTGCGCTCTGCCGAGGCGGTCAGGTTGAAGCCCGCCGGGTTGGTGAAGCCGGTCTTGATGCCATCGGCACCCTTGTAGCTGTCCAGAAAGCGGCGGTTGGTATTGGCCACATCGGCCAGACCCGCATCCGTCTCGCGGCGCGAGAAGATGTTGTAATATTGCGGGAAATCGTAGAACAGCCGCCGGCCCAGCGTCGACATGTCGCTGGCGGTGGACAAATGGCCCTTCGCGGTCAGCCCGTTGGCATTGGCAAAGGTGGTGTTCTTCATGCCGATGGCCTTGGCCGTGCGGTTCATGCGCTGTGCAAATTCCGCCTCGGATCCGCCGATGGCCTCGCCGATGGCGGTGGCCGCATCATTGGCAGATTTGATCGCCGCCGCCCGGATCAGGTGGCGCAGGGCCACTTTCTGCCCGGCCTTCAGGCCCAGACGCGACGGCGGTTCTGCCGCAGCGTTCTTGGTGATCTTGACCATGGTATCAAGGCTGATCTCGCCCCGCTCGATCGCCTCGAACGCGATATAGAGGGTCATCATCTTGGTCAGAGATGCCGGGTGAAGCCGCGTGTCCGCGTTCTTCGCATAGATGGTTTCGCCCGTTCGGGCATCCATCACATAAGCTGCATACGGCGCCGCCCCCGAAGGTTTCGGCGTCGAACAAGCGGCCACAACAACGAATGTGACCAGCAAAGTGAAATTGCGGACGAACTGCCCAAAACGCGAAGCCACGTCGCTGCCCCTTGCCTTGTTATTGATTTCTGCCTCGGATACCCCTGTTTTTCGGGGCCTTGCAAAAAGGCTAGCACAGGGGGGGCATAGCGAAAACCCCCTAAATTCAAGGGGTTTTATGGCGTGTTTCATTTGCAATAGGCAGATGTGGTGGGCAAGGCCGAATTGCCACACAACATCATGCGGCAAGCCGGGCCAAAAGCGCCTGCAAGCCTGACAGGTCGGGCATTTCAAAAAACCGCGGATGGCCCTGCGGGGCGTCGGCCTGTTCCAGCGCCCAGATCAGGTCATGGGGCACATGCACACCGATGCCGCCGGTTTCGATCACCGGCAGGACATCGGATTTCAGCGAATTGCCCACCATCATCGCCGCCTCTGGTGCGACGCCATGCCGGGCAAACAGACGCGCATAGGTTTCGGGCGTCTTGTGTGACACGATCTCGACCCCGTGGAACAGATCGCCCAACCCCGACTGCGCCAGCTTGCGCTCCTGATCCAGCAGATCGCCCTTGGTGATCAGCAGCACCCGAAAATCCGCCGCCACCGCCTCGACGGCGGCGCGGGCATGCGGCAGCAGTTCAATCGGATGAGCCAGCATGTCGCGCCCCGCAGCCATCAGCTCGGCAATGACCGAGGCGGGCACACGCCCCTCAGTCACTTCGATGGCGGTCTCGATCATCGACAGAACGAATCCCTTCACGCCAAAGCCGTAATGGCCGACATTGCGACGCTCTGCCGCCAGCAGCCGCTCGTGCAGGTGATCGGCCTCGGCGTAATCGGCCAGCAGGGCTTCGAACCGGGCCTGGGTGAGCCGGAAGAATGTCTCGTTCTGCCAGAGGGTGTCATCGGCATCGAAGCCGATCAGAAGGGGCTGTGTCATCCGCGCAATCTTGCCGAGCGCGCGGGCGGCTGCAAGCAAAAAGCCGCCCCCCTTTTCCCGCCGCCGGATTGCGCTATACTGTTGTCCCTGAACCAGATCCCGAATCCACCTGCAACCCGCCCCCAGCCCAGCCGGAGTGACGCATTGACCCTTCGCCCTGTCCTCATGTCTGCCGATGACAACGGGAATGGATCGGACGCTTCGATCCTGACGAAGACGCGCACCCGCACGCAGCGCCCGCCGATGTACAAGGTGCTGCTGCTGAATGACGATTACACCCCGATGGAATTCGTGGTGCATATTCTGGAGCGGTTTTTCGGCCTCAATCACGCGCAGGCCTTCGAGATCATGTTGACCGTCCACAAGAAGGGGCTTGCCGTCGTTGGCGTGTTCTCGTTCGAAGTGGCGGAAACCAAAGTGGCGCAGGTCATGGATTTCGCCCGTCGGCATCAGCATCCGCTGCAATGCACGATGGAAAAGGAATGACCCCCGCCCGTTGCTGAAGGAACAGGCCGCTCAGGCCGCTCATGCGTTCAACCCGCCTTGACCTCGCGCTGGAAACCGGCGCCCTCCCCCTGCCCGATGCGGGCAGCATTGTCGTGTTCCGCCCGCGTCTGGGCGATGACCTGTCGGCCCTGCCGAAGGAGCGACTGCTGATCGTGCAGGGCTTCAAACCCGATCACGATCATTTCGCCGCCAAAGGCTATCGCACCGCGCTGACGCCGGGCACCGGCCATGCGGCGGCCCTGGTCTGCCTGCCCCGCGCCAAGGCCGAGGCGCGCGCCCTGCTGGCCGATGCCTGTGCCGCCCTGCCCCTTGGGGCGCCGGTGATCGTCGACGGGCAAAAGACCGATGGCGTGGACGCGCTTTACAAGGAATTGCGCGCGCTCGGCCCGGTCAGCGAGGCGCTGTCAAAGGCGCATGGCAAGATCTTCACCTTTCCGGCCAGTGCCGCCCTGCAAGGCTGGGCCGCCGCCCCGCGCCGGATCGAAGGTGGTTTTCTGACCGCGCCGGGGGTGTTTTCTGCCGATGCGCCGGATCGCGGCTCGGCCCTGCTGGCCGAAGCCCTGCCCGCCAAACTGCCGGCACGGGTGGTCGATCTCGGGGCCGGTTGGGGGTATCTGTCGCAGCATATCCTGACCCGTGACGGGGTGAAGGAACTGCATCTGGTCGAGGCCGAGGCGGCGGCGCTGGATTGCGCCCGCCAGAATATCACCGATGCCCGCGCGCAGTTCCATTGGGCCGATGCCACAAGCTGGCAGGTGCCGCATCTGGCGGGGGCGGTTGTCTGCAACCCGCCCTTCCACACCACACGCGATGCCGATCCGATGCTGGGCGTGGCGTTTCTGAAGGCTGCGGCAAAGATGCTCGCGCCCGACGGCACGCTCTGGCTGGTGGCGAACCGGCACCTGCCCTATGATCCCGTGCTGAAGGCCGCCTTCCGCGAAGTGGAAGATATCGGCAGCGACCGCGCCTTCCGCATCATCCGCGCCAGTTACCCGAACCGCCGCTAAGGCAGAAAGGGCGTTCCCATGTCGCTCTCTATTTCCGGCAAGACCGCCATCGTCACCGGCGCCGCCAATGGCATCGGGCTCGCCATTGCCCGCCATTTCATCGACAAGGGCGCGAATGTCATGTTCGCAGATATGGACGAAACCCGGCTGGAGTCCGAAATCGGCGAGGAGGCCCGCACCGAAGGGCCGATCCGCATGTTTGCCGGCGATCTGCGGCAAAAGCTGGCGATCACCAACCTGCTGTCGGCCACGATGGATGCGTTCGAGCGGGTGGATATTCTGGTCAATGCCAGCCGCCAGATCACCCTGTCGGACCCGCTCTGCATCGAGGAGGATGCGGTCGAGGCGATGTTGCAACAGAACATGCTGACCAGCCTGCGGCTGAGCCAGCTGACCGCCAAGCGCATGATTGCGCAGGCGGAACGCGATGGCATCCAGGGCGCTGCGGGCACGATCATCAACCTCTCCTCCATCGCCGCCACCCGCACCCGGCCCGAGTTGCTAGGCTATTCCATCGCCTGCGCCGCGCTCGATCAGATGACCCGCGCCATGGCTGTGGCGCTGGCGCCCAAGGGGATCCGCGTCAATGCCGTCTCGATCGGGTCGGTGATGAGCGCGAGCCTTCAGGCGCAGTTGAAGGAAACGCCCGAGTTCCGCGACACGATCATTGCCGCAACCCCGATGGGCCGCATCGCCTCGCCCGCCGAACTGGTGGAAACGGTGCAATACCTCGCCTCGGATGCCTCAAGCTTTCTGACCGGGCAGATCATCACGCTGGATGGCGGTCGCAGCATTCTGGATGCCGTCGCCGCCCCGGCGCACTGACGCCTTACTCCGGGTGCTGGGCGCGGCACTGCGCGATGGCAGGCTGCGCCGACCGGCTCAGCTGCGCGCGTTTGTCCTGCAATTGCCGCAGCTTGCTGGCCTCTGCCGCCAGATCAATTGCCTTTGGCCGGGTCCGCGTCACCGGAATTTCCTCCCAGCACATGCGCGGCGGTGCCGGTTTTGTGCCGGGCTTGTGATGCGGGCGGCCGCAATTGCGCCAATCCATTTCATAGGTCGTATAGCGTTCCATCGCATAGCCGCGATCCAGATTGCCCTGAGTCTCGGCGATCAGCTTTTCCACCACCCGCTGATCCCGCGTCACCGAGGAAATGCACTGTTCCTGCGGTGTGCCGCAGGCCGCCAGCAGCGGAAGAAGCAGGATCAGACGTCTCATGGAATCCCTCCGGGGTTTTGGGCAGGCTAATCCGCCGCATCGGGCTTGCCAAACCCATTCTGGCAGCCCTGCCGCGAAGTTGATAGGAAGGGCCTGCGTTCGCAGAGGAATGACAGCATGACCACCGGCTATGACACCGAAAAAGCGCAGGCCGCCGCCTGGTTCCGCAGCTTGCGCGACCAGATCACCACGGCATTCGAGGCGCTTGAGGATGGGTTTGCCGCCGCCACCCCGCCCGGCCGGTTCGAGGTGACGCCCACCACCCGCGACAGCGGCGGGGGCGGCGAGATGAGCGTGATGCGCAATGGCCGCGTGTTTGAAAAGGTCGGCGTCAATATCTCCACCGTGTTCGGCACGCTTGGCGCCCCGGCGCAAAAGGCGATGGCCGCGCGTGGCGTGCCCGGCATGGCCGAGGATCCGCGCTTCTGGGCTGCGGGCATCAGCCTTGTCGCCCATATGCAGAACCCGCATACGCCCGCCGTCCACATGAACACCCGCATGTTCTGGACCCCACATGCCTGGTGGTTCGGTGGCGGGGCCGATCTGAACCCCTGTATCGAATATGCCGATGACACCGCCCATTTCCATGCCGAACTGCAAGCGGCCTGTGATGCGCATCACCCTGACTATTATGGCAAATTCAAAGCTTGGGCGGATGAGTATTTCTTCATTCCGCACCGGGGCCGCGCGCGCGGCGTCGGCGGTATCTTCTATGACGATCTGAACACCGGCGACTGGGCCGCCGATTTCGCCTTTACCCAGGATGTGGGCCGCGCCTTCCTGCGCGCCTTCCTGCCGGTGACTGAACGCCGCCTTGGCACCACCGCCTCGGCAGCCGACCGCGAAACGCAGCTACTACATCGCGGCCTCTATGCCGAATACAATCTGGTCTATGACCGGGGCACCAAATTCGGGCTGGAAACCGGGCATAATCCGGATGCCGTGCTGATGAGCCTGCCCCCCGTGGCAAAGTGGTATTAAGCGATGACCGATGTGGTGGTGAAAGCCGTCTATGCGACGGTCACGGACGAGGATGGCGCGCGGTTCATCGGCTTTGTCGATGCGACCGAAGAAAGCTATGCGATGTTCCGTCAGGATCTGGCGGGCGGCCCGGTCTGGTTCGAATTGAATGACGAGGATTTCGGGGCTGACGATGCGGTGGCGCAGGCCAGCATCGGCCCCGGTGGGCTGGAGCTGGTCCTGTACCCCGCCCTGGCGGCGCGGTTCGGCTATGCCCGGCAGATCGCCGTGCGTCTGAAGGCCTGTGACGGGGCCGAGGCGGCGCTGGTGGCTCTGCGGGCAATGCTCGGGCCGGTGTTCATCGCCGCATAAGCGGCAGGCTGGCGCGGCCCCGCGACGGGCCGCGCGCGGGCGTCAGCCCTTGCGCACAGTTTCAATCATCAGCGCCACGTTTTCGGGATCGGCGTCCGGCGTGATGCCATGCCCAAGGTTGAAGATATGCGGCCCCTTGCGGAAGGCCTGCACAACCGCGCGCGTGGCCTCCACCAGCGCAGGCCCGCCGCTGACCATGTGATGCGGCGCAAGATTGCCCTGCACGCAGCCATCCCGCTGCACATGCGCCGCCGCCCAGTCCGGGCTGACCGAATTGTCGATCGCCACGCAATCCGCGCCGGTCGCCTTGGCAAAACCGATATAGCCCTGCCCCGCCTCACGCGGGAAGGCGATGATCGGCAGCCCCGGATGGCGGCGTTTGAGTTCGGCAATGATATGGGCCACGGGTTTCACCGCGAAATCGGTAAAGTCCTGCCCTTTCAGGCTGCCGGCCCAACTGTCGAACAGCTTGACCACCTCGGCCCCGGCCTTCACCTGTTCCGACAGATAGTCGATGGTCGCTTCGGTGATCAGGTCGATCAGCGCAGCGAAGGTGGCGCGATCTGCGGCTTTCAGCGCATGGGCAGGCCCCTGATCCTTGGTGCCGCGCCCGGCGATCATATAGGTCGCCACCGTCCAGGGCGCACCGGCAAAGCCGATCAGCGTGGTCTGGGCCGGCAGGTCGCGCGACAGGCGACGCACGGTTTCATAGACCGGTGACAGGCGGTCATGAATCGCATGGGCGGGTTTCAGGGCGGCCAGTTCGGCGGGCGTGGTGATGGTCGACAGACGCGGCCCCTCGCCCGTCTCGAACCACAGATCCGCCCCCAGCGCCTGACAGATCAACAGGATGTCGGCAAACAGGATGGCCGCGTCAAAGCCATAGCGCCGGATCGGTTGCAGCGTGACTTCGGCGGCAAGTTCCGGGTTGTAACACAACGAAAGGAAATCCCCGGCCTGCGCGCGGGTGGCACGATATTCCGGCAGATAGCGCCCGGCCTGTCGCATCATCCAGATCGGCGGCACCGGCAGGGTTTCGCCCTTCAGCGCACGCAGGATCAGCTTGTCGGTCATGGTCTCGGCCATCGGCGGCATCCCTTTTCTGTTGCCCCTGACTTGACTGGCCACGCCCGGAAGTCAAGCGCGGCAGGGTGCCTCAGGCCGGCCCGCGCGCCTCCGTCGCAGTTGAAACGCTACGCGCGGGGCGCTATGGCTCTGCCATGACATATGCGCTCCCCTCCCCCGCTGAACCGCTGAAGATCGGCACCCGTGGCTCGCCGCTAGCTTTGGCGCAGGCGCATGAAACCCGCGACCGGCTGATGGCGGCCTTTGATCTGCCAGAGGCCGCGTTTCAGATCGTGGCGATCAAGACCACCGGCGACCGGGTGCTGGACCGCCCGTTGAAAGAGATCGGCGGCAAGGGCCTGTTCACGCGCGAAATCGAGGATGCTCTGCTGGATGGCGGCATCGACATCGCGGTGCATTCGATGAAAGACATGCCGGTGGCCCAGCCCGAAGGGCTGCTGCTGGACTGTTATCTGCCGCGCGAAGATGTGCGTGATGCCTTTGTCAGCCCGACGATCCAGCGCCTTGCAGATCTGCCGCAGGGGGCCACCGTCGGCTCGTCCAGCCTGCGCCGCCGAGCGCAGCTGGCCGCGCGCCGCCCCGATCTGACGCTGGTGGAATTTCGCGGCAATGTGCAGACACGCATGAAAAAGCTGCAAGATGGCGTGGCGGTTGCGACCTTCCTTGCCATGGCGGGGCTGAACCGGCTGGGCATGGCCGCCGTCGCCCGCTCGGCCATCGCGCCTGACGAGATGCTGCCCGCCGTGGCACAGGGGGCCATCGGCATCGAGCGCCGCGCAGCGGATGCGCGGGCCGAGGCGCTGCTGGCCGCCATCCATGATGGCCCGACCGGGCAGCGGCTCGCCGCCGAACGGGCCTATCTGGCGGCGCTGGATGGCTCTTGCGAAACCCCGATTGCCGGTCTGGCACTGTTGGAAGGCGATCAGATCTGGCTCCGCGGCGAAATCCTGCGACCCGACGGGTCCGAGGTCATCACCGGCGAGGCGCGCGGCACCATCGCCGCAGGGGCCGATCTGGGCCGGGATCTGGCGGCGCGGCTGCTGGCACAGGCCCCCAAGGGTTTCTTCGACTGGCGCTGACGCCGCCCCCGCCACCCTCCGCGGCAGCCGACACGCGGGGCCTCGATGGCCCCGTGGGTCGGGCCTGTTTCAGACTGCGGGCTGCATCAGGGTTTCGGATGGTCGTCGTAATCCGTGGTCAGGATGCGCGCCGCATCCCCTTGCGGATCCTCGAACTGCCGCGCCTTCAGCGCCCAGAAAAACGCCACAAGCCCCACACCGCCCAGAAACAACGACACCGGAATCAGGATTGTCAGGATTTCCATCGACGCAGCCTCCTCATCCGCTCACTTCAATCGCAGCGCATTCAGCGAAACGGTAATCGACGAGAGCGACATTGCCAAGGCCGCCGCCAGGGGCGTGGCCAGACCGACCAGCGCCAGCGGCACCGCCACCACGTTGTAAAGGGCCGAAATCGCAAAGTTTTCCTTGATCCGGCGCGTGGATTGCCCGGCGATGCGCAGGGCATCGGCAATCGGGGCCATATCCTGCCCCAGCAACACGATGTCAGAGGCCACCCGCGCCGCATCCAGCGCCGAGGCGGGTGAGATCGACACATGCGCCCGCGCCAGCGCCGCCGTGTCGTTCAGCCCATCCCCCACCATCAGCACATGATGGCCCGCCGCCGTCAGATCGCCGACCAATGCGGCCTTTTCGGCGGGCAAGGCCCCGGCAACCCAATCGGCGATGCCCAGCCGCGCCGCAAGTTCCGCCACCGGCCCTTCGGCATCGCCCGAAATCAGCCGCACCGCCATGCCCTGCGCCTTGAGCGCGGCCACCGCCGCCTCGGCCCCGGGGCGCAGCCGGTCGGTGAAGGTGAAGCCATGGGTCTGCCCATCGCCCAGAGACAGATAGGTGGCCGTCATCGGCAGCGCCTCGGCCTGGCACCAGCCCGCCCGGCCCAGCCGCACGATCCGCCCGTTCCACTGGCCTTCGATGCCATAGCCCGGCACTTCGCGCAGATCGCGGATCTGTGCCGGATGCAGCCCCGCCGCCCGCGCGCCCTGCACCAAAGCCTGCGCCAGCGGATGCGACGAGGCTTCGGCCAGCGCCAGCGCCACTTCGGCCACCTGCCGGGGCTGTGCCGCCAGATTGGTGAGCTCGGGTGCGCCCAACGTCAGCGTGCCGGTTTTGTCGAACACCACGGTATCGACCTCGGCCAGCCGCTCCAGCGCGGTGCCGTGTTTGATCAGCAACCCCTTGCGGAACAGCCGCCCACTGGCCGCCGTCACCACCGCAGGCACCGCCAGCCCCAGCGCACAGGGGCAGGTGATGATCAGCACGGCGGCGGAAATATTGATGGCAAAGCGCAGATCGCCGCCGGTTTTCCACATCCAGAAACCAAAGGCGCTGAAAGACAGCAGATGCACCAGCGGCGAATAGGCACGCGCGGCGCGTTCCGCGAGGCTGGTATAACGCGTCTTGGCGCTTTCGGCCACGGCGACCAGATCGGCCATGCGGTGCAGGCTGCTGTCCTTGCCCGCCGCCGTCACGCGAAGCGTCAGCGGCCCGGTCAGGTTCACCTCGCCCGCCGAAACCGCCGTGTCCGGCCCGGCCCAGGCGGGCAGGCTTTCGCCGGTCAGCAAGGAACGGTCGATTTCGGAGGTGCCTTCGATCACCACCCCGTCCACCGGCATCCGGCCGCCGGGGCGCACCCGCACCAGTTCCCCCACCGCAAGATCGGAAATCGCCACCACCTGCTCTGTGCCCGCGCGGATCACAGTTGCGCGCGGCACCTCCAGCGCCGCCAGTTCCTCGGCGGCGGACCGCGCCACCGCGCGGGTGCGATGGTCAAGATAGCGCCCCGCCAGCAGAAAGAAGCTGAGCATCACCGCCGCGTCGAAATAGGCGTGATGGCCGGAATTCATCGTCTCGAACACCGAAATGGCCGAGGCGAGGATCAGCGCCAGCGAGATCGGCACATCCATGCCCAGCCGCCCGACCCTGAGCGCGGCCCAGGCCGATTTGAAGAAAGGCTGGCCCGCAAAGACCACGGTCGGCAGCGCAATGGCCCCGGAAATCCAGTGGAACAGATCGCGGGTCGCATCCTCGGCCCCCGACCAGACCGCCACCGACAGCAGCATCACATTCATCATGGAAAAGCCGGCCACGCCCAGCCGCATCAGCAGGTCGCGCCCCTGCCGATCGGTTTCGGTGGCCGACAGCAGGCCTGCGTCCAGTTCATGCGCCTCATAGCCCACGCCTTTCAGCGCGGCGATCAGCGTTTCGGCATCGACCTGCGGTTCGGCCTCCACCGACACCCGGCGCATCGTCAGGTTGACCCGGGCCGAGCGTACGCCCGGCACCCCGGCCAGCCCGCTTTCCACCGTCGAGATGCAGGTGGCGCAATGCGCGGTCGGTATCGACAGCATCAGCCGGGCGTCCTGCGGTGCGGTCAGCTCTGCCAGCCGCTCGGCCGAAGGGGCGACCGCGCAGGCCGGGCAAGCCGAAGGCGAGACATGGCCGTAATCATCAGCCGCCGTGATCCGTTCCGCCAGCGTCATGGCATCAGCCTTTCACCAACAGGTCCAGCCGTTGCTGGAACGGCGTGCCGTCTTCGGCCTCGGCCGTGACCTGCAACATCCATTTGCCGGGCGCCAGCGTCACCGGGGCAAGATAGGCCCCGGCCTCGCGCACGAATTGCGGTTTCTGATCCGCCGTGGTCGAGGTTGTGCGCCCGACCAGAACCGTCAGCTCACGCACCGGCACCGGCAGCCCTTCGGCATCGGTAAAGGTCAGGCGCAGCCCGTCCTCGGGCGCATAGCTGGGCGTCAGGGTCCAGCCCAGCGCGTCCTGCGCCGTCCGGTTCGCCTCGAACTGTTGCGAGGCGACGTAGGAGTTCTTCACCTCGACCCCCGGAAAGGTGCTGATCGCCTTGTAGGCCATCAGCACATTCACCCCGATGATCACGGCAAAGGCCCCTGCCGTCACCGCGAAAACCTGCCGTCCGGTGATTTCGCCCATGTTACTGCCCCTTCCCGTTGAACACCGTGTCATGATGCACACGGGCATTGCCGACATCCGCGCCGACCCAGATCCGCACATCGCTGCGTTCGGCCTCTGCCGCCGCGCTGCCCGGTGCGGCCTCAAGATACACGCGGGTCGAGAAGGTCTCGTTCGCGGGCACCGTGACGATATTGTCATCGCGCCCCTCGATCCGCAGCGCCAGATCCGCCGCCGAGGTAATGGTGATTGCATAGCTGTGATCTTCGCCCAGCTTGTTGCGCAGGCGCACGTCATAGGTGTTGCGGATCGTGCCATCCGACAGGGTGACAAAGGTGGGGTTGCGCACCGGCGTCACGTTCACGTCGATGTCCGAACGCAGGAACAGCGCCACCACCAGCGCGATGCCCACCCCGGCCCACAGCACAGTGTAAAGAATGGTGCGCGGGCGGAACACATGTTTCCACACCGATTTCGGCGCGGCACCTGCACGCTCGCGCGTCTCGTCGGTCAGGGCCAGATAGTCGATCAGGCCGCGCGGCTTGCCGATCTTGTCCATCGTGTCATTGCAGGCGTCGATGCACAGGCCGCAGGTGATGCAGGCGAGTTGCTGGCCATCCCGGATGTCGATGCCCATCGGGCAGACGTTCACGCAGGCCATGCAATCAATGCAATCGCCCTGCCCGGCCGTAGGTTCGCCCTTGTGCAGCTTGCCGCGCGGCTCGCCCCGCCAGTCGCGGTAAGCCACCGTGATGGTATCTTCGTCCATCATCGCGGCCTGAATGCGCGGCCAGGGGCAGGCATAGATACAGACCTGTTCGCGGAAAAAGCCGCCGAACAGGAAGGTCGTCGCTGTCAGCACGAAGATCGTCGTATAGGCAATCGGATGCGCCTGGCCAGTGACCAGATCCTTCAGCAAGGTCGGCGCATCGGTGAAATAGAACACCCAGGCCCCACCCGTGGCGAGGCCGATCAGAAACCACAGCGTCCATTTCACTGCCCGCTTGCGGACCTTTTCGGCATTCCATTTCTGCCGGTGCAGCCGCAGCCGGGCGTTGCGGTCGCCCTCCACCCAGCGTTCGACCAAGATCATCAGATCGGTCCAGACTGTCTGCGGGCAGGCATAGCCGCACCAGACCCGCCCCGCCGCCGAGGTGAACAGAAACAACCCCAGCCCGGCCATGATCAGCAGCCCCGCCACGAAATAGAATTCATGCGGCCAGATCTCGATCATGAAAAAGAAAAAGCGCCGGTTCGCCAGATCCAGCAACACTGCCTGATCCGGCAAGGCAGGCCCGCGATCCCAGCGGATCCATGGGGCGAGGTAATAGGCCCCAAGCATGAGCGCCAACAGCCACCATTTCAGGGTGCGGAACGTCCCCTTCACCCGACGGGGGAAAATGGGTTCGCGCGCGGCGTAAAGGGAATGTGGTTCGGTATCTGGGCTTGTCACGGAATGGCTCCGACTGGCGACTTCTGCATTGGTATGGGGCCGCGCGCCTTTGGCTGCCTTGACCTGTATCAAAAATCGCATCCCCGATACACCTAAGCGATGCGGCATATTGCGCGCAGCCCCGGGTGCAGACCAATAAAGCCTGCAATTCCGGGCGGATCCTGCCTGCCTGTGCCGAATGGCCGCATCATCGGGTAAAGGGGGGGCGATTGAGGTCATGCCACTGGCAAAGGCATGAAACGGCACCGCCACCCCTAGGAAACGCGCGAACAGGATGGGGCGGCGGTGCCGATGCCAAGCGTTGCGGCCTGACGCCCTTCTTCTGTCATGCGCCGGGCCTGCGCGCCTTGACCTGTGTCAAATGGCCTGCCCCGGCCCTGCGTCCGCTTGCCGCAGCACCCATTGCGCAAAGGCCTTGAGCGGCGGGCGCAGAACACCGGGACGGGTGACCAGAAAATAGCCTTCATGCTCCTTGTCCTCGTGCAGCAGCCGCAACCGCCCCGCCGCCAGATCGGCCAGCACGAAGGCCCGCGCCACCACCGCAACCCCCTGCCCGTCGCGCGCCGCATCCAGCATCATGTTGCCGGGCAGGGAAATCATGCCCGCACGTTTTTCGCGTGTCAGGCCGTATTGTTGCAGAAAGCCTGTCACCTCATTGGTGCCCGGCTCCTGCAACCAGGGCAGCTTTGCCAGATGCGCGGCATCCTGCGGCCCGTCTGCGGGAACCAGACCGGGCGAGGCCACCACCACCACCGACGAGCGCAGCACCAGCCGCGCCTCCAGCCCCGGCCAGTCGCCATTGCCGTAGCGCAGGCCCACATCGGCCTCGCGCCCGATGTCACGTTGTTCCGGCGCGGGGTCGATCACCAGATCAATGCCCGGATGCTGCGCCCGGAATTCGGGCAGCCGTGGCAGCAACCAGCCGCTGGCAAAAGACGGCGTTGTGGTGATGCGCAGCGGGCGGCTGCCATCGCTGCCGGTCAGTTCGGCAACCACCGTGGCGATCTGGCCAAAGCCCGCCTCCAGCGCCTCGGCCAGCCGCCGCCCCTCGTCGGTCAGCGCCAGCCTGCGCCCGCCCCGATCCACCAGCGCCACCCCCATCTGCGTTTCCAGCGCGCGGATCTGCTGGCTGATGGCGGCATGAGTCACGCCGATCAACGCGCCCGCCTGATCCAGCGTCGGCGCCTGTGCAAAGGCCGCAAAGGCGCGCAGCGCTGAAAGCGGAGGGAAGCCGCGCCATTCCATCGTGAAAGCCTGCCTTACATATTGCAAAAAACGCTGAGTCGCATGTTCAGCTTTAAAATGGCATCAATCAAGAAGGACGCAGAGATGAAGGAGAGAAAAATGTTAGGTATTCTTGCACAAAGCCTGATGATCGCCACCCGGCTGGAGCCGCGCAACAGCCGCGAACGTCTGGCCGAACAGCGGCGGCTGGAGGATGAATATTTCTGGCAGGGCCGCATCACGCATCCGCAATGCTGGTTCGGACGTTAAGCATGGCGGGCAAAGCAAAAAGGCCCCCGGCACGCCGGGGGCCTTTTCGATTCTGTGGGACGGAAGCTTATTCGCCGCCACCAAGGCTGTGAACATAGGTCGACACGGCCCGGATCTCGTCTTCCGACAGGCGCGTGTTCCAGTTCGGCATCACCCCGAAACGGGCATAGGTGACCGTCTCGATCAGCTTATCGCGGTCGCCACCGTAAAGCCAGACCGCATCGGTCAGCTTGGGGGCCCCCTGCGCCCGGTCGCCAGAGCCGTCTTCCATATGGCAGGCGGCGCAATTGTCGGCAAACACCGTCGCCCCTGCGGTTGCCAGTGCCGCATCATGCTCTTGGCCCGAAATCTGCAGAACATATTCCACGACCTCGGCAATCTGCGGTTTCTCCAGCAGGCCATCGACCCCGAACTTCGGCATTTCCGAATAGCGCGCATCGGCATCGGTGGTGTTGCGGATGCCATGGGTCACGGTCAGATGGATCGATTCCATATCCCCGCCCCAAAGCCAGTCATCGTCGAGCAGGTTGGGGTAGCCCCCCGCCTGCACACCCGCAGCCCCGGCGCCATGGCACTGGGCGCACCAGGTCTTGAACACTGCCGCCCCGGCGGATTTGGCATAGCCCTCCAGCTCCGGGTCGGTGGCAATGGCGTTCAGATCTGCTGCCACCAGTTTGGCCTTGATCGGCGCATTGGCATCATCGAAGCGCTTGATCTCTTCGACCACGGCCAGACGCGGATTGCCCGCCGCCGTGCCGCCCCACAGCCCCTGCGTGGCCGAGGTGACCAGCGGCCAAGCCGGGTAAAAGAAGGTATAACCGATGGCCCAGATGATGGTCAGGTAGAAGGTATACAGCCACCAGCGCGGCATCGGATTGTCGAGTTCCCGGATGCCGTCCCATTCATGGCCGGTGGTTTCAACCTCGCCGGGTTTCTTCACTTGCTTGGCGCACATGTCTCACGCCTCCTTGCTATTGCGGCGGACCGGGGCTTCCGCAGGATCGCGCGCCGGGCGCTTTTCGTTGCGGAAGATCGAGTTGGCGGCATCATCCTGCACGCTGCGGCTGCCGGGGCGGAAGGCAAACACCACGATGCCCACGAACAGCGCGGTCATCAGCAAGAGCATCCAGCTGTCGGCAAAATGCCGCAGGAAAGAATAGGTATCCATCACTTCCCCTCCTCAGCGGTTCGGATCGGGCTGGAAGGTCGAGAAATCGACCATCGTGCCCAGAACTTGCAGATAGGCGATCAGCGCATCCATTTCCGTCACAGCCGCCTGCCCGTCAAAGTTACGCACCTGCGCGCCGGGATAGCGGGCCAGAAGGCCTTCACTGTCGGCATTGGGATCGGCCTGCGCCGCGAAATCCGCCACCGCATTCTGCATCATCTCGTCGGTATAGGGCACGCCCACCACCTGATTGGCCCACATGGAATCCGCGACATGCGCGCCATCCAACTTGTTGCCCATCAGGTATTCGTATTTGGGCATCACCGATTCCGGCACCACCGATTGCGGATCCATCAGGTGATCGACATGCCATTCATCCGAATAGCGCCCGCCGACCCGTGCCAGATCCGGCCCGGTGCGTTTGGAACCCCATTGGAACGGATGGTCATACATCGATTCCGCAGCAAGGCTGTAATGGCCATACCGCTCCACCTCGTCGCGCATCGGGCGGATCATCTGGCTGTGGCAGACATAGCAGCCTTCGCGCACATAGATCTCGCGGCCTGCCAGTTCCATCGGGCTGTAGGGGCGCACCCCTTCAACCTTTTCGATGGTGTTTTCCAGGTAGAACAGCGGCACGATCTGCACCAGCCCGCCGATGGTCACCACCAGGAACGACAGCACCAGCAGCAGCGTGGCGTGGGTTTCGATGACTTTGTGTTTGTCGAGAAAAGCCATGACTGTTCCCTCCCTTATTCAGCGGGGACAGCCGATGCCTGCGGTGCCTTTGCAGGCACGGCACGCACGGTCATCCACAGGTTGTAGCACATGATCATGGCCCCGGCGAGGAACATGACCCCACCCAGTCCGCGCACCACATACATCGGGAACTTGGCGGCAACGGTATCGGCGAAGGCGTTCACGAGGAAGCCGTTTGCATCCACTTCGCGCCACATCAGGCCCTCCATGATGCCGGTGACCCACATGGCCGAGGCGTAGAGAACGATGCCGATGGTGGCGAGCCAGAAGTGCCAGCTGACCAGCTTGAGGCTATACAGCCCTTCGCGGTTCCACAGGCGCGGCGTCAGGAAATACAGCGCGCCGAAGGTGATCATGCCGTTCCAGCCGAGCGCGCCGGAATGGACGTGGCCGATGGTCCAGTCAGTGTAATGCGACAGCGAGTTCACCGCCTTGATCGACATCATCGGGCCTTCGAAGGTCGACATGCCGTAAAAGCCGATGGAGACCACCATCATGCGGATGATCGGATCGGTGCGCAGCTTGTCCCAGGCGCCCGACAGCGTCATCAGACCGTTGATCATGCCCCCCCAGGACGGCATCCACAGCATGATCGAGAACACCATGCCCAGCGTCGCGGCCCATTCCGGCAGCGCGGTATAGTGCAGGTGGTGCGGACCGGCCCAGATATACAGGAAGATCAGCGCCCAGAAGTGGATGATCGACAGCTTGTAGCTGAACACCGGGCGTTCGGCCTGTTTCGGCACGAAATAATACATCATGCCCAGGAAGCCCGCGGTCAGGAAGAAGCCCACGGCATTGTGGCCATACCACCATTGCGTCATGGCATCCTGCACGCCGCCGAACAGAGACACGGATTTGGAGCTGAACATGTTCACCGGAACGGCGAGGTTGTTCACCACATGCAGCATGGCCACGGTGATGATCATCGACAGCAGGAACCAGTTGGCCACATAGATATGCGGCTCCTTGCGGTTGATCAGTGTGCCCATGAACACCAGCAGGAAGCTGACCCAGACAACCACGATCCACCAGTCGATATACCAGACGGTTTCAGCATATTCCTTGGACTGGGTGCCGCCCAGCACATAAGAGGTGGCGGCCAGCACGATCATCAGCTGCCAGCCCCAGAACACGAACCAGCCCAGATTGCCGCCCCACAGCCGCGTGGCGCAGGTGCGCTGCACGATGTAGAAGGCCGACATGATCAGGGCATTGCCGCCAAAGGCGAAAATCACGGCACTGGTGTGCAGCGGCCGCAACCGGCCGAAGTTCAGAACGCCTTCGATCCCCGGAATGTTCAGCGACGGGAAGGCGAGCTGAAAGGCGATGACCACGCCCACCAGAAAGCCCACCACACCCCAGAATGAGGTGGCGATGACCCCGGCGCGCACAACGCCGTCATTATATTCATTGGCGGAGGCGAAGACCGGCTCACCCATACGGCGCAGCACCCAGAGAAAGGTGATGCCAGCCGCAAGCATGACAACGATCGCGTTCACCATATAGGCGGGGTCGAGTGCATAATTGGCCGCAATCGCGGCAAAGACCGCGACAAGGCCAAGCACGACCAGTTTAACGTAATCCCACATTTTGCGTCCCTTCGTCTTGTCCCGGTCCGACTCAGGGGAGAGGCGAGCCAGCCGGGCACTTTTTGACCGTCCCGCTTTCGCAGATGCAGCCGCCAGTGGCCTTGATCCATGTCAACCTATGGAGCCTGTCGCTTGATCGAGGTCAATGCGGCACTCTGCCCCGATGACTATGCTGGAGATATAACGATCCGCCGAGGAGATCTGGCCATGGCTTACAAAACGCTGACAACCATCGTGACATCCGCCGAGGAAGCCGCCACCACCGTGGGGGCCGCCGCACAGCTTGCCCTGGCGCTGGATGCACATCTGGATATCCTGTGTCTGGGGATCGACCGCACGCAGATCGGCTATTCCTATGTCGGGACAGGCGGCGGGGTTCTGTTGCAGATCGCCATGGACCGCGCCGAAGCCGATGCCCGCAGCGCCGAGACGGCGGCGCGTGCCGCGGCCACCCTGCAACCCGTCAATCTGCGCTGGTCGGTGGAAACCGTGGTGGCCCAGACCGGCGGGCTGGGTGATCTGGTGGCGCTGCGCGCCCGCTTTGCCGATCTGGTGGTCTTGCCGAAACCCTATGGCAAGGGGCGTGGCTCGGAAGCCGAGGCGGCGCTGGAGGCCGCGCTGTTCGAAGGGCAGGCCCCGGTCCTGGTGCTGCCCGACAGCCCTGCCAGCGTAGAGCTGCCCCGCCGGATCGTGATCGGCTGGAACCAGAGCCGCGAGGCCATGGTGGCGGTGCGCCGCGCCCTGCCGCTGCTGAAACGTGCGCAGACGGTGAATATCACCGTGATTGATCCGCCGCAGCACGGCCCCGAACGCTCTGACCCCGGCGGAGCGCTGTGTCAGATGCTGGTGCGCCATGGCGTGAAGGCCGAGGTTTCGGTGCTGGCGCGCACCATGCCGCGCATCGCCGATGTGCTGACCCGGCATCTGCGCGACATGAATGCCGATCTGCTGGTGATGGGGGCCTATGGCCACAGCCGGTTCCGCGAGGCCATTCTGGGCGGGGCCACCCGCAACATGCTGGAACAGGCCGAACTGCCGGTGCTGATGGCGCATTGACCCGGTCATCCAGCGGTGCGGGGCCCTGCCGGGCCCCGCGCTGCCATCTCTCGGCCTTCGCGCAGGACGCGAAAGCCTCGGTGTTTTTTTAAATATTTTTGCAAAATGCAAGTTGCAGGGGTGGTGCTGCCTTATTCGGGCATCCCGCCATCGCTGTCATCGCCGGCTTCTTCCAGCAGGAGATCGAGATCGGGGATGGTGACATGGCGTTTGCCATCCAGCACGATCACCCCGTCGCGTTTGAGGGCCGACATCTGACGGCTGACGGTTTCCAAGGTCAGGCCCAGATAATCCGCCATTTCCTCGCGCGTCAGCGGCAGATCGAACACCAAAGCGCCCTTGGCGGTCTTGACCCGCAGCGTGGCATCGCGCCGCGCGATGATCGCCAGCAGCGAGGCGATCTTTTCGCGCGCGGTCTTGCGGCCCAGCAACAGCATCCATTCGCGGGCGGCGTCCAGCTCGTCCAGCGTCATCTCCAGCAGGCGCTGGCCGATATGCGGTGTCGACAGCATCATGTCTTCGAAGGGTTTCTTCCGGAAGCAGCACATCACAAGATCGGTTGTCGCCGTCACATCATAGGCGGCGGTCGCGCGGCCCGGACGGCCGACAAAATCCGACGGCAGCAACAGCCCCACCATCTGACGGCGGCCATCTTCCATCGTCTGGGTCAGCGTAGCGATGCCGGTCACGACCGAGGCCACGAAATCCATCCGGTCGCCGGACCAGATCACCGTCTGACCAGCCTGATAGCTGCGGTAATATTTGATCTGCTCCAGCCGAAGCAATTCATCGGCATCACATCGTGCGCAGACGGCCCGGTGGCGGATCGGGCAATCCCCGCAATCGTGATGCACAGGGTGCATGTCTTGCATCGGGATCCCGGCCTTCCTGAAGTTGATCTGCATCAAGGCTGACAGCGGCCCTGCCCTGCTAACTCTAGCCGCATGGACACGGAATCGCAACTCACACGGCTCGGGCTTTTTGATGCGCGGGTGCCGAGGTACACAAGTTACCCCACGGCCCCGCAATTCGGCAGTGCCGTCACCCCCGACCTCTTCACCCG
Source organism: Gemmobacter fulvus (assembly GCF_018798885.1). Classification (NCBI taxonomy): domain Bacteria; kingdom Pseudomonadati; phylum Pseudomonadota; class Alphaproteobacteria; order Rhodobacterales; family Paracoccaceae; genus Gemmobacter; species Gemmobacter fulvus. The sequence continues at coordinate 2,631,730 of NZ_CP076361.1, read as the reverse complement.
CTGGATCGAAGAGATCCCGGCAGGCACCGCCATTTCGCTTTATCTGCATGTGCCCTTCTGCCGCAGGCTGTGCTGGTTTTGCGCCTGCCGCACTCAGGGCACCTCGACCGATGCGCCGGTGCGCGCCTATGTCGAGACGCTGAAGGCCGAGATTGCGTTGCTGAAGGCGCGTCTGGCCCCCGGCATCATGCTGAGCCGGTTGCACTGGGGCGGTGGCACGCCGACCCTGTTGCAGCCCGACATGATCCGCGATCTGGCCGACACCATTTTTGATGCGGTGCCGCTGGGGCCGGATGCCGAATTTTCGGTGGAGATCGACCCCGATGAGGTGGATGGGCCGCGTCTGGATGCGCTGGCGGCCTGTGGCATGAACCGTGCCTCGATCGGGGTGCAGGATTTCGACCCGGATATTCAGCGCAGCATCGGGCGGATCCAGTCCTACGAGCTGACCCGGCAGGTTGCCGATATGATCCGCGCGCGCGGGGTGCGCAGCCTGAACGCCGATATCCTGTATGGCCTGCCGCATCAGACGCAGGCGCGCATTGCGGATTCGGTGCAGAAACTGCTGAGCCTCGCGCCGGATCGGGTAGCACTCTATGGCTATGCCCATGTGCCGTGGATGAGCCGCCGCCAACAGATGATCCCGTCAGACACCATCCCGACCCCGCAGGAACGTCTGCGCCTGTCAGAGACTGCGGCGCGGCTGTTCGAATGGGACGGCTATCAGGCCATCGGCATCGACCATTTTGCCCGCCCCGACGATGGTCTGGCAGTGGCGGCGCGTCAAGGCAGGCTGCGGCGGAATTTCCAGGGGTATACCGATGACACGGCAGAGGTGCTGATCGGGCTTGGAGCCTCCAGCATCTCGCGCTTTCCGCAGGGCTATGCGCAGAATGTCTCGGGCACCTCGGATTATACCAAGGCGGTGCGGGCGGGCCGGTTCACCACCCATCGCGGCCACGCCTTTGCGGGCGAGGATCTGCTGCGCGGGCGCATCATCGAGGCGCTGATGTGTGATTTCCGGGTCAGCCGGGCAGAGCTGATGGCGCAATATGGGGCCAGTGCCGCCCTGCTGGACGCGCTGTTCGCCAAGGCGAAAGTGCAGTTCGGCGAGATGGTCAGCATCGACTCCGAGGGGCTTTCGCTACCCATGCAGGCAAGGCCCCTGACCCGCATGGTGGCCCGCGCCTTTGATGGCTATGACGCCTCGAAAGCGCAGCATTCCGCAGCGGTCTGAGCGGGCCGGGCGGCTCAGCCCCGCGCGGGGCCGTGCCGTTCCACCCAGTCGATCATGCGCGGCAGGCAGACGGTCTTCAGATCATAGCCGGTCAGGATCGTTTCGCGGGCCTTGCGCCGCAGATGGTCGAACCGGCCCGGATTGCTGAGCGCGCGGGTGACCAGACGCGCCCAGCCGGGCGCATCGAAGAAATCGACCAGCCGCCCGTTCACGCCATCTTCGATCAGTTCGGCCACCGGTGCCGTGCGCGAGCCGATCACGAGGCAGCCCGCACTCATCGCCTCCAGCATCGACCAGGACAGCACGAAAGGATAAGTCAGATAAGCGTGGACGCGGCTGACCTGCATCAGTGACACGAAGGTCGGATAAGGCACCTTGCCGAGGAAATGCAGGCGGTTCGGGTCGATCTGACCCTCCACCTCGGCCAGAAAGATCTGTTTCCAGCTTTTGCCATCCGCCGGGGCGCGGCCATAACTCACCTCGTCGCCCCCGACGACGACGACCTGCGCCTCGGGGCGGGCCGCCATGATCGCGGGCAGCGCCCGCATGAAGGTGTGATAACCGCGATAGGGTTCCAGATTGCGGTTCACGAAGGTCAGCACCTCGTCCCCGGCCTTGAGCACCCTGCCATTGGGCAGGCTGACACTGGCGGTGGCATCGGGCCGCATCACATCGGTGTCCACGCCGTCGAAGATCACTTCTATCCGGTCGCGCAGGATCGGCGGATAGGTGCAGGCCTGCCAGCGCGTCGGCGACAATCCGGCATCGGCATGCAGCAGCGCCTGCCCCAGATGCGCGGTGCGCCCCTGCGCGATCATCACCTGATCAAAGCTGGGCGTATCGAATTCGGGATCAAAGCCGACATCGGCCCCCCGCCCCTTGTAATAGAACTCGGCATAGACCAGCAGCTTGGCTTCGGGCCAGACCTCTTTCAGAAACAGCGTTTCGCCCCAGCCGGAATGGCCGAAGATCACATCGGGCACATAGCCCTTTTCGCGCAATTGCAGGGCGGCGCGGGCGACCGTCACGCCACGGTCGCTCATCTGAGTGTAGTTACGGCCCAGCCGACAGGCCTGCGGATCGGGGGTGGGGCCGGCATGGCGGTATTTCATCACCGGGATGGAGGAGGCGCGGGTATTGCCGGAATCGGTCAACGCCAGGCACTCATGGCCGCGCGCCTGAAGCGCCGGGGCCAGATGCAGGAACTGGCCGGGGAAATTCTGGTGAACAAACAGGATCTTCATGACAAGCCTCGTGCAGCGCCAAAGGCCGCTGCCATCAGGGTTCTGGTGTAATCACTTTGCGGCGTCTCAAACACGGCATCGCCCGCCCCCGCCTCGACCACATCGCCGTTGCGCATGACGATGACCTTGTGCGACAGCGCCCGCACCACCCGCAGATCGTGGCTGATGAACAGATAGGCCAGCCCCCATTTGCGTTGCAGATCGCGCAGCAGATCCACGATCTGCACCTGCACCGTCATATCAAGGGCCGAGGTCGGCTCGTCCAGCACCACCAGCCTGGGGCGCAGGATCATGGCGCGCGCAATGGCGATGCGTTGCCGCTGTCCACCCGAAAATTCGTGCGGATAGCGCTGCATGGCGGCGGGATCCAGACCGACCTCGGCCATGATTTCGGCCACCATATCGCGCCGGTTGCGCCCGGGTTCCAGCCCATGCACGCCAAGCCCTTCGGCAATGATCTGTTCCACCGTCATGCGCGGGCTGAGACTGCCGTAAGGATCCTGAAACACGATCTGCATGTCGCGGCGCAGGGCGCGCATCTGGCCGGGGCGCCAGCTGTGAATGTCCTGCCCCAGAAAGCGGATCCGCCCTTCCGACGCGATCAGCCGCATGATGGCCAGCGCCAGCGTGGTCTTGCCCGACCCGCTTTCGCCCACGATGCCCAGCGTTTCCCCCGCCCGCACCGACAGCGAGGCGTCATTCACCGCCTTCACATGGCCGGTGACCTTGCGCAGAAAGCCCGAATGGATCGGGAACCACACTTTCAGATGTTCGGTGCTGACGATTTCGGCGGCGGTGGCGGGCACCGGATCCGGGCGGCCCTGCGGTTCGGCAGCCAGAAGCTTTTGCGTATAGGGGTGCTGCGGATTGGCGAAGAGCTCGGCAGCCAGGCCCTGTTCGACGATTTCACCATCCTTCATCACGCAGACCCGGTCGGCGATGCGGCGCACGATGCCAAGGTCATGGGTGATGAACAGCAGGCTCAGCCCTTCGCGCGCTTTCAGATCGGCCAGCAGATCCAGGATCTGCGCCTGGATCGTCACATCAAGGGCGGTGGTCGGTTCATCGGCAATCAGCAGCTCCGGCCCATTGGCCAACGCCATCGCGATCATCACCCGCTGCCGCTGCCCGCCCGAAAGCTGATGCGGATAGGCGGACAACCGGCTTTCCGCGTCGCGGATACCGACCTTGTTCAGCAACTCAAGAATACGCGCGCGGGCGGCGGCTCCGGTCAGCCCCTGATGCAGGGCAAGGCTTTCGCCCAACTGCCGCTCGATCGTGTGCAGCGGGTTCAGGCTGGTCATCGGCTCCTGAAAGATAAAGCTGATGTCATTGCCGCGGATGCGGCGCAGATCGGGTTCTGCCGCGCCCAGCATCTGCGTGCCATTATAGGTGATAGAGCCATCCAGCTGCGCGGAATCGGGCAGCAGCGCCACGGTGGACAGTGCTGTCACCGATTTGCCGGAGCCGCTTTCGCCCACCAGCGCCACGGTTTCGCCCTTGCCGACGGTAAAGCTGACCCCGCGCACCGCATGGATCACCCGACCATCCTGCCGGAAGCGGATGTTGAGGTTTTTGACGTCAAGGACGCTCATCTGAAGGTTTTCCTTGGGTCAAAGGCATCGCGCACGCCTTCGAAGATAAAGACCAGCAACGACAGCATCAGCGCGAAGGTGAAAAAGGCGGTAAAGGCCAGCCAGGGCGCTTGCAGGTTCTGCTTGGCCTGCTGTGTCATCTCGCCCAGACTCGGGGCCGAGGCGGGCAGGCCGAAGCCCAGAAAGTCCAGCGCGGCCAGACTGCCGATGGTGCCGGTGACCAGAAAGGGCAGCATGGTCAGCGTGGCGACCATGGCATTGGGCAGCACATGGCGGAACATGATCACCCGGTCCTTCACCCCCAGCGCCCGCGCGGCGCGCACATATTCAAAATTGCGCGCCCTGAGGAATTCGGCCCGCACCACGCCGATCAGCGAGGTCCAGCCGAACAGCACCATCAGCCCGACCAGCAGCCAGAAGTTCATCTGCCAGATCGCAGCGACGATGATGATGACGTAAAGCGTCGGCGTGGCCCCCCATATCTCGATCACGCGCTGGAACACCAGATCGACCCAGCCGCCGAAATACCCCTGCACCGCGCCTGCGGCGACACCGATCAGCGAGGTCAGCGCCGTGACGATCAGCGCGAAGGCCACCGACAGGCGGAAGCCGTAGATCACCCGCGCCAGCACATCGCGGGCGGTGTCATCGGTGCCCAGCCAGTGACGGCTGTCAGGGGACGATGGCGCTGCGCCGCCGATGTCGTTGATGGTGTTGTAGCTGTAGGGGATCGGCGCCCAGAGCATCCAGCCCGGCGTGATCGCCGCCCCTTCCACCGTGCCGCCTTTGGCCTCGGCCAGAATCCCCTCGGGGTCATCCCAGCAGGCCTCGGCCCCCTGCGACACGATCAGGCATTGCACCTCGACATCGCGGTAGGTTGCCTCGGTCTGAAAATCACCACCAAAAGCGGTTTCGGGGTAAAACTTCAGGAAGGGCGTGTAATATTCGCCCTTGTGGCTGACCAGCAAAGGCCGGTCATTCGCCAGCAGTTCGGCGCAGAGCGTCAGCCCGAACAGCACAGCAAAGATCCACAGCGACCAGAAGGCGCGGCGATTGGCCTTGAAATTGCGCCAGCGGCGCTGATTGAGCGGGGATAACACCATGATCAGCCCCTCCGCTCGAAATCAATGCGGGGATCGACCCAGACATACATCAGATCCGACAGGATGCCGACCACCAGCCCCATCAGGCCAAAGATGAACAGCGTACCGAACAGCACCGGATAATCCCGGTTCACCGCCGCCTCGAAGCCCAGCCGCCCCAGCCCATCCAGCGAAAAGATGGTTTCGATGATGAGCGAGCCGCCAAAGAACACGCTGATGAAGATTGACGGAAAGCTGGCAATCACGATCAGCATGGCATTGCGGAACACATGACCATAGAGCACCCGCGCCTCTGACAGGCCCTTGGCGCGCGCCGTCATCACATATTGCTTGCGGATTTCATCGAGAAAGCTGTTCTTGGTCAGCAACGTCAGCGTGGCAAAGCTGGAAATCGTCGAGGCGGTGACCGGCAGCACCATATGCCAGGCGTAATCGACGATCTTGCCCCAGAGGCTCAGCCCCTCCCAATTGTCCGAGGTGAGGCCGCGCAGCGGGAACCATTGCCAGTAAGAACCCCCGGCGAACAGCACCAAGAGCAGGATGGCGAACAGAAAACCGGGGATGGCATAGCCGACGATGATCACCCCCGATGTCCAGGTATCAAAGCTGGATCCGTCACGCATCGCCTTGCGGATGCCCAGCGGAATCGAGATCAGATAGGCGATCAGCGTCGACCACAGGCCAAGGCTGATCGAGACCGGCATCTTTTCCAGCACCAGGTCAACCACCCCGATGGAGCGGAAGTAACTTTCGCCGAAATCGAAGCGCAGGTAATTGCCCATCATGATGCCAAAGCGTTCCAGCAGCGGAATCATTTCCTTGCGACATTCCGGCGCGGCGGTGCTGGGTTTGCCGGTATAACCTTCCTCGCACAGGATGCGCGCAAAGCCGAACTGGGTTTCCAGCTCGTCAATGAATTCGGGCGGCAGGCCCCGCGCGCCGATATAACCATTGTCGCCCGAGCCGCCGCCCGAAGCTTCGATACCCGCATCGCCGCTGCCGGAAATGCTCTGGAACGCATCCCCTGCCCCGTCGAGTCGGGCCAGAACCTGCTCCACCGGCCCCCCCGGCACAAATTGCGTCAGCGCGAAGTTGATCAGCATGATCCCGAACAGCGTCGGGATGATCAGCAGAAACCGTCGAAGGATATAGGCGCCCATTTAGCGGAGCGCCCCTTCGGCTTTCAGCTTGCCCAGCTTGTCGGCATCCGACCACCACAGCCCGTCACCGCGCGAATAGGGCGGCTGCTGGTCGGGTTTGCCGAAAATATCCCAATAGGCGACCAGATATTTGCCGCTGTACCAGTTGGGCACCCAGATATGCTTGGCCCGCATCACCCGGTCCAGCGCCCGCGCGCGCACCTGCACCTCGTCGCGGCTTTTGGCCTGAACCAGCTTTTCGATCAGCGCATCCACCACCGGATCCGCCAGCCCCGACAGATTGGCCGAGCCTTTAGCATTGGCCGATTCCGAGGCGAAAATCTGGCGCAGCTCCATCGACGGGGTCAGCGACATCACGAAGCGGCCCGCCATGATGTCATAGTTGAAATCTTCCTGCCGCTGCTGGATCTGCGCCGAATCCACCCGGGTCAGCCGGGCATCAATGCCCAGCGCCCGCAGGTTGGCGATATAGGGGTTCAGCACCCGGTCCATCGAGGGCTGGTCTTCGATGAATTCCAGCGTGAACTTCTCGCCCTTGGCATTGCGGCGCATCCCGTCGCTGCCCACGGCCCAGCCTGCCGCATCCATCAGCGCCGAGGCCTTGCGCAGCGCGCCGCGATCCAGCTGCCGTGTGCTGCTGATCTCGGGCGAGAAGGCGGGTTCGGTGAAGATCTCGGGTGGCAACTGGTCGCGGAATTCCTCCAGCAGGGCCAGTTCCTCGCCCTCGGGCAGCCCTTCGGCCTGAAGCGGCGAGTTTTCAAAGAAGCTGTCGGTACGTTTGTAGAGGCCAAAGAACAGCGTCTCGTTCGACCATTCGAAGTTGAACATCATGCCCAGGGCCTGACGCACGCGCTCGTCCTGAAACTTCTCGCGCCGCAGGTTGAACCAGTAGCCTTGCGTGCCCGACGGGTTGTTGTCGGCCAGTTCCTCGCGCTTGACCCAGCCTTTGGTCAGCGCCGGAAAGTCATAGGCGGTGGCCCAGATCAGCGACGAAAACTCTTGCTGGAACAGATAGCCGCCGGATTTGAACGCCTCGAACGCGGCGGTGGTATCCGAGTAATATTCATAGACATAACAATCGAAATTGGCCGATCCGATATTCACCGGCAGCGCTTTGCCCCAGTAATCGGGATTGCGGCAATATTCGATCGACCGGCCCGGCTGCACGTTCTTTACCAGAAACTGACCGGAGCCGACTGGTGGGGTCAGCGTCGATTCCGCGAAATCCACCGTCTCGTAATAATGGCGCGGCAGGATGCTCAGCCCCCCGGCCAGCGCGGGCAGATCGCGGGTGGCGACGCCCGGCCTGAAGGTGAACTTCACCTTGTGCGGCCCCAGCGCCTCGACCTTTTCGATGTCTTTCAGGATCACCTTGTAAGACGGCTCGCCCTTGTCGCGCAGCACCTCATAGGTGAAGACCACATCATCGGCGGTGATCGGTGCGCCATCGGAAAAGCGCGCCTCGGGCCGCATGGTGAAGGTGACCCAGCTGCGGTCCTCGGGATATTCCAGACTTTCGGCAATCAGGCCATAACCCGCATCCGGCTCGTCGGGCGATCCGCTCAGCAGGCTGTCGTACAGCATACCCAGCCCCTGCGCCGCCTCGCCCTTCAGGATGAACGGGTTGAGGCTGTCAAAGGTGGAACTGGCCCCGGTGCCCCGGAAGGTCATCCGCCCGCCCTTGGGCGCATCGGGATTGACCAGATCGAAATGTTTGAAATCCGCCGGATATTTCAGATCCCCGAAGGTGGAGATGCCATGCGCCACGATGGTCGGCGCCTCGGCCCGCGCCAGAGTGGCGAACAGCCCGACAGAAACCACGGCCAGTCCGCCGCCAAGCCAGTGCCACAGCGCAGGCTGCGGCTGGCGGGAAATGGCGACACTGCGGGGTCTGGTCATGCGGCTCTCCTCGGTTCGGCCGGCTCCGCGGCTTTGACGCCAGAGAGTAACGGAAAATCCCGCCCCCTCAAGGCGCGATTGCGTGAATTCGCCGCGATTGTGCCCGCCTGCCCACCCAAACCCGCCTGCCCGCCCCAAAAAGCAAAAGGCCACCCGCAAGGGGTGGCCCAGAGACGACATCGGTCTAGAGCAACGATCAGGGCTGCGTTGCCAGCCATGCGATCAGGTTGGCACGGTCCTGCACCTTGGGCAGACCGGCGAAGGACATCTTGGTGCCCGGCGCATAGCCTTTGGGGTTTTCGAGGAAGGCATCCAGATTTTCCGGGGTCCAGCTGTCGGCGGCCATGCCCTTCAGCACGTCGGAATAACCAAACCCTGCGGCAGCGGCCTTGGCGCGCCCCACAACCCCGTTCAGATGCGGGCCGGTGCCATCGGTCCCGTCGACCTTGTGGCAGGCCTTGCATTTGGCAAAGGCTTTCTCGCCCGCGGCCACATCGGCTGCGGCATAAAGATCGGCAAAGGCCGGGCCTTCTTCGACGGCAGCAGCGGCACCGCTGTCCTCGACGGCGATCACATAGCTTTGAGTTTCCTCGCCGCCATGGCCACCCTCCATGGAATAGAGCGAATCCGCCGCCCAGTTGCCCAGAAGAAAGACCAGAAGCGACCCGCAGACCGCGCCCAGCACCTTGGTTGAAGTCATCGTGTCGAACATGTCGCGTCCTACCTTGGCTTATCGCTGATGGGGCTTCTATCCGCTTCCCCCCTCTGGTTTCAAGGTGTAGTAGCGCGACCAAATGCGCAAATGCGGCGAATTGACCACGGAGTGTGACACTATGGCAGGGCGGATCTCGTTTCAGGGCGAACTCGGGGCCTATTCCCACGAGGCGTGCCGTCAGGCCCGCCCCGGCATGGAGGCGGTGCCCTGCCGCACCTTCGAGGACGCAATCGAGCTGTGCCGCACCGGCGACGTGGATCTGGCGATGCTGCCGGTGGAGAATTCCACCTATGGCCGCGTGGCCGACATCCACTCGCTGCTGCCCGGCTCGGGGCTGCGGATCATCGACGAGGCCTTTGTGCGCGTCCACATCAACCTGCTGGCGCTGCCGGGCACACCGCTGGACAAGATCACCGCCGCGATGAGCCATACCGTGCTGCTGGGCCAGTGCCGGTCGTTCCTGAAACAGCACAACCTGCGCGCCCTGACCGGGGCCGATACCGCAGGTTCGGCCAAGATCGTGGCAGAAAAGGGTGATCCGGCCATCGGCGCGCTGGCGTCGGAACTGGCGGGCGAAATCTACGGGCTGGATGTGGTGGCGCGGCAGATCGAGGATCAGTCGAACAACACCACCCGCTTTCTGGTGATGTCGCGGGCGCTGGACAGCGCGCGGCGCGGGCCCGGGCCGATGATGACCACCTTCACCTTCCGGGTGCGCAACATTCCGGCGGCGCTTTACAAGGCTATGGGCGGCTTTGCCACCAATGGCGTCAACATGACCAAGCTGGAAAGCTACATGGTGGGCGGCAGCTTCACCGCGACCGAGTTCTACGCCGACATCGAGGGCCATCCCGACGATGCGAATGTGGCGCGCGCGCTGGACGAACTGCGGTATTTCACCAGCGCCTGCGATATTCTGGGCGTCTATCCGGCCGATCCCAGCCGCGCCTGAGGGCCGTGCGCCGGGCCGATGGCCCGGCCTGCGCGTCCGGCGTCAGCGCTTCTGGCTGGTGCGATAGCGGTCTTCGATTTCGTTGCACAGTTGCGCGACGCGGGTTTCGAACTTGCGTTCGATCTTGCCCTTGGCCAGTTTCAGCGATTGCAGGAACACCCGCGCCGCCAGACTGCGCGCCTTGAATTCGGTGCCAAAGCTGACCCTTGTACGCCGCGCAGAAAGTTCAACGAATTCAATCGACACATTGCCATCGACCGAACTGGCGCTCAGCTGGAACCCCAGCGCATTCGGCGCGTCGATGCTGGCCAGCTTGATGTTCAGACGCCGGGGTTTGCCCCGGTAATCGAAGCCCACATTCCACGCCATGCCCGGGCCGGGCGTGCGCAGACGGTCGGCTCGCGTCACCTCGGCCCCGCGCCGCATCGCCGCGCGTTCCCACCCTTCGGTATCGGCAAAGGCGCCAAACACATAGTCAAGCGGCGCTTCGATATCTTCACGGGTGCTGAGTTTCATACTGCTTCCTGCTGTTCCGACCTTGAACCCGCAGGTTCGGCCCAGATGCTGACCTTGTCTTTTTTCGACTCAATCGAGCCGATCTGCAAGCCAGTTCCACAGCAGGAAATGGGCAATCGACCCCTTTCTTGCCGGGCGGATCTGCGGATGCTCGCCGTTGAAGGACTGCAACACCTCTTCGCGTCCAAGCCAGAGCGCATCCTCCAGTTCCGCTGGATCCAGCGTGATGTCGGTGCTCAGCGCCTCGGCGGCACAGCCGATCATCAGCGAGGCGGGGAAGGGCCAGGGCTGGCTGGCCAGATAGCGCACAGGCCCGATGCGGACGCCCGCCTCTTCCAGCACTTCGCGCCGCACGGCGGCCTCGATCGTCTCGCCCGGCTCCACAAAGCCGGCAAGGCAGGAATACATGCCCTCGGGCCACCCACCGGAGCGCCCGAGCAACACGCGGTTGCCATGCGTCACCAGCATGATGACCACCGGATCGGTGCGCGGAAAATGCTGCGCGCCGCAGGCCGGGCAACTGCGCTGCCAGCCCGCCATCGCCATGTCGGACGCGGCCCCACAGGTGGCACAGAAGCCGTGACTGCGGTGCCAGTGCAGGATCGCCCGCGCCGTGGCCGCCAGTTCTGCCGCGCGGGGCGTCAGCGCGGCCATCACACCGCGCAATTCGGCAAAGACCCATGTGGCGGGCAGGGCCGGGTGGCGCTGCTCTGACGCATCGAAGAACCCGTGCTCCACCGCCTCGGCCCCGGCTTCGGGCGTCCAGTCGGAAATATCCTGCGCGAAACAATCCTGCCCGGCGTCGCAGCCCAGAAACACCGGCGCGCGCCCATGCGCCAGCGCCGGATGACCGGCCTCAAGCCAGCCCAGCGTGCCCGCATCTGCCAGTAGCGGCTTGCCGCGCCACAGCGGCAGGACACGCCCGGTCGCAAGGCGGCGGGCCATCTCGGTCTTATCGCCGCGCAGATGCGCTGCCCGGTCGAGGCCAGAGCCGCCGAATGTCACCGTTTCTGCCAGACGCATCCGCCCATTCCTTCTGCCGTTGCCCTGCGTGATGTGGCACAGGCCAGCCCGCGCTGTAAATCCACAGCGCCATCCCGATGCCAAGGTGGCCCCACGACCACGGTGACATTGCCGCAACGCGCAACCGCAAGATGTTCCACTGGCACAAAATGCGCGTTGACAGCGCAATCGATTTCAAAGTCCAGTCCCTTGTGCGCGTTACGATTTTTTTGTTGCCTCAAGCTTTTTGATCCGCCTTTTGCGGCCTGAGATTGAACGACTGGATTTCCCTTGACCGCCACCGCCCTTCCCGATGCGACCGGACACAGCAGCCATGCCCGGTTGCGCATATTGGGCACTTCGGATCTGCATGTGCATCTGCTGGGCTATGATTACTATGCCGACAGACCCTGCCCCGGCACCGGGCTTGCGCATACGGCGGCGCTGGTGGCTGCCGCCCGGCGCGAGGTGGACTGCTGTGTTCTGCTCGACAATGGCGATTTCCTGCAGGGCAATCCGATGGGCGATTATGTCATGCAGCCCGGCGTTCTGGGGCAAGGGCATCTGCACCCGGCGATTCGCGTGATGAACCGCATCGGCTATGACGCGGCGACTCTGGGCAATCACGAATTCAACTACGGGCTTGAGGCGCTGATGCAGGCCCTCGCGGGGGCGCAGTTTCCCGTGGTCTCGGCCAATATCGCACGGCGGCTGGGCGCCAGCCCGGAGGCAGATGACACGCTGCTGCCGCCCTATTGCCTGATCCGCCGCCAGATCACCGATGACCGCGGCCAAAGCCTCCCGCTATGCATCGGCGTCATCGGCTTTGCGCCGCCGCAGATCGTGCAATGGGACAGGCAGTGGCTGGACGGGCGGCTGCAGACGCGCGGCATCGTGGAGGTGGCGACCGCCCTTGTGCCCCGGCTGCGGCAGGCCGGGGCCGACATCGTGGTGGCCCTGTCCCATTCGGGGATCGGTGTGGCCGAGGCCGGCCCCTGCGCCGAAAACGCCACCACGGCCCTGGCGCAGGTGCCCGGCATTGATGCGATCATCGCCGGGCACAGCCATCTGATTTTTCCGTCCGCTGCCTTTGCAGGGATGCAACTGATCGACGCCACGCGCGGCATGATCTGCGGCACGCCGGTGGTGATGCCGGGGTTCAACGGCTCGCATCTGGGGGTGATCGACCTAAATCTGCGCCATTCGGCACAAGGGTGGCAGGTTGAGGGGTTTCAGGTCGAAGCGCGTTCGGTTCTCGCCGCGAACCCGGATGCCGTGCCCGAAATTCTGGCCGACATGCGCGAGGATCACGCGGCCACCGTCGCCTATACCCGCCGCGCCATCGGCAACACCACCATGGCCCTGCACAGCTTTTTTGCCACCATCGCCCCCAGCCCCGCGCTGGCGCTGGTGGCGCAGGCGCAGGCACAGCATGTGGCGCAACAGGTGGCCGGGCGGCCCGAGGCGGCCTTGCCGATCCTATCCGCCGTCTCGCCGTTCAAGGCGGGTGGGCGCGGCGGGCCGCAGAATTATACCGAAATTCCGGCGGGCAAGATGGCGCTGCGCCATGCCGCCGATCTGTATATCTTTCCCAATACCATCGCCGCACTGCGCCTGACCGGGGCCGATCTGGCGGATTGGCTGGAAAACGCGATGGGCCTGTTTCAGCGCATCCCGCCCGGAGCGCAGGATCATCCGCTGATCGACGAGGATTTTCCCAGCTACAATCACGACTGCATCCTTGGCCTCAGCTTCGAGATCGACCTGACACAACCGGCCCGCTACGACCGCCATGGCGCGCTGCGGCACCCTGAGGCGCAGCGGGTGCAAAATCTGCGGTTTCAGGGCCAGCCGATCCCGCCGCAGGCCGAATTCCTGCTGGCGACCAACAGCTATCGCGCGGCAGGCTGTGGCGGGTACTCCGGCGCGCGGCCCGAGCGGCTGGTCGATGTAGGGCGGATGCCGATCCGCGATGTGCTGCTGCGTTTCATCGCACAGGCCCCGGTGGCATCGCCGTTGCCCGCCGGAACCGCCCGTTTTCAACCGATGCCCGGCACAACCGTCACCTATGACACCGCCCCCGCCGCCCTGCCCTATCTGGCCGACATCGCGCATTTCACCCCGCAATTGCTGGGCCAGACCGACGAAGGTTTTGCCCGCTTCCGTCTGCATCTGTGATCCGCTAGACGGAACACCACAGACGCGGCCACAGAAAAAAGGAAAACGCGATGTTCGATGCGGTGATCTTCGATCTGGATGGCACGCTGATTGATACCGAAAGCGTGGCGCTCCGTACCGGGCGCGCGGCCTTTGCCGCGCTGGATGCGCCGCTGGACGAAACGGTGTTCCACAGCCTGATCGGCAAGGATGTCACCTCGGGCGATGCGATCTTGCGGGCGGCCCATCCCGATCTGGACCTTGTCGCCCTGAACCGCCTGTGGCGCAGCGGATTCGAGGCCGAAATCGCCCGCAACCTGCCGCTGAAGCCCGGTGTGTTTGAACTGCTGGGCCTGCTGCGCCAACCCCGCGCGCTCTGCACCTCCTCCGGGCGGGACAGCGCGCATTACAAGCTGGGGCTGGCCGGGCTGGCCGATGCCTTTGCCCATGTGGTGACGCTGGATGATGTGCAGACCGCCAAACCCCATCCCGAACCCTACCTGCTGACAGCGGCCAAGCTGGGCGTCGCCCCGGCCCGCTGTGTGGTGTTTGAAGACAGCGAAACCGGCGCGGCAGCGGCCAAGGCGGCGGGCTGTGTGGTCGTGCAGGTGCCCGATGTGCTGCCGACCGATGGCCGCCATGCGGATCACGTCGCCGCCTCGCTGCTGGATGGCGCGCGGCGGGTGGGGCTGATCTGATGCGCCGCCGCTGGCCACGCCGCCTGCTGGTCACCGCATTTGTGCTGCTGTTGCTGGCGGTGGTCGGTGCCACATGGTTTACCCATCGCCTGATGGTCGAGGTGCTCAGCGGGCGCGCCTTTGCAGCGCCCGAGGCGGCAGAGATCACCGATCCTCTGACCCTCGGCTACCGGGGCGATCCCAGCCGCGCACTTGGCCTGCCTTTCACTGAACTGACGGTGGACACACCGCTCGGCCCCGCCCCCGCGTGGCTGGTGCCGGGGGCGGAACAGGCGCAGCTGGGCGCGATTTTCGTGCATGGGATCGGTGGCGCGCGTGAGGATGGGTATGCCTATCTGCGCGAATTGCACGCCGCAGGCCTGCCGACGCTGCTGATCACCTATCGCAACGATGCCGGGGCCCCCGCTGCCCCCGATGGCCTGCGCAGCTTCGGCCTGACGGAATGGCAGGATCTCGAGGCCGCCATGATCGCCTTGCAGGCACAGGGCGTGCAAAAGGTGGTGCTGGTCGGTGCGTCGATGGGCGGTGGCATCATTGGCCAGTTTCTGGCCCGTTCCGATCTGGCGGCGGATGTGGCAGCCGTGGTGCTGGATGCCCCGGCGCTGGATTTCCCCATAGTCCTCGCCCATGTCACCGACCGGCTGGGCCTGCCGCTGCGCAGCTTGGGCACCCGCCTTGCCCTCCCCGCCTTCGCGCTGACCCATGGGGTCAATCTCGGTCAGGCACAGGTGATTCCGGTGCTGGCCGCCTTCCCCGGCCCGGTGCTGCTGTTCCACGGCTCTGCCGACCGGATCGTGCCCAAGGAGACCAGCTTTGCCCTGCTGGCGGCGCGGCAGGGGCAAACCACTTTTCTGCACACCCGTGGCGATCACCTGCAAAGCCGCGCGGCAGAACCCGCGCGGTTCTCGGCACTGCTGGCCGGGTTTCTGGCCGCCCTGCCCCGCTGATCCCCGCTCCGTCGCGGCCCGCATCCCATAGCAATGCCGCCGGGGCGGGTTCGATGCCCGCCCCGGCGGCCACGCTTTGCCACGCCAGCCCCCTTGCATTCCCCGCCGCGCTGCCCTATCTGGGCGGTGAGAGGTTGGCGCGGGCGAGCGCCTCGCCAACCCGGTCAGGTCCGGAAGGAAGCAGCCGTAACGAGCCCCGCTTGGGTCGTTGTCCAGCCTCTCACCCTCCCTTCCCGCCATATGGATGCGCATCATTGCATCCGGGAGCAGGTCAAATCCCCACCTCTTCTGCAAAAGACACTGGCCCTGCAACGCGGGCCATTGATTTTTCGCACCCTATGGGTTTGCGTCACGAAAGCGGGTTATAGGCCTGTGCGTGACGCGCCGATGCTGGCCTTTTGGGTGGTGGCCGGATCGGTGTGGGTGATGTGCAATCTTGAAGGGGTGACGGCATGGCAGGCGAAGCGGTGGCAGCGGCAGAGGCGGCGGGGCACCATGGGGGTACGGATCTGGTCAGCGTTGTGGTCCTGCTGGCCGCAGCTGTGATTGCTGTGCCGCTGTTCCGGCGGCTGGGGCTTGGATCCGTGCTGGGCTATCTGGCCGCCGGTCTGGTGATCGGGCCGTTAGGGCTGGGTGTCTTTCAGGATGCGCAATCGATCATCCATGTGGCGGAACTGGGCGTCGTGCTGTTCCTGTTCATCATCGGCCTTGAAATGCAGCCCTCGCGTCTTTGGGCGATGCGGGGCGAGATCTTTGGCCTCGGGCTGGTTCAGGTGGCCGGGGCCATCGCGGCGCTGACCTGCGTCGGGCTGGCGCTTGGCTTTCCGATTGCGCAAAGCTTCGTCGCGGGCACAGGCTTTGTGCTGACCTCCACCGCAATCGTGATGCAGATGCTGGAAGAGCGCGGCCAGATGGCCCTGCCCAAGGGGCGGCGCATTGTGGCGATCCTGCTGCTGGAGGATCTGGCGATCGTGCCCCTGCTGGCTCTGGTGGCCTTTCTGGCCCCCGGTGGCGCCGAGGTGACAGTGGCAGACCGGCTGACCGGCGTTGCCATGGGGCTGGCGGCGATTGCGGCGCTGGTGCTGGCCGGGCGCTATCTGCTGGACCCGATGTTCCGGCTGCTGGCCCGGTTCGGCGCGCGCGAGGTGATGACAGCCGCAGCCCTGCTGGTGGTTCTGGGGGCGGCGGTGCTGATGCAGGCGGGTGGGCTGTCAATGGCCATGGGCGCCTTCCTCGCCGGGGTGCTGCTGTCGGAATCCTCGTTCCGCCATCAGCTTGAGGCGGATGTGGAGCCGTTCCGCGGCCTGCTGCTCGGCCTCTTTTTCCTCGGCGTCGGCATGGCGCTGGATCTGACCACGATTGCCGCGAACTGGGGGCTGATTGCCATCTGTGTGCCCGCCTATGTCATCCTGAAGATGGGGGTCATCTATGGCGTGGCGCGGATGACCCGCGCCGGGCATGGCGAGGCACTGGAACGCGCGGTGCTGATGGCGCAGGGCGGCGAATTTGCCTTCGTGCTATATGCCACCGCCACGCAGGTCGGCATCATTGACGGCGCGGCCAATGCGGTGCTGACCGCCATCATCATCGTCTCCATGGCGCTGACACCCCTGATGATCCTCCTGCATGACCGCTTTGGCCCCAAGGCCACCGCCGCGATGGATGGCGTGGACGCGGTGGAAGAGCTGAGCGCGCGGGTGCTGCTGATCGGCTTCGGGCGCATGGGCCAGATCATCAGCCAGCCCTTGCTGGCGCGCGGTCACAGCCTGTCGATCATCGACACCGATGCGCAGGCCATCCGTGATGCGGGCGATTTCGGCTTCAAGGTCTGGTATGGCGATGGCACGCGGCTGGATATCCTGCACGCAGCGGGGGCCGCCGAGGCCAGCCTGATCATTGCCGCCCCGAACAGCCGCGAAGCCGTCACCAAGATCGCCGAACTGGCCAAGGCAGAGTTTCCGCTGGTGCCGGTGCTGGCACGCGCCTTCGACCGGGAACATGCGCTGGATCTTGTGAAGGCGGGGGTGGAGTTCCAGATCCGCGAGACGCTGGAAAGTGCGCTGGTGATCGGGCGCGAGGCCCTGATCCGGCTGGGCGATGCCCCGGAGGAGGCGGATGACGTGATGACGGCAATCCGGGGCCGTGACATTGAACGCTTTGCCATGGAATGTGTCGGCGGCATCTATGCCGGGCGGTCGATGCTGCATGGCAACAAGGATCTGGCGGAGCCGGCGCAGTGACAGACAGGGCCGAGGCGCGCCGCGTCATCGACTTCTGGCGCGCGGCGGGCCGGGATGAGGCGTGGTTCCGCAAGGATCCCGCCTTTGATGCCCGTTTCCGCGCGACCTTTCTGGATCTGCATCTGCGCGCCGCCGCCCGCGCCTGTGATGGCTGGATCCCCTCTGCCGAAGGGGCGCTGGCGCTGATGATCCTGCTGGACCAGTTTCCGCGCAACGCCTTTCGCGGCACCGGGCATATGTATGCCACCGATGGTCTTGCGCGCCTGCTGGCGCGAGAGGCCGAACAGCGCGGGCATATGGCAGAGGTGGAGGCGGATCTGCGCCTGTTCTTTGCGCTGCCCTTCGCCCATTCCGAAGATCTTGCCGATCAGGATCTGTCGGTGCAGCTCAATGCCCGGCTTGGTCAGCCCTGGCTGGACCATGCCGAGGGGCATCGTGACATCATCCGCCAATTCGGGCGCTTCCCGCATCGCAACGCCATTCTGGGCAGGCAGTCGACCGACGCGGAACTCACATTCCTTGCGGCGGGGGGCTTTTCCGGCTGAGCGATGCGCGGCCCAAAGGCTCAATGATCGCGCAGAAAATCATTCTCGACCTCTGTCACATCCAGCCCCATCGCCTCCAGCCCGGCTTCCAGATTTTCGGCCAGATGTGGCATCCCCATCAGATAGCGGTCGGTTGGCGCGCTGCGTTCGGTAAAGGCGGTATTCACCGCTTCCTGAAAATCATCCGCCTCATACACACCGCGCCCGACCCAGGCCAGCGCCACCAGATGCGCCTGTTCATCTTCGTTCAGTCCGGCGATGAAGGCGTGCAATTCGCCCTCGCCCATCCGCCCTTCGCGGGATTGATAGATGATATGGGCCACTTTGGCGGGACTGATCTCTAACATCGGTCAACTCCTTCGGCACCATGCTGCGCCTGTGGCATGGCATTTGCAAGCGCGGGTGGACGGGGACAGCCCGGCACCTTAGGTTAGGGCTTCAGAATCCCGCGAGGCGCGCATGTCCGACACCCCCGAGCAAGGCTATCAGGTTCTTGCCCGCAAATACCGCCCCCAGACTTTTGCCGATCTGATCGGACAAGAGGCCATGGTGCGCACGTTGAAGAACGCCTTCGCCGCCGACCGCATCGCCCATGCCTTCGTGATGACCGGGGTGCGCGGGGTGGGCAAGACCACCACGGCGCGCATCATTGCCAAGGGGCTGAACTGCATCGGCCCCGATGGTCAGGGCAGCCCGACCACCGAACCCTGCGGCCTGTGCGACCAGTGCAAATCCATTGCCGAAGGCCGCCACGTCGATGTGATGGAGATGGATGCCGCATCGCGCACAGGCGTGGGTGACATCCGCGAAATCATTGAATCCGTTCACTATCGCGCCGCCTCGGCCCGCTACAAGATCTATATCATCGACGAAGTTCACATGCTGTCGACCAGCGCCTTCAACGCGCTGCTGAAGACGCTCGAAGAACCGCCCGCCCATGTGAAATTCATCTTTGCCACCACCGAAATCCGCAAGGTGCCGGTGACGGTCCTGTCGCGCTGCCAGCGCTTTGATCTGAAGCGGATCGAACCCGAGGTGATGATGAGCCACCTTGCCCGCGTTGCCGGGCTGGAGGGCGCAAGTCTGGCGCAGGATGCGCTGGCGCTGATCACACGGGCCGCCGAAGGCTCGGTCCGCGATGCGATGAGCCTGATGGATCAGGCGATTGCGCATGGGGCGGGCGAAACCACGGCGATGCAGGTCCGCGCAATGCTCGGTCTGGCGGATCGCGGCCGCACGCTCGATCTGTTCGACATGGTGATGCGGGGGGCTGCTGCCGAAGCGCTTGCGGAACTGTCGGCGCAATATTCCGACGGGGCCGACCCGATGGCGGTGCTGCGCGATCTGGCCGAGATCACGCATTGGATTTCGGTCATCAAGATCACGCCCGAAGCGGCGGAAGATCCGACCACGCCGCCCGATGAACGCGCGCGTGGCCTTGATATGGCACAGCGCCTGCCGATGCGGGTGCTGACCCGCATGTGGCAGATGCTGCTGAAAGCCATCGAAGAGGTGGCGCTGGCCCCCAATGCGATGATGGCCGCCGAAATGGCGGTGATCCGCCTGACCCATGTGGCCGATCTGCCCGACCCCGAGGCGCTGGTGCGCCGCCTGCAATCCGGCCCGCCGCCGGTGCATCCGGGCGGCGGCGGCGGTGCCCCGGCAGGTGGGGGCGGAGGCATGGTTCACGCCGCAGCCCGGCTGATGGCCCCGGCGCGCAGCCCGGTGATGGGCGCCACGATGAGCGGGGCCGCCACAGCGCTCGCCCTCGCCGAGGGTGGGCTGGCGCTTTACGCGACCTTTGATCATGTGATTGATCTCATTCGTGAAAAGCGCGACATGACACTGCTGTTCTCGGTCGAGGCCTGTCTGCGCCTTGCCCGCTACAGCCCAGGCCGGATCGAGTTTGAACCCACGCCCGATGCACCCTCTGATCTGGCAGCGACGCTGGCGGCGCGGTTGCAGAACTGGACCGGCGCGCGCTGGGGCGTTTCGGTCGTCGGCAGCGGCGGCGCGCCGACCATTGCCGAAAGCCGCGACAGCGAGCGTCTGGCTGCCGAGGCCGAAGCCTTGCAAAACCCGCTGGTGCAGGCCGTTCTCGCGGCCTTTCCCAGCGCGAAGATCACCGAGATCCGCACCCCCGAGGCCATGCTGCAGGAAGCCGCCGTGCAGGCCCTGCCCGAGGTCGAGGACGAGTGGGATCCCTTCGAAGACAGCTAAGAGGAACAGAACATGCTCAAAGGCTTAGGCGGGCTTGGCGATATGGCCAAGATGATGAAGACCGCGCAGGACATGCAGGTCAAGATGGCGCAGATGCAGGAAGATCTGGCGCAGATCGTGGTGATTGGCGAAAGCGGCGCGGGTCTGGTGAAGGCACGCTGCACGGCCAAGGGCGAAGTGACCGGGCTGGATATCGACCCATCGATCCTGATCCCGTCGGAAAAGGAAGTGATCGAGGATCTGATCATCGCCGCCCTGAAAGATGCGCAGGCCAAAGCCGCCACGCGCAGCCAGCAGGAACTGGCCCGGCTGACCGAAGGTCTGGGCCTGCCTGCGGATTTCAAACTGCCGTTCTGAATGGGCCACGCGCGCGATATCGAGGATCTGATTGATCTGATGGCCCGGCTGCCCGGCCTCGGGCCACGCTCGGCCCGGCGGGCGGTGCTGATGCTGCTCAAGAAACGCGGGCCGCTGATGGCACCGCTGGCACAGGCCATGGCGCATGTGGCGCTGACCGCCAAGGATTGCACACGCTGCGGCAATATCGGCACCACCGACATCTGCCCGATCTGCGCCGATGACCGCCGCGCCACCGGCGAGATCTGCGTGGTGGAGGATGTGGCCGATCTTTGGGCGATGGAGCGGACCGGCGCGTTCAAGGGCCGCTATCATGTGCTGGGCGGCACCCTGTCGGCGCTGGATGCCGTGGGGCCAGAGGATCTGCGCATTCCACGCCTGGTCGCCCGTGTGGCCGAAGAGGGGCTGCGCGAGGTGATCCTTGCGCTCAATCTCACCGTCGATGGCCAGACCACCGCGCATTACATCGCGGATGTGCTGGAAGGCAGCGGCGTGCAGGTCACATCGCTGGCACAGGGCGTGCCGGTGGGCGGCGAGTTGGACTATCTCGACGATGGCACGATCGGGGCGGC
This sequence comes from Gemmobacter fulvus, assembly GCF_018798885.1. Classification (NCBI taxonomy): domain Bacteria; kingdom Pseudomonadati; phylum Pseudomonadota; class Alphaproteobacteria; order Rhodobacterales; family Paracoccaceae; genus Gemmobacter; species Gemmobacter fulvus. The sequence goes on along the minus strand of NZ_CP076361.1, from coordinate 2,610,571 downwards.
GCTCCGGGCCAGAAAGCGGTTCTGAACCGTCCCGGTTCGGGCGGACCGCACCATAGGGAGGCAGATGTGATCACCAAGGCAAGCCGGATCGCGGCGCAGCTGCGCGGGCAGGACAATCTCTATGGCGCGCTGCGCGCTGCCAGCGCCGGGCTGAGCGAGGCGGAGGCCGACACGCTGCTGCCCGCGATTCTGGCCGATCTGGGCGATGCGCCCGAGGCGGCGCGGCTGCGTGCCGTGGATCAGGCGCTGCTGGTCTGCATCCTGCGAGCCGGGGCGGGCTGGCCCGCCACCCGCAACGCCGTGGCCCTGCGCCGCTATCTGGCACAGGCCGACGTGGCCCCGATGTTTTCCCCGGCCATTGCCGACAGCCGCCACATGCCACTGCTGACTGCGCAGATGCCCGACATGCCCGCCTATTCCGATCCGGCCTTTGATACGTGGTTCGCGGCCCAGGGCGCGGATTACGGCCTCGGCCCCTATGGCGAAAAGCGCAGCGTCTACCGCGCTGCACAATTCGCCGACAGTGCCAGCCCCGAGCGGCGGATGATCCATCAGGGCATTGATGTCTTTGCCCCGGCAGGCACCCCGGTCAGCGCCCCCCTGCCCGGCCGAGTGGCCCATGTCACCTATAACGCCGATCCGCTGGATTACGGCCACACGCTCATCCTCGAACACCGGGCAGAGGCGGCACCGTTCTGGACCCTCTATGGCCATCTCGGGGCCAGCCTGCCCCGGCTGTGCGCGCTGGGGGATACGGTCGCGCCGGGACAGGTGATTGCCCATCTGGGCGACTGGCCGGAAAACGGCGGCTGGGCGCCGCATCTGCATTTTCAGATCATGTCGGATATGTTGCAGCAGACAAACGGCAATTTCTTTGGCGTCGGCCATGAAAGCCTGTGGGACATCTGGCAACAGATCTGCCCAGATCCGAACCTGATCCTGCGCCTGCCAGACGGCGCTTTCGGCTGAAAGGCCCGGGGGTTTCCCCCCCGGACCCCCAGGATATTTGCACCAAGATGAAGGGTCAGGCGTGCCGCGCGCGGTGGCCGATCTGATAGTAATTGCCGGTGCGGGTTTCCAGATAGGGTTTCAGCGGAATGTCCTCCTGCTTGAGGAAGCCCTGCTGCGGCAGGGCCCCGGCCCGCACCATCTCGATCACGCCCACGACCGAGGCCGAGGTGGTCCAGGCAATTGCCGTGCGGGATTTGCCACCGATTTCAATCGGGTAATAGCTGCGCACGAATTCCTTGCGGCGCAATTGCCCGCCGGTCTTGCCCTCGGCGGCGACGTGGACATAGACCACATCCTCATCCACCGGCGGTTTCGCGTTGGTCAGGATGCGCCCGGCCTCGGCTCGGTTTTCGCGCATCAACAGCTCGTGGAAGAAGAAGTTCATCAGCTGCACATGGCCCGGATATCGCATGGTCTTGTAATCGAGGTTCTCGATCTTGCCCAAATAGGTTTCGCACATGGTGCCAAGTCCGCCCGAAGTGGTGAAGGCCTCAAGCTGCATACCGTCGATATAGATGGCTTCGGTCCATTCCATCGCCGAGACGGTTTTCAGCACGCCTTCTTCGATCACCTCGCAATCGTTCAGATATTCGTTCACCACGCCTTCGGGCGACCAGTTGAACGCATAGCCCAGCAGGCCCGTCGGGTTCTGCGGCAGCGCGCCGACGCGCAGCTTGATCGACCGCACGCTGTCAAACTGGTTTGCCAGATCGGCGGCGACGATGCCGACGAAACCGGGCGCGAGACCGCATTGCGGCGCCATCAGCCCTTTGGAGGTCTTGGCCAGTTCGCGGATATGTTTGGTGGTGGGCACATCTTCGGTCAGATCGAAGTAATGCAGGCCCAGCCCATGCGCCACGGTCGAGACTCCGATATTCAGGTGATAGGGCAGGCAGGACAGCACTGCCTCCTGGCCTTTCAACACCTCGGCCAGCCCTGCGGTATCGGTCAGATCGACCACTTTGGTGGCAAAGGGCGCATCTGTAACCGGGCGGGCATCAATGCCGGTGACGGTAAAGCCGCTTTCGGCCAGCAGTTCCGCTGCCAGATGGCCCACCTTGCCCAGGCCCAGAACTGCGATCTTGTTGAATGACATGGCGTTTTCCTTCTTCGTCCTGCCCGGTCCGGGCTGTCTGTCGAAGAGGAGTGTCGCTTGCAGAGATGGCGATTTCTCTGGTTATTCCTGCGGTAATGTAGCGATTTCTCGTCATATTGACGAAGTGGCGGGCAAATTGCCCGCCACTTCCGGTTCTGATCAGAAGTCGAACTTCACGCCCTGTGCCAGAGGCAGTTGGGCGGAATAGTTGATCGTATTGGTCTGGCGGCGCATATAGCCCTTCCACGCATCCGAGCCGCTTTCGCGCCCGCCGCCGGTTTCCTTCTCGCCGCCGAAGGCTCCGCCGATCTCGGCCCCCGAGGGGCCGATATTGACGTTTGCAATCCCGCAATCCGATCCCGCAGCCGACAGGAAGGCCTCGGCTTCGCGCAGGTTCAGCGTGAAGATGCAGGACGACAGGCCCTGCGGAACATCATTCTGGATCGCCACGGCCTCGTCAAACGTGTCATAGCCCAGAACATAGAGGATCGGGGCGAAGGTTTCTTCGCGCACCGTCTCGGTCTGTTCCGGCATCTCGACCAGCGCCGGGGTGACATAGGCCCCGCCCGCCACGCCTTCGATCGCGGCACCGCCATGCACGACGCCGCCTTCGGCGCGGGCCTTGTCAAGCTGCGCCAGCATCCGGTCGCGTGCACCCTGATCGACCAGCGGCCCGATCAGCGTGCCCGCCTTGCGCGGATCCCCGATCGGCAGCGAGGCATAGGCCTTGGCCAGCTTGGCCACCAGATCGGCGCGGATCGAATTATGCGCGATCAGACGGCGCAGCGAGGTGCAGCGCTGCCCGGCGGTGCCGACCGCCGAAAACACGATGGCGCGCACCGCCATATCCAGATCGGCCGAGGGGGCCACGATCATCGCATTGTTGCCGCCGAGTTCCAGAATCGGGCGGCCCCAGCGGGCGGCGACCTTCGGGCCGACGATGCTGCCCATCCGGGTGGAGCCGGTGGCCGACAGGATCGGCACATCCTTGGAGGCGACCAGCGCCTCGCCCACGGCCGGGCCGCCGATCACCAGCTGGCACAGCCCGTCCGGCGCATCGCCAAAGCGGGCCAGCGCGCGGTCCATGATCTTCATCGAGGCAATCGCGGTCAGCGGGGTTTTTTCCGACGGTTTCCAGATCACCGGATCACCGCAGACCAGCGCCAGCGCCGCGTTCCACGACCAGACCGCAACCGGGAAGTTGAAGGCGCTGATCACGCCGCAGGGCCCCATCGGGTGCCAGGTTTCCATCATCCGGTGGCCGGGGCGCTCCGAGGCGATGGTCAGGCCATAGATCTGCCGCGACAGGCCCACGGCGAAGTCGCAGATGTCGATCATCTCCTGCACTTCGCCAAGCCCTTCGGAGGTGATCTTGCCCGCCTCCAGCGTCACCAGCGCGCCAAGTTCGGCCTTGGCGGCGCGCAGCTCTTCGCCCAGCAGGCGCACAAGCTCGCCGCGACGCGGAGCCGGAACCGTGCGCCAAGTTTTGAACGCCGCCTGCGATTTGGCGATGATGGCGGGCATGTCGGCGGCGGGCGTTTCATGCACATCGGCCAGCAGCGCGCCGTCGATGGGCGAACGCACGGCAAGCGTGCCGCCGGTCAGTTCGGCGGCGGTCAGGCCAGCGGCCTTGAGAATGTCGGCGTGAGTCATGTCAGTCTCCCTTGGTGACGGTGCGGCGCTGGTCATCCATACCCATGGAGACCAGCAGCGGGGCCGCGTTCTGGTTGTTCTGGAAATCGGTCTTGGAGCGCATCCCCCGCCAATCCGCAAGGATCAGCGATTGCGCAACGGCCCCGCCCAGCGTGGTGCCGGGGCCGGTGATGATGAACAGATCCGGCGCGAATTCGCGTGCGGCATGGGTGATGGCCTTGGTGAAATCATAAGATTGCACCACCTGATGATCCAGCGTGTAATCCCACAGCTTGTGGGTATCCACTGCTCCGGGCCACCAGATATGGCCACGCCCGTCGATCAACGGCAGATCGGGCTGGCCAAACAGCGCGGGCGACAGCCGCGCCCGGCCCGCCTCGGCCACCGGGGCCTGCAAGGCGGTATGGAAGGCCGCATGATTGGCCAGCCGCATCGGAAACCGCCCCTGCACAACCGGAACGGCGGCCTCGAAGGCTTTCAGACCGGCCTCGTCGCCCGCCAGAACCAGCATCCCGCCAAGGTCGATCGACAGGGCGAGCCGCTGGCCCGGCGCGTCGATCCGTGCCACCAGCGCCAGAAGCTCGGCCTTGTGCGCGGGGTTTGGCTGCCAGTTTTCATCCACGAACGGATAGATCAGCTGCCCGCCAATCAACCGCTCCTGCATCAAGGTGCCCATGGTATTGACCACCTCGAACCCGGCTTCGGCGGTCAAGGCCCCGGCGCAGGCCAGCGCCGAATACCAGCCCATCGAATTGCCGGTGACGGCCACCACCTCCACCCCGTCGAGGGCGCGGAAATCCGCGAGCGTGCTGGCATAGATCAGAGCGCTGGCATTGTCGCCGCGCGTGTGTTTCGACACCGAATAGGTGGCGGCCCCGTCCAGCGCGGTCAGCGTTTCCTGCCCGGCACTGGCGCGGCGGGTGTCGAAATCGGCCATCAGAGCGGCATCCTTGAAATGCCGTTTCAGATAGCCGAGTTCGGTCTTGGTATAGGTGCCCCGGCCGGGGCAGATGACAACGGCGGTTTTCTTGGCGGTCATTGCATCATCTCCTTGGCGGCGGCCACGATGCTGTCCCGCGAGGGCATGGTGGCGGCATAGGCCGGGCCGGTGGCAATAAAGCTGTCCTCGGCGGTGATGCGGGCGAGTTTGACGCCCGGACAGGCCTCATGGAAATGCGCCATGAAGGCCTCGGCCAGACCGCCGGTGTGGCGGGTTTCATCGACGATCAGGATGCGCTTGGCCCCCTGCACCGCTGCGGTCAGCGCCGCCTTCGGCAAGGGCGACAGCCAGCGCGTGTCGATGATGCGGGTCTTGATACCCGCCTCGCGCAGCAGCGGCTCGGCCTGATGGCTCAGATAGGTGCCATTGCCGAAGGTGACAATCGCCAGATCATCGCCCGCGCCCTGCACACCCACCTCGCCATAAGGGATCACCTCGCTGCGGTCGGGATAGCGGGTCATCCAGCCGCCATCCTTGTCGCCATGCAGATCGCGCATCGGATAGAGCGCAATGGGTTCCAGGAACACCACCAGCCGCTGCTCCTCACGCGCCAGCCGCACGCATTCACGCAGCATCCGCGCGGCATCGGCCCCGTTCGACGGGCAGGCAAGGATCAGCCCCGGAATGTCGCGCAGCACCGCCACCGAATTGTCATTGTGGAAATGCCCGCCAAAGCCCTTCTGATACCCCAGTCCCGCAATACGCAGCACCATCGGGTTGGTATATTGGCCATTGGAGAAGAAGGGCAGCGTCGCCGCCTCGCCGCGCAGCTGATCCTCGGCATTGTGCAGATAGGCAAGGAACTGGATCTCGGGCATCGGCACAAAGCCGTTCTGCGCCATGCCGATGGCAAGGCCCAGAATCGACTGTTCATCCAGCAGCGTGTCGATCATCCGGTCGGGGCCAAAGCGGGTGTGAAGCTTCTGCGTCACGCCATAGACGCCGCCCTTGCGGCCCACATCCTCGCCCATCATCACGATTTCGCGGTGATCCAGCATCAGATCGGTCAGCGCCCAGTTGATGATGCGCGACATGATCTGCGGATCGTTCATCTGCTTCATGTCACTGCCGAACACCGCCTCGCGGGCCTCGGCGCTGGGTCCGTTGGTGGCGCGGCAGGCGCGTTTGGGCGGAATGATCGAGGCCATGACGCCTTCTGCCGTGGTCAGGCGCGGACGAGTGACGGCCTGCCCGGCGATGCGGGCCACACGCGCATTGGTGTCGGTATAGACGGCCAGCGCCGCTTCGGGCGTCATCGCCCCCGATTCTGCCATTTGCCGCACCATATGCAGCAGCGGGTCTTGCGCCTCTTCGGCCTCCACCTCTTCGCGCGGCAGATAGGTGGTGGGCATATCGGCCCCGGCATGGCCATACAGGCGGATGGTGCGGATATGCAGGAAGGCGGGCTTGCGCCGCGTCCGCACATAATGCGCCGCCTCTTGCGCCGTCGCATAGGCATCAAAGATGTCCAGCCCGTCACAGGCAAAGTATTTCAGGCCGGGGCGCGTACTGAAGGTGGCACCGATCCAGCCCTTTGGCGTCTTGGTGGAAATGCCGATGCCATTATCCTCGCAGCAGAACAGCAAAGGCAGCGGGATCGACTGATAGCTGGTCCATTGCGCAGTGTTGAACGCCCCCTGCGCGGTGGAGTGGTTGGCCGAGGCATCGCCAAAGCTGCAATAGACAATCGCATCCTCGGGCAGTTCGGCATGTTCGGGGCGGTGCCGCCGCGCTGCGCCCACCGCATAGGCCGCCCCCACCGCTTTCGGCAGATGCGACGCGATGGTCGAGGTTTGCGGCGGGATGCTCAGCGCCTTTGACCCCAGCACCTTGTGCCGTCCGCCGGAAATCGGATCCTCGCTGGAGGCAGCAAAGGACAACAGCATGTCCCAGGCGATGCTTTGCCCCGGCACCTGCTGGCTGCGCGCGATCTGGAAGGCCGCGTCGCGGTAATGCAGAAAGGCCATGTCGGTCGGGCGCAGGGCAGCGGCGACCGCCGCCAACCCCTCATGCCCCGAGGAGCCGATGGTATAGAACCCCTGCCCGGCCCGCTGCATCACCCGGCTCTGCCGGTCAAGCGCGCGGGACAGACAGGCAGCGCGATAGATTTCCACCGCCTGAAACGACGAAAGCGCCCCCGAAGGGGCGTTGCCATGCGAGAAGTCCCGCGCCGCAACGCGACGCAGGAAATTGTCGTGAACGATGTCGGCGCGATCCATGCCGGGTCTTTTCCCTATCTGTGGTGCAATCTGATCCGATCCCCCGCCAGGGCCGTCTGGCGCCCGGCGGGGGCTGAACCGGATCAGAAGAAAGCTTGCAGGCCGGTGATGGCACGGCCGAGGATCAGCGCATGAACGTCATGCGTGCCCTCATAGGTGTTGACCGTTTCAAGGTTCACCATATGGCGCATGATCTGGAAATCTTCCTGAATGCCGTTCCCGCCGTGCATGTCACGGGAATGGCGGGCGATTTCCAGCGCCTTGCCGCAATTGTTGCGCTTCACGATCGAGATCATCTCGGGCGCGGCATTTGCCTCGTCCAGCAGGCGACCAACGCGCAGGCTGGCTTGCAGGCCAAGGCTGATGTCGGTCATCATATTGGCCAGCTTCAGCTGATAGAGCTGGGTCTGGGCCAGTGGCCGGTTGAACTGCTTGCGGTCCAGACCGTATTGGCGGGCAGCGTGCATGCAGAACTCTGCGGCACCCAGCACACCCCAGCTGATGCCATAACGGGCGCGATTGAGGCAGCCGAACGGGCCTTTCAGGCCTTCGACATTCGGCAGCAGCGCGTCCTCGCCGACCTCGACATCCTTCATCACGATCTCGCCGGTCACCGAAGCGCGGAGGGAGAGCTTTCCACCAATCTTCGGCGCCGAGAGACCTTTCATGCCTTTTTCAAGCACGAAACCGCGAATTTTACCGCCATGTGCCTCGGATTTTGCCCAGACCACGAACACATCCGCAATCGGCGCGTTGGAGATCCACATCTTCGCGCCGTTCAGCACATAACCATTCGCCGTCTTGCGGGCGACGGTCTTCATGCCTGCCGGATCAGAGCCGGCATCGGGTTCGGTCAGCCCGAAACAGCCGATATATTCGCCGCTGGCCAGCTTTGGCAGATATTTCATCCGCTGCTCTTCCGAGCCGTAGGCGTAGATCGGATACATCACGAGGCTGGATTGCACCGACATCATCGAGCGATAGCCGCTGTCGACCCGTTCCACTTCGCGGGCAACCAGACCGTAGGCGACGTAGGACGCGCCGATGCCGCCGTATTCTTCGGGCACGGTGACGCCCAGCAGACCCATCTCGCCCATTTCACGGAAGATCGCCGGGTCGGTGGTTTCTTCGCGGTAAGCCGCCGTCACGCGCGGTTGCAGCTTTTCCTGCGCATAGGCACGGGCCGCATCGCGCAGCATCCGCTCTTCCTCGGTCAGTTGGTCTTCCATGCGGAAGGGGTCTTCCCAATCGAACCGGCCCAGATCGGGGGCGTCTTTCGGTTTCAGTGCCATGCTGTTGCGCCTTTCGGATGCTGTGTTGCATATGTGTATAGGGGATTGTTTCGCCGCTGAATAACGATAGATTGACGTTATTCTATGCTCAAAAGGAATACGAATGGCCACGCCGCGCCGCCTGCTTCCGTCCATCAGCCTGTTGATGGGGTTTGAATCCGTGCTGCGCACCGGCAGCACACTGGCCGCAGCGCAGGATCTGAGCCTGACCCAGGGCGCGGTCAGCCGGTTGATCCAGAACCTTGAGGCGCAATTGGGCGTGCAACTGTTCCGGCGCGAGGGGCGGCGGCTGGTGCCCACCGAAAACGCGCTGGCCTATGGCCGCGATGTGGCCAAGGCGATGGATCTGATCAGCCGGGCGTCGATGCGGGTGCGTTCAAATACCGGGGGGGGCACTTTGGCGCTGTCGATCCTGCCGACCTTCGGCACCCGCTGGCTGGCACCGCGCCTGCCGCGGTTTCTGGCCCAGCACCCGGGGGTGACGATCAATCTTGGCACCCGTCTGCGCCCCTTCGATTTCGCGGAAGAGGGATTCGACGCCGCGATCCATTTTGGCGAGCCGACCTGGCCCGAGGCGGGCTTTGCCAAGCTGTTCGATGAACGTATGGTCGCCTGCTGCGCCCCCGGCTTTCTGGCCAGCCATCCGGTGCGCGGGCCGGGCGATCTGGCAGGGCTGCCGCTGCTGCAACTGGAAACCCGGCCCAATGCCTGGGCGGGGTGGTTCGCGCATCATGGCGTCAGCGCTTCGGTGCCGCTGGGCATGCTGTTCGACCAGTTCGCGCCGATGATCCAGTCGGCCATCTATGGCATGGGCATTGCACTGCTGCCCGAATTCCTGGCCAAGGCCGAACTGGCCGATGGCCGGCTGGTGGATGCCTGGGGCGGGCCAGTGCCCAGCGCCGGCAGCTATTACCTTGTCTGGCCCGGCATCGGCGAGGCCTATCCGCCGCTGGTCGCGTTCCGCGACTGGCTGCTGACGGCGGTGGCAGGCGGCATGGACGAGGAATTGCTGGCCTGGTAATCACGGTCAGACAGAGACGGTGGCGCGCAGGCTGTCCTTGGTCAGGGCGGCCTTGCTGCCCTCCATCGCCACCGCGCCGCGTTTCAGCACATAGAACTGATCCGCAAGATCATAGGCGAATTCGAAATACTGCTCGACCAGCACAATCGCCATACCCCCCCGCCCCTTCAGATAGCTGATCACCCGCCCGATCTGCTGGATGATATTGGGCTGGATGCCTTCGGTGGGTTCATCCAGCAACAAGACCTTGGGCCGCATGATCATTGCCCGCGCGATGGCAAGCTGCTGTTGCTGCCCGCCCGACAGATCGCCGCCACGCCGATGCGCCATGTCTTTCAGCACCGGAAACAGGTCATAGATCTCGGCCGGGATCCTGTGATCGGCTTTCGGCAGCAGGCTGAAGCCGGTTTGCAGGTTTTCCGTCACGGTCAGCAGCGGAAAGATCATGCGCCCCTGCGGCACCACCGCCAGCCCACGTTTGGCCATGGCCTGCGGCGGGCATTTCGGCACCTCCTGCCCGTCGAGCCAGAGCCGCCCGGCCGAGCGTGGATGGGTGCCCGCCATCGCCTTCAGCAACGAGGTCTTGCCAACACCATTGGTGCCCATGATGCAGGTCACAGCGCCCGCCTTCGCCTCCATCGAGATGCCGTGCAGGATCTGCGAGCCGCCGTAATGCAGGGTGAGACCTTCGGTTTTCAGCATGTCATCGCCCCAGATAAACGTCGATCACGTCAGGATTTCTGGTGACGTGATCCAAGGATCCCTCGGCCAGCACCGAGCCTTCGTGCAGCACCGTCACCTTGCAGTTCAGGCGGCGCACAAATTCCATGTCATGTTCCACCACCACCACGGCGCGAGTCTTGGCCATGTCGACCAGCAGCGCGGTGGTGTGTTCGCGTTCGGCCAGTGTCATGCCTGCGGCGGGTTCATCCACCAACAGCAGGCGCGGCTCCTGCGCCAGCAGCATCCCGATTTCCAGCCATTGCTTCTGGCCATGGCTCAGCTCGCCGGATTTGCGGGCCAGTTGATCCCCCAGCCCGACCTCGGCGGCCAAAGCCGCCACCCGGTCCCGATCCGCCTGGGTTTCCTTCCAGAACAGCACACGGAACGGGCCGCGCGCGGCTTTCAGCGCCATGGTCAGGTTTTCGGCCACAGTCTGATCCTCGAACACCGTCGGGCGCTGGAACTTGCGCCCGATCCCGGCGCGGGCGATCTGCGCCTCGGACAAGGACAGCAGCGACACCGGCCGCGCGCCAAAGCGCACCGTGCCCTCGTCCGGGCGGGTCTTGCCGGTGACAATATCCATGAAGGTGGTTTTGCCCGCGCCATTGGGGCCGATGATGGCGCGTAACTCGGCGGCACCGATGGAAAAGCTCAGGTTGTTGATGGCGCGAAAACCATCAAAGCTGACCGAGACGCCCGAAACTTCAAGCAGCGCGCTCATTCCTGTGCCTCCCGTTCCTGAAAGGCACTGTCATCGGGGCCAAGTGGCGCCCCCTTGCGGTCCGGGCTGCGCAGGCCTTGCAGCCAGTCGAACAGCCCGCCGACACCTTTGGGGGCAAACAGGGTGACACAGACAAAGCCAAGCCCCAGCAGCACCAGCCACCAGTCCACCCATTTCAACGTGGCAAAGCCCAGCGGAATATCGGGGATGCGCCCGCCGGTGAACCAGCTGGACAGAAGGGTGACCAGCGCCGCGCCGATCACCGCGCCATACAGCCGCCCGCGTCCGCCGATGGCGACCCAGACCGCCAGATAGATCGAGGCAATCGGGGCCAGCTCTGCCGGGTTGATGATGCCCGCCTGCGGGTAATAGAGCGCGCCCGCAATGGCCGCGATGAGCGCCGTCAGCGTGAACAGGAACAGTTTGTAGCCTTCGACCGAATAGCCCAGAAAGCGCACCCGCTGTTCATCATCCCGTATCGCACGGGTGACAGAGCCGAACTTGCCCGAAACCAGCCAGGCCAGCAGCAGATACCCCAGCCCGAGCGCCAGCGCCGAGGCCCAGAAGAACCAGATCGACAGATCCGCCTGCGGCACCGCGCCCAGACCGGGGATGTTCTGCAACCCCGACAGGCCGTTATTGCCGCGCAGCCCGGAATCGTTCTGGAAAAGATAGAGCGCCAGGGCCAGCGTCATCGCCTGCGTCAGGATCGAGAGGTAAACCCCGGTGACGCGGCTGCGGAAGGCCAGCCAGCCGAACACCAGCGCCAGCGCCCCCGGCACCAGCAGCGTGAGCAGGAGTTGCAGCGGCAAACTATGGGCAAAGGCCCAGATCGGCGGAAAATCCGAAGCGCCTACCACTCCGAAAATCTGCGTGGCGATACCCTGACGGATTTCTTCGGGCGTGGCGGGCAGCGGGCTTTGCGCCAGTGCCGCCACCACGATCTCTTCGGTGCGCGCATACATCAGCCACATGCCGATCATGTAACCGCCCAGCGCGAAAAACGCGAAATGGCCCAGCGACAGGATGCCCGCATACCCCCAGATCAGATCCATCGCCAGCGCGATCAGGCAGAGGCAGAGGGTCTTGCCCAGCGTTTTCACCATTGAGGTGGACAGAAGCGACAGGCCTGTCGCCTCGGACAGCAGCGTCACCATCAGGGTGAACAGCGCAAGGCAGGTCAGGAAAATCAGCACCGAGGGGTTTCTGGCAAGAAAGCTCTGGGTCATTGCGGGTCTCCGGTCGTGGAACCGGGGGCTTGCCCCCGGACCCCCAGGATATTTGGGCCAAGATGAAGGGGCGAAGCGGAGGAAACGCGGGAGGTCATGCTTTTAATCCCCTGCGGCCCGGCCCTTGAGCGCGATGATGCCGCGCGGGCGGAACTGGATGAAGATGATGATGAAGATGATCATGTAGGTCTGGGCGGCGAGCGTGTTGGAGGGGTTCAGCCATTCAATGCCCTTTTGCAGCGTGCCGATCAGGAAGGCCCCGGCCAGCGTGCCCCAGATATTGCCGACGCCGCCGACCACGACGGTCATGAAGCTTTGCACGATATAGTCGGAGCCGAGCTCGGAGGTGACCTTGGCGAAAAGGCCGATGGCCACGCCCGCGATGCCCGCGATGCCCGAGCCGATGCCGAAGGTCAGCATGTTGATGCGGTCGGGGTTGATGCCCATGCTGGCGGCCATGCCGGGGTTTTGCGTCACCGCGCGCACCTCCAGCCCCAGCCGGGTGCGTTTCATCAACCAGAGGAAAAAGCCGAGGAACAGCATCGCCAGCACGAAGATGGCGATGCGGATATAGCTGATGGACACAACGTCGTTCAGCACCAGTGCGCCATCCAGCCAGCCCGGCGCGGTGAGCGGGCGGGCCTGTGTGCCGAAGATGTTCTTGGCGATCTGTTGCAGCGCGATGGAGATGCCGAAGGTGGCCAGCAGGGTTTCCAGCGGGCGTTTGTAGAGATGGCGGATCACCAGCCGCTCCATCGCCACGCCTGCCGCGAAGGTGACGGCAAAGGCCAGCGGCAGGGCAAGCACGATGGACAGCGTGTAGTTCGGCACGAAAAGCTGCACCACATAGCCGGTATAGGCGCCCAGCATGATGAATTCGCCATGCGCCATGTTGATCACCCGCATCACGCCAAAGGTGATGGCGAGGCCGATGGCGGCGAGGAAATAGATCGAGGCGAGCGAGATGGCATCGAGCGCCAGATCGGCGGCCTGCATCGCGCCGACCACGGTGCCGATGCGCGAGAGGGCTGCTGCTGCCGCCGTGGTGACGGCGGGATCCGGTTCGGCATAGACATCAACGAAGCGATGCGTGCGCAGGGCGGCGGCCACCTCGTCATCGGTGGCGGCGGTGGGCACGCTTCCTGCCTGTTCCAGCTCGGTATAGGCGCGGTCACGCGCGGCGCGGCTGTTCAGATCGGCCAGCGCCACCCCGCCCACCGCGCCATCGGCCAGATTGGCGGCCAGCGCCGCGCGCTGGTCTTCCAGCGTCAGCCGGGCGGGCGCGAGGTTGGCCGCGACCAGCAGGTCATAGGCTTCGGTTGCGGGCAGATCCTTGCCGGGGGTCAGGCTGCGGGCGATATTGCTGCCTGCGGGCGGGTCGCCAGCAAAGGCGGCGCGGGTGGTGGCGGTCAGCGGGTTCAGCGCGCCGCGCAGATCCAGCCCCAGATCGGCCCCGAAGCTGTTGATCGCGGCGACGCGTTCGGCGGCATCCGCCCCGTATTGCAGCGTCAGCAGCCGTTCCAGCCGCTGTTTCTGCGCCTTCAGCGCCGGGTCGGTTTCACTGTCGATGGCGGCCCGCAGCGGGGCCAGATGCGCGGCGGCCGGATCGCGGGCGATGGAGGTGAGGGCGGCGGTGCGGGCGGCGGGATCGGGGTCCGACAGGGTGAATTGCACCAGCGCCGTGGCAATCAGCCCGCGCACGCCGGCATTGGGTTTCAGCTCTGTCACCTCGGGTTTCGCGGCACTTCCGGCCTCGCTGCCATCCAGCGCGGTCAGGGCATAGCCCTCCGCGGTTGGCGTGATGAAAAAGAAGCGGCCATCCGCCTTGCGCAGGCCCAGCCCCTTGGCCTCCCATGCGGCAAGGATCCGGGCGGCGGCGGGATCGCCCGAGGCGGCCAGTTCGGCAATCACCGGGCCGATGGTCTGGCGCGAGGGCTTGACGATCTGGTCGCGGTGGGTGGCGAGGATCGCGGCGGCTGCGCCTTCGGCGTAGGCCGCACTGGCGCCAAGCTGCGGCAGCACCCAGAGCAGGGCTGCGAAAAGGGCGGATATGAGGTGGCGCATGTGTCCCTGCGGTTCGCGGCGGAGGGGACGGGGCCAGCGTGGCCCCGTCAGGATGCGGTTGGGGCGCAAGCCCCGGCCCGATCAATAGTTGGATTTGATCTGCACGCAGGTCTTGGTTTTGGAATTGTACATGCCGCAATCCAGTTCGGCCCAGTCGGACTCCAGCACCTTGGATTCCGGCAGGAAATCGGTCCAGGCATCGCCGGGCACCGGTTCCGTCTGGCTGATGATGTCAAACTGGCCATCCGCCTGAATCTCGCCGATCAGCACCGGCTTTGTCAGATGGTGGTTCGGTAGCATCTTGGCGGTGCCGCCGGTCAGGTTCGGCACTTCCAGCCCGTACATCGCCGCGCGCACCTTGTCGACTTCGGTGCTGCCTGCCGCCTCGACCGCCTTGACCCACATGTTGAAGCCGATCACCGTGGCCTCCATCGGGTCATTGGTCACGCGTTTTTCCCCGGCGAAGGCCTTCCATTTGGTGATGAATTCGGCATTCACCGGCACATCTGCCGATTGGAAGTAGTTCCACGCGGCAAGGTGGCCGACGAGGTTAGAGGTATCGAGGCCCGAGAGTTCCTCTTCCCCGACCGAGAAGGCCACCACCGGAATTTCGTCCGCCGACACACCCGCCGCCGCCAGTTCCTTGTAGAAGCCGATATTGGCATCGCCGTTGATGGTGGAGATCACGCCGACCTTCTTGCCATCTGCCCCCAGCGCCACCACATCGGCCACGATCTTGGACCAGTCCGAATGGCCGAACGGGGTGTAGTTGACGAAGATATCCTCTTTCGGGATGCCCTTGGAGATCAGATAAGCCTCAAGAATATTGTTGGTCGTGCGCGGATAGACGTAATCCGTGCCCAGCAGCGCGAACTTCTGAACGCCGAGTTCATCCAGGAAATAATCGGTCGCCGGGATCGCCTGCTGGTTTGGTGCAGCGCCCGTGTAGAACACGTTCCTCGACGATTCCTCGCCCTCGTATTGCACGGGGTAGAACAGCAGGCCGTTCAGCTCTTCGATCACCGGCAGCACCGATTTGCGCGATACCGAGGTCCAGCAGCCGAACATCACATCGACCTTCGAGACGGTCAGCAATTCGCGCGCCTTTTCCGCGAACAGCGGCCAGTCCGAGGCCGGATCGACCACAACCGCCTCAAGCTTCTTGCCCAGCAGGCCGCCCTTGGCGTTCTGCTCGTCGATCAGCATCAGCATCGTGTCTTTCAGCGTGGTTTCCGAAATCGCCATCGTGCCCGACAGCGAATGCAGCACGCCGACCTTGATCGTTTCCTCCTGGGCCTGCGCGGTCCCCGCCAGAGAAAGCGCTATCGCCCCCCCGAGCATCGCATGTTTGATTGCGTTCATCTCTCACCCCTGTTTTGCGACCGGATTGTCCCCGCAGGCAAAGGCGGGCTGGCCGTCCTGTGTTTCGTCGTGGCGGGCGTGGCGCAGAGCCCGGCGCCCACGTCGGCGAGGCAGTTGCCTGCCGACCGTTTTACGAAAGCGGAAAATGCGGCATTGCAGCAAAGATCATCGCCATTTTCTTGGGCGGATGACGGGGGATGCTCATTTTCTGACCGATTTTGCTGCAATGCGGCGCAGACTTGGGCAGTGGACGGCATATCCCGGCCTTGCCGCCTGCCCTGACGGGACACACCTGCACATCTATTTCAATCGCCGGGCGAACCTGCCGCTTCAATTCGGCCACGAAGATGCGCCATAGTGGCAAAAAACACGGGCAGGCCACGGCGCAATGACAGAGACAGAGTATCTGGACGGAATCACGCAGCCGGTCTGGCTTCTGGATGAAGCCGCCGGGCGTGCTATATTTGCCAATGCCTCAGCGCGCCTCCTGTCGGGTGACGCATTGCCCGACCGCGACACCATCGCCCGGCTGATCGCGGAACAGCCGGATTGGACGGCGCATGAGATGGATCTGCCATGGCAGGGCAGAAACGCCCCGGCCATTCTGGCGCTGTCCGGCTGGGACAGCCGCTATCGTCTGGCGGCGCGGGCGGCGGGGCATGTGGTGTTTGACTGGGATATCCAGAGCGGCACCCTCCAGTGGAAGGCCGAAACTGCCGAAACCTTCGGGTATGACCCGGCGGTTTTCCCGGAACGGCTGGAGCGCTGGCTGGATCGAATTCACCCCGACGACCGGGCGCGCATGTCAGAGGCGACGGAAAACGATCCGCCGGACGGATCGAACATCTGGCAGGCCGAATATCGGTTTCTGCGCGCGGATGGCAGCATTGCCCATGTGATCGACCGGGGGTTCCTGCTGCGCGACAGCACCGGCGCACCCCGTCGCATGATCGGCTCCATGATCGACGTCAGTGCGATTCACGAGGCGGAGGACCGCTTTCGTCTGGCGACCTCGGCTTCGACCGATGTGATTTTCATCCTCGACTTCGACACCGGCACGCATTGGTGGAGCGAGGCTTTGCAGACCCAGTATGGCCACGACCCGCATGGGGGTGCTGCCACGGTGGACCGCTGGTTCCAGTTGATCCACCCCACCGACCGCGACCGCATCCGCCGAAGTCATGCTGCGGCTCTGGCCTCGGGGGCCGAAACCTGGACCGAGGAATACCGCTTTGCGCGCGCCGATGGGCATTATGCGCATGTCATTGATCGTGCGCGGTTTTTCAGAAATGCAGATGGTCGGCTGGCGCGCAGTGTCGGCTCCATCGTCGATGTGACGGCGCTGCGTGATGGGCAGGAACGGTTCCGGCTGGCGGCAGAAGCGTCGCAGGATGTGATCTACACTTGGTCCCCGGCCGATGGGACAGCCTGGCGCAGTGACAGCTATGCACGCCTGTTCGGCTATGACCCCAAGCTGGGGATCGAGGGGCCGGGCAGCTGGCGCGCGGCGATTCATCGTGACGATCTGCCCCGAATGCTCGCCGCCGAAGCCACGGCCCTCGCCTACGGCGTGGATCGTTGGGAAACGAGCTATCGCGTGCATCGCAGCGATGGCCGCATCGCCCATGTGATCGACCGGGCCGCCGCGGCGCGCGGCCCGGATGGGGCAGTGCAGCGCATTGTCGGCTCCATCGTCGATGTCAGCAGCCTGCACGAAGAAAAGGAACGCCTGCGCGCCGTGCTGCATGTGGCGGCAGACATGATCTATGAGATGGATCTGCGCGCCGATACCGTGACCTTTTCGGATGGCGCGCTGGAAAACTTCGGGCTGGATTGGGCAGGCACGCACAAGCGCCCAACGCCCTGGCTGCGGGCAGTGCACCCCGACGAGTCCGCGCTGCTGGAGCGGCAGTTCCGTGCCTTTGCCGCGGGGCGGCGCGATGAGTGGCGCGCCGAATACCGCCTGCGCCGGGGCAACGGCACCTATGCGCATGTGCGCGAACGGGCGGTGGCGCTGCGCGACGAAGATGGCGAGGCCCTGCGCGTCATCGGATCAGTGCAGGATGTCAGCGACCAGGTGGAAACCGCCGAAAAGCTGCACCAGACCCAGAAGCTCGAGGCCATCGGCAAGCTGACCGGCGGTGTGGCGCATGATTTCAACAACCTGCTGACCGTGATGCTAGGCAATGCCGAATTGCTGGCCGATCGCAGCCACGATCCCGACAGCCGCGCCATGGCCGAAGCGGTGATGCACGCCGCCGAACGCGGGGCCGAACTGATCGGCAGCCTGCTGGCCTTTGCCCGTAAACAGCCGCTGCGGCCGCTGGCGCTGGATCCGCGCGATGTGCTGGCCGAACTGAACCGGATGCTGCTGCGCACCCTGCCCGCCTATATTTCGCTGCGGATGCTGGCCGATGCGGATCTGTGGCTGATCGAGGCAGATCCGACCCAGTTGCAGACGGCGCTACTCAACCTTGCCGTCAATGCCGCCGATGCGATGCCAGAGGGCGGGCAATTGATGATCGAGGTGTCCAACGTGCGCCTTGATGCCGATTACGCCGCCACCAATCCCGGCGCGCGCGAAGGCGAATTTCTGCGGCTTGCCCTGTCGGATACCGGCAGCGGCATGCCCGCCGATGTGATTGCCCGGGCGTTTGACCCGTTTTTCACCACCAAACCCGTCGGCAAGGGCTCAGGGCTGGGCCTGTCGATGGTGCATGGCTTTGTCAGCCAGTCGGGCGGGCATGTGAACATCTATTCCGAACCCGGTCTGGTGATCGGCTTTCATTCCACATACCAACTGCGTGATTTGCGGATCGAATATCCTTGGCACCCTCTTTACGGGCGGGTTCTACGCGCGCGCGATGGGGGACGCAGGCACGGATCGGACTCTGTGCTGGTCGAGGAACGGCAGGGGTTCTTCCGGACTTTGCCCCCCTGGATGTGCGATGCCGCCTATTGCGCACGCATGGAAAGCGGCCCGCCGGTTGTTGCTCTCGAAGCCTTGCGGTCGCTTGCACAGACACTCGATCTAATGCGTCACGGTCAGCTTGCGTCATCCTGTGGGGGATCGATTCCCGAGGAGGATACGCATGCCCTGCCGACCCCGACCCCTCTCGCAACAAAAGCAAGCGACGCCGAGTCAGCTCTGCCTGGACCTGAACGACAGCCCGAACCGCCCCCCGGCCGCGCCCGCGACACCGGCGATCCTGGAGGCATTGGCAGACCTGCTGCTGATGGCGGCGGGCAAGATTGCGGAGGGCGCAGGTCATGATGCACGCAAAGATCACCGCTGAGCACCTTGCCCGCAGCGCACTCGTCTACGTTCGCCAGTCGACGATGGCTCAGGTGCTCGGGAATCTCGAAAGCCAGAAGCGGCAATACCAGCTGGCCGAAGCCGCCCGCGACACCGGCTTCGCCGAGGTCCGGGTCATCGATGAGGATCTGGGACGCTCCGGCTCTGGTCTGATTGCCCGCCCGGGCTTCCAGCGTCTGGTCGCGGAAGTCTGTGCCGGGACGGTGGGGGCGGTCTATTGCATCGAAGCCTCGCGGCTTTCCCGTAATGGCCGGGACTGGCATCATCTGATTGACCTCTGCGCCTTGACGGGGGCCTTGGTCGTTGACCCGGAGGGGGTCTACGATCCGCGTCAAATGAATGATCGACTGCTGCTGGGGCTGAAGGGCACCATGTCGGAATACGAACTCAGTCTTCTGCGGCAACGTGGGCTGGCGGCCCGCGATGCGAAGGCGAAGCGGGGAGAACTCCGCTTTACCTTGCCGCCTGGGTTCTGCTGGAGCGAGGACGACAGGATTGAGATGGATCCTGATGAGCGGGTCCGGCAGGCCATCCACCTGATCTTCGCCAAGTTCCGCGAGCTTGGCAGCGGTCGCCAGGTGTTCCTGTGGCTGCGCGCGGCCGATGTCCATCTGCCAGTGGTCCTGCGCAACGGTGCCCTGCGCAAGATCGCTTGGCGCAAGCCTGCCTATCACAGCGTGATGCAGGTGCTGCATAATCCGGTCTACGCTGGTGCCTATGCCTTCGGCCGGACCGGTAATCGGATGGCGGTGGTCGAGGGCGAGGCGCGCAAGACCAGCGGCCATCACCGGGCGATCGAGGAGTGGGGCGTGCTGATCAAGAGCAATCACGAAGGATACATCGACTGGCAGGCCTATGAGGAGAACCGCGTCCTGCTGGGGGAGAACGCGCATATGCAAAAGCGAACGGCCCGCAAATCCGGGCGCGGCGGACAGGCGCTGCTGAGCGGCATGGCGCGTTGCGCAAGGTGCGGCCGGATGATGCGGGTCTTTTACAAGACCGGGACCGACCTGTCCCATCGTTACCAATGTCGGGGCGATGACAGCCATGTCGGGGCTGGGCTCTGCATCGGTGCGGGCGGGGGCGGCATCGATGCGGCCGTGACCGGCCAACTGCTCGAAGCGGTCTCCGGCCGCGCCGTGCAGGCTGCCCTATTGGCGGGACAGCAGGCCACCCGGGCACAGGAGGTGGTGCGGCTTGCTGTCGAGAAGGAGCTTGATGAGGCACGATACGCCGCGGAACTGGCCGAGCGGCGATATGAGCATGTCGATCCCGCCAAACGGCATGTTGCGCGCACGCTGGAGGCGCGGTGGAACGCAGCCCTGGAGCGGGTGGCCTCGGTCGAGCAAAAACTTGCCGCTTTGGGCGCAGAACTCATCGCGAGGCCCGGGGTCGATCCTGATGTCCTCTTGCGGCTCGCCACCGACCTGCCCTCGGCATGGAATGCCGCCGGGACCGATGCCCGCGCGCGGCAGCGACTGGTGCGCCTGCTGATCGAGGAAGTGGTGATCGACATCGATCAGGCGGAGAACGCCTTCGTTCTGCTCATTCACTGGATCGGCGGGCGCCACACCGAGGTCAGGCTGGCCCGGCGCCGAACCGGTCGCTTCCCACCGGGGCCAAAGCGCACTGCTGCCGACATCTTGCGCAAACTTGGCGGGCACTGGCCAGACAGGGAACTTGCCGTGACCCTCAACCGGATGCGCTGCCGCACTGAGGATGACGAGACATGGACGACCGTCCGCGTGGCTGAATTGCGCGACAGGCTCGCGATCCCACCCTATGATCCCGAGGCCGAGGAGGAGAAGACCGTGAGCGTCGATGCTGCCGCCAAGCGGCTCGGCGTCTGCGTGGCATCTGTCCACAAACTGATCCGCGCGCAGATCCTCCCCGCGACACAGATCCTGTATTCCGCCCCATGGAAAATACCGCTGGCCGCGCTCGAAACCGAGGCGGTTCGGATAGGCTTGCAGGAAATAGCCGCGCGCAGGCCAAGGCAAGCGCTTGATAAGATTGCAGACAGGTCCATGACCCTACCCGGATTCTGAAGGAGGAGATGCATTATGAAACGTGATCGGGGCACCACGGTCAGCCTCTATCTGCCGCGCAGTGCCGCGCAGCAGCGCGCAGATGTGCTGATGCCCGCCAGTGGTATCGTGCCGATGGGCGCGGGCGAACATATCGTGGCGGCAGAGGATGATCCGGCGCTGCGCCATCATGTGAAGCGGCTGGTGGAAAGCCTTGGCTACCGCGTGACCATGGCCGCCGATGGCAGCGAGGCGCTGGCGGCCATCCGTGCCGCCGGGGATGTGACGCTGCTGTTCACCGATGTGGTGATGCCCGGAGAGCTGCCGGGCCGGCTTCTGGCCGAAAAGGCCTGTGCAGAGTATCCGTCGCTGCGGGTGCTGTTCACCTCGGGCTATACCGAAAACTCCATCGTGCATCACGGTCGGCTCGATCACGGGGTGCAGCTGCTGTCAAAACCCTATCGCCGGGACGAGTTGGCGCGCAAGCTGCGCGCGGTGCTGGATGCCCCCCTGCCGACACTGACCGGGGGGCCTGTTCCCGATTAACCGGCGCGGTTTTGGGCATGAAACATCGGCCCGCCGCGCCAGCGCGGAAAGCCGTAGCCATGGATCTCCACAAGGTCGATGTCGGCGGGCTGGCGGGCGATGCCTTCGGCCAGAATCGCCTGCCCCTCTGCCGCCATTTCGGCCACCAGATGTTCGGCAATCGCCGGGCCATCCATCTGGCCTTCCGCGCGGATCTGATCGGCCAGCAGATCGGCCACGGTCGCAGAGGGCTGCGGCTTGCGCTGCCCCGGCGCATAATCATACCAGCCACCGCCGGTTTTCTGCCCCTTGCGGCCCGCCCGCACCAACAGGTCGCCCAATGTCTCTGGCACGTCCTGCCCGGTGGCCCGTGCTGCCTCGCGTTGCAGGAAGGCGATGTCGAGCCCGCCCAGATCCTGCGCCTCGAACGGCCCCATGGCAAAGCCGAAGCCGCGCATGGCGGCATCCACCGCCGCGATGGCAACGCCGCGCCGCACCAAGGCCTCGGCGCCGGCACGGTAGCGTTTCAGGATGCGGTTGCCAATGAAGCCTTCGCAGATGCCCGCCTGCACCGGGATCTTGCCCAGCGTCTTGGCCAGCGCAAAGCCGGTGGCCAGCACGTCGGGCGACGTGTCGGGTGTGGGCACGATTTCCAGCAGTTTCATCACATTGGCCGGGCTGAAGAAATGCAGCCCGATAAACCGCGCCGGATTGGGCACACCTTGCGCAATCGCCGCCGGATCCAGATAAGAGGTATTGGTGGCCAGCACCGCATCGGGCCTGCAAACCGCTGCCACCTGCGCAAAGACGGCGCGTTTCACGCCGATCTCTTCAAACACCGCCTCGATCACCAGATCCGCCCCGGCGAGGCTGGCATAATCGGTCGAGGCGGTAACGCCCGCCAAACGCTCTGCCGCCTGCGCCTCGGTCAGGCGGCCCCGCGCCACCGCGCCGTCGAAAATGGCGCGCAGATTGGTCACGCCACGCTCCAACGCCGCTGCATCCCGCTCGATCAGCGTCACCGGCAGGCCCGCATCCCGCAAGGCGGCAGCTATCCCCGCCCCCATGGTGCCACCGCCGATCACGGCAGCAGCGCGCAGCGGCAAGGGCTGCGCCGCGCCCAGATGGGCGGGCCGGGGCGCGGCGCGTTCGGCAAAGAACACATGGCGCAGCGCAGCCGCCTGATCCGAGCCGCGCAGGGCAAGGAAGGTTTCGCGCTCGAAGGCCATCGCCTCGGCAAAGGGCACCTCGGTCGCCTTGCGCAGGCAGGCCAGCGCGTGCAGCGGTGCCACCTCGCCCTTGGCACGTTTGGTGATGGCGGCCTGCTGGTCGTCCCAGAACCCCGCCTCCGGGGCCACAACCGGGCGGGCCGAGGCGGGCAGCGGCAAGGGCTTGCCGATGGCCTCCTGCGCAAAGGCAATCGCCGCCGCCCGCAGATCCCCGCTGACAACCGCGTCAATCAGGCCCAGCGCCTGCGCCTTGGCCGCGCGGAGCGGCTTGCCGCCCGTCACCAGATCGACCGCGGCCGCCACGCCCGCCACACGCGGGGTGCGCACCGTGCCCCCCGCCCCCGGCACAATGCCCAGCCCCACTTCGGGCAACCCGACCGAGGCGCTGTCCAGTGCCAGACGGAACCGGCAGCCCAGCGCCACCTCGAACCCACCACCCAGCGCCGCACCATGGATCGCTGCGACCCAGGGCTTTGCCGCCGCCTCGATCCGGGCCACCACATCGGGCAGATGCGGCGCGACCGGCGGCTTGCCGAACTCGCTGACATCGGCCCCGGCGATGAAGGTGCGCCCGGCGCAGATCAGCAGCACCGCTTGCACGGCGGCGTCGGCATCCAGCGCCGCCACCGCATCCCACAGCTGCTGGCGCAGCGCCTGCCCCAGGGCATTGACCGGCGGGTTGTCGATGGTGACAACGGCGATGCTGCCCTCGCGGGCGATGCTGACAAGGCTCATTTCATATCCCCAGATAGGCTTCACGGATGCGCGGATCGGCAATCAGCTCTGCCGCCGCGCCCTCCATACTGATGCGCCCGGTTTCCATCACATAACCCCGATCCGCCACCTTGAGCGCGCCAAAGGCATTCTGTTCCACCAGAAGCACCGTCACATCCAGCGCCTTCAGACCCTTCACCACTTCGAATATCTGGCTGACAAGGATCGGTGCCAGACCCATCGACGGCTCGTCCAACAACAGGCACGAGGGCCGCCCCATCAGGGCGCGGGCAATCGCCAGCATCTGCTGCTGCCCGCCCGACAGGCCGCCCGCCGCCAGATTGCGCTTTTCCTTCAGGATCGGGAACATCTGAAAGGCATCGTCCATATCCTTGTCCACCCGATCATCGGTGAACAGGAAGGCCCCGAGCCGCAGGTTCTCTTCGACCGACAGGTTGGTGAATATCTGCCGCCCTTCGGGCGATTGTGCCAGCCCCCGGCGCAGCCGCTTGTAGGCGGGCACCGGCGTCAGTGCCTCGCCACGGAAGGTGATTGTGCCGCCCGACACCGGCTGCACCCCTGACAGGCAGCGCAACAGCGTGGTCTTGCCCGCGCCATTCGCCCCCACCACCGTCACGATCTCGCCGCTGTCGACGCGCAGGTCGATGCCATGCAGCACCTCGATGCGCCCATAGCGCGAACGCAGCCCTTCAACCGTGAGCATGTGCGGCCTCCTCGGTGCCCAGATAGGCGGCAATCACCGCCGGGTTGCGGCTGACCGTAGCCGGATCGCCTTCGGCAATCTTTTCGCCATGGTCCAGCACCACGATGTGATTGGAGATGCGCATGACCATCTTCATGTCATGTTCCACCAGCAGGATCGCCACGCCCGAGGCCGCAACCTCGGCAATCAGATGGTCGATCTCTTCGGTTTCCACGGCATTGCAGCCTGCGGCGGGTTCATCCAGCAGCAAGACCTTGGGGTCGAGCGCCAGCGCACGGGCAATCTCCAGCCGTTTCAACGCGCCGTAAGACAGATTGCCCGCCTCGCGTTCCGCCGCACGCTCCAGCCCGACGCGCGCCAGCAAGGCGCGCGCGCCCTCTTCGGCCAGTGCGGCCCGGCGGCGCGAGGCCGGAAGGCCCAGCAGATCAGCCAGAACCGAGCCGCTTTCGCGCAGATGGTAGCCAGCAATCGCATTTTCCAGCACGGTCATGCTCTGGAAGATTTGCAGGTTCTGAAAGGTGCGCGACATGCCGCGCCGCGCCAGAAGATGCGGGCTCATCGCCGTCACATCCTCGCCGTTCAGCTTCACCTTGCCGGAGCCGGGCTGATATACGCCCGAAATCATGTTGAACAGCGTGGTCTTGCCCGCGCCATTCGGCCCGATCACCGACACGATCTCGCCGGGGTTCAGGGCAAAGCTGACATCGTTCACGGCACGCAGGCCGCCAAAGGTGATGCCCAGACCTTCAACTTGCAGCAGGCTCATTCGTCCCTCCCCCGCACCCGGCGCATGAGCGAGGGCAAAAGCCCGTCGCGCATGAAGATCATCACCAGCATCATCACAAGACCGAGCAGAAGCTGTTCATATTCGGCAAAGACCGTCAGCACCTGCGGCAGCAGCGTCAGGATGCCCGCACCGAAGATCGCACCCAGCACAGATCCGGCCCCGCCCAGCACGGCCATGGTGACCATCTCGATCGAGTGCATGTATCCAGCCACATCGGGGGTGATGAACTTGTTCTGCAAGGCCAGCAGGGAGCCCGAGACCGAGGCATAGACTGCCGAAATCACGAAGGCCTGCAATTTCAGCCGGGTAACATCCACCCCCACCGTCCTTGCGGCAATTTCCGACCCGTGCAGGGCGCGCAGCGCGCGGCCCGTCGGGCTGTTATAGAGGTTCAGCGCCAGCCAGGCCCCGATCAGCAGGCACAGCCCGGAAAACGCATACCAGAATTCGGCATTCGACAGGTCCAACCCCGCCTGTTTCAGCAGCGCCCGCAGCCCCAGATCCGGCACTTCGATACCGTCCGGGCCCTTGGTCAGCCAGCGTTCATTGGCCAGCACCATTGACACAAGGATACCGAAGCCAAGGCTCGCCACCCCAAGGTAATAACCCTTCAGGCGCAGGATGGGCCGCCCGACCAGATAGGCCAGCAGGGCAGAGATCACCGCCCCGAGCAGAGCAGCCAGGGCCGGATGCAGGCCCAGATGCACCGGGGCCAGCGCACAGGCATAGGCACCGATCCCGGCAAACCCGGCATGGCCAAGGCTGATCTGCCCGGCATAGCCGGTCAGGATCACGATGCCCGTCACGGCAATGCCATTGACGAAGATCAGCGCCCCGACCCGGTAATAATAACCCGAGGGAAAGAAGAACGGGGTGATGGCAATCAGCAGCGCCAGAACCAGCAGGGTGGCGGATTTGGGGGACAGTTTCATCATCACACCCGATCCGTCGATTTGCGGCCAAAGATGCCCTGCGGCATGGCGAACAGCACGGCAAGGATCACCACAAAGGCAGCGGCATCCTTGTATTGCGAACTCAGGTAGCCCGCCGTCAGCGCCTCGAACAGGCCCAGAAGGATACCCCCCACCAGCGCGCCCTTCGGATTGCCCATGCCACCCAGCATGGCCGCCGCAAACCCCTTCAGCGCCAGCGCGATCCCGACATCATAGGAGGTCAGCGTGATCGGCGTGACCAGCACCCCGGCCAGCGCCCCGATGCCCGCCGACAGCGCAAAGGACAGGGTCATCACCCAATTGGTATTGATGCCCACAAGCTGCGCCGCCAGCCGGTTGTTCGAGGTGGCAAGGATGGCCTTGCCGGTCAGCGTGCGGGTGAAAAAGAAGAACAGGCCGACAAACACCGCCAATGCGCCCGCAATCACCCACAGGCTTTGCGGCAGGATGGTCGCGCCCAGCACCTGGATCGGATCATCCCCCGAAAAGGCCGGAAAGCGATGCAACTGCTTGTCAAAGGTCAGCTGCGTGACGCCACGGATGAAGATCGACGCGCCGATGGTGATGATGATCAGCGACACCACCGGTGCCCCGCGCGCCGGTTCGATGGCCAGCTTGTTCAGGGCCACACCGATGCCCGCCGTAACCGCAATGGCCACCACCGCCGCCAAGGGCAGCGGCAGTCCCGCCTCGAAGGCAAAGACGGTGATCATGCCGCCGAGCATGACGAATTCGCCTTGCGCGAAGTTCACCACATCCGAGGCGTTGTAAATGATCGTGAAGCCGAGCGCGACAAGCGCATAAACCGCGCCGACCGTCACCCCCGACAGGAGGAATTGCATGAGTTCCGACATGGAGGGGTTCGCTCCGGCTTGGGATGCAGCGATATGGGCGCAAGGCGCGCCCCGGCGACAGGCCCGGCCACCCCACACGGGGCAGCCGGGGTCTGTGTCACTCGACGATGGTCCAGCCGCCATCCTTGATTTCCAGCATGCGGAACGCGCTCAGATCCAGACCGAGGTGATCCGTGGCCGACATGGTCACGGTGCCGGTGGTGCCGACCAGACCCGAGGTTGCCTCGATGGCGTCGCGGATCGCGGCAGGATCAGAGGATCCGGCGCGGGTGATGGCATCGGTCAGGATGCGGAACGCATCATGGGCATAGCCGCCAAAGGTGCCGACGGGGGTGCCGGTCTTGGCCTCGAAGGCGGTTTTATAGGCGGCGACGATGGCTTTTTGCGGATCGCTGTCGGGCAGCAGGTCGGCCACCAGCAGCGCCGTGCCCGGCAGGCGCACGCCTTCGGCAGCCGCCGCCCCGGCCAGTTCGATAAAGCCGTCAGACGCCACGCCATGCGATTGATACAGCGGCAGGTCGATCGCCAGCTGGGCATAGTTGCGCGTCACGATCGACGGCCCCTGCCCGAAGCCGGGGTTCAGAATCGCCTGAATTCCCTCTGCGCCCTTGATGTTCGTCAGTTGCGGCGTCATGTCCGCATCCTGCGGGCCATAGGTTTCATCCGCGACGATTTCGATGCCGTAATTGCCGACCACCGCCTTGCACTGCGCCTGCATCGAAGCGCCGAACCCATCGGTGCCCGAGATCAGGCCGATCTTTGCAATCTGCCGCGCCTTCATATCCTCGAAGATCTTTTCACAGGCCATGCGGTCGGTATGCGGGGTCTTGAACACGAAGGGTTTGACCGGGTCAATGATCTCGATGGCCCCGGCCAGCGAGATGAAGGGGATCTCTGCATCTTCGGCCACGGCGATGATCGACATGGTGGTGCCGGTCGTGCTGCCGCCGATGATCGCCACCACTTCGTCATCTTCCACCAGACGGGTGGCGAAGGTGCGCGCCTTGTTCGGATCGCCCGCATCGTCATAGAGCACCAGCGCGACTTCCTCGCCATTGATGCCGCCTGCGGCGTTCAGTTCTTCCACCAGCATTTCCAGCGTCTTGGCCTCGGGGTCGCCGAGGAACGAGGCGGGGCCAGTGGCCGAGACGGTGGCGCCGATCTTGATTTCGGCGCTGGCGGCGGTGGTCAGGCCAAGGGCCATCAGGGTGGCAAGGGCCGTGGTCGTCAGGGTCTTCATAAGGGTCTCCTCCCAGAGAACGCGGTGAAGCTGAAGCGTGGTCACGCCGCCGTGGGGCGACGCCACATCGCCCGCCGGAACCGGCTGGCGACAAAGGCGGTATCGGTGAGGCTGGCATTTCCCGCCGGGTTCGCCCCGGTGACGTGGAAATCGCTGAACGCCGCCGATTGGTTGACGAAAATATTGCCTGTCAGGTTGATCGACAGATTCACCCCGGCCTGCGCAAACGCGTCGATGGCCCGCGCGATGCGGTCCTCGTCCGTGTCATACAGCGCCGCCGTGATCGCGCCCTTGCGGCGCGCAAGATCGGCGGCAAGCGCGATGCCCGTATCCGCATCCGGCACGGCAATCAGAAAGCTGATCGGGCCGAAGCATTCAGCCTCATACACCCCGGTCTCATCGGCGCGCACCGCCAGCATCAGCGGCGTGGCGCTGCGCCCTTCGGGCAGGGCGGTTGAGTCGCGGATCACCCGGCCAAGGCTGCGCGCCGCCGTCACTCGCGCCAGCGTGGCCGGATTGGCAATCGCGCCACAGAGGCCTGCCGCACGGGCCGGATCGTCCAGCAGCGCATCCACCGCCGAGGCCAGCGCCTGCGCCACGGCCTCAAAGCTCTGATGGCCCTGATCGGTGTCGATTCCGCCTGCCGGGATGTAGATATTCTGCGGCGCGGTGCACATCTGCCCGGAATAAAGCGCCAGCGAAAAGGCGATATTGGCGCAGGTGGCCGCGAAATCATCGGTGGCGGCCAGCGTGATGCTGTTCACCCCCGCCTCTTCGGTGAAAACCTGCGCCTCGCCCGCATGGCGGCGCACCCAGTCGCCAAAAGCGGTGGAGCCGGTATAGTCGATGATCGCCACATCCTTGTGGCGCACCAGATCCTGCGTGATCTCGGCCCCCGCCGCATCGGCGGCCAGCAGCACCACATCGGCGGGAAAGCCCGCCTCGACCAGCACCGCACGCGCCACCTGCACTGTCAGGGCCAGCGGCAGCACCGCGGCGGGATGGGGTTTCACGATCACCGGATTACCGGTGGCGAGGCTGGCAAACAGCCCCGGATAGCTGTTCCATGTCGGGAAGGTCTGGCAGCCGATCACCAGCGCCACGCCGCGCGGCACCAGCGTCCAGTGTTTTTCCAGCAGGATCGGCGCGGCCTTGCCCTGCGGCTTTTCCCAGCGTGCGGTGGCAGGGAAGCGGATCATTTCCGCCCAGGCCATCGCCACCGCCTCCAGCCCGCGATCCTGTGCATGCGGGCCGCCCGCCTGAAACGCCATCGCAAAGGCTTGGCCCGTGGTGTGGCTGACGGCATGGGCCATGGTGAAGCTGATCCGGTTCAGCCGGGCCAGAATCTCCAGACAGACCCCCACCCGCGCCTCGGGCGTGGCCGCGGCCCATGCACCTGCGGCGGCCTTGGCGGCGGCGATCAGGCTGGGCACATCGGCGGCAGGATAGGTGATTCCCAGCGCTGGCCCCCAAGGCGACAGTTCAGCCCCGACGCGCCCGGATTCGGGATGGCCGGGCAAGGCAAAGGGTGTGTTGAGCAAGGCCGCATAAGCCGCCGCGCCATCCTCGCGCGCGGTTTCGCCATAGATCTTGCCGCTGGGCACCTCGGAAAAGGGCGACCAGAACCCACGATCCGTCAGGGCCGCAACAGCAGCATCCAGCACGGCGTGATGGCGGTCGAACAACGATGTCATGGCATCCTCCTCCCAGGTTGCGCTTTATCATTGACCGACCGGTCGGTCTATGCAACAAAAATCTTGGGCGCAGCGACGTTTTCCGCGAGGCGAGGGAGAAACCGATGATCCAATCCGACACCGTTCTGGTGACGCTGGCCGATGGCGTTCTGCGCCTGACGCTGAACCGGCCAGACAAGCTGAATTCCTTCAACGAAGAGATGCATATGGCGCTGCGCGCCGGATTTCAGCGCGCACAGGACGAAGATGCCGTGCGCGCCGTGCTGCTGACGGGCACGGGGCGCGGCTTCTGCGCCGGGCAGGATCTGGGCGACCGCGATCCGCGCAAAGGCGGCCCGGTGCCCGATCTGGGCCAGACGCTGGACCGGTTTTACAACCCGACGCTGCGGCTGATTCGCGCGCTGGAAAAGCCGGTGATCTGCGCGGTGAACGGTGTCGCGGCTGGTGCCGGGGCGAATATCGCCCTTGCCTGCGACATCGTTCTGGCGGCGCGGTCGGCCAAGTTCATTCAGGCCTTCTCGAAAATCGGGCTGATTCCCGATGCGGGTGGCAGCTGGAGCCTTGCGCGTATTCTCGGCGAACCGCGTGCCAAGGCGCTGGCCCTGACCGCCGCCCCCCTGCCCGCCGAAACCGCTGCCGCCTGGGGGCTGATCTGGCAGGCCGTCGACGATGACGCCCTGATGACCGAAGCCGAAGCGCTGGCGCTGTCTCTTGCTGCCGGGCCGACGCTGGGCCTTGGGCTGACCAAACGCCTTATTCAGGCCGCCGCCAGCAACAGCCTTGACGCGCAGCTGGATATGGAGCGCGATCTGCAACAGGAAGCCGGGCGCAGCGCCGATTATGCCGAAGGCGTCACGGCCTTCCTCGAAAAACGCAAAGCGGAGTTCAAGGGAAAATGAACGCGCCTCTCCCCCCCGCCCCGCGCGATCCGCAGGCCCTGGCCGAGGCCTGCGCCGCGGCGATGTGGCACAATGACAGCACTTCGCAGCGGCTGGGCATGGCGCTGATCCGGGTCGCCCCGGGTGAGGCCATGCTGGAAATGACCGTGACCGAGGCCATGTCGAACGGCCATGGCAATTGCCATGGCGGCTATATCTTCACGCTGGCCGACAGCGCCTTTGCCTTTGCCTGCAACAGCCGCAATGCCGTGGTGGTGGGGCAGCATTGCTCGATCACCTATCTGACCCCGGGCCGTCTGGGCGACCGCCTGACCGCCGAGGCACGGGAAGTCTCGCTCAAGGGGCGCTCGGGTATCTACGACATTCACATCACCAATCAGCACGGCGAGCCTGTGGCCGAATTTCGCGGCCATTCGCGCACCGTCAAAGGCCAGCATCTGCCGGACCCGGCCTGAGCCGCCAGCCGCATTCGAGGGAGGAAACCATGGAAGACCTGTCACCCCGGCCCGGAGACCTGGAGCCGATCGAGATCGCCTCGCGCGATGAAATCTCTGCCCTGCAATTTCACCGCCTGAAGCGGTCGTTGAAACATGCCTATGAAAACTCGGCCTTCTACCGCAAGCGGTTCGATGACCATGGCGTGCATCCCGATGATCTGACCACTCTGGCCGATCTGGCGAAATTTCCCTTCACCACCAAGACCGACCTGCGCGACACCTACCCTTTCGGCATGTTCGCCGTCCCGCAGAATCAGCTGGTGCGGATTCACGGCTCGTCCGGCACCACCGGCAAGCCGACCGTGGTGGGCTATACCAAACATGACATTGATGTCTGGGCGAATATGGTGGCGCGGTCGATCCGGGCGGCGGGCGGGCGGGCAGGCGATATCGTGCATGTCGCCTATGGCTATGGTCTGTTCACCGGCGGGCTTGGTGCGCATTACGGGGCCGAGCGGCTGGGCTGCACCGTGGTACCGATCTCTGGCGGCATGACCGAACGCCAGGTCACGTTGATGCAGGATTTCAAGCCACGCATCATCATGGTCACACCGTCCTACATGCTGTCCATTCTGGATGAATTCCGTCGGCAGGGCATCGACCCGCGCGAGTCGAGCCTCGCCGTCGGCATCTTCGGGGCCGAGCCCTGGACCAATGCGATGCGCGCCGAGATCGAGCAGGCCTTTGACATGCACGCCGTGGATATTTACGGCCTGTCAGAGGTGATGGGGCCGGGCGTTGCCAGTGAATGTGTGGAAACCAAGGATGGTCTGCACATCTGGGAGGACCATTTCTATCCCGAGATCATCGACCCGGTGACGGGCGCGGTGCTGCCTGATGGCGAGATGGGCGAGTTGGTGTTTACCACGCTGACCAAGGAAGGTCTGCCGATGGTGCGTTATCGCACCCGCGATCTGACCCGCCTGCTGCCCGGCACGGCGCGGGCGATGCGGCGCATCGAAAAGATCACCGGGCGGTCGGATGACATGATCATCCTGCGCGGCGTGAACGTGTTCCCGACCCAGATCGAGGAGCAGATCCTGAAATGCAAAGGCCTCGCGCCGCATTTCCAGATCGAACTCGGCCGCGCCGGGCGGATGGACAACATGACCGTCCACGTGGAATGCACCCCCGATGGGGCCGACGAGGCCGACCGCGCCAGATCTGCCAAGGAACTGGCGCATCACATCAAAAGCATCGTCGGCGTCTCGACCCGGATCGAGGTCCGCGATCCGAACGGGCTTGCCCGGTCTGAAGGCAAAGCCAAGCGGGTGGTGGACAATCGTCCGAAAGAATGACCCCCGGGCGGCACAAGGCCGATGACTCGGCCCTGATCCGCCGATACACCGAAGGGGGCCGCAAGGCCCCCTTTTTTGCAGGCCCCCTGCAAGCAGGAAAGTGACGTGACATGGCTCGGACAAGAGCGACGGATTTTGAAGAAAAACAGCGTGGCATTCTCGACAATGCCGCGGCGGTTTTCGCGGAACAGGGCATGGAGAAAGCCTCCATGTCGCAAATCGCACAACATGCGCAGGTGTCGAAGGCACTTCTGTATCACTATTACCCCAGCAAGGACGCGCTGATCTTTGCGATCATCATCACCCATCTGGAAGGTCTGGATGCCGCGATCGAGGCGGCCGAAGACCCCTCGTTGCCGCCCGAACAGCGCTTGCGGCGGCTGGTGGGGGCGGTGCTGGAAAACTATCGTGGCGCCGACAACCAGCACAAGGTGCAGCTGAATGCCACCTCGGCCCTGTCAGATCCGCAAAAGGCCGAGATCATGGCGATGGAACGCGGCATCGTGCGGCGGTTTTCGGTGGTGCTGCGCGAGATCAACCCCGAGTTGGACGACCGCGAACGCCCCTTGCTGATGCCCGTCACCATGTCGCTGTTTGGCATGATGAACTGGGTCTACATGTGGTTCAAGGAAGGCGGGCGGATCAGCCGCGACGATTACGCCGATGTGGCGACGACACTGATCCTTGAAGGTATCAAGGCCGTCCGCTGAACTTTGCGCGTTCCAGGATCAGCGGGTCATACTCCGGTGCCCTGGCGCGGCGGCGGTCGGGTTCTGGTGCGCTGAGCGGTGTGGCGGGGGTCAGCTTGCCATGCGCCTCCAGCGCCAGACGCTGATAGACGCCGGTGCCCTGCCGCTTCCAGGCGATCTCCTCCTCGGTCAGGCTGCGGATCACCTTGGCGGGCGATCCGACGGCAAGGCTGCCCGGCGGGATCACCGCCCCCGCCTTCACAAAGGCCATGGCGGCGATGATGCTGTTCTCGCCCACCACCGCCTCGTCCATCACCACGGCATTCATGCCGACCATCGCATTGCGCCCGATATGGCAGCCATGCAGTACCGCGCCGTGGCCGATATGGCCGGACTCCTCGATCACCACATCCTTGCCGGGAAAGCTGTGGATCACGCAGGTCTCCTGCACATTGCAGCCCGGGTGCAGCACGATCCGCCCGAAATCGCCGCGCAGCACCGCGCCGGGGCCAACATAACAGGCGGCCCCGATGATCACATCGCCAATCACCACCGCTGCCGGATGCACAAAGGCCTGCGGATCAATCACCGGCACAATGCCGTCATAGGCGTAAATCTGGGTCATTCGTCCTCTGTCATGCCCTTGGCTTCGGCGGCCTCGTCCAGCCGTGCCGCGAATTCGCGCCGCAAGGCCCGGCGCAGCTCTGCCGCGCGCTGGCGTTTGCGGTCCAGATCGCTTTCCAGCACCAGTTCCGGCACCTGCACCGGGCGGCCCGTGTCATCCACCGCAACCATGGTGAAATAGCAGGAATTGGTGTGCCGCCGCGCCCCGCTGCGGATATTCTCGGCCTCCACCCGGATGCCCACCTCCATCGAGGTGCGCCCGGCATGGTTGACCGAGGCGCGGAAGGTGACCAGCTCGCCCACATGGACCGGCTCCTTGAATGTCACCTGATCCACCGACAGCGTCACCGAATACTGCCCAGAATACCGCGAGGCGCAGGAAAACGCCACGCGGTCCAGCAGGTTCAGCAAGGCACCGCCATGCACCTTGCCGCTGAAATTCGCCATGTCGGGCGTCATCAGCACGGTCATTTCAAGGCGGCGCGCATCGGGCATCGGCAGATCCTTCCGGTTGGCTCAGGCCGTGGGTGGCCAGGTTTTCGCCACCATGGTTAGCACGTCATATTGCGCCACCACAGCCCCGTCCTGGTTGGTCACCCGTGCATCCCAGCGCACCTCACCATGGTCGGCATTGGCGCGCGGATTGATCTCCTTGCAGGTCAGCCGCACTTGCAGCGTGTCGCCGAAATATACCGGCGTCAGAAACCGCAGGTTGTCGACGCCGTAATTGGCCAGAACCGGGCCGGGGGCCGGATCGACGAACAGCCCTGCCGCAAACGCGGCGATCAGATAGCCATGCGCCACGCGGTCGTCAAAGAACGGGTTGGCCTTGGCGGCGGCGCTGTCCATATGCGCATAGAAGGTGTCGCCGGTGAAATGCGCGAAATGTTCGACATCGGCCTCGGTCACGGTGCGCGTGGCGGTGACCAGCTGATCCCCGATCCGCAGCTCTGCCAACGACTTGCGGAACGGATGCACGCCCTGCTGCACCGCGGCCCCTTCGATCCAGCGCCCGGTCACTGCGGACAGCAGGCGGGGCGTGCCCTGCACGGCGCTGCGCTGCATGTAGTGTTTCACGCCACGCATCCCGCCCATTTCCTCGCCGCCACCGGCCCGGCCCGGCCCGCCATGCACCAGCCCGGCCAAGGGCGCGCCATGCCCGGTCGAGGTTTTGGCCGAAGCCCGGTTGCCGATCAGCACCCGGCCATGGAACGGCGCCATGCCGATCACCATCTCTTCGGCCACCCGCGCATCATCGGTAAACACCGAGGCCACCAGCGACCCCTTACCGCGCCGCGCCAGCGCCACCGCCTCGTCCACACTGTCATAGGGCATCACGGTCGACACCGGGCCAAACGCCTCGACATCATGCACCGCAGTCGCCGCAAAGGGCGTGTCACAATAGAGCAGCACCGGGTTCAGAAAGGCCCCCCTGGCCGCATCACCCGACACCAAACGCACGTCATCGGGGTTGCCCGCCACGATCTCGGCATCGGCCTGCAATTCGCGGATGCGCGCCCGCACCTCCTCGCGCTGATCGAGGCTGGCCAGCGGCCCCATCCGCACCGCGTCGTCACCCGGCAGGCCCAGCGCCGTCTTGCCCAGCCGGTCGCCCAGCGCGGCCACCAGCGCATCGACATGCGCGCGCGGCGCGATCACGCGGCGGATGGCGGTGCACTTCTGCCCGGCCTTCACCGTCATTTCCCGCGCCACCTCTTTGACGAACAGGTCGAACTCCGGCGTGCCCGGCCCGGCATCGGGGCCCAGCACCGAAGCATTCAGGCTGTCGGCCTCCATGGTGAAGCGCACGGAATTGGCAATCACCGCCGGATGCGCCTTCAGC
The DNA here is from genome assembly GCF_018798885.1 of Gemmobacter fulvus. Taxonomy (NCBI): domain Bacteria; kingdom Pseudomonadati; phylum Pseudomonadota; class Alphaproteobacteria; order Rhodobacterales; family Paracoccaceae; genus Gemmobacter; species Gemmobacter fulvus. The sequence continues at coordinate 2,575,267 of NZ_CP076361.1, read as the reverse complement.
TTGCGCCCGGTCCAGGCCGAGCCGGTAAAGGTGACGGCATCCTGTGCTGTGACGTGATCCAGCAAATCCCCGACCGAGCCGGAAATGAGTTGCAGCGCCCCTTCGGGCAGGATCCGCAGATCAACGATCCGCCGCACCATCAGCTCGGTCAGATAGGCGGTCTGGCTGGCCGGTTTCACGATACAGGGCACGCCCGCCAGCAGGGTCGGCGCGATTTTCTCCAACATGCCCCAGATCGGGAAGTTGAAGGCGTTGATATGCACCGCCACCCCGAGCAGCGGGGTCAGGATATGCTGCGCCGAAAAGGAATTGTCCTTGGACAGCAGTTCCACCTCGCCATCCACCAGCACGCGGGTATTGGGCAATTCGCGCCGCGCCTTGGAGGCAAAGGACAGCAGCGTGCCGATCCCGCCTTCGATATCCACCCAGGCATCGGCCCGCGTAGCCCCGGTATGCAGGCTTTCGGTATAGAACTCTTCCTTCAGCCCCATCAGCGCCATGCCCAGCGCCTTGAGCATCCCGGCGCGGTCATGGAACGACATGGCCCGCAGCTTTGGCCCGGCCACCTCGCGGCCATAGGCCAGCGCCGCCGCGAAATCGAGGCCGCTTGCGTCGATCAGCGCCACCGCATCGCCGGTGGCGGCATCACACAGAGAGACACCTTCCCCCCGGCCAGCGGTCCAGCCGCCGCAGACATAGCTTTCAAGACGGCGCGGAGCGCGACGGGCTGGGGCATTCATGGGCATATCCTTCGGGTATCGGGGTCAGAACAGGACCGGCGCCGGGGTAATCCGCCCGCGCCGGTCTGCACTCAGATCAGGTCAAGCGGGGTCAGACGAGCGGCAACCAGCGCCGTCCACTCTGCCAGTAGCGCCTCGTTCGGGGTGTGGCGCAGACCAAAGCGGGCCTGCGTCGCATAACGCGCCGATCCGGCGTTGCCAAAGGTCGCGGCCACGCGCGGCTGCCAATAGGCGATGGCTTTGCGCGCCGCGGCCCGGCCATCGTCGGTCGTGGCAATCTGTGCCAGCGCTTCCAGCCCCAGTTCGGCATGGCGCGCCTCACGCGGGGCGATGGCGCGGAACACCTCGGCCAGCGGCGCATAAGAAACGCGGGCCAGTTCGGCCAGTTGCACGCCAGTCGCAAGCCCCATCAGCACGTTCATCACCACCGCATCGGTCCAGCCCTGCAACGGGTAATGGAACACCGAGAGGCGCATGTCGCCGCCCGTGCGCACCGCGCCCAGATCGGCATCGCGCGCCACCCGCGCCGCCCAGTCATGCTGCACCTGATAGCGGTCGGTATCGGTGCCGAAACTGCCCATGACCGCCAGCACCCGTTCGGCGTGATCGGCCTTTTCCAGCGTGATCCGGCTGGCGGCAATGCGCTGCTTGATGCCGGGGGCCGCGTTGATCGTATCGGCAAAACCCGCCGATCCGGCCAGTTCGCTGTCCACAAAGGACGCCATCAGCCGCATCAGCTCGCCGCGATAGCGGGCAGGCACATTGCCGGGCGCTGTCAGCACCCCGCCCTGCGCCAGATAGTCTTCAAGCGGCATCGTATCGGGATTGGTCGTGTCGGACATGGTTTCCTCCCTCGTCCCGCTCATTCGTCGTAGCTGACGACAAGCCTGTCGCTCAGCGGGAAGGCCTGACAGCTCAGCACATAACCCGCGCGCACTTCGTAATCTTCCAGCGCATGGTTGACGGCCATTTCAACCTCGCCCTCCAGCACCTTGCAGCGGCAGGTGGAGCAGACCCCGGCCTTGCAGGAATAGGGCGCATCCAGATTGGCTTGCAGCGCCGCATCCAGCAGGCTTTGCCCCTGTTTCGGCATCTCGAAGCTGCGGGTCGCCCCATCCATCGTCACGGTGGCGTGGGTGGCATTGCCTGCCTCCAGTGCCGCTTTCGAGACGGTTTTGGCCTTGGCGCGGCCCGGCTGGCCGCTGGCGAACAGCTCGAACCGGATCTGCGCATCGGACAGCCCGTGGTCGCGCAACGCGGCGGCAATCGCCAGCATCATCGGCTCCGGCCCGCAGATGAAGGCGGTGTCGACCGAGGCCGGGTCAATCCAGCGCTGGAACAGCGCCGCCATCTTGGCCGCATCAATCCGTCCGGTGAACAGCTCGATCTCCTGCGCCTCGGCTTCCAGCACATGCAGCACCGAGAACCGCCCCAGATAGAGGTTCTTCAGATCCTCCAGATCCTCGCGGAACATGATGCTGCTGATCTGGCGGTTGGCATAGACCAGCGTGAACCGCGCCTTCGGTTCGCGCGCCAGCACCGTCTTGATGATCGACAGCAGCGGAGTAATGCCCGAGCCGCCGGCAAAGCCAAGGTAATGCTTGTCTGCCGCCGGTTCGATCGGGGTGAAGAACTTGCCCATCGGCGGCATCGCCTCGATCTCGTCGCCGGGGCGCAGATTCTCGTTGGCCCAGGTGCTGAAGGCGCCCCCCTCGACGCGCTTGATGCCTACGCGCAGAACCCCCTCATCGCGGCCCGCGCAGATGGAATAGGACCGGCGCAGTTCTTCGCCGTCAAAGGCGCGGCGGAAGGTCAGATACTGGCCTTGGGTGAAATCGAACAGGGCGCGATCCTCATCGCGCGGGGCGAGGGTCACCACCACCGCATCGCGCGTTTCGCGGCGGACCTCGGTGACCTTCAGGGGGTGGAAGCGTGCCATTTCGGGCTCCTGCCTATAAGGGTCGGGCGCATCGTCAGATGCATTTGAAATAATCGAAGGGTTCCAGACAGTCGGTGCAGCGGTAGCTGGCCTTGCAGGGGGTAGAGCCGAACTGGCTTACCTTTTCGGTATGGTTCGATCCGCAGCGCGGGCAGGTGATGACCAGATTGGCCCCGCCTGCCAAACGGCTGGCCCGCGCCACAAGGCGGCCATCCGCCGCCGTGCCATCCACCGGCGGCGCGATGCCATAGGCGCGCAGCTTGTCGCGGCCTTCGGCGCTGATCCAGTCGGTTGTCCAGGGCGGAGACAGGCGCCGCGCCAGACGCAGCTTCTGGATGCCATGGGTGCGCAAGGCGGTCTCGATATCCAGATTGATCACCGTGGTGGCGGGGCAGCCCGAATAGGTCGGTGTCACGGTGACAACCAGCGTATCCTCCTGCCATTCCACCGCGCGGATGATGCCCAGATCGGTCAGGCTGATCACCGGGATTTCCGGGTCCGGCACCTCGGCCAGCCAGCGCCAGATCTCGTCCACCGGGGGATGTGCGGCGGCCTGCATCGCGCTTACCAGACCGCGCCGGGATAGGCGCGTTGCAGAAACTGCATCTCGGCCAGAAGAAAGCCCAGATGTTCCGTATGCACACCGCGCTTGCCGCCCTTGTGCTGATAGCTGCCGCCCGGCAGGGTCAGCGTCGCCTCCGCCAGAACCTCGGCCACCACGGTATCCCATGCCGGTTTCAGCGTATCCGGCAGCGGCGCAATGCCCGCCTCGGCCACAGCCCGGTCCGCCTCGTCCGACAGGAACAATTCGCCGGTATAGGGCCAGAGCGTGTCCAGCGCCTTCTGCATCCGGCGGCGGCTCTCATCAGTGCCATCGCCCAGCCGGATCACCAGATCCGCAGAGCGTTCCAGATGATAGGCCACTTCCTTTTGCGCCTTGGCCGCAATTTCGGCCACGCGCGGATCGGCGGATCCGGTCAGGGCGCGCAGCAATTCCAGATGCCAGGCATCGAACAGGAATTGCCGCATCAGCGTATGGCCGAAATCACCATTCGGGCGCTCGACCAGCAGCACATTGCGGAACGCGCCTGCATCACGCAGAAACGCGATCTGATCGGCGCTGCGCCCCTGCCCCTCGACCTCGCCCGCAAGGCCCAGCCAGAACTGCGTCTGGCCGATCAGATCCAGCGCGGTATTGGCCAGCGCGATATCCTCTTCCAGCGCCGGCGCGTGGCCGCACCATTCCGACACGCGATGGCCCAGGATCAGGCAATTGTCGCCCGTCCTCAGCAGCCATTCCACCAAAGCCGCCTGGGTCATCACATATGCCCCACTTCTTCGGGAATCGTGAAGAAGGTCGGGTGACGATAGACCTTGGCATTCGACGGCTCGAACAGCGGGCCTTTTTCCGAGGGCGACGAGGCGGTGATGTCATTCGATTTCACCACCCAGATCGACACGCCCTCATTGCGGCGGGTATAGACATCGCGCGCATTCAGGATGGCCATTTCGGCATCCGGGGCGTGCAGACTGCCGACATGACGGTGGTTCAGACCATGCTGACCACGGATGAAGACCTCCCAGAGGGGCCATTCGCTGGACATCGGGTTCTCCTCCCAAAGCTTGGGTAATTTGGCTAGGGTCGGGGACGGCACGCCCCCGAAACATCGGTCAGATCATTCGGCGGCGTGTCTTGCGCTGGTGCGCCGCGCCTCGGCCTTACGGGCATGGGCCACCAGCCCCTCCCGGAACCAAGCGCCCTCCTCCCAGGCGGTGACGCGCGCGCCCAGCCGTTCGGCATTGCAGGGGCCATTGCCAGCGATCACATCGTAAAATTCGGCCCAGTCGGGTTCCGAAAAATCATGCCCGCCCTTTTCCTCGTTCCACACCAGATTGTCGTCCGGCACGGTCAGGCCAAGGTATTTCGCTTGCGGCACCGTCTGATCGACGAATTTCTGGCGCAGTTCGTCATTGGTGTTCATCTTGATCTTCCACGCCATCGACTGTGCGGAATGGACCGAGTCCTTGTCGGAAGGGCCGAACATCATCAGCGCCGGATACCAGAAGCGGTTCAGCGCATCCTGCGCCATCGCCTTCTGTTCGGGCGTGCCTGCGCACATCTTCATCATGATGTCGTAGCCCTGCCGCTGATGGAAACTTTCTTCCTTGCAGATGCGGATCATCGCGCGGCTGTAGGGGCCATAGCTGGTGCGTTGCAGCGGCACCTGATTCATGATCGCCGCCCCATCCACCAGCCAGCCCACCGCGCCCATGTCGGCCCAGGTCAGCGTCGGGTAATTGAAGATCGACGAATATTTCATCTTGCCGGAATGCAGTGCTTCCAGCAGCTCATCGCGCGAAACGCCCAGCGTTTCGGCGGCAGAATAGAGGTAGAGCCCATGCCCCGCCTCGTCCTGCACCTTGGCCAGCAGGATCGCCTTGCGTTCCAGCGTAGGCGCGCGGGTGATCCAGTTGCCTTCGGGCAATTGACCAACGATTTCCGAATGGGCGTGCTGGCCGACCTGACGGATCAGCGTCTTGCGATAGCCTTCGGGCATCCATTCCTTCGGCTCGATCTTCTCGCCCCGGTCGATCCGCTCCTGAAAGGCGATTTCTTCCGGGGTCATCTCGTCGCGCGATTTCGCGCCTTCGGATTTCACAAGCTGTGCATACATGGCTGGCTTTCCCTGTTCAGACGCGTTCGATGATGAGAGCGATGCCCTGCCCCACGCCGATGCACATGGTGCAGAGCGCATAGCGCCCGCCGGTGCGGTGCAGCTGGTACATGGCCGTGGTGACAAGGCGCGCGCCGGACATGCCGAGGGGATGCCCCAGGGCAATCGCGCCGCCATTGGGGTTCACATGCGCGGCATCATCGGGCAGACCCAGATCCCGCAGCACGGCCAGCGCCTGCGCGGCGAAGGCTTCGTTCAGTTCGATCACATCCATCTGGTCCAGCGTGAGCCCGGCGCGCGCCAGAACCTTGCGCACCGCAGGGGCCGGGCCAACGCCCATCACGCGCGGCTCCACCCCCGCCGCCGCCATGGCCACGATACGGGCCTTGGGCGTCAGGCCCTGCGCGCGGGCCATTTCGGCCGAGCAGATCGCCAGTGCCGCCGCGCCGTCATTGACCCCCGAGGCATTGCCTGCCGTCACCGTCAGATCGGGGCCATTCACGCCGCGCAGCTTTGCCAGCTGCTCTGCCGTGGTGCCGGGGCGCGGATGTTCGTCGGTGTCCACGATCAGCGGATCGCCTTTTTTCTGCGCGATGCTCACCGGCACGATTTCATCACCAAAGCGCCCGGCTGCCTGTGCCGCCGCCCAGCGCGCCTGGCTGCGCGCCGCAAAGGCATCCTGATCGGCGCGGCTGATGCCGTGATCCGCCGCCACATTATCCGCCGTTTCCGGCATGGAATGGGTGCCATAAAGCTTTTTCAGCGCCGGATTGGGAAAGCGCCAGCCAATCGTCGTGTCATAGACCGCCGTGCTGCGCGAAAAGGCGGTCTCGGCCTTGGGCATCACGAAGGGGGCGCGGGTCATGCTTTCCACGCCGCCTGCGATGACAAAGTCGCAATCCCCAGCCCGGATCGCCCGCGCCGCCATGCCGACGGCATCCATGCCCGAGCCGCAGAGCCGGTTGACCGTGGTGCCCGGCACGCCGATGGGCATACCCGCCAGCAGCACCGCCATCCGGCCCACATTGCGGTTGTCCTCGCCCGCCTGATTGGCACAGCCGAAGATCAGGTCATCCACCTGCGTCCAGTCCACCTGCGGATTGCGCGCCATCAGCGCCTTCAGCGGCAGCGCCGCCAGATCATCGGCCCGGATCCCGGCCAGCGCGCCACCATAGCGCCCGATGGGTGTGCGTATCGCGTCGCAGATGAAAGCTTCCGACATGCGCGCTGTCCTCCCGTGTGTCTGCTGAGGCTGGCGCATCTCCCAATTCGCCAACCGATCGGTCAACGTATAGCGCCAAAGCATCACGCAATAAAGAGATTTATTGCAATTTATGTGATGCTTTTACCGTTGCGGCAGACGCACCGTGAAAAAGTATTCATTTTCTTGTATTTATCTCCGGTCAGCCTTCGGCCAGTGTCCGCAGCCGCGCCTGCGTTTGCGGCGTCTGGGCAGGCAACAGCCCGCTGCCGCCGTCAAAATGGGCGCCGACATACGAATCAGCCCGCGCCGACAGCAGCGGATAAAGCTGTGCAAACAGCGCCCGCGCCGCCGCGCCGGGCCAGTCAGCAGGCAGTGCGGCCACCGGCAGGCGCGGGTCGCGCAACAGAACGCCACGATAGGCATGGACCAGCAACAGCCGCGCCACCAGCGCCTGCGCCGGGCCAAGCGCGCCGCCCTGCGCCAGCCATGTGGCAACCGGGCGGAACTGCGCAATCATTGCGTGATAACCAGCGGCATGGCTGTCCAGCGGCCAGAGACCTGCCACATAGGTGGGCAGATCCGCGCCGCCCATCGCCACCTCGGCGCGGAAGACGAGGCCGGGCACGGCCATCGCCCCGTCATGCGCGGGCCGCAGATAGAGGTCGGCCCCGATCCGCGCCAGCCCCGCGCGACGGATCACGTCATCGGCCAGACCCGGCGCATGGTGAATCATCCAGCCTGTCGCATCGGATGCCGGGCCATAAAGCAACCGTGCCGCTGCCGCGAACTCCTGCCCCGCCGCCTCGGCCAGACGGTAATAGCTGCGCCGCCCCACGCGCTCGCCCACCAGTTGCCCCGCCGCCACCAGACGCGACACCGCCGTGCGCACCAGCGTTTCGCTGATGCCAAGGGCCGCGCAGATCTCGACCAGCGCGCCCATCCACAAGACCCCGCCACGTGGCACCACCACATCGCCATAGATCGTGACGATCATCGCCGTCGCCCGCAACGGCACCGCTGCCAGCAGCGTTGCGATCAGGCCCTGTTCCCTGCTGTCGGTCTGCGTCATGCCCACCCCTGCCATCCGGGCCAGACCTAAGCGGCGCGCAGGCGTCTTGTCAAACCGCCGTCGTCAGCGCCGATAGGCGAAGGCCGGGCTGTCGCCCACCGGCACATCGGCCAGAAGCCGGTCGACCACGCCGCGATGCGCCGAATGACGGCAGACCGGATCGGCGGCGCGGGCATCGCCCGCCAGCGCCAGCGCCTGACAGCGGCAGCCGCCATGGTCGATGTGGCGGCGGTCGCAACTGCGGCACGGCTCCTGCATCCAGTCCTCGCCGCGATAGGCGTCAAACGCGGCAGAGCGATACCAGATGTCGGCCAGCGGCACCTCGGTCGCCTTGGGAAACACCAGCCCCGGCAGCGTCGCCGCCGCATGGCAGGGCAACACCGTGCCATCCGGCGCGATGTTCAGCCCGGTCGAACCCCAGCCGCCCATGCAGGCCTTGGGGTAATCGGCGTAGTAATCGGGCGGCACGAAATCCAGCACCATGCGCCCGTGATACTGCGGGCGGGCGGCTTCTACCACACGTTTGGCCTCGTCGACCTGCGCGCGGGTCGGCTGCAATGCGCTGCGGTTCTTCAACGCCCAGCCGTAAAACTGCACACAGGCGACCTCGATCCGCCGCGCGCCCAGATCGGCGGCAAAATCAATCGCCTGCCGCAGATCACCGATATTCTCGCGGTGCATCACCGCGTTGAGCGTCAGCGGCAGGCCGCGCGCCGTGATCGAGCGTGCGATGGCCAGCTTGCGGTCATAACCGCCCTTGTAACCGCCGATCCGATCAGCCATCGCCGCCGTCACCCCTTGCAGCGACAATTGCACATGATCGACGCCCGCTGCCTCCAGCGCGTCCAGCCGTGCCTCGGTCAGCCCGATGCCCGAAGTGATCAGGTTGACATAAAGCCCGGCCCGCCGCGCCGCCGCCACCAGCGCCTCCAGATCCCGGCGCGAGGCGGGTTCTCCGCCCGACAGATGCACCTGCAACACCCCGAGCGCTGCCGCCTGATCAAAGATCCGCGCCCAGGCATCGGTGTCCAGCTCTGCCTCGCGCGCCAGCAGGTCCAGCGGGTTGGAACAATAGGGGCAGGCCAGCGGGCAGCGATGTGTCAGCTCGGCCAGAAGCGCAATCGGCGGGGCGGAAGGCGGCGCGTCACGCATGGTAATCCACCAGTCGCTGCGCCTGAAGATCATCCAGAAAGTCCCGCACGTCCGCGCCGATTTCGGCCACGGGCGCGTCATAGCGCACTGCCAGCCGGGCCACGATCTCGTCCAGCGCCGCGCCGTCCAGCTCGGCCAGGATCGCCGCACCGATCTCGTCCAGGATCAACGCCCGTTCGGGGCCAAGCAGCACCGGCACGCCGCGCACCCGATCCTGATGCAGGCGCACGCCGCGCGGCAGCCGGGGGATGAGGGCCATCACAGCTGCCCCTCGCCGGGTCGCCAGGCACCGGGTGGGATATTGCCCGCCACATAGCCATGCCACAGCGCATCCAGTTGCGCCCACAGCACCTCGGTCTTGAAGGTCAGCGCGCCAAGGGCGGCCTCTTGGTCGGCGCGGGTCAGCGCCCGGTCCAGCACCCAGTTCAGCGTGAAGGCCACATCCTTTGGCGCTTCGCCCAGCCGGTGTCGGAAATAGGACACCGTGGTCGGATTGGCAAAGCTGTAATGCGCCAGAAGACCTTCGATCCGCGCCGTATGGATCGCGGGCGCGAACATCTCGGTCAATGAGGCGGCCATGGCCGCAATCAGCGGCTCGTCCCGCACGAAGCGGATATAGGCCTCCACCGCAAAGCGGGTGGCGGGCATCACGCCGCGCCCCGAGGCGACATAATCGGGGTCCAGCCCCACACCCTCGGCCAGTTTCAGCCAACGCCGGATGCCGCCACCCTCATGCTCCCCGCCGTCATGGTCCTTGATCCGCGATCGCCAGATGCGGCGCAGATCCGGATCGGTGCAGCGCGACAGAAAGGCCGCGTCCTTCATCGGGATGCGCGATTGGTAATACCAGCGGTTGATCACCCAGGCCTGCACCTCTTCCATGGTGCAGTGGCCGGAATGCAGCCGGTGATGGAAGGGATGTTTGTCGTGATAGCGGTCAACGCCGATCTGGCGCAGACGCGCCTCCAGCGTGGCGCGGGTGAGCGAAAGTTCCGTCATAACACGATCTCCATGCCATCAGCGGCAAGCTCCCATCCGGCGGCAAACAGGGCGGCGCGTTCCGGCGCGCCCGGCAGCAGAACGGGGTTGGTGTTGTTGATATGCGTATAGACCCGCCGGGCGGTCAGCCCCGCCAACCGCGCAAGGCTGCCCTCCGGCCCCGACATCGCCAGATGCCCCATGCGCGCGCCGGTCTTTGCCCCGGTGCCAGAGCGCTGCATATCGTCATCGGCCCAGACCGTGCCATCAAACAGCAGCAGATCCGCCTCGGTCAGCCGGTCACACAGCCAGTCGGGCAGATCGGCACAGCCCGGCAGGTAATGCAGCACCCGACCGCCCTGCACGATGCGCAGACCAATGGTCTGCTCGCCCATCGCCCGCGTCTCGACCTCGGGCCCTTCCAGATACAGCGCCACCTTGCCCGGCACGGCATAGGCGATGATCTCCAGCCCCGGCAGCGGGCAGAACGGCTGATCCAGCGTGATGGCAACCGGCGTCACCAGCGCAGGATCCAGCACCGCAAACACCGCGTTTTCGGCCAGAACCGTCAGGGTCGATGCGGTGGCAAACAGCCGGAACGGCGTCTTTTCCCGCAGGCTCAGCAACCCGGCGATATGATCCACATCGGCATTGGTCAGAACAACAGCGGCCACCGGGCTGTCGCGCAGCCCGCGTGGATGCAGCGCAGGCGTGGCCGCAAGTTGCTGGCGCAGATCAGGCGAGGCATTGAGCAGCACCCACGCCTGCCCATCTGCCGACAGCGCCAGCGAAGATTGCGTCATCGCCGCAATCTCGCCGGCCCGCGCTGCCCGGCATTGAGGGCACCCACAGTTCCACTGCGGCAGCCCACCGCCCGCACCAGCCCCGAGCGTCCTGATGATCATCGCGCCCGTCGGCTCAGATCACGCCGCCGCCGCTGCGGTCATCCTCGGCGGGGCCATACATGTTGATCTCCATGCCACAGGCGATCTGCTTCACGACAGGTTTTTTCCAGGCCATGTTCGTCTCTCCTCCCTTGCGTTGACAGGGCCACGCGGCCCCTGCAACAGAGGTTAGGCAAGAATGCGCAACTCGGAAATCAGACCTTGGTGGCGGATCGGGCAAATAGCCCGCAGGGTGCGACCAAATCATTGTTTTTCATGGCAAAGGATGGTGCTGTGAGAGAGGATTGAACTCTCGACCTCTCCCTTACCAAGGGAGTGCTCTACCACTGAGCTACCACAGCATCCTGCGCGTCGGCGGCTTCCCGCCCGGCGTGGCGGCTGATTAGACGCATTCTCAGCGGGGTGCAAGCGCAATCTGGACCCTTTTTTGCACCTGCGTTACAGAAGGCTGCATGAAGTCACCCTCCGATCCCCCGCCCCGGTCCGATGGCACCAGCCCTGACAGGCCCGCAGCGCAAGCTGCGCAGAGGCCGTCTGGCGGCGCAAAGACGCGCGAAGACAGGCTGAAAGCCGCGTTGAAAGCCAATATGGCCAAACGCAAGGCACAGACCCGCGCGCGGCGCTCTGGGGAAGAGGCCGACACAGACGTGAACAATAACGAGAAAGAATGAGGCGGGACGATGGATTCGATTCTGGTGCGTGGCGGTGGCGAGCTCAACGGGGTGATTCCCATCGCAGGGGCGAAGAACGCCTGCCTCACGCTGATGCCGGCCACGCTGCTGACCGAAGAGCCGCTGACGCTGACCAATGCGCCGCGCCTGTCGGACATCCGCACCATGACGCAACTGCTGCAATCGCTGGGGGCCGAAGTCTCCAGCCTGCAAGGCGGCAAGGTGCTGGCGATGTCATCGCATGACATCCACAATCATACGGCGGATTATGACATCGTGCGCAAGATGCGCGCCTCGATCCTTGTGCTGGGGCCGATGCTGGCGCGTGACGGTCATGCCATCGTGTCGCTGCCCGGCGGCTGCGCCATTGGCGCGCGCCCGGTCGATCTGCACCTGAAGGCGCTAGAGGCGATGGGGGCCGAGCTTGATCTGCGCGACGGATATGTGCATGCCAAGGCGCCGGGCGGGCGACTGAAGGGCGCTGTGGTCGAATTCCCGATCGTCTCGGTCGGCGCGACGGAAAACGCGCTGCTCGCCGCCACCTTGGCCAAAGGCACCACGGTGCTGAAAAACGCCGCGCGTGAACCGGAAATCGTTGATCTGGCACAATGCCTGCGCCGGATGGGCGCGCAGATCGAGGGCGAGGGCAGCAGCACGATCACCATTCAGGGCGTTGACCGGCTGGGCGGGGCCACGCATCCGGTGGTGACCGACCGCATCGAACTGGGCACCTATATGCTGGCCCCGGCGATCTGCGGCGGCGAGGTGGAATGTCTGGGCGGGCGACTCGATCTGGTCGGGGCCTTTGCGGAAAAGCTGGATCAGGCCGGGATTTCGGTGACCGAAACCGAACGCGGCCTGAAAGTGGCGCGCAAGAATGGCCGGGTCAAGGCGGTCGACGTGACCACAGAGCCCTTCCCCGGCTTCCCGACCGATCTGCAGGCGCAGATGATGGCGCTGCTCTGCACCGCCGAGGGCACGAGCGTTCTGGAAGAGAAGATCTTCGAGAACCGCTTCATGCACGCGCCGGAACTGATCCGCATGGGCGCAAAGATCGACGTGCATGGCGGCCATGCCACCGTGACCGGCGTTGAACGGCTGCGTGGCGCGCCGGTGATGGCCACCGATCTGCGCGCCTCGGTCTCATTGATCCTTGCCGGTCTTGCCGCCGAAGGCGAAACCGTGGTCAGCCGGGTCTATCACCTCGACCGCGGATATGAGCATGTCGAAGACAAGCTGGGAGCCTGCGGCGCCCAGATCGAAAGGATCAAGGGCTGATGGCTGACGCGCGTTTTGAAGACGGGGCCGAATCGCCCCTGTATCTGGGGGCCGAGGATGCCGAGGATCTCAAGATCCTCGCCGCCCTTGTTCAAGACGCGGTGTTTCCCATCACGGAGATGACCTATCAGCGGCAGCGCCGGGAATTCGCGCTGCTGCTCAACCGCTTCCGCTGGGAAGACCGCGAGACGGCGGATCGCGCGGGCCGGGGCTATGAACGGGTGCGCGCCGGGCTGCTGATCCGCGATGTGCTGGCGGTGCGCAGCCAAGGCATCGACCGGGCCGCACAGAGCACGATCCTGTCGCTGCTGGATATCAGCTTTGCGCCGGGCGCGGATGGCACCGGCACACTGACCCTGACGCTGGCAGGCGACGGCGCGATTGCACTGGATGTCGAGACGCTGGATGTCACCCTGCGCGACGTCACGCGCCCCTATCTTGCGCCGTCGCGCAAGGCCCCCGATCACGGCCCCTGAAGATGGATATTTGAACCAAGATAAAATGCGCTTTCATCTTGGCCAAAATATCCCGGGGTCCGGGGCAGCGCCCCGGGGCTTCGACGCTTGAGACGGCAGCCCAAGGCGGCTATCACTCCCCCAACACAAGACCGGAGGCCCGCCATGCCGCATTTCCTCACCACCCAAGATGCCGGCTTCGAGGCGGCGTTCACCGCCCTTCTGGGCATGAAACGCGAGGACAGCCCGGATGTGGATGCCACGGTCGCGGCGATCATCGCCGATGTGCGCGCCCGTGGTGATGCGGCGGTGATCGAACTGACGGCGAAGTTCGACCGGCTGGAGCTGACACCCGAAACGCTGGCCTTCACCGCCGCCGAGATTGCCGCCGAAGTGGCCAAGGTCTCGGCCGAGGACCGCGCCGCGCTGGAACTGGCGGCTACGCGCATCCGCGCCTATCACGCGCGCCAGATGCCCGAAGACCAGATGTGGCAAGAGGACAATGGCGCGCAGCTCGGCTGGCGCTGGACGCCGGTTTCGGCGGCCGGGCTGTATGTGCCGGGCGGGCTTGCCTCTTATCCGTCCTCGGTGCTGATGAACGCCATTCCGGCCAAGGTGGCGGGGGTAGCGCGGCTGGCCATCGCCTGTCCGACACCGGGCGGGGTGGTCAATCCGCTGGTGCTGCTGGCGGCGCAGATCGCCGGGGTCGATGTGATCTACCGCATCGGCGGCGCGCAGGCGATTGCGGCGCTGGCCTATGGCACCGACAGCATCGCTGCGGTCGACAAGATCACCGGCCCCGGCAATGCCTTTGTCGCCGCCGCCAAACGGCGCGTGTTCGGCAAGGTGGGCATCGACATGATCGCAGGCCCGTCCGAGATTCTGGTGATTGCCGATGGCGACACCGATCCCGATTGGGTCGCGCTGGATCTGCTCAGCCAGGCCGAGCATGACGAATCAGCCCAATCCATCCTGATCACCCCCGATGCCGCCTATGCCCGCACCGTGACTGCGGCAGTGGAAAAGCGGTTGGAAACGCTGGAGCGGCGCGCCATTGCCGGTGCAAGCTGGCGTGACTTCGGCGCGGTCATCGTGACCCGCGATCTGGAGGAGGCCGCCGCCCTGTCGAACCGCGTCGCCCCCGAACATCTGGAGCTTTGCGTGGCCGACCCTGATGCGCTCAGCGCCCGGATCACCCATGCGGGGGCGATCTTCCTTGGTGGCTGGACACCGGAGGCCATCGGCGATTACGTTGGCGGCCCGAACCACGTTCTGCCTACCGCCCGTTCGGCACGGTTTTCGTCAGGTCTTTCTGTCATGGATTTTCTGAAGCGCACGACCCTTGCCAAGATGACCCCGGAAGCCTTGGCCGCCATCGGCCCGGCAGCGGAGCGCCTTGCCATTTCTGAAAGCCTCGAAGCGCATGGGCTGTCGGTCCGCGCCCGCCTCAACCGTCTGAACGGAACGCACTGATGACGAACCGCATCTGCCATATCGACATCGACGAGCGCGGGCTGAAAGCCGCCACGCCGGAAATCGAACAGGAACGCCGCGTCGCCATCTTTGATCTGCTGGAAGACAACAGCTTTGCCCTGCCCAAACGCGAGGATCGCGCGGTGCCGGATGGCCCCTACCGGCTGGCGCTGGCCATCCGCGAAGGCCGGCTGGTGTTTGACATCGCCTCGGAATCCGCAGAGCGGCTGGGCGAGTTTCATCTGTCGCTCGGGCCGTTCCGGCAGGTGGTGAAGGATTACTTCCAGATCTGCGAAAGTTATTTCGACGCGGTGAAGCGTCTGCCCCCCAGCCAGATCGAGGCGATCGACATGGCCCGGCGCGGCATCCACAATGAGGGGGCGCGTGTGTTACAGGAACGGCTGACCGGAAAGGCCGATGTCGATCTCGATACCGCCCGCCGCCTGTTCACCCTGATCTGCGTGTTGCACTGGGGCTGATCTTGAGCGGTTTTCCCTCCTCGGTTCTGTTCTGTTGCGACCACAATGCCGTGCGTTCGCCCATGGCCGAAGGGCTGATGAAAAAATTCTACGGCCAGCGCGCCTATGTGCAATCGGCCGGGGTGCATAATGACATGGAGATTGACGGCTTTTCGATTGCCGTCTGCAAGGAGCTGGACATCGAACTGGGCCGCCACCGCTCGCGCTCGTTCGAAGAGATGCAGGAATGGGGCGATGATCTCAGCCAGTTCGACCTGATCATCGCCCTGTCCCCCGCCAGTCAGCGCATGGCGCTGGAACTGACCCGGTTCTTTCATCTCGATGTGGAATACTGGCCGATCCTCGATCCCACTGGCCTTGGTGAAAGCCGCGAGTCCAAGCTTGCCTCGTATCGGCAGGCCCGTGATCAGATCCGCGAGCGGATGATTGCCCGCTTTGGTCCGCCGACAGAACCCGAAGAAAACAGCTCTGCCGACGCGGCGGCCTGAGGGCGTTTGGCCGAGGTCGCAAAAGGCCCACCAGATGTCTGTGAGGGCCTTGGCCGCGCGCCCGAAACCATGTCAGACATGAAGCGCCGCGCGGGGAAACGCCCCGCCCCTGCCAAAACGGAGATGCCGATGACCCGCGCCACCCTTGAAGCCTATTATGCCGCGTTCAACGCCGGAAACGCGCAGGGCATGCTCGATTGCGTCACGGATGGCATCGAGCATCGCGTCAATGAAGGCGCGATCCGGTTCGGGCGCGAGAAGTTCGCCGAATTCTGCTCGCATATGGGGGTCAGCTACCGCGAACAGCTGAAGGATATGGTGATCTTCGTGAACGAGGATGGCACGCGCGGCGCGGCGGAATTCGTGGTGCATGGCGAATATCTGCAAACCGACCCCGGCCTGCCCGAGGCAAAGGGCCAGACCTATATCCTGCCCGCCGGGGCGTTTTTCGATCTTCAGGACGGCAAGATTGCGCGCGTCACCACCTTCTACAACCTCAACGACTGGATCGCACAGGTTTCGAAGTGATCGAGACCCGCACCCTGACCGGCGCGGCGCTGGATGCAGCGCTGGACGATGTGGCCCGGCTGCGCATCACTGTGTTCCGCGAATGGCCTTATCTGTACGATGGCACGCTCGCCTATGAGCGGGACTATCTGCAAACCTACCGCGACAGTCCGGGTGCCCTGCTGGTCGGCGCCTTTGATGGCACGCGGCTGATCGGCGCCTCGACCGGAACCCCGATGGAGGATCACGCCGCCGATTTCGCGGCCCCGCTCGCGGCCCTTGGCCTGCCGCTGGAGACGATCTTTTACGGTGCCGAATCCGTGCTGCTGCCCGCCTATCGTGGTCAGGGGCTGGGGCATCGTTTCTTTGACGCGCGCGAGGCCCATGCCCGCGCGCTGGGGCGCAGCCATGTCGCCTTCTGTTCGGTCAAACGCCCCGACAGCCATCCGATGCGCCCGGCCAGCTTTCGCACCAATGATGCGTTCTGGCAGAAGCGGGGCTATGCGCCGCTGCCGGGCGTAATGGCCGAATTTGCCTGGAAAGATCTGGGCGACGCCGAAGAAACCAGAAAGCCGCTGCAATTCTGGATGCGGGCGCTGTAACGCGCGCCCCCTTACCAGCCGGAGCCACCGATGAAAGTTGCCGCCGCAGCCTATCCGCTTGATTTCTTCGCCGATTTCGCCGGTTTCGAGGCGAAGCTCACCGCCTGGGTAAGCGAAGCGGCGGGGGCCGGGGCAGAGCTTCTGGTGTTTCCCGAATATGGCGCGATGGAGTTGGGAAGCCTTGGCGGCCCTGCCATCGCCGCCGATCTGGAAGCCTGTCTGCACGAGGTCGCCCGCTGGCAGCCCCGCGTCGACGCGATTTACTGCGCGCTGGCAGCGCAGCATGGTCTGCATATCCTCGGCGCGTCGGCCCCGGTGTTTCTGGCAGACCAGTCCCGCCCGGTGAACCGCGCCACCTTTTATGGTCCGCAGGGTATTCTGGGCCATCAGGACAAACAGATCATGACCCGGTTCGAGCGGGAAACATGGTTCGTCGCTCCCGGTCAGGGGCTGACGTTGTTTGACACACCACTTGGCCGCATTGGCGTGATGATCTGCTATGACAGCGAATTCCCCCTGCTGTCGCGTGCCCTGATCGAGGCCGGGGCCGAGATTCTGCTGGTGCCCTCCTGCACCGATACGTTCCGTGGCTTTACCCGCGTGCGCGTGGGATCCATGGCGCGCGCACTGGAGAATCAGTGCGTCGTGATCCATGCGCCCACCGTCGGCCTGTGCGATTTCTGCCCGGCGGTGGATGAAAATGTGGGCTCTGCCGCCATCTATGGCCCGCCCGACGCAGGATTCCCCGAGGATGGCATCTTTGCGCAGACCCCGCTCAATACCCCCGGCTGGGCTTATGCCGACATCTCGCGCGCAGCCATTGCAGAGGTGCGCCGCAACGGTGGTGTGCTCAATACCCTGCACTGGGCAGAACAGGCCGCACGCATCGACGCGGGCGTGACGCGCGCCTGAATTGTACCCTTTGCGTTTTTGCCCTTGAATTATTGGGGGAACAGGCGCATTTACCCGCCGGTGCCTGCGCTTGGACGCGGGCGAAACCCTATTGGAGTGAACATGGCCAAGGAAGAACTGCTCGAATTCCCCGGTGTCGTGAAGGAACTCCTGCCGAACGCGACATTCAAGGTCGAGCTGGAAAACGGCCATGAATTGATCGCGACGATGGCAGGCAAGATGCGCAAGAACCGCATCCGTGTTCTGGCTGGCGACAAGGTGCAGGTTGAAATGACCCCCTATGACCTGTCGAAGGGTCGCATCAACTATCGCTTCAAATAACGTGAGCGCGGCCCGAACCGTGGACCCCGGTGTTCGGGACACCCCACGCGGAGACTTGCCATGCGCCTGATCCTCGGATCTGCGAGCCCGCGCCGGAAGGATCTTCTGGCGCAGCTCGGCATCATACCCGATGCCATCCTGCCCCCTGACATTGACGAAGACCCGAAGAAGGCCGAACTGCCGCGCCCCTATTGCGCGCGGCTGGCCCGGGAAAAGGCGCAGGCCGTGGTGGCGGGCGACGAGGATGTCGTGCTTTGCGCCGATACCACCGTGGCGCTGGGTCGCCGCATTCTGGGCAAACCTGCCAATGTTGCCGAAGCGGCGTCGTTCCTGACGCTGCTGGGCGGGCGCCGCCATCAGGTGATCACCGCTGTTGCCGTGCGGCGCGGCCCGCGCATCTGGTGCCGCGAGGTCGTCACCGATGTGAAGATGAAGCGCCTGTCGGATCTGGAGCTGAACACCTATCTGGCCAGCCAGGAATGGCAGGGCAAGGCCGGTGGTTATGCGATTCAGGGGCTGGCCGGGGCATTCATCCCCTGGATCTCCGGTTCTTTCACCGGCGTCGTTGGCCTGCCCGTGGCGGAAACCGCCGCATTGCTAGCCGCAGCCGGCTATCCCATTTACAGAGGTGACGCATGAAGGGCCGCGTAATCGTGCTGGATCAGATCGCAGGGCGGGATGCCGCAGCGCTGGTCGTGGATGGCGTTCTGCAAGATCTGGCCGTGGATCCGGTGGGTGACGCCCCCCTGCCCGGCGCGATTTTCCGTGGCATCGTGGATCGGCCGATGAAGGGCCAGGGCGGTGTGTTTGTCAAACTGCCCGATGGCCAGTCCGGCTTTTTGCGGCAGGTGTCGGGGCTTGCCCCCGGACAGGCCGTGCTGGTGCAGCTGACCGGGGCCGCCGAACCGGGCAAGGCCCTGCCGGTCTCGACCCGCATCCTGTTCAAAAGCCAGTTCGCCATCATCACCCCCGGCGCGCCGGGGCGCAACATCAGCCGCCGCATCCGCGACGAGGATCTGCGCGCCGATCTGGCCGCCCTTGCCGAAGCCGGAATGGAGGGCGCTGCCGCCGATCTGGGCCTGATCCTGCGCTCTGCCTGCGAGACAGCGGACGAGGCCGAGATTGCCGAAGACATTTTGGCCATGCGCGATCTCGCCACGGCGGTTCTGGCCGATATCAAGGGCGGCCCGGAACTGCTGGTGGAGGGGGCCAGCGCCCATGAACAGGCCTGGCGCGACTGGACCGACCCGGCCCCAGATGAGGTGGCCGAGGGCGCAGGCAGCTTTGCCGATCATGGCGTGGCAGAGCTGCTGGACGATCTGCTGTCGCCCCGCATCACCCTGCCCGGTGGCGGCCATGCCTATATCGAACCCACGCGCGCGCTGGTTGCCGTGGATGTGAACACCGGCAATGACACCACGCCTGCGGCGGCGCTGAAGGCCAATATCGCCACCGCCCGCGACCTGCCGCGCCAGCTGCGCCTGCGTGGGCTGGGCGGGCAGGTCGTGGTCGATTTCGCGCCGATGCCGAAGAAAGACCGCGCCGTGCTGGATCAGGTGCTGCGCGCGGCGTTCAAGGGCGAAGCCTCGGAGACCAGCCTGTCAGGCTGGACCAATCTCGGGCTTTACGAACTGGTGCGCAAACGCGACCGCCTGCCTCTGGCCGAACTGATCGGAGCAGCCCCATGAGCTGCCCGATCTGCCAGAAGGACAGCGATCCGAAATACCGTCCCTTCTGTTCGCGCCGCTGCGCCGACATTGATCTGGGCCGCTGGCTCAAGGGCAGTTATGTTATCCCCGGCCCGGCGCAGGAAGAAGACGATCCCGCACCACAAGAAACGCCGAAGCACTGACTTTTTTCCGAAATCCCTCTGGACAGCCCCGACGCCCTCGCTTAATACCGCCCCACCAAACGGCATCACGCCAAGGATGCCCGGATAGCTCAGTTGGTAGAGCAGCGGATTGAAAATCCGCGTGTCGGCGGTTCAAATCCGTCTCCGGGCACCATTTTACAATCCATCCCTGAGATGTAGTGTAAGACCTTGAACGGATAGGTGGTTTCTGCGGTTCGAAGGCCTTCTTTTCGACTGAACGCGAGGGGCGCGGCGAAAACCAATCTTAGTACAGTTCGCTTGACAACGAATCCTCCCTTTTTCCAGATTTCATAAGGGTTTGCGAGGAAGCGCATCGCGAGTTCGAACATTTTGTCGAAGCTGACCGCAGGAGCGTCCAGTTTGTCTGTCTCCTCAGCTAGTTTGACCTTCTCGGCTTGCAGTTCCGCCACCCTACGTTCGTATGCCTCGGCGACGGAATCGTTGCTGGTTCGCGAGGCTCGTTCGAGAAGTTGTTCAACTTCCCTTTCAATCTGATTGGCTTTGGTTCGAAGCCTTTGCTGCTCGTCCTTTGACTGAGCAGAGCGACGGTCCCACGCATCCCTGAACATGCGTTCGGCGAGTTCGAAAGTATTTTGATTGGGCACAACCGCCTTCAGAAGATCGCTGAAAACATCCTCGATCTTGTCCTTACGGATCGGCTTGCCCTTTTCGGCACAGTCGCGGTAATGGCACAGGTAGTAAGGGTACTTCTTGCCCGTACGGCTCTGTGACCAGCACGCCGTCAGTCGACGCCCGCAGGAGTCGCAGACAAGGAAGCCACGAAGCGGGAAGTCCTGATCAATGTCCTTGCGAGCAGGTACGACGTTCCTTTCATTCAGGCGATCCTGAATTATGAGGTAGGTATCGTACGAGATGAGGGGCTCATGGACTGCCTTGGTGAGAGGTACTCCCCAATCCTCTTTCTCGACGTACCCGGCATAGGCTACATGTCTTAGCAGGAAAGTGACACGGTCAAACCGGACCTCGGTGCCCTGATAGTCTTTCGGGAACTCGGCCTTGGTGTCGAGGAACCGTTTCACTTCAGCCTGAGACTGAAATCGGCCAGTTGCAAAACCATTGAGTGCTTCTGCCAAGATAGATGCGACGGGGTCATCACGAACGAGTGTCTTACCGCCGCCGCGCGCCTTCTCGTAGCGGTATCCGGGAGGTGCACGGAAAACCCAGTAGCCAGTCTTCATGCGTGCGATGCTACGGCTGTGAGACTGTTCAGCGTTGCTTTCGCGACCATGAGACGCAACCGACATCATGATGTTACCGATGAGGCGTGAATTCGAATCCTCACCGAATTTTTGCTTAGGGCTTTCCAAGACCGCACCGAGCGATGTGATCTTCCCGCGCAGTTCAGTATATGCACCAACGTCCCGGGCAAGGCGGGATACGTCGTCGAAGACGACGACGTATTCATGGGCCTTCACGCTCTTAAGATAGGCAATCAGCGCGTTCATGCCGGGCCGCACCGCGTACTTGCCCGAGATCACGTCAGTGAAAACGTCGAGGATGTCGTAGCCGCATCGTTCAGCATACTCGCGGCAGCTTTGTTCCTGACTGGTCAGTCCGGCTCCGTCGCTGGTCTGTTTCGTTGATGATACGCGGCAGTAAATGACGCACTTCTTGCGGACAATTTTGGGGTGGCGGTCAAGCATTGGGATTCCTCTGTAATGATCAGGCGGCGTCGCGCCAGAATTCTTCGATGGTTCGAATGATTTCGCGATTCAGGTCTTCTCCGATGGTGAGGCCCGGTAAAGCGTGCTGAAGGGGGTGTACGCCGTAACCAAGATCAGTGAAGGCGACGATCACCGACCACAGCGCTGCAAGGAAGTCGGTCCTCTGCTTCGCATTCAAATCGCTACCGTCGAGAAGTGCCTGATAGTGCTCGGTATCGATTTCCACGTGTCCGTGGGGGCGGTGCTGCGCAATTACATTCATAGGCCGCGTGGTTTTGATTTCGGCTTCGTGGAGCAAAGTCATTTTCGAACCCTCCTTACATAAACGCCTCATCGCGGATCGATTTGGCTTGAGGCTATGTTCTCAAATTATAAATCAAAATCAATGCTTTGCTTGTGTAAGAGTAAATGACATTGGCCCGCCCCAGAAAATGGCACATCTGTTTGCGCCAACTACATCAACTTGCTAGCATTATTCTCCAAAAATGATGCAAGTAAAATAAAATGGTACATTCCTGATGTGCCATTGCGCTTCCTGCAGTCAATATGAATTACATAATGTGATTTATAATTGCGAGAATCGGGGAGAAATTGTGCTAGATGGGCTGGGTCGTGTTAATGCGAGCAAGTACCAGAAACGTCCTATTGATATCCAAAAATTGACCGTAGCAGCATAGACGTTGGAAGGAGAACATCTTCCAGAATATTTTGTGGCTTGCCTTGCGTTAGCCGGAGCCTGAACACACCACAGACAAATCCGAAACTCGAGGTAGACGCCGTTAAGCTCATGCAAGGCGGCTTTGAGCTGTCGTTGCTCGGCGAATCAACAGCCTG
This sequence comes from Gemmobacter fulvus, assembly GCF_018798885.1. NCBI lineage: Bacteria > Pseudomonadati > Pseudomonadota > Alphaproteobacteria > Rhodobacterales > Paracoccaceae > Gemmobacter > Gemmobacter fulvus. Next base: position 2,553,027 of record NZ_CP076361.1, on the reverse strand, counting down.
TCAATAGACGAGAGGCCCTTGATTTCATCTATGGGCAGGCTTGCAATAGCTGAAAGGGCTGCCGCATAGTCGTCCGGCCTACCCAAATAACGCAACAAGCGTTCTGACAGCGGAACCGGTATGCCCATCTCATCAAGCTCTTTCATCCAAGGAGGGCGAAACCATGATTCAAGCTGCAAAGCAAAGAAGCTGTATCCAGCCTTAAAGTTGGGATTGATCTCAAGAATTAGAGCATTCACCGCCGCTACAGATGTCGCCTGATTAAATTCACATGATCCCAAGAATTCAAATGCACGTTCTATGCCATCCTGCACTTCGTCACTAGAAAATGTAGTCTGAAACCAGAGGAGGAAGCTGCCTAGATTTGGAAGTTTAAGTAACTTACCCCAAGCCCAAGCTGTCTGCTTCGCGGAAAGGCGAACCGTTCTATCACTTTTTGAATTAAGAAGCGGGCGGATTAGTTCACAAACAGTAATCCTTTGATTGTAATCCGGATATCCAGACCATTCCAAGCGATGAGGTTGGTCCAAAAGAATCTTCCGAACTTCTTTTTTTACATCACTCAGAACGTCAGCCCCAAAATGACCAAACATCTTTAACGTATCTACGCTCAAATCATACTTGAGAGGCAATGATAACTGCCTAGTTCGCCCCGCATCGCTAAGTTGTTCCGTATCGTAGTTTATCAAGATGTAATCATCTGATTCATCAGGGGCTGAGAGTACAGGTATGTCGACGCCGAGGTCCGTGTGCTTTGGAGGTGTATAATAAAGATAGACCTTTCCCACAAAGTGCTTCATCATCCGCCCCACCCGCCCGCGAATATTCGCGAATGAGAAGTAATCCAGCGGCGTTAAGTTTATTTCATTGTCATAAATAAAAACATTCTCAGCAGACGTATTTACACCTTCAATGAGAGTTGAAGTGCAGATCATAACTGGTAGCTCGCCATCATTGAAAAGCTGAACAAAAAACTGAGCGACTGATCGGGGAATTTTACCATGATGCACTCCGATTCCATGCTTGCATGCGTCGGCCAAAAACCATTCGCCGTGGAAGTTTTCCTTAAGCCAGTTTGAGATTTCAACGCCCATCGGAGAATCGAAATGAATTTCGTTGACCAGAAGTTCTTTGACTAGTTTCCGGGCTGAACCCGGTGATCTTGTATACACTAGAGATTGCTGGCCTTCTACGCCGCGCAGGTCTGAGATGAACGAGGGAAGTCTTTGATCCAAGTTGGAGCGGTCAATCGTGTTCACTGTAACAGTCTGATACTCTGATCTCATAAAAAGAATTCGCTCCTTCCAAACGGGACCTGCGTTTAGATGCGCTATGTGAGGACCGGCCAGAAAGAATTGCTTTGATATCCGCAAGGCACGATATAGTGCGACATTGAGAGCGCGATGTCGATGGTCATCACGACGTGGATCAAGTTTGTAAAATTCGTCGATGAAGAGAAAATCTATGTTATCTATGTCCTCTCTGTTGAGAAATCGCTCTTGTGTCAGGACAAATATAGCTTGATCGGACTTTCGAATATCTGATCTTTTCGATATGATTTGGTACATATCGCCGAAATTCTTTTCCAGCCTGCGTCGAGTCTCATCAATTAGGGCGATAGTTGGAACGATTACTACTGTGCAGATTGGTCTGCTGGTCGCTATGAAGGCATCAACCACAAGACTCTTTCCAAAGCTTGTGGGGGCACTGAGAGCGATATTCTCGCCCGCCTCAAGGTGGGTTAGGACTTCCATTTGTTTGGCATGAAGATAGATTTTATTGTCAAGTTGCACCGCAAATGCTTCCATCGCGGCGGAACGCAAAGTGTTCAGATTTTCGAGGGCTACATACGGGTACAATCCACATTCTTCAGCCAAGTGCTCAATAGCGTCGTGACAACCATATGGAATTTGACCTTTCTCGCTTGCATCCAGCAATCTTATAGAAATTTCGAGGGCGCACGGATTTTCATATCGACGTGACGAACTGACGATGCTCGCCTCAAGAATAGCATCGAAAACTTCATTTCCCGTGAGAATTCTCTCGGAGCTAAGATTTCGCAAAATTTCGAGTGAATTCACGCGAATGCCTCCAGCATCTTGTCAAAGTGCGAAATCAGTACCGTCTTCAAGTGCATTGGAATAAAAATAAGTTGAATTGTGATTTTTATATCAAGCCCTTTGGAGATGAATTCATTATGAAGTGTTGCTATTTCTTTGGTTAGTGCCTCTGAATATTCAGCCGTTAGCTTCTTGGAGCTGGCTACCGACTTGCTTTCATAGCATATTAAAACTGGTACAACCGATCTTTTAATCAGCTCGTCGCTGGATGTATTTCTGTGAAAAAATTTTCGAATCTCATCGGCTTTTGGAAAGTCTGCGGGTATATGGCCGTAGATCATTGCCTTCTCGGTGTCGAGAAATGTTGGTAGAAGGTGATTGCGAATTGAATTCAGCGCGTCATTTATTGCGGCAGTCGGGTTTTTGTAAAATTTTGACTCTCCGAGCCAAAATTCAATCTGGTCTCCTGTGTAAACGACGTGAACCGCGTCAAATCCTTTTACGGTGTCATTGTGACTAGTCTTCAAGACCAGTTTGCACAAGACCGGAAGGGTATTGAATTGTTGAACACACGCGATATGCAGGAGTATTTCACCGATCTCCCCTCGGCTCAAAGTCTTCTTGGTCCGGTAGATGTGTGCGGCCGCGAGTTCAACGCGTTCATGCCAGTTCCCCGTGTCGAAGGTATCTCGACGGGTTTGGTCAAGGGCTACCTGTGGAAGCCATGCAAAAATGTGAGCGGCGAGCTTTTTTGCCCGCCACTCGTCGCCTTCGTACCCCGCACAAAGCGTATAGGCAGTGTGATCGCCAAGCACGGTTGTGCAGCGGATTTCAAGAAACGGGTCTGGGATGCTCGACAAACTGCTCACACAATTGATGCACTCATTCGCCGAGTATGCGCGCGCGAATTCTACCGCAAGATGTTGTGGCGGGTGCGCAAAGGCGGACCAGCGTGGTATCTGGAGCATGCCTGAAGTTGCATACGAAGCTTGCTACATTATTTTGCTCCTGCAGTTAGAGGTCGAGGTCGAGGTCGGTGGTCGTTGCTGTTTATCTCGAGCTGTGCTCGCTCCAGTCAAGCTGCAGGTTCCACTATGCAAGCTCCACAAACACCCGGTTCGAAGTTTCTCCCTTTAGGCCGTGTTGACAAAAGGGATTCACGGGGCGCTCTGAACGTGATTCAAGCTGGTATCTGCGATGGAGACCAGCTTGGCACGAGACCTGATGTCGGACGATGAATGGGCGTTTCACGAACGCTTCATCCTGGCCGTCCGCGCACCGAACGGGCGCAAACCTATGAACCATCGTCTTGTTCTGGATGGGATTTTCTGGATAGCGCGCACAGGTTCTCCGTGGCGTGACCTGCCGGAGGAGTTCGGCAAGTGGTCGTCTGTCTACCGCCAGTTCCGGCGCTGGACCCTGGCTGGGCTGTGGGAAGGGATACTGGAGGCCTTGAACGAGAGCGGGGTGGTTCCTGCGGCCTTGCAGATGATCGACAGCACCGTGGTCCGCGCCCATCATCAGGCAGCGGGCGCTAAAGGGGGACTCCGCGACAAGGTTTTGGCCGTTCGCGAGGTGGCTTCACGACCAAGATCCACCTCCGCGTCAATGGCGCAGGCCTGCCCATGAGGTCGGACATCACGCCGGGCCAGACATCGGACTATCTGGGCTTCAACCTCATCATGGACGACAACCTGCCCGAGCCGAGCGTCCTGCTGGCAGATCGCGGCTATGACTCTGACAAGCTTCGAGAAACCATGGAGGGACGCAACGTCGTGCCAGTGATCCCCATGCGCAAGTCCCGCAAGCTGCGCGTGGCCGTGGACCGCACCCTCTATCGGCTGCGCAACCTCGTCGAGCGCTGTTTCAACAAGCTGAAGAACGCCCGCCGCGTCGCCACCCGCTACGACAAAACCGCAGAGAGCTTCTTGGGCTTCATCGACATCACCTCGATCCGCCTCTGGCTCCGCCATTTGTCAACATGACCTAGGTGCACCACTTTACACGAAAACAGTCATTTACACCTAAAAAGCGCAAAAGATCGCACGCAATCCCTGACATAGCAGCTCAGGGATGCTGCGGCCGCTTATTGCCCGAGGGCGGCGGCCTCTGCCTCTGCCTCAAGCGGAGCGCTGGCGCTGAAGCCATCGAGGAAGGTGTCGATCAGCGCCGTCGCCGTTTCCGACGCAGGCAGATAGGCCTCTTCGGTTCCCGCGATGACCGACAGCGCAACAGCCCAATCGGTGCCTTCCTGACACACCATGGCACGCTCTGCCCCGCCGGAAGCGAACTCCAGCGCGATCAGACGGCAGAGGCCAAGATCGGTCTGATAACTTGCCAGCACCCGCGCGCTGCCACCATCGGGTTGCGCGGCAGTGCCGCCGGTCGGTGTGGTCGCCAGCAGGCGGGCCGCATCGCGCGCGGGATCGGCGGTGGCTTGCAGGCCGGGGCCAAACCCCTGCCCGGCAAAAAAGCCGCCCAAGCCCACCGCCACCACCAGCGAGGCCGCCAGCGCCATTCCCGCCCGAACCGGACGGCGCGCGGGAAAAGCCACGACATTGGAGGTTGGCGCATCCAGAATGGCCTGCACCAAGGCGTCCGGCACCGGGCCGGGCGCATAGGCCTCCTGCACAAAGGCGCGGGTATCGGTGAACAGCGCATACCGCGCGGCCAGATCCGGGTTGGCCGCGATCCGCGCCAGAAGCTGCGTGCTCTGGGGTTCGGGCAGTTCACCATCGGCCAAAGCCATCAGCATCTCGTCGCTCTCCTCGCCACCCAGCCCGTCAACATCATGGTTCATCATGGCGTGTTTCCCCTTCTTGCCGCAGGCTCTTCGGTGCGGTTCAGTTCTGCAGCCAAGGCAAGGCGCGCCCGCGACAGGCGGCTCATCACCGTGCCCTCCGGGATGTCCAGCGCCGCCGCGACTTCGCGATAGCGGAGCCCGTCGACACAGACCAGCAGCAAGACGGCGCGCTGATCCTCTGGCAGACGGGCGATGGCGCGGCGCACTTCGGCCAGATGCAGGCGGTCTTCGCTTGTCCTGCGCCCATCCTCGCCCATCAGCTCTGCGCCCTCGGTCAGATCATCCAGCGGCATCGCCTCCTTGCGCGCCCGGACGGTATCAATCCAGGTGTTGCGCATGATGCGGAACAGCCAGGCATCCAGCCGGGTGCCCGGCTGAAAGCCCGCCAGATTGCGCAGGCCCTTTTCGCAGGTCTGTTGCACAAGGTCGTCTGCCGTATCGCGCGCCCGCGTCAGGCTGAGCGCGAAGCTGCGCAGACGCGGCAGCATCTCTATCATCTCTGCCCGAATGGCTTGTGACACTGGCCGTCCCCCGCATGGCTTCTGTCTATGCCAACGGCCAGACGGCCCGGTTTATTCCGCCGACGTGAATATTTTTTGATATACGGCGGGTCAGGAATAAATCAAGCGGACGACCGTTCTGTAGATCTGGGGCGGAATTGCGGAGGCATTGATGGCAGACCATGAAGAAACCAACCTGCGGCGGCGCGCGCTGCTACGGCGGATCGGCCTGGCCAGCGGGCTGGCCTATGTTGCGCCGGTGCTGACGACGCTTGGGGTGGCGCGGGCCTCTGGCGCTTCGGGCGGATCCGGCGGCGGCGGGCGGGGCGGCGGCTCGCGCCCGGTGGTGCGCCAGCAACGGCGTGTGGCAAAACCGCAGCCGCAGCGCGTACGGCGCGCGCCTCCGCCACCTGACCCGGAACTGGTGGTCCTGCTGCCCCCCGGCGCCACAGCCGAGGCGGTGACGCAGGCCGGGTATGATGTGCTCGCCAGCAGCCCGGTTGCGGGGGCCACCCTGCTGCGGCTGGCCCTGCCCTCGGGCGAGACGCCTGAAACCGCGCTCGCGCGCCTCGCAGGCAGCTTTCCGGGCGCGGTGGGCGACGAGAACCACCTTTATGCACCCGACGATTTTCTATGCGAAGCGGGCGATTGCGCCGCGCATGAGATGATCGGCTGGAGCGGCTGGCCCAGCGCCTATGCCCCGCGCATCGGCATGATCGACACCGGCATCAATACCGACCACGAGGCGCTGCGCGGGCAAAAGCTGACCGTGCATCAGGTGGATCTGGGCAAGCGCGATGCGGCAGGCCGCCAGCATGGCACCGCGATTGCTGCCCTGCTGCTGGGGCGGCTCGACAGCCGGACGCCGGGCCTGCTGCCCCATGCCGAGCTGGTCGCGGTCGAGGCCTTTCACAACCGGGGCGGGGCCGATCAGGCCGATGCCTTTTCGCTTGGTCAGGCGCTGGAGCGCATGGTTGCCGCAGGGGTGAGCGTGATCAACATGTCGTTCTCGGGGCCGGAGAACATCGTGCTGAAACGCCTGGTCGAACATGCGGCGGCGCAGGGCATCGGGCTTGTGGCGGCGGCGGGCAATGGTGGGCCGGGGGCCGGGCCTGCCTGGCCTGCGGCCTGGCCCGAGGTGATTGCGGTCACGGCGGTGGACGACGAACAGCGCAGTTACCGGCAGGCCAATCGCGGCCCCTATGTCACCCTGGCGGGGCCGGGGGTGAACCTCTGGACAGCCGCGTCGATCTCGGGCGGCAGGTTGCGCTCCGGCACCTCTTACGCCGCGCCCTTTGTCACCGCCGCCCTTGCGATAGAACAGATGCGCAACCCGGATGCGCCGGTGGCGGCGGTGGTGGCGGGCCTGATCGGCTGCGCCAAGGATCTGGGCGAGGCGGGCTTTGACGAGACCTTCGGGCACGGTCTTGTCACCGCCCCGAACCTCTGCACCGCAACCGTCGCCGGGGACGGGGCCAAAAATTATCTGACCAGCGGGGAATAAATCGGCGGGCTGTTCCGTTTCATCCACAGAGCCGGATCAAAAGACCGGCCAGAACGCAAACGGAAAGGACATCACATGACCGGAGAAAAGAAGGCTGATCCCACCCTGTCCCGCCGCGCCCTGCTGTTCAGGACCGGGCTCATCGCAGGCGCGGCTTATGTGGCCCCCGTGATGCTGGGCCTGAACGCGGCCCATGCCAGCGGCGCTTCGGGCGGCAAATCGGGCGGCGGCTCGCGCGGGGGACGGTCCGGCGCAGGGCGGGGGGGCCGGTCGGCGGCCTCGCGCGGTCGCCGGTCCGCAGCATCGCGCGGGCGTCGCTCTGCCGCGTCGCGCGGACGCCGCTCGGCCCCGTCGCGGGGCAAACGCTCGGTCGCTTCGCGCAGAAAATCCGCTTGGCGCATCCGGTTCGGCGGCTGACAATGGCGCGGCGTCTGTCAGCGCCGGGACGGGGGGCGGGCCTGCGCGGTGCCGCCCCGGTTCCGTTGCGGATCGGCTTTGCCGGGCTCAACCGCCAGATCCTGCTGCCGCCAGAGCTGCTGGAGCCGTTGCGCAGTTGCCTGACCGGCTGGCAAATCACCCCTGCCCCACAGCCGAACGCGGAGGTTCTGTGCCGGATCGAGCCAGAGCGCGGCGGGCTTTACCGCATCCGCTCGGTCTATTTCGAGACGCCGATGGAGGGGCTGCCCGCCGCCAGCGCGATCTGCGCCCTGCTGGCGGATGTCTCGCAAGCCTGGTGCGAAGCGGCCCCCCGCACGCTCGGGCTGCATTGCGGCGCGGCGCAGATCGGCGGGCGGCTGGTGGTGCTGACCGGGCTGGCCCGCTCTGGCAAAAGCACGATCTGTGCCCGGCTCTGCGCCGAACCGGGGGTAGAGCTGTTCTGTGACGATGTGCTGCCGCTGCGCAGTGACGGGCAGGCCACCGCCCTCGGCATTGCGCCACGGCTGCGCCTGCCGCTGCCTGCCCGCGTCGATCCCGGCTTTCGGCGCTTCGTGGCGGATCACCTGGGCCTCAGGGATGATCTCTATGGTTATCTGTCGGGGGCGCGGCGTGCCCCGCATGGCCAGCAGGCCCCGATTGCCGCATTGGTGCTGCTGGACCGGCGCGATGGGCAGGCGGCCCGGCTGCACCGGATGGACCCGGCCGAAGCCCTGCACAGGATGCTGGTGCAAACGATCACCGATCTGGACAGCGGGGCGGCAGCCTTCAGGACCGGCTTGCGCCTGACGCAAGGCTTGCCCGCGTTCCGCATGGTCTATTCCGATCTGGAAGAGGCCGTGGCCTTGCTGCTGTCTGCCTTTGGTGGCGCAGTCGCCCTGCCCCCCGGCCTCGACATCGGCCCCGAGATTGCCGCCCCGCCGCCCGAACCCGCAGGCCCGCCTGTCGATCCGACGCAGGTGTTCCGCCGTGCAGGCCGGGTGACACTGCGCCAGCATGGGGCGGATGCCTTCCTGTGGCGTCCGGGTGCGCCGATGCTCTACCGGCTCAACCCCGTCGCTGCTGCGGTCTGGACCCTGCTGGAACTGCCCGCAAGCAGCGCAGATCTGGCGGCAGCATTGGCCGAGTATTTCCCGGATGTGCCCGGCGCGGTGCTGCTGTCAGACATGCGTCATCTGCTGGGCGATCTGGCGCAGGAGGGGCTGGTGGCCAGACAGTGACGATCACCCGCTCAGCTGACCTTCAGCACGATCTTGCCGATATGATCCGAGGTTTCGATCCGGCGATGTGCCTCTGCCGCATCGGCCAGGGCAAATTCGCTGTCGATCACCGGGCGCAGCGCGCCGGTGGCCACCAGCGGCCAGACGTGTTTGCGCAAATGGCGGGCATAACGCGCCTTGGCGAAATCGCTTTGTGGCCGCAGGGTTGACCCGGTGATGGTCAGGCGACGGGTCATCACCTCGGCAAAGTTCATCTCGACCTTGGCACCTTGCAGAAAGGCGATCTGCACCAGCCGCCCGTCATCGGCCAGCGCTTTGACATTGCGGGGCAGATAGCTGCCGCCGACCATATCGAGAATCACGTCCGCGCCCCCTGCCGCGCGCAGGATCGCCACAAAATCCTCGTCACGGTAGTTGATGGCGCGCTCTGCCCCCAAGGCAACGCAGGCGGCGCATTTTTCGGGGCTGCCCGCCGTGGCAAAGACCCGTGCGCCCATCGCGCGGGCCAGTTGAATGGCCGTGGTGCCAATGCCCGAAGATCCGCCATGCACCAGAAACCGCTCGCCCGCCTGCAACCCGCCGCGCAACGAGATGTTGGACCAGACGGTGAAACAGGTTTCCGGCAGGCAGGCCGCCTCACGCAATGTCACCCCTTCGGGGATCGGCAGCGCATGATCTTCGTGGGTCAGCGCATATTCGGCATAGCCGCCACCGGGCAGCAGCGCCGTCACCGCATCGCCCAGTTGCCAGCGTGTCACCCCCGGCCCCACGGCGGCCACATGGCCCGATGCCTCCAGCCCCGGCAAGGGCGAGGCGGTGGGCGGTGGCGCGTAAAGCCCGGCCCGTTGCAGCGCATCCGGGCGGTTGACCCCGGCATAGGCGACCCGGATCAGGATCTGGCCATGCCCCGGCACCGGCACGGTCACTTCGGCGGGTTTCAGCACCTCGGGACCACCGGGGGCGGTGATTTCAATCGCTTGCATCATATGCGGAGGAGAGAGGGTCATATCAGGTCTTTCGCTTATTGCTCGTTCACGGTGCCGGGCAGATCCTCGGAGCGGCGTGGTGCGCGGATCTGCCCCATCAGCTTCAACGGCCCGGCCAGCAGTGCCTTTGACACGGGATTGTTGCCCAGCGCCGCTTTGAGTTTTTCAAACTGCATCACATCCCCGATGCGACGATCCAGAAAATCGCGGGTGTTCTCATGGCCGGGGCTGTCATCGCCCAACCAGAACAGCACCGTCGCCGAATAGACCGCCGACAGGGTGGCGCGTTTGGAATACCAGTTCAGATCCTGCGAGGTATCGCCCAAAGCAGTCCAGATCGCATCCGCCGTGCCCCAGACCGCCCGCGCGCCTTCGGCGGCATTTTGCGGCAGGGCAAAAAACGTCGTGCCGCGCCGAACCAGCTCCTTGTCCTCGACCAGATCCAGCCGCGCCATGACGGCGGCGGCAATCCGGTCGCGAAAGCGCAGGCTGCCAAGATCGGTTTGCGCCAGCTGTTCGGCCATGCGCCGGTCGCCACGCTGATGATAGGCCAGCGCTAGATCCAGCGCCCCGCGCGGGAACAGCGCAGCGGCAAGTGCGGAGTTGATCCCCGAATCGGTTAAGGCCGCTTTCATCGTCGTGGCCGACCAGCCATCGAAGGGCACATGGGCGATTGCAGCGGCCAATACCGCCTCGCGGCTGGCGTGCAGCGTGTTTTCGGCATCCATCAGGCGTCCTTTCCAGACAGAAGGTAGACAGGACCGCGCGGGTTTGATATGCGCGCCCTGCCTGCACATATAGTGCAACTCTAGCTTAGGAAGGTGGTGACAACCACATGCAGGTCAGCGTTCGTGACAATAACGTCGAACAGGCCCTTCGGGCCCTGAAGAAGAAGCTCCAGCGCGAAGGCGTGTTCCGCGAAATGAAGCTCAAGCAACATTTCGAGAAGCCGTCGGTCAAGAAAGCCCGTGAGCAAGCCGAAGCTGTCCGCCGTGCGCGCAAACTCGCGCGTAAAAAGGCGCAGCGTGAAGGCGGTCTTTAAGACGTGTCTGAAAGCTGGGCGGGGTTAAACCCGCCTGACAAGATCAACCCCCGTCCTCTGGCCGGGGGTTTTTCTTTTGCCGGCGCGATCGTCAGACCGACAGCGCGGTGGTTTTCACCACCATGCGCAGCGCGAAGCTGCTTTGCATCTGCGCCACGCCCGGCAGGCGGCTCAGATACTGGCGATGGATGCGGGCGAAATCCTCGGTATCCTGCGCCACGATTTTCAGCAGGTAATCGGCGCTGCCCGCCATCAGGTGACATTCCAGAATGTCAGGGATGCGGGCCACTTCGCGTTCAAACGCATCCAGAAGGTCATCCGCCTGCCCCTGAAGCGTGATCTCCACAAACACCGTGGTAGGGCGGCCCAGCCGACGCGGATCCAAAAGCGCGACATAGGCGGCGATATACCCCTCCTCTTCCAGCCGCTGCACACGGCGGTGACAGGCGCTTGCCGACAGGTTCACCGTGTCCGACAATTCGGCATTGGTGATCCGGCCATTCTTCTGCAAGACGTTGAGGATGCGGCGGTCTGTTGCGTCAAGATCCATACTGGTGGCGATTTCTTCGATGAATGTGGCAAAACTTTAGAAAATCTATCACCGACCGCCCCCGCTCCGCCACAGAAATCAAAGTTTTTCCATCGATTCTGGATCAGGCTGAGCGAACAAGCCGCGCAGGAAGCAGCGGTGTTTTGGGAGGAATAACCATGAAAATCGGCTGTCCGAAAGAAATCAAACCGCAGGAGTTTCGCGTTGGGATGACCCCCAACGCGGTAAAAGAAGCGGTGGCGCAGGGCCATCAGGTCGTGGTGGAAACGCAGGCCGGGATCGGCGCGGGCTTCACCGATGCCGATTATGAGGCGGCAGGCGCAGTGATCCTCGGCACAGCGGATGAGGTCTTTGCCCAGGCCGAAATGATCGTAAAAGTCAAAGAACCGCAGCCGGTGGAGCGTAAACGTCTGCGCGAAGGACAGATTTTGTTCACCTACCTGCACCTCGCCCCGGACCCGGAACAGACGCGCGACCTGCTCGACAGCGGGGTGACAGCGATTGCCTATGAAACCGTGACCGATGATCGCGGCGGCTTGCCGCTTCTGGCGCCGATGTCCGAAGTGGCCGGGCGGCTGGCGCCGCAGGTCGGCGCTTGGACGCTGCAAAAAGCCAATGGCGGGCGCGGTGTGCTGTTGGGCGGTGTACCCGGTGTGGCCCCGGCGCGTGTGCTGGTGATCGGCGGCGGGGTGGTGGGCACCCATGCGGCCCGCGTTGCCGCAGGCATGGGCGCGGATGTGACGGTGATTGACCGCTCGGTGAACCGGCTGCGCTATCTGGATGATGTGTTCGGGCGCGAGTTCAAGAACGCCTATGCCAGCGCGGGCAATACGATTGACCTCGCGCGCGAAGCCGACATGATCATCGGCGCCGTCCTGATCCCCGGCGCGGCGGCCCCCAAGCTGATCAGCCGTGCGCAGCTGGCAGAGCTGAAACCGGGGGCGGCTCTGGTGGATGTGGCGATTGACCAGGGCGGTTGTTTTGAAACATCCCACGCCACCACCCATCAGGATCCGGTCTATGAAATTGACGGAATCATGCATTACTGCGTGGCGAACATGCCCGGCGCGGTTGCGCGCACCTCGACGCTTGCGCTCGGCAATGCCACTCTGCCCTTCCTGCTGGCGCTGGCCGGCAAAGGCTGGAAACGCGCCTGCGCCGAGGACCGTCACCTGCTGGCCGGGCTGAACACCCATGCGGGCAAACTGACCTATGCGGCGGTTGGCGCGGCCTTGGGCCTGCCATCCATCCCGGCGGCTGACGCGCTGAACCTGTAACGCCGAACGAAAAAGGCCCCCCGGATCGGGGGGCCTTTGCCGAAGCCTATCCGCTTATTTCTTCAGCGAATCGCGAATTTCCATCAGGATCTGCAATTCAGTCGGCCCTGCCGGAGCCGCTGCGGCCTCGGCCGCTTCCTTGCGGGCGGTCGCCTCTTTCAGCTTGTTCACCGCCTTGACCAGGAGGAACACCACCCAGGCGATGATCAGGAAGTTGATGACGGCGGTGATGAAGGCCCCGTAGGCAAAGACCGGCGCGCCCGCGTCTTTTGCCGCCGCCAGCGACGTATAGGTGGTCGGGTCCGAATAGTTGAGGTTGACGAACAGGTTGGAGAAATCAACACCACCCGTGATCAGGCCGATGATCGGGTTGATCAGATCGGCCACAAGCGAATTGACGATGGCGGTGAAAGCGGCACCGATGATGATACCAACGGCAAGGTCAACGACATTACCCTTGGCGATGAAGGCCTTGAACTCATTCAACATTCTGCATTTCCTTTTCTGACCCTTCGCCCGACGGCCACCTGTTGTCAGTGGCCTTTCCGGCTTATGCGCACATATGCGGGCGAAATATTGCACAGGTGAAGAGCTTTTGTGATGGGGAATTCGTGCTTAGCTGCATCAGACAGATGCCAAAAAGGATCCACCATGACCGATCTTGCCCAATTTCCGATCACGCACCGCTGGCCACCCAGGACCGCAGACGCGATCCAGCTCTATTCCCTGCCGACGCCGAATGGCGTCAAGATCTCCATCGCGCTGGAGGAAATGGGCCTCGCCTATGACGCACATCTGGTGGATTTCTCTACGAACGATCAGATGAGCAAGGAATTCCTGAGTCTGAATCCGAACAACAAGATCCCCGCGATCCTTGATCCGCAGGGGCCGGACGGCACGCCGCTGGCGCTGTTTGAAAGCGGTGCGATTCTGATTTATCTGGCGGAAAAATCAGGGAAGCTTCTGCCGGATGCGCAGCGCTATCATGTGCTGCAATGGCTGATGTTCCAGATGGGCGGTCTGGGGCCGATGTTTGGCCAGCTTGGCTTTTTCCATCATTTTGCCGGAAAAGACATCGAAGACCCCCGCCCGAAGGAACGCTATCGCAGCGAGGCGGCCCGGCTGCTGCGGGTGCTGGACACCGCACTGGAAGGGCGTGACTGGATCGCTGGTGACTATTCCATCGCCGACATTGCGATTGCGCCCTGGCTGAATACGCTGCTGAATTTCTACAAGGCGGCAGAAACTGCAGGCTGGGCGGATCTGAAGAACGTGCCCGCCTATCTGGACCGCTTTCTTGCCCGTCCGGCGGTGCAGCGCGGCCTGAAAATTCCGGCGCGCGGCTGACACTTTGCATTCGTGGCCCGCATCTGGCATATGCGGGCCACCCCCGAGCGAGGCCCCAGATGCTTGACGATGCCGATGAAATCCACCCGTTGTTCCACGGCGCGCCCAGCACGACCGAGTTCAAGAAACTGCGCAAACGGATCGTGCGTGAAGTGCGCGAGGCGATTGATCATTATGGCATGATCCAGCCCGGCACGCGCTGGCTTGTCTGCCTGTCGGGCGGCAAGGACAGCTATACCCTGCTGGCAGTGTTGCACGAGCTGAAATGGCGCGGCCTGCTGCCCGTCGATCTTCTGGCCTGCAATCTGGATCAGGGCCAGCCCAATTTTCCCGCCACTGTGCTGCCCGAGTTTCTGGCGCGGATGGGGGTGCAACATCGCATCGAATACCAGGACACCTATTCCGTGGTGATGGACAAGATCCAGCCCGGCAAGACGATGTGTAGCCTGTGTTCGCGGCTGCGGCGCGGCAATCTGTATCGCATCGCCCGCGAAGAGGGCTGTTCTGCCGTGGTGCTGGGCCACCACCGCGATGACATGCTTGAGACGTTTTTCATGAACCTGTTCCACGGGGGACGGCTGGCAACCATGCCCCCCAAGCTGGTGAACGAAGAGGGCGATCTGTTCGTGTATCGCCCGCTGGCCTTCGTGGCCGAAGCCGATTGCGAAAAATTCGCCAAGGCCTTGAATTACCCGATCATTCCTTGTGACCTTTGCGGGTCGCAGGAAGGGTTGCAGCGGCAGCAGGTCAAGCAGTTGCTGGACAGCTGGGAGGCGCGCAGCCCAGGGCGGCGGCAGGTGATGTTCCGCGCGCTGATGAATGTGCGCCCGTCGCATCTGCTTGATCCTGCGGTGTTTGATTTTCTGGGGCTGGCGACGGAAGCCAAATCATTTGCCGAAAATCCTCCGCAACTTCGGGATGCAAATTAACGAAACCGACAACCTGATTCTTCTACCCTGCGCTGCATCGGGGCCCTGTGGCCCCATCGCAGGATCGGGGGATCACGGATGCAGCAGCGCATCGGCTCGGCAATCTGGCACAGGGTGCGGCATGCGGCAGACTGGCTGCGCCGACCGGAACTGATGGTATTCTTACCCGCGCTCACCCTGTCGGCCTTCTGGCTCGGGGGTGAAAGGGTGTTGTTGATGGTGGCGCTGGGGGCGCCGCTCCTCTTCCTGCTCGCCGGGGCCTTCCGGTTTCACGATGTGCCGCTGACCCCTTTGCCGGACGGGCTGCATGGGCTGGCGCTGCGCCCGCATGTGATTGCAGCGATGGACCGGGCGTTTCAGCAGCAGGCGGTGACGGGGCGCAACACCGGCTGTCTGGTGCTCCAGTTCGACGCGCCGGACCTGTTGATGGACCGCCATGGCCGCGCAGCGCAGACCGAGGTTCTGGCCAGCAGCGCCGAACGCATCTGTGCCGCCCTGCGCGAGGGCGACAGCGTGGCGCGGCTGGAGGGCGGCGGCTTTGCCATCGCGCTGGCACCGCAACGGCGGCTGGATCTGGAAACCATGGTGCAGCTGGCCGCGCGCCTGCAAGCCGCCATTGCCCCGCCGATCAGTCTCGGCGCTGCGCGGATTTATGTCAGCTGTTCCATCGGCTTTTGTCTGGGGACTGCCGCGCCGGAGGCAACGGGGCGGGGCGTGCTTGAGGCGGCGCAGGTCGCGGCGGATGATGCACTCCGCAACGGCCCCGGTGCGATCCGCGCCTTTTCGGCCGATATGCCGCGGAGACGCGCCGACCGCGATGCCCTGCGCGCGGTTCTGGAACAGGCACTGGACGAAGGCCAGATCCGCGCGCATTTCCAGCCGCAGATCTCGACCGATACCGGCGCCCTGTCCGGCTTCGAGGCACTGGCGCGCTGGCACCACCCGGAGCGGGGCATCCTGCCTCCGGCAGAGTTTCTGGCCATGCTCGACGAGGCGGGGCTGTCAGAACGGCTGAGCGAGGTGATGCTGTATCAGGCGCTTTCGGCGCTGACGCGCTGGGACAAGGCAGGGCTCACTATTCCCATGGTCGGCGTGAATTTTTCGGCGGCGGAGTTGCGCAACCCGATGCTGGCGCAAAAGCTGCAATGGGAGCTGGACCGATTTGATCTGGCACCACAGCGCCTGTCGGTCGAGATTCTGGAAACGGTGATGGCGGACACCGACAGCGACATGATCGTCCGCAATATCGCGGCACTGGCCCAGCTTGGCTGCGGCATCGACCTGGATGATTTTGGCACCGGCCATGCCTCGATCACCAATATCCGCCGCTTTACCGTGCGGCGGTTGAAGATCGACCGCAGCTTTGTCACCCGCGTCGATGAGGATCGTGACCAGCAGAAGATGGTCGCGGCCATCCTGTCGCTGGCGGAACAACTGGGGCTGGAGACCCTTGCCGAAGGTGTGGAGACCCCGGGCGAACACGCGATGCTGGCGCAATTGGGCTGCGGCCATGTGCAGGGTTTTGGAATCGGGCGACCGATGCCCTTTGAACAGACAGCAGACTGGATCGCACAGTATCGCAGCAGGCATGTTCCGCCGCCCCGCATTGGGCACCGCGCCCGTTAGGGGATGCGGAATCCGCGCCACCTGCGGCCCGGTCACAGTGGCGTGCTTCAAATTGAAGGCGTGGACGCGAAAAAACCATGCGCGCCCCGCCCGCGCCGCGCCCGTCAGGGGAAAACCGCTTGACCTTTCCTCCCCCCTTCTGTTGAACCACGCCAGACCCGCAATGGGCAAAAGCCTTTACAGGATGGTGGGGATCCCACATGGACAGTCAGAACAAGAACCTCATTCTTGCGACCGCGCTCAGTTTCCTCGTGATCCTGGTCTGGTTCGTGCTTTTCCCGCCGGAAGAGCCGGTCGTAGATCCGAACTCCCCCGCCGTCGTCGCGACGACGCAGGCCCCGGCCGCCGAAGTGGCCGCCCCTACGCAGGCCGAAGTGGTGGCCGTGCCGCAGGCCCCGCGCCTGACGATCGACACGCCGCGCCTGAAAGGCTCTGTCTCGCTGCTTGGCGGCCGGATCGACGATCTGTCGCTGAAAGGCTACCGCGTCTCGCAGGCCGATGATGCGGAAATCGTGCGCCTGCTGACCCCGGTGGGCGAGCCGAATGCCTATTACGCGCTGTATGGCTGGGTTCCCGGCGGCGCACTGGAGTTTGCCGATGTGCCGGGGGCGACCACAGAATGGTCTCTGGCATCGGGCGGCACGCTGGCCCCCGGACAACCGGTTGTTCTGCAATGGCAAAACAGCAAGGGCCTGACCTTCACCCGCACCCTGGCCGTGGACGATTATTATATGTTCACCGTCACCGATGCGGTGCAGAACACCGGCACGACCGAGGTTGCGCTGCAACCCTACGGCGTCGTTGCCCGCCATGGCAAACCGGCGGATCTGCAAAACTTCTTCGTGCTGCACGAAGGCGTGGTGGGCCGCACCGACGGCAAGCTTGCCGAAGTCGATTACGATGACGTGGCCGAACTGCCGGTGGTGGACCGTGAAGGCGCGCAGGCCGAGGTGATCGAGGCCACGACCGATGGCTGGATCGGCTTTACCGATAAATACTGGATGACCACGCTGATCCCCGATCAGGGCAAGCCGTTCACCGCTGTCACCAAATACAATGCCTCGGCCAATATCTATCAGACCGAGACCCGCCAGCCGGTGATGACAGTGGCCCCCGGTGCCAGCGCCGAGGTCAGCTCGCGCCTCTTCGCCGGTGCGAAGGAATGGGAAACCATCCGCCGCTATCAGAACGAGGATGGCATTGCCGGTTTCATCGATTCGATTGACTGGGGCTGGTTCTTCTTCCTGACCAAGCCGATTTTCGCCCTGCTGCACTGGCTGAACGCGCAGATCGGCAATATGGGTCTGGCCATTATCGCCCTGACTTTCGTGCTGAAGCTGCTGGTGCTGCCGCTGGCCTACAAATCCTATGTCTCCATGGCGCGGATGAAAGAGCTTCAGCCGGAAATGGAAGCGCTGAAAGAGCGCGCGGGCGACGACAAGGCAAAGCTGCAAAAGGAAATGATGCAGCTTTACAAGGAAAAGAAGGTCAATCCGGCGGCGGGCTGTCTGCCCATCCTGATCCAGATCCCGATCTTCTTCTCGCTCTACAAGGTGATCTTCGTCACGCTGGAACTGCGCCACGCGCCGTTCTTCGGCTGGCTGACCGACCTTTCGGCCCCTGACACCTCGTCGCTCTACAACCTGTTCGGGCTGCTGCCCTGGGCCGCGCCCATGCCGGGCAGCTTCCTCGCGCTGGCCTTCATCGGTATCCTGCCGATTCTGCTGGGTATTTCGATGTGGCTGCAACAGAAACTGAACCCGGCACCCGCCGATCCGGCACAGGCGATGATCTTTGCCTGGATGCCCTGGGTGTTCATGTTCATGCTGGGTGGGTTTGCGTCGGGTCTGGTGCTCTACTGGATCACCAACAACACGATCACCTTCATGCAGCAATACACGATCATGCGCAGCCATGGACACAAGCCGGATCTGTTCGGCAATATCAGGGCCAGCTTCCGCAAGAAGCCAGTGCCAGAGGTGAAGGGCAAAAAATGACGGTGCGGCTTGCACATATCTGCCGCCACCCGATCAAGAGCCACGGACGCGAAGACCTCGCGTCCGTTCGGCTTTTGGCGGGTGAGGGGCTGCCGTGGGATCGGCACTGGGCTGTCGCCCATGAGGCGGCAAAGCTGGTCGAGGGCTGGAACCCCTGCGTCAACTTCGCGCGCGGCTCCAAGGCCCCGGCCCTGATGGCGATCAGCGCCGAATTGAACGAGGCGACAGCCGAGGTGACATTGCGCCATCCCGACCGGGCAGACCTGACCTTCCGCCCCGATGCGCCAGAGGATCTGCCGGGCTTTCTGGACTGGGTGCGCGGGTTGAACCCCGAAGGCCGCGCCATGCCGGAACGCATCGTCAGCGCCGGGCGCATCATGTCGGATACCGATTACGCCTCGGTCTCGATCCTCAATCTGGCCTCGGGCCGGGCGCTGTCGCAGAGCATGGGCACCGAGCT
Organism: Gemmobacter fulvus; assembly: GCF_018798885.1. Taxonomy (NCBI): domain Bacteria; kingdom Pseudomonadati; phylum Pseudomonadota; class Alphaproteobacteria; order Rhodobacterales; family Paracoccaceae; genus Gemmobacter; species Gemmobacter fulvus. The sequence goes on along the minus strand of NZ_CP076361.1, from coordinate 2,534,291 downwards.
GTCGCCCTATCGCTGGCGCGGCAACCTCTGGGTCGAGGGCTGGGAGCCCTGGGCCGAATGGGATCTGGTCGGGCGGCAACTGCGCATCGGCTCGGCCCTGCTGGAAGTGCGCGAACGGATCGAGCGCTGCAATGCCACCAAGGCCGATCCCGAAACCGGCCAGATCAACGCCGATACGCTGGGCGGTTTGCGCGCAGCCTATGGGCATCAGGATTTTGGCGTCTATGCCGTGGTGATCGAAGGCGGAGAGATTGCGCTGGGTCAACCGATCGAGGTGATTGCATGACATCCCTGCCCTTCCCCCTTGTTGCCGAACCGGACGAATTTGCGCGCGAACGCGGGCGTCTTCTGTTTGCAGGCCCGGTCGATTTCGTCAAAGGCGTTGTGGCGATGCCCGGCCTGCCCCCCGCTGACCGGATCGAAGTGTGCTTCGCCGGGCGCTCCAACGTCGGCAAATCCAGCCTGATCAATGCGCTGACCGGGCGCAAAAGCCTGGCCCGCGCCTCGAACACGCCGGGCCGCACGCAGGAGATCAACTATTTCGCGCTGGGGGATCAGCGTTACATGGTCGACCTTCCGGGCTATGGCTATGCCGAGGCCCCGCTGGCCACGGTGAAGAAATGGCAGGCCTTGCTGCGTGCCTATCTGTCGGGGCGTCAGACGCTGCGCCGGGCGTTTGTGCTGATCGACACCCGCCATGGCGTCAAGGCGGTGGATGAAGAGATCCTGACGCTCCTGGACCGCACGGCGGTCACCTTTCAGGTGGTGATGACCAAGGCCGACAAGGTCAGCAAGGCCGAGCGGGATGCCAATATCGCCCAGGTGCAGGGCGCGCTGGGCAAACACCCCGCCGCCTATCCCGAAATCGTAGTGACGAGTTCGGAAAAGGGTGACGGTATTGAAACGCTGCGCGCCATCGTGGCCGGGCTGGAATAAACCATGTGGGGGCTGGCACAGGTGGCTTTGGGCGGGGCCATCGGCTCTGCTGCGCGCTATCTGACGGTGCTGGCCGCCCATCGCGCCTTTGGCATGGGCTTTCCGGTTGGCACGCTGCTGGTCAATGTGATCGGAAGCTTTGTGATGGGGGCGCTGTTTGTTACCCTTGCCGGGCGCGGCCAGCACCTGTTGCTGATGACCGGCGTTCTGGGCGGCTTCACCACGTTTTCGGCCTTTTCGCTGGATGCGTTCAAACTTTGGGAGGCGGGGCAATCCGGCGCCGCCGCCCTTTATGTCGCGCTCTCGGTGGCGCTCTCTCTTGCTGCGCTGGCTTTGGCCGTGTGGCTGTTCAAAGGATTTCTGGCATGAGTGGCGTGAAACTTCTGACTGTTTCAGCCGATGAGGGTGAACAGCGGCTGGACCGCTGGTTCAAGCGGCGCTTTCCCCTGCTGACGCAAGGGGCTGTGGAAAAGATGTGCCGCACCGGGCAGGTGCGCGTGGATGGCGCACGGGCCAAGGCCGCAGATCGCGTGGCCCCCGGCATGGTGATCCGTGTGCCACCGCTGCCGGAATCCGAGGCGCCCTCGCGCCCCGCCCGCGATGGGGTGAGCGCGGCGGATACCAAGATGATTCAGGCCTGCGTGCTGTTCAAGGATGAGCATATCATCGTGCTGAACAAACCGGCCGGGTTGCCCTCGCAGGGCGGCTCCGGGCAAGGCGACCGGCATGTGGATGGCCTGACCGAGGCGCTGAAATTCGGTTTCAAGGAGCGCCCGAAACTGGTGCATCGCCTGGACAAGGACACCTCGGGCGTGTTGGTTCTGGCCCGCACCGACCGGGTGGCGCGCGCGCTATCCGAAGCCTTCCGCCATCGCAATACCCGCAAGATCTATTGGGCCGTGGTCGCTGGCGTGCCGCATCCGCGGCAAGGGTCGATCAAATATGCCCTGATGAAAGCGCCCGGTCATGGCCGCGGCGGCGAAGGCGAAAAGATGATGTGCATCCACCCCGCCAAGGTGGATGACTATCCAGGCGCGAAACGGGCGCAGACCGATTATTTCACCCTCTGGTTCCTTGGCACCCGGCTGAGCTGGATGGCCCTGGAGCCGATCACCGGGCGCACGCACCAGCTGCGCGCGCATATGGCAGAGCTGGGGCATCCGATCATCGGCGATGGCAAATATGGGGGTTCGGGGCAGGAGAATCTGGGCGATGGCTGGGGTGCGCAGGGCGGCGGTGACATGTCGCGCAAACTGCATCTGCACGCGCGTCGGCTGAGCTTTCAGCACCCGATCACCAAGGCCGAGATGACCTTCACCGCCCCCCTGCCCGATCACATGCAGCGCACCTGGAAGCTGATGGACTGGAAAGAGACGGATGTGCCGGAAGATCCGTTCATGGTGGCACGATGAGCTGGAAGGCCAAACGGTTCTGGCAGGCAGCGACTGCGGTGCCCTGTGACGGCGGCTTTGCTGTCGCATTGGACGGGCGGCTGGTGAAAACGCCGGCCCACACCCTGTTGGCCGTGCCGACACAGGCACTGGCCGAGGTGATCGCGGCGGAATGGGATGCGCAGCAGGGCCAGATCCGGCCCGAGGCCATGCCCGCCACCCGCGCGGCCAATTCCGCGCTGGACAAGGTTGCCCCGCAATTTGCCGCCGTGGCCGATATGCTGGCGGAATATGGTGGCTCTGACCTGCTGTGTTACCGCGCGGATGGACCGGCCACGCTGGTGGCGCGGCAGGCTGCGGCTTGGGATCCGCTGCTGGATTGGGCTGCGGCACATTATGGCGCGCGCCTGACCGTGACCGCAGGCGTGGTGCATGTGGCGCAACCCGCTGAGGCGCTGGCGGCGCTGCGCGCGGCGGTACATCGCTGCACCCCGTTCGAACTGGCGGCGCTGCATGATCTGGTGGCAATCTCCGGTTCGCTGATCCTGGGCCTTGCCGTCACCGAAGCGCGACTGACGGCGGAGGAGGCCTTTGCCCTCAGCCGAATCGATGAACATTGGCAGAATGAGCAATGGGGCGTCGATGACGAGGCCGCAGCGCTAGAGGCGATCAAGCATCAGGCCCTGCGCGATGCCGCCCGATTCTACGAATTGTGCCGGTAACAATCTTGCACAAATAGCAGGCAGCACCTGCGCATCTTGCGCGCAATGGCGGGCAAGCCCCTAAGAAGCTGCACGTTAGCGCTAACGGAGTGGTTTCGCTTGACCTTTCAAAGCGCTTTGCACGAAACTGTCCCACACTGAGAGGGCCTCCCTCCATCAGTTTTCGACCCCGCCACAGGGGTTTTAATAACATCCGCCTGAAAATGGGCGGGAATTCAGGAAGAGGTACGCATGAAAAAACCCGTATTCCTTGGCACGCTTTCGGTCGCCGCACTTGCCGCCGGACTCGCCGGAGCAGGTACGCTGGACGACGTGAAGGCACGTGGCGAGCTGATCTGCGGTGTCAACGTCGGTCTGACCGGCTTTGGTGCCCCTGACGCGAACGGGGCCTATCAGGGCTTCGACGTGGCGCTGTGCAAGGCGGTTGCTGCGGCCGTTCTTGGCGATGCCTCCAAGGTGAAATATGTGCCCACCACCGGCGAGACCCGCTTCACCGCGCTGGCCTCGGGCGAAGTGGACGTGCTGATCCGCAACTCCACCTGGTCGTTCCAGCGTGACGTTGATCTGAAGTTCGATTTCGTCGGCGTCAACTACTATGACGGCCAGGGCTTCATGGTGAAAAAAGATCTTGGCGTGTCCTCCGCCAAGGAACTGGACGGCGCGACGGTCTGCATCCAGACCGGCACCACGACCGAACTGAACCTCGCCGACTTCTTCAAAGCCAACAACATGACCTACAAGCCGGTCACCGTTGCTGATGATTCCGAAGGCCAGCGCCAGTATCTCGCCGGTTCGTGCGACACCTACACCACCGACGCGTCGGGCCTTGCCGCCTCGCGCGCCACCATGCCGGATGCTGACAACCACATCATCCTGCCGGAGATCATCTCCAAAGAGCCGCTCGGCCCGCTGGTGCGTCATGGCGACAACCAATGGGGTGATGTGGTCCGCTGGACCTTCTTCGCGCTGCTGTCGGCCGAAGAATTCGGCATCACCTCGGCCAATATCGAAGAAATGGCCGCATCGACCCAAAACCCGGAAATCAAGCGTCTGCTTGGCATGGAAGGCGACTTGGGCGCGATGCTGGGTCTCGACAAAGACTGGTCCAAGCGCGCCATTGCCGCTTCGGGCAACTATGGCGAGATCTTCGAGGCGAATATCGGCTCGGCAACCCCGATCAAGCTGGCCCGCGGCCTGAATGCGCTGTGGACCCAAGGCGGCCTGCAATACGCCCCGCCCTTCCGCTGATCTGATCCCGGCGCGGGCGCGGCCTCAGGGCCAGTGCCCGCGCCCCCACCACACCGTTATACCTGCACCGCACCATAATTCACCGGGACAACCCGGACGCGGGCAGGCCCAGGGGGTACATTTCCATGGCTTTCGTCCAGGACACACCGAAAGAATCCTTTCGGTTGAGTATGCTTATTTATGACACACGGTATCGCTCGATCACCATTCAGGTGATTGTGCTGATCCTGTTCCTATTGTTCCTGTCCTGGTTGGTGAACAACACCATCCAGAACCTTGCAGCCAAAGACCGGACCTTCGATTTCGGGTTTCTGGGCGCGCGTGCAGGGTATGACATCAACCAGACGCTGATCAGTTACACCAATGACAGCACCCATGCCCGCGCCGCATTGATTGGCGTGCTGAACACGCTGCTGTCTGCGGTGGTGGGCTGCACACTGGCCACCATTCTGGGGGTCTTCATCGGCGTGTTACGGCTTTCCAAGAACTGGCTCGTGGGCCGCCTGATGACGGTCTATGTCGAGGTGTTCCGCAACGTGCCGGTGCTGCTGTGGATCTTGCTGGCAGGCACCATCCTGTCCGAGACGACCCCTGCACCCTCCGCCTATCGCGTCACCGAAGCCATGCAGGCCGCGGGCGAGGCCCCGAAGGCCAGCATGATCTTTGATGACAGCATCGCGCTGACCAATCGCGGCATCAACATGCCCGCGCCGATGGTCGACAACGGGCTGGGTCGGCTGGAGCTGGGACCGATCTCGATGAATGCCAATGTTCTGGCCTTCCTGATCGTGCTGGCTGCCGCGCTTTGGGCCAATCATCTGATCCGTTCCCATGCCAAACGTGTGCAGGAAGAGACCGGCATCCGCCCCACCACCTGGTGGAAAAGCATTGCCGTGATCGTGCTGCCGCTGCTGGTGCTGGGCTGGTGGCTGGGCTTCCATCTGGATTATCCGCGCCTGACCAAGTTCAACTTCACCGGCGGGATGGAAGTGTTACACTCTTTCACCGCGCTGACGGTTGCACTCGCGCTCTATACCGCTGCTTTCATTGCTGAAATCGTGCGCGCAGGCATCATGGCCGTGGCGCGCGGCCAGTCCGAGGCGGCGTTTGCCCTGGGCCTGCGTCCCGGTCGCACGATGAACCTGATCATCCTGCCGCAGGCGCTGCGCGTCATCATCCCGCCCTTGATCAGCCAGTATCTGAACCTGACCAAGAACACCTCGCTCGCCATTGCCGTATCCTACATGGATCTGCGGGGCACGCTTGGGGGGATCACCCTGAACCAGACCGGCAAAGAGCTGGAGTGCATGTTGCTGATGATGGCGATCTATCTGACCATCAGCCTCATCATCTCGTCGGTGATGAACATGTTCAACCGTGCCGTGAAGCTGAAGGAGCGCTGAGATGCAGGAACATATCTCGTATGTGCGCAGCCAGATGCTGCCGCCGCTGGATCCGCCTGCGGGCGAAAAAGGCGCGGTGAAATGGCTGCGGGAGAACCTGTTCTCCGGCCCGCTGAACTCGGTGCTGACCATCCTCGGTCTGCTGGCGCTGTATTGGGTGCTGAGCAATGCGCTGCCCTGGCTGCTGCATTCCGTATGGAATGCCAATTCGCTAGGCGAATGTCGGCAGATCATTGCAGAGCGCTGGGGCGAAGGTGCGACCGGGGCCTGCTGGGCCATGGTCAAGGCACGCTGGCACCAATATATCTTCGGCTTCTATCCACAATACCTCTACTGGCGTCCGACACTGGCCTTCTGCCTGCTGTTTGTTGCGCTGGCACCGGTGCTCTATACCGCCCTGCCCCGCAAGATGCTCTGGTTCACGGCACTCTATCCGGCGCTAATGTTCTGGCTGCTCTGGGGTGGCTCGGTCTGGGCGCCCGTGATGGCCATGGCCGGGTTCGGCGTGATGGCCGTGGTGTTCAAACTGGTCAGCGCCCGCTTTGGCGTGATCATCGGCGCCTCTGCCGGGTTTGTTGCGGCGGTGCTGTGGTGGCTTCTGGCCAGTGGTCCGGTCACGGCGGCGCTGCAAGGCGCGATCCCGCTGGGCATCGAGTCGGTCGACAGCGATCAGTTCGGTGGTTTCCTGCTGTCGATCGTCATCGGCATCACCGCGATTTCCGCATCACTGCCGATGGGCATCCTGCTGGCGCTGGGGCGTCGGTCGGACATGCTGCTGGTGCGCACGCTGTCGGTCGGGTTCATCGAATTCATCCGGGGCGTGCCGCTGATCACCCTGCTGTTCACCGCATCACTGCTGCTGCAATACTTCCTGCCGCCGGGCAATGATTTCGACATCATTCTGCGCGTGATCATCCTCGTAACCCTGTTTGCCGCGGCCTATATCGCCGAGGTGATCCGGGGTGGCCTTGCGGCGCTGCCGCGCGGCCAATACGAGGCGGGCGATGCGCTGGGTCTGGATTACTGGCAGGCGCAGCGGCTGATCGTGATGCCGCAGGCGCTCAAGATCTCCATCCCCGGCATCGTGTCGTCGTTCATCGGCCTGTTCAAGGATACCACGCTGGTGGCCTTTGTCGGGCTGAACGATCCGCTGAAAGGCATCACCCAGATCGTGCGGGCCGACATCAACTGGAAGGGCATCTACTGGGAACCCTACCTGTTCGCAGGCGCCCTCTTCTTCCTCATCTGCTTTGGCATGTCGCGCTACTCCATGTGGCTGGAGCGCAAGCTGAAGACCGATCACCGTTAAGGAGCGACATCCATGTCGGAACAAGCAATCGACCGTAGCAAGATGATGGTCTCGGATGAGGTCGCCATCCAGATCACCAATATGAACAAGTGGTATGGCAGCTTTCACGTGCTGCGCGATGTGAACATGACGGTGCAGAAGGGCGAGCGGATCGTGATCTGCGGCCCCTCCGGCTCTGGCAAATCCACACTGATCCGCTGCATCAACCGGCTGGAGGAACACCAGCAGGGCCAGATCATCGTGGATGGCACCGAACTGACCAATGATCTGAAGAACATCGACAAGGTGCGCTCAGAGGTCGGGATGGTGTTTCAGCATTTCAACCTGTTCCCGCATCTGACGATCCTGGAAAACTGCACCCTCGCTCCGATCTGGGTGCGCAAGGTGCCGAAGAAAGAAGCGGAAGAAACGGCCATGCACTTCCTTCGCAAGGTCAAAATCCCGGAACAGGCGCATAAATACCCGGGGCAATTGTCGGGCGGGCAGCAGCAGCGTGTGGCGATTGCTCGGTCGCTCTGCATGAAACCGCGCATCATGCTGTTTGACGAGCCAACCTCGGCCCTTGACCCCGAGATGATCAAAGAGGTGCTCGACACCATGATCAGCCTCGCGGAAGAAGGCATGACCATGCTCTGCGTGACGCATGAGATGGGCTTTGCACAGGCCGTGGCCAACCGCGTGATCTTCATGGATCAGGGCCAGATCGTCGAACAGAACGAACCGCGCGAGTTCTTCAACAACCCGCAAAGCGAGCGCACCAAACTGTTCCTGAGCCAGATCCTCGGGCATTAAAAAAAAGCGCGGGGGAGCGATCCCCCACGCGGTCGGCAGAGGGGTGCGGAGAGATCCGCACCCTTTTTTTCATGCGGATCAGGCCGCCATTTCGCGCGGGATGATGAAATCATCCACCGCAGCCATGCCCCAGCCCGCCTCTTCCCACGATTCGATGGCGAAATCGGCGACAAGGGTTGCCCCGGTCGGGAAGCGCTGGAATTCCGGGTTCAGCGGAGCCCGCGCCACAAGCCGCTGGGCAAATTCCGCAATGCCCGGATTGTGGCCGATCATCATCACCGTGTCTGCCGTGGCATGGCGCAGCACCGCCAGCATGACATCCGGCCCCGCATGATAGAGGGCGGGTTTCAGCGCCAGCACCGGGGTGCCCGGCAGGGCGGGCGCAATGCCCGACCAGGTTTTGCGGGTGCGCAGCGCATCAGAGCACAGCACCTCTTGCGGCACATAGCCGCGCGAGGCGAGCCAGGCCCCCAGATCTGCTGCCGCCATCTTGCCGCGCTCGTTCAGCGGGCGGTCATGGTCATTCATCAGCGGGTCATCCCAGCTGGATTTCGCGTGCCGTGTCAGGATCAGGCGTTTGGTCATCTGTGGAACTGCCCCCCGTGAAACATCGCCATGTGATAGGCGGAATGTTCTGGCAGTCTTGCATAGCTTTGCGACAGCGGGCAAGCGCGGCGCACATGACAACCGCCGCTCAGACAGGTTTGCCCGGCCTCAGTCTCCAGAAAACCGTGGCAGGCGGGCAGATCATAGCCCGCGCCGGTCAGCGCCCCGGCCGGGCAGGCGGTCAGGCAGGGCTGGGCGCAGGAGGTGCAGGGGCTCACCGCAGGTTCGGGCAGGTCCAGCGGCTGTTTCAGCGCTAGGGCCCCGCGATACGAGACAAAAAGCCCGGCCGTGTCATGCACCAGTAGCCGCACCGGGCTTTGCCAGGCCCGCCCCGAACGGAGCGCCCATTGAAAGAACGGATGATAGGGCGGCCCGCCAAAGGGAAACAGCGCCTTACCGCCAAGGTCGCAGGCCAGCCTGCCGATCACCCGGCGCGACCAGCGGTCCATCGGGTTTTCGCCGCCGTCCTGCCATTCCGGCTGGGCGGTGAAGGCAGGCCAGAACCCCGGCTCTGCCGGGCCGATCAGCAGCAGGCTGCGTGTGCCGGGGGGAAGCGTGGCGTCGTCCTTGGCGTGAAAGCCGCCAAAGACCGCCAGATGATGCGCTGCGAGCCGGGTCTGGATGCTGTGCAGGGTTGTCATCGCACGCGCCTCCCCTGCCCCTCGCCCGTGGTCAGCGGCGGATACGCGGCTTGACGCGCGGTTCGGTCGAGCGGATCTGGCTGCCCGCCCCATGATCGGTGAACAGTTCCAGCAGGCAGGCATTGGGCAGGCGGCCATCCAGAATGGTCACGGCCCGCACGCCCTGTTCCAACGCCAGCAGCGCCGTTTCGGTTTTGGGAATCATGCCGCCCGCAATCACCCCATCCGCCGTCATCTGGCGAATCTCTTCGGGAGAGATCTGGGTCATCACCTCGCCCGCCGCGTTTTTCACGCCCGACACATCGGTCAGCAGCAACAGACGATCCGCTTGCAACGCCCCGGCAATCGCGCCTGCGGCGGTATCGCCGTTCACGTTGAAGGTTTCATTGTCGGCCATGCCGGTCGCCACCGGCGCCACAACAGGAATGATGCCCGCCGCATAAAGATCGCGCAGCACCTGCACGTTCATTTCCACCGGCGTGCCGACGAAGCCCAGTTCCGGGTCATCGGCGACGCAGACCATCATGTCATCATCCTTGCCGGAAATGCCGACGGCCCGCCCGCCCTGATCGTTGATCGCCTGCACGATGCGCTTGTTGACCAGACCCGACAGGATCATCTCCACCACTTCGACCGTGGCCTTGTCGGTCACCCGCTTGCCGCGCACGAATTCGGATTTGATGCCCAGCTTGGCCAGCATCTCGTTGATCATCGGCCCGCCGCCATGCACCACCACCGGGTTCACGCCGACCTGACGCATCAGCACGATGTCACGGGCAAATTCGGCCATCGCATCATCGTCGCCCATCGCATTGCCGCCGAATTTCACGACGACAACCGCCCCCGAATAACGCTGAAGATGCGGCAGGGCTTCGGACAGCGTCTTTGCGGTGGCGTGGGGATCTTGCATGGTCGCAGTCTGCTTTTTCATGGGGGGCCGATCAGGGTTCGCGGGGTTCGGGCGCTTTGGTAGCCCCTTTGCGGCCCTCTGCCAAGCTTGCAAATCCGCGCTGCCTGCGTAGGGTGGCGGCATAACGCGCGGAGGCAGCGATGAGCGAGCAGAAAGTCATGGTTCTGACCGGTGCCAGCCGGGGTATCGGCCACGCCACGGTCAAACGGTTCGGCATGGAAGGCTGGCGCGTGCTGACCTGTTCCCGCCACGCCTTTGATCCGCGCTGCCCCTGGCCGGGCGGCGAGGAGAACCATATCCAGATTGATCTGGCCAGCCCTGATGCCACGATTGCGGCCATTGCCTCGATCAAGCAGAAGATCGGTGGCAAGCTGCATGCCCTTGTCAACAATGCCGGAATTTCACCAAAGGCGGCGGGGGGCGGGCGGCTGAACACGCTGGACACCGATCTTCGCACTTGGGGTCAGGTGTTCCACGTCAATTTCTTCGCCTCGATCGTGCTGGCGCGCGGCTTCAAGGACGAGTTGTCAGCGGCGAAAGGCTCGGTCGTCAACGTCACCTCGATCGCGGGCAGCCGGGTGCATCCGTTTGCCGGGGCGGCCTATTCCACCTCGAAGGCGGCGCTGGCGGCCCTGACGCGGGAAATGGCGCATGACTTCGGCCCGTTGGGTGTGCGGGTGAACGCGATTGCCCCGGGCGAGATCGAAACCTCGATCCTCAGCCCCGGCACAGATAAGATCGTCGAACAATTGCCGATGCGGCGGCTGGGCCAACCGCGCGAAGTGGCCGATGCCATCTGGTTTCTGTGTTCGGATCAGTCGAGCTATATTTCGGGGGCCGAGATTCAGGTCAACGGCGCGCAGCACGTCTGACGCTGCGCGTCAGCCGCCCTGCCGTTTGGCGCGCAGCTTGGCGAAATACTCGACCCGCTTTTTCAACTCGCGCTCAAACCCGCGTTCCGGCGGGATGTAAAAGACCGGGCGGCGCATGCCTTCGGGGAAATAATCCTGCCCCGAAAACCCGTCTTCGGCGTCATGGTCATAGGCATAACCCGCGCCATAGCCGATCTCTTTCATCAGTTTGGTCGGCGCATTGCGGATATGCAGCGGCGGTGGCTGGCTGCCGGTCTCGCGCGCGGCAGCCCGTGCGGCTTTGTAGGCGACATAGACCCCGTTCGATTTTGGCGCGAGCGCGATATAGACCACCGCATTGGCCAGCGCCAATTCGCCCTCCGGGCTGCCCAGCCGTTCATAGGTCTGCCAGCTGGCAAGACAGATCTCCTGCGCCTGCGGGTCGGCTAGGCCGATGTCCTCTACCGCCATGCGGATGATGCGGCGGGCCAGAAAGCGGGGATCTTCGCCACCTTCCAGCATCCGCGCAAACCAGTAGAGTGCGGCATCCGGGTCTGAACCGCGCACCGATTTGTGCAGCGCGGAAATCAGGTTGTAATGTTCTTCGCCGGACTTGTCGTATTTCGTGGCGCGCCGCATCAGCCGCTGTGACAGCTGCGCCCGGGTCAAAGGCTCGCCCTTGATCGCCGCCACTTGTTCGATCAGGTTCAGCAGGGCGCGCCCGTCGCCATCGGCCATTTCCAGCATCGCCTCGCGCGCCTCGGCCTTCAGCGGCAGGGCACGGCCCAGATCCTGCTCGGCCCGCTGCGCCAGCCGTTCCAGATCGGCCAAGCTCAGCCGTTCCAGCACGATCACCTGCGCCCGTGACAGCAAGGCGGCGTTCAGCTCGAAGCTCGGGTTTTCGGTGGTGGCCCCGACCAGAAGGATGGTGCCATCCTCCATATGCGGCAGAAAGCCGTCCTGCTGCGCCTTGTTGAAGCGGTGGATCTCGTCCACGAACAGCAAGGTGCCCTGGCCGTTGCTGCGCCGGATCTTGGCCTGCTCGAACACCTTGCGCAGTTCTGGCACGCCGGTGAAAATCGCGCTGATCTGCACAAAGGCATGGTCGGTCTGCGCCGCCAGCAGCCGCGCGATAGTGGTCTTGCCCACGCCGGGCGGCCCCCACAGGATCAGCGACGACAGACTGCCCGCCGCCAGCATCGCGCCCAGGGGCCCGTCCGGCCCCAGAACATGCGCCTGCCCGATCACCTCGGACAGGGAGCGCGGACGCAGACGATCCGCCAGAGGGCGCGGGGCCTCCGGCTGTGGGCGGGCGGGCGTGTCAAACAGATCGGACATGCGGGCAGACTACGCCCTCCCCCGGCGGGAGGGAAGATCAGATGCGGAAGCGCAGAAGAAGCGGGCGGCCACCGCGCAGCACCTCGATGCTCCAGCGCCGCTGGGTCGGTTGGGCAAGCGGCGCCACATCCCCGGGCTCCTGCACACGGGCGCCGTTGATCGCCAGCAGGATGTCGCCGCGCCGCAGCCCGCTGGCCGCCGCCAGATCATCCACCCCCGTCACCACCACGCCTTCCGTCACCTCGGAGGGCAGATCCATCTCGGCGGTGACCGCAGGGTTGATACGGGCCACAGACAGGCCGCGCAGCACCACATCGCCCTCCACCCGCTGTTCGGCGCGGGGTGGGCTGTCCGGCGGTGCCACCAGCGTCAGGCGCGCCTCCTTGGGGCTGCCCTGATGCAGGAAGCGCACCGTCACATCGCGCCCGATCCCCATGGCCGCCAGACGGAACATCACCTCTTGCGGGCTGTCGGTCAGCTCACCCTCCAGCGCGAGGATCACATCGCCCACGGCAAGGCCCGCCGCCTTGAACGGGCTTTCGGGATGCAGATCCGAGACGACCACACCCTCCGGGCGGGGCAGGCCCATCGCCTCGGCCATGCCCGCATCCATCGCCTGCCCGACGATCCCGGCCCAAGGTCGCTGAAAGCGGGTTTCTCCCGCCACGGCCTGATCCATGAAATTCTGCACAAGATTGGCTGGAATCGCAAAACCGATGCCATTGGAGCCGCCGCCCTTGGTCAGGATCGCGGTATTGATGCCGACCAGTTGCCCGCGCACATCAACCAGTGCGCCACCGGAGTTGCCCGGATTGATCGCCGCATCGGTCTGGATGAAATAGCCCCGCCCTGCCCCGATCGACAGGGTTGACCGCCCAAGGCCGGAAATGATGCCCGAAGACACGGTCTGTCCGACCCCGAAGGGATTGCCGATGGCCAGCACCAACTCGCCCACCTCCAGATCATCGGAATTGCGCAGGGGCAAGGCGGGCAGATCCTGCGCGCCTTCCAGTTGCAGCACCGCCAGATCGGCCTCTTCATCGGCCAGCAGCACATGCGCCCGGAACTCGCGCCGGTCGGCCAGCTCCACCCGGATCTCGGTCGCCTGCGCCACCACGTGATAGTTGGACACCACCACACCATCGGCGGCGACAATCACGCCCGAGCCAAGTGCATTTTCAAGCCGCGGGGTGCTGCGGCCATAGCCCTGAAAAAACTGTTCAAAGAACGGATCGCCCGCAAACGGGGTTTCGCGCCGCTGCACCACGACTGTCGCATAGATATTGACCACCGCCGGGGCGGCACTGCGCACAACCGGCGCGAAGCTCAGCGAAATTTCGGGGGCCGATTGCGGCACGGTTTCGGCGGACAGTGGCAGGGCACACCACAGCGCCAGAATCAGAGTCGGAAATCGTATCATGTCATTGCCTGCATTCTGGACCGCCTTGGCCCGCATCTGAAACAGCCGTCCCCCATATGGGGAGACGGCCTCGCGCTTGCAACGCTTCAATGCAGACGGTCCAGCAGGTTGATCGTCACGCATTGGCTTTCGTATCCGTCGAAATCCAGCACGCGCCCCGCCGCCTGTGCATCCAACCCGCAGCGCCCGGCCCAACGCGGCCAGCTGGCCGGAATGATGCCCACGACCCGCGCCGCGCCAAGTGTGCGGGCGGATTTGGTCATTTCGGTAATCAGATGGGCATGAACGCGGCGGCGGATCGCCATCGGCGTGTCATGGGCCACAAACACCCGGCTCGATTCCCAGATATGGGCATCCACCGGCGCCGGGGCATAGAGCAGATCGTCCGGAATGGTATCGAGCAGCCCGCGTTGCGCATCGCGGATCATGTAGCTGTAGATGCCACAGCGCGCCGTTGTGGGCGTCAGGCGGATACCCGCCAGCACGTTCGGCCCGTCATGGACGGCAATCCAGCGGCTCGCGGGGGTATCGTATTGGTCATATTCCATCCCCAGCGCCTCGGGCAGATCCCAGCGGTTCTGGATGATAAAGCTCTGCCGCCTTGCGCGAAAGATATTTGCCATCAGCTCGCCATGGTTGTGCATATTGGCAAAGGAAAGCGTCGTCGTTTGCATGAGTGTCACTCCGGCTAAGTGAAAAACCCCCGAAAACAGGGGAACGGCCGGCGCGTCAGATCAGGCGGTAGTCCTTGGCACGTTGAATGGCTTCTGCTGTGGTGCGGGCCAGCAACCGCTGGCGCGCAGAATTGAGCCGCGCCTTCAGCGCACTTTCGGAGATCCCGAGCTTCGCCGCCGCCGCCGCATGGCGATCACCAGCAGCGATGAGGCGGAGCGCACCGATCTGCGCGTCGGTCAGGTTTTCCGGCGGCTGGGTGACACGGTGCAGCCGGGAAATGATGGATTCGGCGCGGGCGATCTCCTCGTCGGTGAACTCCCGGTCGGCACGCGCCAGGCCGCTGATCGTCCGCGAGGACACCGGGCCACAGGACACAGACATGCCATAAACCAGACCATAGGACGCCGCTTGGCGCAGGATCCCGAAAGTATCGGGAAAGGCGATCTCGCTCCACCTTGTATGGCCCAGCGTCGTGAAGCCCCAGGCGATGATCGGATCCCGCATGGCATAGCCATGTTCGGTATAATGATCGGTCCAGGCTTGCGGATAGGTCTGGAAGGTCAGCAGCGGCGAGGTGAAACGGATGTGCAGCCCGATGAAATAGCCTGATGGCGCCAGCAAGGAAAGCTGGTGCAGATCAAGGTCTATGCCGCGCTGTATGGTCATCCGTCCGCTCTGTTCGATTCGGGTTCAACCTTAAGCTGCAACGCGTTGCGAGACCAGAGCCGACCCGGCGGGAGGTGCCCGCAAAGCCATGCTATAAAAAGAAAAAGGCCCGCCAGTGGCGGGCCTTGGGTGCCTGTGCGGCAAATCTTATGCGTCGGCGGCTTCTTCAGCAGCGGTGCGGGCATGATCAGCAGCGCCTTTGGCCGACGGATCACGATCCACGAATTCGATGATCGCCATCGGTGCCATGTCGCCATAACGGAAACCGGCTTTCAGGATGCGGATATAGCCGCCCTGACGGTTGGCATAGCGCGGGCCGAGGATGGCAAACAGCCGCTCCACATGACGGTCTTCTTTCAGCGCAGCCGCAGCCTGACGGCGGGCATGCAGGTCGCCGCGCTTGGCCAGCGTGATCAGTTTTTCAACGATCGGACGCAGTTCCTTGGCCTTCGGCAGCGTGGTCTTGATCTGCTCATGCTCGATGAGCGAGCCGGACATGTTGGCGAACAGCGCCTTGCGGTGTTCGTGGGTGCGGTTCAGGCGACGGTAGCCGCGAGCGTGACGCATGATGGTCTCCTAAGCGTTTTGCTTTGTACTGCCGCCCTGCGTTGGGGCGACTTCGTTGGGGCGGAATTGCCCAGGGGTTCCCCGCAATTGCGGGCATTTTCGCAGCGGGCGGGAGATCCCCCGCCCGGCCTGCTTAGAACTGGTCTTCGAAGCGCTTGGCCAGATCTTCGATGTTTTCCGGCGGCCAATCCTCGACATCCATGCCGAGGTGCAGGCCCATGCCCGAAAGCACTTCCTTGATCTCGTTCAGCGACTTGCGACCGAAGTTCGGCGTGCGCAGCATCTCTGCTTCGGTTTTCTGGATCAGATCGCCGATATAGACGATATTGTCGTTCTTGAGGCAGTTTGCCGAACGGACCGACAGTTCCAGTTCGTCGACCTTCTTCAGCAACAGCGGGTTGAATTCCAGCCCGTCTTCCACATCGCTGCGGGTTGCCGATTCCGGCTCGTCGAAGTTCACGAACACAGCCAGCTGATCCTGGAGGATGCGCGCGGCATAGGCCACGGCGTCTTCCGGCGTCAGCGCACCATTGGTTTCGATCTTCATGGTCAGCTTGTCATAATCCAGCACCTGACCTTCGCGGGTCGCGGTGACTTCATAGGACACTTTCTTGACCGGCGAGAAAATCGCGTCGATGGCAATCAGGCCGATCGGTGCATCTTCCGGCTTGTTCTTGTCTGCTGCGACATACCCTTTGCCGGTGTTCACGGTCAGTTCCATGAACACATCGGCACCGTCGTCGAGGTGGCAGATCACATGGTCCTTGTTCAGAACCTCGATGCCATTCGATTCGGAAATATCGCCCGCCGTCACGACGCCCGGCCCCTTGGCCGAGATCGACAGGCGCTTCGGCCCTTCGACTTCCATCTTCAGGCTGACGCCCTTGAGATTCAGCACGATGTCGGTCACGTCTTCACGCACGCCCGCCACCGACGAGAACTCATGCAGCACGTTGTCGATCTGCACCGAGGTGATGGCCCCGCCCTGAAGCGACGACATCAGCACGCGGCGCAGCGCGTTGCCGAGGGTCAGACCAAAGCCACGCTCCAGCGGCTCTGCGATGACAGTGGCAGTGCGCGAGGCATCGGGCCCCGGCTTCACAACCAATTGCATCGGTTTGATCAGTTCGGCCCAATTCTTGTGGATCATGCTGTCGCCTCCATACTTGTTCTCTGCCCATGTCCCGAAAGCAGACAACGCCCGAGGATCAGAAATACGAAACCGGGCCGCGCAACATGGCGCGGCCCGATTGAAATTATCGCGTCAGACGCGGCGACGCTTCGGCGGACGGCAGCCGTTATGCGCCAGCGGCGTCACGTCGCGGATCGAGGTGATGTTCAGACCAACAGCAGCCAGAGCGCGCAGAGCCGATTCACGACCCGAACCGGGGCCCTGAACTTCGACTTCCACGGTTTTCATGCCGTGTTCCTGGGCCTTGCGGGCCGCATCCTCGGCGGCCATCTGGGCCGCGTAGGGGGTCGATTTCCGCGAGCCTTTGAAGCCCATGGTGCCCGACGACGACCAGGAAATGGCGTTGCCCTGCACGTCCGAGATCAGGATCTTGGTGTTGTTGAACGAGGAGTTCACATGAACAACGCCAGCGGCGATGTTTTTGCGTTCCTTACGCTTCATACGGGTTTTATCGCGTGCCATATCTCAGCGCCCCTTATTTCTTCTTGCCGGCAATGGCCTTTGCAGGGCCTTTGCGGGTGCGTGCGTTGGTATGGGTACGCTGGCCGCGAACCGGCAGGTTGCGACGGTGACGCAGGCCACGGTAGCAGCCGAGGTCCATCAGACGCTTGATGTTCATCGAGGTTTCACGACGCAGGTCGCCCTCGACGGTGTAGTTCGCGTCGATATATTCGCGGATCGCCAGAACTTCAGCATCGGAAAGCTGGTTCACGCGGCGGGTCGGGTCGATGCCAACAGCAGCGCAAATCTGGTCTGCGGTGTGGTTGCCGATCCCGGTGATATAGGTGAGCGCGATCGGAACCCGTTTCGCGGTCGGGATGTTAACGCCAGCAATACGTGCCAAACGTGTCTTCCTTATGGTTGCGGTTCCGTAGTGCCAGAACCTTTTTTCACAACGCCAGCGTGGCAGACCGCCACCCGGCACTCACATCCCGGTCAATGGGACAAACCCAAACCACGGACGATTCCCTTGCGGGACGCCGTGGATTAGGGGCTTTTGACCCGCCAGTCAAGGGCAAGCCAAAGGGATTTCAGCTTTTGTCAAGAACTTTGGCAATAGCGGCGGCAACCGTGTCCATTTCCGCCAGCCCATCCACCGTGCTGAGCTGACCCTTGGCATAGTAGTAGCCGATCAGCGGCGAGGTTTTCTTGTAATATTCCATCAAGCGATGCTTGAGGCTGTCTTCGTTGTCATCGGCGCGGCGCACCATCGTCGTGCCGCCACAGGCATCGCAGGTGCCCGCCACCTTGGTCGGGCGGATCTGGTCATGATAGACCTCACCGCAGCTGCCACAGGTGTAACGGCCGGTGATGCGTGCCACCAGCGCCGCATCATCCACCTGCATCTCGACCACCGCATTCAGGCGCTGGCCGGTCTTGTCCAGCAGCTGCGCCAGAGCATCGGCCTGCGGCAGGGTGCGGGGGAAGCCATCAAAGATGAACCCGCCACCTGCATTGCCGGTGATTTTCTCTTCGATCAGGCCGATCACGATCTCGTCCGTGACCAGCCCGCCCTTGTCCATCACCTCGGCGACGCGCTTGCCCATCTCGGTGCCCGAGCTGCGCGCCTCGCGCAGCATGTCCCCGGTCGAGAGCTGCACCATGTTCCGCTCTTCCACCAGCCGCTTGGCCTGCGTGCCTTTGCCCGCGCCCGGCGGCCCAAGAAGAATGATATTTACCATGGTGAGACTTCCCTCTTCCCTCAGCGACGTGTCGGGGTCTTTGCCCCGCGTTTCTTGCCGCGCAACTGTGACTTTTCGATCAGCCCTTCATATTGATGGGCCAGCAGATGCGACTGCACCTGGTTGATGGTGTCCATGGTGACCGAAACCACGATCAGCACGGAAGTCCCACCAAAGTAGAACGGGATGGACAACTGGCTGCGGATCACCTCCGGCAACAGACAGACGAGGGCGAGATAGCCCGCGCCCAGCACCAGCACACGATTCACCACATATTCCAGATATTCCTCGGTCTTCTTGCCGGGACGGATGCCGGGCACAAAGCCGCTCTGGTTTTTCAGGTTCTCTGCCACATCATCAACCTTGAAGCTGACGTTGTGGGTGTAGAAATACGCGAAGAACACGATCATGGCGGTGAAGAACAGCAGATACAGCGGCTGCCCCGGCCCGAAATAGGCAAGGATGGTCGACATCACCGGCCCGGTGGCCGAGCCCGAGAAGGCGGCGATGGTCGTCGGCAGCAGCAGCAGCGACGAGGCGAAGATCGCCGGGATCACGCCCGCCGGGTTCACCTTGATCGGCAGGTGGCTGGAGCCGCCATCATAGATCTTCATGCCCACCTGACGGCGGGGATACTGAATATGGATCTTGCGCAGCGCGCGTTCCATGAACACCACGAAGGCAATCACCGCCACGACCATGATCAGCACACCAACGATCACCGCAGGCGAAATCGCCCCCGAGCGGCCCTGGCTGAAGAACTGTGCAAGCGCGGCCGGGATCTCGGCCACGATGCCGACGAAGATGATCAGCGAAATGCCATTGCCGATGCCGCGCGCCGTGATCTGCTCACCGATCCACATCAGGAACATGGTGCCGCCAACCAGCGTGATGACGCAGGCAAGCCGGAAGAACATGCCTGGATCATGCGCCAGATCGCCAGCCTCCAGGCTGAGCGCGATGCCCCAGGCCTGAAACACAGCCAGCGCCACGGTGCCGTAGCGGGTATATTGGTTGATCTTCTTGCGGCCCTGCTCGCCCTCTTTCTTCAGCTGCTCCAGCTGCGGCACCATGGCCGTCAGAAGCTGCACGATGATCGAGGCCGAAATATAGGGCATGATGCCAAGGGCAAAGATGCCCATGCGGCTGATGGCGCCGCCGGTAAACATGTTCAGGATGCCGCCGAGACCCGCCGACACGCCCGACATGAACTCGCGCAGCTGTGCCCCGTCGATGCCCGGAACCGGGATAAAGGTGCCCAGACGGTAGACGATCAGCAGGCCGATTGTAAAAAGAATGCGTTGGCGAAGGTCGCTTGCCTTGCCAAAGGCGCCCCAGCTCAGGTTCGCCGCCATTTGCTCTGCAGCAGATGCCATGCCCAGTTCTTTCATGAGAGCGCCGCCGAACCGGGTTTTCCGGTCGGCGGCGCGGGAAAACTTGACCCGATGTAAGCGGTCTGGCGACCGCTCACAACCTTTATTCCGCCGCAGCAGCCACAGCTTCCGCCACGGTCAGCGTGCCACCAGCCTTGGCGACCGCTTCAACCGCCGCAGCCGAGGCCCCGGTGACTTTCAGGGTGACAGCCGAGGTGATCTCGCCCTTGTTCAGAACGCGCACACCGTCAAGCTGACGACGCACGAGGCCGGAAGCCACCAGCACTTCTTCGGTCAGTTCCGAAGCGGCGTTGAGCTTGCCCTCGTTGATGAATTTCTGGATCAGCCCGAGGTTGACCACAGCGTAATGCTTTGCATTCGGCTTGGTGAAGCCGCGCTTCGGCAGACGACGGTACAGCGGCATCTGGCCGCCTTCGTAACCACCGATGGCAACGCCCGAACGCGATTTCTGGCCCTTGATACCACGGCCAGCGGTTTTGCCTTTGCCCGAACCCGGACCGCGTGCCACGCGCTTTTTCTTGCGGGCTGCGCCTTGGTTGTCGGAAAGTTCATGAAGTTTCATGTCGCTATCTCCTGGCCGGAACTGCCCCGCCAGCGACGGATGGGGCAAACACGGCATTTCTTGTTGATTCAGGGCGTCACGGAGTGATTCCCTGAGCGCCTAATAAAAGGGAAAGGCGCGCGGATCAAGCCGCGCGCCTCTCTTTTCCGTCTGGCGGAGAGCCCCCCGCCCTACGCGTTCAGCCGCGCTCTTCGATGATCTTCACAAGATGCGAGATCTTGTTGACCATGCCACGGACGGAAGGCGTATCTTCCAGTTCGCGGGTGCGGTTCATCTTGTTCAGGCCAAGACCTTTGAGGGTCGCGGTCTGGATCGCGGGACGGCGAGCGGCCGAGGCCACCTGCTTCACGACGATGGTTTTACCAGCCATTGTCCAGCTCCTTACGCTTCGACGACTTCAGCGTCGGGCTTCTTCAGGATGTCGGCCACTTTCTTGCCGCGACGCTGCGCGACCTGACGGGGGGACGATTCCTGCTTCAGACCGTCGATGGTCGCGCGGATCATGTTGTAGGGGTTCTGCGAGCCGAGCGACTTCGCCACAACGTCTTGCAGGCCCAGCATTTCGAACACGGCGCGCATCGGACCACCGGCGATGATGCCGGTACCCGCAACGGCGGCCCGCATCACAACCTTGCCAGCGCCATGACGGCCCTCCATGTCGTGGTGCAGGGTGCGGGCGTCCTTCAGCGGCACGCGGATCATCTGGCGCTTGGCCTGTTCCGTTGCCTTGCGGATCGCTTCCGGCACTTCTTTCGCTTTGCCTTTGCCGAAACCCACGCGGCCGCGCTGATCGCCGACCACCACGAGGGCTGCAAAGCCGAAGCGCTTGCCGCCTTTCACGGTTTTCGACACGCGGTTGATCGCGACCAGACGGTCAGCGAATTCCGGGGTCTCTTCACGAGCATCGCTGCGACGATCATCGCGGCGGCCCTGGCGGTTTTCACGTTCTGCCATTTTTCAACTCCTCAGAACTTAAGTCCGCCTTCACGGGCAGCCTCGGCCAAAGCCTTGATCTTGCCGTGAAAGAGGAAACCACCGCGGTCGAAATAGCACTCTTCGACACCGGCCTTTTTCGCGCGCTCGGCAATCGTCGCACCCACCTTGGCGGCGGCTTCGACGTTGTTCTTGCCCACGAAGCCCAGATCCTTTTCGAGGGTCGAGGCCGAAGCGAGCGTGACACCGTTCACGTCGTCGATCAGCTGAACAGAAATGTTCTTGCTGGAACGATGCACGGACAGGCGCGCACGCCCGTTCGACATCGCCTTGATCTTGTTCCGGACGCGCAGGCGGCGCTTGAGGAACAGCTCTCTCTTGTTGTTCGCCATGATCCCGGTCCTTACTTCTTCTTGCCTTCCTTGCGGAAGACGAACTCGTCCTTGTACCGGATGCCTTTGCCTTTGTAGGGCTCGGGGCGTTTCCAGTCACGGATGTTCGCGGCGACCTGACCAACGAGCTGTTGATCGATCCCTTCCACAACGATTTCGGTTTGCTTGGGCGCGGTAACGGTCACGCCCTGCGGCACTTCGAAGTTGACCTCATGCGAATAGCCGAGCGACAGCTTCAGAATATTGCCGGCCATCGCGGCGCGGTAACCCACGCCCTGAATTTCCAGCTCTTTCTTGAAGCCAGCGGTCACGCCGGTCACAAGGTTTTCCACCTGCGAGCGCACCATGCCCCACTGCTGACGAGCGCGCTTGGAGGTGCCGCGCGGCGTCACCTTCACTGCACCCTCTTCGAGCGCCAGCGTCACGTCGTCGGTCGCGGTGAAGCTGCGGGTGCCTTTCGGCCCCTTCACTTCCACGGTCTGACCTTTGACTTCGGCCGATACGCCTTTCGGCAGAGCGACGGGCTTTTTGCCAATACGAGACATATACCCCTCCTCAGAACACGGTGCAGAGCACTTCGCCACCAACATTGGCGGAGCGTGCTGCTGCATCGGACATGACGCCTTTCGGCGTGGAGACGATCGAAACACCGAGGCCATTGCGCACGGACGGAATGTCCTTGACGCCCATGTACACGCGGCGGCCCGGCTTCGAGACGCGCTTCAGGTCACGGATGACCGGCGTGCCTTCGAAGTATTTCAGGCTGATCGTCAGCTCGCCCTGACCGTTTTCGGTCTCGGACTTCTCATAACCCCGGATGTAGCCTTCGTCGGCCAGCACATCCAGAACCCAGGCGCGCAGTTTCGAAGCCGGGGATTTGACGGTGGACTTGCCACGCATCTGGGCGTTGCGGATACGGGTCAGCATATCGCCGAGAGGATCGTTCATCGACATGATCTTACCTCCTTACCAGCTCGACTTCACCATGCCGGGAATCTGACCGAAGGAGGCCAGTTCGCGCAGCATGATCCGCGAGAGTTTGAGCTTACGGTAGTAAGCATGGGGACGGCCGGTCAGCTGGCAGCGGTTGTGCAGCCGGGTCGCGGACGAGTTGCGGGGCAGACCGGCGAGTTTCTGAGCAGCGGTGAAGCGCTCGGCAACCGGCAGGTCCTGGTTCTTGATGATCTCTTTGAGAGCAGCGCGCTTGGCGGCGTAGACGTCCACCAGGTGCTGACGCTTCTTCTCGCGTTCGATCATGGATTTTTTAGCCATAATGTCTTTCCTCGCGCGATCAGCTGGTGAACGGCATGTTGAAGTGCTTCAGCAGCGACTTCGCTTCCGCGTCGGTCTTCGCAGTGGTGCAGATGATGATGTCCATGCCCAGAACGTCGTCGATCTTATCGAAGTCGATCTCGGGGAACACGATCTGCTCTTTGAGGCCCATCGCGTAGTTGCCGCGGCCGTCAAACGATTTGCCGTTCACGCCGCGGAAGTCGCGGACGCGGGGCAGAGCGATGTTGATCAGACGGTCGAGGAATTCATACATACGGTCGCCACGCAGGGTGACCTTGCAGCCCAGAGGCATCTCTTCCCGCACACGGAAGCCGGCGATCGACTTCTTGGCATGGGTGATGACAGCTTTCTGGCCGGCAATGGCGGTCATCTGCTCGGCTGCGGCTTTCACCTTCTTGGTGTCTTTCACAGCTTCGCCGACGCCCATGTTCAGGACAATCTTGTCCAGACGCGGGATCTGCATGTCGTTCTTGTAGGCGAATTCTTCTTTCAGCGCCGCACGGATGCGGGCCTTGAATTCGGCCTTCAGACGCGGGGTATAGGTGGCAGCGTCAAGCATCAGATCACGTCCCCCGTGGTCTTGGCGAAGCGAACCTTCTTGTCGCCTTCCATGCGGAAGCCAACGCGGGTCGGTTTGCCATTCTTGTCAACGATCGCCAGGTTCGACAGGTCGATCGGCATCGCTTTTGCGATACGGCCACCCTGCGACGCGGCAGATTGCTTGGTGTGACGGATGGCGATGTTGACGCCTTCCACGACGGCCTTGTTGACCGAGGGGTTCACCGAGGCGATTTCGCCCTGCTTGCCCTTGTCCTTGCCCGTCAGCACGACGACCTTGTCGCCCTTTTTAAGCTTCGCAGCCATCAGAGCACCTCCGGCGCCAGCGAGATGATCTTCATGAAGTTCTTCGCACGCAGCTCACGCACGACCGGCCCGAAGATACGGGTGCCAACCGGCTCGCCCTGATTGTTCAGGATGACGGCAGCGTTACGGTCAAAGCGGATCGAGGTGCCGTCTTCACGGCGAACTTCTTTTGCGGTGCGCACGACAACGGCCTTACGGACGTCGCCTTTTTTCACGCGACCGCGCGGAATGGCTTCCTTCACCGACACCACAATGATGTCGCCGACGCTTGCATAGCGCCGATGGGAACCACCCAGAACCTTGATGCACTGAACTCGGCGAGCGCCAGAGTTATCAGCAACATCCAGATTGGTCTGCATCTGGATCATTTGGTTTCTCCCGACCTTTGGGCCCCCTAATCCGAGAGGGTCCCAGGGTTTCGTTCAAGGCTGAACGATGGGTCGAAGCTTATGCCTCGACTACCACCGTCCAACGTTTGGTCTTCGAGATCGGCGCGCACTCTTCGATGCGAACAGTGTCACCAATCTTGAACTTGTTTTCCGCATCGTGAGCGCGATATTTCTTCGACTTACGGACGGTCTTTTGCAGCAGCGGGTGCTTGAAGCGGCGCTCGACCAGAACCGTGATGGTCTGCTCGTTCTTGTCGCTCGTCACGGTGCCTTGCAGGATGCGTTTGGGCATGTGCGTGCTCCTCAGTTCGCCGCCGCTTCAGCGGCTTTTTGGTTCAGGACCGTCTTCACACGGGCCGCGTCACGACGGACAGCGCGCATGCGGGCGGTGTTCTCAAGCTGGCCGGTCGCTTGCTGGAAGCGCAGGTTGAACGCTTCTTTTTTCAGCGCCAGCAGCTGCTCGCGCAGCTGTTCCGGCGTCTTGGCCTTCAGTTCCGTGGCGGTCATGCGCCTTTTCCTTTTTCAATCACCAGAGGGCCCCTGCCGTAACGCAGGGTGACCTGTGTTCTGGTGGATCAATGACAAACCAGCGAATCCCGGTCGCCCGGAATCCGTAGGATGCGTTCCACTACAGGAAGGCACCCAACAGGGCAAGGGAAACTTTGCCCCCCCCTGCCCCCAAGCAAAAGGCCCCGCCATCACTGGCGGGGCCTTGATCGTCAGGCCGGGGTTGCCCCCGGCCAAACCTTACCAGTCTTCGCGCTGAACGACGCGGGTGGTGACCGGCAGTTTCATGGCGCCAAGGCGCAGGGCCTCACGCGCGATGGTTTCGGCCACGCCGTCGATTTCAAACATGATCCGGCCCGGTTTCACCTTGGCCGCCCAGTAATCAACGGAACCCTTGCCTTTACCCATCCGAACTTCGGTGGGCTTGGACGACACCGGAACATCCGGGAATACGCGAATCCAAACGCGGCCCTGACGTTTCATGTGACGGGTGATGGCACGACGAGCAGCTTCGATCTGGCGCGCAGTCACGCGCTCCGGCTCGGTCGCTTTCAGACCAAAGGTCCCGAAGTTCAGGTTGAAGCCGCCTTTGGCTTCGCCGTGAATCCGGCCTTTGTGCTGTTTGCGGAACTTGGTCCGTTTCGGTTGCAGCATCTTCTCTCTCCCTTAGGCGCGTTCGCGGTCGCGACGCGGGGCGCGCGGTGCAGCGCCTTCCTGAGCCTCAGCAAGACGACGATCATGCGCCTGCGGATCATGCTCAAGGATTTCGCCTTTGAAGATCCAGACCTTCACACCGATGATCCCATAGGGGGTCATGGCTTCGGACAGGGCATAGTCGATGTCGGCACGCAGCGTGTGCAGCGGCACGCGGCCTTCACGGTACCATTCGGTACGCGCGATTTCCGCACCACCCAGACGACCCGCAACGTTCACGCGGATGCCGAGGGCGCCGATGCGCATCGCGTTCTGCACGCCGCGCTTCATGGCGCGACGGAAGGAGACGCGGCGTTCCATCTGCTGGGCGATCGATTCGGCCACCAGCTGGGCGTCGACTTCCGGCTTGCGGACTTCGACGATGTTCAGGTGCAGTTCCGACTTGGTGAAAGCCATCAGCTTCTTGCGCAGACCTTCGATGTCTGCACCTTTCTTGCCGATGATCACACCCGGACGTGCAGTGTGAATGGTCACACGGCACTTCTTGTGCGGACGCTCGATGATGACACGCGACACGCCGGCCTGCTTGCATTCCTCGTGGATGAACTCGCGCATCTTGAGGTCTTCAAGCAGCAGGTTGCCGTAGTCTTTCGAATCGGCGAACCAACGGCTGTCCCAGGTGCGGTTGACCTGGAGGCGCATCCCGATAGGGTTAACCTTCTGACCCATTACGCAGTCTCCCCTTTCTGACGCACCTTGATGGTGATTTCCGAGAACGGCTTCATGATCTTGCCGAACCGGCCGCGTGCGCGCGGACGGCCCCGTTTCATCACCAGGTTCTTGCCGCAGTACGCTTCTGCAACCACCAGCTCGTCAACGTCGAGGCCGTGGTTGTTTTCAGCATTGGCAATGGCCGACTGCAGGCACTTCAGCACGTCATTGGCGATCCGCTTCTTGGAGAAGGTGAGATCGGCAATGGCCTTGTCCACCTTCTTGCCACGGATCAGACCAGCGACAAGGTTGAGCTTCTGCGGCGAGGTGCGAAGCATCTTGGCCTTGGCCAGTGCCTCATTCTCCGCCACGCGGCGCGGATTCTTTTCCTTACCCATGGCGATTACTTCCTCTTGGCTTTTTTATCGGCGGCGTGACCGTAGTAGGTCCGGGTCGGCGAATACTCACCGAACTTCTGGCCGATCATTTCTTCGGACACCGCAACCGGGATGTGCTTTTTGCCGTTATAGACGGCAAAGGTCAGCCCGACGAATTGCGGCAGGATGGTGGAACGGCGCGACCAGATCTTGATCACTTCGCTCTTGCCCGAGTCGCGCGCTTTTTCGGCTTTCTTCAGCACATAAGCGTCGACAAAGGGGCCTTTCCAAACAGAACGCGACATGGATTAACGCCCCTTCTTCGCATTGCGCGACCGGACAATGTACTTGTCGGTCTGCTTGTTCTTACGGGTCTTGTTGCCCTTGGTGCCCTTGCCCCACGGCGTAACCGGGTGACGGCCACCAGAGGTCCGGCCCTCACCACCACCATGCGGGTGGTCGATCGGGTTCATCGCAACACCGCGAACGGTCGGGCGCACGCCCTTGTGGCGCATACGACCGGCTTTACCGAAGTTCTGGTTGGAGTTGTCGGGGTTCGACACGGCACCAACGGTGGCCATGCATTCCTGACGGACCATACGCAGTTCGCCCGAGGACAGGCGGATCTGGGCGTAGCCACCATCACGACCAACGAACTGGGCATAGGTGCCAGCAGCGCGGGCCAGCTGGCCGCCCTTGCCGGGCTTCAGCTCGACGTTGTGAACGATGGTACCGATCGGCATGCCGGAGAACGGCATTGCGTTGCCCGGTTTCACGTCGGTCTTGGCACCGGCGATGACGGAGTCACCCACGGCGAGACGCTGGGGCGCGAGGATATAGGCAAGTTCGCCATCCTCATACTTGACCAGCGCGATGAAGGCGGTGCGGTTCGGATCGTATTCGATCCGTTCAACGACTGCCGCCATATCGAATTTGCGACGTTTGAAGTCCACAACGCGGTACAGGCGCTTCGCGCCGCCGCCTTTGTGCCACATCGTGACGCGTCCGGTGTTGTTGCGGCCACCCGTCTTGGTCAAACCCTCAGTAAGGGATTTGACCGGACGGCCTTTCCACAGCTCCGAACGGTCGATCAGAACCAGCCCACGCTGGCCAGGCGTCGTCGGTTTATACGACTTGAGTGCCATGCTTTCTGTCTTCCGTTAGCTTGCGAATGACGCCCCTGTTCACTGGAACCAGCTTCGGGTCGTCGTCTCGCGGTTGAAGGGCTCCGAAGATCCCCGACTACACTTCGTCACAGGTTGCGCCTGTCTGTTGCCAGCCGTGCAAAACCTGCTTTCGCAAAAAATCCGCGGCCCCGGAAATGCCGGGGCCGCGAGATTCGTGGGCTTCTATCAGAGGCCGGTGGCCACGTCGATAGAGTTCCCCTCCTCGAGGGTCACATATGCCTTTTTCTTGTCGCTCCGCTCGCCGATCCGGCCGCGGAACTTCTTGACCTTGCCTTTGGTGATGGTGGTGTTGACCGCCTTCACCTTCACGCCAAAGACAGCTTCAACAGCTTCCTTGATCTGCGGTTTGGTCGCGTCCATCGCCACCTGGAACACCACGGCATTGGACTCGCCTGCCAGGGTGGCCTTTTCGGTGATGATCGGCTTCTTGATCAGGTCGAAATGTTCGGGTTTCACGCTCATTTCAGACGCGCCTCCAGAGCTTCGATACCTGCTTTGGTGATCACGAGCTGATCCCGCTTCAGGATATCATAGACGTTTGCCCCCATCGACGGCAGCACATCAATACCTTCGATGTTGCGTGCGGCCAGAGCGAAGTTTTCGTTCACTTCAGCACCGTCGATGATCAGGACGCGCTTCCAGCCCAGCTCCTTCGCGGCTTTCACCAGCGAAGAGGTCTTGGCATCGGCCATGGTGGCCGCGTCCAGGATGATCAGCTCGCCCGCAGCGGCCTTGGCCGACAGCGCGTGACGCAGACCCAGAGCCCGGAACTTCTTGGGCAGGTCATGCGCGTGGCTGCGCGGGGTCGGGCCCTTGACGACACCACCGTGACGGAAGATCGGCGCCTTCTTGGACCCGTGGCGTGCGCCGCCGGTGCCCTTCTGGCGATAGATCTTCTTGGTCGAGTAGGACACTTCGGCGCGGGTCAGCGTCGAGTGGGTGCCAGCCTGGGCACGGGCCCGCTGCCAGCGCACGACGCGGTGCAGGATGTCGGCGCGCGGCTCGAGGCCGAACAGCGCTTCGTCCAGATCGATGGAACCGGCTTTGCCGCCGTCCAGCTTGATCACATCAAGTTTCATGCTTCACCCCCTTCGACGGTCGCTTCAACAGCGACAGCAGCCGAACGCACAGCGGCAGGCAGCGGCAGACCAGCGGGCGCGGCTTTCTTGACCGCATCCTTGATCGTGACCCAGCCACCCTTGGAACCGGGGACGGCGCCCTTGACCATGATCAGGCCACGGTCGGCGTCGGTCCGAACGACTTCGAGGTTCTGCGTGGTCACACGCACGGCGCCAAGATGGCCAGCCATCTTCTTGCCTTTGAACACCTTGCCCGGATCCTGGCACTGGCCGGTCGAACCGTGCGAACGGTGCGAGATTGACACACCGTGCGACGCGCGCAGACCACCAAAGTTGTGACGCTTCATCGCACCGGCAAAACCCTTACCGATCGAGGTGCCTGCGATGTCCACATACTGGCCAGCGAGGTAGTGGTCAGCGGTGATTTCCGCGCCCACTTCGATCAGATTGTCGGGCGACACGCGGAATTCGGCCACTTTGCGCTTGGGCGCAACATTGGCCTTGGCAAAATGCCCACGCATGCCAGCGGTGGTGCGCTTGGCCTTGGCCACGCCAGCGCCGAGCTGGACAGCGGTGTAGCCATCCTTGTCAGCAGTGCGTTGAGCCACGACTTGCAGCGCGTCGAGCTGAAGAACGGTCACAGGAACCTGCTTGCCGTCTTCGAGGAACAGCCGGGTCATGCCCAGCTTCTTAGCGATAACACCAGAGCGCATATTGTTCATGCCCCCTTACACTTTGATTTCGACGTCGACGCCGGCAGCGAGGTCGAGCTTCATCAGCGCGTCCACGGTCTGCGGGGTCGGATCGACGATATCGAGAAGACGTTTGTGCGTGCGGATTTCCCACTGGTCGCGCGACTTCTTGTCGATGTGCGGACCGCGGAGAACCGTGAACTTTTCGATCTTGTTCGGCAGCGGGATCGGGCCACGCACTTGCGCGCCGGTCCGCTTCGCGGTGTTTACGATTTCCTGCGTGGAGGCATCCAGCACGCGGTAATCGAAGGCTTTCAGCCTGATGCGGATAGTCTGACTCATTGTCTCAATGCCCTTGGGCTCGGCGGGAAGCGAAGGGGCGGCTCACCGCCCCCGGCCCCTCTTCCGAAGGTTTCATACGGTATAGATGAAATTCAGCGAGTCAGCCCGAAAGCTGACCCGCCTACGCATCATCGCGCGTTTAGTGGGGCATGCCCCGTAGGGCAAGCCCGAAAATCATCTTATTCGATGATTTTCGACACGACGCCTGCACCGACGGTGCGGCCGCCTTCACGGATGGCGAAGCGCAGTTTCTCTTCCATCGCGATCGGGGCGATGAGCGAGACGTTGAACTTCAGGTTGTCGCCCGGCATCACCATTTCGGTGCCTTCCGGCAGTTCAACCGTCCCGGTCACGTCGGTGGTGCGGAAGTAGAATTGCGGACGGTAGTTCGCAAAGAACGGCGTGTGACGGCCGCCTTCTTCCTTGGTCAGGATATAGGCTTCGGCTTCGAACTTGGTGTGCGGTTTCACCGAGTTCGGTTTGCACAGAACCTGGCCGCGCTCGATGCCTTCACGGTCCACACCGCGCAGCAGCAGGCCGACGTTGTCGCCAGCTTCGCCCTGGTCCAGCAGCTTGCGGAACATCTCGACGCCAGTGCAGACGGTTTTCTTGTTCGGGCGGATGCCGACGATCTCGACTTCCTCGCCGACCTTCACCACGCCGCGCTCGATCCGGCCGGTGGCAACGGTGCCGCGGCCCGAGATCGAGAACACGTCTTCGACCGGCATCAGGAACGGCTGGTCAACAGCGCGCGCCGGGGTCGGGATATAGGCGTCGACAGCCGCGATCAGCGCGCGGATCGAGTTTTCGCCGATTTCCGGGTTGGTGCCGTTCATCGCCGCCAGAGCCGAGCCCTTGATGATCGGAATGTCGTCGCCGGGATAGTCGTAGGACGACAGAAGTTCGCGAACTTCCATTTCCACCAGTTCCAGCAGCTCTTCGTCATCCACCTGGTCGACCTTGTTCAGGTAGACGACCATGTACGGAATGCCGACCTGACGGCCGAGCAGGATGTGCTCGCGCGTCTGCGGCATCGGGCCGTCAGCTGCGTTCACCACCAGGATCGCGCCGTCCATCTGCGCGGCACCGGTGATCATGTTCTTCACATAGTCGGCGTGGCCGGGGCAGTCGACGTGGGCGTAGTGACGCGCTTCCGATTCGTATTCCACGTGCGCGGTCGAGATCGTGATCCCCCGTGCCCGCTCTTCCGGTGCGCCGTCAATCTGGTCATAGGCACGGAATTCACCAAAATACTTCGTGATCGCTGCCGTCAGCGTCGTCTTGCCGTGGTCAACGTGGCCAATCGTGCCAATGTTGACGTGCGGTTTCGTCCGTTCAAACTTTGCCTTTGCCATTTGGCAAACTCCTCATTGGTTCAGATGCGCCGGGGTCGACCCCGGCCTACGATGTGGTAGGGCGGGGTTGCCCCCGCCGCACCGATCAGGCGTATTTCTTCTGGATCTCTTGCGAGATGTTCTCGGGCACGGCGTCGTAATGGTCGAATTCCATCGAGAACACAGCCCGGCCCGAGGTCATCGAGCGCAGCGTGTTGATGTAGCCGAACATGTTCGCCAGCGGGACCATCGAGGAAATGACATTCGCGTTGCCGCGGCTGTCCTGCCCCGTGACCATGCCCCGACGTGAGGTCAGGTCGCCGATGACGCCGCCGGTGTATTCTTCCGGGGTGACGACTTCGACTTTCATGATCGGCTCCAGCAGCTTGGCGCCGGCTTTCTTCAGACCTTCGCGCATTGCGGCGCGCGAGGCGATCTCGAAGGCCAGAACCGACGAGTCAACATCGTGGAACGCGCCGTCGATCAGCTGCACCTTGAAGTCGATCACCGGGAAGCCAGCCAGCGGGCCCGAATCCATGACGGATTTGATGCCTTTTTCGACGCCGGGGATGTATTCCTTCGGCACCGCACCGCCCACGATCTTGGATTCGAACGAATAACCTTCGCCCGGCTCCGTCGGCGAGATGACCAGCTTGACGCGTGCGAACTGGCCGGTACCACCGGTCTGTTTCTTGTGCGTGTAGTCGATCTCGTGCTCGCGCGAGATGGTTTCGCGGTAAGCCACCTGCGGCGCACCGATATTCGCCTCGACCTTGAACTCGCGACGCATGCGGTCCACGAGGATGTCGAGGTGAAGTTCGCCCATGCCCTTCATGATGGTCTGGCCCGATTCGATATCGGTTTCGACGCGGAAGGACGGGTCTTCGGCAGCCAGACGGGCCAAAGCGATGCCCATCTTTTCCTGGTCGGCTTTGGTCTTCGGCTCCACCGCGATCTCGATCACCGGGACCGGGAAGGTCATGGTTTCGAGAACGACCGGGTTCGCCGGGTCACAAAGCGTGTCACCCGTGGTGGTCTCTTTCAGACCGCCAAGCGCGATGATGTCACCCGCAAATGCTTCGGTGATTTCTTCGCGTTCGATGGCGTGCATCATCATCATGCGGCCAACGCGCTCTTTGCGCTCTTTGGTCGCGTTCATCATCGCATCGCCCTTGGCCAGCTTGCCCGAATAGATCCGGGTGAAGGTGAGCGAGCCCACGAAGGGGTCGTTCATGATCTTGAAGGCCAGCGCCGAGAAGGGCTGGTCGTCATCGGCCGAACGCGCGATGTTGCGGGTCTCGGTCTCGTCGCCCGGCGCGAAGCCCATATAGGGCGGCACGTCCAGCGGCGAGGGCAGATAGTCGATCACGGCGTTCAGGAGGGGCTGCACGCCCTTGTTCTTGAACGACGAACCAGCCATCACCGGAATGAAGTCGATGGCGAGCGTGCCCTTGCGGATCAGCGCGCGCAGCGTGTCGACATCCGGCTCGTTGCCTTCCAGATAGGCTTCCATCGCAGCGTCGTCCTGACCGACTGCCGTTTCCAGCAGGTTCAGGCGCCACTCGTCGGCTTCATCTTTCAGCTCGTCGCGGATCGGCTGGCGGCGCCAGGACGCCCCAAGGTCTTCGCCCTCATAGACCCATTCTTCCATGGTCACGAGGTCGATGATGCCTTCCAGCTTGTCTTCCGCACCGATCGGCAGGACGATCGGCATGGCATTCGCGCCCGTCCGGTCCTTGATCATCTTCACGCAGTTCATGAAGTCGGCGCCGGTCTTGTCCATCTTGTTGACGAACACGATCCGCGGAACCTTGTAGCGGTCAGCCTGACGCCACACGGTTTCGGTCTGCGGCTCCACGCCGGCGTTGCCATCGAGCAGAACCACAGCGCCATCGAGAACGGCCAGCGAACGCTCGACTTCAATGGTGAAGTCGACGTGGCCGGGGGTGTCGATGATGTTGAAACGATACTTCGTTGCCTTGTCGCCAAGACCCGCAGTCGAATCGATCTGACGGTTCCAGAACGTGGTCGTGGCAGCCGAGGTGATGGTGATGCCGCGCTCTTGCTCCTGCTCCATCCAGTCCATCGTCGCGGCGCCGTCATGGACTTCGCCGATCTTGTGGGACTTGCCGGTGTAGTAAAGGATGCGTTCCGAAGTCGTGGTCTTGCCCGCGTCGATATGGGCAATGATCCCGAAATTGCGGTAACGCTCAAGCGGATAGTCGCGTGCCATGTGGACCCCTTACCAGCGGTAATGGCTGAACGCTTTGTTCGCGTCGGCCATCTTGTGGGTGTCTTCGCGCTTCTTCACCGCGGTGCCACGGTTGTTCACCGCATCCGACAGTTCAGCGGCCAGACGTTCTTCCATGGTGTTTTCGTTGCGCTTGCGAGCAGCGATGATCAGCCAGCGGATCGCAAGCGCTTCGCGGCGCTCGGTGCGGACTTCGACCGGAACCTGATAGGTCGCACCACCGACGCGGCGCGAACGCACTTCGACGGAGGGCTTCACATTGTCCAGCGCCTCATGGAAGGCTTGGATCGGCTCGCGCTTCAGACGGGTCTGAACGCGGTCGAGGGCACCATAAACGATCGATTCAGCGACGGACTTCTTGCCGTCGAGCATCAGGTTGTTCATGAATTTGGTCAGAACCCGATCGCCATACTTGGCATCGGGAAGGATTTCGCGCTTTTCGGCGGCGTGACGACGGGACATCTCTCAGAACCTCACTTCGGACGCTTCGCGCCGTATTTCGAACGACGCTGACGACGGTCTTTGACGCCCTGGGTATCCAGAACGCCGCGCAGGATGTGGTAACGCACACCCGGAAGGTCTTTCACCCGGCCGCCGCGGATCAGAACCACGGAGTGCTCCTGAAGGTTGTGCTTTTCACCGGGGATATAGCTGATCACCTCGAAGCCATTGGTCAGACGGACCTTGGCAACTTTCCGCATAGCGGAGTTCGGCTTTTTCGGGGTCGTGGTGTATACGCGGGTACAAACGCCGCGCTTTTGCGGGCAGGATTCCAAGTGCTGCGACTTGGACCGCGTTTTCCGTGCTTCCCGCGGCTTGCGGATCAGCTGTTGGATCGTCGGCATTAGACTAGCCTCTATGTTGCAACCCGTTCAATCATCACCCGTCAGTGACGTTTCCGGGGGCATTTCGTCGATACGTGCCTTGCGCGTCCGCAAAACACCAAAACCGCATACGCCCCCTTCGCAGGGACGACGCGGTGGAATTTCAGAGGATCGGAGCTTGCGCCCGGATCGTGACCACATCAATTTTGAACCCAGATCACGGAATCCCGCAGATCGAGGTAGGCGGCGTATAGGGGGAGTCGCACAGGTTGTCAACAGCAGCAGGGGTGGCGGCCCTTGGCCTGGCAGGTGCTGGCAGCGGGTTGGCCGAATCGCGGGCCGGGGCAAATACCGAAGCCAATATGGCAGTCTGCGCAATCACTGTGCGCAACACTGCAACAATGGCGCAAAGCCACGGGTATTGGCAACCTGCGGCAGTGCGGCATCGGGCAAATTAGGCATTTTCACGGAATTTTCTGGCCGGCCTTGCGGCTTTGTGGCATTTCTAAGGCGCATATACTGTGCCCGGAGACGAACATGACTCAATTCCTCAAATCCCTCGCCGCCGGTGCGACCGTTGCGGTTGTTTCTGCCGGATCTGCCGCTGCGCAGACCTATGGCAGCGGCTGCTCGATCTTCACGCCCTGGCGCTGCTTTGGCGGCGGCGGTTCGGGTGGCGGCACGCCGACCCCGACGCCGACTTCCGTGCCGGAGATCGACGCTTCGGCTGGCCTGCTGGCCATTGCTGCGGTTGCCGTGGTGATGCTGTTTGTGTGGGAGCGCCGCCGTCGCGCTGCCTGAAACGCTCTGCATCGGCATGACGTCAAAAACGGGGCCACCATCCGGTGCGCCCCGTTTTTAAATGCGCGCAAAGTCGCTGGTGGCGAACGCCCAGGCCGCGACAACCAGATTGGCCGCGATATGGGCAATCACCGCATCAGCCACCCGGCCCCGCCGCAGCATTACCAACGCAAAGATGATCCCGGCCACCCCTGCCGCCAGCCAGCGCCCGTGCAAGGCGGCGAATGCCGCAGATGAAACGGCGACCGCCAACAGCCGCTGCCACGGCGCCGGGCCGTCGAGCCGCGCCAGAAGATAGCCGCGGAAGAACATCTCTTCCACCAGCGGCACCAGCAGAACGGTGCCAATCAGCCGCGTGACGATCCAGATCGCCAGCATCCAGCCCGACAGCCCGCCCAAAGCCCGTGCCAGATCCATGCCCGCCCGGGCATCCGCCTGATCGAACCACAACCAACCCAGCCCGACCAAGCCCCCCAGCGCCACCGCCAGCGGATCCACCCGCCACTCAAACTGCCGATAAAATCCGCGAAAGGCCCAGATCGCCAGACCCAGCGCCATGGCCCGCAGCGGATAACCCAGTTCGGGATGTGGAAACAATGCATGGGTCAGCAGGCTGACACCCATGAATATCGCAAAGGGCAGCAAGGCGCCGGCCAAGGGATCCTCGGTCAGCCGCCCCGCGGTCGTGGGGCCTGACATCCGCGCGCGATGCAGCCATGGCACCGTCTGCACGCCCCAGACAATGGCCAGCGCCAGCAGGGTGAAGAACACCCAGCCCGCGTAAGAGTGAAAGCCGTTCACCGCCAGATCGGGCGAAACATATTGCCCGATCAGGATCAGCCCACCAACCCGCACCACGTTCAGCAGCCAGCTCAGCATGATCGCCAGCGGCAGCACCACCAGCCAGAAATGCGGAAAACGCACCGTATCGCGAAAGATGAATGCATAAAGCACGGTGAACCCCGTCACCAAGGCCACGCCCTCAACCCCCGAACATTGCCGTGCGATATGCACGCTGAACTGCGGAAAACCGATGATATAGCCGGGCGCATCCACGCGGATGTCGCTGGCAAACAGGCCAAGGAACAGATGCACCGCATCGAAGGTCAGCCGCGTCAGCCCCTGCCAATCCCACAGCGGCAGCGCCATATCGGCAAGATCCGGCAGCACGGCGGCAAGCGCCAGCGTGATCACCGGCGCAAAGTGATCCTGCACCAGCAATCGCGCCCAAGCCTGCGGCGGTGCCAGCCAGAACAGCCCGCCCACCGCCGCCAGCACGCTGCCCAGCAGCAGCGGCCACACCGCCAGATCAAACACCGCACCGATATTGCCGCCCGGCGCGAAGGCCAGCGGGCTGATCAGCAACAGCACCCCCAGCACATGCAGCAACCGCCAAACAAGCGCCGCCCCCTGCCCTTCCACGCTGCGCCGAAACGCCGAAAGGGCCAAGGGCCGCGCCCAGAGCAGCAGGCCGAATGCGGCGAACATCACCACGGCGCGCGCCACCAGACTGCGCAAGAACCGGCAAACGCCGTTCAGATCCGTTGCGTGACATTCGATCACCGCAAAGAACTGATAGGCCACGGCCAGCGCCAGCACTTCGGCACAGAACAGCAACGCCAACAGCCAGAGGCGGCCGGGCCTTTGCAGCGACACGGGGGAAGGTGGTAGATTCATGGCCTCAGCTTAGGCCGCGAATACGGCCAAAATTCAACGCCCCTGTGAAAACTTCGGGTCAGAAAGGGCGGAGGCCAAAGGGGCGGCACCTCGCCTGTGCCGCTCGCGCCACAGCGTAAAGATGCCTGTGGCGACCACGATTGCAGCCCCGATCACGGTCCAGCCATCGGGCAGGCTGCCAAAAATCAGAAAGCCCATCAAAATGGCCCAGAACAGCGCCATATATCGGAAGGGTGCAACAAAGCCGATGTCGCCCACCCGCATCACCATGACGACCGACATATAACCCACGATCAGATTGGCCGAGGCGGCAAGGATCAACAGTGCCTCGCGCAGGCTGACCGGCGCCCAGCCGGTGAAGATCATGCCCACCGCCCCCATCAGCGTCACCGCCAATGAGGCCCAGACGGCAACGGTGGCCGAGGCGGTGTTGCGGCTCACCTCGCGCGTCGCAAGATCACGCACCACCACACAGGCAACCGAGGCGAGGCCGAGCATCGACCAGCGGTCGAACCCGTCAGTGCCCGGCTTGATGATCAGCAGCACACCACAAAAGCCCACGGCAATCGCCAGCAGCCGCCGCCAGCCGATCTGATCACGGAACACCAGCGCCGCCGCCAGCGTCACCGCCAGCGGCAGCGATTGCATGATGGCCGACAGGTTGGCCAAGGGCATCTGCGTCAGCGCCACCAGAAAAGTGAGTGTCGCCAGCACTTCGGCCAGCGTGCGCAGCGCGTTCATCCGCCCGTCACGCCCGGTGGGCCAAAGCCGCAATGGGCCAGAGGCCGCCGCAATTGCCAACAGCGCCGCCGTTGTCACCAGCCCCCGCAGGGTGATCGCCTGAAACAGCGGCATAGTGCTGCTGACCGCCTTCATCGCCGTATCGTTCAGGGTGAAGGCCAGCATGGCAATATTCATCAGCACAGCGCCGCGCATATTGTCGGACAAGATCATTTCGCGGGTCTCACAGTCGAAAGCGCCGTGGCAACCGCCGCCAGATCAATGGCAAAGCGGTCACGCATCAGGGCGGGCACAGCATCAGGGGCCAAGGCAAAGCCCCGCTCCTGCACAGCAATACGGCTGTCATTGCCATCATGCGCGCCCCGCACAAACATGATCTGGTCGATTTGCGACAGAACCGGCATCCGTCGCCACAGCGTATGATGCGGAAAATCCAGCACAAACTTGCCCGAAGCCGGGCGCGTCACGATGGCCAGCCCCGGTGCCCAGCATTGTGTGATGCAGGGCTCCACCCGCAACTCCGCACCGGTATCGCGCAAGACGAGGCCCTTGCCGTAATCCAGCGCCATCAGCCCATTCCGGCTCAGCATCCGATCCTGCCACGCCACATCCCGGCGCACGCGCCGCACGAAAGTGGTGGCAATGGCATCATCGTCATCGAGCCGGAACTGCGCCACATAGACCGCCTCCGGGTCGATATGCGGTCGCATCGCATCCGCGCAGATGGCCCGGTGTTCCAGCGGGGGCGCGAACGCCAGCCGGACCTGCGGAATATCGCGGGTCAGCGCCTCGATCCCACGCAACCATGGCTGTGGGAAATCCTCGCCCAGAAGCAGCACCAGAATGAATTCGGGATCGCTTTGGGCCCGGATCGCGGGCAACAGAACATGCTCCAGCCAGACCAGTCGATAGTTCAGCCGCGCGGGCGCATAAAGCATCTCGCGCCGCTGCGCCACGCTGTCATGGATCACCCGGAACGCGCCGCGACTGGGCACCGAAAAGCGGCAAAGACCAATCACCTGGATCGGGGATCGCGCTTCGGAAGGATCGTCGGGCGGCTGCATGCCCGCATGTTGCGCAAGCCGCGCCGGGCTTTGCAAGGGGCAAACCGCAGGCCCGGCTCAGACCGCTTGCAGGGTTTCGGCGGTAAAGGGAAAATGCGCCTCGATCAGCGGCGCCGCATCCTCCCAACTGCATTTCTCGATCTTGCCCGAGGCGTGGGGGTCGCTGTCATTGTCGCTGTGCACCGTGCGGATGAAGGCTGGCACATTGGCGTCGGTATAGGTGTTATAATACTGGCCGCAGAAGCGGTGATTGCGGCGAAAGATGTTCTCCTGCACACCTTTGGGCGTGGTCATCGCAAGGCCAATGCCAATCGGCGTTTTTTCCACAACCTCGAAAATCGTGTTGCCGCCGGGTTTGCGCTCCAGAAAGTAGCCCCGGTTGCTGCCGGTCACCAATGGCGCATCCATCCCGGCCACCGGCAACAGGGCCGCCACGGTCCGCCGCATCCGGGCGATATGATCCCGGTCAAGCGCATCATCATCATCCAGTCGAAACCCGGTGACATGGGTGGCCCTGTCCTGTTCGGCCATGGCAAAGGCCCGCCGCACCGCAAGGTAATGCGGCAGTGAGGTCAGCGCCACAACCCGCGCCCCCGCCAGCGGCGCGATGGCATCATGCAGCCGGTCACGCCAGACATCCGGGAGGCTGCGGCCGATCAGAAAGATCATCGCAAAATCCGTGTCACTTTGCGCCAGCAACGACGGCATGGTCAGCCGCTCAAACAATTGGAACCGCCGCTCCAGCCGCACAGGGTCGTAAAGCCGGGTTTCCAGCACTTCAGGGTCATCGTCGGATTTCACAAATCCGCCTTTTGACGGGTAGGAAAACCGCATCAGCCCGATGATCTGGTTCTGGAATTTCGCGGTCATCTTCGGCCTGTTCCAATGCTTTGTTCCAGCATTGCCGCCACAGATCGGCTTGTCAAAATGAAACACCGAAATGCAAACAGCCCCCGCCTTACGGCAGGGGCTGTTCAACGTCAGGTCGCTGCGATCACTCGCGGCTTTCGATCGTGTCAGCCAGGCTGCTGTCCACATCCGGCACCACCGACGCTGCGGTCGGCGCGGCCAGTGCGGCTGCGGCTTCCGCCTCGTTGCGGCGGGCGTCGATCACCTTGCCGTCGCGATCCGCTGCGATCTTCTTCACGCGGCTGGTGGCACCGCCGGTGCCCGCCGGGATCAGACGACCCACGATCACGTTCTCTTTCAGGCCCACCAGTTTGTCGCGTTTGCCCTGCACCGAAGCCTCGGTCAGAACGCGGGTGGTTTCCTGGAAGGACGCCGCCGAAATGAACGACCGGGTTTGCAGCGAAGCCTTGGTGATCCCCAGAAGGATCGGCTCTGCCTGAGCCGGGCGCATGCCATGCGACAGCGCCTTGTCGTTCATCTCGTCCAGTTCGGCCTTGTCGACATGCTCACCTTTCAGCAGCGTCGTTTCGCCCGAATCCAGAACTTCGAACTTCTGGAGCATCTGGCGCACGATCACTTCGATGTGCTTATCGTTGATCTTCACGCCTTGCAGACGATAGACGTCCTGCACTTCGTCGATCATGTAGTTGGCCAGCGCCTCGACACCCATGATGCGCAGGATGTCATGCGGC
This sequence comes from Gemmobacter fulvus, assembly GCF_018798885.1. Taxonomy (NCBI): domain Bacteria; kingdom Pseudomonadati; phylum Pseudomonadota; class Alphaproteobacteria; order Rhodobacterales; family Paracoccaceae; genus Gemmobacter; species Gemmobacter fulvus. The sequence goes on along the minus strand of NZ_CP076361.1, from coordinate 2,494,273 downwards.
GCGGGGTTGCCGTCCATGATGTAATCGCCCTTCTGGACGAAATCGCCTTCCTGAACCGGAATATGTTTCCCTTTCGGGATCATGTATTCCTGCGTCTGGAGCGTCTCGTCCACCGGCTCGATGGTGATGCGGCGCTTGTTCTTGTAGTCCTTGCCGAAGCGCACATAACCATCGGTTTCCGCGATGATGGCGTGATCTTTCGGGCGACGGGCTTCGAACAGTTCGGCCACGCGGGGCAGACCCCCGGTGATGTCCTTGGTCTTGGCACCTTCGCGCGGGATACGCGCCACGACGTCACCGGCCTTCATCTCTTGCCCGTCTTCAACCGACAGAATCGCGTCGACCGACATCGGGTAAGAGATCGGGTTGCCTTGCTCGTTGCGCATCGGCTCGCCGGTTTCCGGGTTCATCACGATCACTTCCGGCTTCAGGTCGCCACCTTTCGGTGCCGAACGCCAGTCGGTGACGATCTTCTGCGTCATGCCGGTGGCTTCGTCAGTATCGTCGCGCACCGAGATGCCCGAGATCAGGTCGACAAAGCGCGCGATACCGGCCTTTTCGGCGATGATCGGCAGGGTATAGGGATCCCATTCGAACAGCTTGGCACCACGTTTGACCGCGGCCCCTTCCTTGACGTGAACCTTGGCACCATAAGTCACCTTATGGGCTGCGCGTTCCTGACCGGCCTCGTCGATGATGGCAATCTGCATGTTCCGGCCCATGACGATCTGTTCGCCATTGGCATTTGCCAGAAGGTTGGCATTGCGGAACTCGATCTTGCCCTCTTGGCTGGCTTCGAGGAAGGACTGCTGACCACCCTGAGCAATACCGCCGATGTGGAAGGTCCGCATCGTCAGCTGGGTGCCCGGCTCGCCGATCGACTGTGCGGCGATGATGCCGACAGCTTCGCCCTGGTTCACCAGCGTGCCGCGTGCAAGGTCACGGCCATAGCACATGGCGCAGACGCCCTCTTCGGCTTCGCAGGTCAGCGGCGAGCGGATGCGCGCCGTTGCAACGCCCGCTTGCAGGATCGCATCTGCCTTGCGTTCGTCGATCAGCTCGCCCCGTTTCACCACCACTTCTTCGGTACCCGGCACAAAGATGTCATCCGCCGCCACACGGCCCAGCACACGCTCGGCCAGCGACGCGACCACTTCACCGTCATTCACTGCCGCTTCGGCGGTAATGGCGTTTTCGGTGCCGCAATCATGCGACCGCACGATGCAATCCTGCGCCACGTCCACCAGGCGGCGGGTCAGATACCCCGAGTTCGCCGTTTTCAGTGCCGTATCCGCAAGGCCCTTCCGGGCGCCGTGGGTCGAGTTGAAGTATTCAAGAACGGTCAGACCTTCCTTGAAGTTCGAGATGATCGGCGTTTCGATGATCTCGCCCGAAGGCTTGGCCATCAGACCGCGCATCCCGCCCAGCTGCTTCATCTGTGCAGGCGAACCCCGTGCCCCGGAGTGGGACATCATGTAGACCGAGTTCGGCTCTTTTTCAGCACCGGCATCGTCATAGCGCACAGCCGAAATCTCGGCCATCATCTCGCCTGCGACCTTGTCGGAGCATTTCGACCAGGCATCGACAACCTTGTTGTACTTTTCGCCCTGAGTGATCAGGCCGTCCATGTACTGCTGTTCGAATTCCTTCACCTGATCGCGGACTTCGTTCACGATGTCCCATTTGGTGTCGGGGATCAGCATGTCGTCCTTGCCGAACGAAATCCCGGCCTTGAACGCCTCGCGGAAGCCCAGACCCATGATCTGGTCACAGAAGATCACCGACTCTTTCTGACCGCAGTAGCGGTAGACGGTGTCGATGACGGTCTGCACGTCTTTCTTGCGCAGCAGGCGGTTCACCAGCTCGAACGGGGCTTTCGCGTTCAGCGGCAGCAGGTTGCCCAGACGCAGACGCCCGGGGGTCGTCTCGTAACGCTTCCAGATGATGTTGCCTTCGCCATCGACCTGACGCAGACGCGCCTGGATCTTGGCGTGCAGATGCACGGAGCCTGCGGCCAGCGCATGTTCCACTTCGTCCACATCGGTGAAGATCATGCCTTCACCGACCATGCCCTTGCGTTCCATGGTGGTGTAATACAGGCCCAACACCATGTCCTGCGACGGAACAATGATCGGCGCGCCGTTGGCGGGCGACAGAACGTTGTTCGTCGACATCATCAGCACGCGCGCTTCCAGCTGGGCTTCCTGCGAGAGCGGAACGTGAACAGCCATCTGGTCGCCGTCGAAGTCGGCGTTGAAGGCCGAGCAGACCAGCGGGTGCAGCTGGATTGCCTTGCCTTCGATTAGGATCGGCTCGAACGCCTGGATGCCCAGACGGTGCAGCGTCGGTGCGCGGTTCAGCAGCACCGGGTGTTCGCGGATCACCTCATCAAGGATGTCCCAGACCTCCGGGCGCTCTTTCTCGACCAGCTTCTTCGCCTGCTTCACGGTGCTGGACAGGCCCTTGGCCTCCAGACGCGAATAGATGAAGGGCTTGAACAGCTCCAACGCCATCTTCTTCGGCAGGCCGCACTGATGCAGTTTCAGCTCCGGCCCGGTCACGATCACCGAACGGCCCGAGAAGTCGACCCGTTTCCCCAGAAGGTTCTGACGGAAGCGGCCCTGTTTGCCTTTCAGCATGTCGGACAGCGATTTCAGCGGGCGCTTGTTGGTGCCCGTGATCACGCGGCCGCGACGGCCATTGTCGAACAGCGCGTCCACGGCTTCTTGCAGCATGCGCTTTTCGTTGCGCACGATGATATCGGGCGCACGCAGCTCGATCAGCCGTTTCAGACGGTTGTTGCGGTTGATGACGCGACGATACAGGTCGTTCAGGTCAGAGGTCGCAAAACGTCCCCCATCCAGCGGCACCAGAGGGCGCAGTTCTGGCGGGATCACCGGCAGCACGGTCAGGATCATCCATTCCGGGCGGTTGCCGGATTCGAGGAAGCTTTCCACGATCTTCAAGCGCTTGATGATCTTCTTCGGCTTCAGCTCGCCGGTGGCTTCCTTCAGGTCTTCCCGAAGCTGCACGGCGGTGCTGTCCAGATCAATCGCGGCCAGCATCTCGCGGATTGCCTCGGCACCGATATTCGCGGTGAAAGCATCAGCGCCGAACTGGTCCTGCGCGTCGAGGAATTCTTCCTCGGTCATCAGCTGACCATAGGTCAGGTCGGTCAGACCCGGCTCGATCACCACATAGTTTTCGAAATAGAGGATGCGTTCCAGATCGCGCAGCGTCATGTCCAGCATCAGACCGATGCGGGACGGCAGCGATTTCAGGAACCAGATATGGGCGACGGGCGCCGCCAGTTCGATATGGCCCATGCGCTCGCGGCGCACCTTTTGCAGCGTGACTTCCACACCGCATTTCTCGCAGACAACGCCGCGATATTTCATGCGCTTGTATTTGCCGCAGAGGCATTCGTAATCCTTGATCGGGCCAAAGATCCGCGCGCAGAACAGACCGTCACGCTCGGGCTTGAACGTGCGGTAGTTGATGGTTTCCGGCTTCTTGATTTCACCGAACGACCACGACAGGATCCGCTCGGGCGAAGCCAGCGAGATCTTGATCTCGTCGAAAGTCTTGACGGGCGCCACCGGGTTGAACGGGTTGGTGCTGAGTTCCTGGTTCATTTCAATTCCTAAGAATGGGGGCGGCGGGGGAAGGTTTGGCAGCGCGGGGAACTCCCCGCCCTGCCATCTGGGCACAAGACGGGGTTAACCCGTCCTCTGCTCACTCTTCCTCCGCATCCAGGAGTTCCATGTTGAGGCCGAGGCCACGCACTTCCTTCACCAGAACGTTGAACGATTCCGGGACACCTGCCTCGTAATTGTCCTCGCCCTTGACGATGGATTCGTAGACCTTGGTCCGGCCCGCCACGTCGTCCGACTTCACGGTCAGCATTTCCTGCAGGGTATAGGCGGCGCCGTAAGCTTCCAGAGCCCAGACCTCCATCTCCCCCAGACGCTGACCACCGAACTGCGCCTTACCACCCAGCGGCTGCTGGGTCACAAGGCTGTACGGGCCGGTGGAACGGGCGTGCAGCTTGTCGTCGACAAGGTGGTGCAGCTTGAGCATGTATTTCACGCCCACGGTGACCTTGCGCTGGAACTGCTCGCCGCTGCGACCGTCGAACACCACGGATTGCCCCGAGGTATCAAAGCCCGCGCGGGTCAGCGCGTCGTTCACGTCTGCTTCTTTCGCACCGTCGAACACCGGCGAGGCGATCGGAACACCACGGGTGACGTTGCCAGCCAGTTCGAGGAAGTCGGCCTCGTCCTTGTCGGCAAATGCCCCTTCATAGGTTTCGTCACCATAGGCCAGACGCACGGCTTCGCGCACCGGGGTCATGTCACCCGAACGGCGATACTCTTTCAAGGCATCGTCGATCTTCAGACCCAGACCGCGCGCGGCCCAGCCCATGTGGGTTTCCAGAATCTGCCCGACGTTCATCCGCGACGGCACGCCGAGCGGATTCAGCACGAGGTCAACCGGGGTGCCATCCGCGAGGAAGGGCATGTCCTCCATCGGGACAACCTTCGAGATAACACCCTTGTTGCCGTGACGACCGGCCATCTTGTCGCCCGGTTGCAGCTTGCGCTTCACCGCGACGAACACCTTGACCATCTTCATCACGCCCGGAGGCAGATCGTCGCCACGACGGACTTTTTCCACCTTGTCATCAAAGCGGTGATCCAGCGCGCGCTTCTGTGCCTCGAACTGATCGTGCAGCGCCTCGACATCCTTGGCCTCGGCTTCTTCCCCAAGGGCAAGCTGCCACCACTGGCCACGCGACAACTGGCTCAGCAGATCGTCGTTGATCTCGGAACCGGCCTTGATGCCTTTCGGGCCTTTGACAGCCACTTTGCCCATGATCAGCGTCTTGAGGCGCGAGTAGATGTTGCGCTCCAGGATTGCCAGCTCGTCGTCGCGGTCACGGGCCAGACGCTCGACCTCTTCCCGCTCGATTTGCAGCGCACGTTCGTCCTTGTCCACACCATGACGGTTGAACACGCGGACTTCCACGATGGTGCCATAGGCCCCCGGCGGCAGGCGCAGCGAGGTATCGCGCACGTCCGACGCTTTTTCACCAAAGATGGCGCGCAGAAGTTTTTCTTCCGGCGTCATCGGGCTTTCGCCCTTGGGGGTGATCTTGCCAACCAGAATGTCGCCCGGCTGCACTTCGGCACCGATGTACACGATGCCCGCCTCGTCGAGGTTGCGCAGCGCTTCTTCACCGACGTTCGGAATGTCGCGGGTGATCTCTTCCGGCCCCAGCTTTGTATCGCGGGCCGCAACTTCGTATTCCTCGATATGGATCGAGGTGAAGACGTCATCGCGCAGGATACGTTCGCTGATCAGGATCGAGTCTTCATAGTTGTAGCCGTTCCACGGCATGAAGGCCACGATCACGTTCCGGCCAAGTGCCAGTTCGCCCATGTCGGTGCAGGGACCATCGGCCACCACCTCGCCACGCGCCACCGTGTCGCCCACCTTCACCAGCGGGCGCTGGTTGATGCAGGACGACTGGTTCGAGCGTTTGAACTTGCGCAGACGATAGATGTCGACGCCCGGCTCGCCCGGTTCCAGCATTTCGGTCGCGCGCACAACGATACGGGTTGCGTCCACCTGGTCGATCACGCCGGCCCGGCGCGCCATGATGGCAGCCCCCGAGTCGCGGGCCACAACGGCCTCGATCCCGGTGCCGACAAAGGGCGCATCCGATTGCAGCAGCGGCACGGCCTGACGCTGCATGTTCGAGCCCATCAGCGCGCGGTTGGCGTCGTCGTTCTCAAGGAACGGGATCAGCGATGCTGCGACCGACACAAGCTGCTTCGGCGACACGTCGATCAGGTCGATGGCATCCGGCGGATTCAGCATGAATTCGCCCGCTTTCCGCGAGGAAATCAGATCGTCCTGGAAGCGGCCTTCGGAATCCTGCGCGGCATTGGCCTGTGCAACCGTGTGGCGCATTTCTTCGGTGGCCGACATATAGACCACGTCGTCCGACACCTTGCCGTCGATCACCTTGCGATACGGCGTCTCGATGAAGCCATATTTGTTCACACGGGCGAAAGTGGCGAGGCTGTTGATCAGACCAATGTTCTGACCTTCCGGCGTCTCGATCGGGCACATCCGGCCATAGTGGGTCGGGTGAACGTCGCGCACCTCGAAGCCCGCACGCTCGCGCGTCAGACCGCCCGGCCCGAGCGCCGACAGACGGCGCTTGTGCGTCACTTCGGACAGCGGGTTGGTTTGGTCCATGAACTGCGACAGCTGCGAGGAGCCGAAGAATTCACGCACCGCCGCCGCCGCCGGTTTGGCGTTGATCAGGTCTTGCGGCATGATCGTGTCGATTTCTACCGACGACATGCGCTCCTTGATGGCACGTTCCATGCGCAGCAGGCCGACGCGATACTGATTTTCCATCAGTTCGCCAACCGAACGCACCCGGCGGTTGCCGAGGTGGTCGATATCGTCGATCTCGCCCTTGCCGTCGCGCAGTTCCACCAGAGCCTTGATACAGGCCACGATGTCGGCACGGTCCAGCGTGCGCTGGGTATCCGGGCGGCCCAGATCCAGACGCATGTTCATCTTCACCCGGCCAACAGCCGAGAGATCATAGCGCTCGCTGTCGAAGAACAGCGTATCGAACAGCTGGCTTGCGGCTTCCACCGTCGGCGGCTCGCCGGGGCGCATGACGCGGTAGATGTCCATGAGCGCGGTATCGCGACCCATGTTCTTGTCTGCCGCCATGGTGTTGCGCATGTAAGGACCGACGTTCACGTTGTCGATGTCCAGCACCGGAATCTCGGTGATGCCCTGATCCAGCAGCAGCTTCAGGCTGCCGCCTTTCACTTCGCCATCCCGGTCGTATTCCATGGTGAGCTCGTCACCGGCTTCGACCCAGATTTCCCCGGTTTCTTCGTTGATGATGTCCTTCGCCACATAGCGGCCCACGATCTGATCGTAGGGCAGCAGCAGCTCGGTCACCTTGCCATCGTCGATCAGTTTCTTGACCATGCGCGGCGTCATCTTTTCGCCGGCCTTGCAGATCACTTCGCCGGTGCCTGCATCCACGATGTCGAACGACGGGCGGGTGCCGCGGATCCGTTCGGGGAAGAACTTGGTGACCCAGCCCTTGTTCTTCAGGTATTTGAAGTTCACGGTATCGTAATAGGCATCCATGATGCCTTCCTGATCCATGCCAAGCGCATAGAGCAGCGTCGTCACCGGCAGCTTGCGCCGACGGTCGATCCGCGAGAACACGATATCCTTCGCATCAAACTCGAAGTCCAGCCAGCTGCCGCGATACGGGATGATGCGGCAGGCGAACAGAAGCTTGCCCGAAGAATGGGTCTTGCCCTTGTCATGGTCAAAGAACACGCCCGGCGAGCGGTGCATCTGCGACACGATCACCCGTTCGGTGCCGTTGACCACAAACGTCCCGTTGGAGGTCATCAGGGGCATGTCGCCCATGTAGACATCCTGTTCCTTGATGTCTTTCACCGACCGCGCGCCGGTGGTTTCGTCGACATCAAACACGATCAGGCGCAGGGTGACCTTCAGCGGTGCGGCATAGGTCATGTCGCGCTGCTGGCACTCGTCCACGTCATATTTCGGCTTTTCCAGCTCGTATTTCACGAATTCCAGAACAGCGGTCTCGTTGAAATCCTTGATCGGAAACACCGACTGGAACACGCCCTGAATGCCTTCGCCATCGGCCGGCTTCACACCGTCGCCCGATTTCAGGAACAGGTCGTAAGAGGATTTCTGAACCTCGATGAGGTTCGGCATTTCAAGAACTTCACGGATCTTGCCAAAGTAGCGGCGGATGCGCTTCTGGCCAACGTAGCTCTGAGCCATGCTCATAGTCACCTTTCGTTTTTCGCCGACACACAGCCCGTCGGGGTACGGGTGCGCGCCGCTTGGCGATCAGGGGGAAGGTTCCATTCATGCAGCCCGTCCCGAAGGGCCGCTCCCGAACCTTGAACCGCGCCTGGGAAGACACTTGGGCAAAGCCCCTTCCAAGACGCGCATAGCTGGGCCCGACACAAGGTCGGACCCAGCCATTTGCAAATCAATCGGGTGCCAGAGGCACCTGACAGATTACTTCAGCTCGACCTTGGCGCCAGCCTCTTCGAGCTTCTTCTTCATCGCTTCAGCGTCAGCTTTCGAAGCGCCTTCTTTGACCTTGCCGCCAGCCTCAACGAGGTCTTTGGCTTCTTTCAGGCCCAGACCGGTGATTGCGCGGACTTCTTTGATCACGTTGATCTTGTTCGCGCCGGCGTCGGTCAGGACGACGTCGAATTCGGTCTTTTCTTCTTCAGCCGGAGCAGCGGCAGCAGCCGGGCCAGCCATCATCACAGCGCCGCCAGCAGCGGGCTCGATGCCGTAGTCGTCTTTCAGGATGTTCTTCAGTTCCTGCGCTTGCAGCAGGGTCAGACCGACGATTTGTTCGGCAAGTGCTTTAAGATCAGCCATTTTTCCAGTTCCGTTCAGTTAAGATGGGGTTCCAACGAGATTGGGTCAACCCACGCAAGTATCCCGAGGTGAAGTCTGCGGTCAGGCCGCAGCTTTTTCCTCGATGGTTTTCAGGATGCCAGCGATGTTTTGAGCAGGCGCGCCAATGGCACCGGCGATGGAGGAGGCGGGGGCGCCAATCATCGACACGATCTGAGCGATGAGCTCTTCGCGCGACGGCATGGCGGCCACGGCTTTCACACCGGCCGAGTCCAGAACCGTGTCACCCATTGCCCCGCCAAGAATAACGAACTTGTCGTTGGTCTTGGCATAGGCTTCCGCAACCTTCGCCGCAGCGACAGGGTCTTCGGAATAGGCCATCACGGTCATGCCCGTCAGAAGGTCACCCATGCCGGAGCCGGGTTTGCCTTCAAGGGCGATCTTGGCGAGCTTGTTCTTGGCAACGCGTACGGACCCGCCAACGGCACGCATTTTTGCGCGCAGGTCCTGCATCTGAGCAACCGTGATACCTGCGTAGTGTGCGACCACAACAACGCCAGAGCTTGCGAAGATCTGGCCGAGTTCCTCGACCACTTTCTCTTTCTGGGCTCTATCCACAGTTTCACTCCAAGTGTGGGGGTTACCCCCCGGCTCATATTTGTCCCCGATGACATCGGGAACGTTCGGGTCCTTATTACGGGTCCCGAGCCAAGATCACCCGAAGGTGCCTTAAATCTCGATCCCCATCTCAGGCAGGAGTATTAAGGCGTTTGCGCGCCACCCACCGTCTCGGACAGGACAGGGCGGTTACCTCGCGGGCCGCCCCGCCATTCCCGTGTTGCCACGGGAAACTCTGGAGGGCGGGGGTATCCCCGCCCCGAAACTCAGTTGCCCGCAGCCGAAGCAAGGTCCAGCGAAACGCCGGGGCCCATGGTCGAGGACAGCGAGACTTTCTTCAGATACGCGCCCTTGGCACCCGACGGACGGGCACGGGTCACGGCATCAACGAAAGCGCGCACGTTTTCGGCCAGCTTCTGCTCGTCGAACGACACTTTGCCGATACCGGCGTGGATCACGCCTGCTTTTTCGACCTTGAACTGCACTTCGCCGCCTTTTGCCGCTTCAACAGCCGTTTTCACGTCCATCGTCACGGTGCCGACCTTGGGGTTCGGCATCAGGTTGCGCGGGCCAAGGATCTTGCCCAGACGGCCGACCAGCGGCATCATGTCCGGCGTTGCGATGCAACGGTCGAACTCGATCTTGCCAGCCTGGATCGATTCCATCAGGTCTTCTGCGCCGACGATATCCGCGCCAGCGGCCTTGGCTTCATCAGCCTTGGCGCCACGGGCGAACACGGCCACGCGCACGGTTTTGCCGGTGCCATTCGGCAGCTGCACCACGCCGCGGACCATCTGGTCTGCGTGACGCGGGTCAACGCCGAGGTTCATTGCGATTTCCAGCGTTTCGTCGAACTTGGCCGAAGCCGCCGACTTGATCAGCTTGACCGCATCTTCAACCGTGATCGACTCTTTGCCGACGAAGGCTTCACGGGCTGCTTTGGTGCGTTTACCAACTTGTGCCATGGTCTCAGCCCTTCACTTCAATGCCGCAGGACTTGGCCGAGCCGAGAATGATCTGCATCGCCGCTTCGATCGAATTGGCGTTCAGGTCTTTCATCTTGGCTTCCGCAATCGCGCGGATCTGGGCCACGGACACTTTGCCCGCCACTTCGCGGCCCGGCTTGGCCGAACCCTTGGCGCGGTTGCGCTTGCCAACCGGCGGCAGACCTGCAGCCTGCTTCAGCATGAACGAGGCCGGAGCGGTCTTCAGCTCGAGGCTGAACGACTTGTCCTGGTAATAGGTGATGATCACCGGGGTCGGCGTGCCGGGGGTGATATCAGCGGTCTTCGCGTTGAATTCCTTCACGAAGGCCATGATGTTCAGACCGCGCTGACCCAGAGCCGGGCCAACGGGCGGGGACGGGTTGGCTTGCCCCGCTTTCACTTGCAGCTTCAGGCTGCCGATAATCTTCTTGGCCATCGGGCCTCTCCTTTGTCACCGCATCCCCTCGGGGACGCATGGTTTAGTGGTCCGGTCCGCGCGCCTCAGCCCGCTCGCCTCCCACGCGATACACTCACAGCTCTTTGGAAACCTGAGTGAATTCCAGTTCGACCGGGGTCGCACGGCCAAAGATCGACACCGTGACCTTCAGGCGCGAATGATCTTCATCCACATCCTCGACCATGCCATCGAAGCCCTCGAACGGCCCGTCGGTCACCTTGACCTTCTCGCCGATCTCGAAGCGGATCAGATTGCGCGGCTGCGCCTCGCCCTCTTCGACACGGTTCAGAATCGCATTGACCTCGGTGTCGCGCATCGGCATCGGCTTGCCCTGCGGACCGAGGAAGCCCGTCACACGGTTGATCGACGAAATCAGGTGATAGCCCCGATTCGTCATCTCCATCCGCACCAGCACATAGCCCGGCATGAACCGACGCTCCGACGTGACCTTCTTGCCGCGCCGAACCTCAATCACCTCTTCGGTGGGAACCATGACCTCTTCGATCTCGTCCTCGAGACCGGCATCCGCCACGGCTTGCTTGATCTGCTCGGCGATCTTCTTCTCGAAATTCGAGAGAACGCTCACCGAATACCACCGCTTCGCCATGCTGCTCTTCACCTTTGCCGCCGGGGCGCATCCCCGGAAAAATTCTGCTTTCCCAACGATGTATTCGCCAGGACCGGAACAAAAAACAGCGCGCAACACGAATCGCTGCGCGCCGGTTTCACATTCGTTGGCTGGGCAATAGCCCGCTATGCCCGCCAATTCAAGGAAAAACCGCCCGCCTGCCCATGCGGCACGCGCCGTACGCTATCAACCGCCGAAGCCGTTGACCACCACCGACAGGCCAGAGCGGATCCCCAGATCGACGAGGCTGAAGAAGGTCGCCGACAGCGCCGCCATGATGAACACCATCACCGTGGTCAGCATCACTTCGCGGCGCGACGGCCAGACGACCTTGCCCACCTCGGTGCGCACCTGCTGGATGAACTGGAGAGGGGTGACCTTGGCCATGAGTTAACGTCCTGCTAAGGCGCTCTGCGCCGGTATCAAGCCGGGGAGATACGCGGTCGACGCGCGGAATTCAAGCCATTCAGGCAGCATCCAAACACCGCCAGCGCACAAATGCGCGTCAAGCCAGCTGTGGCGCCATGCCGCTAACAACTTCGGGGGAATGGCCTGGCAGGAGTTGGGGGACTCGAACCCACGACCCTCGGTTTTGGAGACCGATGCTCTACCAACTGAGCTAAACTCCTAGGCCTGAGGCGTGGGTTAAGGCAGCTGGCGGGGGAAAGCAAGGGGCAACCTGAGGATGGGGCGCGATTTTCTGCATCCCCCTGCCCTGCCCGTCGGCGCAGGCGCAACAAAGAAAAGGGCCGCCCGAAGGCGGCCCTTTCATCATCCCGCAGATCGCAGGATCACTCGATGATTTTCGACACGACGCCTGCACCGACGGTGCGGCCGCCTTCACGGATGGCGAAGCGCAGTTTCTCTTCCATCGCGATCGGGGCGATGAGCGAGACGTTGAACTTCAGGTTGTCGCCCGGCATCACCATTTCGGTGCCTTCCGGCAGTTCAACCGTCCCGGTCACGTCGGTGGTGCGGAAGTAGAATTGCGGACGGTAGTTCGCAAAGAACGGCGTGTGACGGCCGCCTTCTTCCTTGGTCAGGATATAGGCTTCGGCTTCGAACTTGGTGTGCGGTTTCACCGAGTTCGGTTTGCACAGAACCTGGCCGCGCTCGATGCCTTCACGGTCCACACCGCGCAGCAGCAGGCCGACGTTGTCGCCAGCTTCGCCCTGGTCCAGCAGCTTGCGGAACATCTCGACGCCAGTGCAGACGGTTTTCTTGTTCGGGCGGATGCCGACGATCTCGACTTCCTCGCCGACCTTCACCACGCCGCGCTCGATCCGGCCGGTGGCAACGGTGCCGCGGCCCGAGATCGAGAACACGTCTTCGACCGGCATCAGGAACGGCTGGTCAACAGCGCGCGCCGGGGTCGGGATATAGGCGTCGACAGCCGCGATCAGCGCGCGGATCGAGTTTTCGCCGATTTCCGGGTTGGTGCCGTTCATCGCCGCCAGAGCCGAGCCCTTGATGATCGGAATGTCGTCGCCGGGATAGTCGTAGGACGACAGAAGTTCGCGAACTTCCATTTCCACCAGTTCCAGCAGCTCTTCGTCATCCACCTGGTCGACCTTGTTCAGGTAGACGACCATGTACGGAATGCCGACCTGACGGCCGAGCAGGATGTGCTCGCGCGTCTGCGGCATCGGGCCGTCAGCTGCGTTCACCACCAGGATCGCGCCGTCCATCTGCGCGGCACCGGTGATCATGTTCTTCACATAGTCGGCGTGGCCGGGGCAGTCGACGTGGGCGTAGTGACGCGCTTCCGATTCGTATTCCACGTGCGCGGTCGAGATCGTGATCCCCCGTGCCCGCTCTTCCGGTGCGCCGTCAATCTGGTCATAGGCACGGAATTCACCAAAATACTTCGTGATCGCTGCCGTCAGCGTCGTCTTGCCGTGGTCAACGTGGCCAATCGTGCCAATGTTGACGTGCGGTTTCGTCCGTTCAAACTTTGCCTTTGCCATGATGGGCCTCGCGGATTGGGGGGCCCCTACAGTCAGGCCCGGATCTACACCGGGCGCGACTTATCCATTGACTACAGGAAAATCAAGCCTCACTTGGCTGGAACCGCTGTCACAGGGGGCGCAAGTTTCGCGGCCTCGGCCTCGGCTTTCTCGGCGGCCTTGGCGTCGGCCTTTGCCGCCTTGGCGGTCGCGGCGGCCTCTTCCTTGGTCGGCAGGCCAAACCACGTGGGGTTTTCCAGCAGCCAGCCCTCCACCGCCTTGGCAGCATTGTACGACAGCGCCGCCATCTGCTGTTCGCGGGTCTTGGTCAGCCCGGTGCCGATCACATTGTCGCCGTCGAAACTTTCAAAGATTGTCAACTGCTTGCCTTCGGCATTCAGCTTTTTCTGCTTGGCGTCGTCCCAGATATTCGCCGTCACGACCAGCACCGATTTCGGCGCCGCAACCACCGGAATCCCGGGCGGGGCCAGCGCATAGGCATCGACGGAAATGCCGATATTGTAGATCCGGCTGCCCTCGTAACGGCCAAAACGGTCATCCACCGCCTTGGTCATCGCCACTTTCCATTCTTCCGGCGTGGCCGCGCGCGAGATCGGCACCTTCTGCACCTTGTCGGAGACCACGATATTGTGCCCCATGACAAAATCGCCCAGATCGACCGGCGGTTCGGCCAGATCGTTCTTGGCACAGGCAGCAAGAGTGGCAAGGCCGAGCACGAGGGCAAGGGGGCGCAGGACGGGCATGGCAGGCTCCGGTTGGGTCAGGCCCCCGCATAGCTTTTCCCGCCCCGCCGCGCAACGGCCCGCAGTTTGCCCCATGCGGCCCGCCGCCTATATTGAAACGGGCAAGCAAGAGGTGCCCGATGCAGACCGCCGCCCAAACCCCGCCGCCCTGCCCTGCGCGGGTGCCGCTGTCGAACGTGCCGCTGGGCATCTGGGGCTCGTTGCAGGCCGGGCGGCGCAATGTGCTGGAGCTGATCCCCGAAATCGCCACCCATGCGCCGATCCTGTCGGGGCGCACCGGCAAGCGCTGGCACATGGTCATGGATCCGGGTGCGCTGAAACAGATCCTGCGCGACCGGGTGGAGGATTATCCCAAATCGCTGGTCACCAAACTGATCCTCGAACCCGCCATCGGCGACAGCCTGTTCGTGGCCGAAGGCCAAAGCTGGATGTGGCAACGCCGCACCGCCGCTCCGGTGTTTTCCCATCGCAATGTGGCCGCCCTCGCCCCGGTGATGACCGCAGCGGCAGAGCGCAGTTCGGCGCGGCTGGACGCAGCATCGGGCGGCGCGGCGGATCTGTTCGATGAAATGGTGACGGCCACCTTCGAGGTGATCTCGGATGTGACCCTGTCGGGCGGCGGCATTGATCGCACCGCCGTCCATGCCGCGATCGAGCATTACATCGCGGGCACCGCGAAACTGTCGGTGCTGGATATTCTGGGCCTGCCCGGCTGGGTGCCGCGCCCGTCACGCCTGCTGGCGGGCGGGCAGATGCGCGCCATGAAACGCATGGCCGACAGCGCCATCGACCGCCGCCGCGCCGAAGGGGGCGGTGCGGTGCCCGATCTGCTGGATCTGCTGCTGGCCGGGCAAGACCCCGAAAGCGGGCGGCGGATGCGCACGGCAGAGCTGCGCGACAATCTGCTGACCTTCATCGTCGCCGGGCATGAAACCACCGCGCTGACGCTGGCATGGGCGCTGTATCTGTGTGCCTTCGATCCGGCGGTGCAGGAGGCCGCGCGCCACGAGGCGCAGGAGGCCTTGGGCAGCCGCGCCGCCGGGGCGGCGGATATGCCTGCGCTGCCGCTGATCCGCCGGATCGTGGAGGAAACGCTGCGCCTCTATCCGCCTGCGGCCTTTCTGTCGCGCACCGCGCGTGTTGCCGATACGCTGTGCGGGCGCGAGGTGCGGCCCGGCGATACGGTGATCCTGCCGATCTATGCTCTGCACCGGCACCATGCGCTGTGGCGTGACCCTGATATGTTCGATCCAGGCCGTTTTGACGGAACGCGCCCGGATCGGTTTGCTTTCCTGCCGTTCGGGGATGGACCGCGCATCTGCATCGGTGCGAATTTCGCGCTGCAAGAGGCGGTGATCATTCTGGCCACGCTGCTCGCCCGGTTCCGCTTTACCGCGATTCCGGGCCGAGCACCAAAGCCGGTGATGATCCTGACCCTGCGACCCCAGGGCGGTGTCTGGCTGAACGTGGAGCGCCTTTAGCGGCGGAGTCGATCAGTCGAACACCCCAGCCACCCGGCCAAACAGCATGAAGGCGCGCGCGGTGCGGGTATCGGCCAGATCCACCAGTTCGGCGTCTGTGGCGGTTTTTTCAAATTCGGCAAAGGTCCGGTCGAAGGTGCGCAGAAAGTGATGCGCCGCGTCGCGGAAGATCGGGTCTTCGCGCATCCGCCCGGCAGTCAGCGCCAGCGACGAGCGGTCGCGGATACCGCCAAGCCCGGAAATGCCGCGCCCGCGTTCGCCCTGCGCAAAGCTGCGCCACAATTCGGGGCGCGCCCGTTCGGGCTTGAGGTCATCCATGAAGATACCCTCC
This sequence comes from Gemmobacter fulvus, assembly GCF_018798885.1. Classification (NCBI taxonomy): domain Bacteria; kingdom Pseudomonadati; phylum Pseudomonadota; class Alphaproteobacteria; order Rhodobacterales; family Paracoccaceae; genus Gemmobacter; species Gemmobacter fulvus. The sequence goes on along the minus strand of NZ_CP076361.1, from coordinate 2,478,596 downwards.
TGCGACAGCAGGGTCAGCACATCCTGCGCGGCCCGGATCAGCTTGGCCACCGCCCGGTCCTCAAGCGCCAGCCGCAGCGCCCGAAAGCCGTCCTTGTCTTCGGGGCTTTCAGGAAACTGCAAGGCGCGGATGAAATCGCCCACCGACAGCGGCGCGCGCAGATCCTCTGCCGGGGTGCCCAGTGCCAGGGCCGGCTGATCCTCGGCGGGCGCGGCCCGGGCGGGGGCCGCCATCGCCGCCTTGCGATCCGCCGAGGCGACCACCAAAGACGCATCGCGCCGCGAGGTGAAGGTGGCCAAGGCCGTTTCGGCCTGTTTCGCAGTGCGCTCGATCTCTTCCAGCTTGCGCTGCACCGAGGGCTGCACCTGCGTCGTCACATAGGCATTGCGCATCGATTCCACAGCCGATTGCAGCCGGGTCGCTTCGGCGCGCAATTCCTGCACCGACCGCAGTGTCGTCACCGTCACCCAGATCAGCGCGATGGGCAGAAACACCATCATCAGCGTCATCACGATGCCCAGCGGCCCCGTGCCATCCGGCGCGGTGAAGGAATAGGCAGCAACCGCCACCAGCCAGATCAGGCTGAGGGCTGCGGCCACCGCTTCGGTGGCCGTGAACCGGCCCACCGCATCCAGCGGCGCGCGGCGGGTTTTGTCCTCTGGCTCGGCCATCGTGCCCTGCCTTTCGTCGCCGTCAGGCGTACCGGATGCTCAACACTTCATAGCTGCGCTGCCCGCCGGGGGTCTTGACCTCGACGCTGTCGCCCTCGTCCTTGCCGATCAGGGCGCGGGCCAGTGGCGACTTGATGTTCAGCAGGCCGTTTTCGATATCGGCCTCGGCCTCACCGACGATCTGATAGGTCTTTTCTTCGTCCGTATCCTCATCGACCAGCGTGACCGTGGCCCCGAACTTGATCGCACCGGACAGTTTTGACGGGTCGATCACCTCGGCCAGCGACAACATGCCTTCCAGCTCCTTGATCCGGCCCTCGATGAAGCTCTGCTTTTCGCGCGCAGCATGATATTCGGCGTTTTCCGACAGGTCGCCATGTTCACGCGCCTCGGCAATCGCCCGGATCACTGCGGGACGTTCCACCGATTTCAGCGTCTTCAGCTCTTCATCAAGCGCGGCATGGCCGGCGCGGGTCATCGGAATCTTTTCCATCGGCCTCTTCACCTAAAAAAACAAAGCCACAGCCCGGTAAAGGGCCATGACCTTGCATGTGCTTCCCTGCACCTGACCCCAGCGGGCCGACAAATGCAAGAGGGCTGCGGCATGGAAACGGCATCGGTTGCGCCAGAAGCGGCATCCTGCCCGCAAGAATATTTCATCTATGCCGCGATGCGGCGTTTTGATGTTGCGTCATGATTGACCTCGGCCTTCCCTTGGGGCAGACAAAACGCCAGATTTTCAAGCCAGCGGTGCCTGTCGGCGCCTGGACGCCAGAGGGGGACGCGATGAGCGATATCGAACGCGAGAGCATGGACTATGATGTCGTCATCGTCGGGGCGGGGCCTGCGGGACTGTCGGCGGCGATCCGGCTGAAGCAACTGGATGCCGATCTGAACGTGGTCGTGCTGGAAAAGGGCTCCGAGGTCGGCGCGCATATCCTGTCGGGGGCGGTGCTGGATCCGTCGGGGCTGGATGCACTGCTGCCCGACTGGCGCAAGATGGATGCGCCGATCAAGACCGAGGTGAAGGAAGACAATTTCTACATGCTCGGCCCGGCTGGTCAGGTGCGGATTCCCAACTGGCCAATGCCGCCCCTGATGAACAACCACGGCAATTACATCGTGTCGATGGCCAATGTCTGCCGCTGGATGGCGGGGGTCGCCGAGGGGCTGGGCGTCGAGATCTTCCCGGGCATGAGCTGTTCGGAGCTGGTCTATGAAGGCAACCGCGTGGCGGGTGTCATCGCGGGCGAGTTTGGCCGCGACCCCGAAACCGGCGCGCCCGGGCCGAATTACGAACCGGGCATGGTGCTGCGCGGCAAATATGTGTTCCTGAGCGAAGGCGTGCGCGGCTCGCTCGCCAAGGAAGTCATTGCCAGATACGATCTGTCGGCAGGGCACTGCCCGCAGAAATTCGGCATCGGCATGAAGGAAATCTGGGAAATCGACCCTGCGAAACACCGCGAGGGCACTGTGACCCATACGATGGGCTGGCCGCTGGGCAGCAATGCAGGCGGCGGCAGTTTCATCTATCATCTGGAAAACAATCAGGTCTACGTCGGTTTCGTGGTTCACCTGAACTACAAGAACCCGCATCTGTACCCCTATATGGAGTTCCAGCGCTTCAAACATCACCCGATGGTGGCCGAGCTGCTGAAGGGTGGCAAACGGGTGGCCTACGGCGCGCGGGCCATCTCCGAAGGCGGCTGGCAGTCCATCCCCAAGATGGTGGCCCCCGGCGTGGCCCTGCTCGGCTGCTCTGCCGGGCTGGTCAACGTGCCGCGTATCAAGGGCAACCACAATGCGATGCTGTCGGGCAAGGCGGCGGCAGAGGCCGCGCATGCCGCGATCACGGCAGGCCGCGAGGGCGACGAGCTGTCGGCCTATGAGGCCGAGGTGCGCGGCGGCGGCATCGGCAAGGATCTGAAAAAGGTCCGCAACGTCAAACCGCTCTGGTCGAAATTCGGGCTGGTGGCCTCGCTGATGGGCGGCGGGCTGGACATGTGGCTCAACACCATCGGGCTGACCGCCTTCGGCACGCTGCGCCACGGCAAGACCGATGCGGCGGCAACCGGGCTGGCCAAGGATCACAAGGTGATCGACTATCCGCGCCCGGATGGCAAACTGTCGTTCGACCGGCTGACCAATGTCGCCTTCAGCTTTACCAACCATGACGAGGCACAGCCCGCGCATCTGAAGCTGAAAGACGCCTCGGTGCCGATTCTGGTCAACCTGCCGATGTATGCCGAACCGGCGCAACGTTATTGCCCGGCCGGCGTTTATGAGGTGGTGGCCGAAGAGGGCAAGGATCCGCGCTTTGTCATCAACTTCCAGAACTGCGTCCACTGCAAGACCTGCGACATCAAGGATCCCAGCCAGAACATCAACTGGACGACCCCACAGGGCGGCGACGGGCCGAATTACCCCAATATGTGATCGCGCCCGCAATCAGGGCCGAAATTGAACACTTCTGCGCGACTTTGCGCTGGTGCGGGGCGGCTGAAAGGCTGCCCCGCATTGCGTATGGCCGAGCCACATCCTAGGTTGACAGTCCGAACCCGGAGGACCACATGCGCCTGACCCAAACCGCGATTGCCCTTGCCTGTGCCTTGCTGGGCGCGCCTCTGCTGGCGCAGGAGGCTCCGACGGATACCCCACCCGCCGCCACCGAAAAGGCCGATGCCGGGGCCTATCTTGCGGCGCGCATCGCGGCCACGGAAAGCGATTACCGGGCGGCGCTTGGCTGGTTTGTGCGGGCACTGGCGGCAGACCCTGACAATCCGCAATTGCTGGACGGGGTGGTAGTCTCTGCGATGGGATCGGGTGATTTCAACACCGCTGCCGAACGCGCCAAAGAGCTGACGGCGCTCGGCGGGCGCAGCCAGATTGCCAATCTGGCCATCGTGGTCGCCGATGCCAAGCGCAGCGACTTTGCCGCCATCCTCGCCGGTCAGAAAGAAGGCCGCGAGGTCGGCATGTTGTTCGACCAGTTGGTGAACTCCTGGGCCGAGGCCGGCAATGGCCGGATGAACGAGGCTCTGGCAGGGTTCGACAAACTGGCGCAGACCAAGGGCGTGGAGATCTTCGGGGCCTATCACAAGGCCCTCGCCCTTGCTTCGGTCGGGGATTTTGAAGGCGCAGACAAGATTCTGGCCAGCGATGCGGTGGGCGCCATCAAGATGCTGCGCCGGGGTGTCGTGGCCCACGCCCAGATCCTCAGCCAGCTTGAGCGCAACCCCGATGCCATCGCCATGCTGGATCAGGCCTTTGCGCGCGGTCAGGATCCGGCAATCGACAGCCTGCGCGCGCGGCTGGAGGCTGGCGAGGCGATTCCCTACAATATCGCAGTCAATGCCGATCAGGGCATTGCCGAAGTGTTTTACACCCTCGCCACCGCGCTCAGCGGCGAGGCGGAAAACGGCTATACCCTGCTTTACAGCCGGGCCGCCGCATGGCTGCGCCCCGATCACACCGAAGCGGTACTGATGTCGGCGGGCCTGCTCAATTCCGAAGGGCAGCATGAGCTTGCGGTGGAAACCTATGCCGCCGTGCCTGCCGATGCGCCGGAATATTATCTGGCCGAGATGGGCCGGGCCGAAACCCTGCTGTCCAGCGGCAAGGCCGAAGCCGCGCTCGAGGTGATGCAGGCGCTGGCCAAGGCCTATCCCAACCTGCTGTCGGTGCAGACCACCTATGCCGATCTGCTGCGGCGGCAGGAACGGTTCGAGGATGCCGCAAAGGCCTATGATGCCGCGATTGCCCTGCTGGGCACGCCCGAAGCGAAGGACTGGCCGCTGTTCTTCAGCCGGGGCATCTGCCACGAACGGCAAAAGCGCTGGGATCAGGCCGAGGCCGATCTGCGCCGCGCGCTGGAGCTTGCGCCCGATCAGCCGCAGGTTCTCAACTATCTCGGCTACAGCTTTCTGGAGCTGAACAAGAATCTCGACGAGGCGCTGTCCTTGATCGAGCGCGCCGTCGCGGCACAGCCGGACAGCGGCTATATCACCGACAGTCTGGCCTGGGCCTATTTCCGGCTTGGCCGCTATGCCGATGCGGTGGAGCCGATGGAACGCGCCTCGCTGATGGAGCCGGTGGACCCGATCGTGACCGACCATCTGGGCGATATCTACTGGGCCGCCGGGCGCAAGCTGGAGGCGCAGTTCCAATGGCGGCGCGCGCTGTCTTATGAACCCGAAGAAAAAGAGGCCAAACGCATCCGTCGCAAGCTCGACATCGGGCTGGATGCGGTTCTGGCCGAAGAAGGTGCCAAACCGCTGGTTCCGGTCGAAGCCGCACAGAATGGCACCGCCGAATGATCAATGAATTCGGTTACGCCAAGATCAACCTGACCCTGCATGTCACGGGCCAGCGCGAGGACGGCTATCATCTGCTGGACAGTCTTGTGGTGTTCGCGGGCATTGGCGACAGACTGCGTGCGGTGCCCGCACAGGATCTGTCTTTGACCATTGAGGGGCCTTTTGCCGCAGACGTGCCGGGGGGGGATGACAATCTGGTGCTGAAAGCCGCGCGTCTGGTGGCGGGCGGCACCGGGGCGGCCTTTACCCTGACCAAATTGCTGCCCCCCACCAGCGGCATTGGTGGCGGCTCTGCCGATGCGGCGGCGGCGATCCGGGCGGTGATGCGGCTGCGGCTGATGTCCGGCGCGCCCATGACCCCGATGAACAAGGCCGAAGCGGATGCGGTTGTGGCATTGGGGGCAGATGTGCCGGTCTGCCTCGCCTCGCATCCGGCGCGGATGCGAGGCATCGGTGCGCAGCTGGACTGGCTGCCACCGCTGCCCGAACTGCATGTGGTTCTGGTCAATCCGCGTGTCGAAGTGCCGACCCCGGTGGTGTTTCGCGCGCTGACGCAAAAGAACAACGCGCCGATGCCCGACAGCGTGCCGCACTGGCCCGATGCTGCCGCACTGGCCACTTGGCTGGCCGAGCAACGCAATGATCTGGAAACACCCGCCCGCAGCCATGCGCCGGTGATTGGCGATGTTCTGGCGGCGCTGGCCGATCAGCCGCGCGCGCTGTTCACCCGGATGTCAGGCTCCGGCGCCACCTGCTTTGCGTTGTTCGCCAAAGAGGGTGACGCCATCGCGGCGGCCGAGGCGCTGCGCGCCGATCATCCCGACTGGTGGGCGGCGGCGGGCATCGTCTATCCCGGCCGCGCCGATATGGATCAGTTGATCCGCGCCACTACATAATCGGCCAGATCGACCAACATGCCCCTGATCTCATGCTCGGGCAGGACGGCAAGCGCCGTCTTGGCCTTGGCAACCCAGGCCAGCGCATCGGCGCGCGCAGCCTCCATCGCGCCATGCCGCGCCATGATCTCCAGCGCCCGCTCCAGATCGCCCTCGGCCTGCTGGCCCTTGGCAATCGTGCGTTCCCAGAAGGCGCGCTCGTCTGCATCCGCCTGCGCCACCGCCTTGATCACCGGCAGCGTCAGCTTGCGTTCGCGGAAATCATCGCCGGTGTTCTTGCCGATCACTGCCGATGTGCCGCCATAATCCAGCAGGTCATCGACGATCTGGAAGGCAATGCCCAAAGCATCGCCATAGGTGAACAGCGCCTGCACCTGATCTTCCGGCGCACCCGCGATCACGCCGCCCACCTCGGTCGCGGCAGAAAACAGGGCTGCCGTCTTGCCACGCACCACTTGCAGATAGATCGCTTCGGTCGTCGCCAGATCCTGTGCCGCCGTCAGTTGCAGCACCTCGCCCTCGGCAATGGTGGCCGAGGCATTGGCCAGAATGTCCAGCACGCGCAGATTACCGGTTTCCACCATCAGCTGAAAACTGCGGGAAAATAGATAATCGCCGACCAGCACAGAAGATTTGTTGTCCCACAACAGGTTGGCGGTAGGGCGGCCCCGGCGCTGCGCGCTTTCATCCACCACATCATCATGCAGCAGGGTGGCGGTGTGGATGAATTCCACCGTCGCGGCCAGATGCACATGGAACGGGCCGTCGTAGCCGCACATCCGCGCGGCGGCCAATGTCAGCAGCGGGCGCAGCCGTTTGCCGCCCGCCTCGACCAGATGCGCCGTCACCTGTGGGATGCGCGGCGCATGTTCCGAGGCCATGCGGGTGCGGATCATCAGGTTCACCGCCTCCATATCGGCAGCGAGCCATGCGCTCAGGCGGTCATGCGGTTTTTGCGCAGCTTCGTCCAAACCCATCCTGTCCCGTCCTATTCCCGTCTCCGCCTCTCGACAATCGCGGGGATTGCCGACAGTCTTGCCGCCATGAAAGACCTGTTGCGCAGCACCGACCCGACGATCATCGCCTTTGCCACAGCCCTTCTTGAGGGCGAGGGTATAGCGGTGTTTCAGATGGACGTCCACATGAGCATCCTTGATGGCAACCTTGGCATTTTGCCGCGTCGTTTGATGGTGGCGGACCGGGATCTGTTTGTGGCACGGGCTGTCCTCGCGGATAACGACATCCCGACAGGGCTGTGACGCACAGGGGCAACTCACGGGGCTTGCAATGTTTGCCGATGATGCGCTGACAGATGATGCCTTTCTTTCCGGGCGGCTGCGGTTGTGGCAGCCCGCGCAGGGCTATCGCGCGGCCACCGATCCGGTGCTGCTGGCGGCGGCCTGCCCGGCCCGCGCCGGGGATCGGGTGCTGGATCTGGGCTGTGGCGCGGGGGCGGCGGCCCTGTGCCTTGGCACACGCGTTGCGGGCCTGCACCTCACCGGGCTGGAGTTACAACCGGCCTATGCCGATCTGGCCCGCCGCAATGCCAGCCGCAACGGGATGGCGCTTGAGGTGATCGAAGGCGATCTGCGGCAGGTGCCCCTGGCCTTGCGGCGCGAGTTCGATCAGGTGGTCTGCAATCCCCCCTATTACCCGCCGGGCGGCACGCCCTCCCCCACCCCGGCCCGCGCGGTTGCCATGCAGGTGGATGAGGTGCCGCTGGCAGACTGGCTCAGGGCGGCGGCGCGGCGGTTGCGCCCCGGCGGCTGGCTGACAATGATCACCGGCGCGGATGCCCTGCCCGAACTTTTGGGCAACCTCGGCACGCTGGGATCCGCCGCAGTGCTGCCGCTTGCCGCCCGGACGGGGCGCGAGGCAAAGCGGGTGATTCTGCGCGCCAGAAAGGGCGGGCGCGCGCGATTCCGCCTGTTGCCGCCGCTGATCCTGCACAGCGGTGCCGCGCATGAGGGCGACCGCGAGGCCTACACGCCCGAGGCGAACGCAATTTTGCGCATGGGCTGCGATCTTTCGGCGCAGTTCAGCTAATTGACCGTAAATGCTGCGCTGCGGCGGTTACATTTTGATGACAGACGGATGAATCCGTGCTGCAATCACCTTGTCGAACATATCACAGGAGGTTTGCATGACTGTCGCTTCGCATATTTCTGAGCTGAAGAAGAAGCACGAACACCTGTCGGACATGGTTCAAAAGGCCCAACGCGCGCCTGCCATCGACGATCTGAAAATCGCGGAAATGAAAAAACAGAAGCTGAAGATCAAAGAGGAAATTGCGAGGTTGTCTCACGCCTGATTTCGTTTGGCGCTGGCCTTCGCCGCCAGCGCCGCCCCTCCGGTGATCAGAATCGCCGCGACAAGCAGCATGAGCGATGGGGGCGCGATCCCGGCTATAACCAGCGCGAGCGTGGAGAGTAGAGGCGCAGCATAGGAGGCGACACCGAGCAGTTGGATGTCGCCTTTTTTCATGCCGGTATCCCAGGTGAAAAACGCAATGCCCACGGGGCCGATGCCCAGCGCCAGCACCGAAAACCAGCCCATGGCAGTGTCGGGCCACTGCGTTTGCTCCAGCGCCAGGTGTGCCACCATCGACAAAACGGCGGTCGCCAGACAGAATATGGTGACCGAGGCGGTGGGCACCGCCCCCAGACGGCGCGACAGCACCGAATAAACGGCCCAAGTCACCGCACAGCCAAAGGCCAGCACCAGACCCAGCACCGAGCCTTCGCCACTGCTTCCACGGGTCAGCACGATCAGTGCCGCCCCGGCAAAGGCCACAAGAGCGCCAAAGATATGCAGCGCCGTCAGCCGCTCGCCCGGCAGCAGGCCCGACAGCAGCACGATGAACAGCGGCCAAAGATAGGCAATCAGGCCGGTTTCTGCCGTGGGCGACAGGCGAAAGGCGGTAAAATACAGCAGGTGATAGCCAAATAGCCCCAGCGTACCAAAGGCATAGACCTTGAACGGCACCTTGCGCAGCACCGCCCCCTGCCCGGTGGCCAGCGTCCAGATCAGACCGATCCCGCCACCGATGGCAAAGCACAGCGCGTTCAGCAGCAAGGGCGGCACCGGCGCAGAGCCGATGGTGAACAGGGCCAGCAGTGCCCAAAGCAGGACAGCCGTAAAGCCGATGGCAGTTGCGCGGTTTCGGGTCATTCGGGCCTCCCTCAGGGCGTGCAATCTGCCCGCGCCCCGACGGGCCCGCAAGCAAAAAGGCCCGCTCGCGCGGGCCTTTAGCGGAAATTTTAATGGCTCAGACGAAGAACTGACCGCCATTCGCGCTGATGGTTGCGCCAGTGATGAAGCCCGCATCCTCAGCGGCGAGGAACACCACGCAGCGGGCGATTTCTTCCGGCTCGCCCAGACGACCCACCGGGATCTGCGGAATGATACGCTCGTTCAGCACCTTTTCGTCAATCGCCCGCACCATCTCGGTGCCGATGTAACCGGGGCAGATGGCATTGACGGTGATGCCTGCGCGTGCGCCTTCCTGCGCCAGCGCTTTGGTGAAGCCCAGATCACCCGATTTCGCGGCAGAATAGTTGGCCTGACCGGCCTGGCCCTTCTGGCCATTGATCGACGAGATGTTGATCACACGACCGAATTTGCGATCCCGCATGCCGGACCACAGCGGATGCGTCATGTTGAACAGGCCGGTGAGGTTGGTGTCGATCACCTCTTTCCACTGGCCCGGCGTCATCTTGTGGAACATGGCATCGCGGGTGATGCCTGCATTGTTCACCAGCACCGCGACCGGACCCAGATCCGCCTCGACCTGCGCAATGCCTGCGGCGCAGGCATCATACTCTGCCACCGACCACTTGTAGGTCTTGATGCCGGTTTCGGCGGTGAATTTGGCGGCGGCTTCATCATTGCCGGCATAATTGGCGGCGACGGTATAACCGGCATTTTTCAGCGCGATGGAAATCGCTGCGCCAATGCCGCGCGAACCGCCGGTGACCAAAGCAACTTTCGACATGATTCCTCCTCCAGGGATAGTGTGCTTGGAATCCTGTTACCGAATAGGAAAAGCGGGCGCAACATTGTTGCGCCCGCTTTTTTACATTTGCAGTAATATTTCGCAGACCTGTTACAGGTTGTGTGGATTATGCGCGCTCAAGGCACATGGCCACGCCCATGCCGCCGCCGATGCACAGGGTCGCCAGACCCTTCTTGGCATCGCGGCGCGCCATTTCAAACAGCAGCGTGTTCAGGATCCGGCAGCCCGAAGCGCCGATCGGGTGGCCGATCGCAATCGCGCCGCCGTTCACGTTCACCACATCGGGGTTCCAGCCCATATCCTTGTTCACCGCACAGGCCTGCGCGGCAAAGGCTTCGTTCGCCTCGACCAGATCCAGATCGGCGGCTTTCCAGCCTGCCTTCTCCAGCGCCTTGCGCGAGGCATGGATCGGGCCAACGCCCATGATCGCCGGATCCAGCCCGGCGGTCGCATAAGAGGCGATGCGGGCCAGCGGGGTCAGGCCGCGCTTGGCAGCCTCGTCCGCCGACATCAGCAGCACCGCCGCCGCGCCATCATTCAAGCCCGACGCATTGCCTGCCGTCACCGAACCATCCTTGGCGAAGGCCGGCTTCAGCTTGGCCATCGCATCCAGCGTCGCGCCATGGCGGATATATTCATCGGCATCCACCGTGATATCGCCTTTGCGGCCCTTGATGATGAACGGGATGATCTCATCCGCGAAACGCCCGGCTTTCTGCGCTGCCTCGGCCTTGTTCTGCGAGGCGACGGCGAAAGCGTCCTGCATGTCACGGCTGATCTGCCATTGGTTCGCCACGTTTTCCGCGGTCTGGCCCATGTGATAGCCGTTGAACGCGTCCCACAGACCATCCTTGATCATCGAGTCGATGAACTTCATGTCACCCATCTTATGCCCGGCCCGCAGATGCGCGACATGGGGGCTGAGCGACATGTTTTCCTGACCACCGGCCACAACGATGGACGAATCACCCAGCTGCACATGCTGCGCGCCCAGCGCGACCGACCGCAGACCCGAACCGCAGACCTGATTGATCGACCAGGCAGAAGCCTCTTTCGGCAGACCGGCAAGGATATGCGCCTGACGCGCCGGGTTCTGGCCCTGCCCTGCCGTCAGCACCTGCCCCAGAATGGTTTCCGAGACATCGGCCTTGTCGATGCCTGCGCGGGCCACCACAGCGTCGATCACTGCCGCGCCAAGCTCATGTGCGGGAGTATTGGCAAAAGCGCCGTTGAAACTGCCGACGGCGGTGCGCGCCGCGGATACGATTACGACATTGGTCATGGTTCTGATCCTACTCCCTTGGCCGATAGAAGCGGCGGCGATCAGCCACCGCGCTGCAACTTGGGGTAAGCAAGATTGCGTAGCGGGGCAAGAAAATTGCGCGGGACTGCGGAATTTTGACACGCATCCAATCTGCGGCACGTCGCCTCATGCCCGGCGCCGCTCGCTCTCGGACAGGAAGGCCGGGTGCAGCGTGGGGGCGCCGAACAGATAACCTTGCAGGCAATCCACACCGATGCCGCGCAAAAATTCAGCTTCCTCAATCGTTTCGACCGATTCCGCCACGGTGAACATTTCAAACTGCCGGGCAATCGACAGCAGGGCCCGCGTCAGCACCTGATTGTCGCCATCGCGGTGGATATTGCGGATGAACTGCCCGTCGATCTTGATCACGTCAAAGAAGAAATCCTTGAAATAGCGGAAGGCGGTGTAGCCCGCGCCAAAATCATCCAGCGCAAAGGCCACGCCCGCGCGTTGCAGATCATCCATGAAGGCGGTCACCAGTTCCGGCACCAGCATGGCCGAGCTTTCGGTGATCTCCAGAATCAACCGCTCGCCAATGGCGGGTGACAGTTCCAACCCCTGTTTCAGCGTGCGCATCCACTGCGGATACCCGATGGACCGTGCCGACATATTGACCGACAGCCGGATATCGCTGTGTTTCGCCAAGGTCTGAAACCCCAGTTCCAGCGCGGCACAGTCGATCCGGCGGCCCAGATCCTGCGTTTCCACCGCCCCCATGAAATCACGCGCCGGGATCACCCTGCCACTTTCATCCAGCACCCGGATCAGCCCTTCATAAAAGGCGACGCGCTGCGGATCGGCCGACAGCACCACCGGCTGATAGGCAAGGCGCAGGCGCTTTTCACGCAATGCGGCCTCGACCATCGTGATGGTTTGTTTGTCCTGTTCGGAAACCACAAAGGCCAGCGGATTGGCATCGGGGACCAGACTCGCCTGATTGCGCCTGCGGTCCGTGGCCATCGCATCCCCTCCTCAGCGTTTCGAAATCCTCGACAGACTGCGCCGCCAAAGGTAAAGACAGCGTGAAGGTTCACATTTAGTTCTAATTTTAATTCGGGAGTCAGCCATGCAAGACCAACGCTGCGGCTGGTGCGGAGATGATCCGCTGTATGTTGCCTATCACGATACTGATTGGGGCGTGCCGGAATGGGATGGCCGCGCCCTGTGGGAAAAACTGATTCTGGACGGGTTTCAGGCCGGGCTGAGCTGGATCACCATCCTGCGCAAACGCGAAAGCTTTCGCACGGCCTTCGCAGGCTTCCGGCCCGAGATCATCGCCACATGGGGCGAGCCGGAGGTGCAACGCTTGCTGACCGATCCGGGCATCGTGCGCCATCGCGGCAAGATCGAGGCCACGATCACCGGCGCGCAGGCCTATCTGCGGATTGACCAGCGCGAGGGCTTTGCGCCTTTCCTGTGGAGTTTCGTCGGCGGCAGCCCGGTCCAGAACCGGCGGGCCAGCATGGCAGAGGTGCCGACCCAGACACCAGAGTCGGTTGCCATGTCAAAGGCGCTTAAGGCCGAAGGGTTCAAGTTCTGCGGCCCGACCATCGTTTACGCCTTCATGCAGGCCACTGGCATGGTGAATGATCACATGATCACCTGCCCCAGCCATGCGAGGGTGGCGGCCCTTACTGCATCAAGGCCGTAAGCACCGCCCGCGCCTCGGCACTGTGCCAATCGGCATCGCCGATCAGCCGCCCGACCTCGGCCCCCTCGGGGTTCAGAACCACCGTCACAGGCAAGCCCGCCACGCCCATTTCGCGGGCCAGTTCGGCCTTCGGATCGCGCAGCGCGGTCAGATGTGTCACGCCTGCTTCGGCAAAGAACTTGTCGATGGCGGGCACGGCATTGCGTCCGGTGGCAACAGTGACCACTTCGAATGTCGCGCCGCCGAATTCGGTCTGCAACGCGCCGAGGCTGGGCATTTCTTTCCGGCAGGGCGGGCACCATGTGGCCCAGAAGTTCACCAGCACCCATTTGCCGCGAAATTCCTCAAGGCTGCGCGGCGCATCATCCATGCCGACAAGCCCGATGGCAGGCAGCGGCTGCGCCTCCGAGAAATTCAGTTTCTTCATGTCGCCCTCGCGCAGGGCATCGGCGGCGGCAATATCGGCCGCAGCCGGGTTTGCACCAAACAGCAAGGCCGTATAAAGGACGGCAGCACGGACAGGCAGCATATCACCTCCAAAGGCAGGCCCATGAGCGCGAACGACATCCCCCAATCCTCCGCCAACGCCATGTGGGGCGGGCGCTTCAGCGCCGGGCCAGATGCCATCATGCAGGCGATCAACGCCTCCATCGGCTTTGACCAGCGGCTTTACGCGCAGGATATTGCCGGTTCACGCGCCCATGCCGCGATGCTTGCGACCGTGGGCATCCTGACGGATAAAGATGCCGAGGCCATTCGGGAAGGCCTTCTCACGGTGTTGTCAGAGATCGAGGCCGGGAATTTCGAATTCCGGGTGGAGCAGGAAGACATCCATATGGCGGTGGAAGCCCGCCTGACCGAGATCGTGGGCGAAGCGGGCAAGCGCCTGCACACCGCCCGGTCGCGCAATGATCAGGTGGCGGTGGATTTCCGGCTCTGGGTGCGGGACCAGTGCGATGCGGCGATTTCGGGGATCGAGGCGCTGATGCAGGCGTTTCTGGCGCAGGCCGAGGTCGGGGCCGATTGGGTCATGCCCGGCTTTACCCATCTGCAAACCGCACAGCCGGTGACATGGGGCCATCACATGATGGCCTATGTCGAAATGCTGGCGCGTGACCGCAGCCGGTTCATCGACGCGCGGGCGCGGATGAATGAATGTCCGCTGGGCGCGGCGGCCCTGGCGGGCACCTCGTTCCCGATTGACCGCGCGATGACGGCGCAGGCCCTGGGCTTTGACCGCCCCACCGCCAACAGCCTTGATTCGGTGGCCGACCGCGATTTCGCGCTTGAGTTCCTCAGCGCCTCCAGCATCTGCGCCATGCACCTGTCGCGCTTTGCCGAAGAGCTGGTGATCTGGTCCTCGGCCCAGTTCCGCTTTGTGCGCCTGTCCGACAAATGGACCACCGGCAGCAGCATCATGCCGCAGAAGAAGAACCCCGATGCGGCGGAACTACTGCGCGCCAAGCTGGGCCGGATCATGGGGGCGACGGTGGCACTGTTCACCGTGATGAAAGGCCTGCCGCTGACCTATTCCAAAGACATGCAGGAAGACAAGGAACAGGTCTTTGACGCCGCCGATACGCTGATGCTGGGTCTGGCCGCGATGACCGGCATGGTCGGGGACATGCACGCCATGGTCGACAATCTGCGCGTCGCGGCGGCCTCGGGCTTTTCCACCGCCACCGATCTGGCCGATTGGCTGGTGCGCGAACTCGGCCTGCCCTTCCGCGAGGCGCATCATGTGACCGGCACGCTGGTCGGCATGGCCGAAAAGCGGGGCATTGATCTGCCGGATCTGTCGCTGGCCGATATGCAATCGGTTTATGCGGGCATCCGCGCCGATGTCTTTGATGTGCTGGGGGTGGAAAACTCGGTCAACTCGCGCACATCCTATGGCGGAACATCGCCGGTTCAGGTCAGGGCACAGATTGCTCGCTGGAAGGCGGCGCTGGCCTGAGCATAGGCTGGTGAAACCCCGAGGAGTGAAGTCCGTGATGCGTGTGATCCTGTCTTTTGCCGTTCTGGCCGTGCTGGCTGCCTGTGGTGCCGATGGCGCCCCCGAGGCCCCGAAGCCGAAACCCGGCCTGTCGATCAGCGGCGACGCACGCATGGGCGTGGTGGGAACCCTGTGATGGCGCGCGCGCGGGTGTCCTGCCTTGTGCTTGTGGGCCTTGTGCTTGCGGCCTGCGCCGCCCCCGTGCGCGAACCGCAGGTCGGGGTGAACATGGGCGTCACGCCGCAGGGCGTGCGGGTCACGCCCAATGTGGCCACCAACGTTGGCGGCGTCCGTCTGGGGGTGAACCCCTATGGCGGGCGCATCTCCACCCGGGTGGGTGGGGTCGGCATCGGGATCGGCCTGTGATGTCGCCGCTGCGGCTTGCCTATCTGGCACTGGCGCTCTGGGGGGCCATCCATCCGATGTATTGGTTCCTGCGCCACATGCGCGAGACCGGCAGTGGCCTCTCGGGGCTGATCGACGCGTGGTATGTCAATGCCTCGACCACCGGATTGACCTGGGATCTGACGATTGCCGCCGTGGCGCTGACGCTGTGGATTCTGGCCGAAACGCGGGTGCGGCGGAACTGGCGCGCCCTGATCGCCATTCCCGCCACCTTCTGCATCGGCGTCAGCTGCGGGCTTCCGCTGTATCTGTTCCTGCGCACCGCCCAGGTCAGATGAGCCGCGATTGCGTGGCCGGTCCGTTCTGCTATACGCGGACTGTTAGGCACGAAAGGGCGGGCAATGGATCATTTTCTGTATAAAAACGGCAGTCTTCACGCCGAGGATGTGGCCCTGTCAGAGATTGCCGCCAGTGTCGGCACGCCGTTCTATTGCTATTCCAGCGCGACGCTGGCCCGCCACTATCAGCTGTTCAAGGAAGCCCTTGATCCACTGCCCAATATGGTCTGTTTCGCCATCAAGTCGCTGTCCAATGTGGCGGTTCTGAAACTGCTGGGCGATCTTGGCGCGGGCATGGATGTGGTGTCGGGCGGCGAATATCTGCGCGCAAAGGCTGCGGGTGTGCCGGGCGACCGCATCGTGTTTTCCGGTGTGGGCAAGACCCGCGCCGAAATGCGGCTGGCGCTGGAGGGCGGCATCCGGCAGTTCAATGTGGAAAGCGAGCCCGAGATGCGCGCGCTGTCCGACGTGGCGGCCAGCATGGGGGTGGTGGCACCGATCACCATCCGGGTGAACCCGGATGTCGATGCCCGCACCCATGAAAAGATCGCCACTGGCAAATCCGAAAACAAGTTCGGCATTCCCATCGCCCGCGCCCGCGAGGTCTATGCCGAGGCGGCACGCCTGCCGGGCCTCGATGTCGTCGGCATCGACGTGCATATCGGCAGTCAGCTGGTCGAGTTGGAACCGTTTGAACAGGCCTATCTGAAAGTGGCCGATCTGACGGCGGTGCTGCGCGCCGATGGCCATAATATCCGCCGTCTGGATCTGGGCGGCGGTCTGGGGATTCCCTATACCCGCTCCAACGAGGCCCCGCCCCTGCCGCTGGATTACGGCGCGCTGATCAAACGCACCGTCGGCCATCTGGGCTGCGAGATCGAGATCGAGCCGGGGCGGCTGATTGCCGGCAATGCGGGCGTTCTGGTCAGCACGGTGATCTATGTGAAAAACGGCGAAGGCCGCGATTTCCTGATCCTCGATGCGGCGATGAATGATCTGGTGCGCCCCTCGATGTATGGCGCGCATCACGACATCGTGGCGGTGCAGGAGCCTGCGGCGGCGGCACCCTCGCAGGGGTTTGATGTAGTGGGGCCGGTCTGCGAAACCGGCGATACCTTCGCCAAGGCCCGCGAGTTGCCGCTGCTGGCCGAGGGTGATCTGGTCGCCTTCCGCTCTGCCGGGGCTTATGGCGCGGTGATGGCCAGCGAATACAACACCCGCCCGCTGATCCCCGAAGTGCTGGTGCGGGACGATCACTTCGCTGTCATCCGCGCAAGACCAAGCTTTGACGAAATCCTGAAGCGCGATAACATCCCCGAATGGCTGTAACAGGACCGCAAGCGCCGCGGCGGAGGGCATGACAGACAGACGCACCCCCGAAGTGATGCACCGCATCCGTTGGCCCCTGCGGCTGACGTGGGCCGGGCTTTGGGCCGAGCGGCTGTCGCGGGCGTTCTGGCCGCTGTGGTCGGTGGCGCTTGTCACACTCGCCGCGCTGACCTTCGGGGTGCAGGATGCCTTGCCGCTGGAAGCCGCCTGGGGCGGGCTTGTCGCCGCCATCGTCGGCGGGGTCTGGGCCGTCTGGCACGGGTTGCGGCGGTTTCACCACCCACGACGGGCAGAGGCCGTGGTGCGGCTGGATGCATCTTTGCCGGGGCACCCGCTGTCGGCGCTGGCCGATGATCAGGCGATTGGCAGCACCGACCCCGCATCAGTCGCCGTGTGGCAGACCCACCGGGCGCGCATGGCAGCGCGGGCCGCCATGGCCAAGCCGGTGCGCCCCGATCTGCGGCTGGCCAGCCGCGATCCGTTCGGGCTGCGGTATCTGGCGCTGACGGCGCTGGTGATGGCGCTCATGTTCGGCTCCATCTGGCGGGTGGCAAGTGTCTCGGGGCTGGCCCCCGGCGCGGCCGAGGCGATGATGAACGGCCCGACCTGGGAAGGCTGGGCGCAGCCGCCCCTGCACACCGGCAAACCGGCGCTCTACCTCAATGACATTGCGCAGGGGCCGCTGGAGCTGCCGCAAGGCACGCGGATGCAGATCCGGCTTTATGGCGAGGTCGGTGCGCTGACGCTGTCGGAAACCGTGTCCGGCCAGACCACGCCGCCCCCGGCTTCCGATCTCGCCCAAAGCTTTGCGGTGATGCAGGATGGCGCGGTGGCGATCAATGGGCCGGGCGGGCGCACATGGCAGATCATGGCGCTTCCCGACACGGCGCCCACCATTCGCATCACCGGCGATGTCAGCCGCGAACGTGATGGCAAGATGAAGCTGCCCTTCGCGGTCGAGGACGATTATGGCATCACCGGCGGCACCGCCAGCATCGCGCTGGATCTGGCCAAGCTGGACCGCCGTTATGGCCTTGCCATCGCGCCAGAGCCGCGCGAGGCGCTGGTGATCGACCTGCCGCTGCCGATCAGCGGCAATCGCGCCGCTTTTTCGGATGCGCTCATCGAAGATGTCTCGAAGCACCCCTTTGCCAATCAGCCGGTGCAGATCCGGTTGACGGCCACCGATGCGCAAAATCAGACCGGCACGGCTGACCCGCTGAGCATCATCCTGCCCGGCAAGCGGTTCTTTGATCCGCTGGCCGCCACGATCATCGAATTGCGCCGCGATTTGCTATGGTCGCGCGAAAACGGCCCGCGCGCGGCACAAATCTTCAAGGCGATCACCCATCTGCCCGATGATCTGATGCGCGACGAGACCACGTTCAAACGGCTGATGGCCGCCCTCAAGCAGCTCAATACCACCGCGGCAAGCCTGACCGCCGAGCAGCGCGATGCGCTGGCGGATGAGTTGTGGGAGATTGCCCTGCTGGTGGAAGAGGGCGATCTCGCCTCGGCGCGCGAGAGGCTGGCCCGCGCGCAAGAGCGCCTGAACGAAGCCATCCGCAACGGCGCGGACCCGGCGGAAATTCAGGAGCTGATGGAGGAACTGCGCGCCGCAACCGAAGACTACATGCAGCTTCTGGCCGAAGAGGCGCAGCGCAATCCCGACAGCGAGATGGCCGAAAATCAGCAGCGGATGCAGCTGACTGGCGACCAGATTCAGGAAATGATGGATGAAATCCAGCGTCTGATGGAAGAAGGCCGCATGGCCGAGGCCGCCGAAGCCATGGCGATGTTGCAGAAATTGCTGGAGAACCTGCAAATCACCGAAGGCGGGGCCGGGGGTCAGGGCGGGCCGCAGATGCCCGGCATGCGCGAATTGCAGGACACGCTGCGCGATCAGCAACAACTGTCTGACGAAGCCTTCCGCGAATTGCAGCAAGGCCCTTCCGGCCAGCAGCAGCAGGGTGATGGTAGCGGTAGCGAAGGCCCCGAGGGCAAAGACCTTGCCGAACGCCAGCAGGCGTTGCGCGACCGTCTTGACGCGCTGAATGGCAACCGCCTGCCCGGTGCCGGATCGGAAAAAGGCGAAGCCGGGCGGCGGGCGCTGGATGAGGCCGAGCGCGAGATGGATGACGCCGAGCGTGCCCTGCGCGACGGCGATCTGTCCGGCGCGCTGGACCGGCAGGCCGATGCGATGGACCGGATGCGCGACGGCATGCGCGCCTTGGGCGATGCGCAGGCCGAAGCCGAACGGCAAGAGCAGGGCGAAGGGCAGGCGCAGGGTCGGGGCGATCAGGGGCCGCAGCGCGACCCGCTGGGCCGCGAAACCGGCAATTCCGGAGTGATCGGATCGGATGGCAACATGGCACGCGGGCCGGATGTCTATCGCCGCGCGCAGGATCTTCTGGATGAAATCCGACGTCGGGCAGGCGAGCAGCAGCGCGCCGAAACCGAGCGCGACTACCTCAAACGCTTGCTGGAGCTGTTCTGATCCGCGCGCAGGATCGGCAGGTAGGCCGGGTAATCAGCCCTGAAGCGCCATGATCGCCCGTTGCATCCAGGCGTCCAGCCACAGCCGTGCTGCATCCACCGCCGCGACATAGGCCGTCATCGCATCGGCCGTGCCGGGGATCTGCTGGGCGATGCGCGGGGCCATCACATAGGCCAGCGCCAGCCCGGCCGCCAGCAACAGCATCAGCGCGAAGCCGCTGCGAAAGCTGGCGTCTTGCCGCAATGACGGGCCGACATCCGCCAGCGCCTGCGCATCTTCGCCCCGATCCACACTGGGCCGAAGCGTCGAATTGATCTCTTCGATATCCGGCAGCAACTCGCGGCCCTTGGGCGCGCGGGTGATGACTTCCGGTTCTGGCATGGCATCGGGGTCGATGCCTTTCAGTTGGGCAATACGGCGGTCCGAGGGGCTGATGGCTGCGGCGGCAGTCGCTGCCTCCAGCCCCAGTTCACCCTGCGTTTCCAGCGGGCGCGGCTCTTCCTTCGCGCGGGCCTGTGCCTCGCGCTCTGCCTCTTCGCGCAGCACGGCCATCAGATTTTCATCCATGCTGCGGCGCGGGGTTGCGGCCACGGGCGGCGGCACGGCGGCAGGCTCTTCGGCAACCGGCACCTCAGGGGCGGGCGGCACATCCGTCTGCGGCACATCCCCCGCAATCAGCGCGTCCGCTTCGGCAGGCCCCTCTTCATCGGTTACGGCTACGGGTTCAGGGGCCTCGAACAGTTCCGCCTCGGCCTCGGCGGCGGCAATCGCATGGGGCGACAGCTGAAACCAGCCATGGCCACAGTTGGAACATTGCACGTCGCGCCCTTCATCCGGGATCGCCGTATCGGCAACTTCGTATTGTGCATCACAATTTGGGCAAATCAGCCGCATTCGTCCCCGCCCCTGCCGGTGTCCGCCCCAACCGTTGTCCGGTTGGTGACGAATTCTGTTGTAGCAACGATATTCCGCATATCCAAGCCTCACGCAGGAATGATTTTCGCGCGTTGCATCGGCCTGCCCGTTGAAACCGCCGCGTGGCTGGGCGATTGTGCAGCGCGTGTGCGGAAGGGGCCTGCCTGTGATTTCACTTGAGAATGTAGCCTATACTTACGGCGGGGGCGAATTGCTCTCGGATGTGTCGTTGCGGCTGGCACCCGGATCGTTCCATTTCCTGACCGGGCCGTCCGGATCGGGCAAATCGACCTTCCTGAAGCTGTGCTATGCAGAGCTGCTGCCCACCTCGGGCCATGTCACCCTGTTCGACCGTGAAGTGCGCAGCCTTGACCGCGACGAGGTGGCAAGGATGCGCCGCCGGGTCGGGGTGGTGCATCAGGATTGCCAGTTTCTTGACCACCTGCCGCTGGCCGCCAATGTCTCCTTGCCGCTGACCGTCTCCAACCGCGAGGTGAGCGGCGAGGATCTGGGCGACCTGCTCGGCTGGGTCGGGCTGAAACATCTGGCGGATGCCCTGCCCCCCTCGCTTTCGGGCGGCGAGCGGCAGCGGGCCGCGCTGGCACGCGCCATCATCATGGGGCCGGATGTGATCCTCGCGGATGAGCCGACCGGCAACCTTGACTGGGATCTGTCGCTGCGGCTGCTGACCCTGCTGGTGGAACTGAACCGGATGGGCAAGACCATCGTGATCGCCACCCATGATCTGAACCTGATCCGGCAGGCCAAGGCGCAGGTTGCGGCCCGCGTGTTGCGGATCAAGGCGCGGCGCATCCAACTGGCGGGGGCGGATCTGTGATACTGAAACGCTATCTTTCGCTGCTGGTCCAGGGCGACCGTCAGGCCGACCGCGTGGTGCCGCCCACCGGCCATACCGCCTGGCTGACCAGCTTCACCGCCGGAGCCATGACCTTTCTGGCCGTCTTTGCGCTGGCGCTTTCACTTGCCTCGGGGCGGATGGCCGACCGCTGGTCGGACGCCTTGGCGCGCACCGCCACGGTGCGGGTCTCGGCCCCGGCGGATCAGCTGGAGGTGCAGACGCAGGCCGTACTGGCGGTGCTGTCCACCACGCCCGGCGTCGGCGAGGCCCGCGCCCTGAGCGACGAGGAGCAGCGCGCCCTGCTGGAGCCGTGGTTCGGCCCTGACCTGCCGGTCGAGGCGCTGCCGATCCCGCGCCTGATCGAGTTGACCGAGACCGGCGACGGCTATGATGCCGAAGGCCTGCGCCAACGGCTTGCCGCCGAAGCCCCAGGTGCCGTGCTGGACGATCACACCCGCTGGCGCAGGCCGCTGGCCACGGCTGCCGGGCGGTTGCGGCTGCTGGGGCTGCTGTCCATCGGGCTGATCCTTGGCACCATGGGGGCGATGATCACGCTGGCGGCCAATGCCTCGCTCGCGGCCAATGCGCAGGTGATCCGGGTGCTGCGGCTGGTGGGCGCGCGCGACACCTATATCGCCCGCGCCTTCGTGCGCCGCTTTACCCTGCGCGCCTTGGGCGGCGCGACGGTGGGAGCCTTGGCCGGCATGATCGGCGTGGCGCTGCTGCCCTCCGCCGATGCGGCGGGCGGCTTTCTGACCGGGCTTGGCTTTACCGGCTGGGGCTGGCTGCTGCCGCTGGCCTTGCCCCTGCTGGCCGGGATCGTGGCCTTCTTTGCCACCCGTGCCGCCGCCCTGTCCAAATTGCGGGAGTTGACCTGATGCGCCGTATCCTGCCCCTGCAATGGGCGCTGTCGCTGATCTTCATCGTGCAGATGTATCTGGCGATGCTGGTGATCGGGATTGTCTTGTTCATTCCTGCCCTGATCGACCGGCGTTTTGCCCATACCGCCTGCCGCAGCTTCTGCGTGTGGGTGCGCTGGACCCTCGCCGCGCTCTGTGGCCTGCACACCGAAGTGCGGGGCGTGGTGCCGCAGGGCGAAGTGCTGATCGCGGCAAAACATCAAAGCTTTCTGGACATCATGCTGATCTTCGGCGCGGTGCCACGGGGCAAGTTCATCATGAAAAGTGAACTCCGCTGGGCCCCGATCCTTGGCTGGTATGCCCTGCGTATCGGCTGCGTGCCGGTGAACCGGGGCAAGCGTGGCGCGGCCATCCTCAAGATGATGGCGGATGTCAAGGCTGGGATCAGCCTGCCGGGCCAGTTGATCATCTATCCGCAGGGCACCCGCGTCGCCCCCGGCACTTCAGCCCCCTACAAGGTGGGCACCGCGCTGCTGTATAGCCAGTTGGGGCAGGATTGCGTGCCGGTGGCGGCCAATGTGGGGCTGTTCTGGCCCAAGCACGGCATCCTGCGCAAACCCGGCACGGCTGTCGTCGCCTTCCTGCCCGCCATCCCGCCCGGCCTGTCCAATGGCGAGTTCATGGCGCGGCTGGAACGTGATGTGGAAAGCACCTCCGACCGGCTGCTGGCCGAGGCTGGGTTCCGGGGCTGACGCCCTGCGTGTCAGAACAGGATGAAATCCTGCCGATCAAGGTCGCCGGGTTTCAAGCCTTCAAACACCCAGGTCATGCTGAACATAGAAACATAAAGCCCGGTGGCCGGATAGAAATCATCCTGCGTCACCAACTGCCCCTCAGAGAAATAGGCCCTGAACCGGGCTTCTGCCTCTGGCCCCTTCGGGGTTCCGGTGAACCAGAGGCTGATGTCGATACGATCCGTGCCGGGCCTGAAATCCGTGACGACAACATTGCGGGTGTCGGAGTCGACCACATAGATATCGCGCCCTTGCCCGCCACTGATGCGGGCAGTCTCAGAGCCGAGATAGTCCGAAAATACAAACCGGTCATCGCCCGCACCACCAGACAGGGTATCGCCACTGAACCGGATCACGAAGGTGTCGGCCCCTGCCGCGCCAAAGGCCATATCGGCGCCGCTGCCGGTGTCGATCAGGTCAGCCCCGGCCCCGGCAGACAGCACATCATCGCCGCTTTCGCCCCACAGGCTGTCATTGCCGCCCTGCCCGCGCAGCGTGTCTTCGCCGGTTTCGCCATAAAGGCTGTCAGCCCGGCGCCCACCGCGCCCGATGTCATCACCGCCGCCCAGAAACAGCGCCCTGCCCGCCGCTGTCAGCACATCATCCGCGCCGCCGGCAAAGACGGCATTCTGCGTGCCCCGTGCCGCCCCCAGAACGATCTCCTCGCCCACCACCAGCCGCCGCTCGGTCAGACCCAGCATGTCCGGGGTCAGATGGCCCGAAAACGCCTTGGAAATCGTGATCACAGTCTCATTCGGCAGGGTGATGCGCAGATCGGTCCTAGAGACCGGATCCAGAAAGGTGGTGCGCTGACGGATCTGCGCCAGGCTCAACCCGGTATCATAAAGGATCAGCCGATCCTCGCGGCCAAAGCCATAGAGCGCAAGCGCGTCACCATGGCCATCGAAATGCACGACATCCGCAGACCCGTCGGCGGTCTGCAGAAACCCGTCCGCCAATTGCACCCGCGCGCCTGCATCGCTCAACACATAGGCGGTATCGGCCCCGGTGCCGAGCGCCAGCGTGGTGCCGTAACACGAGGCGATGATGGCCCGATCCGCCCCGGCCCCCAGCGTCAGATCGCCCAGACCGACATAATTGCCGTCGCCAAAGCGGCCATCCTGATCATTGATCACGAAGCGGTCGTTGCCCGCGCCAAGATCCAATGTGTAAAGCTTGAAGATCGCGGTCGGCAGATAGTCCCACAGGAAGCGCACACCCGAATAAAGGTCGTTGCCCGTATTGCCATAGACGGTGCCGCCGCCCGCCAGCGTGTCATTGCCGCCATTGCCCTGAAGATAGTCAAAGCCGCCAAGCCCATGGATCAAGTCAGCGCGACCGCTGCCAAACAGGCTCTGCGCTTCATCAGTTCCGAAACGGCGCACCATGCACGACCCCACCACCTTGCCACTCCACAAAGGCTCGCAGCCCCTATGGATTCTGGCAAGGTGGATTATGGCAAGCGTGAATCAGGCGGCGAGGCCTTTGGAGCCCATATCCAGGAATTTCTGGCGGCGGTCACGGATCAGCGCCTCGGGCTTCTTGCCCGAAAGCTCCTTGAGCATGGTTTCGATCGCCTTGCCCACGGCCTCTACCGTTTCTTTCGGGCCGCGTTGCGCGCCGCCCAGCGGTTCCTTGATGATGCGGTCGATCACGCCGAGCTTTTGCAGATCCTGCGCGGTCAGGCGCAACGCCTCGGCAGCTTCGCGCATCTTTTCGGCATCTTTCCACAGGATCGAGGCACAGCCCTCGGGCGAGATCACCGAATAGACCGAATGTTCCAGCATGGCGATGCGGTTGGCGGTGGCAAAGGCCACAGCCCCACCCGATCCGCCCTCACCGATGATGACCGCAATCAGCGGAACCCCGATTTCCAGACATTTCTGCGTGCTGCGGGCGATGGCCTCGGCCTGCCCGCGCTCTTCCGCGCCCTTGCCCGGATAGGCGCCGGGCGTGTCGACCAGCGTCACCACCGGTAGGCCGAAGCGATGCGCCATGTCCATCAGCCGGATCGCCTTGCGATAGCCTTCGGGCCGCGCCATGCCGAAATTCCGTTCGATGCGCGATTTGGTGTCATTGCCCTTTTCATGGCCGATCACCATCACCGGAATATCGTTGAACCGCGCCAGCCCGCCCATGATGGCGTGATCGTCGGCAAAGTTGCGATCTCCGGCCAGCGGCGTGTATTCGGTGAACAGCGCGTCGATGTAATCCTTGCAATGCGGCCGGTCCGGGTGGCGGGCCACCTGACATTTGCGCCACGGCGTCAGATCCCGATAGAGATCCTTCAGCAGCACATCGGCCTTCTTGTCGAGCGCCGCCGCCTCTTTCTCGACATCCATTTCCTTGTTGGCGCGGGCAAGGGCACGCAGTTCTTCGGCCTTGCCTTCGATTTCGGCCAGCGGCTTCTCGAATTCCAGATAGTTCATGGCGGCTCCACAAGTGTCGGCATTCTATATGGCCAAGGCGGGGCCAAGATGCAACTGCGCCAGCGACCTTCCAAAACAGCAGCGCCCCGTGGCATGGCCACGGGGCGTGCTCCTCCCAAGATGCCGCAAGAGGCCTCCTCTCCTCGTTGCGGCGGGGTATCTTTTCGCAGATCGCTGAATTGTTAACCCGCTGTTACATGAGCCTGCCCGCGCAACGGGCAGGCTGTCAACGGATATCAGGCCCCGGCAGCAATCATTTCAGACTGACGCACGATGACTTCGGCCTGTTTGATGGATGCAATGTCCACAAGCCGCCCTTTATAGACGGTTGCGCCCTCGCCTCGGGCTTTTGCAGCCTCCATCGCCGCCAGAATCTCGCGCGCTTCGCCGACAGCCGAATCAGAGGGCGTAAACACCTCGTTGGCGAGCGCGATCTGTTTGGGATGGATTGCCCATTTGCCAACCATGCCCAGCGTGGCCGAACGGCGGGCCTGCGCGCGATAGCCTTCGTCATCCGAAAAATCGCCGAACGGGCCATCTACCGGCAGAACACCATGGGTACGGCAGGCGGCGACGATGGCGGCCTGCGCCCAGTGCCACGGGTCGGACCAGTGCTTCACGCCCTCGCGCAGCATGTAATAATTTTCCTGCGTGCCGCCGATGCCGGTGGTCTGCATCCCCATGCTGGCGGCAAAATCGGCAGCGCCAAGGCTCATCGCCTGCAAGCGCGGGCTGGAGGCGGCGATTTCCTCGACATGGGCAATACCCGCCGCCGATTCGATGATGACCTCGAAGCTGATCGGCTTTGCCCGCCCCTTTGCCCTTTCGATGGCCGTCACCAGCGCATCGACCGCATAGACATCGGCGGCACAGCCCACTTTCGGGATCATGATCTGATCCAGACGCTCGCCGCATTGTTCCAGCAGATCGACCACATCGCGATACCAGAACGGCGTATCCAGCCCGTTGATCCGCACCGACAGCGTCTTGCGGCCCCAGTCGAGCGTATTGACCGCGGTGATGATATTCGCCCGCGCCTGATCCTTGTCGGACGGGGCGACCGAATCTTCCAGATCAAGGTTGATCACATCCGCCGCAGAGGCCGCCATTTTTTCAAACAGCGCCGGACGAGAGCCGGGGCCGAAAAGCTGGCAGCGGTTCGGGCGGGCGGGGGCGGTGGGCTGGATGCGGAAGCTCATCGGCGTCTCTCGGTAATGAAATGTCGGGGATTTGCTTGGTTTGGTTATATTCTTGCGCAGCAGAAAGCAAGCCGGATTTGCAAACGCAGCAATTCCGCTGCGCGGCGGCATAGCGGCCATGTCCCAGCAAAGGCTTGACGACTTGGCTGTGCTGGCCCAAACCGCATCAGCCGCAGACGCAAGCACGAAGGAATTGTGATGAGCCGCACCGTCTATGTGAATGGGGATTACCTGCCGGAACATGAAGCCAGGATCTCGGTCTTTGACCGCGGCTTCCTGATGGCGGATGGCGTTTATGAAGTGACCTCCGTTCTGGACGGCAAGCTGATTGATTTCGCGGGCCATTGCACCCGTCTTGCCCGCTCGCTGACCGAGCTGGAGATGACCAATCCGCACAGCGATGATGAGTGGCTGGCGATCCACCGCGCGTTGGTGGCGCAGAACGGCATTGCCGATGGCATGGTCTATCTGCAAGTCACCCGTGGCAATCCGGGCGACCGCGATTTCGCCTATCCTGCCGCTGATCTGCCGCCGACGGTGGTTCTGTTCACGCAGGCCAAGCCCGGTCTGGCCGACAGTCCGGCAGCCAAAACCGGCTGGAAGGTAATTTCGGTGCCGGATGTGCGCTGGGGCCGCCGCGACATCAAGACCGTGCAACTGCTTTACCCGTCGATGGCCAAGATGGCCGCCAAGAAGGCGGGCGTCGATGACGCCTGGCTGGTCGAGGATGGCTTCGTAACCGAAGGCACCTCGAACAACGCCTATATCGTCAAGGGCAACAAGATCATCACCCGCGCGCTGTCGCATGACATTCTGCACGGCATCACCCGCGCAGCCGTGCTGCGTTTTGCGGTTGAAGCCCAGATGGAGGTTGAAGAGCGCAATTTCACCATCGCCGAGGCGCAGAGTGCCGACGAAGCCTTCATCACCTCGGCCTCGGCCTTCGTGATGCCGGTGGTCGAGGTGGACGGCACCGCAATCGGCAACGGCACCGTTGGCCGCGTCGCCACGCGGATGCGCGAGATCTATCTGGACGAGATGCGCAAAGCCGCCGTGTAACAGCCGCAGGTCCGGGGGAGCGTGCCTCCCCCGGCCTTATCCCCGCAGCCAATCGGCCTGAAAATCGACCGCCTTGACGCCTTCGAGGATCACGGCAACCCGCCCCTCCAACAGGATCTCGGTGGATTGGCCATCGCCCGAAGCCTGCCAGACCGGATCCTCGGCACCCGCGGCGGGATCAGACAGGCCGTTCAGATCCAGCAGATCGGTGTCACCGCGAAAATCGGGGATCGTGACCGCCTCGCCCGGAGTTTGCAGATAATCTACAACCTGCGGCTCTGCCCCGCTTTCGTCATGCTCTGTGCCCTGCTCTGCCCCGGCCTCGGGCCAATCGCTGTCTGGCGGCACGTCCTCAGCCTGCGCAACCTCGCCATCCTCGGCAAACAGCATATCCGCGCCACCCTCAGCCTCGGGCCAGTTGCCTGCATCCGGCGGCACATCGGCTTCGGCCTCCTCGGCCAGTTCTGCCTCTGCCGCACCATCGTCAGCGGCAGATCGTTCGGCGTCCGCCTCGGGGGCATCATCCCGGTCATCGTCATCGCCGCCCAGACTCATCCCGACAAGGGCAAGCGGCAGGGCGATCAGCATCAGCAGGATTTCCATGTCACCCTCGCACCCAAAACAGCGCAAACCCTAGCAGCCCGCCACTACCGGAGTCAAAAATGCAAAGCGGTTCTGCCACTTGCGGGAAACAATCCGGCCCCGCAGACCGGATGATCGCTCAATCCAGATCCGACAGCGCCGCCATCAGAATCGGTGCCAGTCGATCCGCCCAGGCGGCCTGTGCCGCAGATGTGGCGATCAGATCATTACGCAGCTCGATCAGCGTGTTGTGCCGCCCGCCTTGCAAGGCATGACGATCCACCGCATCGCCGGGCAGATGGCCGGAATAAGGTTGATTGTCGCCCACGCACAAATCCGGCTCGGCCTGCAACCGCGCGATAAGTCTGCGCGACAGGCGCAGATCCAGATGGGAATACAGAACCCCCACCTGCCAGGGGCGCGGCGGACGCCCGCGCAGACAGGGGGTAAAGCTGTGAATGGCCACGATCACCGTATCCGCCTGCCGCGCCGCCAACCGCGCCAAAGCCGCATGATAGGGACGATACAGGCTGTTCAGCCGCCGCTCCGTCTCGGCCGCATCGACATGGCGGTTGGCGGGAATGATCGTGCCGTCATAGAGCTTCATCACCAGCGTCGGGTCATCCTCGCCCCGGTTCGGGTCGATCACCAGCCGCGAGAAATCCGAACAGATCACCGGGCTGTCGAGCCGCTGCCCCAGAGCCTCTGCCAGACCTGCCGCGCCAACATCATAGGCAATATGGCGCGCCATATCCTCGGGCGCGATGCCGAGATCACCGCCCAGATCGGCGGGCACATGATTGGTGGCGTGATCACAGGTCACAAGCCAGCGCCCGGGCCGCGCCTCACCCGTGATCCAAAAGGGAGTGTTCGTCATTCGTTCGTCACCATTCTGCACAATACATCTTTAAAGACCGCCATCGCCCAAGGGAATCATGAAAATCCTGCGCGATTGGTGTTACCGCTAACAAATGCGTCGTTGCCGCGCGGCCGGATTTCCGGCATAAGGTCCGCGGCCCTCGCATCCAGATAGACAGACAAGGAACCGGCAGCATGAGACGCCTGCGCAATGTGAAAATCGTGGCCACGCTGGGGCCAGCTTCGTCGGATT
This sequence comes from Gemmobacter fulvus, assembly GCF_018798885.1. Classification (NCBI taxonomy): domain Bacteria; kingdom Pseudomonadati; phylum Pseudomonadota; class Alphaproteobacteria; order Rhodobacterales; family Paracoccaceae; genus Gemmobacter; species Gemmobacter fulvus. The sequence continues at coordinate 2,449,428 of NZ_CP076361.1, read as the reverse complement.
ACGACATGATCCGCAAGCTGTTCGAGGCTGGGGCCGATGTGTTCCGCCTGAACATGAGCCATGGGACACACGAAGATATTCGTGCCCGCCACGCCATCATCCGGCAGATCGAAGCCGATACCGGCCGCCCGATCGCCATTCTGGCCGATCTTCAGGGCCCGAAACTGCGCGTTGGCGTGTTTGCCAATGGCTCCGAGGATCTGGTGGAGGGGGCAACCTTCCGCATGGACCTGAGCGATGCACCGGGCGATCTGAACCGCGTGCAACTGCCCCACCCCGAAATTTTCGCGGCCCTGGAACCCGGCGCCACCCTTCTGGTGAATGACGGCAAGATCCGGCTCAGCGTCAATGAGTGTGGCCCGGATTTCGCCGATTGCACCGTCAGCGTCGGGGGCACCATCTCCAACCGCAAGGGCGTGAACGTGCCCGACGTGGTGTTGCCGGTGGCCGCGCTGTCGGACAAAGACCGCAAGGATCTGGAATTTGCCTGCGCTATCGGCGTGGACTGGCTCGCCCTCAGCTTCGTGCAGCGCCCCGAGGATGTGATCGAGGCGCGCGAACTGGCCAAGGGCCGCGCGGCGATCCTGTCCAAGATCGAAAAACCTGCCGCCGTGAAGGCCTATGACGCCATTCTGGCGGTGTCGGATGGCATCATGGTCGCCCGTGGCGATTTGGGCGTCGAACTGCCGGTGCAAGCCGTGCCGCCGATCCAGAAGCGCCTTGTGCGCGGCGCCCGCGCGGCGGCAAAGCCGGTGATCGTGGCGACGCAGATGCTCGAGTCGATGATCGAAAGCCCGGTCCCGACCCGCGCTGAAGTGTCCGACGTGGCCACCGCCATCTATGAAGGGGCCGATGCGGTCATGCTGTCGGCGGAAAGCGCCGCCGGTCAATATCCGATCGAAGCCGTCACCACGATGCACAATGTTGCCATCTCGGTCGAAAGCGATCCGGTGTATCGCGAGATCATCGAAGCCTCGCGCAAGGCCAAACGCACCACGGTTGCCGATGGCATCGTGGCCGCCGCCCGCGAAATCGCCGAAGCAACCGACATCAAGGCCATCTGCTGCTTCTCGCAGTCGGGCACCACGGTCAGTCTGGTATCGCGCGAACGTCCGCGCGTGCCGATCCTGGCGCTGACCCCGCTGATGGAAACGGCCCGCCGCATGTGCCTGACCTGGGGCACGCATTGCGTGCTGACCGAAGAGCAGGACCGCTTCAAGGGGGCCGTCATCTCGGCCGCGCGCGCCGCCCGCGAGGAGGGCTTTGCCACCGAGAGCGATCAGATCGTGGTCACTGCCGGCGTGCCGTTCAACACGCAGGGTACCACCAACATCCTGCGTGTCGCGCCCTGTGATGAACGGTTGATTCACCGCGTCGACCCCGAGTAAGCTCTCGCAGGGTCTTGTGAGGGGTATGCTGTGAGTTCCGACCTATATCTGGTTATCGGCCTCATACTTGGCGTTCTGGCCGTTCCCTCCATGCTCTCGGCCTTCTCTGAAGGCCGGGCGCCCCGTGTGGCCGCGATCCTTGTGCTGATCGCCGGTGTGCTGATCGTTCTGGCGATGACCAGAAAGCCCGGCGGCTATGAGGTGCGTGACATTCCCAACGCATTTTTCCGCGTGATCGGGCAGTTGCGCCACTGAATCCTGCCATCCGGGTCTTGCACCGCACTCATTTGGGCCCTATACGGCCCGCTCTATACCCGCGCGACCGGCCCATGTGGCATTGCCGAGTCGTGCGTTCACCCCTCAGCGAGGAGATGGAAATGCCCAAGATGAAGACCAAATCGGCGGCGAAGAAGCGTTTCAGCTTCACGGCTTCCGGTCGTGTGAAAGCTGGCCCGGCCGGCAAACGTCACGGCATGATCAAACGGACGACCAAGTTCATCCGCGACGCATCGGGCGCTATGATCCTGTGCGCAAGCGATGCGAAGATCGTCAAAAAATACATGCCCTACGACCGGTAAGGAGAGCCTCATATGTCCCGCGTTAAATCCGGCGTTGTGACCCACGCCCGTCACCGCAAGGTGATCAAGGCAGCGAAAGGCTATTACGCCGCCCGCTCCACGAACTTCCGCACAGCTACTCAGGCCGTCGACAAGGCCAACCAGTACGCGACCCGCGACCGCAAGACCCGCAAGCGCAACTTCCGCGCCCTGTGGATCCAGCGGATCAACGCTGCCGTGCGTCTGTTCGACATCGAAATGACCTATTCGCGTTTCATCAACGGTCTGGCAAAAGCCGGGATCGAAGTGGACCGCAAGGTTCTGGCCGATCTGGCCGTGCATGAGCCGGAGGCGTTCAACGCCATCGCAGCCCAAGCCAAGCAAGCTCTGGCTGTCTGATTTTCAGCAGCTAAACCGCTTTGAAAAGCCCTCAACGCATCGCGTTGGGGGCTTTTTGCTGTTTGCACACGCATAAGGCGTAAATTCGGCGCGCCGGATACAAGTTTGCAATTGGCCCGGATCACGAAACCGTGCATGGGTAAAAGGCAGAGCCGCCCCGATCCGGGCCGCTCCTTTCGGGGTCTCCCCCGCTCCGCCAGTTGACAAGGAGTATTTGCGTGACAGCACTCATCGGTTTTCTCAATACAGTGTTCTGGGGCTATGTCCTGATCTATGGCCTGCTGGCTGTGGGGGCGTTCTTCACCATCCGGCTCGGCTTTTTGCAGTTCCGGCATTTCGGGGAAATGCTGCGCTGTGTGGTCGGCTCCAATGCAACCGACAAGGACGGCATTTCGCCGTTTCAGGCGCTGACCGTCAGCCTGGCCTCACGGGTCGGCACCGGCAATATCGCCGGTGTTGCGGTGGCCCTGTATCTGGGCGGTGCCGGTGCGATTTTCTGGATGTGGATGGTGGCACTTGTCGGCATGGCGACCGCCTATGCAGAAAGCGCGCTCGCGCAGTTGTACAAGACACATGGCCCGAACGGCATGTATCGCGGCGGCCCGGCCTTCTACATCTCCAAAGGGCTTGGCCTGCCGTGGCTGGGTGCTGTGTTTTCGGTCTGCCTGATCATCTCCTTCGGGCTGGTGTTCAACGCGGTTCAGGCCAATTCGATTGCGGATGCCTTTGCCGGTGCGTTTGGCATCCCCAAGCTGGGCATGGGCCTTGGCATTGCCGCGCTGACCGCCGTGGTGATCTTTGGCGGCATCCGCCAGATTGCCCGCGTCGCCGAGGTCGTGGTGCCATTCATGGCCGGGGCCTATCTGCTGCTCGCCATCATCGTTCTGGCGATGAACATCACAGCCGTGCCCGGCGTTCTGGGTGACATTGTTGCCAGCGCCTTTGGCTTTGGCCCGGCGGCGGGCGGCGTGGCAGGCAGCGTCGCCGCTGCGATGCTGAACGGGGTAAAACGCGGGCTGTTCTCGAACGAGGCGGGCATGGGTTCGGCACCGAATATCGCCGCCGTGGCAACTCCCGACCCGCACCACCCGTCCAGCCAGGGCTTTGTGCAGGCTCTGGGTGTGTTCATCGACACCATCCTGATCTGCACCGCCACCGCCGTGATGATCCTGCTGTCGGGCGTGCTGGAGCCGGGCAGCGGCGTGACCGGAACCGCGCTGACGCAACAGGCGCTTGTCCATCACTTCGGCCCGATGGGTGCGTGGTTCGTGGCGGCGGCCATCTTCTTCTTTGCCTTCACCACCATCATCGGCAACTACGCCTATTGCGAAAGCGCGATGGTCTTCCTGGGGCTGGGCAATGCCTCGGCCATCATGGCGCTGCGCTGCCTTGTGCTGATCATGGTGGTCTGGGGCGCCTTGCAGGCCGTTACCACGGTGTTTGATTTCGCCGATGCCTCAATGGGGCTGATGGCAACGATCAACCTGATCGCCATTCTGGCGTTGTCCGGCACTGTCACGGTGCTGACGCGCGATTATCTGGCACAGCGCAAGGCTGGCAAGCTGCCCAAGTTCCACATCGCGGATCATCCGGGCATTGCCAAAGGTGTGGATCACGGCATCTGGAAATAAGCCCACCGGCAAACATCCGGCACAGGCCCCGCTTAGGCGGGGCCTTTGTTCTTTCAGGCCCTGCGATTGCGCATGTCTGCACTGCCTTGCAAATCAGCCCCTTCCCCGCTAGCACCGACGCCAAGAAAACGGAGGCTGACATGGACCTGACCGAACTGCGTGGCAAGTATATCGAGGCCATCGCCGGTGCGACCGATGAGGCGGCACTGGAAGAGGTGCGTCTGGCGGCACTTGGCAAGAAGGGCGAGATCAGCCTGAAGATGCGGGAACTCGGCCAGATGGAGGCCGCGCAACGGCAAGTAGCCGGGGCTGCGCTCAATGTTGTCAAGGACGAGATCGACGCCGCCCTGCGCGCCCGCAGATCCGGGCTGGCGGATGCCGCTCTGGATGCCCGCCTGAAGGCCGAATGGCTGGATGTCACCTTGCCGGGCCGCCCGCGCCGGGTTGGCTCCATCCACCCTGTATCGCAGGTGATGGACGAGCTGACCGCGATTTTTGCCGATATGGGGTTTTCGGTGGCCGAAGGGCCGCAGGTCGAAAGCGACTGGTACAATTTCGATGCGCTGAACATTCCGCCGGAACATCCGGCGCGGCAGGAACATGACACGTTCTTCATGAACCGTGCCGCAGATGACACCCGTCCGCCGCATGTGCTGCGCACCCACACCTCGCCGGTGCAGATCCGCGCCATGCTGGATCAGGGTGCGCCGATCCGCGTGATCGCGCCGGGCCGCGTCTACCGCATGGATATGGATCAGACCCATACGCCGATGTTCCATCAGGTCGAAGGCATGGCCATCGACCGCGACATCAGCATGGCGAACCTGAAATGGGTGCTGGAAGAATTCTGCCGCGCGTTCTTCGAGGTGGACAAGGTGGAGCTGCGCTTCCGCGCCAGCCACTTCCCCTTCACCGAACCCTCGGCCGAGGTCGACATCCGCTATTCCAATGTCGGTGGTCAGCTGAAGATCGGCGAGGGCGACAAGTGGATGGAAATCCTCGGCTCTGGCATGATGCACCCCAAGGTGCTTGCGGCTGGCGGCATTGATCCCGACAAATGGCAGGGCTTTGCCTTCGGCATGGGCATCGACCGCATCGCCATGCTGAAATACGGCATCCCCGACCTGCGCGCCTTCTTTGAGGGCGATCTGCGCTGGCTGCGCCACTACGGCTTCTCGCCGCTGGATATGCCCGACCTGCCGGGCGGATTGAGCCGTTGATTCGGGGGCGCCTGCGGGCGCCCTTGTCATTTTGCCATGGAAGAGGCCCGACCATGCGGCACCTCGCCCCGCTTCTGCTGATGCTGACCAGCCTTCCCGCTCTGGCCGATACCTCGCCCGTCACGCTCAACCTCAGCTTTGACGCGGCGGCCCGCAGCAAGATTGCCGACAGCCATGAAATGGTGACGGTCACCGTCTGGTATGAGGGAGAGCCGACTGCCGCGGGCAAGGGTCGTGCCAACGAGATCGGGTTGGTGGATCTGGGCAGTGAAACCTATGTCGTCGCTCCGGTGGATCAGACGATCATACTGGGCGGGGCGCGGGATGGCCTGCCGCTGTCCCTGGTCAAAGACCCGATGCTGACGGTGAATGTCTATACCGCGCGTCAGGTGTTCGAGGACAATCTGCTGGACTGCGGGCTGGTCTCCGGCCCGGTTGCAGAGCTTGCGGGCAAAACCCATGCGATACACTGCACATTGATCGGTCAATGATCCTGTCGGCACGCACGCGGCGTGCCGACAGGAAAAACGCTCAGATCACGAAGAAATCGTCCGCCGACAGCTGCAAGCCATCCTTGACCTCGGCAATCAGCAGTTTGCCTGCGCCGCCCACGCCATCCGCATCATAATAGATGCTGCCGGTGGACTTTTGATAGATGATACGGTCCTCGGCATCGCGCGCAGCGCGTCCTGCAAAGAACGCATCCGCATCCAGCGCGCCGGAAACCGTCAGCGCGGTCAGGAAGTCATTGTCGAGCGTGATCTCGTCAACCGCCCTGTTGAAATCGACGATCACGTCGGCATGACGCTCACCAGCGCGGGATGCAATGACAAAGTAATCCGCGCCTTTTCCGCCCAGCAGGCGGTCAACCCCAAGGCCGCCAGCCAGCACATCTGCCCCGGCACCGCCTTCAAGCCGGTCCTTGCCCGCATCGCCCAGCAGGGTATCGCCACCGGCCCCACCGACAACGGTGTCATTGCCGGTGTGGCCAAACAGACGGTCATTGCCGGTTCCGCCCGTCACGCGGTCATTTCCGGCAAACAGCAGGTTGAAGCTTCCAGTCGAATTTCCGGCCTCCAGCAGGTCAAAGAAGCGCACGCCATTCACAGCGCCGCCCGTCATGCTGATGGGGCGCTGCCCGCCCGGAAGATCCACAAAAAGCGATGTCAGCGTGCCCGCCGTCACATCGGCAAGTTCGCCGCCGATAAACACGCCGGCAAAGCCCCTGCCGCCGAAGGTGATGGTCGCATCATCGTAAAACAGGCGGATTGCGGAACTGCTGAAGGTCTCCCGCTTGCTGTCGAATACGGTGTCGACGAAATCGTTGCGCACGGACAAAAGATCAATATTTGCCCAATCGCGGCCAACTGCTGTGAAGGTAAAAACAGCCATGGAGTATTCCCCTTTTCTATCCCGTCCAGAGATTAGGCGCGCAGATCAGGATTCCGCAATCGTTTCGTATCCGCCCGATCCGCTCAATTGAATTGGTTGTCGCGCGGGAAGCCACGCGGGGCCATCGCTCCGGCAGAGGCCCGTGCGCCGCGCCACTGCGCCAGATCGGCCTCCAGCCGCGTCCGCCCTGCCGGGTCTTTCCAGCTCAGCCCCTGGGCCAGCACAAAGGTGATGGCATCAGACAGGCCGCCATCCTTGTATTTCTGCAAGCGCACGCCCTTGCCCTTGGCCATTTCGGGCAGCTCTGCCAGCGGGAACACCAGCAGTTTGCGGTTTTCGCCGACAACAGCCACATGGTCGCCCTGCACACGGCGGCACAGGGCAGTTTTCACCCCGTCCTTCACCGTCAGAACCTGCTTGCCCGCGCGGGTCTGCGCCACAACCTCTTCGGAGGGCACGACAAAACCGTCCCCGGCGGTCGAGGCCACCAGCAGCTTTTCCGCCGCGCGCCAGATCATCAGATCGGTGATTTCGCTGTCATTCGGCAGATCGACCATCAGGCGCACCGGCTCGCCCATACCCCGCCCGCCGGGCAGATTGGCCCCGATCAGCGTATAGAACCGGCCATTGGCGCCGATCAGCAGAATCCGGTCGGTCGTCTCGGCATGGAAGATGAAGCGGCCCTCGTCGCCATCCTTGAACTTCACCTCGGTATCCAGCGCGACATGGCCCTTCATGGCGCGGATCCAGCCCATCTTGGAGCAGATGACCGTGATCGGTTCCCGTTCGATCATCGCCTCGTAGGGCACGTCTTCCACATCGGCCATGTCTGCAAAGGTGCTGCGCCGGGCGCCGCCCGCAGCGCCTTTGCCGAATTGCTTCTGGATATCGGCCAGATCCTTGCCGATGCGCTTCCATTGCAAGATGTCGCTTGCCATCAGCTCTGACAGATCGGCCCGTTCAGCCCGCAGCGCATCACGCTCTGCCACCAGTTCCATCTCTTCCAGCTTGCGCAGGCTGCGCAGACGCATGTTGAGAATGGCCTCGGCCTGAACCTCGGTCAGCGCGCCCGCCCCCGGTGCCGGGGCGACATAATCGGCCTCCGACGTGGCGCGCTTGTGCTTGCGGCCCCAGTGTTCGGCCATCAGGGCGCGTTTGGGGTCTTCGTCATAGCGAATGATGTCGATCACCCGGTCGAGGTTCAGGAAGGTGATGATGAACCCTTCCAGAATCTCTAGCCGATGGTCGATCCTTTCGATCCGGTGGGTGGTGCGGCGCTGCAAAACCTCGCGGCGGTGATCGAGGAAGGCGCGCAGCACCTCTTTCAGCGAACAGACGCGCGGCACCCGCCCGTCGATCAGCACGTTCATGTTCAGGCTGAAGCGGATCTCCAGATCGCTGTTCTTGAACAGCATCCCCATCAGCATGTCAGGTTCCACCGTGCGCACGCGCGGTTCCAGCACGATGCGGATGTCATCGGCGGACTCGTCGCGCACATCGGCCAGGGCCGGCACTTTCTTGGTCTGGATCAGCTCTGCCAGACGTTCGATCAGCTTGGACTTCTGCACCTGATACGGAATTTCGGTGACAATGATCTGCCACATGCCGCGGCCCAGATCCTCGACCTGCCAGCGCGCGCGCAGCCGGAACGCGCCGCGCCCGGTGCGGTAGGCTTCAAGGATATTCTCGCGCGGCTCCACGATCACGCCGCCGGTCGGGAAATCGGGGCCGGGCACCAGCGCCACCACCTCGTCATCCGAGGCATCGGGGCGCTTGAGCATCAACTGACAGGCGTCGATCAGTTCGTGCAGGTTGTGCGGCGGGATATTGGTCGCCATGCCCACCGCAATCCCGCTGGACCCATTGGCCAGAAGATTGGGGAAGGCGGCAGGCATCACCACCGGCTCTTCCAGCGTACCGTCGTAATTGGGGCGGAAGTCGACCGCGTTTTCCGCCAGCCCTTCCATCAAAGTTTCGGCAATCGCGGTCAGACGGGCTTCAGTATAGCGGCTGGCGGCGGGGTTATCGCCGTCGATATTGCCGAAGTTGCCCTGCCCGTCGACCAGCGGATAGCGGACGTTGAAATCCTGCGCCAGACGCGCCATCGCATCATAGATCGCCGCATCGCCATGGGGGTGATAGTTCCCCATCACATCGCCCGAAATCTTGGCCGATTTGCGGAACCCGCCGGTGGGCGAGAGCCTGAGTTCCCGCATGGCATAAAGGATCCGCCGATGAACCGGCTTCAATCCATCCCGCGCATCGGGCAGCGCCCGGTGCATGATCGTGGACAGCGCATAGGTCAGATAGCGCTCGCCAATGGCACGGCGCAGCGGCTCCGAATGCAGGACGGGCTCGATCTTGGGGTCATCGGTCTTTTTGGTCATGGATGTGGTGTAATCGCAGGCCGTGCGCCGGTCCAGCCGCTTTTATCTGCGGGGGAAAAAGAGCGGACTTTTTCCACACGAAAGCGTAAACTTCCGTGATAGACCCCGATCATTCCCAGTGATTCCAGGTGCCCCATGCTGCGTTTGATCCTTCTTCTGTGTGCTGCCTTGTTTGTCGTGATGCTCGTCGGCGGGCGGGATTACGGCCAGCTTCGCCCCGGTCTGGCCGCGCTGCAAAACGATCCGGCACCCGCCCAGGCCAGCGCAGAGCCCGCAGTCGCGCCGGTGCAGCCCCTTGTGACGCAGGCCAGCTTTACCCCCGAACCCGAAGCGCAGCCCGAGATGCCGCTGATTCTGCCGCTGGTCAGCCCGGCTGCGACCCAGACCGAGGCCCCTGCCCCGACCAGCGGCGGCGAGATTCGCTATATCACCGCCCGGTCGGTGAATGTGCGCGAAGGGCCGTCGACCGAATTTCCCGTGGTTGGAAAACTGACACGCGGCGAGGCGGCGCTTGTGATCTGGACCGAGGACAATGGCTGGGCGCGCATCCTGATCGAAGGCGATGGCGTGGAGGGATTCATTTCCGGCGAATTCCTCGCGACGGCCGCGCCCTGATCCGCGCCTGCCCAACTCTGGCATGATTGCGCTAGCGGTGCAAAAGCCGTAACCGGGAGAAAAACCCCGGAGCAGTTGATGTCATCCCCCCGTACCATTCTGATCACCGGCTGTTCTTCGGGGATCGGCTATGATGCCGCCCGTGGCCTGAAGGCGCGCGGCTGGCGTGTCTTTGCCACCTGTCGGCAGCAGGCTGATTGTGACCGGCTCCAATCAGAAGGGCTGGAAAGCTTTCTGCTCGATTACAGCGACGAGGCCTCGATCGAAGCGGCGGTCGCAGAGGTGAAGGCGCGCACCGGCGGCACGCTGGATGCGCTTTACAACAATGGGGCCTATGCCTGCCCCGGCGCTGTCGAGGATCTGCCCCGCAGCGCGCTGCGCGAGATTTTCGAGGTCAATCTGTTCGGGTATCACGATCTGACCCGCCGGGTGATCCCGATGATGCGGGAACAGGGCGCCGGGCGCATCATCAACTGCTCTTCGGTTCTGGGTCTGGTCGGCATGCGCTGGCGCGGTGCCTATGTGGCCACCAAATTCGCCATGGAAGGGCTGACCGATGTGCTGCGGGTTGAGATGCGCGGCACCGGCATTGCCGTGATCCTGATCGAACCCGGCCCGATTCCCACCCTGATCCGGCAGAATTCCATCCCGCATTTCGAAAAATGGGTGAAGTGGGAAAGCTCTGCCCGGTCCGAGGAATACCGCAGCCTGCTGAGCCGCCTGTATCATCCGAAAACCGGCCCGGACCCGTTCGAGCTGCCCTGTTCAGCCGTTACCGCCAAGCTGATTCATGCGCTGGAAAGCCCCCGGCCCAGGCCGCGTTATTATGTGACCAAGGCCACGCATCTGATGGGCTTTGCCCGCCGCATCCTGCCCACACGCCTGCTCGACTGGCTGATCGCCCGCAGCTGAGACAACAAAGCCCTCGCCTTTCCATGTAAAGCCGCTACATCTCGGCCAATTGCGAAAGGGAACACCATGCTGCTCAAGGATCCGCTGTTCATCGTTGCCGCGCTTGCATCATTTGGCGTGCTGATTATCCTGATGATCGGCATCGGTGGCTTCGCCAAGGGCGGCGAGTTCAACCGCAAACATGCAAACCGGCTGATGCGCTACAGAATCGCGGCGCAGGCCTTGGCGGTGATCCTGATTGTCGCCTTTGCCTATATCCGCAGCCGCGGGGGGAACTGATGGTCGTTCTGTCAAAGATCTACACCAAAACCGGCGATGCGGGCGAAACGGCGCTTGGCAATGGCGTGCGCGTCGCGAAACACTCGCTGCGCGTCACGGCCTATGGCACGGTGGATGAAACCAATGCCACGCTGGGTCTTGCCCGTCTGCACGCCAGCGGTGCCATGGACGAGGCGCTTCAACGCATCCAGAACGATCTGTTCGATCTGGGCGCCGATCTCTGCCGCCCTGACATGGCCCGCGATCACGAGGCAGGCTACACGCCGCTGCGTGTCATCGAATCGCAGGTCGCGCGACTGGAGGCCGAGATTGATGCGATGAACGCAAATCTCGAACCGCTGCGAAGCTTTATCCTTCCCGGCGGCTCTGCGCTGGCCGCCCATCTGCATCTGTGCCGCACCGTTTCGCGCCGCGCCGAACGGCTGGTGGTGGAACTGGCCACCATGGAAGACATCAATGCCGAAGCCGTCAAATATCTGAACAGGCTCAGTGATTGGTTCTTTGTCGCCGCCCGCATCGCCAATGACGATGGCCGCAAGGACGTGCTTTGGGTGCCGGGGCTGACCCGCTGATCCTGCAAGACCTTACGTCAGGTAAATAACGCGGCGTCGTGGCGTCGCAGCGCGTCGCTTTTGGATTGTTTTCCGCGCCATTCACGGGCTAACAACGCAGCGGAGAGCTTGGGAGGCCCCGCTTGGGGTCTGGAAACTAGGAGATTGCCGCTGATGAAGGTTTTGGTGCCTGTCAAACGCGTGATTGACTATAACGTGAAAGTTCGCGTGAAAGCGGATGGCAGCGGGGTCGATCTTGCGAATGTGAAGATGTCGATGAACCCGTTTGACGAAATCGCAGTGGAAGAGGCGATCCGCCTGAAGGAAAAGGGCGTCGCGTCCGAGATCGTGGTAGTGTCGATCGGCGTGAAACAAAGCCAGGAAACGCTGCGCACCGCGCTGGCGATGGGCGCAGATCGGGCCATCCTGATCGAAGCCGCCTCGGATGTGCATACCGACGTCGAGCCGCTGGCCGTGGCCAAGCTGCTGGCCGCCGTGATCAAGGACGAGGCCCCCGGCCTGGTGCTGACCGGCAAACAAGCCATCGACAATGACATGAACGCCACCGGCCAGATGCTGTCGGCGCTGCTCGGCTGGTCGCAGGCAACCTTCGCCAGCGAATTGGCCGTTGAGGGCGACAATGCCGTGGTGACGCGCGAAGTGGATGGCGGCTTGCAGACCATCAAGGTGAAGCTGCCCGCCGTTGTCACCGTGGACCTGCGCCTGAACGAGCCGCGCTATGCCTCGCTGCCGAACATCATGAAGGCCAAGAAAAAGCCGCTGGAGGAAAAGACCGCCGCCGATTACGGCGTCGATGTCACCCCGCGCCTGACCGTGATCAAGACCACCGAACCGGCTGGCCGCAAGGCTGGCGTGAAGGTGGCATCGGTCGACGAGCTGATTGCGAAACTCAAAGATGAAGCAGGGGTGATCTGATGGGTGTTCTTCTGCTTGCCGATGTGAACAACGGGCAGCTTGCCACCGATGCGGTGGCCAAGACGCTTGCAGCGGTAAAATCGCTGGGCGATGTGCATGTGCTGGTGGCAGGCGAGGGTGGCGATGCCGCCGCAGCCGAGGCCGCCAAGCTTGATGGCGTGTCCAAGGTGCTGTTCGCCGGGGATCACAGCTATTGCCACGGCCTGGCTGAACCCACCGCTGCCCTGATCGTGGGTCTGGCCGGTGGCTACAGCCATATCGCGGCTGCGGCGACGGCGTTTTCCAAGAACGTCCTGCCGCGCGTCGCCGCCCTGCTGGATGTCATGGTGCTGACCGATGTGACCGCCGTGATCGACGCCGACACGTTCGAGCGCCCGATCTATGCCGGGAACGCCATTCAGACCGTAAAATCCACCGACAAGGTGAAAGTGTTCACTGTGCGCACCGCCGCATTTGCCGCTGTTGGCAATACCGGCGCGGCTGCGGTGGAGCCGATTTCGGGCGCCACGGCGGCTGATCTTTCGGCCTGGGTCGAAGACAAGGTCGCCACCTCTGACCGCCCCGAGCTGACCTCGGCCGGGATCGTGGTGTCGGGCGGGCGCGGCGTTGGCTCCGAAGCCGATTTCGCCCTGATCTCCTCGCTGGCGGACAAGCTCGGCGCTGCCGTTGGCGCATCCCGCGCGGCAGTCGATTCGGGCTATGCCCCGAATGACTGGCAAGTGGGGCAGACCGGCAAGGTTGTGGCTCCCAAGCTTTATGTCGCGGTCGGCATTTCGGGTGCGATCCAGCACCTTGCCGGGATGAAAGACAGCAAGGTCATTGTTGCCATCAACAAGGACGAAGAAGCCCCGATTTTCCAGGTGGCGGATTACGGCCTTGTGGCAGACCTGTTCACCGCCGTGCCAGAGCTGATTGCCAAGCTCTGATCCCACGCACCACATTTTGAAAAGGCCGCCTTCGGGCGGCCTTTTTTGTTACCCCAGCAGCTTGGCAAGGGTCTGTGCCAGGGCCGCCGCAATGGTCTCATGCACACCCGCCCCCGGAACGCCCTCTGCCGCAGGCGCATCCAGCGTTGCATAGCGCAGCCCCTCGCCCACAGGCGGGTCAGAGACGGGCGGGTAGAGCACCTCCAGATAGGCCGTGGCACGGCTTTTGACGGCCGCGACCATGGCCGCATCGACCAGCAGCGGATCCCGGCCCAGATCTGCAGGCCCGAGCACGGGGGCTGGCGCGGCGGCGCCGATCCACAACAGCAGGGTCTTGCCGCCGATCCGCTCCAGCAGTGCGGCCATCCGGCTGACCCAACTGTTGCGCAATTCCTGCGCCACGATCTCGAACCGCTCTGCCGACACCCGTTGCAGGCTCTGCACCATATGCCGGGTAAAATTGAACTCGGTAAAATCCACCTCGCGATACAGGGATTTCAACACGGGCGTCGCCCCCAGAAACCGGTCATTGCGCCGCGGATGCACGGCATAGAAGCGATTCGACAGATTCTGCGCCCCGACAATCTGCACCACTGTCAGATGGGCAGCAGAGCTAATGCCCAGAATCTCCGGATCATTCAGATAGACATCAAGCCCGGCATTGACCGCGCCAAGATTGACCAGGCGCAGCCCTGTCGCCCGCTCCACCAGCGCGGGATAGGGATGCGGCACGAATTTGCCATAGGTTTCCGTGCCCCCTAGCACGGCAATATAGGGCGGCTCCAGAGACCGGCGCGGCCCCCGGAACAGCAGTTTCGATGTGCCATACCGGCACGGAAAATAATCCAGGGCCCCCTCGCCCTGATACGCATAGACCATTGCACCCACCCAAGTTTCTCAGTCACCCGAGACTCACTTTGCCGCAAACCCCTTGCCAAATGGCTAACGGCAGCAGGCCGCCACAACCGATCCGGTCTTGCGCCGGGGGTCATCCGGCGCATAAGGTTCGCCCGATGATTGGGGAGATAGGCATGGCAATCGAAACGGTCGGCATTGTCGGGGCGGGTCAGATGGGCAATGGCATCGCGCATGTGTTCGCATTGGCGGGCTATGAGGTGTTGCTGAACGACGTCAGCGCAGAGGGGCTGACCAAAGCCATTGCCATCATTGATAAAAACATCGAACGCCAGGTCAGCCGCGGCAAGGTGAGCGCCGAAGACAAGGCCGCCGCGATGGCCCGGATCAAGACCACGATGACGCTGGCCGATCTGGGCCAGACCGATCTGGTGATCGAGGCGGCGACCGAAAAGGAAACCGTCAAGCAGCAGATCTTTGATGCCCTGCTGCCGCATCTGAAACCCACGACGATCCTGACCTCGAACACCTCGTCGATTTCGATCACGCGGTTGGCCTCGCGCACCGACCGGCCCGAAAAGTTCATGGGGTTCCACTTCATGAACCCGGTGCCGGTGATGCAGTTGGTCGAACTGATCCGCGGCATCGCCACCGATGTCGAAACCTATGAGACCTTGCTGGCCGTGGTGGGCAAGCTGGGCAAGACCGCGGCCTCTGCCGAAGACTTCCCCGCCTTCATCGTGAACCGCATCCTGATGCCGATGATCAACGAGGCGGTCTATACGCTGTATGAAGGAGTCGGTTCGGTCAAATCCATCGACGAATCCATGAAGCTGGGCGCGAACCATCCGATGGGGCCGCTGGAGCTGGCGGATTTCATCGGGCTGGATACCTGCCTTGCCATCATGAACGTGCTGCATGAAGGGTTGGCTGATACCAAATACCGCCCCTGCCCGCTGCTGACCAAATATGTCGAAGCCGGTTGGCTTGGCCGAAAGACGGGTCGTGGCTTTTATGACTATCGCGGCGAAACGCCGGTTCCCACCCGCTAGGATCCGGTCAACGCCCCAAAGACAGCGTCAACTCGCGCAGCCAGGCCAGAAAGCCGCGCGGGTTGTTTTCCCACTGCTTCAATACCTCGGCGGGAATCGGATGCCCGATATGTGGGCGCTGCGGTTTGAACAGAGCCCGTTTGATCTCATACAGCAGCAGGCCTTGCCGCACTGTCGAGGAGAGCTTGTTGGCAATCTGATAGGCGCGCGAATTCTGGCCGGTGAAATGGATCGGCACCACCGTGGCACCGCTGCGCATGATCATCTTATGCGTGAACGGGTTCCACTCCGGCTCGATCGCCGGTCCGAACCAGCCTTCGGAACAGGCCACCTTGCCCGCCGGAAACAGTATGATCAGCCCGCCACGCTTCAGATGCGCCATGGTCTGATTGCGCATCTCCAGCCCCAGTTCGCGCGCATTGTCTTCATGCGGGAAAGGCACGGGGATCATGAATTCCTCGATCTCGGGGATGCCGGTCAACAGAGAGCGCGTCAGGATCTTGAAATCCGGCCGCACCCGCGTGACCATCTCGGCCATCACCATGCCATCCACCAGACCATGCGGATGGTTTGCCACCACCACCACCGGGCCAGTGGCCGGGATGCGGGCGATTTCTTCCGCCGGGGTCTGAATGTCGATCCCCATCTGCGCGATGGCCTTGGGCCAGAATGGCGCCCCGAACGGCGCGCCCGACCGTTCGAACTGCCGGATCAACCGCAACAATGTCACCTTGGCCGTCAGCCATTCAATGCTGCGGATCGCCCCCGCCTTGAACGGATTGGTGAAGGTGCCGGCATATGACAGCCTGCGCATGTCATAGGTCCGCTCGGCCTTCCCCGTCACCTTTGTCGGTTCGGTCAAAACAACACCGTCCACTGGCTCTGGCGCGTCAATGGTCTTCACCAAAGCGGTTGGCCACCAGCTTTTCCAGCGCGTCGGCAAGCGCCTGCGCCTCTGCGCCTTGCGTCGCCACATCAATGCTGGTCCCGCGCGATGCGCCCAGCATCAGCAAGCCCATGATGGAATCGCCGGACACCGTCATGCCATCCTTGCTGACCTCGGCGCTGGCATCGAACCCTTCGACACATTCGACAAACTTTGCCGAAGCCCGCGCGTGCAGGCCTTTTTCGTTCACAATGCGCAGATTGCGACTCGTCATTCCTGTCCCCCTTGCCCAGGAGCGGCCTCGCCCCCCAGATCAAGGCTGTTTATATACTTGCGTCCGGCGTCCAAGGCGAGGCTCACCGCTTCTGCCAGCGGAAGATCGCGCGATTTGGTCAGTTTGATCAGCATCGGCAGATTAGCCCCATACAGAATGCGGCGGTTCCGGGCCGCACAGGCCGGCAGCGACAGGTTCGACGGCGAGCCGCCGAACATATCCGTCACCACCACGACACCCTCGCCCTGGTCCACCGCATCTGCGGCTGCACTGATTTCAGCCGATTTGGCGCCACGGTCGTGATCATCCTCAATGGAGATCGCGCTCATTGCGTCCTGCCGCCCGACAACATGTTCGACCGCGGACAGATATTCCCGCGCCAAACCGCCATGAGCCACGATCACGATTCCGATCAAACCCCGATCACCCAGATCCCTGAGGTCGCGCAACTGCGGACCTGCGTTCAAGTTCCCTGTGCCGTTTTGACACTGACCAGCCAGCTTCTGCAAGCGCATTGCCTATAATTTCTGCAACGGCAACCGATCTGTGTTGCCCCCCGGTACACCCGAAGCCAATCGCCAGATGCGCTTTGCCCTCGGCCTTCTGCGCCGGAAGCAGAAACAGCAGCAGCCCGCGCAACCTTTCGTGGAATTCCGCAAATCGCGGGTCAGATGTCACATACCGCACCACCGTCTCGTTCCGACCATCCAGCGCCCGCAGCTCCGGCACCCAATGCGGGTTTTGCAGAAACCGGCAATCGAAGATCATGTCGAGCCCACGGGGCACGCCGCGCTTGTAGCTGAAGCTCTGCACCGAAACCGACAGGCCCGGCGCGCCGGCACGGTGAAACCATTCCGCAATTTCGGCCTTCAGATCATGCGGTGACATCTCGCTTGTGTCGATCAGATGATCGGCACGCACGCGGATCGGCGCCAGCAGGTCAATCTCCCGCTCGATCCCCTGCGCAGGCGTTTCTTCGGCTGCCAGCGGATGCCGACGGCGCGTTTCGGAATAGCGCCGGATCAGCTCGCCGGTCGCGCAATCCAGATACAGCAGCTCCAGCATGACGCGGGGATCGGCGGTCAGCGTGTCGATCAGTTCGATCAGCGCCGTCGCGTTGAAATCGCGGTTGCGCACGTCGATGCCCAGCGCGATGGGACGGCCCAGTGGCGGCCCGTCGATCAGGCGCGGCACAAGGCTCAGCGGCAGGTTGTCGATCACCTCATGCCCCAGATCCTCCAGCGCATTGATCGCCGTGGTGCGGCCTGCCCCAGAGGGGCCGGTCACCAGCAGCAATTCATGCTCATGCGTCTGTGGGGGATCCGTTGGTCTGTTCATCATGCCTGCCGTCCGTCCCGCAAATATTGCAGGAGTGCATAGGGAAAATGGTCTGCCTGGACCGCCAGCACAAGGTCCAACGTCACCCCAAGCACTGCGATGTGATGGCGGGGCGGTAGCCGGTGATCCTCTTGGCGGCTCAGATCGACCACCAGCGCCACCCGCACCGCGTCGCGCGCAGTGGCCCGCAGCAGGCCCATGCCCCGCGCTTCGATCAGCCCGCGGATCTGCGGCGGGCAGCGCGCCACCACATCCGCCCCGTCGCGGCGCAGCAGCACCTGATCATCGGCAACCAGTTGCGCCCCCAGTGCCATCAGCTTCAGCGCCAGCGCCGATTTGCCCGCCCCCGAAGGCCCGTGGATCAGCAGGCCACGCTCTCCGACCGCCACACAGCTGGCGTGCCAGAGTGCTTCGGCCTCGCCCTCTGGCATCAGACCGGCAGGCCGACGACGAAGCGCGCGCCCAGTGGATCAGAAGTGATGTCGGCATGGGTCGGGCGGATGTTTTCGGCCCAGATCACCCCGCCATGCGCCTCGACGATCTGTTTGGAAATCGCCAGCCCCAGACCGGAGTGATTGCCAAAATCACCCTGCGGACGTTCAGAGTAAAACCGCTTGAACACTTTGGTAAGCGCCTGTTCCGGGATGCCCGGCCCGGTATCCTCCACCACGATCAGCACCCGGTTGTCGCGCTGGCGTGCCCAGACCCGCACCGCATCACCCTCTTCGCAGAACGAGGTCGCATTGGTGATCAGATTGACAAACACCTGCGCCAGCCGGGCCTCAAGCCCCCGGATCATGATCGGTTCGGCGGGCAGATCGGTGATGAACTCCACCCCGCGCTGCTGTGCCTGCTGGCCCAAATACTCCGACAAATTCGCCAGGGTCTTGAGCAGGTTGAACTCTTCCTCCTCCTCTTTCACCAGCTCGCTGTCCAGACGCGAGGCATTGGAGATATCGGAGACGAGGCGATCCAGCCGCCGCACATCATGATCGATCACTTCCAGCAGCCGGGTGCGCTGGTCATCGCGCTTCGCCACATGCAGCGAGGCGACGGCAGAGCGCAGGCTGGCCAGAGGGTTCTTGATTTCATGCGAGACATCGGCGGCAAACTGTTCGTTCGCGTCGATCCGGTCATAGAGCGCGGCCACCATGCCGCGCATCGCCACCGACAGGCGCCCGATCTCGTCCGGGCGGGCCGTCAGATCCGGGATCCGCACCCGACCGGGGGCCATCTTGCGGGCATCCCGGTCGCGCCCCAGTTCGGCAGCCGCCGCCAGATCAGACAGCGGATTGGCAATGGTCGAGGCCAGCACGAGGCTGAGGCCAATCGAGACGAGCAGCGCAATCACGAACATCTGCAAGACCTGCTCCCGCTCATAGCGGACCAGCCGGTCAATCTCGCCCTCGGCGGAGGTCAGCGCCACCACGCCCTGCACCGCTCCTGCCAGCTCAATCGGCGTGGCGACAGAAAACAGCGCGCCGCCCTCGGGGGCCTGCACGGTATTCGACACGGTTTTCCCGGCCTTGGCCTGGTCCAGCAGATCGCGCGCCAGCGTCTCGCCATCGGGGGCATCGCTGGCACTCCGTCCGCCTGACAGCACCCTGGAGACACCATCCCAGACCATGTTCAGGGAATCGGTGATGATGGTGGACCGCTCCGGTGCCAGCATCGGGCGGGCAGCGCCGGTGGCCTGCGCCACGATCATGCCCTGCGCATCAAAGATGTGAACCTCGACACCCGGCCCGAGATCGACCTTCGACAAGGTGGCCTGCGCCCCGGCCAGCCCGCCTTCGGCGGCAAGCTGCGCTTCAAAGATATTGGCGACAAGCTCGGTCTCGGTGATCAACCCCTGTTCGCGCTGCAAGGCCAGGCTGTCGCGGAACGGGTTCAGGAACAGCACCCCCGCCACCATGATGACAATTGCCATCATATTGAAAATCACGATCTTGCGCGCCAGCGGCGAGCGGTTGAGCGACATCAGACCACGCCGCCCGCGCCCCGCCCGGAACTCCTGTTCCGCCAGCGCATCTGGCGTCACCCAGTCTTCTCCCAGCAGAACATCGCCCTTGCGAGGGACAGGCTCACTGTTTCCCATGGTGATACGCTGCGCCGCAGTCATGCTGTGCCGTCATTCCTCGTTGTAGCGATAACCGATGCCATACAGCGTCTCGATCGCCGAGAAGTCCGGGTCTGCCGAACGCATCTTCTTGCGCAGGCGCTTGATATGGCTGTCGATGGTGCGGTCATCGACATAGACCTGATCGTCATAGGCCACATCCATCAGCTGATCGCGGCTTTTCACAAAGCCCGGTCGCTGTGCAAGTGCCTGAAGCAGCAGGAATTCCGTCACCGTCAAAGAGACATCCTGCCCTTTCCACGCAACCGAGTGGCGCAGCGGGTCCATCCTGAGGAAGCCGCGCTCCATGATCTTGGTTTCTTCGGTCACAGCCACCTCATCGGTGGAAATCGCTTCCTGACGCCGCAGCAGGGCGCGGATGCGTTCGACCAGAAGCCGTTGCGAGAACGGCTTTTTCACATAATCATCCGCGCCCATGCGCAGACCCAGAACCTCGTCGATCTCGTCATCTTTCGAGGTCAGGAAAATCACCGGCATGGTCGTTTTCAGGCGCAGACGCTGCAACAGGTCCATGCCATCCATCCGCGGCATCTTGATGTCCAGAACCGCCATGTCCGGCAGGCGGCGGCTGAAGGCATCCAGGGCCGACTGGCCATCATTATAGGTTTCCACCTCGAAGCCTTCCGCTTCAAGAGTCATCGAAACCGACGTCAGGATATTCCTGTCGTCGTCCACAAGGGCGATCCTCGACATCTGTGATTTTCCTGTACTGCTCATTGTTCTAGTTTTGACAACATTGTTCCGTTTCCATCCTCAAGAATCAACATCAAACTGCGAATCACCCCCCGAGCACCTGCTCAGTCGATGCGAAAACCCTCAAGGAATGGCTAATTTGTCTCACTCCTGCCCGTTGGAGGAAAATGGTTGCGCTAAACCGGAGATGGTTGCGCTAACTGTGCAAAAGCGTCCTATTCCGTCACGAAATCCTCATGTTATAGGGCGCGTGTCGACCCGCTCACCGGGGTCGGCCGGTGACCCTTTGGCCCAGGCCGCCGATTTGAACCTGAAGACGCCGCCATGCGGCACCGGGAGCTTGCACAATGACAAATGGACGCGTGAACCCTAGCCACACCCTTGAAGCCCAAGGTATCAGCGGGCTGGGAACGGTCTATTACAACGACATCGAACCGGCGCTGGTCGAAGCGGCGGTCCGGCGCGGCGAAGGTCGTCTGGGCAAGGGCGGTGCGTTTCTCTGCTCGACCGGGCAATTTACCGGACGCTCGCCCAAAGACAAATTCGTGGTCCGCACGGCATCGGTTGAAAACACCATCTGGTGGGAAAACAATGCCCCGATGGCCCCCGAGGCCTTTGACCGCCTGCACGCCGACATGCTGGCCCATATGAAGGGCCGCGACTACTTTGTGCAGGATCTCTATGCGGGCGCGGATGCCGAACATCGGCTGGACGTGCGCGTGGTGACAGAACTGGCATGGCATGGCCTGTTCATCCGCCATCTGCTGCGCCGCCCCGATCGGGCCGAGCTGGACAGCTTCGTTCCGCAATGGACGATCATCAACTGCCCCAGCTTCAAGGCCGATCCGGCCCGCCATGGCTGCCGCACCGAGACCGTGATCTCGCTGAACTTCGACAAGAAGGTCATCCTGATCGCCAACACGCAATATGCGGGCGAAAACAAGAAGTCGGTCTTCACGCTGCTGAACTATCTGCTGCCCGAAAAAGGCATCATGCCGATGCACTGCTCGGCCAACCACGCCATCGGCAACCCCGAGGATGCCGCCGTGTTCTTTGGCCTGTCGGGCACCGGCAAGACCACGCTGTCGGCCGATCCGTCGCGCATCCTGATCGGGGATGACGAACATGGCTGGTCCGGCAAGGGCACTTTCAACTTTGAAGGCGGCTGCTATGCCAAGACCATCAGCCTGAGCGCCGAGGCCGAGCCGGAGATCTATGGCACGACCCACAAGTTCGGCACCGTGATCGAAAACATGGTCTACGATCCCGAAACGCTGGAGCTGGATTTCGAGGACAGCAGCCTGACGCAGAACATGCGTTGTGCCTATCCGCTGGACTATATCTCCAATGCCTCGGCCACCGGGCTGGGCGGGCATCCGAAGAACGTGATCATGCTGACCTGCGATGCGTTCGGCGTGCTGCCGCCCATCGCCCGGCTGACCCCGGCACAGGCGATGTATCACTTCCTGTCCGGCTTCACCTCGAAAACCCCGGGCACCGAGCGCGGCGTGACCGAGCCGACGCCGACCTTCTCGACCTGCTTCGGCGCGCCCTTCATGCCGCGTCGGCCCGAGGTCTATGGCAAGCTGCTGCAGGAAAAGATCGCCCAGTTCGGCGCCGAATGCTGGCTGGTGAACACCGGCTGGACCGGCGGCAAACACGGCACCGGCAAGCGGATGCCGATCAAGGCCACCCGCGCGCTGCTGACCGCCGCGCTGGACGGCTCGCTTTCGAAGGCCGAGTTCCGCAAGGATCCGAACTTCGGTTTTGACGTGCCGGTCTCTGTGCCGGGCGTGGATGCGACCCTGCTGAACCCGCGCGCCACCTGGGCCGATGCGGCTGCCTATGATGCACAGGCGGCCAAGCTGGTGGGCATGTTTGCCGATAACTTCGGCCAGTATGTGCCGTTCATCGACGCCGATGTGAAAGCCGCTGCCATCGGCTAACCGCCGCTGCACCGATCCAGAAGGGCTGCGGCACAAGCCGCAGCCCTTTTTACATGCCCACGGCCCGCCGCATCAGGTTCAGCCCGGTCACCACCAGCAGGCCTTGCGTCCAGCGCCGGAATTTCGCCTGATCCAGCCGGTCCTGCACCCATTGCCCGGCCCACATGCCCAGCAGCGATGGCACCACAAGCGCCGCCGAAAACGGCAGCGTCTGGCCGTTCAGCACGCCGGATTGCAAATGGGCCACGCAGAGCACCACCGCCCCGATCAGGAACACCACGCCCTGTACCCGCACGGTTTCCACCTTGTCCGCCCCGACCGACAGCAGAAATACCAACAACGGCGGCCCCCACACCCCCGACACCCCGCCATAAAGCCCGCTGATCACGCCCAGCCCCCATTCGGCCCGGTCGCGGTGTTCCAGCTTCAACGCCAGACTGCGCCCCAGAAGTTGCAGCACCGCAAACAGCGTGATCGGAAACCCCAGGCCGAACAGGAACAGATCCTGCGGGATCACCCGGACGAATTGCGCGGAAATCGCGATGAACACCACCGTCGCAATGATCGAACGCCGGTATTTGCACACCGATCCCCAGGCCGCCGCCGCGCCCTGCCGGAAGGCCTGCCCGATATTGGCCACCAGTGTCGGCAGGATCAGACCGGCCAAGGCCACCTCGGGCGGCAGAAACGAGGAAAAGGCCGAAATCATGATCATCGGCATGGCAAAGCCCAGGGCGCCTTTGACGAAGCCCGCAAACAGCGTGATGGCCATCGCGGCCCAGAACGCGCCAAGGCCCAGCCCCGCCATCAGAATATCCATGATCGCCTCCATTTTGTGCAGCTTTACCGCCTTGCCTTGCGCATCGCACGACCTATTCTTCCGCGACACATTGCTTCAAACGTTACATGCGGTTTGAATTTTTGTTGCGCTGCAACTGCAAAGGGATTACCCATTTCGCAACCGCAGAATCCCTGCAGACCGTGAGGAAACGCCATGCCGCATGATGGACAAGCCGCGCCGCAATCGCCCCTGATGGCTGATCTGCTGACCCTGACGAAAGCCGCCCTGCCCGAGGTTGAAGCCCTGTTCGCAGAGGGGCGCGAGGCCCTGCGCAGCCGCGTGTCGGTGAATGGCAAGATTTCGGCCCCGGCGCTGGAAGAGCATCAGTTCGCGGCCCATACGCTCAGCTGGCTCGCGACCTATACCGAAAGCCTGCGCCAGATGCAGGCCTGGGCCGAGCGGTTGACCGAAGCGGGCAGCTTTGGCGAAATGGAAGGCCTGCTGCTGCAAATCGCCTTTGGCGAATATCTGGCGCAGATCCATGGTGGCATCGCGATGTCGCAGAACGAAACTGCGCGGCTGTCGGATCTTGGGCTGGTGGCCACACCCGGTGCTGCGGCAGCACAGCTGATCGCGGCGGCCAATACGCCGACAAGCCGCGCGCGTCTGGTCGTGCTGATGCGTGACAATCATGGCCGCGCCACCTTCGGCACCTCCGGCCTTGATGAAGAGCTGGAAATGATCCGCGATCAGTTCCGCCGCTTTGCTGATGAAAGGGTCATTCCACATGCGCATGAGTGGCACCTGAAGGACGAGCTGATCCCGATGGAGATCATCGAATCCCTGGCCGAAATGGGCGTGTTCGGCCTGACCATTCCCGAAGAGTTCGGCGGATTCGGCCTGTCGAAAGCCTCGATGGTCGTGGTGTCGGAAGAACTGTCGCGCGGCTATATCGGCGTCGGCTCGCTGGGCACCCGCTCTGAAATCGCGGCCGAACTGATCCTGTGTGGCGGCACGGCAGAGCAGAAGGCGCAGTGGCTGCCGAAGCTGGCCTCGGGTGAAATCCTGCCCACGGCGGTCTTTACCGAACCCAACACCGGCTCCGATCTCGGCAGCCTGCGCACCCGCGCGGTGAAAGAGGGCGAGGATTGGACGGTCACCGGCAACAAGACCTGGATCACCCATGCCGCGCGCACCCATGTGATGACGCTGCTGGCCCGCACCGATCCCAACACCACCGATTACCGCGGCCTGTCGATGTTCCTGGCCGAAAAGACCCCCGGCACGGACGAGGCCCCCTTCCCGACCCCGGGCATGACCGGCGGCGAGATCGAGGTTCTGGGCTATCGCGGGATGAAGGAATACGAGCTGGCCTTTGACGGCTTCAAGGTGAAGGGCGAAAACCTGCTCGGCGGCGTGGAAGGCCAGGGCTTCAAGCAATTGATGCAGACCTTTGAATCGGCCCGCATCCAGACCGCCGCCCGCGCAATCGGCGTCGCGCAATCGGCGCTGGAGGTCGGCATGAAATATGCCGAAGACCGCAAGCAATTCGGCAAATCGCTGATCGAATTTCCGCGCGTGGCGGGCAAGCTTGCGATGATGGCGGTCGAGATCATGGTGGCGCGTCAGCTGACATATTACAGCGCCTGGCAAAAGGATCACGACAAGCGCTGTGATCTTGAGGCGGGTATGGCCAAGCTGCTCGGCGCGCGGGTGGCTTGGGCCTGCGCCGACAATGCGCTGCAAATTCACGGCGGCAACGGCTTTGCGCTGGAATACCAGATCAGCCGCATCCTCTGCGACGCGCGGATCCTGAACATCTTCGAGGGCGCGGCAGAGATTCAGGCGCAAGTGATCGCCCGCCGCCTGCTCGATTAAGCCTGCACGCCGCCCCGCGAGGGGCGCGTCACCCCCAGCCGGGCATGCAATTGCCCGGCCACCAGCCAGGCCACCACAAAGCCGGCACCGCTTGCCGCGAAGACCCCGGCCAGCGGTGCGACCAGCAGCACAGCCCAGGCCGCCCCGGGTGTGAGGATGCCCGACACATCGCGGAAGCTGGAATAGACGGCGGCCATCTCCACCCGCTCTGACGGTTTCACCGACATCATGAACGGCAACCCGCCCACCGCATCCAGCATGACCAGCCCGAACGAGCCTGCCATGAGGCACAGCACCGTCATCCATGGCCAGCCCGACAACACCCCCGCCAGCGTGAACATCACCATACACACCGCAAAGGCCCCGCGCACCGCAAACCGCACCGATGTGCGCTGCACCAGCCGCAACAGCAGCGGCGTGATGAACAGCAGAGTATTCGACATCGACAGGGCGACCCCGCCCACCTTGTCGCCAAGACCTGCCTCAAGGCAGAAGATCGGCAGATAGACCACATAGACCCACCAGCCACAGCTGCGCAGCACCGCAAACAGCCAGCCCGCGATCAGCCGCGGTTGCCGGAAGAACCGACCAAGATAGGCGAGCGGATTGACCGTCGGCCCCTTGGCCCGCTGGATCTGTTTGCCATTGCCCAGCCGCAGCACCCAAAAGGCCGCCAGCAGCAGCACCGCGAACAGCGCCGCCACCACAAAGGGCAGTGGCCCCCACAGATCCCGCAGCCAGACGCCGAACAGTGGCCCGACAGCCCAGGGCGTTGCGGCATAGACCATCTGCAGGCTCTGCGTCCGCCCCAGATCCGCCCGCGCCACATAGTCCAGCACATAGGCGTTGAAGCAGACAAAACAGGTCGCTGTCGCCAAGGCCGCCGATAACAGCGCCATGGTGACAGCCGTTGTTTCCCCGTGAATGGCCAGCCCCATCGACAGCAGGTAAAGCATGGTGCCGAAGGTATACATCCAGCGCCGCGGCACATGGCGGGTGGCCCAGGGCACCATCAACCCCCAGATCAGCGATGCAATGCCGACCAGAAAATAGATCCGGCTGACAATCGCCGCATCCTTCACCGCCTCATACACCACCAGTGGCATGACCGAGATCAAGGTGCCGCGAACAGCCGCCTCAAGCCCGGCAAGCAAGGCAAAGGCCTCGATGCGCGGTGTCGACGAATGCCGCAGCATCAGAGGGATGTATTTATTGGCCATGACGTGTCTCCCACTTCATAGACCGCGCCAAAGCCACAGGCGTCTGCACCACGCGCGACATTCCGCGTCGCACATGGCACCAAGGTCTTTGCGACGCTCAGCCGGAGGGCGGGGTGTCGCGGGTTGTGCTTGGGCGCAGCAACAGATCCAGCAACCGCCCGCGCGCCTCTGGCAAGGCAGGCAAGCGGCGCTGACCCGCCAATTCCCGCGTCAGGAAATGGCCTGTGATGGCCAGCCCCTGCCCCAGTTCCAGTTGCGACACCGGCCCCTGCCCAAGCATCCCCTGCGGCAAGGGCAACAGCCGGTCTGCCCAAGGCCCCGCCGCCGCCCGACTGACCGCCCGGCCGGTTTTCGGGCTGACATAGGCCAGATCCTCGCGTGATCCTGTGACCGCGCAGCGGCCCAGATCAAGGCCAAAGCCGATATCCTCCAACAACATAAGTTCCCAGCGCAGATATTGCGCAGGCCAGTCGCCAACATGCCCCAAGGCATCCAGCAAGGATTGCGTCTGGGCATAAAGCCCGTGATGCGCCTCGCGCTCTGCCAACGCGAAGCACAGCAGCGCGCAGATTGCGTTCAGCCCCGCCAAGGCCAGACGATCCGCCAGAACTTCGGCACGGCTGCGCAGAGGTTCAACCACAAATGTCCCAAGATGCTCGTCCAGTCGCGCCCGCCACTGCACCGAAAGCTGCGATCCGGGTTGCAGGATCGGGGCGATCTTGCGCGAAATCCCGCCCCGCACCACCCCGGCATGACGCCCGTGCTGTGCCGTAAACACCTCGACAATCGCTGCGGTTTCGCCATGACGGCGCACCGCGATCACAGTTCCCTCATCCCTCCAGTCCATGTCTGCAATCCGATCTCTGCACGCTGCCACCAAGACAAGAACAAAGCGTTAACATGGGCAAGGGAATTCGGCGGAGGATCACTCGCGCAGGCCGTCCTGATCCAGCAGATCCCGCCCCGTGCGCTCTTCAATCTCGATCACCCAGAGGTCGGGGTCAGACCGCCGGGCGCGGGCAATCGTCGCATCCACATCCGCCTCGGCCCCGTTGGCGAGCGGCACCCAGATGCGGCGATCCTGTTCAAAATCATAGACCCGCTGCATGGCACGCGCCTGACCGTCAAGGGTCGCGCATTTCACCACGACGGCCCCCGCCGTCTCATCGCCGCGCGCCGTCAGATAGGCTGGAATATCGGCCAGCCGTAGACGGGCAAGGTATGCCGCCACCCACAGGCCGGATGCCAGCCGCGCGCTCATGCAAACACGGAAGCGATGAAGAAAGGCTTAATCGCCATCCTTGAAATCAAGCCCCATTTCCGAATAGCGGTCCGGCTCGTCCAGCCAGTTCGGCCGCACCTTGACCTGAAGGAACAGATGCACCGGGCGTTCCAGAAAGGCCACCAGATCAATCCGCGCGGCCTGCCCCACCGCCTTGATGGTTTCGCCCTTGTTGCCCAGAACGATGCCCTTGTGGCCATCCCGCGCGACATAAACGATCTGGTCAATGCGGGTAGACCCGTCCGGCCGGTCTTCCCAGGTCTCGGTTTCCACCGTGAGCTGGTAGGGCAATTCCTCGTGTAAACGAAGCGTCAACTTCTCGCGCGTAATTTCGGCGGCGATCATGCGCATCGGCAGGTCTGCGATCTGATCCTCGGGATAGAACCAGGTGCCCTCGGGGATCTCGCCGGCCAGCCAGACGCGCAGCTTGTCCACACCATAGCCCTTTTCGGCGGAAATCATGAAGGTCTCGACAAACGGAAACGCCTCATTCAGCTCTGCCGACAGCGCCAGCAGGGTTTCGGCCTTCACCCGGTCGATCTTGTTGATCGCCAGCGCAACCTTCTGGCCGCGCGGAATCCGGTCTCTAATCGCGTCGATAATGGCCTTGGTGCCTTCGGTCAGGCCGCGATGCGCCTCGACCAGCAGCACGATGATATCGGCATCGGCAGCGCCGCCCCAAGCGGCGGCCACCATCGCGCGGTCAAGCCTGCGCCGGGGCCGGAACAGACCGGGCGTATCCACGAACACGATCTGCGCGGTGCCCTCCATGCAGACACCGCGGATCCGCGCCCGCGTCGTCTGCACCTTATGGGTCACGATGGAAACCTTGGCGCCGACCATCCGATTGAGAAGTGTGGATTTTCCGGCGTTCGGCTCGCCAATCAGCGCCACAAAACCTGCCCGCGTCGCCTCAGTCATTCCGCTTCTCCAATCGCGCCAGCAGCGCCTTTGCGGCAGCTTGTTCCGCCGCACGTTTTGTTCCAGAGCGGGCGATTTCGCCCTCGCCCGAGGCCAGCCGCACCTCGACAGTGAACACCGGCTGATGATCGGGGCCGTCGCGGCCCATTTCGGTATAGGTGGGCGGCACCTGCCCCCGCGCCTGCGCCCATTCCTGCAAGGCCGTCTTGGCATCGCGCGCATCGGCCTGCACCGCCCCGATGCGGCCAGACCAATGGCGCAGCACCACATCGCGCGCCGCGTCGAACCCGCCATCGAGATAGACGGCGGCAATCACCGCCTCCATCGCATCGCCGAGCAGGGCCTCTTTGCGGCGGCCACCCGACATCATTTCGGACCGGCCCAGCTTCAACACATCGCCAAGCCCGAGCTCGCGCGCCACATCGGCACAGGCCTCCTTGCGCACAAGCGCGTTGAAGCGGGGTGCAAGCAGACCTTCGGCCGCCCGCGTATCGGCGGCCAGCAAAGCCTCGGCCATCACAAGCCCCAACACCCTGTCGCCCAGAAACTCCAGCCGTTGATTGTCAGGGCGGGTTGCGGATGAGATCGAGGCATGTGTCACCGCCTGCACCAGCAATTCCGGCGTGCGGAATGTGTGCCCGATGCGCCCTGCAAAGGCGAGAAGATCCCCTGAGAGTTTCACTCAACTGCCTTGAAAAAACGATCCGACCGCCATGTCCAGAAATACAGCATGGATTTGCCCGCAGAAGAGAACATGATCCGGTCAGCCCGGCCAATCAGATAATCCGCAGGCAACATGCCAACGCCACCCACCGCCTGACTATAGCGGCTGTCGGTGGAATTGTCGCGGTTGTCACCCATGAAAAAGTAATGGCCCGGCGGCACGGTGAATACATCGGTATTGTCGCCAAAGCCATTGGTGTCGATGTTCAGCACGGTATGCTGCACGCCGTTCGGCAGGGTTTCGATGAACCGCGACCGGGTGCAAAGCCCGCCTTCGCCCACCGGGCCGTTTTCACAGCGCGGCAGGTTGCCCATCGGGCCCTGGCGTTCATAGACTTCCTCAAATTGGCCATCGGGCGTCTGCGGCACTTCCTGGCCGTTCAGCCAAACGATGCCATTCTTCATCTGCACGGTATCGCCCGGCAGGCCGATCAGCCGTTTGATGAAGTCAGAGCCGTTCACCGGATGGCGGAACACCACAACATCGCCCCGCTCCGGCTCGGATCCGAGGATGCGGCCCTCGAACGGGCACATGGCAAAGGGGCAGGAATAGCGCGAATAGCCGTAAGCCATTTTATTGACGAACAGAAAATCACCGATCAGCAGCGTTTCCTTCATCGATTCCGACGGAATCCAGAAGGGCTGGAACAGCAATGTGCGGAAGGCCCCTGCAATCAGCAGGGCATAGACCACGGTCTTGATCGTCTCAACGATACCGCCTTCGGATTTCGCCTTGCTGGCCATATGCTCTGCCTCTTTGGTTGTTCGCCGCGCTACATGCGCGCCATGGCTGCGGGAGTCAAGTTTGCCCGGCCATGCCCGGCGATACCGCGCGTGCCTCGATCACCACAAAGGCCTGTGCCCAGGGGTGATCGTCGGTCAGCGTCACATGCACCAGCGCCTCATGGCCCGGCGGGGTCATGCTGGCCAGCCGCTCAGCCGCCCAGCCGCTCAGCCGCATCACCGGCTGACCGCTGCGCAGGTTCGAAACCGCCATGTCGCGCCAGCTGATCCCCATGCGCAGGCCGGTGCCAAGCGCCTTGGAACAGGCCTCTTTTGCGGCCCAGCGTTTTGCATAGGTGGCGGCTACGGCGCGGGGGCGGCTTTCGGCCTTGGCCTGTTCGCTGTCGGTGAACACGCGCTTGCGGAACCTGTCGCCATGCCGGGCCAGCACCGCCTCTATCCGGTCGATATTGGCCAGATCCGTGCCGATGCCGAGGATCAAGCCCGCGCCTCGTCCATCCGGCGGCGCATTTCTTCGATGGCGGGGCCAAGGCCCAGATAAATCGCCTCGCCAATCAGGAAATGCCCGATGTTCAGTTCCATCACCTCGGGGATCGCCGCCACCGGCCCTACATTGTCATAGGTGAGACCATGGCCCGCATGGACCTCCAGCCCCAGCCCGTGCGCCAGTCGCGCCCCGGCGCGCAGGGCGTTCAGCTCGGCTTCGGCCTCGTCCAGACGGCCCTCGGCGTGCAGATCGGAGTAATGGCCGGTGTGCAGTTCCACCACCGCCGCACCGACGCGCGCGGCAGCCTCGATCTGGCGCGCATCATGACCGATGAACAGGCTGACACGGCAGCCCGCCGCGCGCAGCGGCGCAATGAAGGCGGCCAGCCGGTCGGCATCGCCCGCCACATCCAGCCCGCCCTCGGTCGTGCGTTCTTCCCGCCGTTCGGGCACAAGGCAAACCGCATGGGGCGCCAGCCGCAGTGCGATGGCCTGCATTTCGGCGGTTGCCGCACATTCAAAATTCAGCGGAATCCCGAGACCGGCCTGCAAGGCATCCATATCGGCGTCGCGGATATGGCGGCGATCCTCGCGCAGATGTGCGGTGATCCCATCCGCGCCTGCCGCCTCGGCCAACAGCGCTGCGCGCAAAGGATCGGGCCAGACAGCCCCGCGCGCGTTGCGCACTGTTGCCACATGGTCGATGTTCACGCCGAGCCGCAATTTGCCAGATGCCATTCCAAGCCTCTCCTCTTTCGTCTGCCTGACCCTAGGCTGCGCCGGGCGGATCGTCATCCCCGTTTTCACGCGTGGGCACGATACCCTTTGCCACAGAGGCCAGCCGCGCCTTCAGGGCTTTGCGCTTTTCCGATTTTTCGCGCAGGCGGGCGCTGCGCAGCTTCTGATAAGCATGGATCAGCGGCAACGAGAGGTAATAGGCGATGAAACTGGCCACCAGCCCCGGAATGATCGCGCCGATCGTATAGGGCCAGAAGATGAACCAGAAAAAGTCGATCAGCTTGTCCCACTGCGCCACATCATCGGTAAAGGCCGCGCGAAAATTGTGCCACAACTGCCCGCCCGCATCGGTAAAGGCGGCATAAACCGACATGAAGGTCATCGGCGCCTCGATGCCCAGCATCCAGTGGCCGAGCTTCAGCGAGCCCATCGCGATGAACGGCGTCGTCAGCGGGTTTGACAGGAAGGTGGCCAGCAGCGCCGCGATGATATTGCCGCGCAACACCCAGGCCAGTGCCGCCGCCGACAGCATCTGCACGCCGTAAACCGGCGGAAAGTTGACGAAGGTTCCGGCAAAGATCCCGCGCGCAATGCGGTGTGGTTGGTCCGGCAGGCGGCGCATCCGGTGCAGCACATAGTGTATGGCACGCCGGAAACCACCCTTCGGATATACGAAGTCGCGGGCCATCTGGCTGTATGTGCGCGGATCGCGCCGCTTGAATACCACGTCTGTCTCTTCCCTGCCCCGTTCAGGGCTTTCGGCTCATGTCTCTGTGCCGCGCAATCTGGGCCACTTCCGTTTCGGCTTCCAGCGCGGTCATCACCATGTGCAGATGTTCCAGATCCCGCAGATCGACATCAACCACCAGTTTGTAAAAGTCTGGTTTCCGGTCCACGAAATGCAGGTCTGAGATATTGGCCTTCTGCTCGCCAATCAAGGTGCAGATCCGACCCAAAACGCCCGCGTCATTGGAAATGGTCAATTCCAGGCTGACCGTGTTGACCGCGGCATGGCGGCCGGCCTGCCAGCGCAGATCGACCCAGCGTTCCGGTTGCTCTTCATATTCGGCCAGCGCCGGGCAATCAATCGCATGGACCACGACCCCCTGCCCCCGGTAGGTGATGCCCACGATCCGTTCGCCCGGCACCGGCTGACAGCAGGAGGCGCGGCGATAGCTCTGATCCGAGGACAGGCCCACCACAGGCCGCTGTGCGTCAACAACATCAGGGCTTTGCGCCTGAAGTTCGGGATAGATCGTCTCCAGCACCTTGCGCGCCGTCAGCTCGGCCGAGCCAAGCTGCGCCAGCAGTTCGATCTCGTCCGGCAGGCCCAGCATCTTGGCGGCGGTGCGCAGCGCCTTGTCGGTCGCCTTCTTGCCCGCGTGGTCAAAGGCGGCGCGCGCCAGCTCTTGCCCCAGTTTAACGAACCGGCCCCGGTCCTCTTCGCGCAGACTGCGGCGAATGGCCGCTTTGGCACGGCCGGTGGTCACGATGTCGATCCAGCTGGCCTGCGGGCGCTGGCCTTCGGCGGTGATGATCTCGACCGACTGGCCGTTCTTGAGCCGGGTCCACAGCGGCACGCGGATGCCGTCCACCTTGGCAGACACGCAGGAATTGCCGATCCGGGTGTGGATCGCATAGGCATAATCCAGTGGCGTGGCCCCGCGCGGCAGCTGGATCACATCGCCCTTCGGCGTGAAGCAGAACACCTGATCGGTGTACATTTCCAGCTTCACGTTCTCCATGAAATCGTCGTGATCTTCCTCGCCCAGCCGCTCGGTCAGGCCCGCCACCCATTTCGCAGGATCCACCGCAAACGGGTTCTGCGCCCGCACGCCTTCCCGATAGGACCAATGCGCCGCCACGCCGGATTCGTTG
This sequence comes from Gemmobacter fulvus, assembly GCF_018798885.1. Taxonomy (NCBI): domain Bacteria; kingdom Pseudomonadati; phylum Pseudomonadota; class Alphaproteobacteria; order Rhodobacterales; family Paracoccaceae; genus Gemmobacter; species Gemmobacter fulvus. The sequence goes on along the minus strand of NZ_CP076361.1, from coordinate 2,416,400 downwards.
ACCTCGTGCATCTGGCGGGTGCGGATCTGCACCTCCACCCGCTTGCCGTCACGGCCCGACACGGTGGTGTGGATCGAACGATAGCCGTTGGATTTCGGCTGGCTGATGTAATCCTTGAACCGCCCCGGCACCGCCCGCCAGCGCTGATGGATCACGCCCAGCACCCGGTAACAATCGGCATCGCCCCGGGTGATGACCCGAAACCCATAGATGTCGGACAGGCGCGAAAAGGCCAGATCCTTTTCCTGCATCTTGCGCCAGACGGAATAGGGCTTTTTCGCCCGGCCATAGACATCGGCCTCGATCTGCGCCTTTTCCAGTTCGTTGCGGATGTCGGCGCTGATCTTGTGCACCACATCGCCCGCTTCGCGTTGCAGCGTGATGAAGCGACGGATGATGGAATTGCGCGCCTCGGGGTTCAGCACACGAAAGCTGAGGTCTTCCAGCTCTTCGCGCATCCACTGCATCCCCATGCGCCCGGCCAGCGGCGCATAGATCTCCATCGTCTCGCGTGCCTTTTGCGCCTGCTTTTCCGGGCGCATCGACTTGATCGTGCGCATGTTGTGCAGACGGTCGGCCAGCTTGACCAGGATCACCCGCAGATCGCGCGACATGGCAACGAACAACTTGCGGAAATTTTCCGCCTGCTTCGATTCGGTCGAGGTGAGTTGCAGATTGGTGAGCTTGGTCACGCCATCCACAAGCTCGGCCACTTCTTCGCCGAACATGCGCGCCACTTCGGCATAGGTGGATTTGGTATCTTCGATCGTGTCATGCAGCAGGGCGGTCACGATGGTCGCATCGTCCAGCCGCTGTTCGGTCAGGATCGCGGCCACCGCCACGGGATGCGTGAAATAGGGCTCGCCCGATTTGCGGAACTGCCCGTCATGCATCAGCTTGCCATAGCTATACGCTTGGCGGATCAGGTCGGCATTGGTGCGCGGATTGTAATTGCGGACGAGGGCGATCAGGTCTTCGACGTCGATCATCCTCGCCGCATCCTTGCCTTATATGCGACTCAGTGGTCGCCCTGCGCTTCCATCAAGGCGCGCAGCAGTTTCTCTTCCGACATGTCGTCCTGTGCGGGGCGATCCACCATCTCGCCATTGCCCATGAGCATGGCCATCTGGTCTTCTTCCGGCTCATCGACTTCGATCTGGGTCTGATGGCTTTCGATCATCCGCTCGCGCAGCGAATCGGCGCTTTGGGTTTCTTCCGCAATCTCGCGCAGCGAGACGACGGGGTTCTTGTCATTGTCGCGGTCCACTGTCAGCGGGGAACCGGCAGCAATCTCGCGGGCACGATGGGCAGCAAGCATCACCAGCTCGAACCGGTTGGGGACCTTGTCAACGCAATCTTCGACCGTCACGCGGGCCATGGGGTACTCCGTTGTGGACTGGGGGCAGTGAACGGCCTCTTTAAGCCGCCGCAAGACACTTGACAAGACCGGAATCCACCGGGCAGTGCGGCATCACGCCAATGCGAGCTCTGCCAAAGCGGCGGCAGGCAACGCATCGCGCAGCGCACAGACGGTTTTGCCCAGCAGCGGATGCACCCAATCGCCCGCCACCTCGGCCAGCGGCACCAGCACAAAGGCGCGGTCCTGCATCCGCGGATGCGGCAGGATCAGGTGATCGGGCGCAAGCCGGGCCTGCTGATCGGCAGGCAGATCGCGCCAGGCCTGTTGGGTCGCGGCATCCGGCAGCACCAGCCCCCCCAGCGCAATCAGATCCAGATCCAGCGTGCGCATGCCCCAGCGGGTCGCGCGTTCGCGGCCAAACCGCGCCTCGATCCGGTGAAGCGCTGCCAGAACCTCCGCCGCCGACCGCCCGCCCGCGTCAATCACCGCCGCCCCGTTCACATAATCGGGACCAGCCCCTGTCGGAAAGCAGGGAGAGGCATATATTCTACTGACACGCAGAAGTGGAAACCCCTCCTCCACAAGGGCGGCGAGCGCTGCACGCAGGGTCTCTGCCGGGGGCATGTCGGCAAAAGGAAGATTGGCACCAAAAGCGACAAGCGCATGACTTGCAGTTGGGAGGGTCAATGATACTCTCTTAAGTATGGGTTGCGCGGTTTGCAGACTGATTGGTATCCAATCACGTTTCGCGCGTTTTTCTGAAGGCACGACCACCACTCACGCTCATGTTGGCCGCGAAGCATATTTGAGGGGAAAGACATATGTTTTACAAGGACGAACGGCTTGCGCTGTTCATAGACGGATCAAACCTTTACGCCGCCGCGAAGGCCCTGGGGTTTGACATCGACTACAAGCTGCTTCGACAGGAGTTCATGCGCCGGGGCAAACTGCTGCGCGCCTTCTACTATACCGCCCTACTGGAGAATGACGATTATTCGCCCATTCGCCCGCTGGTTGACTGGCTGCACTACAATGGCTTCACTATGGTCACCAAACCGGCCAAGGAATACACCGACAGTCAGGGCCGCCGCAAAGTCAAAGGCAATATGGACATCGAGCTGACGGTGAACGCCATGGAGCTGGCACCGCGCGTCGATCATATCGTGCTGTTTTCGGGCGATGGCGATTTCCGGCCGCTGGTGGAAAGCCTTCAGCGGCAGGGCGTGCGCGTGTCGGTGGTCTCCACCATCCGCAGCCAGCCGCCGATGATCGCCGATGAATTGCGCCGTCAAGCCGACAATTTCATCGAACTGGACGAACTGCGCGAAGTGATCGGCCGCCCGCCCCGCGAACCGCGTCTGGAACGCGAGGATCTGTCGGTCGACGTGAAATAAATGCGGTTCCGGGCGGCTGACGCCCTGACCAGACGCAGACCCAAGACAGGCGCGCAGATCGGCATCGGTGCGGGGATGGCACCATGCAGACCTGCGCGTCTGTGTTTTGCGAGTGCGGTGCGCGCATGATGCTGCCCGCCTCGCTGTTCGGCATGCTGGTGGCGGCATTTCTGGCCGCCACGCCGCTGCCCTTCCAATCCGAACCCGTCTTTGTCGGCCTGCAACTGGCAGGCAAAGTGCCGCTATGGCTGCTGATCGCCGTGGCGGGCCTTGGCAATACCGCCGGATCGGCGCTGACATGGGCCCTGGGGCGCGGCGCGCGGCGGCTGGAGGGGCGCTTTGCGCTGGCCGAGGCACAGCTGGCGCGGGCGGAACGCTGGTATCAGCGCTGGGGGCGCTGGACGCTGCTGCTCAGCTGGGCCCCTTTGGGCGATGTGATCTGCTTTGTCGCCGGGGCGCTGCGGGTGCCGATCTGGCAATTCGTGCTGATCGTCGGCTTTGCCAAGACCGCCCGTTACACCGTGCTGGCCGCGCTGACCGCAGGTGTGATCGCTTGGGGCTGGACCTGAGCCGCGCGAAGCCCTACCTGAACCCCATCCCAGCCCGAGGCCGCCATGACGACAAAACCCGCCCTGACCCTTTATCTCGCAGCGCCGCGCGGTTTCTGCGCGGGTGTGGATCGCGCCATCAAGATCGTGGAAATGGCGCTGACCAAATGGGGCGCGCCGGTCTATGTGCGCCACGAAATCGTTCACAACAAATATGTGGTCGACGGCCTCAAGGCGCTTGGCGCGGTCTTTGTCGAAGAGCTGGACGACGTGCCGGATGACCGCCCGGTGATCTTTTCGGCGCATGGCGTGCCCAAATCCATCCCGGCCGAAGCGGCGCGGCGCGAGATGATCTATGTCGATGCCACCTGCCCGCTGGTCAGCAAGGTGCATATCGAGGCAGAGCGCCATCACGAGGCCGGACTGCAAATGGTGATGATCGGCCATGCGGGCCATCCCGAGACCATCGGCACCATGGGGCAACTGCCAGCGGGTGAGGTCTTGCTGGTGGAAACGGTCGAGGATGTGGCGCAGGTCCGCCCGCGCGATCCGGCCAAACTCGCCTTCATCACCCAGACCACGCTGTCGGTGGATGATACCGCCGCGATTGTCGCCGCCCTTCAGGCGCGTTTCCCAGCAATCATCGGGCCGCACAAGGAAGACATCTGTTACGCCACCACCAACCGCCAGGCCTCGGTCAAGGCGATTGCGCCGAAGATCGACGCGCTGCTGGTGATCGGCGCGCCCAACAGCTCCAATTCCCGCCGTCTGGTCGAGGTGGGCCGGGCCGCAGGCTGCGCCTATGCGCAGCTGGTGCACCGCGCCACCGAAATCGACTGGCGCGCGCTGGAGGGCATCCGGAGCGTCGGCATCACCGCCGGGGCCTCGGCCCCCGAAGTGCTGGTGAACGAGGTGCTGGATGCGTTCCGCAGCCGCTATGACACCACGGTCGAACTGGTGGAAACCGCAAAAGAGCATGTTGAGTTCAAGGTGCCCCGCGTCCTGCGCGTGCAGGAATAGGAAACCCGCCGTCAGTCTTGGCTTGTCAGATACGACGCATCGCATAGGGTAAGACACCCAGCGGAGGTTTACCCATGTCGCCCGAATTCCTGTTGACCGCCTTTGTCGTCTGCATCGCGCCCGGTATCGGCGTGGTCTATACCCTGTCGATGACCCTGGGGGGCGGCTTTCGCGCCGGGATCTGGGCCTCGATCGGCTGCACCATTGCCACGGTGCTGCATCTGATCGTGGCGCTGGCGGGCCTTGCCGCCGTGCTGCACACCAGTGCCGTGCTGTTCCAGACCGTGAAATATGCCGGGGTCGCCTATCTGCTGTGGATGGCCTGGGCCGTGCTGAAGGCAAAGGGCGGCATGGATATCGCCCCTGCGGCCCCGGCCCCCATCGGGCGGATCGTGTGGCGCGGGGTGCTGCTGAATATCCTGAACCCGAAGCTGCCCCTGTTCTTCGTGGCCTTCCTGCCGCAATTCCTGCCGACGCAGGGCGCGACCCTCGGCCTGATGATCGAACTGGGCCTTGGCTTTTCTGCCATGACCTTTGTCACCTTCCTGCTCTATGCCGTGCTGGCCGCCACAGGCCGCCGGGCACTGCTGGGCAGCCCTTCGGTAATGGCATGGCTGCGCCGCGCCTTTGCCGCCTCCTTTGCCGGGCTGGGCGCGAAACTGGCGATGGAACGCGCCGCCTGATCCGGGCCGCGCTGGCATCCCCGCGCCGGGCAGGCTATGGCACACGCTAGGACGTTGAGCACAGAGGACAGCCATGCCAGACCTTTACGCCTATACCGATGGTGCCTGTTCCGGCAATCCCGGCCCCGGTGGCTGGGGTGTGCTGATGCTGGCCCGCGAAGGGGCTGTGGTGGTGAAGGAGCGCACGCTGAACGGGGGCGAGCCGGACACGACCAACAACCGGATGGAGCTGATGGCCGCGATTTCGGCGCTTGAGGCGCTGACCAAAACCTCGGCCATCACCATCGTCACCGACAGTGCCTATGTCAAAAACGGCATCACCGAATGGATGGCCGGATGGAAGCGCAAGGGCTGGCGCACCGCTGGTGGCCCGCCGGTCAAGAATGTCGATCTGTGGCAACGGCTGGATGCGGCACAGGCCCGCCATCAGGTGACGTGGAAATGGATCAAGGGCCATGCGGGCCATGCCGAGAATGAACGCGCCGACGAGCTGGCCCGCGCAGGCATGGCGCCGTTCAAACCGAAAAAGGCCCCGGCAGCATGACCCTGCTGTCGGCCCTTGATTACGTCTCGGTCGCGGTTTTTGCTCTGACGGGGGCGCTGGTTGCCAGCCGGGCGCAGCTGGACATCGTGGGCTTCATCTTCATCGCCTGCCTGACGGCGGTGGGCGGCGGCACGCTGCGCGATGTGCTGATCAACCGCGAGCCGGTGTTCTGGGTCGGCAATCCGGCCATCCTCGCCGTGGCCTCGGCTGCCGCCATTCTGGTGTTTTTTGCCGCACACCGGCTGGAAAGCCGGTTTCGCGCGCTGCTCTGGCTGGATGCCTGTGCGCTGGCGATTGCGGTGCCAGCCGGGGTGGGGGTGGCGATGGGGGCCGGGCTGGGCTGGCCGGTGGTGCTGGTAATGGGCATGATCACCGGCTGCATGGGCGGCCTGATGCGCGACGTGGTGTGCAACGAGGTGCCACTGGTGCTGCGGCAGGGCGAGCTTTACGTCACCGCAGCCTTTGCCGGGGCCGCCGCCGCCGTGCTGCTGGCCGGGCTGGGGCGTGATGTCGCCCTGCTGGCCTGTGCCGGGGTGACCTTTACCCTGCGCGCCGGATCGCTGGGCTTTGGCTGGCGGCTGCCGGTCTATCACCCCCGCCCGCCGCGCGACGGGCTGAACCGCTGATTCTGTGCAAAGCCCTCTTTTCATAACCTTTTATTCACTTATGATAGCGCCATGGCCCGCAAGAAACTCATTCCCGACACGGCTGTTTTTGCCGAAATCCGGCACCTGATGGCACAGGGCGGCGAAAAGGCGGTGTCCTTCTCCACCATCTCGCAGGCCACGGGCCTGGCCGCCGCGACGCTGGTGCAACGGTTCGGCTCGCGCGATGCCATGCTGCGTGCGGCCCTCGCCGCAGCCTGGGATGCGCTGGAGGCCACCACGACCCAGGCCGAAGGCGATGCCGCGCTGAACGCCAAAGGGGCGCAGGCCCTGCTCAAGGCGCTGGGGGCGGATGCGCCGGAAACCTCGGATCTGACGCTGCTGGCGGCGGATTTCCGCGATCCCGTGCTGCGCGCCCGTGCCGAAACCTGGCGCGCGCAGGTGGAAACCGCGCTGGCGCTGCGGCTGGGCGGCGGCGCAAAGGGGCGCGAGACAGCGGCGCTGCTGTTCGCGGCCTGGCAGGGGCAGATGCTGTGGCAGATGGCAGGCGGCAAGGGCTTTCGCCTGAAAGACGCGGTAAAGCGCCTCAGCGACTGATATAGGTCTTCCAGATCCAGATCAGCGCCATCGCCCCCAGCACCGCGCCGATGAACATCAGCCCCGATCCGGCAAGCTTGGCGATCAGCCGCAGCACGAACCACGACACCGCCGCCCCGGCCATGCCCAGGGCGATGGTGGTCGGCACATCGGTCTGCACCCGCATGAACCGGGTGGCAAGGAAGCCCGCTGCGGCCCCCACAATCAGGATCAACAGAAACAATGACATCACGGGCCCTTTCGCGGTTCTGTTGCAGAGTGACCCAAGCCCTGCCGCCTGTCCATGGCCCGCAGATCAGACCAGACGGTCGGGCAGGGTAAAGCCGCGCAAAAACGCATCGGGGGCCATAGGTTTCTTGCCTTCGCGCTGCGCCAGCGTCACCGCCACCGCGCCACTGCCACAGGCCACGGTCAGCCCATGCAGCACCTGCCCCGGCGCGCCCTGCCCCTCGGCCAGATGCGAGCCGAGCAGCTTCACCCGCTCGCCACCAATCTGGCACCAGGCCCCCGGAAAGGGCGAGAGGCCCCGGATCAGACGATCCACCTCGGTGGCGGGCCGGGTCCAATCCACCTGCGCTTCGGATTTGTCGATCTTGCTGGCATAGGTCACGCCCTCTGCCGCCTGCACCTCCGGGTGCAGGTCCGGCAGCTGCGCCAGTGCGGTGCCGATCAGCCGCGCGCCCATGCCGCTCAGCCGGTCATGCAGCTGCCCGGTCGTCTCGTCCGCGCCGATCGCCACGGCCTCGCGCAGCAGTACCGGGCCGGTGTCCAGCCCGGCCTCCATCTGCATGATGCAGATGCCGGTTTCCGCATCCCCGGCCATGATGGCCCGATGGATCGGCGCAGCCCCGCGCCAACGCGGCAACAGGCTCGCATGGATGTTCAGGCAGCCATGGCGCGGCGCATCCAGTACCGGCTGCGGCAGGATCAGCCCATAGGCGACCACCACCGCCACATCCGCCCCAAGCGCCGCAAACTCGGCCTGCGCCTCGGCGCTTTTCAGGCTGACCGGATGACGCACCGGCAGGCCCAAGCCTTCCGCCCGCGCCTGCACCGGCGACGGGCGGTCTTTCTTGCCCCGCCCCGCCGGGCGCGGTGGCTGGCTATAGACACAGACCACCTCGTGATCCCGCGCCAGCGCCTCCAGCACCGGCACCGAAAACTCGGGCGTGCCCATGAACACAACCTTCATGCCCGGCCCCGCAGCTTTTCGGCCTTGGCAATCAGCATCTTGCGTTTCAACGGTTTCAGATGGTCAAAATACAGGCAGCCATTCAGATGGTCGATCTGATGCTGCACAGAGGTGGCCCAGAGGTTCACAAAATCGCGGTCCTCCATCTCCCCTTCGGCATTCAGAAACCGCACCGTCACCGCACGCGGCCGGGCGATTACCGCCGACACGCCGGGCAGATTGGGGCTGGCCTCTTCATGCTCGCGGAACTGGCCGCTGGCAAACAACACCTCGGGATTGGCCATCAGCACGGCACGGCCCCGCTCGTCCGAGCAATCGACCACTGCCAACCGCAGCATCACGCCGATCTGTGGCGCGCCCAGCCCATAGCCGGGCATCGCATCCATGGTGTCGACCATATCGGCCCAGATCGCGCGCACCTCGTCGGTGATCGCGTCCACGGGGGCTGCGGGGGTTTGCAGGCGTTTGTCCGGCCAGGGCAGGCAGCGGCGGACGGTCACAGGTAATACTGCTTTTCGGCTATGGCCCGCGCCTCGGGCGCAAGGCGGTTCAGGGTCATGATCCCGTCAAGGTGATCGAATTCATGCTGGGCGCAGATCGCGGCAAAACCGTGCAGCAGTTCTTCCCGCTCGGCCCCGTCCAGCCCGGTATAGCGCAGGCGGATGGCGGTCGCGCGGCTGATCTGCGGGATGATGCCGGGCAGCGACAGGCAGCCCTCCGGCCCTTCGATGCGGGTGTCATCCATCCACAGGATATCGGGGTTGATGACCACTTTCGGGGCGCGCGGCCCGTCTTTCCAATCGGTATCCATCACGAACAGCCGCAGCATCGCGCCAACCTGTGGCCCGGCCAGCCCGCGCCCCGGTGCCGCATACATGGTCTCCAGCATATCCGCAGCAAGCTGCGCCACCTCGGGCGTGATCTCGGCCACCTCGGCGCAGCGGCGGCTGAGCCGCCGGTCAGGCCAGGTCAGAATGGGCAGGATCGCCATCAGGCCTGCCGCGCCCGTTCACGTTTCAGCTTTTCCATCCGCCGCGTGATCATCTGCCGCTTGAGCGGCCCCAGAAAATCAATGAACAGCTTGCCGTTCAGATGGTCGATCTCGTGCTGCACGCAGGTGGCCCAGAGGCCCGAGAACTGCTCTTCCTGCAGCTTGCCATCCAGCCCCAGCCAGCGCACCTGCACTTCGGCCGGGCGCTCCACCTCGGCATATTGATCCGGGATCGACAGACAGCCTTCCTCATAGGTCGACAGGTCTTCAGAGGACCAGATGATTTCCGGGTTGAACATCACCAGAGGCCGGGGTGCATGGCCCGGCTCTTTTTCGCAATCCAGCACGATCAGGCGGCGGGTCACGCCGATCTGCGGCGCGGCCAGACCGATGCCCGGCGCGTCATACATGGTGTCCAGCATATCCTCGGCCAGCTTGCCCAGTTCGGGCGTGACAGCGGCAATCGGCTCGCAGAGCTTCTTGAGGCGGGGATCGGGGTGGATGAGGATCGGGCGTATCATGTGCCTGATTTACGCAAACTGCGCCTTTCCTGCAATGCCCGCGCGCAGGGTGGGAGAGCGTCACAGACCGCTGCGGCGAATTTTCTGCGTCTGGGATAAAATCTCTTATCTATATCAATTTCTGCGAAAAAATCTCACCATGTCACATACAACCAGAGATTTCAGGCAGTTGCAGCGCGGGATGTGGAAAATTTCGACCATTCCCCTATCCTGCCGGGCATCCCTTGCAGCCGCCTGCCACCGCGTTAGGCTGTGTGTGACCATAAGGAACCAAACCATGACCATCGCGCATCCCATTCCGCAGATCAGCCCCACCTGCTTTGACGAGGTGATCCAACGCCACGGCACGCATTGCGTGAAATGGGACATGATGGAAAAGCTTTACGGCGTGCCCGCCCAGACCGGCATCGCCATGTGGGTTGCGGATATGGAATTCCGGCCCCCGGCCTGTGTGCAACAGGCGGTCGAGGGCATGGCCGCGCATGGCGTCTATGGCTATTACGGCGACGATGCAGAGTATCTGGCGGCGATCCGCTGGTGGATGGCCAATCGCCACGATTGGGAGGTGCCCGCCGAGGCGATTTTCACCACGCACGGTCTGGTCAACGGCACGGCGATGTGCGTCGACAGCTTCACCCAGCCCGGCGATGCGGTGGTGCTGATGACGCCCGTGTATCACGCCTTCGCGCGCGTCATCAAAGCAGCCGGGCGCGATGTGATCGAATGCAAGCTGCGCAATGATGCCGGGCGCTACATGCTCGACATTTCGGGGTGGGATGAACAGATCACCCCGCGCACCCGCATGATGATTCTGTGCTCTCCGCACAATCCCGGCGGTCGGGTCTGGTCGCGCGACGAGCTGCGCGCCATTGCCGATTTCTGCAAACGCCACGACCTGATCCTCGTGTCGGACGAGATCCACCATGATCTGGTGTTTCCGGGGCAGCACCATACCGTCATGCCGCTGGCGGCACCGGATGTGGTCGACCGGCTGGTGATGATGACGGCGACGACAAAGACCTTCAACATCGCAGGCAGCCATTCCGGCAATGTGATCATCCTCGATCCCGCGCTGCGCGCCCGCTTTGCCGCCCGGATGAACGCCATGGGCATCTCGGCCAATTCCTTTGGCCTGTTCATGGCGACGGCGGCCTATTCGGCGGAAGGGGCGGCCTGGGTCGATGCGCTGATGACCTACCTGGAAGGCAATCGCCGCCTGTTCGATGACGGGGTGAATGCCATTCCGGGCCTGCGCTCCATGCCGCTGGAGGCCACCTATCTGGCATGGGTCGATTTTGCCGATACCGGCATGGATTCCGCCGATGTCATCGCGCGTGTGCAGACCGATGCGCAGATCGTGGCCAATCATGGGGCCACCTTCGGCGCGGGCGGCGAAAGCTTCCTGCGCTTCAACCTCGCGGCCCCGCGCGCGCAGGTGATCGACGCGGTGGCGCGGCTGCAAAAGGCCTTTGCCGATCTGCAATGACCTGGCTGGCGCGGATCTTTTCTGTGTTGACCCTGCTCGCGCTTCTGGGAGCGGCAGGGGCGCTGATCTGGCTGCGACCGGCGCCGCCCCCGCGCCCAGACATCGCGCTGACTGGCCAGATCGACCGCATCCTGATCGAGAAATCTGCCCGCCGCCTGACCGTGTTCCGCGAAGGTCAGGCGGTGAAGACCTATCGCATCGCGCTGGGGTTTGCGCCCGAAGGCGACAAGCAGCGACAGGGTGATGGCCGCACGCCCGAAGGGCTGTTTCGCATCGACCGCCGCAATGCGGCCAGCGCCTATCACCTGTCGCTGGGCCTGAACTATCCGCAAGCCGATGACATCGCGCGCGCCCGTGCCGGGGGCTATGATCCGGGCGGCGATATCTTCCTGCACGGCCAGCCCAATGTCCTGCCCGCGCAGAGCCTGTTGCGGCATGACTGGACGGCAGGCTGCATCGCGCTCGGCAATGCCGAGATTGCGGAGCTTTGGGCCGCAACCCCTTTGGGCACCGAAGTGGAAATCCGTCCCTAGTGTTTGGGCAGATAGGCCACCGGCGCGTTTTCATCGCGCCAGAAATCCAGCGGGGCCGTTTCGCTGACCACGGTCGCGCGTTTGAATTCGCAGACAAGCCGCCCGTTTTCCACCCGGGTGGCCACGATCAGGCCTTGCAGGATATGCCGTGCGCCATCGAACACATCGACCAGCCCGCGCAGACGGGGTGTGCGCTCGGCATCCAGCACGATCACCTCGGTCGTCAGATGCAGCACCGGAAACACCGCCTCGCCCAGTTGCACCCGCAACCGGCTGCGCCGTGCCTTGCGCACCATCGCGAGGTCCAGCCCCTCGCGCAGCTCCTTGGGCAGAAATTCCAGCATCTTCGCCTCCCGTCCTCCGAAAACAAGTGTCTGCCACATCATGTTAAAATCAAGGTAACAGCCGACAGAATCCGTCCAAATCCGCCATTGCCGCACAAAGCCCGGACCGGCGTTGCGGGAAAGCCGCAGCAGGGGCCGAATCGCCGGGCGCGGCGGGCTGTTGCCTTCCCTGTGCAAATCGGCAATCTCTGACCCAAAGCACGAGGGCAGGATGCAGACGGAACAGACCCCCGATCATGGTGGCGGTATCGACGCCGCAGCGGCGCGCTTTGGCGGCCACCGCGCCGACTGGATCGACCTGTCGACCGGCATCAACCCCGAACCCTATCCCTTGCCCGCCTTTCTGCCGCAGGATTGGACCGCCCTGCCCGATCAGGCCGCCCATGCGGCGTTGATCACCGCCGCCCGGCGCTGCTGGTCGGTGCCCGAAGGGGCTGCGGTTCTGCCCACGCCCGGAGCCTCGGCTCCGATTGCGCTGATCCCGCAGCTTGTGCCTGCGACGTGTGTGCGTATCCCCGCCCCCACCTATAACGAACATGCCCGCGCCTTTCGCGCCGCAGGCTGGGCGCTGACCGATGGCCCTGCCGATGCGCAGGTGCGGGTGCATCCCAACAACCCGGATGGCCGGTTCTGGGATGGCGGATCGCAGGCCGCGCTGACGGTGATCGACGAAAGCTTTTGCGACATCGCGCCAGATCGCAGCCTGATCGCCCGCGCGGCAGACCCCGGAACCATCGTGCTGAAAAGCTTTGGCAAGTTCTGGGGGCTGGCCGGGCTGCGCCTGGGCTTTGCCATCGGGGATCCCGCATTGATCGCGCAAATGGCGACGCGGCTTGGCCCCTGGCCGGTGTCTGGCCCGGCGCTGCGGGTTGGCGCTGCGGCGCTGGCCGATCCGGCTTGGGCTGCCGACACCCGCGCCCGGCTTGACCGGGATGCCGCCCGGCTTGACGCGCTGATGCCCGCCCCGGCGGTGGGCGGCACATCGCTGTTCCGCCTGTATGACGTGGGCGTGGCGGCAGACTGGCAGCACCACCTCGCCCGCCACCGGATCTGGAGCCGGATCTTTCCCTATTCAACCCGCTGGCTGCGCCTTGGCCTGCCCCCCGCCAGCGGCTGGGCGCGGCTGGGGCGCGCGATCTCAGAGGCACGGGCATGAGCGCCGCGCTGCTGATCCCCGCCATGCTGCTCGATGCGGCCCTGGGCGAGCCAAAGCTGCTGTGGAGCCGCTATCCGCACCCCGCCGTGCTGATGGGCCGCGCCGTCGGCTGGGCTGACACACGGCTGAACCATGGCCCCGCGCGCCGCCTGAAAGGGGTGGCCGCCATGGCAGGGCTGGGCGGGGCGGCGCTGCTGCTGGGATGGCTGATCCATCTGATCCCGGATTGCGGCGTGCTGGAGATTGTCACCGTGGCCGTGCTGCTGGCGCAGCGCAGCCTTGTCGATCATGTGCGCGTGGTGGGCGACGGGCTGCGCATGTCGATCACCGAGGGTCGCCGCATGGTGGCGCGCATCGTCGGGCGCGACACCGCCGCGATGGATGGCCCCGCCGTCACCCGCGCCGCCATCGAAAGCGCGGCCGAGAACCTGTCGGATGGCGTGATTGCGCCGCTGCTGTGGTATCTGATCGGCGGGCTGCCGGGCCTGTTGCTCTACAAGATCACCAATACCGCCGACAGCATGATCGGCCACCGCACCCCGCGCCATGAGCAGTTCGGCTGGGCGGCGGCACGGTTCGATGATCTGCTGAACCTGATCCCGGCCCGGCTGACCGCGCTGCTGATCCTGCTCAGCCATGGCCGGTTTGACGCCGCGCGCATCCTCCTGCGCGATGCGCCGCTGCACCGTTCGCCCAATGCGGGCTGGCCCGAGGCGGCGATGGCGGTGGTTCTGGGCATCAGCCTGTCCGGGCCGCGCAGCTACAATGGCGAGATGCGCGATTTCCCCTGGGTTTACCCCGAAGGCCAGCGCAGCCCCGGCCCGGCGCAGATCGACGCCGCCTGCACGGCGCTGTGGCGGGCCTGGGGGCTGATGCTGTGTCTGACCTGTCTGATGGTGCTGTTTTGACCCCGATCACCCTGCCCGAGCTGATGGCGGCCCTGCCGCATGTGCTGGCTACACCCAAGGATGCCGCGCCGATCCTGCAACTGTGCTTTCGCCCGGGCTATGGCGAGCGCGACTTTCGGGAGGCCATCACGTTAACGCGCCGCGATGGCATCCCCGGCGAACGCTTCGGCACCGCGCCCTGGGTCCGGCTGGCCGATGGGTCGGGCGATCCGCGTATTCAGGTGTCCATCCTGCCCCTGCGGGTGATGGATCTGGTCTGGCGCGACCGTATCGGCACCCCGCATCCGGGCGATACCATTGTGGCCGATCTGGACATGACCGAGGAAAATCTGCCCGTCGGCACGCTGTTGCAGGCGGGCACCGCTGTTCTGCGCGTCAGCGACCTGTTCAACGATGCCTGTGTGAAATGGAAGGTGCGCTATGGGGCCGATGCAAAGGCCTGGGTCACGCTGCCCGGCCACCCGGCCTTGCGGCTGCGCGGCATTCTGTGTTCGGTCGAACAGGATGGCGAGATGCGGCTTGGCGACCGGCTGAGCCGGATCACCGGCTGACCCCGCATCCTCTGAGCCTCACATGCCTTCCCAGGGCCGCCGCTGCCGCCGCCACCGGATAAAATGCGCCTCGGCCTCGCCCGCCAGCGCCGCCCAGCGCGGCAGCACCTCGGGGCCGGGATAGGCCATCACCAGCTGCGCCTCGCCCTGCACCATCTGCATCCGGGCGCTGCCCATCGCCGCGTTCCACGCGGCCAGCGCAGCGGCCGGGGGCGAGATGTTCCAGGGCAGGACCAGACGCCAGCCAGCCGCGCCCTCTTCGGCGCGAAACTCGGGGGCTTGCGGGGCGACACGCGCATAGATCACCCCACCCTCGGCCTCGACGCCACAAAACCCGGCGGCGCGCAGCGCCTCTGCCACGTCCTGCGGGGTCATGCCACCAGCGCCTCGGCTTTTTTCAGATCCACGCTCACCAATTGGCTGACCCCCTGTTCCACCATGGTCACCCCGAACAGCCGGTCCATGCGCGCCATGGTCACGGCGTGGTGCGTGATGATGAGAAAGCGCGTCTCGGTGCGCCGCGTCATCTCGTCCAGCAGGTCACAGAAGCGCGTCACATTGGCATCGTCCAGCGGCGCATCCACCTCGTCCAGCACGCAGATCGGCGCAGGATTGGCGAGGAAGACGGCAAAGATCAGCGCCAGCGCGGTCAAGGTCTGTTCGCCGCCCGACAAAAGCGACAGCACGGCCAGCTTCTTGCCCGGCGGCTGGCACATGATCTCCAGCCCCGCCTCCAGCGGATCATCGCTTTCCACCAGCACCAGCCGCGCCTCGCCGCCGCCGAACAGATGGGTGAACAGCGTGGCGAAAGAGCCGTTGACCTGTTCAAACGCCGTCAGCAACCGCTCGCGCCCCTCGCGGTTCAGGCCCTGAATCCCGCCGCGCAGCTTTTTGATCGCCTCCTCCAGATCCAGCTTTTCCTGTTTCAGCGTGTCATGTTCCACCTGCACCGCCTTGGCGTCTTCTTCGGCCCGCAGGTTCACCGCGCCCAAGGCCTCGCGCTGGCGTTTCAGGCGGTTCACATCGGCATCCAGCTGATCCGCCGCGGGCATCCGGTCAGGGTCGGCGGCAAGCGTGTCGAGCAGTTGCGCAGGCGACAGCTCCATATCCTCGCGGATACGCTCGGCGGCATAGGCCACGGTTTCGCGCGCGGCATCGGCCCGCGCATCGGCCCGCGCCCGGCCTTCGCGCGCCTCGCCCGCCGCGCGTTCGGCCTCGCGTTCGGCGGCCTGCGCCTCGCGCAAGGCGGTTTCGGCCAAGGCCAGCGCATCTGCGGCCCGGCGGCGGCGCTGCTCTGCCGCGTCGATCGCCTCGCCCAGCTCTTCGCGCTTGATGGCGATTTCTTCGGGCGCGGCAGAGGCTTCCAGCAGTTCCTCCTCGGCCTCGGCCTTGCGTTCGGCCAGTTCGGCACTGCGCTTTTCCGCCGTCTCCAGCCGATGCCGCCAGCCCGAGATTTCCTTGGTGACCTCTTGCCGCCGCCGTACCCGGGCCTCGCCCTCGCGGCGCAGTTCGTCCTGCGCCGAGCGGCGCGACATCATGGTGATGCGCGCGGCCTCCACCGCAATGCGCAGCGCCTCGATCCCGGCCCGCGCCGCCTCCAGATCGCCCAGACCTTCGGCCCCGGCCTCCGCCTCGGCCAGCCGCGCCCGCGCCGCCATCGCCTCATCCTCAAACCGTGTCACCGCCAGACGCGCGGCCTCCAGCTTGCCGCCCGCAATCGAGCGGTCGGCCTCGGCCCGGGCCAGTGCCCGGCCCACCTCGGTCACGCGGGCATCTGCCGCGCGCCGGGCATCGCGCGCCATCTGATCGGCGCGCGCCAGATCGGACAAGCGTGCCTGCAAGGCCTCATGCGCCTGCCGCGCGCCTTCGGACCGCGCCGCCACATCCTCCAGATCGCGTTTCAACTGCACAAGGCGGTTCAGCTGCCGCAGGCGCAGCGCCGCCGCCGAGGGCGCGTCTTCGGCCCCGGCGCGGAACCCGTCCCAGCGCCACAGATCGCCCGCAAGGCTGACCAGCCGCTGCCCCGGCTGCAAGTCCACCTGCAAGCGGGCGGCCTGCGCCGGATCCACCAGACCGATCTGGCCGATCCTGCGCCGCAGCACCTCCGGCACCCCGACATGCGCGGCCAGTGGCGTCACGCCTTCGGGCAGCGGTTGTTCGCTGGCATAGTCCGGCAGCACGGCCCAACCCGATCCGCCTTCGGCCCCCAGCTCCGGCGCGCGCAGATCATCGGCCAGCGCCGCACCCAGTGCCGCTTCATAGCCCGGTTCCACCTGAACCCGGTCCAGCAATTGCACGCCCGCCGCCGTTTCCCGCTCCACCAGACGGGTCAGCGCCGCCACTTCGGCGCGCAGCGCATTGGCCTCGCCCTCGGCCGCCGAACGCGCCGCCCGCGCATCCGCCTCGCGCCCCTGCACTTCGGCGCGGGCTTCTTCGGCATTGGCCAGCGCCTCTTCGGCGGCCTCGGCCATGCCGATGGCCTCTTCCTGCGCCATGCCCGCCGCGTCCTGCGCCTCGGCGGCGCTGTCCAGCGCCTCCTGTGCAGCCAGAACCGCCTCTGCGGCGCGCGCGGCCTCGGTTTCGGCGCGGTTCACTGTGGCGCGGGTATCCGACAGCAGCCGCTGCGCCGATTGATGCCGCGCCGCCAGCCGGGCCACATCCTCGGTCCGCTCGGACAGCGCGCCTTCGCGCTCTGACAGGATCGCCGCCGCCTCGCGCGCGGTGTCCTGCGCCTCGACCAGCCGGTCCTCATGGCCGTCATGCGCCTTGACCAGCGCCTCCTGCTCCCATTCCAGCCGCCCGATGGTCTCGCCCGCGTCGCGGTTCAGGCCCGCTTCACGCTCCAGATCCCGCGCCAGTTGGGCGATGCGGCCATGCAGCGTGTCGATCACCTGCCGCGCCCGCGCCTCCTGATCGTTCAGGGCATCGCGCTGCACCACAAGGCGCTGCAACACGGCCCCGGCAATCGCCTCTTCCTCGCGTTTGGGGGGCAGCGCATCCTCGGCTGCCATCCGCGCCTTGCCCGCCGCCCGCGCGGCCTGTTCGGCCTGACCGGCCGCAACCAGACGGCTGCGCAGCGCCTCTTCGGCCTCCAGCCTGGCCTGATCGGCCTCGCGCCAGCGCCGATACAGCAACATACCTTCGGCGCGGCGCAGCTCTTCCCCGATCTCGCGATAACGCGCCGCCTGCCGGGCCTGCCGGGCCAGCGTGGCCAACTGGCTGGCCAGCTGTTCCACCACGTCATCAATCCGGGCCAGATTCTGCTCGGTCGCCGCCAGCCGCAGCTCGGCCTCATGCCGCCGCTGATAGAGGCCCGAGATCCCGGCGGCCTCTTCCAGAATCCGCCGCCGTGCCTTGGGCTTGGCGTTGATCAGTTCGGAAATCTGCCCCTGCCGCACCAGCGCCGGGCTATGCGCGCCGGTCGAGGCATCGGCAAACAGCATCTGGATATCACGCGCGCGCACATCTTTCTGATTGGCCTTGTAGGCCGATCCGGCATCGCGGGTGATGCGGCGCACAATCTCGATCTGGTCCTGATCATTGAAGCCTGACGGTGCCAGCCGGTCGGCATTGTCCAGCACCAGCGCCACTTCGGCAAAATGGCGGGCGGGCCGGGTGGCAGCCCCGGCAAAGATCACATCCTCCATGCCTCCGCCACGCATGGCTGTGGGGCGGTTTTCGCCCATCACCCAGCGCAGCGCCTCCAGCAGGTTCGATTTGCCACAGCCATTCGGCCCGACAACGCCGGTCAACCCATCATGGATCACCAGATCCGTGGGGTCCACGAAGCTTTTGAAGCCATTCAGGCGCAGGCGTGTGAACCGCAAGGGAATCTCCGCAAAAGGGCGGCTATCGTCGGGCTTGGGCGCAGCGCTGTCAACCGCTGGCCCCTGCATCTGGCGGCTCTGGCCTAGCTTATCCCCAACAGCTTGCCTGTGGCACACGGATTGACGCCGCCATGGCCGCGCGCGACACTCCGGGGATGATGCCCGAACCCTACCCCTTTCTGCCCGATCAGGATCCGGCCCCGGTGCTGGCGCTGATCCGGGATGCCTTCGCCTATATGCAGGGGCGGATCGACCCACCCTCGTCGATGGAGCGGCTGACCGAGGATGACATCCGCACACAGGCCCGGCAGGGCGAGGTCTGGCTGATCGGGCAGCCGCTTCAGGCCTGCGTGTTTTTCATCCGCAAGCCCGATGCGCTCTATATCGGCAAACTTGCCACCGATGCCGCGCACCGCCGCAAAGGCCTTTCCAGACGCCTGATCGCCCTGGCCGAAAGCCGTGCCCGCGCCATGGGCCTGACCGCGCTGGAGCTGCAATCGCGGATCGAGCTGCTGGAAAACCATGCCGCCTTCACCGCGATGGGCTTTGTGAAAACCGCCGAGACCGCGCATCCGGGTTACGACCGCCCGACCATCTTCACCTTCCGCAAGGCGCTTGCCTGAACGGGCCTTGCGGCACAATGCGGCCACCAATCGCGGCTTTCCAATCCCCGGCCTTTGTCGCAGGCTGGCGCGGATCACCATTGTGGAGCCGCCCATGATCCCTGCCCTTCTGACCCTGCTTCTGGCCCAGCTTGCAGGCGAGGCCCTGACCCGCGCCACTGGCGCAGCCCTGCCCGGCCCGGTGGCGGGCATGTTGCTGCTGATTGCCGCCTTTGCGCTGTTCCCCAGTCTGGTGGAGGTGGTGCGCCCGCTGGCACAGGGGATCCTTGGCAATCTGTCGCTGCTGTTCGTACCCGCAGGCACCGGCGTGATCGGCCACCTCGACAAGATCGCAGCGCAGGGCGCGCCGCTGCTTCTGGCGCTGGTCGGCTCCACCGTGCTGGCCATCGCCGCCGGGGCGCTGGCCTTCGCCGCCGTGGCGCGACTGATGGGAACGGAGCCGGAGCTATGACCGATTTCACCGAGATCTGGAGTTATCTTGCCGAAGGCCCGCTGCTGTGGCTGACTGCCACGCTGCTGGCCTATGCCTTGGGCGATGCGGCGTTTCGGGCGTCGGGGCGCAAGCCCTATGTCAATGCGGTGCTGATTGCAGTGCTGCTGCTGGCCAGCCTGCTGTGGTTGACCGGCACGCCCTATGCCACCTATTTTGAAGGCGCGCAGTTCGTGCACTTCCTGCTGGGTCCGGCCACGGTCGCCCTTGCCCTGCCGCTGTGGGACAATCTGGGCCATGTGCGCCGCGCCGCGCTGCCGCTGCTGGCGGCCTTGCTGGCGGGATCGCTGACCGCCGTGGGATCGGCGCTGGCCATCGCCTCGGCGCTGGGGATCGAGGGCGAGGTGCTGGCCTCGCTCGCGCCCAAATCCGCCACGGCCCCGGTGGCGCTGGGAATTTCGGCACAGCTGGGCGGCTCACCCACGCTGACCGCCGTGCTGGTGATCCTGACCGGCATCATCGGCGCGATCTGCACCACGCCGCTGCTGAATGCGCTGCGCATCCGCGACTGGCGTGCGCGGGGCTTTGCCACCGGCGTCGCCGCGCATGGCATCGGCACCGCCCGCGCCTTTCAGGTGCATCCGACCGCCGGGGCCTTTGCGGGCCTCGGCATGGGGTTGAATGCGGTGCTGACGGCGTTTCTGGCACCGCTGGTGCTGTCGCTGTTCCGCTGATCCGGGGCGCGATCAGTAGGTGCCGGAAATAGTGCCCAGCACCTCGCGCAGCGCATCTTCCACCGGGTCGCCGGTCCGTTGCGCGCCTGGGGCCGGTTGCTGCCCGCCCTGCGGAAGCGGGGCTTGCTGTTCCGCAGGCACCCCCGCAACCCCACCCGACGAGGCCTGCGCCCCAGCCGAGGCCACCGGAGGCGTGCGCGCTTCGGGCACGATCATCGGCAAGGGCTGCGACGGCACGCCCTTGTGGATGCGCGCCATCACCTCATGCCAGATCTCGGCAGGCAAGCCCGCGCCTGTCACACCGCTCAGCGGTTTGTTGTCATCATAACCCATCCAGACACCCACCACATAATGCGCCGAAAAGCCGATGAACCAAGCATCGCGCGCCGCATTGGTGGTGCCGGTCTTGCCCGCCACCGGATGATCGGCCAGCCGCGCCCGCCCGCCGGTGCCGCGCTCCACCACCTGCGTCAGCATATAGGTCAGCAATTGTGCGGCGTTCTGGCTGATCACCCGCTCGCCAATACCGCCGCCCTGCCCGAACAGCTCGCCTTCTTCGCCCTGAAGCTTCAGCTCCACCAGCCCATAGGGTTTCACCGACGAGCCGCCGTTCAGGATGCCCGCATAGGCCCCGGTCATTTCCAGCAGCGTACTTTCGCTGGCCCCCAGCGCCAATGCAGGCCCGGCAGCCAGATCGCTTTTCACCCCGAATTGCGAGGCGACGGTGCGCACGACATCGCGCCCCACCGCCTCGGACACGCGCACCGCCGGAATGTTGCGGCTTTCCGCCAGCGCCTGCGTCAGCGTGATCAGGCCCTTGAACTTCTTGTCATAGTTTTCGGGCGTCCAGGGGCCGGACCCCTTGATATTGATGGTGAGCGGCGTGTCTTCCACAAAATCTGCCGGGCTGTAACCCAGATCCAGCGCCGCGGCATAGACGAAGGGCTTGAACACCGAGCCGGTCTGGCGCAGGGCCTGCGTCGCCCGGTTAAAGCTGCCGGCCGCCGCGATCTTCCGCCCGCCGACCATGGCGCGCACCGCGCCATCCGCGCTCATCACCACGATGGCGGCCTGCGCATTGCTGCCTTCCTTCACCTTGGTGTCGAACACATAGGCCAGCGCCTCTTCGGCCTGCCGCTGCATCTTCTGATCCAGCGTGGTGCGGATGATCACATCCTCGGTAGTTTCCTTGGTCAGGAAGGTCGGACCGCTTTCCATCACCCAATCGGCAAAGAACCCGCCCGCATTCTTGGCGGCGGCTTCGGACAGCTCGGCGGGTTTGGCGCGGGCGGCATCGGCCTCGGCGGCGGTCAGGAAGCCCTGATCCTCCATCAGGCTGATGATCACATTCGCCCGGTCCTGCGCGCGTTTCAGGTTGTTGGTCGGCGCATAACGCGACGGCGCTTTCAGCAGCCCCGCCAGCATCGCGGCTTCGGCCGGGCCAACCTGATTGGCCGATTTGCCGAAATAACGCTGCGCCGCCGCCTCGAACCCGCGCGCACCGGCGCCCAGATAGGCGCGGTTGAAATAGATCGTCAGGATTTCAGCCTTGGAATATTTCCATTCCATCGCGATGGAGAATGGAATTTCCTTCACCTTCCGCCAGACGCCCCCGCCCCGGCAATCCTCTTCATATTCCGCTTCGGATTTCCATTTCGACGCATCATAGGCCACGCCCAGACACAGCAATTTCGCCACCTGCTGCGTGATGGTCGAACCGCCATTGCCCTCCAGCGGGCCGCGCCCCTCGCTCAGGTTGATGCGGATGGCGCTGGCGATGCCGCGCGGGCTGATGCCGAAATGCTGGTAATAGCGCTTGTCCTCGGTGGCCACCACCGCGTTGCGCAGATGGTCCGACACTGTGTCCGAGGTGATCATGCCGCCGAACGTCTCGCCCCGCCAAGCATAGACCTGGCCATCGCGGTCCAGCATGGTCACAGAGCCACGGGCGCGCGCATCCACCAAATCCGACACGGGCGGCAGTTGCTGCTGAAAATAGAAGGCCGCGCCGAACACCACCAGCGCCAGCAGCGCCGTCACGCGCCAGCCGATCCCCCAGACCACCCGCCAGATCAGCGACACCAGCCCAAGGATCAGGCCCATGATCAGGCCGTGGCGGCGCGGCGGGCGCGCAGAGCTTTTGCGCGGCGCCGGTTTCTGTGCCGGGGCGGGTTTGCGCGGTGGCGTGCTGCCGCCTTTGCCCCCCGACCCGCCGGAATACCGACGATCCGCCACCAGAGGCGCATTCTTTTTGCCCGATCCGCTCATGCCCGATACGCCCATGTTCTGGTCATTCTTATGACGGAATCTTACCCCGGCGCGTCGCGATTGTGGAGTGGGCCTGCGAACGATTCGTAATAGCATTTCGCACAAAAATTAATCCAATCGCAAAATAAGTGCAAAAATTGTGCAAATCTTAAGCGCATCGGCGGGGAAATGCCTGCTGAATTCTTGTGCTGTCCAAAGATTGCCCGCCTTCATGGCTGCGCAAGGCCCCGCAGCGGGCCGCCTGCCAGGAGAAGGGGACGCAAGTGAAACTGATCATCGCAGCAATCAAGCCATTCAAGCTGGAGGAGGTCCGCGAGGCGCTGACCACCATCGGCGTCCGCGGCATGATGGTGACCGAAATCAAGGGCTTCGGCTCTCAGTCCGGCCATACCGAAATCTACCGTGGGGCCGAATATGCCGTGAATTTCGTGCCGAAAGTGCGCCTTGAGATCGTGGTCTCGGATGCGCTGGCCGATCAGGTGGTGGAAACCATCCGGTCCACCGCCCGCACCGACAAGATCGGTGATGGCAAGATCTTTGTGCTGGATGTCGAACAGGCCGTGCGTGTGCGGACGGGCGAAATCAATGACGACGCGCTCTGAGAACAGGGTCGAAGGGGAAGAGAGAACCATGAAAACATTGACGAAACTTTCCGGCCTCAGCGCGGCGTCCGCGTTTGCCGCCTTGCCCGTCTGGGCGCAGGAGGCCACGACCGAGGCCGCCGCCGCGACCGCCGAAGCCGTCGTCGAGGCCGCCCCCGTGATGGACAAGGGCGATGTGTCCTGGATGATGATGTCTGCGGTGCTGGTGCTCTTCATGACGCTGCCGGGCCTTGCGCTGTTCTACGGCGGCCTTGTGCGCACCAAGAACATGCTGTCGGTGCTGATGCAGACGACGCTGGTTGCCTGCGTGATGATGCTGGTCTGGGTCACCTATGGCTATTCCGTCACCTTCGGCGGCTCCACCTCGGCGTTCTGGGGCGGCACGTCCAAACTGTTCCTGTCGGGTGTCACGGCAGACAGCATGTCGGCCACCTTCTCGGCGGGCTATGTCATCCCTGAATATCTGTTCATCGCCTTCCAGATGACCTTCGCGGCCATCACCCCGGCGCTGATCATCGGTGCCTTTGCAGAGCGGGTGAAATTCTCGGCCGTTCTGGTGTTCTCGGTGCTCTGGGCGACCTTCTGCTACTTCCCGATCGCCCATATGGTTTGGGATGCGAATGGCCTGCTGTTCCAACACGGCGCCATCGACTTTGCAGGCGGCACCGTGGTGCATATCAACGCCGGTGTTGCAGCGCTGGTCGGCTGCCTCGTGATCGGCAAGCGCGTCGGCTACGGCAAGGAAAACATGGCCCCGCATTCGATGGTGATGACCATGATCGGCGGCTCGATGCTCTGGGTCGGCTGGTTCGGCTTCAACGTCGGCTCCAACCTTGAGGCCAATGGCGGCGCGACGCTGGCCATGATCAACACCTTCATCGCCACCGCTGCCGGTGTTGTTGCCTGGTCGCTGCTGGAAAGCGTTCTGCGCGGCAAGGCCTCGATGCTGGGTGCAGTTTCGGGCATGGTGTCCGGCCTCGTCGCCATCACCCCGGCCTGCGGCACCATCGGCCCGATGGGCGCGATTGCCCTTGGCGTGATTGCGGCGGCGGGCTGCTACTTCTTCGTCACCGTGGTCAAGATCAAGCTGAAGTATGACGACAGCCTGGACGTGTTCGGCATCCATGGCGTGGGCGGCATCATTGGCGCCGTGCTGACCGGCGTGTTCTCGGCAGCCAGCTTTGGCGGCGTGAAGGGCGACGATTACTCCATCGCGGCCCAGACCTGGATCCAGATCGAATCCGTCGCGCTGACCGTGGTGTGGACCGGCGTCATCTCCTTCATCCTCTACAAGCTGGTGGATATGACCATCGGCCTGCGTGTGGATCAGGATGCGGAACGTCAGGGCCTTGATCTGACCTCGCATGGCGAAGCCGCCTATCACGGCTGATCTGCCCACCGGGTGCCGGGGCCTTCTCCCCGGCACTGCATCACAGACAAAAGGCCCGGAGCGCTGCTCCGGGCCTTTTGTATTTCAGTCCCGCAGGATCGGCGGGTTACAGGACCGACGCGACGGCCCGTGCCAGCAAGGGCACCGTGCGCGCATTCAGCCCGGCGATGTTTATCCGGCTGTCGCCCACCATATAGATGCCGAACTCTTCGCGCAGCCGCACCACCTGTGCCTCGGTCAGCCCCAACCGCGAGAACATGCCGCGATGGCGCGCCACGAAATCAAAGCGGTCGCTGTTGGTCTCGGCGCGCAGCGCATCGGCCAGTGCCTGCCGCAGGCCAAGCATGTTAAGTCGCACCTCTTCCAGCTCGGCCTTCCAGTCGGCACGCAGGGCATCATCTTCCAGGATCATCGTCACCAGACGCGCGCCATGATCGGGCGGAAAGCTGTAATTCTGGCGGTTCAGGAAGGCGAGGTTCTGCTGGGTGATCTTGGTCGCCTCGGCATCCTTCGACACCGCGATCAGCACGCCGGTCCTTTCGCGGTAAATGCCGAAATTCTTGCTGCACGAGGCCGCAATCAGCACCTCGGGGAAAGACGCCGCCACCAGCCGCGTCGCGGCGGCATCGGCTTCCAGCCCATCGCCAAAGCCCTGATAGGCCAGATCGACCAGCGGCACCGCGCCCTTTGCGGCCAGCAGCGCCACAACCTCGGCCCATTGCGCCGGATCGAGGTTCGCGCCGGTCGGGTTGTGGCAGCAGCCATGCAGCAAGACCACATCGCCCGGCTTGACCGTGCCCAGATCCGCCAGCAACCCGGCAAAATCCACGCCGCCAGTGGTGGCATCGAAATAACGGTATTCCGCCATCGGAATACCCAGATATTTGATGATCGACGGATGGTTCGGCCAGGTCGGCGCCGAAATCCACACCGTCGCCCCGGGCGATGCCAGCTTCACCAGCTCCAGCGCCTGCCGGATCGCCCCGGTGCCGCCCGGTGTCGCCACCGAGGCCAGACGCGCTGCCGCAACCGCCCCATCCAGAATCATCGCCTGCATCGCGGCGTTATAGGCAGGTTCCCCCGCCAGCCCGGTATAGGTCTTGGTGGTTTCCAGTTGCCACAACTGCTGCTCGGCGGCCTTGACAGCCCGCATCACCGGGGTCAGCCCGGTGGCATCTTTGTAAACCCCCACGCCGAGGTCAATCTTGCCCTCGCGCGTGTCTTCCCGATACATCTGGATCAGTTGCAGGATCTTGTCCTGCGGCTGAGCCTTCAGTGCCTCCAGCATCGCTTTACCCTTTCGCGACTTTCAGATCGTCATACATGCCCCATTCGGCCCACGATCCATCGTAAACTGACCAGTTCCGGTGCCCGACCCGCTCCAGCGCCAGCGCCAGAACCGATGCCGTGATCCCTGAACCGCAGGTGGTGATCGCGGGCTTGCCCAGATTGACCCCCGCCGCCTCGAACACCGCCTTCAGCGCAGCAGGATCCTTCATGGTGCCATCGGCGTTCAGAACCTCGCCAAACGGCACGTTCTTGGCCCCCGGAATATGACCGGAGCGCAGACCGGGCCGGGGCTCGGCCACCTCACCCCTGAACCGGGGCGCGCTGCGGGCGTCGATGATCTCGGCCTCGCCCAACTTACTGGCATGGGCGACCTGCGTCACATCCTTCACCAGCCCGGCCTGACGGCTGACGGTGATGTGGCGGTCGCGCACCATCGGCGGCATATCCTCGATCTCGCGCCCCTCGGCCTGCCATTTCGGCAAACCACCATCCAGAACCGCAATATCCATCTTGCCCATCAGACGGAACGTCCACCAGACCCGTGCCGCCGAAAACAGCCCGGTGCTGTCATAGACCACCACCTGATGGCCATCGCCCACCCCCATGGCCCGCATCCGGCTGATGAACTTCTCGGGCGGCGGTGCCATATGCGGCAGCGCCGAGCGCGCATCGCTGATGTCATCAATGTCGAAGAAACGCGCCCCCGGAATATGCGCCTGCGCATATTCGGCCTGCGCATTGCGCCCCGCGTCCGGCATGTGCCAGCTCGCATCCAGCACCCTCAGATCGGGGTCTTTCAGATGGGCGGCAAGCCAGTCAGTCGAAACCAGAGTTTTCGGGTCATCCAAGAAGGCGGCGGTCATCGCGGGTCTCCTCACCGGGGGTCAGCCCGACTTAACCACAGCCGCCCGCGCAGGCAAGGGCGAAGCCATGCCAGACGCCCGCCCCGCGCCGCAACTGTCTCAGTGATTCTGCTTCAGCAGCCGCTGCTTCTGGCGGTCCCAGTCGCGCTTCGCCTCGGTCGCGCGCTTGTCAGCCAGCTTCTTGCCCTTGGCGATGCCCAGCTTGATCTTCACGATGCCCCGGTCATTGAAATACATCTTGACCGGCACGATGGTCATGCCTTCGCGCGCGGTTGCATTCCACAACCGGCTCAGTTCCTTCTTGGACACCAGCAACTTGCGCCGCCGCCGCTCGTCATGGCCAAAGGTTTTCGCCTGCACATAGGGGGCAATATAGCCATTGATCAGCCACAGCTCGCCCCCCTCGACCGAGGCATAACTCTCGGCGATGTTGGAGCCGCCCTGACGCAGCGATTTCACCTCTGATCCATACAGCATGATGCCCGCCTCAAGGTCGCTTTCGATATGGTAATCGAACCGCGCCCGGCGGTTTTCGGCAATCAGCTTGGAATTGGGATCAGATTTCACGACCATGATGGGTCCGAGATAGGCGAGCCGCCCCCGAAAGTCCAGACCCGCGCCTCAGGCTTGCGGCGCAACCCTGCGGGTGCGCAGCAAGGTGTATATCCCTGCCGCCACCACGATGGCCGAACCAAGATAGGTCATCGCATCCGGCCGCTCGCCAAACACCAGCAACCCAAGGATCAGCGCGAACACCAGCCGGGTATACCGGAACGGCGTCACCACGCTCACCTCGCCGGTGCGCATCGCCACGGTCAGCGCCCAATAGGCATAGACCCCGATACAGATCGCCAGCACCAATTGCCCGCAATCCACGAGCCCGGGCATCACCGCCCCGCCCTGCCACAGCAACAGCCCGGCCCCGGTGGGCACCATCGCCAGAAAGCCGTAAATCCCCAGCTGGAAATTGCTCAGCACCTTCGGCGCAGCGCGCGTCGCCAGATCCCGCCCCGCAAAACCGATCAGCCCGGCCACCGCCAGCAAGGACGCCATGCTGAACCCGTCCAGCCCCGGCCGCAGGATCACCAGCACCCCCAGCAATCCCACCGAAATCGCCGTCCAGCGCCGCCAGCCGACCCGCTCGCCAAAGATCAGCGCCGCCCCAGCCACCACCACCAGCGGCGTCGCCTGCAAGATCGCACTGGCACTCGACAGGGCGGTGAAGGCAAGCGCCAGTGTGTAGAACAACCGCCCCAAGACCTCGAAAGCCGCCTTCACCAACATGCGCGGCTGCACCACCGCCGGATGCCAGATCGCCTGCCCCTGCGCCCGCGTCAGCGCCATGAACAGCAGACTGCCGCCGCCGCCGAACAGGATCAGGATCTGCCCCACCGGCATGCCATGGCCCGCCACACGCTTCAGCAGCATGTCCTCAAGGGCAAATCCCGCCATGGCCAGAACCATGAACAGACTGCCGCGCAGGTTATCGCTCACGGCACATCCCTTTCATCTTGGCCCAAATATCCTGGGGTGCGGGGGCAAGCCCCCGCGCTGTCACAGCAGGCCCGCGTGCACCATCGCGGCCTTGATGCGCGCCTTCGTGCCCTCGGTCAGCCCGACCAGCGGCAGGCGCACCTCTTCGGAACACAGACCCAGCAGTGACAGCCCGTATTTGGCGCCCACCAGCCCCGGCTCAAGGAAGATCGCCTCATGCAGCGGCATCAGACGGTCCTGATAGGCCAGCGCCTTGGCATAGTCCCCTGCCAGCGTCGCCGCCTGGAACTCGGCGCAGAGGCGCGGGGCCACATTGGCGGTCACCGAAATGCAACCCACGCCGCCATGGGCATTGAAACCCAGCGCCGTCGCATCCTCGCCCGACAGTTGGATGAACGCGGCACCGCAGGTGGCGCGCTGCATCGACACCCGTTCGATCTTGCCGGTGGCATCCTTCACCCCGATGATGCGCGGCAGCCGGGCCAGCTCGCCCATCGTTTCGGGCGACATGTCAACGACCGAGCGGCCCGGGATGTTATAGATGATGATCGGCAGATCGCAGCAGTCATGCAGCGCGGTGAAATGCGCAATCAGCCCTGCCTGCGTCGGCTTGTTGTAATAGGGCGTCACCACAAGCGCCGCATCGGCCCCCACCGCCGCCGCATGGCGGATCAGCCCGATGCCCTCGACGGTGTTGTTCGATCCTGCGCCCGCGATCACCGGCACCCGGCCTGCGACGGCCTCGACCACGATCTCGATCACGCGGCCGTGCTCTTCATGGCTCAGCGTCGGGCTTTCCCCGGTTGTGCCCACCGGCACAAGCGCGTTGGAGCCTTCGGCGATATGCCACTCCACCAGTTTCTTGAGCGTCGCCACATCCACTGCGCCGTCCTTGAACGGCGTGACAAGGGCAGGCATGGACCCTGTGAACATGACACGCATCTCCTGAAACTCGGGGGCAGACTCGCCCGTTGACCGCCCGCTGTCTAACGGGCCTTCGCGCCCTTGCCAAGTTGCCCTGTGCGTCTTGCACGTGCTGTCCGGGTTGTGAGTTGCCCTTGCCGCCACATTGCGGCACTTTCCGGCCATGTCGATCCTGCGCGCCCTCACCCTCGCTCTGCTGCTGGCCACGCCCGCCGCAGCCCAGTCCGATCCCGCCAGCGCCCTGCGTCTGGCGTTGAATGAGGCCGGTCGCGCCAATTGGGAGGAGGCACAGCGCCTCGCGCAGGGCAGCAGCGCCGTGGGCGCCGATGTCATCCAGTGGCAGCGCCTGCGCGCAGGCGTCGGCACGCTGACGGAATACGAGGATTTTCTGGCCCGCCGCCCGGATTGGCCGGGCCTGCCGCTGCTGCGTCAGAAGGGCGAGGCGGCGGTGGCGCGGTCCTCCACCCCGGCGCGCGTGATCGGCTGGTTCGGCAGCACCCTGCCCGAAACCGGCACCGGGTCGCTGGCGGTGATCAAGGCGCTGCTCGCGCAGGGTCGCGGTGCCGAGGCCGAGGCCGAAGCCCGCCGCGCCTGGACCAGCCTGCCCTTCACCGCCGAGGACGAGGCGGTGCTGCTGAAGCTCTATCCCGCGCTGCGCGACCTGAACGAGACGCGCCTTGCCACCCTGCTGTGGGAGGGCAAGCAGGGCGAGGCGAAGCGGCTGTTGCCGCAGGTGTCCGAAAACTGGGCTGCGCTGGCCCGCGCCCGCATCGCCCTGATGGAGCGGACCACCGGGGTCAGCCGTCTGGTCGAAGCCGTGCCCGGCAGCCTGGCCCAGCATCCGCTGCTGGCGCAGGCGCGGCTCGACTGGCGCATCTACAGCGACCTCTGGCCCGATGCCGCCGCGCTGATGCTGGAACATTCCGCCAGCGCCGACACGCTGGGCCGGCCCGAGCTTTGGGCCGATCGCCGCGCGCAACTCGCGCGTCATCTGCTGCGCGAGGGCGAGGCCACGCAGGCCTATCGCATCGCCGCGCGCCACCGGATGACCAGTGGTGCCGCCTATGCCGATCTGGAATTTCTGGCCGGGTTCATCGCCCTGCGCCGTCTGGATGATGCCCAAACCGCCCTGACCCATTTCCGCCATCTGGAAAGCGCGGTGGTCACACCGATCTCGGTCAGCCGGGCGAAATACTGGCAGGGCCGCGCGCTGGAAGCTCTGGGCGATCCCGCAGCACAGGCCGCATATACCGAGGCCGCCCGCCACCAGACCGCCTATTACGGACAGCTCGCCGCCGAAAAGCTGGGCCTGTCGCTGGATGCCAGCCTTCTGGCCCCGCTGAACGCGGCGGACTGGCGGCAGGCCGCCTTCGCGCGTTCTTCGGTGCTGGAGGCCGCACTTCTGTTGCTGAAGGCGGGCGACCGCACACAGGCCAAGCGGTTCTTGCTGCATCTGGCCGAGCCGCTGACGGCCCCCGATCTTGCCAGCCTCGCCGCACTGGCGTTGCAGATCAACGAGCCGCATATCGCCGTTCTGCTGGGCAAACAGGGGGCCGAGCGTGGCATCATCCTGCCCGAAGCCTATTTCCCGCTGCCCGTCATGGTGCCCGAGGGCCTTGCCACATCACGTGCGCTTGCCCTGTCGATCTCGCGCCGCGAATCCGAATTCGATCCCGCCGCCCGCAGCAGTGCGGGCGCGCGCGGCCTGATGCAATTGATGCCGGAAACCGCCGAACGCACCGCAAAATCACTGGGTCTGCCCTTTGAGGTGTCGCGGCTGACCAGCGATCCGGGCTTCAATGCGACGCTGGGCAGCGCCTATCTGGCAAAGCTGATCGAGGAATTCGGCCCCTCCATCGCGCTGGTCGCCTCGGGCTACAATGCGGGCCCGGGCCGCCCGCGCCGCTGGATAACCGAAATGGGCGACCCACGCCGCCCCGATGTGGATGTGGTTGACTGGGTAGAGATGATCCCGTTTTCGGAAACCCGCACCTATGTGATGCGTGTCTCGGAATCGCTAACAATCTACCGCGCCAAATTGCGCGGCAGCCCCGGCCCGATCCGGCTGATTGCCGAACTGAAAGGCTGATCCTTCGGCGTCGCCCTGTTCAGGCGCGGCGCGCCACGGCCGCCGCCCCATCGCGCGACAGCTTCAGCCAGGCCAACATGCCGCTGAAAAAGCCCATGGAGGCCAGCAGCACAGCCATGGTCATCTGTGCCTGATCCGCCATGCTCGCCGTCAGGGCCAGATACCCGAAGGCCCAGAAGCCCGACCAGCTGATCACACAGATCACGGCTACAAGTTTTGTCATGTGGTTCCTCCCAAAACCGCGCGTCCGGGCAGCATGGGACGGATTGTCGCAGGGTGCCAGCGTATTCTGTGGCCCCGCCCGCCCTGGTGTCAGACTTTGGTCGTAGCCCGCCCGCCAAAAGCCGCGGCCCGACCGTGTGGGGCCGGGCCGCGCAGTCGGGGGGAAATCAGCCGTAGCTGCGCCGGTCCTCGATCACCTTGCCGTCATTGGGCAGGGTGCCCGGCGTCACGATTTCCACCCGCCCGCGCAGCTTCAGCACTTCCAGCACCGAGCCTTCATACAACGCCGGATTGGAGGCGCGGCTTTCCACCTGCACCAGCATCGTGTCCATTTCGCCCTCGCGCAGCGCGATGACGCGGGCGCGGGCGACCTCTTCATGCCGCGCCACCAGCTCGGCCACCTGCTCGGGGCGCACGAACATGCCCTTGATCTTGGTGGTCTGATCCGCCCGCCCCATCCAGCCCCGGATGCGCAGATTGCTGCGCCCGCAGGGCGAGACGCCCGGCATCAGCGCCGACAGATCGCCGGTGGCAAAGCGCACCAGCGGGTAATCGCGGTTCAGCGTGGTCACAACCACCTCGCCCACCTCGCCCACCGGCACCGGATCACCGGTGCCCGGGCGCACGATTTCCACGATCACCCCTTCATCGAGGATCATGCCCTCCATCGCCGGGCTTTCGTAGGCGATATTGCCCAGATCCGCCGTGGCATAGCATTGCAGCACCGAAATGCCACGATCCGCATATTCCCGGCGCAAGGACGGGAACAAGGCACCGCCACCCACCGCCGCGCGCGTGATCGACAGCCGCTCGCCCAGTTCATCCGCGCGGTCGAGGATCACCTTGAGGTAATCCGGCGTGCCCGCATAGGCGGTGCTGCCCACATCCACCGCCGCGCGCACTTGCAGATCGGTCTGCCCGGTGCCCGCAGGCAGAACAGCCGCCCCCACCGCGCGCGCACCGGATTCAAAGATCATGCCCGCAGGGGTCAGGTGATATCCAAAGCAGTTCTGCACGATATCGCCGCGCCCGATGCCGCAGGCATGCAGAAACCGCCCCATGCGCCACCAATCCGCCGTCGTGCGGCCAATCTCATAAATCGGCCCCGGCGACTGGAAGATATGCTCATAGGCCCCGCCCGGCGGCAAAAAGCCCCCCAGCGGCGGATAGGCCTTCTGCGCCCCCGACAGATCCGCCTTACGGATCAGCGGCAGCGCCGCCAGCGCCTCGGCACTGGTGATCGAAGCGGCCTCGACCCCGGCCAGAGTGCGGGCCATCGCGGGAGTGCGTTGTGCCAGCGCGATCAGCGCGGGCAGATCCAGCGTCAGATCGGCGGCGCGCTGATCGGCGGATCGGGTTTCAAGCGCATCAAAATGGGTCATGCCTGTCTCCCCCTCACGCCAGCCACCGCTTGCGGCGGCGGTAGGAGCGCACGTCGCGGAACGACTTGCGCCCCTTATCCGACATGCCGAGGTAGAATTCCTTCACATCCGGGTTTTCGCGCAGCTCTTGTGCCGTGCCTTCCATCACCACCCGGCCGCTTTCCAGAATATAGCCGGTATGGGCATAGCGCAGCGCCACATTGGTGTTCTGTTCGGCCAGCAGGAAGGTCACGCCTTCGCCCGCGTTCACCGCGCGCACGATCTCGAAAATCTGTTCCACCAGCTGCGGGGCCAGCCCCATCGAAGGTTCATCCAGCAGGATCATCTCGGGGCGCGACATCAGCGCGCGTCCCATCGCAACCATCTGCTGCTCGCCGCCCGAGGTATAGCCAGCCTGGCTTTTGCGCCGCTCGCGCAGACGCGGGAAGTAGTTATAGACCATCTCCAGATCGGCATTGATCGCGCCCTTGCCGTCGGTCCGGGTATAGGCGCCAGTCAGCAGATTTTCCTCCACCGTCAGGTGCTCGAAACAATGCCGCCCCTCCATCACCTGAATGACGCCGCGCTTGACCAGTTCCGCTGGGTTCAGATCCTGCACCCGGTCGCCGCGATAGCTGATCGTGCCTTTGGTCACGGCCCCGCGCTCGGAATGCAGCAGGTTCGACACGGCCTTCAGTGTGGTGGTCTTGCCCGCCCCGTTGCCGCCCAGCAGCGCCGTGATGCCACCCTTGGGCACAGTCAGGCTCACGCCTTTCAGCACGAGGATCACATGGTTGTAGATCACCTCGATATTGTTGACCTCAAGCAGGGTCTCCGGTGTCGTCGTCGCATCAAGCATGGCAAAGCCCTCGGGCAGAAGGGAGAGGCCCCGGCAGATGCCGGAGCCCCGGTCACTCTCAGTTGCAGCGTTCGGTGATGGCATTCTCGGCTGCGAAAGCCGCCGAATCTTCCATGACGAGCGGCGTCAGCACCTCGTCATCCGGCGCGATGAAGCCCGAAATCAGGTTCCACTTCTTCGCCTCGGCATCCCATTGCTGGATCATCGCCGCGCCAGGGCCACCATGGTCCTCACAGCTTGCCTTGAACGGCTGGCCAAAGTTCGGCAGGCCCAGTTCGGCCATGCGTGCCTCGGTGATCTCCAGTTGTTCGAACCCGTCGCGCACCTGCGCCGCATTCACCGCCGAAGTGCCATGGATTTCCTGCGCCTTGCGGATCGCCTCGGCAATCACCATCGCCGCATACATGCCGCGCGAATAGAGCACCGATCCGGCCTGATCGCCCGCGCCTGCGGCCTTGCCCGCATCCAGCACATGCTTCTTCAGATCGGCATAGACCGGGTAGTCCGCGCCGATGCCGTGCATCGTCAGAGATTTGTAGCCATGGGCCCCGGCCCCTGCGGGCGTCACGTCATTTTCCGAACCCGACCACCAGATGCCGATGAAATTCTCCATCGGAAAGCGGATATTCGCGGCCTCCTGAATGGCAACCGAGTTCATCACACCCCAGCCCCAGAACAGCACATAATCCGGCTTGTCGCGGCGCACTTGCAGCCACTGGCTTTTCTGCTCCTGGCCGGGGCTGTCGATCGGCAGTTCGGCCAGCGTGAAACCGTGCTTTTTCGACAGTTCCTGCAAGGTGCGGATCGGCTCCTTGCCATAGGCCGAATTGTGATAGAGCAGCGCAATCTTCTTGCCTTCCAGGCTGCCGCCATTCTGCTCCAGCAGATGTTTCACCGCCACGCTGGCACCGTCCCAATAGTTCGCCGGATAGTTGAACACCCATTCGAACACCTTGCCATTCGCCGCCGAGGTGCGCCCGTAGCCCGGCGTATACAGGGTGATGCCATCCGCCTTCATCTTGGGGATCAGCTGATAGGTGATGCCGGTCGACAGCGGGTTATAGACCAGCGCGCCTTGGCCCTTGGTCGCCTCATAGCATTCCACACCCTTTTCGGTGTTATAGGCGGTCTCGCATTCCGGCACCTGCACCTTTTCGCCGCCGATGCCGCCATCGCGCTCGTTCAGCAGGGTGAAGTAATCCTGAAACCCGTCGGCATAGGGAATGCCGCCCGCCGCGAACGGCCCGGTGCGGTAGCTCAGGTTCGGCACGACCAGATCCGCAAGCACCGGACCCGCCGCTGTGGTGGCCGCAATCGCCGCTGCCGCCAGCATGGTAAAGGTTTTTTTCATTGTCATTCCTCCCGTGTTGATCTTTGCGCCGCGCCCGCCTCCCACGCGCGCGGCTGTGGTCCGGCCCCGCCTCAATGCGGGAAGGGCCAAAGTCTCAGCTTCTCTTTCGTCACGCGCCACAGCTGTGCCAGCCCATGCGGCTCCAGGATCAAGAACACGATGATCAGCAGACCGACGATCATCAGCTCCACATGCGCGGCCAGATCGGTGGGCCAGCCCATGCCTTCGACCAGCACGTTTTTCAGGAACACCGGCAGCAGCACCAGAAACGCCGCCCCGGCAAACGAGCCGAACAGACTGCCCAGCCCGCCGATGATCACCATGAACAGGATCAGAAAGCTTTTCTGGATGCCAAAGGCCTCGCCCACTTCCGCCGCCCCCAGATAGACAGCGAAGAACAGCGCCCCCGCCACCCCGATGAAAAACGAGCTGACCGCAAAGGCCGACAGTTTGGTGGTCAGCGGGTTCACCCCGATGATCTCGGCGGCGATATCCATGTCGCGGATCGCCATCCATTTGCGCCCCACCGTGCCGCGCGTCAGGTTGCGGGCCAACCAGGCCAGCGCAAACAGGATCGCCGCGCAGAAGAGATATTTCGCCCAGGCCGGCGTATTGGCCCCCGTCACCGCCACGCCCAGCAGCGTGCGCTCCGGAGCGGTGATCTGGCCCGAGGCCGAATAGTTGTAAAACCACGGCACCTTGTTGAACAGCCAGACCAGAAAGAACTGCGCCGCCAGCGTCGCCACCGCAAGGTAGAACCCCTTGATCCGCAACGAGGGCAGCCCGAACAACACACCCACCCCCGCCGTGATGCCGCCCGCCAGCAGCACATGGATCAGGATGTTCACCTCGGGAAAGGCGGTCATCAGCTTGTAGACCGCATAGGCCCCAACCGCCATGAACCCGCCGGTGCCAAGGCTCACCTGCCCGCAATAGCCGGTCAGGATGTTCAGTCCGATCGCCGCAATCGCATAGATCAGAAAGGGCACGAACACCGCATTGGCCCAGTAATCATTGATCACGAAGGGGATGATGCCGAAGCCGATCACCAGCACCGCGTAATAGCGCATCCGGTCGAACGTGATCGGAAAGGTCTGGCTGTCCTTCACATAGGAGGTCTTGAAATCCCCCGCTTCCCGGTAAAACATCAGCCCCTCCCTCCTCTTTTCATGCTTTCATCTTGGTCGAAATATCCCGGGGGTTTGGGGGCTGGCCCCCAATCCGTCGCCAGCCACATGCTCATGCCTCAGACCCTCTCGATGATCTTCTCGCCAAACAGCCCCTGCGGCCGAAAGACGAGGAACAGCAGCGCCAGCACATAGGCAAACCAGTTTTCGGTCGCCCCGCCGATCATCGGCCCGACGAAGAATTCAAACAGCTTCTCGCCCATGCCGATGATCAGGCCACCGACAATGGCCCCGGGTATCGAGGTGAACCCCCCCAGCATCAGCACTGGCAGCGCCTTCAACGCGATGAGGCTCAGGCTGAACTGCACGCCCGATTTGGTGCCCCACATGATGCCCGCCACCAGCGCCACGAAACCGGCGATGGACCAGACCAGAACCCAGACAAAGCGCAGCGAAATGCCGACCGACAGCGCCGCCTGATGGTCATCCGCCACCGCCCGCAGGGCGCGGCCATATTTGGTGTATTGGCTGAACAGCGTCAGCGAGGCGACCAGCGCCGCCGCCACCAAAGCCGCGACAATATCCAGCCGGTCGATGAAGAACCCATAACCCAGCCACTCGGCCGTCCAGCCCTCCACCGCATCCGAGATGCCCTGCGGCAGGCCCACATCCAGCGTCTTGATGTCGGCCCCCCACATCACATCGCCGAGGCCTTCCAGAAAATACGCGAGGCCGATGGTCGCCATGAACAGGATGATCGGCTCCTGGTTGACCAGATGTTTCAGGATCAGCCGCTCGATCAGGATGGCCAGCCCCACCATCACCAGCGCGGTCAGCGCGATGGCGACGATGCCGGGCAATTGCCAGCCGAAGTGGTGCAGATCGGTGCCGAAGGTGGCATTGATCACATGGGCAAACGGGATCTGCCCGCTTTGCAGCCCCACCAGTGTCAGCGCGGCAAACAGCGCCAGCACGCCCTGCGCATAATTGAAGATGCCGCTGGCCTTGAAGATCAGCACGAAGCCCAGCGCCACGAGGGAATACATGATCCCCGCCATGAGGCCGTTGAGCGAGACTTCCATCGCATAAAGAAGTTGGTCAGGCATGTGCGGCCCCCGATGTTGCAGTCCCCATGGCTGCCCGGCACAGGCCGGACAGATCCCAGACGCGCGGCCTAGTCATGGGCCACCCCCAGATAGGCGTCGATCACCGCCTGATTGTTGCGCACCTCGTCGGGCGTGCCGTCACCGATCTTCTTGCCGTAATCCATCACCACCACCCGGTCGGACAGATCCATCACCACGCCCATGTCATGTTCGATCAGGGCGATGGTGGTGCCGAATTCGTCGTTCACATCGAGGATGAAGCGGCTCATGTCCTCTTTCTCCTCGACGTTCATGCCCGCCATCGGTTCATCGAGCAGCAGGAGCTTGGGTTCTGCGGCCAGCGCGCGCGCCAGTTCCACCCGCTTTTTCAGCCCATAGGGCAGACGCCCCACCGGGGTTTTGCGGATGTGCTGGATCTCCAGAAAATCAATGACCCTCTCGACCCGTTCGCGATGCTCTGTCTCTTCGCGCTGCGCCCGGCCCCACCAGAGCGCCTGTTCCAGCAACCCGGTTTTCATCAGGGTCAGCCGCCCGGTCATGATATTGTCGAGCACCGACATGCCCTCGAACAGCGCGATGTTCTGGAAGGTGCGGGCGATGCCCTGCTGCGCCACCTCATAGGGTTTCATCGGCGCGCGTCTTTGGCCGCGAAACCAGACTTCGCCCTCTTGCGGCACATAAAATCCGCTGATGACGTTCAGCATCGACGATTTGCCGGCCCCATTCGGGCCGATGATCGCGCGGATCTCGCCTTCGCGTATGTCAAAGCTGATGTCGGTGATCGCCTTCACCCCGCCAAAGCGCAGAGTGATGTTCTTCATCTCCATCAGCACGCCGCCGATGCTGCGGCCATCCGCCGTGGTATAGCCTTCATTTCCTGGCTGAACAGTCATTGGCGCACCACCTTCAGCGCCGGAAATGCCGCCAGCGGACGATGGCAACCCTCAGGTGCGATGCTTGGCCGACTCGCTTCTTCATTGCAGGCACTCCGATGGCCAACCAACCCGATCTTTTCAAAGAAGGTGTCGCACGCGCTTGCCGCAGCGAAGGCCTTTCCCCGAACGATACTTACCTTGCGCTGTGCCAGACGCATCGCTGCGACGCCGCTGCGGATTGTGATCTCTGCACGCAACTGCGCCTTGCAGTCCAATACGCCTTCAGCTTTCCATGATGCGCTCATGCTGCAGCCCTCCGGCTCTCGCCGCCCAAAACTGCCGCATCCATCAGCCGCAGCGTCGCCTTGATCGCGCCCTTGCGGCCGTCCTCATAGGTCACTTCCGTTTCGGTATAGATGCTGTCGCGCCCGTCATAGAGCGCGGCAATCAGGTCTGCGAACTTCTCCTCAACCACCTTGCGCCGCACTTTGCGGGTGCGGGTCATCTCTCCGTCATCGGCATCCAGTTCCTTGTGCAGGATCAGGAAGCGGTGCACCTGACAGCCCGCCAGCATCGGATCGGCGGCGACCGAGCGGTTCACCTCCTCCACATGGCCGCGGATCATGTCATAGACCTGCGGATGCCCCGCGAGTTCCTGATACGAGGAATAGGCGATGTTGTTGCGCTCTGCCCAGTTGCCCACCGCCGTCAGATCAATGTTGATGAAGGCGGTGCAGCGGTCGCGGCCATTGCCGAACACCACCGCCTCAAGGATCGAGGGATAGAATTTCAGCTTGTTTTCAACGTATTTTGGCGCGAACAGGCTGCCATCCGCCATTTTGCCCACGTCTTTCGCCCGGTCGATGATGCGCAGATGCCCGGTGCCTTCCTCGAAGAAACCGGCGTCGCCGGTGGCAACCCAGCCTTCGGCATCCTTGGTCGAGGCCGTGCTTTCGGGGTTCTTGTAATAGGACATGAAAGTGCCGGGGCTGCGGTAGAACACCTCGCCATTCTCTGCGATCCGCAGCTCCACCCCCGGCGAGGGCACACCCACGGTATCCGAACGCACCTGACCATCCGGCTGCTGGGTGATGAACACCGAGGCTTCGGTCTGGCCATAAAGCTGTTTCAGGTTGATGCCCAGGGACCGATAGAAATCAAAGATCTCCGGCCCGATCGCCTCGCCCGCCGTATAACCCACCCGCACCCGGGTAAAGCCCAGCGTGTTTTTCAGCGGGCCATAGATCAGCTTGTCACCGATCCAATAGGCCAGCCGGTCTGCGCCCGACACGGGTTTGCCATCCAGAATGGCAGGCCCGACCCGGCGCGCCACGCCCATGTAATGATCGAACAGCCATTTCTTGACGCGGCCCGCATCTTCCATGCGGATCATCACCTGCGTCAGCTGGCCTTCGAACACACGCGGCGGGGCAAAGAAATAGGTGGGGCCGATCTCACGCAGGTCGGTCATCATGGTCGCAGCGGATTCCGGGCAGTTCACGCAGAACCCGGTCCAGATCGCCTGCCCGACCGAAAAGATGAAATCGCCCACCCAGGCCATCGGCAGATAGGCCAGCACCTCGTCCCCGGCGCGCAGCTTGTCGAAGGTGGCAGAGTTTTTCGAGGTTTCGATGATATTGCGGTTCGACAGCACGACGCCCTTGGGCTTGCCCGTCGTCCCCGAGGTGTAAAGCATCACGCAGGTGCTGTCATAGGTCAGCTCGGCAATGCGGCGGTCCAGCTCGGCATCAAAGCGGTGATGCGCGGCCTTGCCCTCGGCCACCACATCGGCCAGCGCGTTCATGCGCGAATGGTCGTATTTGCGCATCCCGCGTTTGTCGAGATAGACCACCTGTTCGATGAACGGCACGGTCAGCTGCACCTCGATCACCTTGTCGACCTGCTCCTGATCACCGCAGACCACAAAGCGCGCGCCGCAATGTTCCAGCACATAGGCCATCTCGTCGCCCGTGGCGTCCTGATAGAGTGGCACCGGCACCGCCCCGCACATCTGCGCCGCGATCATCGCCCAATAGAGCGCGGGCCGGTTGCGGCCGATCACCGCCACATGGTCGCCCCGGTTCATCCCCAGCGCCATGAAGCCCAGGGCCATCGCGCGGATCTCTGCCGCGCCCTCGGCCCAGCTCCAGGCCTGCCAGATGCCAAATTCCTTTTCACGCCAGGCTGGCTGCTGCGCGTAAACACGCGCATTGCGGGCCAGCAGCGCCGGAATCGAGGTCAACTCGTCCGTTCCCGCCATGCAATCTCCTCCCTGCGCCCTTTGGGGCGTCGTGCAAGCGGGGCGATTCTACGGCCGCCGCCAGTTGCAAGACTAGGGATGACGGGGAATGCTTGCCGGAGTTTTTCGCAATCCTTGCGAATTGTTACAGGCAGAGATTGTCGCTTCCGGTTGCGGGTCCGGCAATGATAGCCATGAATAAAGAGGGGGCAAAGCCATGGGCACAGACGAGGCACGCGCGGGCCTGATGCGGGCCGGGCTGAACCTGATCCAGCAGGCGCTGTCGATCTATGACCGCGATCTGCGACTGGCCGTGTGGAACCCGCGCTTTCAGGAAATGTTCGCGCTGCCGGAACATCTGGCCAGCGAAGGCGCCAGTTTCGAAGAAACGATCCGCTTTCTGGTCGGGCGCGGCGAATATGGCGTGGTCGATGACCCCGAAGCGGCGGTGCAGGCCCGGGTGCGCGCCGCTCGCGCCTTCCAGCCGCATTACATGGAACGCGAGCGCCCCGGCGGGCGCTGGATTTCCGTCGAAGGCTCGCCGCTGCCGCAGGGCGGCTGGGTCACTGTCTATACCGACATCACCGAAGTGAAGCTTCAGGAACGCATGTTGCGCGCCCGTTCCGCCGAACTCAGCGATGAGGTGCTGGCCAATTCAGAACGGCTGGCACAGGCGAACCGTGCGCTGGCCGCCACCAATACCGCCTTGCAGGAAGCCAAGCGCGAACTGACGGAAATGGAGGCGCGCACCCGGCTGACCACCGAAATGATGCCCGCCCATATCGCGCATGTCGGGCGGGATCTGCGCTATACCTATTCCAACCGCAGGCTCAGCACCGTCATTCCGGGCCGCCCGTCGCAGATCCTCGGGCTGACCGGGCGCGAGGCGCTGGGGGATGAGACCTTCGAGAAGATCCACCCCTATCTGCTGCGCGCGCTGGA
This sequence comes from Gemmobacter fulvus, assembly GCF_018798885.1. NCBI lineage: Bacteria > Pseudomonadati > Pseudomonadota > Alphaproteobacteria > Rhodobacterales > Paracoccaceae > Gemmobacter > Gemmobacter fulvus. The sequence continues at coordinate 2,375,351 of NZ_CP076361.1, read as the reverse complement.
GGGCGAGGCCTCGGTCTTTGAATTCAGCGACGAGGCCAGTGGCCGCCGCATCCGGGCCGCCTTCACCCCGGATCAGATTGCCGACGGGCCGATCAGCGGCGTCTATATCCTGTCGATGGATGTCACCAGCGAAACCCAGGCCCGTGCCGCCCTGATGCAGACCCGCAAACGCGAACTGGCGGTGCAGCTGACCTCGGGGGTTGCGCATGATTTTGCCAATCTGCTGACCATCATCCTCGGGCTGCAAGGTCGGCTGGAACGGCTTGATCTGCCCGAGGACGGGCGCGCGCTGGTGGCGGGCACCTTGGCGGCGGCACGGCGCGGCGGGGTTCTGCTGGACCGCATCGCCTCGGTCTCGGGGCGTCGCGCGCCGCGCCCGGTGGCGACCGATGTGGCCGCCCTGCTGGACGATCTGCGCCTGCTCGCCACCCCCACCCTTCCCGAGACGACCCGGCTGGAAACTCATATCGGCGGCCCTCTGCCGCTGCTGTTGCTGGATGCCGGGGCTTTGCAGGATGCGCTGGTCAATCTGGTCCTGAATGCCCGCGATGCCATGGGGGCCAAAGGGGGTCTGATCCGCATCTGCGCGCAGGCGCTGCGCGACACCTGGCTGGAAATCCGCGTCGAGGATGAGGGCACTGGCTTTAGCGCCGAGGCACTCGACAAGGCGCTGGACCCGTTCTTCACCACGAAGGGCGGCGAGGGCACCGGGTTGGGCCTGTCGATGGTCTATGACCAGACCACACTTGCGGGCGGCACATTGCGCCTGTCGAACCGGCCCGGCGGCGGGGCTTCGGTCTCGCTTCGGCTGCCGTTGCGCCCGGTGGAGATTGCCCCCGCGCCGCTGCTGGTGCTGTTGGTCGAAGATGATCCCGACATCCGCGAAACCGTGCGCGGCATGTTGCGCGCCGCAGGCCATGCCGTGATCGAGGCCGCAAGCGGCGCCGAGGCGCTGGCGCTGGCCGAGGTGCCCGGCATCGGTCTGGTGCTGTCGGACATCCAGCTGGCCGGCGCGATGAGCGGCACCGATCTGGCGGCGGCGCTGCACGCCAAGGGCCATGCCGCCCGCCTGCTGCTGATGAGCGCGCTGCCCGCAGGCGACCCGCGCCGTCTGGCCGCCACAGCCCCGGTCTTGACCAAGCCCTTCGATGCCGCCACGCTTTCTGCCGTAATCGGAGCCAGCCTCGCATGACCAAAGCCCCGCATATTGCCATTCTGGACGACGAGCCGGAAATCCGCCGGATGCTGGCCGATGCGCTGGAAGAGGCGGGATACCGCGTCACCACCCATGGCCGCGCCACCGAATTCGAGGCGGCGCTGAAACGCATGACCCCCGATGTCTGTCTGGTCGATCTGGGTCTGCCCGACCGTGACGGGCTGGCGGTGGTGCATCGGCTGGCGCTTGAATCCGGGGCGTCGATCATCATCATCTCGGGGCGCGCGCAGGTGCAGGATCGTGTGACCGGGCTGGAACTGGGGGCGGATGATTACATCATCAAACCCTTCGATCCGGCCGAGGTGGTGGCGCGGGTGCGGGCGCGGCTGCGCAAATCCCGCCCGGAACCGGACCGGGGTGCGCAGATCGCACGGTTCAACGGCTGGACGGCCCTGTTCGACCGATATGTGCTGATCGCCGCGGATGGCGGCGAAGTGCCGTTTTCCCATGCCGAGGGCGAGGTGCTGCGCCTGTTCCTCGATGCGCCGAAACGCCTGATTTCGCGCACGCAGATGCAGGAAACGCTGGGTGGCGTGGCGGGGGAAAGCTTTGATCGCGCCATGGATGTCCGCATTTCGCGCCTGCGCACCAAACTGGGCGAAGACCCGAAAAACCCCACGCTGATCAAGACGATCTATGGCGCGGGGTATATTTTTCTGGGCGATGTCAGCTGGGGCTAGGCCCCGCCATCACGCCAGCATCCGGTCGGCGCTGGCCTCGAACAGGCTGCGCGCATAGGTCGTCTGCATCTGCGCCCCGGCCAGTTGCGCGCGCGTCAGCTCTTCCACCGCACGGCCATGCTGCATCACCAGCACCCGGTCACACATATGGTCGATCACCGCGAGATCATGGCTGACCATCAGGAAGGTCAGCCCGCGCTCTTCGCGCAAACGGCTGAGCAGATTGAGCGTTTCGGCCTGCACACTGGCATCCAGCGCCGAGGTCGGTTCGTCCAGCAGCAGGATCTCCGGCTCCAGCATCAGCGCCCGCGCAATCGCCACCCTTTGCCGCTGCCCGCCGGAAAGCTGGTGCGGATAACGAAAGCGGAACGACACCGGCAGACCCACATCCGCCAGCGCCTGCACCACGCGTTTGTCAGTGTCGCCGATGCCATGAATCGCCAGCGGCTCTGACAGCGTGCGGTCCAGCGTGTGCCGGGGGTGCAGGCTGGCATAGGGGTCCTGAAACACCATCTGCACCCGGCGCGAAAAGGCGCGGCCCCGTTCGACCGGCGCGCCGCCGATGCGGATCGTGCCGCCCGACACCGGCGCCAGCCCGCAGATCGCGCGCAGGATGGTGCTTTTGCCCGACCCGCTTTCGCCCACCAGCCCAAAGCTTTCCCGGCTGTCGACAGACAGGCTCACCCCCTCGACCGCTCGGACGCTGCGGCCCTTGGCCTCGAAGGTCACCGACAGGTTTTCGATCTCGATCAAAGCCATTTCAGCGTGCCCAATCTGCAGTGCGGTCCAGCCCCGGCAACGGCCCCCGGTCGCCGCCAATCCGGGGCAGGCAGTTCAGCAGGCCCTGCGTATAGGGATGTCTGGCCTGCAACAGATCCTGCGCCGCCAGCTCTTCGACCACGCGGCCCTTGTACATCACCAGCACCCGGTCACAGAACCGCGCCACCAGCCGCAGATCATGGCTGATGAAGATCAGCCCCATGCCCCGGTCGCGCACAAGACCATCGAGGATCGACAGAACCTCGGCCTGCACCGTCACATCCAGCGCCGAGGTCGGCTCGTCCGCAATCAGCAGATCGGGGTTGGGGATCAGCATCATGGCGATCATCACCCGCTGGCCCATGCCGCCCGACAATTCGTGCGGATAGGCCTCCATCACCCGGCCAGGGTCGCGGATCTGCACCGCCTCCAGCGCTGCAACCGCCTTGTCGCGGGCGGCGGCCCGGCCCAGCCTGTCACGCTGGCGCAGCCCCTCGGTCAGCTGATCACCGATCTTCATCACCGGGTTCAGCGAATATTTCGGATCCTGCATCACCATCGCCATGCGCGGGCCGCGCAGGGCGCGCATTTCCCGTTCGCTCATCTTCATCAGGTCGCGGCCATTGAACAGCATCTCGTCCGCCTCGATCCGCCCCGGCGGGCGGATCAGCCGCAGCACCGAACGCCCGGTCATGGTCTTGCCCGAGCCACTTTCGCCGACGATGCCCAGCCGTTCGCGGCCAAGGCTGAACGACACGCCGCGCACCGCCTCGACCCGGCCCGCCTCGGTATTAAAGGTCACACGCAGGTTTTTTACCGACAGAAGGGTCATTTGCCACTGCTCCTCGGGTCCAGCACGTCGCGCAGCCCGTCGCCCAGCAGGTTGAAGCCCAGCGACACGATGAAGATGGCAAGCCCCGGCATGGTGGCCACCCACCATTGTTCAAACAGGTATTTGCGCCCGGCCGAGATCATCAGCCCCCATTCCGACAGCGGCGGTTGTGCACCAAGGCCCAGAAAGCCAAGGCCCGCCGCAATCAGGATCACCCCCGCCATATCCAGCGTGACGCGGATGATGACCGAGGGCAGGCACATCGGCATCACATGGCCCCAGATGATCCGGCTGGCCCCCGCCCCTTGCAGCCGCACCGCCGCGATGTAATCGGAATTGCGCACGGTCAGCGTTTCGGCCCGCGCCACCCGCGCATAGGGCGGCCAGGCGGTCAGCGCGATGGCCAGAACTGCGTTCTCGATGCCCGGCCCCAGCACCGCCACCAGCGCCAGCGCCAGGATCAGCCGGGGAAAGGCGAGGAAAATATCGGTGATGCGCATCAGCACCTGATCGACCCAGCCACCGAAATAGCCCGCCACCGTGCCGACCAGCATGCCGATCAGCGGGGCCGTCACCGCCACCAGGGCGATGATGTAAAGCGTGATGCGCGCGCCATGCACGATCCGGCTCCAGATATCGCGGCCGAAATCGTCGGTGCCCAGAAAATGCCCCGGAGAGCCGGGCGGCAACAGCCGGTTTTGCAGGTTCTGCGCCACCGGATCATGGGTGGCAAGCCAAGGCGCAAAGGCCGCCATCAGCAGCAGCGCCCCGATGATGATCAGCCCCGCCACCGCCAGCGGATTGCGCTTCAGCCGCAGCCAGCCCAGATAGGTTTGCCCTAGCCGGGCCTGCCGACGCGAGGCAGGATTGGGATCACGCAGCCATGTGATGAATTGCGACATGCTGCCCCCTTTACCGCGCGCGCGGATCGACCAGCTTGTACAGCAGGTCCGAAAACAGATTGAGCAGCACGAAGGCCACGCCCACCACCACCGTGCCCCCCAGCACGGCAGGCATGTCATTCACCAGCAGCGCATCGGTGATGTAGCTGCCAAGGCCGGGCCAGGCAAAAATCGTCTCGGTCAGCACCGATCCTTCCAGCAGATAGGCATAGCTGAGCGCGACCACGGTGATCAGCGGCACCGCCACGTTCTTCATCGCATGAACCCAGATCACCCGCCATTCCGGCATCCCCTTCACGCGGGCGGTGGTGATATATTCCTGGCTCAGTTCGTTCATCATGAAGCTGCGGGTCATCCGGCTGATATAGGCCATCGACACATAGCCCAGCAGACCGGCGGGCAGGATGATATGGCTGATGGCATTGGTGAACATGTCCCAACGCCCGGCCAGTGCCGTGTCGATCAGGATCATGCCGGTGACAGGCGTCACCTCGAAATCATACATCATGTCATAGGCGGCATCGAGCCTGCCCGGCCCGCCCACCCAATCCAGCACGCCGTAAAACAGCAAAAGCCCGATCAGCCCCAGCCAGAACACCGGCATGGAATAGCCCATCAACCCGACCAGCCGCACCAGATGGTCGGCAAGGCTGCCGGGCCGCGTGGCGGCCAGAACCCCGGCGGGCACCCCGGCCAGAACGCCCATGATGGTGGCCAGCGTCGCCAGTTCCAGCGTGGCGGGAAAGGCACGCGCCACCGCCTCGATCACCGGCTCGCCGGTGCGGATCGACTGGCCGAGATCACCTTGCAGTGCATTGCCTGCATAGATGAAGAATTGCTGCCACATCGGCTGGTCCAGCCCCAGCGCCACGCGCGTCGCCTCGATCTGCGCCTCGGTCGCGCGATCCCCGACGATGGCCAGAACCGGGTCGATCGGCACGACCCGGCCAATGATGAAGGTCACGAGCAGCAGGCCGAACAGGGTGACGGCCAAAGAAAGCAGGACAGAGCCGAGGCCACGTAGCCGGGCTCCGAGTTTTGAAGAGGCGGGGGGGGATATGGTCATGGTCATATGCAACGCCCCCGGCACCACAGGCACCGGGGGCGCAATCGCTTATTTTGTCACGAGCCAGTAGGCGGCGCTGTCAATCGCGCCCCCGGTGTAGAAACCTTCTACATTGCTGCGCATCGCGGATTGATAGCCGATCTGGAACATCACGATGAAGGGCGAGGTTTCCCGGTGGGTTTTCTGGATCTCTTCATACATCGCCTTGCGCTTGGCGGCATCGCCTTCGGCCACGGCGGCTTCGGTCTTGGCGTGCAACTCGCCCGGATCATAGGCGTTGCGATACGCCAGACCGCCGGTCGAGGCACCATCCGAATTGTCGGCATTCATCGCAAAGGCCGAGGCATTGGTATGCGGATCGGGGTAATCCGGGCCCCAGCTTTGCAGCGTGCCGTCATGCTGACGGGCGCGGTAGCGTTTGAGCTGCTCTGCCCCCTCGCCGATGTTCAGCTCCACCGTGATGCCCGCCTGCCCGAAGGTGTTCTGGATCGACTGCGCCATATCCATGCGGTCGGCGGCGTTGCGCACATCCAGCACCACTTTCGGCGCGGCAATGCCCGATTCCGCCAGCAGCGCCTTGGCCTTTTCAATATCGAGGCTGTAGGGCAGATCTTCCATCGCGCCGAGATAGCCTTTCGGCAGGAAGGCCTGGTGCGGCACCATGTTGCCCTTCAGGAAGGTATCGGCCATGCCCTGATAATCGACCGCCCAGCGCATCGCCTCTAGGAATTTGGCGTTCTTGTAATTCTCGTTCTTCTGGTTGAAGGCGAGATAGAAGATCTGGCCGCCCACATCGGCCTGCACCTTCACATCGGCATTGCCCGCCATGCCTTCGATATCCACCGGCGTCAGTTCGCGCGCCACGTCGATATCGCCTTTTTCCAGCAACAGGCGCTGGGTTGCGGCTTCGGGCACATGGCGCATGAACACCGATTTCACCGCCGCATCGCCCCGCCAATGGCCCGCGCGGGCCTCCAGCAGATAGCCGTCATTCGGCTTGAAGGATTTCAGCACGAAGGCCCCTGTGCCTGCCGAATTGTTCTTCAGCCATTCATTGCCCATGTCGCCATTGGCCTCATTGGCCATGACGGTCGCCTTGTCGACAATCGAGGCGACACCGGCGGTAAGGCAGTTGTAGAGGAAGGTCGGCGCATAGACCTTGTCGGTCTTGAGGGTGAGGGTATCGCCTTCAGCGGTGACCATGCTGTCGACGTTTTCCGCCGTCCAGCCGAACTGGTTCAGGATGAAGGCCGGGGATTTGTTCAGCTTGACCGCACGTTGCAGCGAAAACGCCGCATCCTCTGCCGTCACCGGATTGCCGGACGAGAAGGTGAGGCCGGGCTTCATCTTGAAGGTGAAGGTCATGCCATCCTCGGCCACGGCCCAGCTTTCGGCCAGACCGGGGATCGGCTCGCCCGGTTTGGCGGGATCGAGTTCCACCAGACCGTCATAGACGTTATTCACCACGTCCAGACCCGAAAACTCATAGGCCTCATGCGGATCAAGCGACACGATGTCGTCAATCGCATCGGCGATCACCAGCGTATCGGGCGGCGTTTCCGCCAGCAGCACGGCAGGCGCGGTGCTGAGCATCAGGGCAGACAGGGCGGCAAGGCCAGCCCGGCGCAGAGACGGATCAAGCAACATCTAGAACTCCCTTGGTTTATTTGCGTTTTTTTTCGACTCTGGTCGTTGGGGCCAAAGTTCTTGACCGATTGGGCAACTTTCGCATGGGCTTGTCAACCGAGATGAAACATGGCGTGATCCGCGCAACAAACCGCCCGAGGAAGGAGCATCCATGCCCAGCCCTGCCATATTCGACGGCCACAATGATCTGCTGTCCTGCCTATGGCATGCGGGCGATCACCATGGCGAAACTTTCTTTGCCGGGCGCCAAGGTGACATTTCGCTGGCGGCCTGCCGGGCGGGCGGCTTTGCGGGCGGGTTTTTCGCCATCTGGGTGCCGGGCGAACGCGAGGGCGCGCCGGATCCGATGGCGACCTATCGCGCCTTTGCGCCGATCAGCGTTGAGAAGGCGCATCGGATCACGATGGAACAGGCCGCAATCCTGCTGCGCATGAGCGAGGCCCGCCCCGACACGATCCGCCTGTGCCGCAGCGTGGCCGAGATCGAGGCGGCACGGGCAGCCGGGGCCATTGCCGCGCTGCTGCATATCGAAGGCTGCGAAGGCATCGGCGCCGGGCTGGAGGAATTGCAGGTCTATCACGCCGCCGGGCTGCGCAGCCTTGGCCCGGTGTGGAGCCGCGACAACATCTTTGGCCATGGGGTGCCGTTCAACTTTCCGGCCTCGCCCGATACCGGGCCGGGCCTGACCGATGCGGGCAAACGACTGGTGGCCGAATGTGAACGGCTGGGGGTGCTGGTCGATCTGGCCCATCTGAACGAGGCCGGGTTCTGGGATGTGGCGCGCATGACCGGCAAACCGCTTGTCTCCACCCATTCCGCCGCCCATGCGCTCTGCCCCGCCACCCGCAACATGACCGACCGCCAGTTGGATGCGATGCGCGAAACCGGCGGGCTGGTCGGGCTGAATTTCGGCGTAGCCTTCCTGCGCGAGGATGGCATCAAGAAGGCAGACATGCCGGTGGGCCGCATGATCGCACATCTGGATCACCTGATTGCGCGGCTGGGCGAAGGCGGCGTGGCGCTGGGATCGGATTTTGACGGCACGATGACCGCCGACTGGCTCGGCTCGGCCGCCGATCTGCCGAAACTGGTGGCGGGCATGGAGGCGGCGGGCTATGGCGCGGCGCTGATCGAGCGTCTGCTCTGGGGCAACTGGATGGACCTGCTGCGCCGGGTGATCGGGTGAGCACCAGCCCCGCCGATCTCTCCGCCCGGTTGCTGCACTGGTATGACCGCCACCACCGCACGATGCCCTGGCGCGTGCCGCCGGATCAGCGCAAGGCGGGGGTGCGGCCCGATCCCTATCGGGTGTGGCTGTCCGAGGTGATGCTGCAACAGACCACCGTTGCGGCGGTGCGCGACTACTTCCAGCGCTTCACTGCGCGCTGGCCCACGGTCAGCGCCCTTGCCGCCGCGCCGGATGCCGAGGTGATGGCCGAATGGGCCGGGCTTGGCTATTACGCCCGCGCCCGCAACCTGCTGAAATGCGCCCGCGCCGTGGCGCAGGATCATGGCGGCGAGTTTCCGGGCAGCCGCAATGCGCTGCTCAGCCTGCCCGGCATCGGCCCCTATACCGCCGCCGCCATCGCCGCGATTGCCTTTGACGAGGCCGCCACCGTCGTCGATGGCAATGTGGAGCGGGTGATGGCCCGGCTGCGTCTGGTGGAAACGCCGCTGCCACAGGCCAAAGCCGAACTGACCACCTGCGCCGCCGAGCTTACCCCGGCGCTGCGCCCCGGCGATTATGCGCAGGCGGTGATGGATCTGGGCGCGACGATCTGCACCCCACGCAATCCGGCCTGTAGCCTCTGCCCCTGGACCGAGGACTGCGCCGCCCGCAGCGTCGGCGTGCAGGCCAGCCTGCCGCGCAAATCGCCCAAGCCCGCCAAACCGATCCGCCATGGCACGCTGTGGCTTGTCACCCGGCACGATGGCGCGGTGCTGCTGGAGGAACGCCCGGCCAAGGGTCTGCTGGGCGGCATGGCAGGCTTTCCGACCACCGGCTGGGATGGCAGCGACCTGCCCGCACCGCTGGCGGCAGACTGGCAGGACCGGGGCGAGGTGCGCCACACCTTTACCCATTTCCACCTGATCCTGACCGTGCTGGCGGCGCAATCCGATGGCAACCCGGATCGCGGCCAGTTCACCCCGCGCACCGACTTTTCCCCTACAGCCCTGCCCACCGTGATGCGCAAGGCATGGGATCTGGCCATCTTGCCGCAGCCCGGTTGAGCGCGCGCCCGCCTGCGCCTAGACTGCCCGCAACAGGAGGCCCCCATGGCACCGGATATCACCTCGCTCAGACATGCCCTGCCCTTCTGGCTGTCACTTGGCCTGATCCCCCTGGCCTTCATCGGTGCCACGCAGGGCGGATGGACCGTGCTGCTGATGCCCGCCTATGCCTGGATGCTGACCACGCTGCTGGATGCGGTGCTGGGCCTGAACGAAGACAATCCCGATCCGCAGACCGATGAACAGGATCTGATCTGGCATCGCGCCATCACCCTGATCTGGCTGCCGCTGCAACTGCTGACCATCTATGGCATGATCTGGTGGGTGACACGCACCAGTCACCTGTCCTGGGTCGAAATCCTGGGCCTGTTCTTCGGGTTGGGCGTGATGTCGGGCACCATCGGCATCGTCTATGCCCACGAGCTGTTGCATCAGCGCAATGATCTTGAACGGTGGCTGGGTGATCTGCTGCTGGCCTCGGTGCTGTACAGCCATTTCCGCACCGAGCATCTGCTGGTGCATCACAGCCATGTCGGCACCCCGCGCGATGCGGTGACGGCGCGGTATAACGAAGGCTTCCACCGCTATTTCCTGCGGGTGCTGCGTGACTGCCCGCCCTCGGCCTGGGCGGCAGAGCGCGACAGGCTGGCCCGCGTGGGGCGCCCGGTCTGGCATCGCTCCAATCCGTTCTGGCGCTATGCGGCGCTGCAAGCCGGGGCGTTGCTGCTGGCGTTTCTGGTGGGGGGCTGGTTCGGGCTGGTGCTGTTTGCCTTGCAGGCGTTCTTTGCGGTCTGGCAGCTGGAGCTGACCAATTACATCGAACATTACGGCCTGACCCGCCGCCAACTGCCCTCGGGCAAGTATGAACCCGTGCGCCCGCATCATTCGTGGAACGCGCCGCACAAGGCGTCAAACTGGCTGCTGATCAATCTGCAACGCCATTCTGACCATCACACCAAACCCGACCGCCGCTTTCCGCTGCTGCAAACCTATGCGGCAGACGAAGCGCCGATGCTACCCTTCGGGTATCCGGCCATGGCGACACTGGCGATGATCCCGCCGCTCTGGCGGCGGCGGATGAACCCGCGCGTGCGGGCCTGGCGCAAGACCTATTACCCGGATGTGACAGACTGGACGCCGCCGCAGCGCTAGGCCTGCGGCCCGTCCTGCCGCGCAGCCGCCGCCTCGCGCAGCCGTTCGGCGCGGTCGCGCATCCGTTTGCGCCGGAGCGTCTGCACCGCGCCGATAATCGGCAGGCTCAGGCAATAGCCCGCAAACGCGCAGGCCAGCCCCGGCAGGATCCCGCCCACCAGATAGGGGATGAACAGGCCGAAGAAGAACCGGCTCAGCCGTTGCCACTGCGTCGGCTCGGGCGAGAAGATGGCCCAGATATTGCGCAGCACCTCGTCCCCCGCCTGCGCAAAAGCGGTGAGGATCTGCAACGCGGGCACGCCATCAACCCCGGTGCCTAGTAGCAGATGACCAAGTTCGACCGACACCACCGCGATCAGCGGAAAGGTCACCGGATTGCCGAAGGCGGTGCCCAGCAGGGCGGCCACCACATTGCCCCGGATCAGCCAGGCCGCCCCCGCCGCCAGAAAGAAATGCAGCCCGAACAGCGGCAGGAACGATACGAAGATGCCGCAGCCAATGCCGCGCGCAATCCGGTGCGGCGCATCCGGGATGCGCAGCAAGCGATGGCGCATATAGCTGAGCGCCCGCAACCAGCCGCCTTCGGGCATGACCATGGCCCTGATTTTCCGGGGCAGGCTCAGCGGGGTGCGGCGGCGGAATACCAAGGGATCGCACCTCTGGGGCATGGAATGGGGGAACCGTTCTAGCTAACCCCATCCCGCCCGAAGGTTCAACCTGCCCGGGCACACAGAGCGGTGATGCAGGGCGACCTCGCGCGACTCAGGCAATGGGTCTAGGCTGATCCGGGGGCCGGACCTTTGGCTCCGTTATCCGGGGAGGGACCAGATGAAACATCTTGCTGCTTTTGCCATTGCCCTGCTGATCACGACACCCGCCTTTGCCCATCACTGCCCCGCCGATATGGCGGCGATCGACGCAGCGCTGGCGGCCAATCCACAGATCACCGCGGAACAGCTGGCCGAGGTGCAGACCCTGCGCGCCGACGGCCAGACCCAGCACGAGGCCGGGGATCACGACGCCTCGGTCGCCACCTTGGCCAAGGCCATGCAGATCCTCAGGATCCAATAGACACGCCGCGCCCGCAGATTCCGGTTGACAGACAGGGGCCGCGGAAAGCTGATTGATGGATCAATCAACAAAAGCGGAGGTTCCCATGTTCACCCTGTCGGCCCGCCAAGGTCTGTTGGCGCTCGTTCTGGCACTCGCCACCCCGGCGGGTGCCGATACGCCTGTGCCGTCACAGGCCGATTGGGATGCCGCCCGCAAGACCGTGACCACAGCGGACGGGCAGCAGCTCAGCTATGTCGAAATGGGCAGCGCCGAGGGTCAGCCGGTGCTGTTGCTGCATGGCTATACCGACAACAGCCGCAGCTGGTCCTTGCTCGCACCGCATCTGGCCGGGCGTCGCCTGATCGCGCTGGACCTGCGCGGCCATGGCGGCAGCGCCGCCCCCGCCTGCTGCTATGGCATCGACTCGCTTGCGCAGGATGTAGACGGGTTTCTGGCGGCGCTGAACATCGACAAGGCCGATGTGATCGGCCATTCGCTCGGCTCGATGACGGCGGCGACGCTGGCCGCCTATCACCCCGCGCGCGTGGATCAGCTGGTGCTGGTGTCGACCGCCGCCACTGTGCCGAAAGCCGGGTCTGACTGGCTATGGGACAATGTGCCGAAGCTCAGCCACCCGATAGACCCCAATTCCGAATTCATGCTGGCCTGGTACTGGAACCCGACGCCAGTGGCCGAAGATTTCCTGTCGCGCGAACGCGCCGAAAGTGCCGCCGTGCCTGCGCAGGTCTGGATGGGGGTGCTGAAGGCGCTGACCCTGACGGATTGGAGCCCGCTGGCCCCGCGCATCACCGCGCCGACGCTGGTGCTGTGGGGCGATCAGGATTCGCTGTTCGATGCCGCCAGCCAGACCCGGGTGAAAGAACTGCTGCCCACGGCGCGGCACGAAACCTTCACCGGCCTTGGCCACAATTTCTTCTGGGAACAGCCCGAAGCGGCGGCGCAGGTGATCAATGGCTTTCTCGCGCCCTGAGCCGCGATTGCAACAAAAAGCCCCGCCATGCACGCATGGCGGGGAGGTGTGCTTCCGGCGAACCGAAGCACAGGCGTAACCTTATGCTGTGGGAAATGGCGGGGGCAGGCCCCACCACTGTGCCGACCACCCCCTCTTAGTGACGCGGGCCGCGGTCAGCCTCCATTTCGGCGCGGATCTGCTGGCGCAGAATGTCGATGGGCACCATTTTGCCATCGCGCTTGTAATGCCAGTAGGTCCAGCCATTGCAGCTGGGTGCGCCTTCCAGCGCCGCCCCCACCTGATGGATCGAGCCTTTCACGTCATTGCCGATCAGCGTGCCATCGGCGCGCACCTTGGCCTTGAACCGTGATCCGATCGAATAAAGCTCTTCACCCGGGCGCAACATGCCACGTTCCACCACCTGCCCGAAGGGCACGCGCGGTTCGGCCCGCTTGCTGCCGGTGATCTCCAGCGCCGAGGCGTCGAATTTGCGCACCCGCGCGATCCGCTCTTCGGCCACCTTGCGATAGGCCTCTTCGCGTTCGATGCCGATGAAATCGCGCCCCAGCATCTTGGCGACAGCACCCGTGGTGCCGGTGCCGAAGAACGGGTCGAGCACCACATCCCCCGGATTGGTGGTTGCCACCAACACGCGATGCAGCAGGCTTTCCGGTTTCTGCGTCGGATGCGCCTTGTCGCCGTTTTCATCCTTCAGCCGCTCATGCCCGGTGCAGATCGGCAGCACCCAATCCGAGCGCATCTGCACCCCTTCGTTCAGCGCCTTCAGCGCCTCGTAATTGAAGGTGTATTTCGAGGCTTCATCCCGGCTGGCCCAGATCAGCGTCTCATGCGCGTTGGTCAGCCGCTTGCCCTTGAAATTCGGCATCGGATTGGTCTTGCGCCAGACCACATCGTTCAGCATCCAGAAGCCCTGATCCTGCAAGGCCGCCCCGACGCGGAAGACGTTGTGATAGCTGCCGATCACCCAGATCGCGCCATTGGGTTTCAACAGCCGCTTGGCTGCCGCCAACCACTCGCGGGTGAACTTGTCATAGGCCGCAAAGCTTGAAAACTGGTCCCAGTGGTCATCCACCGCATCAACCTTGCTGTTGTCCGGGCGATGAAGATCGCCCTTCAACTGAAGGTTGTAAGGCGGATCTGCAAAGATCAGGTCCACGCTGCCGGCGGGCAACCCATTCATCAACTCGATACAGTCACCGGCAAGGATCTGGTTCAGCGGAAGCACGGGGGCCTCCGCAGGGATTTTCCTGGTCGTCATTACTGCCTCTGTCTCCGGCCTCTTTGTGCCGATTTGTTGACGCCTAGGATGAGTCAGGACTGATTCGCCGTCAAATTCTTTTTTGAATCAATCACTTACTAAGGGGGCTTGATACAAGATGTTGTGGACGGGTTTGAACGAACGCCTATGGTGAGGGGTCACCCCAAGATTTAGAAGCGCCGCCAGATGGTCCTTGGTGGGATAACCGGCGTTCCGCTCCCAGCCATATCCGGGGTGCTGTTGCGCCAAATCCACCATGATGCGATCCCGCACCACTTTGGCGATGATCGAGGCGGCGGCGATGGAGAGTGATTTGGCATCACCCTTCACCACCGCTTCGGCGGCACAGGGCAGATTGCCGGGCAAGCGGTTGCCATCGACCAGCACGAAATCGGGCCGCAGCGCCAATCCGGCGATGGCGCGTTCCATCGCCAGATGGCTGGCATGCAGGATGTTCAGGCTGTCGATCTCGGCCACGCTGGCATGGGCCACGCTGACCTGCGCCGTTTGCATCAGATCGGCAAACAGACGTTCACGCTTCGCGGCGGACAGGGCTTTGCTGTCGCCTATACCGGCAGGTATATGGCCGGGATCCAGGATCACCGCCGCCGCCGTGACCGGACCACAGAGCGGCCCGCGCCCCACCTCGTCCACACCGGCAATGCAGGTTGCACCGCGCGCCTGCGCGGCACGCTCGAAACTCAGGTCAGGGGCAGGGCGTGTCATGCCCCTTTCAACCCCGATCCACACAGCTTTGCAAACCTGAAATCAGGGCTGCCGCCGCAGGATACCAGCGGGGCGGGACCACTCTCCCACCCCGCCGTCAGCAACCCACCCCAGAGGGGACAGGGCGGGCCGCCGATACTGTTGGGCTTTGCCCCCTTACTGGTCGCGGCAAGTGCCGGACAGCGGCCCGCCAATCACCATACGGCACACTGCCGCCGCATCCGACCGCCCCGGCAGCGCCGAAAGCGTCAAGGTGGTCAGCACCGCCAGCGCCAGCATCATGCTCAGCGCGAATTTCAACTCGGGACGCATCCCTCTGTGGTAACGGTGGGTGCGGCCACTGCGTTTGGGGGGCATGAGCATCGCCTGTTCCTCCTGCACGTTTTTCTTGCCCGAACCCTCGCCCCTCCCGCCCAGGACAGGCAATATCAGCGCGCTGTCATCGCATAACAACGTCTCTACCATGCGGTTGATATTGAATTACCGGCCCCCAACCCACAGTATGACATCTGACCGCAACCCCAGGAGCAGCGCATGATCCGCCCCCTTCTTCTTGCTGCCCTTCTTGCCCTGGCGGCTCTTCCGGCCCAGGCGCAATGTTTCGCCGATTACAAGGCAAAACAGGATGGCCCCTTGCGTCTGCACTATGGTGTGGCGCAAGTCTCGGCCTGCGACCGCAAGGCCGCCAAGGCCGAACTGGCCCCCCGCCTGAAGGCCGGTGGCTGGAAGCTGCTGAACATCGTGTCCACCTTCGGTCCCGAAGGTCTGAATGAAAGACAGTCGAGTGCCGGAGATTACTTCCTCCGTTACTGAATCGCTCCGCGCGGGCAATCGCGTGGTGTCCTTCGGTATCGCAACCATCGTCGCCATTCTTGTGGCGGCAGCCGTGTTCCTGTTTCTTGCCCTGCCCGATGCCAACGCCTTCAACGACCGGGTCGAACGCCTGTTTGTCGCCAATGACGATCTGCGCACATTGGCCGAGATCAAGCTTCTGGAAATCATCGCGCAATCCGGCACCACCTTTCAGGAGGTGCTGGCCAGCTATCGCATGGTGATCTTTGTGCTGCTGGTGTTTTCGACCGCGCTGCTGCTGGCCTGTCTGGTGTTTCTGGTGACCATCATCACGCTGAACCGCCGCATTTCTGCAATCCAGCGCTCCGGGATTCAGGTGTCGTCGCTGATGATCAGCCGCGAAAGCCGCGCCGTCTATATCAACGATCTGGAATTCAAACTGACCGAGGCCGCCATCGAAACGCTGTCGGTGCTGGCCGAGGCGCGGATGGATGATGATGTGATGACCGGTGCGCAGATCGAATCGGTGATTTCGGGCAGACCCGAACCCGATTGCGACGAGGCGGCAGGGGCAACCCGCGTGAAACGCCTGCGCGATGCCCTGGGCAATCAGCTGGTATCGGAACTGCTGGTGAAGACCATTGCCCGGCGCGGTTATGTTCTGGCGGTCGAAAAAGACACGATCCGCATGATCTGATCCGGTTGCGCCCGGCAGATCGCGGGGCGCGGTCTTGCACCCTGACGCCAGCTCTGCCAAGCGTCAGGCAAAGCAGGAGGTCGCGCTATGGACGGGCAACCCGAAATCGTCACGAAACTCAGCCTTTGGCTGCAACAGGCAGGCGATATCGCCATGGGCTGGCTGCTCTCGCCCGCCGCATGGTCACAATTCGCGCTGCTGGTCGGGGCCTTCATCGCCGCGCGCATGATCACCCGCCGCCTGCAACCGGCCCTTGCCCCCTATCTGACCCCGCCCGAAGGCAAGGCGGGGCTGACCGTCACCGCCCGCCTCTATCTGCGCCGGGGCCTGCCCTTGCTGCTGCCGCTGCTGGCCTATGCCTTCACCGCGATGGGGGAAGAGGTCACGCGGTCGCTGTTCGGGTCGGGCGCGGTGATTGCCTTTGGCAAACGCATCTTCCTGTTCCTTGCCGCCCGCATCTTTGTGAACGAGGTGCTGACAGACCCGTTCCTGCGGCTGCTGGGGCGTTATGTGCTGATCCCGATTGCGGCGATCTATGCGCTTGGCATCCTGACAGAGATCACCACACGTCTGGAAGAGACCATCATCTCGCTGGGCAATATCCGCTTTTCGGTGATGGCGCTGATCCGCGGCCTGATTGCCGGATCGCTGCTGTTCTGGCTGGGCTCATGGTCGAACCGCCAAAGCGCCGATTATATCAAGAAGCAGGAAGAGCTCCGCCCGGCCACGCGTGAGCTTGCGGTCAAGGCCGCCGAGGTGATGATCTTTGGTGCCGCGTTCCTGCTGCTGATGTCGATCATGGGCATTGATCTGACGGCGGTTGCGGTGCTGGGCGGCGCACTTGGCGTGGGGATCGGGCTGGGCCTGCAACAGATCGCCGCCAACTTCGTGTCGGGTATCATCCTGCTGGTCGAAGGCCAGACCACGGTGGGCGATTATGTCGAACTGGATGGCGGCGAAAAGGGCACCATCATCAAGATGACGGCCCGCGCCTGTGTGCTGGAAACCTTTGACGGGCGCTGGATCGTGGTGCCAAACGAACATTTCATCACGACGCGGGTGGTGAACTACTCCGACCAGGGCTCGGCCAACCGCTATGAGGCGGCGTTTTCGGTCAGCTATGACACCGACATCAACACCATCCCCGACATCATCGAAGAGGCGGTCGGGCGGCTGCCCTTCGTGCTGAAATCCCCCGACGGGCCGGATTGCGAATTGCGCGGCTTTGGCGAATCTTCGGTGGATTTCGCGGTGGAATACTGGGTGAACGGCATTGATGACGGCAAGAACCGCTTTGGCAGCCCGGTGCTCTTCGCCATCTGGAACGCGCTGAAAGAGCATGACATCGAAATGCCCTTCCCGCAGCGGGTGGTGCATCTGAAGCAGGATCCTGCCCCCCCCGCCAAACCCCGGCGCAGCAAGGCCGAGGCGTGAGCCGCGCCCTTGTCATCGGCGCAGGCCCCGCCGGGCTGATGGCGGCCGAGGCGCTGGCAGATGCCGGAGTGGCGGTGGTGGTGGCCGAAGCCAAGCCCAGCCCGGCGCGCAAACTGCTGATGGCGGGGAAATCCGGGCTGAATGTGACCAAGGCCGAACCACTGCCCGCCTTTCTGACCCGGTTCGATGCGGATTGGCTGGCGCCGATGCTGCGCGCCTTTGGCCCGGATCAGGTGCAGGCCTGGTGCGAGGCCCTTGGGCAGCCAGTGTTCACCGGATCCTCGGCGCGGGTCTTTCCCACGGCGATGAAAGCCTCGCCGCTGCTGCGCGCCTGGCTGGCCCGTCTGGAGGCCAAGGGCGTCAGCCTGCGCACCCGCTGGCGCTGGACAGGCTTCGCGGCAGAGGCCCTGCGCTTTGACACGCCAGAGGGGCCGCAGACCCTGCACCCCGAGGTCACCGTGCTGGCGCTTGGCGGGGCCAGCTGGCCGCGTCTCGGGTCCGATGCCGTCTGGGTGCCGTGGCTGGCAGAGCGTGGCGTGCAGATCACCCCCTTTGGGCCTGCGAACATGGGGTTTCACATGCACTGGTCGGCACATATGGCCCCACATTTCGGCCAGCCGATCAAAGGCGCCTGCCTGATTGCGGGCGATCAGCGGGAGCGTGGCGAATTCGTGCTGTCGGAACGCGGGCTGGAGGGTGGCGGTATTTACAGCGTCAGCCGGGCACTGCGTCTGGGCGCGCCATTGCAGCTTGATCTGTTTCCCGATCACAGCGCGGCACAGTTGCGCGACCGGCTGGCCCGGATGAAGCCCGGCGAAACGGCGGCCAACCGTCTGCGCAAGCTGGGCCTGCCCCCGGCCAGCGTCGCGCTGGTGATGGAGATGGCGCGCCCGCTGCCCGCAGAGCTGGCCCCCCTGCTTAAGGCGCTACCGATCTGCCATGCCGGGCCCCGCCCGCTGACCGAGGCGATTTCGGCGGCAGGCGGCATTGCGCAGGGCAGCCTGACCGGGGATCTGGAACTGCGCGCCCTGCCCGGCATCTTTGCCTGTGGCGAAATGCTGGATTGGGAAGCGCCGACGGGGGGTTACCTGTTGACCGCCTGCTGGGCGACGGGGCTTTGGGCCGGGCAGGCCGCCGCGCGCCATCTTGGCTGAGCCATGCAATATCCTGAGTGCCGCCATGCAAAAGCCGCTACTGCTTGACGCTGCCCGCCCCGATCCTTACGTTCAGTGCCTGACAGATTCCCTTGGAGAACAATCATGGGCGCCGCGACCGTAGCCGTTACCGATGCCACCTTCGACGCCGAGGTCCGCCAGTCGGACATCCCCGTCGTCGTCGATTTCTGGGCCGAATGGTGCGGCCCCTGCCGCCAGATCGGCCCTGCGCTGGAAGAACTGGCAACCGAACTTGCCGGCAAAGTGAAGATCGTCAAAGTGAACGTGGACGAAAACCCCGACAGCCCGGCCGTGCTGGGTGTGCGCGGGATTCCGGCGCTGTTCCTGTTCAAGGATGGTCAGGTCGTGTCGAACAAGATCGGCGCTGCCCCCAAGGCCGCGCTGGCCAACTGGATTAACGCTGCGATCTGAATCCGGCCATAAACCTCGTGCAAAAGGCGGCTCCTCTGCGGGCCGCCTTTTTCATGTGACCGGCCAGCCCTGCGCCGCAAGGATGCGCCGGATGTCGGCCTCGGCCTCGGGGCGCTGTGCGTCGATGGCCTGTTCGCGGAAAAACCACCACAGGTAACTGGCCATCTGCGCCGGGGGCTGCTGCCCCTTGGCAAAGGCAGCTGCCAGCCCGTCGCGCGGCACCGATCCGGCAAGGTGGTGAAAGTCGATCCCGGCAAACAGCACCGCGCCCTTGCCTGCGATCATCGCCTGCAAGGCAACCGAAGAATTCTGGCACACCACAAAGGCGCAGCTGCGGATCAGGTCGGTGGCCGCAGCCTCCACCAGCCGGAAGCGCGGCTCTGCCGCCGCCACCTCGGCCAGCGCCGCACGCTCTTCGGCACTGTAGCTTTCGCGCGGATGCAGTGTGGCGCGAATCTCCAGCTCCGGCATCTGGGCCAGCGTCACCCGGATCATCGCCAGCGGTGACATGCTCTGAAATGTGCGATGCTGCAGCAACCGGCCCTGCAACGGCATGAAGACAAAGTCCTGCGGGGTCAGCGCAGGGTCAGCCTGCCCGAAAATGCGCGCCTGCATCCGCCGATGGAACGCCCGCGCCGGGCCGGGCGGCACTGCCGCCAATGCCGGTTTCGCCCGCGCCACGGCAAAATCCCAGCGGGCATTGGTCGGCTCGATCCGCCAGAACGGGTAATAATAGGCGCGGCGCAGGCAAAGCGTGTCCGGCCCCAGCGGCTCCTGCATATGGGTCAGCGCAAAGCCACCATGCGGCGGGGCCACGCCCTCGGCCTCGTCGCGGTCGATCAGCTGCCAATCGGGCAGGGCTGCGCTCAGACGGCTGAGGATATTGGTCTTTCCGGCCCGATGATCCGCCCGCAGATGCGCGGGCAGATAGAGGTTGAGGCAGCGATCACGCGCCAAGGCCCAGCCGCCCGATCAGCGCGCCATGCAGCCCCGGGGCCGCCGCGATCACGCCCCGGGCCTGCGGATGCGCCGTGTTGAACTGCAACCCGCCATTCAGGCGATCCGTCACCACCGCCCCGGCGCGGCTGGCAATCAGACTGCCCGCCGCAATATCCCACTCCCAGGCATCGCGCAGTGTCAGCATCCCGTCATGCCGCCCCTCGGCCACCAGACACAGCCGATACGCCAGCGAGGCGCGGAAGCTGCGCTTCACCTCTGGCACCCCGCCCGGCCAATGTTCCGGCGCAAGGTTCGGATGCGTGGTCAGCAGCGTTGCCCCGTCGATCCCGGCGCGATGGCTGGCGGCAATCGGCTGTCCATCCTTCAGCGCGGGCCCATGCGCCGTGGCGGTATAAAGCCGGTCCAGCGCGGGCAGATAGACCACCCCGGCCACCACCCGCCCCCGTTCTGCCACCGCAAGCGAGTGGGCAAAGGTTTCTTCCCCGGCGATGAACGCGCGGGTGCCGTCAATCGGATCCAGGATGAACACCCGCTCCGCGCCAAGCCGCTCCGGCCCGTCCGCATCCTCTTCCGACAGCCAGCCGTAATCGGGCCGCGCCGGGCGCAGAAGGCCACGCAGGTAGTCATTCACCGCAAGATCCGCCTCGGTCACCGGCCCCTGCCCCGGCTTTTCCCAGACATGTGGCGACTGCTTCCAGTAGCGCAGGGCAATCCGCCCCGCGCCCCGCGCCGCTTCGGTCAACAGGGCGAGATCAGGCGCCGGCAAGCGTCATGCCTTCCACCAGCAGGCTGGGCACCCGGGTCGACAGATGCGCCCGTGCGTCATTCGCGGCGATCATCGACAGCAGCATGTCGCGCAGATTTCCCGCGATGGTGCATTCATTGACCGGATAGGTGATTTCGCCATCCTCCACCCAGAAGCCGCTGGCCCCGCGCGAATAATCGCCCGTGGTCGGGTTGATCGACGACCCGATCAGCGAAGTAACCAGCAGCCCGGTGCCCATCTGCCCGATCAGCTGCTTGCGCGTGGCGGTGCCGGGGCTGAGGTCGATGTTCGACGTGGCGGGCGACGGCGTGGACGAGGTGCCACGCGCCGCATTGGCGGTGCTGGCCATGCCCAGCTTGCGCCCGGTCGCAAGGTCCAGCGTCCAGCCGGTCAGGATGCCGTTTTCCACCAGCACCCGCCGCTGTGTCGGCAGGCCTTCGGCGTCAAAGGGGCGCGTGCCGGAAATGCGCGGGCGCAGCGGATCCTCAATCACCGACAGGCCCTTGGGCAAGACCTGCTGACCCAACGCATCGCGCAACCAGCTGGAGCCGCGCGCCACCGACGCCCCGTTGATCGCCGACAACAGATGCCCGATCAGCGAATTGGCGATGCGTTCGTCAAACAGCACCGGAAACGTGCCCGTCGCCGGTTTGCGGGCCCCGGCGCGGGCCAGCGCCCGTTCCGCCGCCAGCGCGCCGATGCTGTCGGCGCCCGGCATGTCGGCCTGCCAGATCCGCGCCTCGCCTGCCCAGTCACGCTCCATGCCGGTGCCTTCGCCGGTAAACGCCACTGCCGAGACAGAGCGCGAACTGCGGGCATAGCCGCCTGCAAAGCCGTTGGAGGCCGCAAGGAACATGCGGCGCTGCGAATAGCCCGCCGAAGCCTCGACCTGCCGGATTCCGGCCACCGCCATCGCGGCGGCCTCGGCGGTGCGGGCGTCCTGTTCCAGCGCCTTGGCTGAGGGTTCCGCCGCCGGGTCGGTCAGCTCCAGCG
This sequence comes from Gemmobacter fulvus, assembly GCF_018798885.1. Classification (NCBI taxonomy): domain Bacteria; kingdom Pseudomonadati; phylum Pseudomonadota; class Alphaproteobacteria; order Rhodobacterales; family Paracoccaceae; genus Gemmobacter; species Gemmobacter fulvus. The sequence goes on along the minus strand of NZ_CP076361.1, from coordinate 2,353,606 downwards.
CCGCCAGATCCCAGCTGCGCGCGATCTGATCCGGGTCGGCCAGCCCGGCATAGGGGTCTTCCGGCGCTTCGCGGGCCATGGCCACGGCGCGTTCGGCCACATCGACAATCGTGCGCGCCGAAATGTCAGAGACCGACACACAGGCCTGCCGCCCGCCGATCAGCACCCGCAGCCCCATCTCGATGCCTTCTGAACGTTCGGCCTGTTCCAGGGCTCCCTGCCGGATGTCGATGGACAGCGACGTGCCCTCGACCGCCAGCGCATCGGCGGCAGTGGCCCCGGCGCGGCGGGCGGCATCAAGCAGGGCTTCGGTCAGGCTGTGCAGGCGATCGGTCATGGCAATTCCTTGTGGCGTGCTGCCGAGGTAATCAGGCGCGCGGCGTTAGGCAAGCGTCACGCCACATGAACCGCGCGTGACAGCGTGGACAAGATCTCGCAGCCAGTCTCGGTCACCACCGCGATTTCCTCCAGCCGGATGCCGAACCGGCCCGGCAGATAGATGCCCGGCTCGACGGTGAACACCATGCCCGGGGCAAGGATCACGTCGGAGACGCCGGTGATATAGGGCGGTTCGTGGATTTCCTGCCCAACGCCATGGCCGGTGCGATGGGTGAAATAGTCGCCATAGCCTGCGGCGGTGATCACGGCGCGCGCGGCGGCATCCACGTCGCGCGCACGGATGCCGGGGCGGATGGCGGCCAGCGCCGCCTCAACAGCGGCATTCACCACGGCATGCACTTCGGCATAACCTTCGGGCAGGGCACCACAGCAGGCCATGCGGGTGATGTCGGAATAATAGCCGTCTTTCTTCGCCCCGATGTCACAGACGATGGCATCACCATGGGCCAGCACCGTCTCACCGGTGTGGTGATGCGGAAAGGCGCCATTGGTACCGGTGCCGATGATGGTGAACTCCGGCACCGCCCCTTCGGCGCGAAAGGCGGCGCGGGCCGCATCGGCCACCGCGCGTTCCGTCACACCGGGGCGGATGGCCGCGCGCAGGGCCGCTTGTGCCAGATCGGCAATCCGGGCGTTTTCACGCAGCGCCGCAATCTCGGTCGCATCCTTGCACAGGCGCAGATGCCCGACGGTTTCGGCGGCAAAGCTGCGCCGCGCGCCCGGCAGGGCCTCCAGCAGCAACAGCGCATGATCGGCGCGCATCGCCTCGTCCAGACTGACCGCCGCCACCGGCCCCAGCGCCGCAATCGCCTCGGCCAGTGCATCCGCCGGTCCGGCATCATCGGCCCAGGTCCAGAACGGCCAGTCGCTGTGCTGACGCACGTCATCGGCATTCAGCACCGGCATCAGAAAGCCTGCGCCACGATGCCCCACCAGCGCCAGACAGGGCCGTTCATCGGCAAAGGGGGAAAACCCGGTCAGCCAGCGCAGATGCGCCCCGGGGGCCAGCGCCACCAGATCCACCCCGGCCTCGACCATGCGCACCCGCAGCCGGGCCAGACGCGCCTCGAACGCGCCCGCGCCCATCGGCACCGCCCGCATCGCCGCCGCCAGATCCCCGGCCCGTGCGGCAATCAGCGTCTCAAGCGCTGCGACGCGGGCGGGGGTGAAATGGTGTTCCACATCCAGAATATTGATGGTGCCCAGCACCTCGCCCGCCGCGATCAGCGGGATATTGACCGCCGACTCGCAGCCGAGCGCGTTGATCTGCGCGTGGTCAAAGAAATGCACCGCGAATTCCGGGGTGGTATTGGCCACGAAGGTCCGCCCTTCGACCAGCACCTGCCGACTCCACGCATCCTGCTGCAAGGGTTTGGCGACGGATGTGGGATATTCCACCGGATGCGAGGTATAGGCCCGCCGTGCCAGCCCGGCGCGGTTGTCCTGCACCGTGACGGTGAACAGCCTCGCACCGCCAAGGGCTTCGGCGGCGCGGTGCAGATCGGCAAAAACGGCGGCATAATCCATGGTGTCATCCCAAAAGAAAGGCCGCCCGGCACGGGGCGCGGGCGGCCTGATTGTGCAGGTCAGTGCCGCTTATTGCAGCTGCATGCCATTGGCGAAGAAGCCCTTGTCCTTGAACTCCAGCGTGGAGGTCATGGTATCGGGCTGGCCTTCCACGACCTTGGCAAACATGCCCAGCATCATGCGCGCGCCCATCATCTGATCTTCGGGCACCAGACCCATCGCCATCAGCTTGTCGAGCAGGCCATTCACGCCCACGGCCTTCAACTCCACCTTGCCGGTCGGGGCGGGCACACCGCCAAAGGTGACCAGATCGGTGTTGTCGAAGGTCAGCGCGCCGGTGCCGGTCACTTCGGCGCCTGCCATCTTCAGTTGCAGCGCCGTCAGATCCAGCGAGTTCAGCTCGCCCGGCATGCCTTCGCCCAGGGCTTCCATCGCCTTCTGATCCATCAGGTCGACATTCAGCTTGGCCGTACCCTTGGTATCCAGAACCAGCGTCATCGGATCGCGCGGCAACTGGTTGGTCGGATCGAACATCGCCCAGATCTCATCCGAAATAGTCAGATCGACCAGTTTCGTCATCAGCGCGAAATCCGACGGTGCATCGCCCTTGGAGACCGGCATCACAAAGTTGAACGCGCCTTCCTTATAGGCCAGATTGACCTGCGGGAACGGGATCTGCGCCCCGGAAATGCTGACCGTCACGTCTTTCGCGCCGCCACCATAGCCAAGGCGGGCCGCGTCCATCACAAAGTTCAGGTCGCCCCCTGCCGCACCGCCGGTGACCTTGGTTTCGCCTGCGGGCTCGTTCACCGTCATGTCATAGCTGGTGGCGCCATAGGTAAAGCTGCCTTCCGACCCGAAGCCTGCCTTCAGCGCGGCGGCAAGATCGGTCATGTCGGCCACGGTCTTGCCGCTGGCGGTGCCCGCCAGATCGGCAAGGCTGAAATTGGCGCTGATCTTGCTGCCATCCTCGGGGTCGGTGCCTGCAATCACCATGGCCAGCGCCGCTGCGGTCATGTTGCTGCTGATCGCCTTGGCCTCATCGCCAGTGACGATGTAGTTCCCGGCCAGATCGGTCACGGTCACGTCGACCTTCATGTCGGTCGGGGCGTCGGTGCCCTCGACCCCATCCAGCTTGACGGCCAGCGTCGGGCCTTCAAAATCATATCGGGTTTCTGCGGCGCTGCCCGAGGCGGTGATCACCAGCTCCGGGTGGCTGATAGTCAGCGTCGTGACCACATCGGGCTTACCGTCAATGCCATCGGCGCGGATCGTCATCGGATAGCTGTCGCTCATCGTGACATCGACAGAGCCATCGCCATTGTCGGTGAAGGTCAGCTCTTCGACAGTGATCGACGCCTCGGCCCCGTCCTGCGACGATTTGATCTCCAGTCCCGAAATGATCAGCGCATCACCATCCGTCACTTCGCTTTGCGTGGTGATCGTCTGGCCATAGGAGGTGCTGAGCGTTTTCCAGTTTTCCCAGACTTCATCCGGCGTCACGTCTGCAAGTGCGGCGTTTGCGGCCACAAGGGCCACCAATGCGGTGGAGCACATGAATTTCCACTGGGTCATAACGAAGCCTTCCTGCTTTCAAATGATACATTAGCATCCTAGAGCGCCTCGGGCCGGTCAAGGGTTTCCGAAGCGGCTGCGCATGAGGTAACAAGCTTGCGGGGCGGATGGAAGATGGAGGCAGGATGCAAGGCAGGGTAGTGGCGATTACCGGCGCAAACCGGGGCATCGGGGCGGCGGCCGCGCGGGTTTTTGCCGAGGCGGGCGCACAGGTTGCACTGCTGGCACGCGATCAGGCCAGCACCGCACGGCTGGCGGCAGAGCTGCCGGGCACGGCCATCGCGCTGGCCTGCGACGTGGCCGATGCGGGGCAGGTTCAGGCGGCGATTGACGCGGTTGTGGCCCGGTTCGGGCGTCTGGACGTGCTGATCAACAATGCCGGCGTGATCGAGCCGATTGCGCGGATCGACAGCATCGCGCCAGAGGATTGGGCCCGCACCATGCAGATCAACCTGAATGGCGTCTTTCATGGCATGCGCGCCGCGCTTCCGGTGATGAAGGCGCAGAGGTCTGGCACGATCATCACGATTTCGTCAGGTGCGGCGCATCGCCCGCTGGAAGGGTGGGCCGCCTATTGCGCCAGCAAGGCGGGGGCCGCCATGCTGACCAAGGCCGCGCATCTGGAAGAGGGCGCGACGCTGCGCATCATGGGCCTGTCGCCCGGCACTGTCGCCACCGACATGCAGGTGCGGATCAAGGCCTCGGGGGTGAATGCGGTCAGCGCGCTGGACCCTTCGGCGCATATTCCCGCCGACTGGGCCGCGCGCACGCTGCTGTGGATGTGCGGCCCGGCAGGCGATGCCCTGCGCGGGCAAGAGGTATCCTTGCGCGATGACAACATCCGCAGACAGGTGGGGCTGATTGCATGATTGACCTGACGATTGACGGCGGCCTGTGGACCGTAACGCTGAACCGGCCCGACAAGGCGAATTCGCTGACCAAGGACATGCTGGAGGCGCTGGACGCCATCGCCCTGCGCGCCGCCCGCGAAGGCGCGCGCGTGCTGGTGCTGACCGGGGCGGGCAGGGTGTTTTCCGCCGGGGCCGATCTGGACGAGGCCCGCGCCGGTCTGGCCACCGACAGCGTGTGGGAGCGGCTGTCGGGCCGTATTGCCGCCCTGCCCTGCCTGACCATCGCCGCCTTGAACGGCACGCTGGCCGGGGGCGCGATGGGCATGGCGCTGGCCTGTGATCTGCGGCTGGCAGTGCCGGGCGCGAAGGTGTTCTATCCGGTGATGAAACTGGGTTTCCTGCCGCAACCCTCGGATCCTACGCGGCTTGCGGCGCTGATCGGCCCCGCCCGCGCCAAGATGATCCTGATGGCCGGGGTCAAGGCCAGCATGGAAGAGGCGCTGAACTGGGGGCTGGTCGACCGGATTGTGCCGCCCGAGGCGCTGATGGCCGAGGTGGCCGCCCTTGCCGCCGATGCCCAGGGCGCCACGGCAACACATGTGGCGGGCATCAAGGCACTGATCCCCTGACAGCGACGAAAAAGGGGGCCGCGAGGCCCCCTTTTCATCAGATCTGCCGCAATGGCATCATTTCTTTTTCGGCGGCACAAAGCGCTTCGACGTATCCTTGGCGTCGCGCGGGGCCGGGGCGGGTTTTGCCTTGGCACCGGGTTTGCCAAAGCTCTTGCCCTCGCTGGAATGCGATTTGAACCCTGCGGCGCGTGCCGGTTTGCCCTCGGCACCGCCATGCGTCTTGAACCCTGCCGAGCGCGGAGCCTTGGCACCGAACGGCTTGTCGCCAGCCGGTTTGTCGCCCTCTTTCCAGCGCGGTTTGCGGTCTGCCGAGGCGGCACCGTCAGCCGCCGCACGCGGCGCATAGGGGCGCTTTGCCCCCTCTTCGCGCGGGGCATAGGGTTTGCGGTCGGCATCGTCCCGCTTGGCATAGGGCTTGCGGTCGCCGTCTTCACGCTTGGCATAGGGTTTGCGCGGGGCCGCATCATCGCGCGGTGCATAGGCCGGTTTCGGGCCGTCGTTGCGCGGGGCCCAGGGTTTGCGGTCGCCGTCCTCGCGTTTCACGAACGGCTTGCGCTCGCTGTCCTCGCGTTTGGCATAGGGCTTGCGCTCGCCATCCTCACGCGGGGTATAAGGTTTGCGGTCGCCTTCCTCGCGCTTGACATAGGGGCGCGGGGCGCTGTCTTCGCGCTTGGCATAGGGCTTGCGCGGCGCGGCCTCTTCGCCATCCTCGACAAAGCGCGAGGGCTTCGGCGCATAGGCGGGCCGGTCAGAGCGGTCGCGCGCGGCGGGCTTGCGGGCAGGTGCGCGCTCGGGGCGCTCCAACGTCGGCTCGCCGTCAAGGCGGCGCATCGAAACGCCCTCTTCGATCTCCATCGCGGCACCGAACTTGCCGGCCACCGATTTGGCGATCTGCACGAAGGTTTCATCGGTCTGCACGCGGATGGCACCGATTTCGGTCTTGGTGATCCCCACTGCATCGCAGAGCTTCGGCAGCAGCCAGCGCGCTTCGGCGCGGCCCGAATGGCCGACCGACAAGGTGAACCACACGCTTTCGCCAAACTCGCCACGTTCGCGCGGCGCAGCGGGCTGGCCCGGCGTCGCCATGTCTTGCAGCACTTCCGGCGCCGAGCGGCCTTCGCGCCACAGGCGCACAAAGGCGGCGGCGATATGTTCCGGGCTGAACCGCTCGATCAGCGTCTGCGCCAGCGTCATCTCGTCGCCCGGTGCTTCCAGCAGCGACGGATGTTCCAGCAGGCGCGCGTCATCGCGTTCCTGAACCTCATCCGCCGAGGGAGCCTTGGCCCATTCGGCAACGACCTTGGCACCTTGCAGCAGGCGCTGCGCCTTGCGGAACTCCGCCGGGGCCACGATCAGCGCCGAGACGCCTTTCTGACCCGCGCGCCCGGTGCGGCCCGAACGGTGCAGCAGGGTTTCGCTGTTGGTCGGCAGGTCGGCATGGATCACCAGTTCCAACCCCGGAAGGTCGATGCCACGTGCCGCCACGTCGGTGGCGATACACACGCGCGCCCGGCCATCACGCAGCGCTTGCAGCGCGTGCATCCGCTCGGTCTGGCTCAGTTCCCCCGACAGGGCGACAACCTGAAACCCGCGGTTGCCCATGCGGGCCAGCAGGTGATTCACCGCCATGCGGGTCTTGCAGAACACGATCGCCGTGCGCGCTTCGTAATAGCGCAGCATGTTGAAGATCGCGTGTTCCTTGTCGCGCGCCGAGACGTTCAGTGCGCGGTATTCGATATCGACATGCTGCTTGGCCTCGCCCGCCGTTTGCAGACGCAGCGCATCGCGCTGGAAATCCTTGGCGAGTTCGGCAATCGCCTTCGGCACGGTGGCCGAAAACATCATAGTGCGGCGGGTGTCCGGCGCGGATTGCAGGATGAATTCCAGATCCTCACGGAACCCAAGGTCAAGCATCTCATCCGCCTCGTCCAGCACGGCGGCCTTGAGGTTGGACAGATCGAGGCTGCCGCGTTCGATATGGTCGCGCAGACGGCCGGGCGTGCCGACAACGATATGCGCGCCCCGATCCAGCGTGCGCTTTTCGGTGCGGTAATCCATGCCGCCCACACAGGTCGCAATCTGCGCCCCGGTTTCGGCGTAAAGCCAGGTCAGCTCGCGCGCAACCTGCTGCGCCAGTTCGCGCGTCGGCGCGATGATCAGCGCCAGCGGCACATCGGCGAACAGCAGACGGTCGGCACCGGCCAGCACTTCGGGGGCCATGGCGATGCCAAAGGCCACCGTCTTGCCCGAGCCGGTCTGCGCCGAAACCAGCACATCGCGCCCGGCAACTTCGGGGGCCAGAACGGCGGTTTGCACGGGGGTAAGGGATTCATAGCCCTTGGCGGCGAGGGCCGCTGCAAGCGGCGCCGCAATATCGAGATCGGTCATTTCATTACCTTGAAGGGGCGGTTCAGAGCCCGTTAACGGCCCTGCCATCCCCCTCGCAATCCTGCCTCCCAATGCAGGATCGCCCCGGAATCATAGGAGCCTCGGTGCAGCGCATAGAGCATCTGCGCCAAACTGTATAGGGCAGATCTGCGATCAGACGGAATAGGCCCAACCATCCAGAAACGCATCCAAGCTGGCTGCCACGCTGTCCTGGGCCGCCGTCCCAAACAGAAAATCCGCGCGCCCCAGATCCTCCACGCGCAGCCCCGCCACCCGAAACGCAAAGCCATCACCCGCCACGCGCACCACATCGGGGCCAAGCTGGGTGATGCGCAGGTCGGCAAAGGTCAGCCCTTCGATGTCAAAGGCAATCCGGTCGGTGCCATCGCGAAAATCGCGGATCACGCTGCCAATGCTGCCAGCGCCAAAGCCAAAGATGTCGCGGCCCTTGCCGCCGGTCAGGCCATGCGCGCCCATCAAGGCTGCCAGCACGTCATTACCAAAACCGCCGCGCAGGATGTCATTCCCGGCATCGGCCAGTAGAATGTCCTGCCCGGCCCCGCCCTCCAGCGTATCGCGGCCAGCGCCGCCAAGCAGAACATCATCGCCCCGCCCGCCAGCCAGCCGGTCATCGCCCGCATATCCCCCCAGCACGTCGCGGCCGCCCCGCCCGTTCAGCACATCGTCGGTGGCGTAATCGTCGTTACCCAACATCACATCATCACCGCGCAGCAGCTCGGCCAGCAGCGCCGAATCGTCCTGCGTCGTCGCCGTCCGGCCAACGGCAATCAGACGGCTCACCTCCACGCTCACCCCGGCGAGCATGAATTCCGGCTCTTCATCCTCAAAGCCGAGCAGCAGAGTGGCCGTGCCGCTTTGCAACAGGCCATTGCCTGCAAAGCGGATGTCATCGCCCATCACCCCCAGCGCACGGCCATCGCGCAGCAGCGCCGCCAGACCGGAGTTCGCATCAAGATCCGGGAAGTCGAGGCTGTAGGATTCGCCGAAGATTTCGACATCCACCAGATCAAAGGGAAAGGAGACCGGCCCGGCATTGACCACCCTCTGCGGCACCTCGCGCAACATGCTGAAATCAAATCCGTCCGCGCCGGATTGCATCACAAGGGCCATCGCTACCACTCCACCCGTTCAAAATCTGTGGCGACCCTGCAAGGGCGGCGCAGGCGCGTCAAGCCTTTGCGGGGGCAGAACAGGGATGAAACCAACCGCCCGGCCCGGGTGTTATCCGATAACAAGCCCTGCGATTTTGCCTATCACCCGGCAAAAGCGCATCTGTTGGATCAACGAAACCACGATCTGAAAGGAAACGACATGCTGCCCGCTGTCCTGACCGCAAAAGCAACCAAACTCGCGCTGACCGGCGCCTTGGCCGCCGCCCTGAGCCTTTCTGCCGTCGCCCCCGCACAGGCGCTTGGCAAGAATGAACGCAACTTTCTGAAAGGCGTCGCCGCCGCAATGGTGGTCGACCGGGTTCTGGACGATGTGCGCCGCAATCAGAAACCGCGCTACTATACGCAGCAGCCGGTCTACAATTATGTCGCCCCGGCGCCGGTCTATCGCCCCGCGCCGCAGCCGACCTATCGCAACAGCATCTATGCAACCCCGGTTGCGCAGGCCTTCAATTCCTACGGCTACACCGACCGCAAACGCATCCAGCAACGTCTGGCCGCCTATGGCTATTACCGCAGCGGCATCGACGGGTCGTTCGGGCCGGGCACCTACAATGCCATCGTGGCCTATGCCAATGACAGCGGCAACAGCCGCAAGCTGGGCAGTTCCGCCGGTGTCTATGGCCTGTTCGACGGCATGATCTACTGATCCGGGCTGCCGGGCGATCTCATCCCTTGCGGATGGTGTCGCCCGGTTGGAGCGTCGGCGACAGCTCGATCACCTCGCCCCCGACAATACCCGAGGGGCGTTTGCCTGCGATGATCTCTGCCGCGTGAATGCCGATCTCGCGGCGGCAGGCGTCCATCGTGGCCAGCTTGCGCGGCAAGCCGTCCAGCAATTCCACACCGTTGAACCCGGCAAGCCCCAGCCGCCCCGGCACGTCGATGCCTTGCGCCAGACAATACAGCAGGCCCCCCGCGCCGATCATATCATTCGAGAAATAGAGAAAATCGAGATCCGGCGTGCGCGCCAGAATCGCCTCGGTCATCTCGCGCCCTTTCAGAAGCGCCGAACCGCCCGCATAGAATTCTTCATCCGCTAGGCTGATGCCCGCCTTGGCCAGCCCATCGCGGAAGCCTTCCAGCCGTTTGCGCGCCCGGTGATCCTCTGGCATCTTAGTGCCCAGAAATCCGATCCGGCGATAGCCTGCGGCGACAATCGCCTCGGCCATCTGCCGACCGGCGCGGCGATGCGAGATGCCGACCGCGCTGTCGACCGGATCGCCGTCCACGTCCATGATCTCGACAATCGGGATCCCGGCGCTTTCCAGCATCGCCCGCGCGGCGGGCGTATGTTCCAGCCCGGCGATGATCACCCCCGAGGGGCGCCAGCTGAGCATTTCATACAGCACGCTTTCTTCGCGGTCGGGCGAATAATTGGTAATGCCGACCACGGGTTGCAGGCCGGTATCCTCCAGCGTGTCGGAAATGCCCATCATCACTTCGGGGAAGACCATGTTCGACATCGACGGGATGATGACCGCCACCAGATTGACCCGCTGCGAGGCCAGCGCACCCGCGATCTTGTTGGGCACATAGCCAAGGTTGCGTGCCGCCTCCAGCACCCGTTCCCGCGTGCTGTCCGACACATCACCCCGGTTGCGCAAGACACGGCTGACCGTCATCTCGCTGACGCCGGACGCCTCGGAGACATCACGAAGCGTCAGAGTGCGGCGCGGATCGACGACAGGCGGTTTTGACACGGGCGAATACCCTCCGGGCGATGTTTTCCCATTGTTAGCGCCAAAGGAAGCACTTGTCCAAGGGCTGATCTTGCGATAGTGTTACCGCTAACATGATATAAGACAATACGCGCCCCGGGTGCGATTGACCAGATCCTGCACGCCCGCAAGCTCTCATCTGGCGTGACGGACCGAAGGGGGGAGCGATGGGCCAATTTTTGCTCCCCCTTTCGCCTTGTTCTGCTCCCCTTGTGCGACCGCCCCACGACACGCCGCCATGGCGCGTGACCGGCACAGGGTTTGAAAAAGGGCGCACCTGCGTGCGCCCTTTTTGTCGTCTCAAACTTTGGGCGCCTCAGTCGCGCAGCAGTTCGTTGATCGAGGTCTTGGACCGCGTCTGCGCATCCACCTTTTTCACGATCACCGCGCAATAGAGGTTGATGCCGTTTTTCGACGGCATGGACCCTGCCACCACAACCGATCCTGCCGGAACCTCGCCATAGGTCACGGTGCCGGTTTCGCGGTCGACGATCTTGGTGGATTTGCCGATGAACACGCCCATGCCCAGAACCGAGCCTTCGCGCACGATGCAGCCTTCGACAACTTCGGACCGCGCGCCGATAAAGCAGTTGTCCTCGATGATGGTCGGACCGGCCTGCATCGGCTCCAGCACGCCGCCGATGCCGACACCGCCCGACAGGTGCACGTTCTTGCCGATCTGCGCGCAGGACCCGACGGTGGCCCAGGTATCGACCATGGTGCCCTCATCGACAAAAGCGCCGAGGTTCACGAAGCTGGGCATCAGCACCACGCCCTTGGCGATATGCGCCGATTTGCGCACGATGCAATTGGGCACGGCACGGAAGCCTGCGGCCCTGAATTCAGCCTCGCCCCAGCCGGTAAACTTGCTGTCCACCTTGTCCCACCAGCTGCTGCCCTGCGGCCCGCCCGATTGCAGACCCATGTCTTGCAGACGGAAGCCCAGCAGCACGGCCTTCTTGGCCCATTGGTTGACATGCCAATCGGCATTGCCGCTTTTCTCGGCCACGCGCAGCGTGCCTGCGCCCAGCGCCTCCAGCGTTGCCTCTACGGCGTCGCGGGTCTCGCCCTTGGTGGCCGGGCTGATGCTGTCGCGCGCCTCCCAGGCGGTTTCGATGGCGGCTTCCAATGCGGCATTGCTCATGCGGCGCGCTCCCTTCCCAATGGTCACTTTGCGCCTTAGCCTATAGTCGCTGGTCCCCGACCAAGCAATTGCCCGTTTCCGTCTCCCCGTTTTCGTCTCAAGGATGCCAGAATGACCGACGACAGCCGCAGCCACCCGTTCCGTGACAGCACGCAGGATGTGGCGGCCTCCCATCGCATCCCCGATACGCCGCAGACCCGCGCGCCCGCCTACCGGCTGGCCTTTGCCGATCCCGACTTCATGACCCGCGAGGAATTGCGCCCAGTGCGCTTGCAGCTTGAACTGCTGAAGCCGCAGATGGTGATGGATGAACGCGGCATCAAATCGACCATCGTGCTGTTCGGCGGCGCACGCATCCCGGCCCCGGATCGCAAGGATACCGCCAAAACCCCGGCTCTGGCCGAGTTGAGCCGCTATTACGACGAGGCGCGCCAGTTCGCCCGCGCCATGACCGAACGCAGCATGGAAAGCTATGGCCGCGAAAATGTCATTGTCACCGGCGGCGGGCCGGGCGTGATGGAGGCGGGCAATCGCGGCGCGCATGAGGCGGGCGGGCAATCCATTGGCCTGAACATCGTGCTGCCGCATGAACAGGCTCCCAATGCCTATGTCACGCCGGATCTCAGCTTCAACTTCCACTATTTCGCCATCCGCAAGATGCACTTCCTGATGCGGGCGCGGGCCGTCTGCATCTTTCCGGGCGGCTTTGGCACGCTGGATGAAATGTTTGAAAGCCTGACCCTGATCCAGACCGGGCGCATGAAGCGCGTGCCCTTCCTGCTGTTCGGGCGGGCGTTCTGGGAAACCATCATCAACTGGCAGGCGCTGGCCGATGCGGGCACCATCAGCCCCGAGGATCTGACGCTGTTCCGCTTTGTCGAAACCGCCGCCGAGGCGCTGGAGGTGATCGACAGCTGGGAGGAGCCCTGCTGATCCGGCACCGCGCAGCCCCTCAGCCGCGCCACCACCCGTCGGCCCAGTCCACAGCCGCACATCCGGCGAATTGCGCCAGACGCTCCAGCTCGGTCGCCAGCTTTTGCTGGCGGCCACGCCCGAAGGCCACGCCCGCCTCGGGCCAGACGGCCCGCACCCGCAGCACATCGGCGTCCCGGAACGCCTTCACGTCGATCCGCCCGACCAGCCGCGTGCCTTCCAGAATCGGAAAGACATAATAGCCATAGGTCCGCTGCGGTTCGGGCACAAAGACCTCGATCCGGTAAGAAAATCCGAACAGCCGCTCGGCGCGTTTGCGGTCGCGCAGCGCTGGATCAAAGGGCGACAGGATGCGCAGGCGCGGCGTCACCTCGGGCACAGGGGCGGCAAGCGTCTCCGGGCGGGCAATGTGTTTGCGCAGGCTGCCATCCGCCCCCGCCACCATCACCTCGGCCAGCGTGCCGCGCCGCAACCCGGTCTCCACCCAAAGCTTTGCCTCTTCGGGGGATACCGCCGCCCAATAGGCCGCAATCTCGCCGCTGGTGGCAAAACCCAGCCGGTCCAGCGCGCCATCGCACAGCGCCGCAAGGCTGTCTTCCGCGGCATGATCCGTCTGGCGCAGGGCCTGCGGAATCACCCGTTCGGTCAGGTCATAGACCTTGCGGAACCCCTCGCGCCGGGTGACAGACAGCTCTCCCACCCGCCACAGATATTCCAGCGCCGCCTTGGAGGGATGCCAATCCCACCAGCCGCCCGATCCGCGTGCCTCGCCCTCGCCCACATCGGCCGACGTGACCGGGCCATGATCGGAGATCCGTTGCAGAACCTCGTCGAACTTCTCGTGAAACCCGGCGCGCTGCCAGCCTGTCCAGCGCTGCACCAGCCGCTCCCGGTCCCGCGCGAAGCGGTGCCGCCAATGTGGAAACAGCCCTACCGGCAGGATCGAGGCATCATGCGTCCAATGTTCCCAGACCACGCGGTCGCGATGCAACAGCCGCTCCAGCGCCGCCGGGCGATAGGTCTGGCGGCGGGCAAACAGAATCATCTGATGCGCGCGCGCCACCGTGTTGATGCTGTCCACCTGCACAAAGCCGATGCGGTCGATCAGCGCCGCCAGCGCCGCGCCACTGGCAGGCCCGGTCGGCGCTTCGGCCAGCGCATGCCGATCCAGAAAGATCGCACGGGCGTCGGCATTGGAGAGATGCGGCAAGGATGTCATCGCCGCATGTTAGCAGGCGATTTTCCACAGACAAGCGACGATGTTCGCCTTTTGATCCCGCCAGCAGGCGGCGGCGCTTACAGTCCCGCCTCTGCCGCAATCGCCGCCCGGCTTTTGCGGGCGCGTTCGGTCGCGGATTTCAACTGGCCGCAGGCCGCCATGATATCCTCGCCGCGCGGGGTGCGGATCGGCGAGGCATAGCCCGCATTGTGGATGATGTCGGCAAAGGTGTGGATGCGGTTGCCGGACGAGCGTTTGTAGGGTGCGCCGGGCCATTCGTTGAACGGGATCAGGTTGATCTTGGCTGGAATACCCTTGATCAGCTCGATCAGCCGGTAGGCGTCTTCGTTGCTGTCATTCACCCCGGCCAGCATCACATATTCAAAGGTGATCCGCTCTGAATTCGACAGGCCCGGATAGTCGCGCAGCGCATCCAGCAGCGCCGCGATGTTCCAGCGCTTGTTGATCGGCACCAGCTGGTCGCGCACCTCATCGGTGGTGGCGTGGAAGCTGACCGCCAGCAGGCAGCCGATTTCCTGCGCGGTGCGGGCAATCTCCGGCACAACGCCCGAGGTCGACAGGGTGATGCGGCGGCGACCCAAGGCGATGCCCTCGCCATCCATCACCACTTTCATCGCGTCGCGCACATTTTCAAAATTATACAGCGGCTCGCCCATGCCCATCAGCACGATGTTGGAAATCAGCCGCGTTTCCACCTTGGGCGCGCCCTGCACCGGCCATTCGCCCAGATCATCCCGCGCCAGCATCACCTGCCCGACAATTTCGCCCGCTGTCAGGTTACGCACCAGTTTCTGCGTGCCGGTATGGCAGAACGAACAGGTCAGCGTGCAGCCCACCTGGCTGGAAATGCACAGGGTGCCGCGATCCGTTTCCGGGATATAGACAACCTCAACCTCATGCCCGCCCGCGATACGCACCAGATATTTGCGGGTGCCATCGGACGAAATCTGTCGGCTGACCACTTCGGGGATCTCCACCACGAAGTTTTCGGCCAGAAGCGCGCGATAGTCCTTGGCGAGATTGGTCATCCGCGCAAAGTCGCGCACGCCCCAATGGTAGATCCATTGCCACACCTGCCCGACCCGCATCTTGGCCTGCCGCTCCGGTGTGCCCGCCGCGATCAGCGTGGTCAGCAACTGGTCCCGCGTCAGGCCGACAAGATTGGTCTTGCCGCCCTCGGGCAGCTTGCGCGGCAGGGTCAGAACGTCTTGCGTGATCGGGGCGGCGATAGGCGAGGTCATGGCGCGGATTCCTTGGCTGAACGCGGCTCATACAGCAAAACATGGGCTTTGCCAAAGGGGGGCCAGAGAAAATCCGCGTGAAGGGCGCAACGGGACTGGAAATTCCCGAGTATTTTCGTATAAGAATTTGAATCATAGAAAAACACTCGGAATACCTGATGGCTCTGCTGCTGCGCCCCCTGCTTCTTTCCGCCCTGATCGGGCTCAGCTCTGCCGCCGTTGCGCAGACCGCGCCCGATGCCCCGGCAGCGCCGCCCACCGGCACGGCACAGCCGCTGACACCAGCCCCCACCCCGCCCGCGACCGCCCTGCCGCAGCCTGCGCCCGTGCTCCCCGCGCCCATGGTGCCCCCCGCGCAACAGCCGCTGCCCGCAGCGCATGACCTGTCGCCCATGGGCATGTATGAACAGGCGCATTGGGTGGTGAAGGCGGTGATGCTGTCGCTTCTGGCCGCCAGCTTCCTGACCTGGACAGTCTGGCTGTTCAAAACCATCGAACTGGGCTTTGCCCGCCTCCGCGCCCGCCGGGCCGGGGCGACGTTGCGGCAGGCGGGCAGTCTGGCCGCCGCCACCCAGAGCCTCGCGCAGCGCGCCGACCCGGCCTCGTTCATGGTGCGCGCCGTGCTGGAGGAATACACCCGCTCCGACGCCGCCATCGGTCCCGCCGGGCCGGAAGGCGTGAAAGAGCGCGCCGCGTCGCTGGTGGCACAGATCGAAGCGCAGGCGCTGGCCCGCATCCGCCGGGGCACCGGCCTGCTGGCCACCGTCGGGTCGGTCGCGCCGTTTGTCGGGCTGTTCGGCACGGTCTGGGGCATCATGAACGCCTTTATCGGCATTGCCGAAACCAAGACCACCAATCTGGCCGTGGTGGCACCGGGCATCGCCGAGGCGCTGTTGGCCACCGCGATCGGGCTGGTGGCAGCGATCCCGGCGGTGGTGATCTACAACCATTTCACCCGCGCCATCGCCGCCTATCGGCTGTCGCTGGGCGATGCCTCTGCCGCCGTGCTGCGCCTGCTGAGCCGCGACATCGACTTTCGCCCCGTGACAGGAGCCTGAGCCATGGCTGGCAGCATCCGGAGCAGTAGCGACGACGACATGGCCGAGGCGCATGAGATCAACGTGACGCCGTTTATCGACGTGATGCTGGTGCTGCTGATCATCTTCATGGTGGCCGCGCCGCTGTCGACGGTCGATGTGCCGGTGAACCTGCCCAATGCCGCCGCCCCGCCGACCGAGCGCCCGGACGAGCCGATCATCGTCAGCCTGCAACCCGACCTCACGCTGTCGCTGGGCAATGGCGTGGTGGCGCGCGAGACGCTGGCCGCCCGCTTGCTGGCCGCCAGTGGCAACAAACCCGACACCCGCATCTTCCTGCGCGCCGATACCACCGTGTCTTACGGGGCGCTGATGGATGTGATGACGCTGCTGCGCGATGGCGGCTTTACCCAGGTGGCCCTTGTCGGGCTGGAGGCGGCACCATGACCGATTGGGCAGACCATATCGCCCGTGGGCGGCGCATTGTGGAGCCGCTGCTGTGGATCCTTTCGGCGGCCCTCGTTGCGCTGATGCTGGCGGCAACCACCGCGCTGGCGCTGTGGCTGGATCAGGAATATGGCCGGGATGACGCGTTGAAGGATGCGGTGCTGATCGACCTGTCTGCCCTGCCCCCCGCCGAAATGCTGGCCAGCCTGCCGCAAAAGCCCGAACCGCCGCCGCCCGAAGTGGAAGAACCCGCCGAAACCCCGCCGGAACAACTGGTGGAAGAGGTGGCCGAACCGGAGCCAATCCCCGAGCCGGAGCCGGTGGTCACGCCAGAGCCGAAACCCGAGGTCAAACCGGAACCGAAACCGGAGGTGAAGCCCGCGCCAAAGCCCGAGGTGAAACCCGAACCCAAGCCAAAGGCGAAGACAGAGCCGAAACCCAAGGCAAAAAAGGCCGCCGCAGAGCCGAAGCCGCAAAAGGCCACGCCGAAAGCCGGGGCACCCTCGACCGCCAAAGGCGCGGTGTCGGCCAATGCCGACGCAAAATGGATCCGCAAGGCACAGGGTCAGCTGTCCAAACACATGCACCGAAAGGCGTTCCATGGCCGCGGTGTCACCGTAACCCTGTTGGTGAAGATCACCGGCAGCGGCCAGATTACCAGCGTATCGCTCAAACGCTCCAGCGGGGATCCAGAACTGGATGCCAAGGTTGTGGCGCACCTGTCGCGCAAAGGCGCTGTCGCAGCCCCACCCGATGGTCAGGCCAAAACAGTCACCCTGCCGACCGTCCTGCAATAACGGCCTTCCCAATGCAAAAGGGCCGCCCCATCGGGCGGCCCTTTGTCCGTGCTGCGATCCGAAATCAGCCGCAGCGCTTTGCCGCGTCTTCCATCGCTGCCGTAAATCCGCGCAGCGAGAAGGTATCCTGCGTCTGCGTGCCTTTGCCCGACCGCGCCGTAATCGTTGCCGATGCGCCCTTTTTCAGCGCGGCCATGATCGCGGCATCCTGTTCGGCATTGGCCGTCCAGGCAAATTCACCATCGGTGAACAGTTCAAACTGCGTGCCGCCGATATCGACCGTCGCCGTCGAGCCGCCCGCAAAAGGATAGCCGCCGGTAAACGACACTTCACCACGCCCGCCGCCACCGGCGCGGAAGGTCACAAACAGCAGGATGTCGCCGCGCCGTGCGGAAACCGGCTTGCCACCCTTGGTGTTCACGGTTTCCTTGGGGCTGGATACGCCCCAGCATTCTTTCGGCGTGCCGTCCTTCGGTTCGCTGAACACGGACCAATCGGTCATCACCGCGACCTGATTGGTGGATTCCTGCGCCATTGCCGTGGTCGCCGCTGCAAATGCCAGCGCGGCCCCACCCAAGGTGCGTGCGAGAAGGGATGTCATATGCGTCAGCCTCCAGCCGAGATTGCCTCTGTCCCCCGGCCGTGCTGCTGGTTTGCCCAGGCTTTTCCAGTGGCGGGAAACGGTTCTACCCGATACCCTGCATAGCGCAAAAATGGCAAGGCGTGAAAGTCCCTTGGGCAGAGAATCGCGCAACTGTGAGGGAGACGGCAATGGCAGCGGCAGCACAGATGGTGGAAATCTGGCGGGGCGGGCTTCTGGAAAGCAGCCATGCCGGCCATGCCGTGATCTGCGATGCCAGCGGCACCGTGCGCGAAAGCTGGGGCGATCCCGATGCGGTGATTTTCCCGCGCTCGTCCTGCAAGATGCTGCAAGCGCTGCCGCTGATCGAAAGCGGGGCCGCCGATGCCTTTGGCCTGACAGATGCGCAACTGGCGCTGTCCTGTGCCAGCCATCAGGGGGCCGCGCTGCACAGCGGGGCAGTGGCGCGCTGGCTGGACGGGATCGGCCTGGGCGAGGCGGATCTGCGCTGCGGCGCGCATGAACCCTATGACCGCACCGCCCGCGATCTGCTGATCCGCAGCGATCAGGCCCCCTGCCAGTATCACAACAACTGTTCCGGCAAACATGCGGGCTTTCTGACCTATACCAAACATATCGGTGCCGGCCCCGAATACGTCGCACCGGACCATCCGCTGCAACGCGCCATCAAGGATGCGTTCGAAGAGGTGACACAGATCCCCAGCCCCGGCTTTGGCATTGATGGCTGTTCGGCCCCCAATTTCGCCACCACCGTGCAGGGACTGGCCCGGGCCATGGCCTATTTTGCCGCAGCGCCCGAAACCGGATCGGCGCGCGACCGTGCCGCCTATCGCCTGACCCGCGCCATGGCCGCCTACCCGGAATTCGTGGCGGGCGAAGGCCGCGCCTGCAGCGAGCTGATGCGGGCCATGGGCGGCAAGGTAGCGATCAAGACCGGGGCCGAGGCGGTGTTCGTGGCGATCCTGCCCGCGCAAAAGCTGGGCATTGCGCTGAAGATCGTCGATGGGGCCAGCCGCGCGTCCGAGGCGGCGATTGCGGGCCTGCTGGTGCGGCTGGGCGTGCTGGATGCGCAGCACCCGGCCACGCTGAAGCGCCTGAACGCGGTGCAGCGCAACTGGCGCGGGTTGGAGACCGGCATCACCCGGCTTGCCCCCGGCTTTGCCTGACCCCCGCAGAATGGAAGAGGCCCCCGCCAAAGGCGAGGGCCATCCGTCGAGCAGGTAATTCCCGGTGACACAGGCTGAGTGGGGGCAATTGTCCGCGCCACCGGGGTTCACTTGCTACGTCCCCTGTATCGCCCTGCATCGCGGCAGCACTGCGGAAGCGGACAGGTTATTCAGAGGTCATTTTGCGGCAGTGATAGGGCAGCCGCGACGCCCATTGATTCTTGATTTGCCTCTGCGAAGGCGTAAACTTTGTAACATGACGATGATGCCCCCTGTCCCGCCCGTTCCGTTCTCGCGTGACGATGCCCTGCCCGAGCAGGTCAGCTTTGACCGCGCGGAACTTGGCCTGATCCTGTCGCTGTATGGGCGCATGGTGGCGGCGGCTGAGTGGCGTGATTATGCCATGTCGTTCCAGCCGGGTCTGGCGGTGTTTGCGGTGTTCCGGCGCACGGCCGAAAACCCGCTGTATCGCATCGAAAAACGCCCGAAACTGCGGATGAAACAAGGCATGTATGCGATTTCCGGCGAGGCCGGGCAGGTGCTGCGACGCGGGCACGATCTGGCTGCGGTGCTGAAGGTGCTGGAAAAGAAGCTGATCCGCCCGATCGACTGACCGCCTAAAGCCTGCGCCGATGCGTGACCGGCCCTTCCCCGGCGCGCAGGATGCGGGCGATGGCCATTTCGATCTCTTCCTCGACCACCGCCATATAGGCCGCTGTCGCATGGATCATCCGGGTGGGTGACAGCACCAGCGCCACATGCCCTTTCCAGAACAGCAGGTCATTGCGCTGCAGCGGGGCGCCTTCGGCAATCGCCGTGCCCAGTGCCGCTTGCAAGTCGCTGTCGCCGGGGCAAGCTCGCCCGCAGGCCAGCAGCGCCGCCTGCACCAGACCCGAACAATCCAGCCCCGCCCGGCTGTTGCCGCCCCAGAGGTAAGGTGTGTGCAAGAACCCCTGCGCCACCGCCGCCGGATCCTCCAGCCAGTCGCCCAGCGGGCGCAGATGCCCCGCGGGCACGAAGCCCTGCGGGGTCTCGGCCCAAGCACCGCTGTGCCCCGTCACCGTGACCTGCGCCCCGAGGGTCAGCGCCGCGCGCTCCGGTTGCTGCACCTTTGGCCCGGCGTAAAGGTGGGTGCCCGGCGTGGCGACCCAATGGGTTGCCTGCTCTGCCGCGCCAAGCTGATCCTCACGCAGATAACCGCAATAGCCGTCGCGGGCGGACTGCACAAAGGCCCAGCCCGCGTGCCGGTCGATCACCGTGACCGCAGCGCCCCAGATCAGCTGCCGGTCGCGCGCGCCTTCCGGGTCGCGCAACAGATCGACCAGCGGCACGGCAATGCGCGCGGGTTCGCCCGGTGTGAAACGGGTGGCGTCGACCTGACCACGCAGGCTTTCCAACGCGGCGCGGGCATTGGCCGGGGTCAGGCGGCGATCCACGTCAGATCCCCAGCAACGCGGGCAAGGCGGCCAGGACCGCCCGCGCACCCTGCCCCGCACCGCCCTTGGGCCGGGCCGGCGCATCGCTGGGCGTATGGCCATAGATGTCAAAATGCATGTAGCGCGGATGGTCAGCAAAGCGGCGCAGGAACAGCGCCGCGGTGATCGACCCGGCAAAGCCAAAGCCCGGCGCATTGTCCAGATCGGCAATGCCTGGCTCGATCACCGGCTCATAGGCGTCATGGAAGGGCAGCCGCCAGACCGGATCGGCGGTGGCCACTGCCCCCGCCTCCAGTGCCGCCGCCATCGCGGCATCATCGGTGTAATAGGGGGCCAGATCCGGGCCGACGGCGACCCGCGCAGCACCCGTCAGCGTGGCCATGGAGATCAGCAGTTCGGGATTTTCTTCTGCCGCCCATGCCAGGGCATCGCCCAGCACCAGCCGCCCTTCGGCATCGGTGTCATTCACCTCGACCGTCAGCCCCTTGCGCGAGGTAAGAATGTCCTTCGGCCGCATCGACCGGCCAGATACGCTGTTTTCAACCGCAGGCACGATGACCCGCAGCCGCAGCCGCAGGCCAAGCTGCATGATCATCTGCGCCAGCCCCAGCACGGTGGCCGCCCCGCCCATGTCCTTTTTCATCAGCAACATGCCCGCAGAGGGCTTGAGGTTCAGGCCGCCGGTGTCAAAACACACGCCCTTGCCGACCAGAGTGAGGCTTGGCCCCTGCGTGCCCCAGCGCAGCGACAAAAGGCGCGGCGGGCGGTCAGACCCTTTGCCGACGGCATGGATCATCGGGAAATCCCGCGCCAGATCCGCGCCGGAAACCACCTGCGTTGCCGCGCCGAAACGGTCAGCCAGCGCCAGAAACGCGGCTTCCAGTTCCGCAGGCCCCATGTCCTGCGCCGGGGTATTGATCAGGTCGCGGGTCAGAAATTCGCCCGCAGCCATCGCCAGAACGCGCGCCTCATCCACGCCCTCGGGGCATTTCAGGCCGGGCAACATGCCCGAGGCGGGTTTGTAGCGATCAAAGCGATATTGCGCGAGCAGCCAGCCCAGCGCCGCCTCGAACCGCTGCGCCTCGGGCAGGCCCTCGAAGTGCCAATCCCCGGCAGGCAATTGCGCCACGGCTTTTGACAGGCCAAACCGCATGCGGGCCCGCGCTTTCGCGGTGCCGGACCCGATCACCGCCGCCACCACGGCCCCGCCCGCGCCGGGGATCAGCTTCACCTCTCCCAGCCCCGCCTTGAACCCAGAGTCGCGCAGCCAGACCGCCACCGCAACCGGCTGCGCCTCCAGCCACGGTTCCAGCGCATCCGCCGCCACAACATGCAGCGGGCGCGACGGGCTGGCGGGATCAGCAAATGCGGGGGTCATGGGCGGCTCCTTGCAGCGATTTGGCCAGAGACTAGCCCATCCGGTGCCACCCGCAACCCCGGTTACACGGTCTGATCCAGCAGATCCTTGTCGCCCGCAAGCGAGCGTTCCGCCACCCGCAGCAACCGCGCCCAGACCGCCGAAAACGCCGTGACATCCGCCTGGTCCAGACAGATCCGCGCATCCGCCGCCACCAGCCCAAGGCTGACCATGCCCAGCTGGTCCGACATGCGCTGCAAGCGGCGCAACTGGCGCGGCAGATCGGCCAGATCATGCGCCCGCACCTGCGTGACCAGCGCCGACATGGTCAGCGCCAGTTCGCCCAAGGCGCGCGACACAACCTGTTCGGCCTGCGCCGTGCCCAGATCGCGATACATCGCCGCCACGGGTTCGGCGTTCTGATAAAGTTGTTCCTTCGGCTGCAAAGCCGTCACATTACCCATGTTGTTCACCCGACCCTCGAAAACACCCAAACCCATCGTGCCGTGACAGGCTGAACAAAAGGTTGCGCCGGGCAAAATAAACCCCTCGAATTTTCTGCAATTGCAGCATATTCAGACGGACAGACTTTTGCCTGCACATCTGACGGAGTTTTCATGGATCACGCCAGACCGCTGCCCGCCTATCTGATCAGCCGCTACAATGGCTGGAAGGCGACAACCTATACTTCCAACAAGGCCTGGTATCACCGCCTTGCCGAATCCGGCCAACATCCGCGCGCGATGGTGATTTCCTGCTGCGACAGCCGGGTGCATGTGACCTCGATCTTCGGCGCGGACGAGGGCGAGTTCTTCATTCACCGCAACATCGCCGGTCTTGTGCCGATCTACAGCCCGGACGGCGGCAATCACGGCACCTCGGCGGCGGTGGAATATGCCGTGACCGCGCTGAAAGTGGCGCATGTCGTGGTGATGGGCCATTCCAACTGCGGCGGCGTCAAGGGCTGCCTCGACATGTGCGCCGGTGATGCGCCCGAGCTGGAAAAGCAGTCCAGCTTTGTCGGCCGCTGGATGGATATCCTGCGCCCCGGCTATGAACGGGTCCAGGGCCTGCCCGCGGAACAGAAAACCCGCGCGCTGGAAAAGCAGGCGGTGCTGGTCAGCCTTGAAAACCTGATGACCTTCCCCTTCGTGCGCACAGCGGTGGAATCCGAATTCCTGACGCTGCACGGGCTGTGGAATGACATCGGCGCAGGTGTGCTGGAGCAATATGATCCAGCGCAGAAGGCTTTTGTCGCCCTTTGATCCTTGAACGAATGGCGCGGTGATCGCGCCATCCGTCACCCCTCAGCGCAGCTCCATCCCCTCGGGCCAGCGCAGTTGCACCGTCAGCGCAATCTCCTGCACCGCCCCCGGCGCCAGATCAAAGCGCCAGCCCAGCAGCCCGCGCGCGCCGTCCGGGTCGGTTTCGGTCGGGGCAGGGGTGGCGCTATAGGTGATCGCCAGCTCGTCCTGTTCGGAATAGGGGATCTGGTCGATGACATGCAGCGGCCAGGCCTCTTCCGTCAGGTTTTCCACCCGCAGCAGCGCCGCTTCGCTGCGCGCCGTGTCCGAGGACAGGAACCCGGCATCGCCCTGGCTGTTCTGCGGCATGTCGCGGGTCAGTTTCAGCCCGTCAATCGCGCCGAATGCCAGTTCGATTTCCCCGCGCGCGGGCGTCAGTTCCAGCGCGCTGCGCCCGACCAGTGTGCCATCGCGCAGCAAGACCACCTCGCCCGGCAGCAGGATTTCCGCGCCATTGGTAAAGGTGGCCATGACAAAGGCGGTGCTGTCGGCACGCGGCACGGCGCGGGCCTCGATCTCGGGCGTGAAGCTCAGATCGCCCAGCGCCACGCGCAGATCGGCGACGCCGGTGGCCAGATCGACCGCTGCGGGCACCTGATAGACCACCACATCGCCCTGCATCGCGGGCACGGCCGTTTCGACCTCTGCCACCGGGGCGGCGGCGACGGCCATATCCTCCATCGCGCCGCTTTTATAGGCGCGCTCCGGCTCCGGCAGTTCGGCCCTACGCAATTCGGGCCAGAGCAGCGACGGGGCCGCCTGATCCGACGGGCGCGCGGTTGACAGGGTAAGCGCCACCCCGCGCCAGTCCTCGCCTGAAAACTGGCTGATCAGGGCGCCCCGGTTCAGCGTCAGCGCAGGCGCCGGGCTGCGGATCAGCGTCGCATCATAGACCGGACGCCAGGCCGCATCCTCGACAAAATGGCGCAGGGTCAGACGGCCCGCGCCATCCGCCGCCTGCGTGATGGCCACGGTCAGCTGCGCCTTGTCGGCCTGTGCGGCGCGCACCTCCTCGCGCGCGGCCAGAGCTTCGGCCAAAGCCGTGTCCGCCTCGGCCAGCACCCGGTCGGCGGCGGCCTGTTCGGCGCGCGCCGTCAGCATCGCCTCGCGGGCGGCCAGAACTTCGCTGCCGATCATCTGCGACAGGGCGGCAATCTCTGCCGGGGGCTGGCTCGTCACCTCAGCTGTCATGCCGCGCAGGAACCCTACCTGCGCCTCGGCGGCCTCGATCCGCGCGGCGATGCGGTCGCGCGCAAGTGCCGCCGCATCACGGGTGGCCTGCGCTGCGCTGATCGCCGCGTCCAGATCCGGCATGGCGGGCGGATCCACCGGAATCAGCCCGGCCTCCTGAAAGGTGAAACTGCCAAGCGCGGTTTCTTCTGACGCCAGCCGGATCAGATCCGGCACCGTAGAGGCAGGCAGATCCGCAATGCGCAGATCGTGCCGCCCGGCGGGGGCAGAAAACTGCACCTCGCGCGTCACCTCGGCCCCCTGCGGATAGATCGTGACCGCCGTCACGGTCGAAGGGGCAACAATCGTGTCGGCAAAGACCGGGGCGGGCAAAAACAACAGCGGCAGCAAACGGCGCATCCAGAACACTCCCATGCGAATGGGCCGAGGATGCGCGCGATGGGCGGGGCTGGCAAGACCGGGTGATCAGGCGGCCAGCAGCTCTACCCCCCACCAGCGCAGCGTTTGTTCATAGTGATAACGGATGGCGAGACAGGCCTGCGCCGCATCCCTGGCCTGAAGCGCATCCAGAATCGCCAAATGCTCTGCCATGGCCGAGGCAATCCGGTCGGCCAGAAAGGGCCGTGTGTTCTGGATCACGGCAATCCTGTCGCGGTTCGCGGCATAGGCGTCGGCGAGGGGGCGGTTGTCCAGCCCGGTGGCAAGCAGATCATGCAGCGACAGATCGGTGTCCTTGGCGCGCTGCGGCAATCCGGCGATCCCGCCGCCCCGCGCGGCCTCCAGCACCGCGACATGCGCCGCGCGCAGCGGCGCAAGATCCGGCACCGCCCCCGCCGCAATCAGCCGCCGCGCGCCTTCGCAATCCAGCACCGCACGCATATCAAGGCAATCGCGGGTCACATCTGCTGTGGCCTGCATCACCAGCACGCCGCGTTTGGGCAGGATTTCCAGCAGGCCGCGCGCATCGGCCCGTTTCACCGCCTCGCGCACCGCCGCAATCGGGAAGCCAAGATCGCCCACCAGCACCGGCATCGACACGAACTGCCCGCCCGCCAGCGTGCCCTGCCGCAGCGCAATCATCAGGCGCTGAAAGGCCTGATCGGCCATCAGCGATGCTTTGTCGTCGGTCACGTCATCCTCCCGGCCCCGGCGCGCATTTTCAGGTTTTTACGAAAACTGTTTTACGTTTCGCCGGGATATATCTTTGATGATATTCCATCTAACATTTCAGATGCAATGCCAAATGGCAGGCCGCGCGGCAA
Source organism: Gemmobacter fulvus (assembly GCF_018798885.1). Lineage (NCBI taxonomy): Bacteria > Pseudomonadati > Pseudomonadota > Alphaproteobacteria > Rhodobacterales > Paracoccaceae > Gemmobacter > Gemmobacter fulvus. The sequence continues at coordinate 2,328,167 of NZ_CP076361.1, read as the reverse complement.
ATGACCGCACACAGGGCCCGATACCGGGCCACAACGGGAAGGGACAAGATTCCATGGCACAGATGGGCCAAGGCACGGCGCAACGCGACGCCGGGCTGTATAACGAAGACCTCGCACCCCTGCCGGTCGCGCAGCGCAAATGGGGCGCGTTCGAGATTTTCAACGTCTGGAACAATGATATCCAGTCGCTGTTCGGCTATTCGCTCGCCGCCAGCCTGTTCGTGACCTATGGCCTGAACGGCTGGGCGGTGTTCGCCGCCATCGTGCTGGCCGGGTTCATCGTGATGTGGCTGGTCAACCTGACCGGCAAACCCTCGGTCAAATACGGCATCCCATATCCGGTGATGGCGCGGGCCTCGATGGGGGTGCAGGGGGCAAAGTTCCCGGCGCTGATCCGCGGCATCGTGGCGATTTTCTGGTATGGGGTGCAGACCTATTTCGCCTCGACAGCCGTCACGCTGCTGCTCAACACCATTCTGGGGGTCGAGGGCGGTGCAACCTTCCTGGGCATGACCGCGATCGGCTGGATTTCCTATCTGATCGTCTGCGTGTTTCAGGTGGCGTTGTTCATGAAGGGCATCGACTGGGTTGGCAAATTCCTCAACTGGGCGGGGCCGTTCGTCTATGCGGTGATGATCGCGCTGATGCTGGTGATCTGGTGGAAAGCGGGCAACGGCATCTTCGCCGCCCTCGGCACCATCTTTGAAGGCAGCGAGGCCACCGATCCGCGTGGGCCTGTGGCCGCATTCGTGGCGGTGGTCGGCACGATGATCGCCTATTTCGCCGCTGTGGTCATCAACTTCGGTGACTTTTCACGCTTCGTGAAAACCGAACAGCAGATGAAAACCGGCAATTTCTGGGGCTTGCCTGTATCCATTGCCATCTTCTCGTTCATCGCGCTGTTCGTGACGGCGGGCACCGTGGTGCTGTTTGGCGAAAAGCTGGTCAACCCCACCGATATCGTGGACCGGGTCGACAATACCTGGCTGACCATCATCGCCGCGATCACCTTCTTTGCCGCGACCGTTGGCATCAACCTTGTCGCCAACTTCATCCCGCCCGCCTATGACATCGCCAATCTGGCGCCGCAGAAGATCAGCGCCAAGATGGGGGGCATCATCACCGCCGTCATCGCGTTTTTCATCGGTGCGCTGTGGGTGCCGCTGATTTCGACCATCGGGATTGCCGGTTTCGTCGATACGCTGGGCGCGGTTCTGGCCCCGCTCTATGGCATCCTCGTGGCCGATTACTATCTGGTGCGCAAACAAGAGATCAATCTGGACGCGCTATATGACGCCTCGCCGTCGGGTGCCTATCACTACAGCAATGGCTGGAACATGAAGGCGATCACCGCCTTTGCGCTGGCGGCAGTCTTTTCAGTTGCCACGGTCTGGGTGCCGGCGCTGGCCAATCTGTCAGGCTATGGCTGGGTGATCGGGGCCATTCTGGGCGGTGTGCTGCATATCGCCCTGATGCGCGGCCAATCGGGACTCGTGCGGGCGTAAACCCTTTCTCCTGGCACGCAACTGGGGCGGCCTTCGGGCCGCCCTTTTCTGTTACGCGCTGCCCCAGTTCTTACGCGCTGCCCCAGTCTGCGCCCTGCATTTCCCGCAGGCGCGAGGCGGTGCGTTCAAATTCAAACGCGCCGGTGCCTTCGATATACAGCCGTTCAGGCACATCGGCCGCCGAACAGATCAGCCGCACCTTCGCCTCATACAGCGCGTCGATCAGCGTCACGAAGCGCTTGGCCTCGTTATAGTTCGACGCCGAAAGCTGCGGCACATCCTCAAGGATCAGCACCCGCACCGCTGCCGCAATTGCCAGATAATCGGCAGGCCCCAGCGGCTTGGCACAAAGATCCCAGAAGGTTGCCCGCGCCACACCATTGGCAAACCGTGGCAGCTCCACCTCGCGGCCATTCACCGGCAGGCGCAGCGGCTCGCCCGCGCCACCGCCCGACAGATCGCGCCAGATCGCATCAATCGCCGCCCCGGATTTGCCCGCCGGATGAAAATACACCTGCGCCCCCGCCAGCCGGTGCTGCCGGTAATCATGCGGGCTTTCCAGCGCGTGAACCTGCATCCTGCTGTTCAGAAACGCGATGAACGGCAGAAACAGCGCCCGGTTCAGGCCGTTCTTGTACAGCTGTTCGGGCGGGCGGTTGGAGGTTGTGATGATCACCACGCCCTGATCCATCAGCATCTGGAACAGCCGCCCCACGATCATCGCATCGGTGATGTCGGTGATCTGCATCTCGTCAAAGGCAAGGCAGCGCAGCTCTTTCGCCACGGCATCGGCCACCGGGGCCAGCGCATCCTCGACCCCGCGCTGCCGCGCCGCGTGCATGCCGCGATGAATTTCCTGCATGAAGGCATGAAAATGCACCCGGCGTTTCGCGGCAATCTCCAGATGTTCCACGAACAGATCCATCACCATGGATTTGCCGCGCCCGACCCCGCCCCAAAGATACAAGCCCTTGGGCGGCGGCACCGGCTTGGCAAACAGGCCCGCGAACAGGCCGGTTTTCCGGGTGGGATTGGCCTCAAGCCAGACGCGGAGGCTTTCCAGAACCGGCAGCACGGCATGTTGTGCCGGGTCTGCCCGCAGGTGGCCATCGGCCACGCGGGCCTCGTAAATCTCGGTCAGGGTCTGTCGCATAATCCCCTATATCCTGCCCCGGAGGGCAAGAAAACCTCAGAGCGTCACCGCCGTCAGAATATGGTCCTGCACATGGGCATAGCGGCCATGCAGCACATATCCCATCGGAAAAGGGGTGATTTCGGTGGTAAAACGCGCCGTAAAGCTGCGGTTGGCGTGATCCAGATGGACCGACAGCGCATCAAAGCCGAACAGGCACAGCGACATCGGATATTGCGCCTTGTAGGCGGCCTCCTTGGCGGAAAAGATCAGCATCGCCTCTTCGGCGCTGACATGGCTTTCTTCCGGGCGCAGGATAGCGGTGCGCAGATCCTCTTCCAGCGGGCCATCTTCTTCCAGATCCAGCCCGATGCCGCGCAAAGGCGACAGCACCGCCACGGCGGCAAGGCACAGCGTCTCGCTATGGCTGATCGAGCCGCACAGCCCGGCAGGCCAGCGCGGCGCACGGTCGTCCTTTACCGGCACGGCAAAGGTCGGCAGGCCGAGCTCAGCCATGGCGGCGCGGGCGGCGGCCCGCCCGGCACGGAATTCAGCCAGTCGCAGCGGCACGCCCGCAATATCCTCGCCCGGAAAGGCGGGGTGCCGGTCGCGCGGATCGGTGGCACCAATGCCGGTGCCGGGGGGAAGCAGGGCACGGGCACAGGCGGCAAGGCCAGCAAGATCAGGCATCCAGCCGCCCTGCCCGCAGCGCCCGGCGGCGCGCCATTGCATCCGCCCGGTTTTCCGCACGATCAGCCAGCCCCGGCGCGGGTGCCGCCGCCGCCACCGCTGCTTTCGGCGCATCGTCCAGATGATCGGCCAAGGCCGACAGTGTGGGGAAGCGGAAGATATCGGTGATCGACAGTTTGGTCAGGCCCAGCGTGTCGCGGATTTCCCGATGCGCCTGCACCGCCAACAGGGAATGGCCACCCAGCGCAAAGAAATTGTCCTTCGCCCCCACCCGTGGCACCCCCAGCACCCGCTGCCAGATCACCGCCAGCTGCGCCGCCAGCCCGGTTTCCGGCGCCGCATAGGTGGCCACGGCGGCCTGTGCCTGTGGCGCAGGCAGCGCCTTGCGATCCACCTTGCGGTTGGGCGTCAGCGGAAAGTGGTCCAGCGTCACGAAATGCGCCGGGATCATATGCTCGGGCAAACGCGCACCCAGCGCCGCGCGCAACGCGGCCTCTTGCGCCGCGCCGGTGATATAGGCGACCAGCCGCAGATCGCCGGGGCTGTCCTCGCGCGCCAGAACCACGGCCTGCTGCACGCCCGGCTGTGCCTCAAGCGCGGCCTCGATCTCGCCCAGTTCGATCCGGTAGCCGCGCAGCTTCACCTGATAATCGGCGCGGCCAAGGTAATCGAGCTTGCCATCGCCGCGCAGCCGCACCAGATCGCCGGTGCGATACATGCGTGCGCCCCAGGAGCAGGCGCCATCACGGATGAACGGATCCGGCAGGAACCGCTCTGCCGTCAGATCGGGGCGCTGCCAATAGCCGCGCGTCACGCCATCGCCGCCGATCCACAATTCGCCCGCAGCACCAGGCGGCACCGGCTGCTGCCCACCGTCCAGCACATAGACCTGCGTATTGGCGATGGGACGCCCGATGTTCACCACACCCTCGCCGCCCTGCGCCGTTTCGGTGGTGGACCAGATCGTCGTTTCGGTCGGACCATACATGTTTTCAATCCGCGCCTGCGTGACCTTGCGCAGATCCGACACAAACGCCCCCGGCAGGGCCTCGCCGCCCAGCATCAGGGTCTTGACCGAGGCAAGCGCCCCTTGCGCCTCGTCGTTCAGCATGATCATGCGCGCCATCGACGGGGTGCATTGCAGATGCGTCACCCCATGGCGCAGGATCTGCGCCGCGATCGAGAAATCATCCGCCGCAGGCCCCGCCCCGGCATTGGCGCGGCGCAACACCTCGGCCAGCGGATAGAGCCCCTCCATCACCACATCCGGCGCGATGCCGTAATCAATCAGGCAGGCCACTTCGGTGACGCCGATACGTTTCAGGCTTTCCACCCGTGCCAGCGCATCCTCGACCGTGCCGAATAGGCCGGACTCTTCGAAATAGCGCTGGAAGGCGAAATCCAGAATGGCCTCGTTTTCCTCGGCGCTCAGGCTGCGCAGGTCGATGTCCATCGGGTTGTCAACGCCTTGCGGTTTCTTGAACGCCGGGAAGGCCCAGGCATATTGCTTGACCAGCCCCACCGCCGCCGCGAGGTAACTTTTCATCGGCGCTTCGGCCACGCGCCGCGCCTGATCGCGGTCACGGCAGACATAGGTGTGCAGCATCAGCGTGACGGAATGCTTGGCCGGATCATGGCCCGCCTTGCGCAGGGCCTCGTGATAGATGCGGATCTTGTCGCCCACTTCGGCCACCGTCTGCCCCAACAGATGGGTCAGCACATTGGCACCAATCTCGCCCGCTTCGCGCCAAGTGGCGGGATTGCCCGCCGTGGTCACCCAGATCGGCAGTTCTTTCGACACCGGGCGCGGCTGCGTCACCACGCCGAATGTGCCGGTCCGGGTCGGGAACTCCACCGTTTCGCCCCGCCACAACCGGCGCAGCTGGTCGATCCCGGTGAACATCGCGGCGCGGTTGTCGGGCGGGGTGTTTTCGGGCCGCAGCACAAAGTCATCGGGCTGCCAGCCTGAGGCGATGGCAAGGCCGGCACGGCCATTTGTCAGATTATCAATCACCGCCCAATCTTCGGCCACCCGGGCCGGGTGATGCAAGGGCAAGACGCAGGATCCCGCCCGAACGGCAAGATTCCGCGTAACCGCCGCCACCGCCGCCCCTGTCACCGAAGGGTTCGGGTAGGGGCCGCCAAAGGCATGAAAGTGCCGCTCGGGCGTCCAGACCGCACAAAACCCATGGCTGTCGGCAAATTTCGCGCCCTCCAGCAGCAGTTCGTATTTCTTGGGGCCGACGCCATCGTCATTGCCCCAGTAATACAGCGAAAATTCCATCGGCTGGGCCGAGCCGATGCTGCCATTCGACACCAGCGCCCGGTTTTCATCCGAACTCATCACCAGTTTGAAGCCGCGCGCCAGCGTCCAGAACAGCTCCAGCACCGAAATGTCGAAGGACAGCGATGTGACCGCCAGCCAGACAGATCCCGTGGCATGGTCGATGCGGTCGTCCATGCCCGCAAAGAAATTCGCCACATTGCGATGTTCCACCATCACGCCCTTGGGCCGCCCGGTGGAGCCGGAGGTGTAGATCATATAGGCCAGATCCGCCGCGGTGACGCCGCTGTCGGGTGCGCTGTCGGGAGCCAGCCCCAGCCGCCCGTCGGTATCCAGGCACAGCACCTGCGCCTGATGCGCGGGCAGCGCAGGCACCAGCGCGCTTTGCGTCACGATCACCGGGCAGCCGCTGTCCTCGATGAACAAGGCGGTGCGTTCGGCCGGATAGGCCGGATCCATCGGCACATAGGCCCCGCCCGCCTTCTGGATCGCCAGCGCGCCAATCAGCAGATCAAGGCTGCGCCGGGTGTGCAGACCGACCAGCGTGCCGGGGCGCACCCCCATGTCGCGCAGCACATGCGCGGCGCGATTGGCGCGGGCGTCAAGCTGTGCATAGGTCAGGCTCTGCGCCTCGAACACCACCGCCACGGCATCGGGGCTGCGCGTCACCTGCACCTCGAACGCCTGATGCACACAAAGATTGGCATCATAGGGTTTGGATGTGGCGTTATGGGCGTAAAGCACCTGATGCAGCTCTGCCGGGGTCAGGATCGGCAGGTTTTCCACCCGCGCCGTCCCCGTGGCCGCTGCGGCAAAGGCAGCAAGCCGGGCTGCGATGGCCTGCGCCTGATCCATGCTCAGGCGGCTGGCATCATAATGCAGCGCCGTGTCATTCAGGGTCAGCACCGTGCCCGGAACCGGCTGCGCCGCGATACCGATGGCGGGTGGGGCCAGCCCGAACAGCTTGCGGTCCCGTGCCAGCAGATCAAGCGGGAAGGCAGGCTGCGCCCGCGCCTGCTCCAGCGCCGCCTCAGTGCGGGCCAGCGCTTCGGGCAAGGCGCCTTCGGCGCTGACCCGCAGCGGCACCCAGTCCGACAGGATACCCGCCGTTGCATGGCCCGCCGCAAAGGCAAGATCCGCAGCGCCCTTGCCCGACAACCGCCCTGCCGCCAGTGCCGTCAGCGCCAGCGACGGCAGTGCCAGCGGCAGGCTTTGCCAGAACGCCGGGGCGGTGCTGCTGCCGGTGCCCGGCACTTCTGCCGGATCCAGCGCGCGCAGGGCACGGCGGAGGCGCGGTTCGGCGGGCACGGCGCGGGCCAGCGTCTCGGTCAGCGCCGCCGCCTCGGCCGCAGTGGCCGAGCGCAGCGGATTGGGCAGCGTGGTCGGCGCAACCTCAAAGCCCTTCTGGCAGGTCAGCCGCGACAGCCGCAGCGCCCCGGTGCCGCAGGCCACCGTCACCGTGGCCGCATCCGCCGCCAGTATCTGCCCCGGCGCGCCCTGCCCCGCCACGACCTCTGCCGCGCCGACCAGCACATAGCGGCTGCCATCCCAGATCTTTGCCGCCGTCAGCGGGTTCCAGTAGCTGCCATGATCCAGCGCGCGCACCAAAGCGGCCAGATCTGTGGCAGAGGCGGTGAAATCCAGCCGCCCCGCCGCGATAGGCCGGTCCGCCCGCGCATGCACCGTGCGCAGGCAGAAATCCTGCGCGCGGCGGTTCGGCGCGCCCTGTGCCAAAGCCTCGATCACCGCCGGGAACGAGGCCATCGCCGCTTCGAAACAACGGGTGTTCAGCGTCAGCGCCGTATCGTCTGGCCGGATGTCGAACAGGCGCTGGTCCAGAATATCGCCCTCGTCCATGCCGGGCGTGATCATGTGCCACGTGATGCCATGCTGCGCCTCACCGGCCAGAAGCGCCCAGACCGGCGCATTCAGCCCCGCATGGCGCGGTAAAGGCCCGTCATGGAAGTTCACCCCGCCCAGCCGCGCCTGTGCCAGCGCGGCCTCGGGCACCAGCGACAGATTGGCGATCGACAGCAGCCAATCCACCCCGCCGGGCAAGGCCTCCGGCCACCCGGCCTGCTGTTCGATCACCGCAAGACCCCGCGCGCGGCCCCAGGCGTGCAGATCCGGGTTGTGGCTGACCAGCGCCGCGATGTGATGGCCCCGCGCCAGCAGCATCTCGCCACATTCGCGGGTCAGGCTTTCATTGCCGATCAGGAAACAGGAAAACGGGTTCATCTTACACTCCTTCCGCCGCAACTGGCGGTGATAGCCCCTAGGCGGCGGGGCTTGTGTTGTCTGTGCTGTCCACCGCAGGCGCGGCCTTCGCCCGCCCGGCCCCCGCAACAGAATGCACGATCAGATCCCGCAGAAAATGCGGCGGATCGCCCCTGTCCTTGCGTTGGACCAGCAGCCGGGCACGCCACAGCACCCCGCCTGCCACATGGGCCAGCGTGGCCAGCGCGGCATAGGCATAGCCATGGTTCTTGGTGAAATAATGGCGGCGACTGTCCAGCCAGAAGCGCGGAATCCGCGACCAGGTTTTCATGCCGGTCGACACCGATCCGATATGGGTGACTTCGGACTGGCGCACATAATCGGTGGGCCACCCCGCCCGCGCCGCGCGCAGACACAGGTCGGTTTCTTCAAAATACAGAAAGAACACCTCGTCAAACCCGCCGATCCGGTCCAGCACATCCTGCCGCATCATCAGGCTGGCGCCGGCCAGCCAATCCACCCGCGTCGTCTCTTCGGGGATCGGGCGGGCAACGATATGCCTGCGCAAGGCGCGTGAAATCGGACCGAACCGTGCCGCCCCTTCCAACTCGCTGGCAACAGAGGGAAAGCGGAAGGCCGTGCGATGCGGCGCGCCATCCGGCCCATGGATATAGCTGCCGGCAAAGCCGGTGGCCGGGTGCTGCTCCAGATGATCCAGCAAGGCGCGGATGGCCCCCGGATCGGGAAAGGCATCGGAATTGAGGATATAGACGTAATCCGGGCGCGCGCCGCCCGGCAGCCCGGCCTTTATCCCGAAATTGTTGCCCGCGCCAAAGCCGCCATTGCGCCCGGATTGCAGCACCCGCACCGGCACCGGGCCACGGTCCCAGCCCCGCGCCGCCACTTCGGCCTGCATCGTCTCGAAACTGCCATCGCCCGAGTCATTGTCGACAATGGTGATGGCCCCACGGATGCCCGCCATTTCCCGCAGGGCGGCCTCGGCGGATTGCAGGGTCATCGCCGGGGTACGCCAGTTCAGGATCACGGTCAGAAGCTGCGGCATCATTCGGCGGCCTCGGCCAGAGGATCTGCCGCCGCCTCGGCCTCGGCAATCACGTCGCGCAGCCGCGCGGCCAGAACCCGCACATTCGGCTCCAGCACCATGCTGTCATGGTCGCCCGGCACCTCGATCACCGTCAGCGCCGGGGCGAACCGGGTCAGATCATTGTCGGCAAAAACATATTCCTTTGCCGCGCTGACCCATTGCCCGTTGGACACCTGCCATTTGCGGTCCAGCGGCGGGCGGAACAGCGCAGTCGGCCCCTTGCGCAGCGGCAGCGCATAGAGCGGCAGCGCCGCGCGGAAGGCGGCCTCGATCTCGGCATTGTGGAACTGGTGGCTGGTGTCGGTTGCCGCTTTCGGGCGGCGCTTTTCCATCTCCCAAGCCCAGCGGGCCTTGGCCCAATCCGCCAGATAGCCGGGACCGCGCGCGCGCAGTTCTGCTAGTTTGATCAGCGCCTTGTCATGGCCCGACAACGGCGGGCGCAGCGGCAAGGGCGTATCGAGCAGCACCAGAAGCGCCACCTCTTCACCCTCTGCCTCCAGTTGGCGGGCCATTTCCCACGCTGTCAGACCGCCGCCCGAAAATCCGCCCAGCAGATAGGGGCCGCGCGGCTGCACCTGACGCAGTTCTGCCAGATAATCCCGCGCGGCCTCGGGCAAGGTGCGATGCGGTTCGGCATCGCCATAGAGCCCGCGCGCCTGCAAGCCATAGAAAGGCCGGTCGCCGCCCAGCAACTGCGCCAGATGGCGCAGGTTCATCACATTGCCGAACATGCCCGCCACCAGGAAGAACGGCTGTTTCGGCCCGCCCTCGCGTTCGTGCATCGCGACCAGATGGGTAAAGCGGCGCTTCGGGGCCTCGGCTTTTACCGGGCCGGACGTATCGCCCACCGGCCCGATCCGCTCTTCGATCAGCGCGGCGCAGGCGGCGATGGTCGGCGCCTCGAACAGCACCGAAATCGGGAAATCGACGCGGAACGCCTTTTTCACCATCGCAAACAGCCGCACCGCAATCAGGCTATGGCCGCCCAGCGCAAAGAAATCATCCTCCACCCCCACCTGCCCGACGCCCAGCAGATCCTGCCAGAACCCGGTCAGCGTGCGTTCCAGATCATTGCGCGGGGCGATGTAGTCGCTGTCCAGATCGGGGCGGGCAAAGGTCTGGCCTTCGGGGCGCGCCACTTCGACCGTATCGGCCTGCCGGATCAGCGCAGGCAGATCCAGCGACGAGACGATGACCTGCGACTGCCCGGTGGCCAGCGCCCGCACAAAGGCCTCGGCCCCGTCCTCGGCGCGGATACCCTGCCCCAGATTGTGCAACAGCCGCTCCTCCTGCTTTGACGCAGGCCGCGCCGCCTCGGCATCGTCAAATTCCAGATCCTGCGCTTCGGGTGGTTTCTGCGCAAAGGCCCCGTCCAGCTTGCGGATGGTAAAGCCCTCGACCTCGATCAGCACGGCGCCCGTCTCGTCGGTCAGCGTGATGTCGAACACCGCCACCGGGCCTTCGCCGCGGTTGCGCGCCGCATTGCGCACCCAGCTGTGGATACGGGCGGGCAAGGGGGCATGGGCGCGCAGGCAGCCATAGCTGACCGGCACCCACAGATACGCGGGCTGATAGCCGTCGATCAGCCCCATGGCCCAGCCCGTCGCCAGATCCATCAGCGCGGGGTGCATGAGCCAGCCCTGCGTCAGATCGGTCTGCGCCGACAGCGGCAGCGTCAGCATTGCCAGACCTTCGCCCGCGCCCAGCGCCATCCGGTTCAGCACGCGCCAGCGCGGCCCGAAATTCAGATGCTCCTCTTGCGGCGACCGGATGCCGCGCGGATCTTCCACAGGTGCTGCACAGCGGGCGGCGATGGCAACCAGATCCAGCCGCCCGGGCGGGCGGCGCAAGGGCAGCAGCCGTCCCTGCGCATTCAGCGCAAATCCGGTGCGGCCCCGGTGATCCACCGCCGAGCGCACCTCGAAGCCAAAGCCTTCGTCGCTGCGGGTCAGGCGCAGCCGCATGTCGCGCGGGGCGTCATCGGGCACGGTCAGGGGCCGGAAGAACATCAGGTCGCGCAGCTCGAAAGCCCCCAGCCCCTCTTCGGCGGCGGCTTCAGCGGCAAGCTCCAGATAGCCGGTGCCGGGGATCAGGGCGGTGCCATCCTTGGTGCGGTGGCCATCCAGAACCCAGCGCGCGGTGCTGAGCCGCGTGGTGAACAGGCGGTGGCCCGCGCGGTCAAACCCGGCCTCGTCCAGCATCGGGCGCGACAGTGGCAGACGCGGCGCGGCAGGGCGGGTGCCCAGCCGATCCGCCAAAGCCTCGGCCGCCATCCCGACCCCGGCCCAGATGCCCCAGTTCAACGCCAGAACCCGGGTGCGACCGCCTTTGCGCGCCTGTGCATAGGCATTGAGATAGTCATTCGCCGCCACATAGTCGATCTGCCCGGCAGGCCCGGTGATGGTCGAGGTCGAGGCGAAGACCACCATCAGATCGAGCGTGCCATCGGGGAACAGCCCGTCCAGAACCTGCGTGCCATGCAGTTTCGGGGCAAAGACCTCCTCCACGGCGGCGGGTGTCTTGGTCAAGAGCGGCCCGTCATCCACGATGCCCGCCGCATGGATCACCGCCTTGAACGGCCCGAACTCCGCCTCGGCCCCGGCAATTGCCGCGCGCATGTCCTGCGCATTGCAGACATCGGCGCGCGCGACTTGAACGGTGCCGCCCAAAGCCTCCAGCCGCTGCACCGCCAGAATACGGCGGCTGACCGGATCAGCGGCATCATGGCTGGCCAGATGCCGCGCCCAGTGATCGCGCGCAGGCAGATCGCTGCGGGCAATCAGCAGGATCCTGGCCCCGCAATCGCGGATCAGCCGTTCGGCCATAGTCAGGCCGATGCCACCGAACCCGCCGGTGATCAGCACTGGCGCACCCTGCGGCAACCGCAACGCCCCGGCCTCGGCCAACCGCAGCGGCCTCACCCCGCGCTCATAACGCTTTTCACCGCGCCACAGCACGGCGGCGGACTTCGGCTCGGCCAGCAGATCCTCCAGCACCTGCCCCGCCAGCACCGAAAGGTCCGGCTTGGCCCGGCGGCCCTTCGCCACGGGCGGCAGCGCCACGTCAATCGACGCGCAGGTCACGCCCGGAAACTCATGCGGGATCACCTTGATCGGGCCGGAAATCGTGGCCTTTTCCGGGTAGGGCAGCCCTTCGGCCTTCAGCTGCGCCGCACCCGAGGTCACAGTGGTCAGATGAATGGGGCGTGGCAGGTTTTCTTCGGCCATCGCCTGCGCCAGAAACATCAGCGCGTAAAAACCCTGTTCGATATTGCGGTGGAAAAAGCTTGATCCGGGGCGGAATCGCTCCTGCGCCGTCACCAGCCAGAAATGCACGATCCGGTCCGGGGCCTGCCCCAGCGCCACCAGATCGCGGATCAGCGCATCATAGCCTTCGCGCCCGCGTTCGGGGTTGAGGATGAAGCCACCCTCGCCATCGCGCGCATAGGTATCGCCCGCGCGCACCGTGGTGACGCTGTGCCCGGCCTTGCGCAGCCGCGCAACCGTGGCGGGCCCCAAGCCCACATCATCCAGAAACACCAGCCAGCTGTGGTGCGGCGCCTCCGACAGGTCGCCATCCAGATCCACATCGCAATCGGCGGGCCGCTGCCGCCAGACCGGCTGCCAGCCCCATTGCGCCAGATCCTCCTGCCGCATCGGCAGCGCCTCGGCCTCGACCACCTGCGGTTTGCCGGGTTCGATGAAATAGCGTTTGCGCTGGAACGCATAACCCGGCAGCGGCAGGCGGTTGCGCCGCGCATCGCCCCAGATCGGCTCCCAGTCGATCGCCACGCCACATGCCCAAAGCCGCGCGAGCGAGGCGATATGCCACTGGTCATCCGGCATCGCCTGTTCGGGATGCCGCAGCGCCGGGATCACCTGCCCCGCCGCCACGCCATTGGCCTGCGCCAGCGACGACAAGGCCCGCCCCGGCCCCATTTCCATATAGACGCGACCCGCTTCGGCGCGCAGCGTCTCCATGCCGCGCTGGAACATCACCGTGTTGCGCAGATGCTGCACCCAATAGTCCGGGCTGGTCGCTTCGGCCCCTGTCAGCGGCTGCCCGCTGCGGTTGGAGATCACCGGCAGTTGTGGCGGATGCAGGGCGATGGCGCGCAGATAGGCGCCAAAGCGGCCCAGGATCGGCTCCAGCATCCGGCTGTGCGCCGCAATGTCGATGGCGATGCGCTGCGTCTCCACGCCTTCCGCCGCCAGCGTTCCGGCCAGCGCCAGCAACGCCGCATCGGGGCCAGAGACAACACACAGGCCCGGCGCATTGACGCTGGCCATATCCAGATCGCCGGTCAGGCGCGGGCGCAGCGCGGCCTCGTCCAGCGGCACTGACAACATGCCTCCCGGCGCGATGGTGTCGAACAATTGCCCGCGCAGATGCACAAGGCCGATGCAATCCTCGAAACTCATCACCCCGGCGAGACAGGCGGCGGTATTCTCGCCCATGCTATGCCCGATCAGCGCGGCGGGCTGTACGCCCCAGCTCTGATACAGTTTCGCCAGCGCATATTCGGTGATCATGATCAGCGGTAGCTGCACCGACGGACGTTTGAGCCGGGCATTCGCCGTCGCCTCGGCCCCCGGTTCCGGAAGCCACAGGGCGCGGATGTCATAGTCCAGCTTGGGTTGCAGGATGGCCAAGCCACGGTCCATCCAGTCGCGGAACTCCGGCTCGGTGTCGTAAAGGTCGCGCGCCATGCCCGCATATTGCGCGCCGCCGCCGGGGAACATGAACACGACCTCGGGGGCATCGCCCAGAAACTCGTGGCTGAACACCCGGCGCGGATCCTTGCCTTCCAGCAGATCGGCGGCCTGCGCATGGCTTTCGGCCACCAGAACCCGGCGCTTTTCAAACGCGCGGCGGCCCTGTTTCAGCGTATAGGCCACATCGGCCAAAGCCTGTTCGGGATGGGCGCGCAGATGGGCGGCCAGCGTGCGCGACGCCTCGTCCAGCGCCGATTTCGATCTGGCCGACAGCACGAGCGGCTGGAACGGCCAGTCGCTGTCCTCCGACGCGGGCCGCGCGGGGGCTTCCTCCAGCACCGCATGGGCATTGGTGCCACCCACGCCAAGGCTGTTGACCCCGGCGCGGCGCGGATGGCCCTTGGCCTCCCAGGCGGTCAGACGGTCATTCACCCGGAAGGGCGAAGACTCGAAATCAATCGCCGGGTTCGGCGCCTCATAGCCCAGCGAGGGTGCCAGTTCGCGGTGATGCAATTGCAGCGCCACCTTGATCAGGCTCGCCACCCCCGCCGCCGTATCCAGATGGCCGATATTGGTTTTCACCGATCCGATGCGGCAGGTGCCCACCGTCTCGGCGCTTTCGCGGAAGGCGGCGGTCAGCGCCGCGACCTCGATCGGGTCGCCCAGAAAGGTGCCGGTGCCGTGGCATTCGATGTAATCCACCGTGTCCGATGTCACTCCGGCCATCGCCTGTGCCTCGGCCACGCAGCGCGCCTGCCCGTCGACCGAGGGCGCAAGATACCCCGCCTTGGCCGCCCCATCATTGTTGACCGCCGAGCCTTTCAGGATCGCCCAGATGTGATCGCCATCGCGGATCGCATCCACCGCGCGGCGCAACACCACGCAGCCCGCGCCCGAGCCGAACACCGTGCCCTGCGCCCGATGATCGAAGGCATGGCAATGGCCGTCGGGCGACAGGATCTCGCCCTCGTTGAACACATAGCCGCGCGCATGGGGCAGCTCGATGGTCACGCCGCCCGCCAGCGCCATGTCACATTCGCCGTTCAGCAGCGCCTGTGCGGCGTAATGCACCGCAACAAGGCTGGTGGAACAGGCGGTCTGCACATTGATCGACGGCCCCTTGAGGTCGAAGATATGGCTGACGCGGGTGGCCAGAAAATCCTTGTCATTGCCGGTATGCCGCAACAGGAACATGCCGGTGTTTTCCACCAGATCCGGGTTGGAACACAGGTTGAAATAGAAATAGCTGCCCATGCCGCAGCCGGCATAGACGCCGATTGCCCCCTTGAAGCCTTCGGGCGTATGGGCGGCGTTTTCCATCGCCTCCCACGCCACTTCCAGAAACTGCCGGTGCTGCGGATCAAGGATCGCCGCCTCTTTCGGCGAAAACCCGAAGAACTCGGCATCGAAATGGTCGAACTTGTCCAGCACGGCGGCAGCGGGCACATAATTGCGGTGGCGCAGCTTGGCCGGGCTTTCGCCATTGGCCAGCAATTCCGCCTCGGTCAGCTGGCAAATGCTTTCCAGCCCGGCGCGCAGGTTTTCCCAATAGGCAACAATCGAGGCCGCCCCCGGCAGATGCGCAGCCATGCCCACAATGGCAATATCGGTTTCGGCAATGCCGCTCATTCCTGTGTCTTGCTCAGTCATGCTCACCGCCGGCCCCACGTTCCAAACACATACACAGACCTGCCAAGCCCGATCATGGCCCGGCAGGAGTCATCCGCTCTCCATGAGAGTGTATCGTAAACAGCGGGTTAGCGATACCCGAAGGCGCAACCGGATCGACCATCGCCAGACTGCGAACAATGCCCGGCTTTCGCCGCAGTTTCACCGGAATAGCTGCCCGATCAAGGCCGCTGCCTTACCAATGCCCCGCTCCGGTGCCCCGCGCCATGCGGATTTGTGCGCCAACATAGACAATCGCATCAAAGGCAAAGCCTGCCAGCAGCAGGATCAGGCCCTTGGGGTGCAACAGACGGCGCGGTGCGCGCAGCAGATTCCCGCTGCGTTTGGTCAGAAAATGCAGCGGCACGAATCCATAGGGCCAGCGCGGCAACTGGCGGCGGATCACCCCAGCCAGCCAGCCGTCATGACCCGCCGCAAGCGCCAGCATCTGCCTGCGTTCGGTCACGGGCCGGGCGCGGATTGTTTCAAATACCGCCACATTGATCGCCGACCCGATCACGATGCGGATCTGGTGCCGGATCAGCGCCGGAATGCTGCGTTCCGACGCATAGATGTGAAACACAGTGCCACCGTCAATCCGGCTGAAATCTTCTGCGCCGGTCAGCCCGTCGGTCAGCACCATGGCGCGCAGGAACCCGTCCTCCACCGGCAGCCCCACCGGCAGATGCACCGCGCGGGCGCGGGCGGCGGGCATGGCGTAAAGCTGGCCGCAGATGGCATGGCGCCAGTCATCCAGCGTGCCGCCTGCCATGGCAATCAGCCGGTCCTGCACCGAAAGCCCCTCGGGCTGCGCCACGATGTCCTTGACCGGGCGCGAGTTGAACACATGCAGCGCCGGGGCCTGCTGCAACCCGGCCACCATCTGCCGCAGGGCATCGGGCTGGGGCAGCAGAATATCCGCATCGGCAAAGATCAGCACCTCGGCCTCGCTGCGCGACAGATCATGCACAAAGCGGTTCCAGGTGCGGGATTTTCCGCCCAGTGGCAGATCCACCACCGCAATCGCGCCCTGCCCGGCAGCACGGGCGCGCGCGACGGTGTCATCGGTGCAGCCATTGGCGAGGATCAGGATCCGCGCCTCCAGCCCCGCCAGATCCTGCGCCAGAAGCTGCGCCACCATGGCGGCAATACCTGCCGCCTCGTTATGCGCAAAGACCCCGATATCGACCCGTGTCACAGCACGGTCCGCCGTGGTTTCGGCAGGCGCGCCGCGCGCCCCGGCGCCGGGGTCTGCTCCGCCCAGCCCTGCACGCGCCCCTCGGCATGGCCCAGAACCGCCCCGGCCATCAGCCATGTGAACGGGATCAGCGTCGCATTCGGCAGCATATCCACCAGATTCGCCGCCAGAAGCAGGCAAACCGCCGCCGCATAGGCCGAAATCTCTTCGCCCCGCCGCAGCAGGGCCCGCCGCCCCATCAGCAGCAAGGGCAGAGCCAGCAGCCCGAATTGCGCGATATATCCCAGCCAGCCATAGATCCCCATGGTGATGATCCACGCCCCATCGGCAATCGACAGGCCCGCCCCCGTCAGCGGATCATAAATCAGATTGCGGCCATACCCGCCCCAGCCAAACCAGGCCTTCAGGTTGGCGCGATCCAGCAACGCCTCTTCATTGGTGATGCGGAACTGAAGCGACGCGGCGCGGTCGGGTGACAGACCCTTGGCAAACTCCACAATCGCCTCGATCGGGATCAGTTGCGCGCCGCGCAGCAACGGATAGCTGACCACCATCACTGCCAAGGCCGCCGCGACGATCACCTGCCCCCGGCGCGGCATCACAAGGATCAGCAGCGACAGACCCACCGCATAGACCAAAGGCCCGGCGCTTTTGCACAGCACCAGCACCGCCGCCAGATAGAGCGTGGCAAAGACCAGCTTTGGCCGCCTGTCCTTCGGGCTGGCCCGCGCCAGAGTCAGCGCCGCGATCAGCGCCATCATGGCAAAAAACGCCACCCAAAGCCCATGCGGCAGGAACACCACCGGGCGAAAGCCGCCAAAGCGCATGGTCTGCGAAAAGTCATGCTGAAAATAGCCATAGATCCAGGCGTTCATCTGTGGCGACAGGCGCACCTCGATCAGCATCGGCACCGAATAGGCCAGCCCCGCCGCCATCAGCGCCACCAGCATGTGCCGCATCGCATCCGGCCCGGCCAGATAACGGCGGCCCAGAAAGAACGGCAGCAGCGCAATCGCCTGATTGGCCACCGCCGCCACGCTGTCATACAGGCGCATCCCCTGAATGACGCCCGGCCCCCGCGCCATCGCATCGCCATTGGTCAGCACCGTGGCAAAGGGTGACAGCACGAACAGCGCCATCAGCACCCGGCCCAGCGGATTCTGTGGCAGCAGCGACACACGGTCGCGCAGCACCAGCACCGCCATTGCGGCCGCCATCAGCACCGGGATGCTGTCCTTGCCCAGATCCGGCACCAGCGGCAGATTGAGCGCGATGCCCGGTGGCAGCAGCAGATAACCGCCCAGCACCGCCCAGATCAGCGCCTTGTCCGCAGGCAACCGCCGATACAGCACCAGCACAACCAAGGGCCAGAGCAGCAGCATCAGCCAGGCAAAGGCATTGGGCGTGATCAGCAGCAGCGGGCTCCTTTGCCGGGGTTCTGGGTCGGGCACAGGACCAATACCCTGATGTTTGGCTACGCCAAGCCATCCGATCTTGGCAATCACCCTGTCCCTCTGCACCGTATTCCTTCGGGAAACAGAGTGTTTAGGCCACACGCCCCCCGCAAGCCCGATGCGCCGCCGGCCGCTTCATGTTAGACAGGCCCGCAGAGATTTCGTGAGTATGCCCGTGCAGTTCCGCTTCGAGACCACCACCATCACCGTCAACCAGCCCCATGCCGCCGCCCTGCTGACGGCGGTGAAGACGCGGCTGGCGCAGGGCGAAGGCTTCGCTCTGGCCACCATCAACCTCGATCATCTGGTGAAACTGTCACAGGATGCGGCCTTCCGGCAGGCCTATGCGGCGCAGGATTTTGTGGTGGCCGATGGCAATCCGATTGTCTGGCTGTCGCGGCTGGCCGGACGCCCGGTGCATCTGGTGCCCGGATCCGACATGGTGTTGCCACTGGCGCGGCTGGCGGCGCAGAACGGCGTGAAGGTGGCCCTGCTCGGTTCGACCGAAGCGGCGCTGGCCCGCGCGGCTGAGCATTTGCGCGCCGAGGTGCCGAAGCTGGATGTGGCGCTGCAACTGGCCCCCGCGATGGGCTTTGATCCGGCCGGGGACGAGGCGACCCGCCTGCTGCGCCTGCTGGAAACCGCGCAGATCGGCCTGTGCTTTCTGGCCCTTGGTGCGCCAAAGCAGGAGGTGCTGGCGGCGCGCGGGCGGACGCTGGCGCCGCATGTGGGTTTTGCCAGCATCGGCGCAGGTCTCGATTTTCTGGCGGGCACACAGAACCGCGCTCCGGAATGGGTGCAGCGGCTGGCGCTGGAATGGGCGTGGCGCATGCTGTCCAGCCCGCGCCGTCTGGTGCCGCGCTATTGGGCCTGCGCAAAAATCCTGCCCGGCGAGATGCGCAAGGCGCTGCGCCTGCGCGGCTGATCCTGCGCGGTCACTTGTATTCGATCAGCCGCCGCTGCCGCCGCAACAGCCGCCCCGCGTGAAAGCCGATCACGCCCTGCGCCTCGGGCAGCTTGCCCAGCACGGTGAACAGCGCCGCCGCACCGCCCATGCGGGGCATCAGCCGGATCACTTGCAGCGGCCACAGCAGTAGCAGCAACGCGCCTGCCGGATGGATCAGCGCCGCCACAGCGGCGGCCAGCGGCACCCCCGCGCCCCAGAGCAAGGCCCGCCGCGTTTCGCGCCGCCAATGCCGCTCCGGCCCGGCCCCGTGGCGATAGGCACCTTCGGCAAAAGCATGGCCCGCGCGCCGGCTGCGCTGCCACCATTGGCCAAAGCGGGTGATCGCCGCATCATGCAACGTCATCTCGGCCTCCAGCCGCCAGATCACGCCCCCGGCCCGGCGCAGGCGCAGGCACAGGTCCGGCTCTTCACCCGCGATCAGGCTGGGGTCATAGCCCCCCACCGCCTGCACCGCCGCAAAGCGCATCAGCGCATCACCACCACAAGCCGTCGCCAGACCGGGCGGGGTGTCCCACTCGCGGTCGCACAGCCGGTTGTAGACCGAGGCCTCTGGAAAGCGTTCGCGCCGCCGCCCGCAAACCACCACCACCTCGGGGTGCTGTGCCAGAAAGCGGCGGGCCTGCCCAATCCAACCCGGCTGCACCTCGCAATCGCCATCCAGAAACTGCACCAGATCCGGCGGATCCGCAGCCAGCCGCGCCAGCCCGGCATTGCGCGCCCGCGCCGCCGTAAACGGCACCGACATATCCAGCGCCACGACCTCGGCCCCCAGCGCCGCCGCTGCCGCCGGGCTGCCATCGGCGGAGCCGCTGTCGACATAGACGATGCGGCGCACCTGTCCCTGCAACACCGCCAGACCGGCCAGAAGCCGCGCGCCCTCGTTGCGCCCGATCACCACCGCATCGACCAGATCCGCTTGCGCCACGCGCCGCTCTCCCATGGGTTTCTGCCCATATGCTAGCGCGTGCCGCCGCCGGATGCCACGCCCCCCTGCCCTTCCATTTTGCCGCCAAATCTGTTAGTTAACGTCAACTGGGCGGGGGCCTGGGCGAATCTGGATCCGGGCGCAACCCTGCGCCTGCATCCTGCAAATCCCAGAGCAAGGGCCCGCTGCACGGCGGGTGTGACGATTACCCCTGCGGTGATGCCACCGCGATGCAGGAGCCTGGTTTCACCGATGTCGAGCCACACTATATTGGTCACACAGGACTATTCTGTCGCGGATATGGGGCAAACCATGAGTTCTGAGGATGATTTCTCGGGCCGTCTTGGCCAGACGCCCAGCACGCGGCCCACCGGAATTTCGCTGTTCCGCCCGCGCGGCACCGGCATTGTGCCGCAACCGCCCGAACCGCCGGTGCTGGAAGTCTATACCCCGCCCGCGCTGCCCCAACAGACGCCAGACCGGATGTGGGAATCGCTGGGATTTGCCTCGCTCGACCGCGAAAAGCTGGCTGGAAACGGTTTGTTCGCGGATGCGGCACAAAACCCGGCCACCGCCGCCTTCGATATTCTGCGCACCCGGCTGCTTCAGGCAATGGCCGAACGCGGCTGGAAACGCATCGCCATCACCTCGCCGACGCATGGCTGCGGCAAAAGTCTGGTGGCGGCAAATCTGGCGCTGTCGCTGGCGCGCCTGCCCAGTTGCCGCACCGTTCTGATGGATCTGGAACTGCGCCAGCCCGATCTGGCCACCCTGTTTGGTCAGTCTGTCGGGCCGCTGCGCGACATGCTGACCGGTGCGCAGCCGCTGGAGGCGCATCTGCGCCGGGTCGGGCGCAATCTGGCGCTGGCGCTGAATGGCGCGCCGGTGCGGGCCGCCGCCGAAACCCTGCTGGATCCGCGCACCGAAGACACGCTCGGCGCCATCATCAACCAGCTTGACCCGGATGTGATGGTGATCGACATGCCGCCTGCCCTAGGCAATGACGACGTGATCTCGATGCTGCCTCGTCTGGATGCCGTGCTGCTGGTGGCCGATGGCACGCGCACCACCGCCGAGGATATCCGCGCCTGCGAGCGCCTGTTCGAAGGGCGTGTGCCGCTGATGGGCGTCGTGCTGAACCGCGCCAAGGACAGCACGGCCCGCCGCTATCGTTATGGTAAAAAGTGAATATCTGATGGGACCGATCCAAAGCTTTGACGAATTCCTGGGCCTGCTGAACCGCCGCCGCCTGATGATTGCCGCCATCGTGCTGTTTGGTGCCATCATCTCGGTGATGATCGGCGCATCGCGGACCAAGACCTATGAAACCGCCGCCGTGATCCAGGTGGAAATGCCCGTCATCTCTGGCACGGCCCCCGGCATGGTGCCGCAATCGGCCAGCCTGCTGCAAGGGATCGAGCAGCGGCTGACCACGCGCGAAAATCTGGCGGCGATGATCGACCGCCATGGCCTGTTTGCCGATCTGCCGGGCCTGACGCTGGATCAGAAGATCTTCGCCCTGCGCAGCGCCGTGCAGTTCCAGAGCGTGGCCTCAGCCGCACCTGCCAGCTTCGGGGTGCCGAATGCGGTGTCGGCGCTCATCATCTCCACCCGCTTTCCCGATGGCGATCAGGCCGCCCGCGTGGCCAATGATTTTGCCCAGGGGATTCTCGATATGTCGGTGGCGCAGCAGGCCAGCCGCGCCCGCGATACCGTGGCGTTTTTTGTCGAAGAAGAGGCCCGCATCTCGCAAGAGATCGTGGCGCTGGAGGCCGAACTTGTGGCCTACAAGAATGACAATCCAGTGGCGCGCAGCAGTGGCACTGCCGATGAGCGCGTTACCATCGAGACCGAAATCCGCAGCCTGATGCAGAATATCCTTGCGGTGCGGGGCGAAAGGGCGGCGCTTCAAGCCAAGGACCGGCTGCGCGAAACCGACCGCCGCCGCATCGAGGATCTGACCGCGCAAGAAGCGGTGCTGCAAAGCCAGCAGGAGGCGTTGCAGGCGCAGCGCGACACCCTGGATGCGCAGGGCGCACAGGCCCCCGAAGTGGAACGCACGCTCAGCGCCTATGACCGTCGGCTTCAGCAATTGCAAAGCCAGTATGAGCTGATCACCGCCCGCAAGGCCGAGGCCGAAACCGCGCTGCGGCTGGAGCAGGAACAACATGCCGAACGTTTCACCCTGCTGGAACGCGCCATCGTGCCGGAGTATCCGACCAGCGGCGGCGGCAAGAAGATCGCGGTCGCGGGCACGCTGGCCAGCCTTGTGCTGGCTCTGGCCATCGCCTTCGCGCTGGATCTGATGCACCCGGTTCTGCGCAGCGCGGCACAGATGCAGCGCGAACTGGACATCCGGCCGGTCATCACCATTCCCGATCTGGCGCTGGCGCATCCGCCCGCCGAAGGTGCCCTACGCCGTCTGTGGCGGCGGCTGTCGGGCCATTCCCCGGTGCAGCACAACTGACACCCCGCCTCAGGGCATGGCAAAACCCGCCCCGGCATCCCGGTGGCGGGTCTTTTTTGCAAGCAATCGGCCTCTGATCAGTAGCCGGTGCCGTTCACCACCACACTCACCGTGCGCGCCAGAATCTTGACATCCGTCGCCAGCGACAGCTCTGCCTCATAGCTGGTGTCATATTCGGCCCGTGCCTCAAAGCTGGTGCGGTTGCGGCCTGCCGTTTGCCAGAAGCCGGTGATGCCGGGGCGTAGCGCATAATAGGCCGTGCCCGGATACAGCGCCTGCTGGTTCAGCATCATCGGACGCGGCCCGACCAGGCTCATGTCGCCGACAAACACATTCCACAGTTGCGGCAGCTCATCCAGCGAGCTTTTGCGCAGGAAGCGCCCGAACGGGGTGATGCGCGGATCGTTCTTCAACTTCTGCGTTTCATCCCATTCCGCCCGCGCCGCCGGATTGGCCGCAAGGTAATGCGCCATCCGCTCGTCCGCGTCACTGACCATGGAGCGCAGCTTCCACATGCGGAACGCCCGGCCACCCAGCCCGACCCGCTGTTGCGTATAGAACGCCTTGCCACCATCGCGCGACACTGCCACCGCCAGCGCCGCGACAATCGGCACGATGATCGGGGCCGCAAGCACGATTGCGGTCACATCAAAGGCACGTTTGAACAGGGCGCGATACACCCCCTTGCGCGGTGCGGGTTTGGCCTGTGCATTGGCTGGCAGGCCATTCACAAGCAGATCGACACGCTCCACCGAGACCGGACTTCCCGTTTGAAAACGGGGATAGCTGATAGTCATTGTCAGTCACCCGTTAACAATTACAAAGAATTCGGCATTGAATATGTGATCGGCGCAGGCTGGCCCCCGCCGAAAATCGTGATCAGATAGCGTGGTTTGCAAGACATCGCGTACACTCAAGAAGTAACGCCCCCAATTTCCATTTTACCTTTTATTGACGCGAAGTGGCGACATTTATCGGGGAGTTAACCCTTCATTAACCTAGATATTAGGGGGAAATTTTGCCGCACTACCGCCGCAATGATGCCACATTCATCTCGCTTGCAACCTATGCGAGAAACCTCTTGGTGGCGGCTCTGCGGAATCATCAGGTGATTCGGCACGGCGGACAGGCGGCAGCCCGCACAGATAGCGGCACCGGCAACGCAAAAGGCCGGAGGAAAATCCCCGGCCCGGTTCCACTGTGATCCGTATTGTTTCCAGAAGCCGTGCTGCTCGGCTGAAAAGGTTAACGCCCCTGACGTATCGGGTGCAGGCTGCTTTGCCCCTGCGGCGTGCTGCTGCGCAGCCCGACGATGGCAAGGAACACCAAAGCCCCGACAATGCCCGCCACGGGGTAGACGACAAGCAGCAGAAGGATCGGGTAACCAGACACAAGCGCCCAGATCACGCTGGCCAAGCCCGCGACGATCCCAGAAAGCATCATGCCTATCGCCATCCTATCCTCCACAACGCCCGTCATGCGCGCCGCATTGTTGCGTATCACCTTCAGGTTGGACCTTATTCGTAAATCTTTGCACGTTCTCAGAACAATACCAGCCTAAAATCATCCATAACGCGAAACTTTGGCGGAATTTGGGCAGGATTTCTGTCAATTTTAGGCAATTTCCAGCCTAAAGACCGGCAAAGGCCCCCAGATGGAGGGAGAGCGAAAGCAGCAGGACCAGAATCGCAAACATGGCAAAGCCCAGATCATGCGCAGCATCCCATACGCGGTATCGGCGCGCCAGCCACACAATCAGAGGGTGCGCCAGAACCAGCGCGCAGAACTGCCCGATCAACGCGCCCTGCACCCCGTCCAGCGCCGCACCGATCAGGAACGCGCAGGTCTGCAAGGCCGCCCGCAGCGCCATCACCAGAAAATAGCGCCGGGAATCCCCCGCCGCCAGCGCCGCCTGATCATAGGTCATGCCGATCACCAGCGGCATCTGCACCAGCGCAATCGCCATCACGATCGCGCCTGCCTGCGCATATCGCGCATCATACAGAAGATGCACCAATGCCCCGCCGAACAGCGCCAGCAGCAGCAGCAGCAGCAGCAGCCCCGCCGTCAATCCAACCCGCAAGCGCCGCAACCGCCGGAAGTTCTGCACCGAGGCGGCAGGCGGATGGTCCCGGTACAGCGGGATCAGAATACGCCCCGTCACCGCCCCGCCCAGCAGCACCGGAAACGACGCCAGAAAATAACCGATGTTATAGACGCCCAGCGCATCCAGCGGCAGAAACGCCCCCAGAATGGCCTTGTCGCCCTGCGACAACAAAAAGCCGCAGGCGGTGGACAGGAAGATCCATTTGCCGAAATGGATCAGCTCGGCCCCCGCGCCCGGCTCCCAGTGCAGGCGATTGCGGTGGCCGGGCAGGCCGACATGCGTCAGCACCAGCTTGGCCACCGACCCGATCAGCGCGCCGATCACCAGCGCCCAGACCGATTGCAGCACAAAGGCCAGCGCGACCATAGCCGCAATGCCGATGGTCTGCGCCAGCAGATCCAGCGCCGTCACCCGGCCCAGCAGCAGATGCCGGTTCGCCGTGTCGATCCGCGTCGGATTGAAGCCGGAAATCAGCAGCGTCAGCCCCGCCACCGGCAACAGCGCCAGCAGATCAGGGGCCTCGTAAAACTGCGCTGCGGGCCAGGCGATGGCGCAGGTGGCCAGCCACATCAGCCCGCCGCGCGCCACCTGCACGGTCCAGGCGGTATCCAGAAAGCCCGGCTCGTCGCCCCGCTTGCTGTGCGAAATGGCCGGGCCGATGCCGATATCGGAAAACATCGCCAGCCCCACCAGAAACACCGAGACCAGCGCCATCAGCCCAAAGGCCTCGGGGAACAGCAGCCGGGTCAGGATCAGGTTGGAGCCAAGCCGCAGCCCTTGGGTAATGGCATAGGATCCCGCCGTCAGGGCCGATCCGCGCAGGGCGCGGGCAAACAGGCTGGGGCGCGTGATTTCCATGCCGCGACCCTAGGCGGGCCACTCGCAAGGGTCAATAATGCCATTCTTCGGCCACAAGCTTCTGCAAAATCAAAGACTCTGCTACAACAGTCGAAACGCCGGGGCCTTGCTGTGAAGATTGCCTATCTCGTCAATACCTACCCACGGGCCTCGCATACCTTCATCCGGCGCGAGGTTCAGGCGCTGGAGCGTGTGGGCTTTTCCGTGCACCGCTTTGCCATGCGGTCAGATCGCGCCACCCTGTCCGACCCCGAGGATGAGGCCGAGGATCAGCGCACCGAACATGTGCTGGAGGCGGGAAAGCTGGCGCTTGCCGGGTCGGCCCTGGGCTGGGTGCTGCGTCACCCGCTGGCCGCCCTGCGCGCCACGGCCACGGCGCTGCGGCTGGGCGCACGGGCGGGCGCACGCGCGCGCCATCTGGTCTATCTGGCCGAGGCAGCCCATGTGGCGGCGCGCTGCGACAGTCTTGGCATCCGCCATCTGCACGCGCATTTCGGCACCAACCCCGCCACGGTCGCGCTGTTGTGTCATCAGTTGGGCGGGCCACGCTATTCCTTCACCTTGCACGGGCCCGAAGAATTCGATGCGCCCCAGGCGCTGTCGCTGGCCGAAAAGATCCATCATGCGGCCTTCAGCGTGGCGATTTCGTCCTATGGCCGCAGCCAGCTGTGCCGCTGGTCCGATGTGGCGGACTGGCCGCGCCTGAAGGTGGTGCATTGCGGGATCGAGCCCTGGCGCTTTGCCGATCCCGCCCCGCTTCCGGCCAAGCTGCGTCTGGTGGCCATCGGGCGGTTTTCCGAACAGAAGGGCTTTCCGCTGCTGATCGAGGCACTGGGGCAGGCGGTGCGCCAGCATCCGGGGCTGCATCTGACGCTGGTAGGCGATGGCCCTCTGCGCGGCGAGATCGAGGCCCTGATCGAAACCTATACCTTGCGCCGTCATGTCACGCTGACCGGCTGGTTGCCCGAGGCGCGGGTGCGCGAAGAGCTGGCAGCGGCGCAGGCGCTGATCCTGCCGTCTTTCGCCGAAGGTCTGCCCATGGTGGTGATGGAGGCCATGGCCGCCGCCCGCCCGGTGATCGCCACCGCCATCGCGGGCCTGCCAGAGCTGGTCGTGCCCGAAACCGGCTGGCTGGTGCCGGCGGGCGATGCGCTCGCACTGGCCGATGCGATTGATGCGCTGGCCGAAACCCCCTTGCCCCGGCTGACCGCCATGGGGCAGACCGCCCGGCAGCGCGTGTTCGCCCGCCACGACATCGACCGCGAAGCCACCAAACTTGCCCTTCTGATCCGAAATGCCGCTGATGCCTGATCCCGCCGCCCTGCCCGACATGGTTCTTGCCGCCGCCTGCAATGCGCAGGAGATTCTGGCCAACAACCTCGCCCGTTCACCCATGGTGCAGGCGGGGGTGCCGCTGCATGTGGAATGGAATGCGCCCTCTGCTGCCATCGCCTATAACCGGGCGCTGGACGCGACCACGGCCCCGATCATCGTCTTTGCCCATCAGGATGTGTATTTTCCGCAGGGCTGGGACCGGCTTTTGGCCGCGCGTCTGGCCGCGCTGACGGCTCAGGATCCCGACTGGGCCTTGTTCGGGGCCTTTGGCGTCGGGCTGGATGGCGCGCATATCGGGCCGGTCTGGTCCTCCTCGCTGGGCATGATCGTGGGGCGGGTGCCGATGGCACCGCTTCCGGTGCAAAGCTTCGATGAAATGGTGATCATCCTGCGCCGCGCCTCGGGGCTGCGCTTTGACGAGGGGCTGCCGGGCTGGCACATGTATGGCACCGATATTGTCGCGCAGGCCCGCGCGGCGGGGCGGGCGGCCTATGCGGGCGCGCTGCCCTGCATCCACAATGACAGGTATCATGGCGCGCTTGGCCCGGATTATGTGGCCTGCTATCAGGCGATGCAGCGCAAGTGGGCCACCGCCCTGCCCCTGCGCACCCCGATCACCAAGATCAGCCGCTCTGGCCTGCATCTGCGCCGGGATCTGTGGCAGGCCCGCAAGTCTGCGGCCTTCCGGCAGGGCATGGCAGTGGGGGCAGACACCAATCCCGAAGATTTCGCCCGGCGCTGCGGCTGGATGGACCTGACGGCCTCGGCCTGAAGAACCGTCAGCGCCCGCGCGTCCAGACCGCCCCGCCGCGCCGCGCCTTGACCGCGACAGAGACTGCCGCATAGCAGGCAAAGCCCGCCGGGTCGCGCAGCGCAAGCGCCGCCAGCCGCGCCATGCCGAGCCGGGCTTTGCCTTCCCGCGCCAGCAGGCCGGGCCAGCGCGCGGCAATCTCGGCCACCCCGGCATCCTGCCGCCGCCGCACCCGCACCAATGCGGCAAACCCTTCGATCATCGGCCAGAGATAGGATGCGGCCACCTGCACCCGTTCGGCGGGGGCAAACTGCAACCGCACAAAGGTATCGTCCGAGATGATGGCCGGAAACACGCCCCAGCGTGCCCGCCCCGCCGCATTGACCGCAAACAGGCCAAAGCCCGGTGCCACGCTTTGCGCAAAGGGCAGGCGCTGCCAGAACCGCGCATAGGCCCGCGTTACCCGGCTCTGTGCTACCGGAATCTCTGGCGTGCCCCCGGCATAACGTGGCGCATCCCCGGCCAGCGCCGCCACAAGCTGCGCCATCACCGGGGCCGAGACCACCACATCTGCATCGAGATAGGCGCGCATCTCGCCGCGCGCTACTGCGTCGCCCGCGTTCAGCGCATTGGGCTTGCCGCCCTGCGGCAGATCCAGCACCACCAGCGCCCAGCCCGCCGCCGCCGCATGATCGGCAAAGCCGCGCGCCACTTCTGCCGTCGCATCGCTGCAGCCATTCGCCACCACCACCGCCTCGGCGCCCCCCGGCACGGGGTCTGACTGGAACAGCGCCGCGAGACAGGCCCCGATATAGGCGGCTTCGTTCGACGCGGGAATGATCACGCTCAGCATGTGCCGCAGCCTGTCGCCAGCGCCTGCCAGCGCGGGTTATCATCGCCCAGATGGCGCAAGGCCCCCCAACTGCCCCATTTGGTCGGGCTATAGACATCGACAAAGGCATTGAACGGTGCATCGGACAGGCGCGCCCAGCCGGTCAGCAACTGCTGATACAAGGCCCCCATTTCGGCGGTGTAATTCAGATGCTGTAAAAAGGCCGTCACCTCGGCATCATCCACCACCGGGCCATAACCGACGACATGGCTGCCGCCCTCATACATCAGCAGGCGCAACCCCTCTGCCCGCGCCACTGCCGCGTGATGCGGCAGAACCCGGTCCAGCACGTCGCGCAGCGTGTCTTCGGCCAGGCCGGAATGGCGTCCGTCCAGCAGCTCTTCGGCGGCCTGTGTCACTGCCTGTGCATAGGGCGCGGCGGGATCGGCCTTGGCGCTTGCGGCCAGCCAGTCCTTCACCATCGGCAATTTCGCCTCGCTGCCCAGCAAGGCGGCAAAATAGCCGGTGACGGCATAGGCATCAAAGGCGGTTTTCGGGGCGGGCAGGCCCTCGGCCACCACCAGCGGTGCGTCCAGGATCTGCGTCTCGATCCCCGGCACGCCGGTCTGCGTGGCCACCACCCGCACCAGCCGGGTGTCGGCCTCGGCCCCGAACACCTCGGCCCAGATCGCGGCGACCTGTGCGGCGCGCAAGCCATAGAATTGCAGCCATGTGCCATCCTGACCCCACCGCGCCCGGCCCTGCTCTTCGGCCCAGCGGGCCTGCGCGAATTGCCAGTTCCACACTTCGTTGGAATATTCGACATGCGCGCGTAATCCCGGCTTCAGCAGATCCGCCACGGTTTCGGCGTAAAAGCGCACCAGATCATCCTCGGCCAGATGCGGCAGGGTGAACCAGGGATCGGCCTCCAGCGCATTGGCCAGCGCCACCATCACCTCCACCGGCACGCCGTTTCGCGCCCAGGTGTAATCGCCAAGTTTCGGGCTTTGCTCCACCGTGGCCAACACCGAGTCATTCGTCATCATCCAATCCATGAACCGGATGGCAGAAACCCCTTGGATGCGCGCAAGCCAATCGGGGTTGAACAGGCCCCCCGCGTCAAGCTCGCGTTCGCGGTCTTGCCGCACGATGCGGATCGCCCGCAGCGGATCGCCCGCCACCAGCCCGTTGATCGTCAGGATCACCGCGCCCTCGCCCGGCGTATAATCAAAGATCAGCCCGCCGGGCACCGATTGCACAGTCTGCGCCCGCCCGCCCAGCGTCACGTCCCCCCGGCCCTGCCAGCGCACCAGATAACGGCCCGCCACACCCGCCGCATCGGCGGGCAGATCGGTCAGGATCAGGGTGGAAACGCCCGTCACCTCGGGCGGCAGGGCGGTCAGCCAGCCATCGGCATCCAGCCAGCCGCCCGCCGCCAGGGCCGCGTGATCCATGCCGCCCCATTGTCCGGGCAGATGGCCGGTCCAGGGACGGGCGGTTTTCATCACATCCAGAAAGGGCTGCTGCACCGACCAGTCATTCACCCCGGCCAGACCCAGCGCCAGCGCCGGGTTGCGGATCGGGGCAAAACCCTGCGGCGGTTCCTCGGGCGCGGCTGTCGCGACGATGGGCTGCACATCAGCCCCCGCCGCGCTGCCTTCGCGCAGGCGATGCGCCTCGGCGGCCTGCCAGGCGATGCGCTGCAAGGCCAGCGCCAGGTCGGGCGACAGGGCCGAATCGCGGCTTTGCCATTTGCGCGTCAGTTTCGCAGGCAGCCCCTCGGGCGATTTTCCGGTGATCGTTGCCAGATGCACCATGGCCACAAGATACAGCCCCTTGCCATTGGGATGGATCTCGTCGCGGAACAGATCGCCCACCGCGGCAATGCCCGGCAAATCCCCCGCCTGTGCGGCCTTGGCCGCCAGCGCCATCGCCTGCCCCGCCGGAATCAGCCGCACCGGAGCCGCCCCGGCGGGCCGCGTCGCCGAGGCTGCATCCGCAAGCTCTTGCCACATCGGCAGATCCGCCGCGATCCGGTCAATCCAGGGCGTGCCCGCCCCCGGATCCCCTTCGATCACCGCGCCCGGACCGGAGGCCAGACTGTGCCATGTTTCATAAACAAACACCTGCGTCTGCGGATTGGCGCGCCACGCCAGCCCGGCAAAGGCCGCCACCTGCACCGCGCTGTCATTCCACTGCACCTGCGCCGCCAGCGGAATCGCCTCGGTCAGCACCAGCGCAGTCACGTCCCCTGTCGCCAGCCGCACCCGGCCATCGACGCCCTCGGCCTCGGCGGAATGCTCCCATTGATAGCTGAGCGGGGCACCATTGATGATCTGCGCCGAAACGCTGGCCTCGGGCTGGCCCTGTGCCTGCAACCCCGCCTCGATCAGCGGCGGCAGATTGGGGCCGACAAGGCTGTGGCCGACAAACAGGATTTCCGCCAGAAGCGACAGCAGAGACATGCGGGGGGGTGCCTTTCAGCCAGCGATACCTGTCGCAGCATAGCGGCTGACCACCTGCCAGACCACCTCCTGCATCACGCGCGCGGCGGCGGGCGTGGGTGGCGTGGCCGGGCTGCCATCGGCCCGCTGCAACGTATGGGGCAGACCCAGCGGCGGGCGGCCCGACAAGACCGCGTAATGGGTCAGCGCCACCACATAGGCGCCCAGATCATTCAGGTGGATCATGTCGGGCGCGCCCTGCGCATCGCGGGTGAACAGATCCTCGCGCCGGGTCAGGCCCGGCACCTCGCCCGCCTCGATCCGCGTGACCAGCGCCGCCAGAACCTGCCCCGCCGGGATCACATGAATGGTGCCCACGCCTTGCCGCGCCATTGCGGGGCGCAGCAACTCGGCCTCCCACAGCGCCGCGCGATCCTGCGCCAGCCGTGCCAGCCACCCCGAGGGATCATCCAGCCGGTGCCAGGTTTCATAAAGATAGAGCCGCACATCACCCCGCGCCTGCCGGGCCAGCCGCGCCCAATCGGCCAGCGCGCGGGCGCTGTCATGGTGCTGGATGGCATCGCGCAATTCCACCATTTCGGTCAGCACCACGGCATCATAGGCCCCACCGCCAATCGCCTCATGCGCCGGGCGATAGGCGGGATGCGCGTTTTCTTCGGCAAAGCCCGGCACATCGCCGCGCCAGTGTTGATCGAGCGAGGCCCCCCAGCCCAACTGGCTGGCATGGCGGTGCCCCTCGCCCATCAGCTGCGCCAGCATCGCAGGCATGTCGCGCCCCACCAGACTGTGGCCCAGATGATAGACCGCGAGCGGGGTGTCGGGCTTTGGCAAGGGCGTGGCATAATGCGCTGCAAGTTCGGCCGGGCTGAGCCTTGCGGGCGGGGTAAGCAACGCCCAGCCTGCCGCCGCACCCCCAGCCAGCACAAGCAAAGCAATCCCTTTAGCCCTCAGCATCCCATGGCCCCGTTCCGCTGCCCTCCGCTCATTTCGGGGCGAACAGGCGGTAATACAAGCGGTCCGGCAGGAAATTCGCAAGGCGGAACAGCCAGCTGAACGGGCGCGGAAAGCTTTGCGCAAACCGGGTGCCCTCCATCAGGCGCAGCAGATGCGCGGCGGCCTCGGCCGGTTCCATGATCTGCGGCATGGCAAATGCGTTCTGTGCGGTCAGCCGGGTGCGGATGAAGCCGGGATTGGCCAGCTGCACCCGGACGCCGCTGCCGCGCAGATCGGCATGCAGCGATTCCGCCAGGGACATGCAGCCCGCCTTGGATGCGCCATAGCCTATCGCCCCCGGCAGACCGCGAAAGCCCGACAGCGATCCGGTGATCACGATATGCCCCTGGCCGCGCGCCAGCATACCCGGCAGAACCGCGCCGATCACCCGCGCGCAGCCGGTGAAGTTCACATCGCACATCGCCTCGACCTGATCGGCGTCCCAGTCCTGCGCCCGCATCGGCCAATAGACCCCGGCCAGCCAGATCACACCATCCAGAGCACCCAAGCGCGCCCCTGCCGCCCGCACGGCAGCCCCATCGGCCACATCCAGCGGCAGCACCTCTGCCGGGCCGGGCAGCGCCGCCGCCACCATGGCCAGCCGTTCAGGATTCCGCGCCGACAGCACCAAATGCGCCCCCCGCGCGCTCAGCGCCTCGGCCAGTGCCAGACCCAGACCTTCGGACGCGCCGACCAGCCAATAGCGTTTGCCCTGCCAGATCATGCTGTCACCTTGGGGCGCATGGTTGCCACCAGTTCGGCCACCTTGATGCCGAATTTGCGGAACTGGCTGCGGTTGAGGATGGTGCCATTCTCCATCAGATACATCCAGTCGGTCACGTCGAGCGCATGGCCCCCCGCCTCGGGTGTCAGCCGGATGCGGTAACGCAGCACCACCGCAGAGCCTTCGGCCCAGCCTTCGCCCGCACCGGCCAGATCTGCCGCCTCGGCGCGGATGCGGCCATCATTGCCAAGGCGCAAGCGCCATTCGCGCAGCTGGACTGTGCCGCTGTCATAGTGGAACCGCTCAGACAGGATACCGCTGTTGCCATCCCAGCGCCCGTCGATCTCGGCCACAAAGCGCGAGGTCACACGGCCCAGCGGGCCATAGATCACGCCTTCGCAGACCATCGGCCCCTGCATGTGGCGGCGCAGATCAAAGCGGGGGCCATGGGCATAATCCTGCGGGCGCTGTGCGGCGAATCCGAAAAAGCGCTGATGCAGCAACAGGCCCGCCAGCGCCAGCAGGATACCAAGGATCAGGAACAGGGTTTCAGTCATCACGCATCTCCGGCAGATCCAGACGCAACAGCAGGGCAATCGACAGCAGCTTCAGCCCGCAGGGCACCCCGGCATATAAAAACCCCAGCAGCGCCAATGTGCCGGGATCATTGGCCGCACCGGGCGCAAAGCCCTGCGCCTCCAGCATGGGCAGCAGCGTGGCGGCGGCCAGCGCCAGCGACAGTTTCGAGACAAAGGACCACAGGCCGAAGCCTGCCGCCTCGCCCTGCCCCAGCCGCGCCAGCTCCCGCGCGAAAAGTGCGGGCAACAGCACCAGATCGGCCCCGATCGCAGCGCCCGAGGCGGCGCATATCAGCGCAAACAGCAGCACATCGCCTGCCCCCAGAGCCAGCGCCCCACCAAACGACAGGATGGCCAGCACCATGCCCGACAGCAGCGCCGATTTCGCGCCGATGCGCCGGGCAAGATGGCTCCAGACCGGGGCCGACAGCGCGGCGCACAGGAAAAACAGCAAGAGCAGCGGCCCTTCGGCCCCCGGCGCGTCAAGGCGGCTCTCCACAAAGAACAGGAACAGGGTGGAACTGACCGCCGCCGGGGCCGCATTCACCAGCGCCAGCAGCAACAGCCGCCGCACCGCCGCCACCCGCAGCAGCGGCCCGAACGCGGTGGCACCCGACACCGCCCCGCGCCATTGCCGCCGCATCGCCCAGACCGAAAGCCCGGCCAACAGCGCAAACCCTGCGGCAAACACGGCAAAGGGCCGGTCACTGATCTGCGCCAGAGCCACCGGGGCCACGGCGGCGGTGCAGATCCCGGCCAGCGCCCCGGCCTCGCGCCATCCCGCCAGTCGCAAATGCCCGCCCGGCCCCAGATCTGCGGCCTTGGCTACGCCTTCGGCATAAAAGGCGATGCTGAGGAAGGAGAAGGCGCTGAATAGCGCGGTCAGGCTCAGCGCGAACCACAAAAGCGGCGCAACCGGCGGCGGCACTGCAAACAGCGCCAGCATCGCAAGGGCCATCAGCGCGCCCGCCCCCGCCACCATCGCGCCGCGCCGCGCCCGTGTCCGCTCGGCCAGCCAGCCAAGTGCCGGATCCTGCACCACATCGAGCAGCCGCAGCCCGGCCAGCGTCAGTCCCAAGGCGCCAAGGCTCAGCCCATAGTCATCCACATAGGCCTTGGGCGCATGGATATAGATCGGCAGACCCGCCGCCGCGATCATCGCGGCAAACAGCGACCAACGGCCCAAGCCCACCGGATCGGCGCGATGGAGCGGCAGGGCGGTCACCGGCTGATCTCGTCAGCGGGCGGGGCGGGGCGATTGCGGAACCCGGCCCCCTTCAGCGCCAGTTTCAGCGCCTGCCAGTGGATCAGCGCCAGCACCCGCCGCGACCCGAAGGGGCGGCGCAGGCAGGCGCGCAGGATGCCAAGATTGGTCAGCGGCACCCGCCGACCGATCAGATTGGTATAGATGCCGCCGCCCGCATGGCTGTGGTCGATCCAGATGCCGATGCGCTGCGCACCGATGTCAAAGCGAAAACGATAGTCGCCCTCGACCGGCTGGAACGGCGAGACGTGAAAGATCTTGCGCGCCACGATCTCATCCTCGCGGGTAATCAGGCCGTGATCGGCGCGGTGGCACAGATAGGAATGGCGGTCGCCATAGGTATTGGTCACCTCGGCCACGACCGCCTGCAACCCCTCGGCACTATAGGCCAGCCAGAAGCTGACCGGGTTGAACACATGGCCAAGGATGCGCGGCTGGGCCAGCAGCTCGACCCGCAGCGGCGCGGGCAGGCCCTGCGCCGCCAGAACCTCGCGCAGCCAGATGACACCGCGCCCCTGCCCCGGCGCGCCGCCATGATCCTGATCCCAGACCGAGACGAGTTTGCGCCGGTTGCGGGCAAACAGCCCCGGCCCCTGCGCCCGTTCGGGATCGAGCAGCAGATAATCCACACCATATCGAAAGCTGTTCGCCACGGCGCCCTTGCGGCCGTGGAAGGTCTGCCCCGCGATATGATCGACCCGGCTCATTCCGCGGCCATCGACAGCGGATCGCGTGCCGCCATCGCCGTCGCCACATCCACGGCGCTGGCAAAGCCATCCTCGTGAAAGCCGTTGCGCATCCATGCGCCGCAAAACCATGTGCCGCGGGTGCCATTCATCGCCCGCACCTGATCCTGCGCCTTCAGGGCGGCCAGATCATAGACCGGGTGGCGGAAGGTCACACTGTCATAGATCCGGTCCTCGCGGATCGGCTGCGTGGCGTTCAGCGTCACAAACATCGGATCCTCCTGCGGGATCGGCTGCAACGAGTTCATCCAGTAGCTGAGCGCGATGCGGTCGGGTTTCGGCCCTTTCGGTTCGACATAGACCCAGCTTGACCAGACCCGGCGCCGCTTGGGCATCAGCGCCGCATCGCAATGCAGCACCGCCTCGTTCGGCTGATAGGACACCGCCGCCAGTGCCGCACGTTCGGCGGGCGTCGGATCGGCCAGCAGGCGCAGGCTGTCGTCCGAATGGGTGGCAAACACCACGTCGTCGAACGCCTCCCATTCGCCAGCTTCGGGCCGCAACTCCACCCCCGGCGCGCGGCGCACCGCGGCAATCGGACAGCCAAGCCGCAGGTGGACCCCCTGATCCAGCAGCAGCGCCTGCAACCGCTGCACATACTGCACTGAGCCGCCCTTGACGGTATACCACTGGTGCTGGCCCTCCGCGCTCATCAGCGCATGGTTGCGGAAAAAACTGATCAGCGCATGGGCCGGAAAATCCATCACACCAGCACAGGGGGTCGACCAGATCGCACCCGAAAACGGCAGCAGATAATGGTCGCGGAACCACGCGCCGGTGCCAAGCTCGCGCAGGAATTCGGCGATGGTCAGGCCAGGATGGGTCAGCGCGGTTTCGGCATGGGCATTGAAATGCACGATGTCGCGGATCATGCGCAGAAAGCGCGGATCGGCCAGCCGCCACTTCTGCGCAAACAGCGTGCCCAGATCGGCCAGCCCGTATTCCAGCGCACCGCTGCCGAATGACGCGCCAAAACTCATCCTGCTTTCGGTATAGGGCACCTCCAGCCGGTCGAACAGCCGGGTCAGATGCGGGTAATTCACCTTGTTGAACACGATAAAGCCGGTATCCACCGGCTGATCACCATTCCTGCCCGCCATCACGGTGCGCGCATGGCCGCCAAGCCGCGGGGCCGCCTCGAACAGCGTCACCTCTGCCTGATCCGCCAGCAGATGCGCCGCCGCCATTCCTGAAATGCCGCCTCCGATCACGGCGATGCGGCGGCGGGGGGCGGGGGGCATTTCAAACGGCATCCGGTGTCTGTCCTTGTGGTGTGCAAAACGATTACGCGGCAAAACCCTTTACGGATCACTGCAATAAAAAGTTGCAGCAGATGATCCGGCCGCGCGCGCCGCCGTATACAGACCATGATACTCGTTGCCGCCCGCCCGGAAATTCAGGATGCACACGTCTTGCGTGGCCCCTATGCTCTGCGCATCGGCATCAAACGGCGAAAAGGCGTGGAACGAGTGACGGAAACGGGCGACGACTGGACGGCATTGCTTCTGGCGGTGCGGGATCGTCAGGATCGCGCTGCCTTTGCGGCGCTGTTCCGGCATTTTGCACCACGTATCAAGGGGTTCCTGATGAAATCCGGCGCATCTGATGCGCTGGCCGAGGAATGTGCGCAGGATGTGATGGCGACGCTGTGGCAGAAGGCGCATCTGTTCGATCCGGCGCGCGCCTCGGTGGCCACCTGGGTGTTTACCATCGCGCGCAACCGCCGGATCGACGCGCTGCGCCGCGCCAAACGGCCGGAGCCGGAAGATCTGCCCTGGGGGCCAGAGCCGGAGCCGGATCAGCAGGCCGTGCTGGAAATGGCCGAAGACACCGCAAGGCTGGGTGCCGCGCTGGCTCGCCTGCCGCCACCGCAGCGCGACCTGATCGAAAAGGCCTATTTCGGGGATCTGACCCATACCGAAATCGCCACGCAAACCGGTCTGCCGCTGGGCACGATCAAATCCCGCATCCGTCTGGCGCTGGACCGACTGCGCCTGCAGATGAGCTGAGGCAAGAGACGACCATGACCATCCGCCACCATGTATCCGATGCCCTGTTGATGGCCTATTCCGCAGGCCAGTTGCCCGAGGCGTTCAACCTCGTGCTGGCCACGCATCTGTCGCTCTGTGATGACTGCCGCGCGCGGCTGGGGGCCTATGATGCGCTGGGCGGCGCGATGCTGGACACCTGTCAGGCCCAACTTGCCGGCGACAGTCTGGAGGCCTGCATGGCGCGCATTGCGGGGCAGCCGCCCGCGTCCGCGCCTGCGGCCCGCCCGCCGCGCGGCCTGTTTCCGCAACCGTTGCAGGATTACGTCGGCGGCGATCTGGCAGCGGTGAAGTGGCGTCCGCTGGGCATGGGGGTGCGGCAGGCCATCCTGCCGACCGGGCGCAGCGCAACGGCGCGGCTGCTGTTCATTCCCGCCGGGCAGGCCGTGCCCGATCACGGCCATCGCGGCACCGAACTGACGCTGGTGCTGCAAGGCGCTTTCAGCGATGCAACCGACCGCTTCGGCCCCGGAGATCTGGAAATCGCGAATGAAGAGCTGGAACATACCCCGGTGGCAGAGCCGGGTCAGGATTGCATCTGCCTTGCCGCAACCGATGCGCCGCTGCGGTTTACCGGCATGATCCCCCGGCTGCTGCAACCGCTCTTCCGCATCTGACGGGGCGCAGGCGGATGGTCAGATCATCTGCCAGATCAGGCGCAGCGCCAGCGCGGTCGAGGTCAGCACCAGAAGCGGCTTGATCACCCTGGCCCCGATGCGCATGGCCAGCCGCGAGCCGATCCGTGCGCCCGCAATCTGTGCCACCCCCATGGCAAGGCCGATGGCCCACCACGGCGCGCCCTGCGCGGCAAAGATCAGCAACCCGCCAAGGTTGGAGGCAAGGTTCAGCAGCTTGGTATGGGCCGTGGCTTTCAGCACACCATAGCCCGCCAGCATGACAAACCCGATCATGTAGAAAGCCCCGGCCCCCGGCCCGATCAGCCCGTCATAGGCGGCAATCAGCGGCACCACAAAGGCGGTGAACAAGGTCGGCGTCAGGCGCGCCACCCGGTCCTGATCGCTCAGCCCGGGTTTGAGCGCGAAAAACAGCGCAATGCCGATCAGGATCACCGGCAGCGCATAGCGCAGGCCCTCGGTCGGAACGATGCTGACGGCAAGCGCGCCCAGACATCCCGCCGCGAAGGCAACCGCAGCCGCCCCGATCTGGCGGCGCGGCTCCACATGCCCGGCCAGCGCATAGCTGACCGCCGCCGTCGCCGCCCCGAAGGTTCCCTGCACCTTGTTGGTCGACAGCGCCTGAACCGGCGAGGCCCCGGCCAGCAGCAAGGCAGGCAGGGTGATCAGCCCGCCGCCCCCGGCAATGGAATCGACAAACCCCGCCGCAAAGGCCGCGGCAATCAGCATCGCCGCCAGTTCATAGGAGACTTCAAACATCACACTGCCTCTTGCTGCGGACAGGCTTTCAGAGCCGGAAATGCCGCGAGATCCGCCCCACTACCCGGCCATCCGACAGTGCGAACGCCGGGTCCGTCGCATGATCGACAAAGCCGCGCCGGGCGTAATAGCCAAGGCCCGGCGCATTGTCGGCACGGATCGTAGCGTTGATCGCCACAAGACCGGCGGCCCGGCAGGCGGTCTGTGTGGCCGCAAACAGTGCAGCCCCGGCCCCGCTGCGCTGGCATTGCGGATCGACGAAAGTGCCGATATCGCCCCAGCCTTCCGGCAGGGCGGCGTGGCCCTCGACCGACTGAAAACCGATCAGACCCTGATCTTCGGCCACATGACAGCAAATGACCGCTGCGCCCGAGATATAGTGGTGGTCAATGTCCTGCGCCGAAAACGGCCGCTCATGCGCCGTGGTGCCGCCAATGGCGATGATCCGATTCAGCAGATCGGCCATGGCGGCGGCGTCACCGGGCACAGCCGGGCGGACGATCACGCGACGAACTCCGACCGGGCATAACCTTGCAGATAAAGCAGCGCCGTCAGATCGCCATGGTTGATGCGGATCTCGCATTGCGCCGCGACCGAAGGTTTGGCGTGCAGCGCCACCCCCGCCCCGGCACGGTTGAGCATCGCCAGATCATTGGCCCCGTCGCCCACCGCCATCGCCTGATCCGGGGTGATGCCCAGACGGGCCGAAATCTCTTCCAGCGCATCCAGCTTGGCCTGTTTGCCCAGGATCGGCACGCCCACCGTGCCGGTCAGCGTGCCATCCGTGGCATGAAGGGTATTGGCCCGGTGCTCATCAAAGCCCAAGGCGGCAGCCACGCGGCTGGTGAAGGCGGTGAACCCGCCCGACACCAGCGCCGCATAACCGCCCTGCGCCTTCATCGTTGCCAGCAGCGCCTTGCCCCCGGGCATGAAGGTGATGCGGTCCTGATACACGCGGTCGATCACCGCCTCGGACAGGCCTTTCAGCAGCCCGACCCGCTCGCGCAGGGCCTCCTCGAAATCCAGCTCGCCGTTCATGGCGCGTTTGGTGATATCGGCCACATAGGCCCCGACGCCCGCCTCATCGGCCAGCTCGTCAATACATTCCTGCTGGATCATGGTGCTGTCCATATCCGCGATCAGCAGGCGCTTCTTGCGCCCGGCAGCTTGCTGCACCACCAGATCAATGCCCTGCGCCTGCAAGCCCTGCCATACGTCCCAACGGTTCGGCGGCAGCGCGGGCAAGGCAATCTCGGCGGCGATGCCGGGATCAAGCCAGACGGCATCGCCGCCGCCCCAGGCATTGCGCAGCGATTCGACGGTGGCACGGTCCAGCACGGGGCGCGCGGGGGCGGTCAGCAGCGTGGCGATAAACATAGGGCAGAGGTTCCGATTGGGGATCGAGGATCAGGGCTTTGCAACAGTCTGTCGATCGCCGCATACGGCAATTTTTTCGCCATCGCCACCCCGTCGCGCGCATTGGCAAGACGGGTCGCGGCAGGATCCAACGTGGCTTGCGGGATGGATGGTGCCCCCAGAGAGATTTGAACTCCCGACCTTCAGTTTACAAAACTGCTGCACTACCGCTGTGCTATAGGGGCCACGCGGGGCTGTGTTTATCAGGCCCCGTCGGCTTGGGCAAGTCCGGCGCCGCAGGTTCTGCGGGCCGGACCGGGTTTTGCGCCGGGGCCTCAAGCCTGCCCGCGGTTGATGCAGGTGACTTTCGGCTGGGTCATCTCTTCATAGGCAAAGCGCACGCCCTCCCGCCCGAGACTGCCGTATTTGAAGCCGCCGAACGGCATCGCATCAAAGCGGTAGTCCGAGGAATCGTTGATCATCACCCCGCCCGCCTCGATCCGCGACGCGGCCTCCAGTGCAAGGTCCAGGTTGCGGGTGAAGATGCCGGCATGCAGGCTGAACTCGATGGCATTGGCCATGTCCATCGCCGCATCGAAACCATCGAACGGCTCCAGCGTGACCACCGGCGCAAAGATTTCTTCGGACCAGAGCCGCGCCGCATGTGGCACCGCCTCCAGCACCGTCGGGTGATAGACCGAGCCCCAGCGCACATGGCCCGCCAGAACCCGCGCGCCCTGTGCCACCGCCTCGGCCACCGTGGCTTCGGCCCGCAAGGCGGCCTGTTCGGTGATCATCGGGCCGACATCGGTCGTCTCCTGGGCCGGATCGCCCGCAACCAGCGCCGCCGTAGCCGCAACAAAGGCGTCGCGGAAGGTGTCATAGACCGCGCGTTCGATCAGGATGCGTTGGGTACCGATGCAGTTCTGCCCCGCCGCCCAGAAGGCCCCCGACACGCAGCTTTCCACCGCCACCGCCAGATCGGCATCGGCCATGACGATCACCGGGGCATTGCCGCCCAGATCCATCGCCAGCCGCTTCAGCCCCGCCGCTGCGGCAATCGCCTCGCCGGTGCGGAACCCGCCGGTGAAGGACACCATGCGCGCTGCACGGGCCGCGACAAGCGCATGACCCAGATCGGCACCGCCGACCACCGGCACCACCACATCCTCGGGCAGCCCTGCCGCCCGCAGGGCCTCGACCAGCCGCAATGCCGACAAAGGCGCAAGCTCCGACGGTTTCAGCAGCACCGCATTGCCCCCGGCGATGGCCGGGCCAAGCTTGTGCGCCACAAGGTTCAGCGGATCATTGAACGGGGTGATGGCGACGATGATACCCAGCGGTTCGCGGGTGAACCAGCCCTGTCGCCGCTCCGACCCTGCGAAGGCGTCAAAGGGGATGATCTCGCCGCCGCCCCGCTTGGCCTCTTCGGACGACAGGCGGAGCGTGTTGATGCAGCGCAGCACCTCCTTGCGGGCCTGCCGGATCGTCTTGCCCGCCTCGGCGCTGATCAGCCGGGCAAAGGCCTCCTGATCCTGCGCCACAAGCGTGGCCGCACCTTCGAGGATTGCGGCGCGACGGTGGCGGGGAAGCTGCTGCGCCGCCCGACGACCCGCCTCGGCGCGCTGCAACAGGCTGTCGATGGCGGTGGCGGGGGTCTGATCGACGGTGCCGACCAGCCGGCCGTCAAACGGGCTGGTGACGGCGATGGTGGTGGCGGTCAGTCCGGTATGGCCCTGCATGGTCATTCTGCGGCCTCGCGCAGTGCGAGGGGCGTGGCCTTGCGGTGCAGCGCCACGATGTCGGACAGCAGCGCAAAGGCCGTCTCGATCCGCCCGGCACCGGGGCCGGTGACGGTCACATCCCCCAGAAGCCCGGTCTGGAAGGTGATGGCATTGACCGCCCCGCTGACCGAGGCCAGCGGATGCGCCAGCGGCAGCCGTTCCGCGCGCACCGCCGCCGTGATCCGGCCCGAAGCATCGCGCGCCGCCGACCCGATCAGCTTCCAGCGCGTGCCTGCCGCCTCGGCCTCGGCCAGAGCCGCCGGGGTCAGGGCGGAAATGCCCGCACAATCCACCTGATCCGGGGTGAGGGTGGCCCCCAGCACCTCATTCGCCAGGATCACCACCTTCAGCCGCACGTCGAACCCTTCGACATCGGCTGTCGGATCGGCTTCGGCATAGCCCGCCGCCTGCGCTTCGGCCACCGCCTCGGCAAAGCCAAGCCCGGTCTGCATCCGGCCCAGCACGAAATTCGACGTGCCGTTCAGGATCCCGGCAAAGCCGGTGATCTCGGCCCCGGCCAGCGCGCTCTGCGCCAGACGGATGACCGGGGTGCCGCTCATCACGGCGCCTTCATATTCAAAGCCCACCCCGCAGGCCGCCGCCATCGCCTTCAGCTCTGCCGCTGCCAGCGCGACCGGGCCCTTGTTGGTCGTGACCACGCTGCGCCCCGCCTCGAAGGCGGCGCGGCAATGCGAGATGGCAGGCTCGCCGGTGGCCGGATCGGTATAGGTCGCCTCAACCACGATATCCGCCGGGGCGCTGCGCACCACATGCAGGCTGCGCGGCTCGGCGCTGCCGCCCGACAGATTGGCAAAGCCGCCCTTTTCAAAGCGGGTTGCGGTCAGCATCCGGGCGTCGATGCCATTGGGCGAAATGACCGAGCCGAGATGCAGGTCGCTGACGCCGACGATGTTCAGCCCGAACCCCAGCTCGCGCTGCCATGTTTCGTTGCGCTCGGCGATCAGTTCTGCCAAGGCGCGGTTCACGCCGCCAAAGCCGATGAGTGAAACGGTGTAGATGGTCATGTCTGCGGTCTCCCTGATCCGGTTCAGACAAGTTTGCGCGGGCAGATCGCACCGCGACAGCGCGCAAACTGACCAAAGTTCAGGCCGATCTGCACAGGAGACAGCACCGCTGCATGGCCCCGGTGCACAGCAAAAGGCCCCGCATCCGGGATGCAGGGCCTTCGGGGTGGTATGTGCCGGGATCAGCGTTTGCGCAGGCTGGTCAGGGCAAAGGATGTTAGCGTATCGCGCACCCCCGGCATGGCCGATATTTCCTGCCAGATGGCGCGGATGCGGTCTGCCGCCGTCGCCTCCACCCGCAGCACGATGTCGAACTCGCCGCTCATCACATCGCAATTCACCACTTCGGGCAGGCGTTTCAGCGCGGCCAGAACCTCGCCGCCGCGCATCCTGTCCTGACGATAGACAAACATCAGTGCCACGATCGGGGCCGATACCGGCAGGCCATCGCCCTGCCGGATGGTGTAGCCCGCAATGAAGCCATCCCGCTCCAGCCGGTCGATCCGCTGACGGACCGCATTGCGCGACAGGCTGACCCGCTCGGCCAGTTCGGCATGGGGGATGCGCGCATTCCGGCTCAGCTCGTCCAGCAAGCGCAGATCCAGCGCGTCGGGTAGCTGTTTCATGCGCCCCCTTTATCAGCCGCGCAGGGCCTGATCAAGATCGGCCATCAGATCCTCGGCAGCCTCCAACCCGACCGACAGCCGGAAGATGCCGTCCCCGGCGTAACGCCGGTAATCCTCCAGCGGCGCATCTTGCAGGCCATAGGTGCT
The DNA here is from genome assembly GCF_018798885.1 of Gemmobacter fulvus. NCBI lineage: Bacteria > Pseudomonadati > Pseudomonadota > Alphaproteobacteria > Rhodobacterales > Paracoccaceae > Gemmobacter > Gemmobacter fulvus. The sequence goes on along the minus strand of NZ_CP076361.1, from coordinate 2,284,807 downwards.
TGCCATCATCTCGGCCGTGTCCAGCAGCACAACGATGCTGCGCTGATGACCCAGCGAAAAGGCGTAATGCGCCACCTTCAGACGCGCGGCCAATTGCCGAGCCATGCCCTGCACATCCGCCGTCTGAAACGCGATCATGCCGCCCGGATGATCCATCTGCGCCTGTGCAAGCGCATATTGCGGGTGCGACGGCAGACCGGGATAGATCACCCGCGACACGGCGGGGTGCGTTTCCAGAAACGCGGCAAGGGTCTGCGCCGTTGCGTTGATCTGGCGCAGGCGCGGGAACAGCGTGTCGATGCCGCGCAGGATCAGCCAGGCATTCATCGCCGAGATCGACGCCCCGAGATAGACCCCGGCCCGCGCCCGCATCTGCGCCACCAGCGCCTTGCGCCCCGTCACGATCCCGCCCAGCGCATCGCCATGGCCATTGATGAACTTGGTCAGCGAGTGCATCACCAGATCCGCCCCAAACGCATGTGGCCGCGTCGAGACGGGCGTGGCCAGCGTGCTGTCCACAGACATCAGCGCCCCATGCGCATGGGCAATCCCGGCAATCTGGCGCAGATCGGTCAGGCGCAGCAGCGGATTGCAGGGGGTTTCGCAATGCACCAGCCGGGTATTGGGCCGCAGCGCCGCCCGCAATGCCTCCGGGCAGGACAGATTGACCGCCGTCACCTCGATCCCGAAATCGGGCAGGATGCGGCGCGACAGTTCATTCGCGCCGGCATAGCAGACATCGCTGACTACCAGATGATCGCCCGCCTTGAGGAAAGTCAGAAAGATCGCCGCAAGCGCCGCCACCCCGGTTGCGGTGGCCAGCGCGTCTTCGGTCTGTTCCAGCGCCGCCATCCGGGTTTCCAGCGCGCGCACGGTCGGGTTGGTCCAGCGGGCATAAAGATAGGGCAGCGCCGTCAGATCCTCTACCCCATCCGCCGAAAAGGCCCCTTCGCCCGGCACCAGCACATTGTTGACCGACATGGCGATATTGGGCTGGATGGCCCCGGTGGCCGGATCAATGATCAGGCCCGCATCCAGTGCGAGGGTTTCGGGACGCAAGGCAGGCTGCGCCGTCAGGGTCGATACGCCCATGGTCTTTGTCATGGTTCACCTTCTTATATACGTCAAACGACTGTCAGCGCCGGATCGGGATCTGGGCTTCGATCCGGCGGAACACTTGGGCAATCAACACCGCGACCAGCACGAAAAACACCGTGACCACGATCAGCGGTTCATAGACCAGAAGCGTATCCTGCCGGATCTTGTAGGCAACGGCATAAAGATCCATTACCGTCACGCTGAAGGCCAGCGGCGTTGCTTTCAGCTGCAACACCACACCGCCTGCAATCGTGGGCAGCGCGGTGCGGATGGCGCGGGGCAACCAGACCCGGCGCAGCACCTTGCCCGGCGGCATGCCAAAGGCGCGCGCCGCCTCGATCTCGCCCTTGGGCACCGCCAGTGGCGCCCCGCGCAGCACCTCCGCCTCGTAGGCGGCATAGTTCAGTGTGAAGGCGACGGCGGCGAAAAAGAACCCTTCGCTCAGCACCGGCCACAGAAAGCTGCCGCGCAGCCCCGGCACCATCGGCAACAGCGACCCGATGCCGTAGTAAAACAGCCAAAGCTGCACCAGAAGCGGCGTGCCGCGCAGGAAGGTGCAATAGCCATTGGCAAGACCGCGCAGACCCCGGAACCGGCTGAGGCGCATCAGGGCCACGCCAATGGCGAGCGGAAAGCCCAGCGCGACAGAAATCACCAGCAGGGCGATGGTTTGCCCCGCCCCCCAGACCAGCAGCGGCAGATAGTCGGACAACCAGGAAAAATTCATGCCAGCCTCATGCGCTTAGCGGCAAGCCACGGCGGAAATGCCGATCCGCAAAGCGGAACACGACATTGGAGCCGAGCGTGATGACGAGATACAGCAGCGCCGCCGCCAGAAAGAACAGGAAATACTGTTTGGTATTTCCCGCCGCGATACGGGTGGCCAGCGCCAGTTCCTGATAGCCGACCACGGCAATCAGCGCGCTGTCCTTGGTGACGGACATCCACAGATTGGCCAGCCCCGGCAGCGCATTCGGCATCAGCGCGGGAAACACCACCCGGCGAAAGCGCAGCAACGGCGCCATGCCCACGGCCTTGGCCGCCTCGACCTGCCCCAACGGGATCGCCACGATCGCACCGCGCAGAACCTCGGTCATATAGGCGCCCTGCACGATGCCCAGCACCAGCACGGCGGCCATGAAACCATTGATCTCGACCGGCGGCAGGCCGATCAGCGCCAGACCCCGGTTCAGGCCATCGGTGCCCGCGTAATAGAGGCCGACGATCAGGATGAGTTCAGGAATGGCCCGCACGGCGGTGGTATAGAGGTTCAGCCCCGCAACCAGCGGCCGGATGCCCGACAGTTTGCCAAGCGCCCCGGCCAGACCGATCACCAGCCCCACCGCATAGGCCCCGCCCGAAATGGCAAGGGTCGCCAGCGCCCCATCGAGCAAGACGCCCCCCCAGCCGGGGGGCGTGATTGCCAGAAGCGCGAGTTTGTCGATCAGATCCGACATGCAGCCTCCTTTCCGATGACCGGCACCGGATCATTTGCCATAGGGATCAAAGGTGAAGTACTTGCCCGAAATCTCGGCATAGGTGCCATTTGCGCGCAGGGCGGCAATGGCCGTGTTCAGCCGATCCCGCAGGGCTGCATCTTCCTTGCGCAGGCCGCCACCGATGCCCTCGCCGAGAATTTCGGCGTCATGCACGACATTGCCTTTGTCCTCGCAGCAACCTTTGCCGAAATCGGTCTTGAGGAACTCCATCAGCGGGATGGAATCGCCGAACACATAGTCAATGCGGCCTGCCGCCAGATCCTGAAACGCCTCGTCCAGCGTGCTATAGGTCTTTTCCGAGGCAACATCCTTGAAATACTTGGCATAATAGGTGGACTGGATGGTCGAGACCTGAATGCCGATGGTCTTGCCCGCCACGTCTTGCGGCCCCGCCCCCAGCACGCCGTCAGCGTAACCGATCAGCTTGCTGGGCGTGTTGTAATAGCGGTCTGTGAAGTCGATGGTTTCGCGCCGCTCCGGCGTGATCGACATGGACGACCAGATCACATCGAATTTCTTCGAGGCCAGCCCGGGGATCAGCCCGTCCCAAGACATATCGACGATGCTGCACTCTTCCTTCAGCTCGGCGCAGACCGCGTCCATCAGCTCGATTTCCCAGCCGACCCAGGTGCCGCTGGCATCCTTGGTGAAAAACGGCGGATAGGCTTCGTTCATCACACCAAAGCGGATTTCGGACTGGGCAGCCCCCGCGCAGGCAAAAAGAGCGCCCGCAAGGGCGAGAGAAATTCTGATCATGGTCGGACGTCCTGTTGCTGTTTTGTTATGCGGCCAGAGTGCCGGTGAACTCGCGCACCCGTGCAGTTTGCGGCGCGCTGAAGATCTGCTCCGGCGCGCCTTCCTCCTCCACCCGGCCCTGGTGAAGGAACATCACATGGCTGGACACATCGCGCGCAAAGCGCATCTCATGTGTGACCAGAAGCATCGTCCGGCCTTCGTCGGCCAGATCGCGGATCACTTTCAGCACCTCGCCCACCAGTTCGGGGTCCAGCGCCGAGGTCGGCTCGTCGAACAGCATCACCGAAGGATCGACGCACAGCGCCCGCGCGATGGAGGCGCGCTGCTGCTGACCGCCTGACATGAACGCCGGATAAACGTGGCGCTTGTCATAAAGCCCCACCTTGGCCAGCAGCGCCTCGGCCTGCTCCACCGCTTCGGCGCGCGTGCGCTTCATCACATGCACCGGCGCTTCGATCACGTTTTCCAGCACGGTCATATGCGGCCAGAGGTTGAAGTTCTGGAACACCATGCCCAGACCGCTGCGGATCCGTTCGATCTGGCGCATGTCAGCCGGATGGCTGCGCCCGTCGCGCCCGGCCTTCAACGCCACGGTTTCGCCATTGATGACGAAACGCCCGCGGTCGGGCATCTCCAGAAAGTTGATGCAGCGCAGAAAGGTGCTTTTTCCCGACCCGGACGAGCCGATGATCGAAATGACATCGCCCTTCCTTGCGGTCAGGGAAATGCCTTTCAGCACCTCATGCGAGCCATAGCTCTTGTGAACATCCTCGATCTGTAGTGCTGTCGTGGCCTGTTCGGTCATGCAGGCTGTCTCCCCGGCTATGGTTCGACGCCATCATAACGGCTGACCGCGCCGCAAGACCGCGAAGTGACCGGGTTGCGCAAAGCCAGACGGCAAAAATGCCCCCTGTCATGCGGATTTTGCGCGTCAGGCCGCGCCATCCTCGGCCACCGGAACATAGAGGCCGACCTTCACCTCTTTCAGCACGACATTGGTGCTCATGCGCTTGATCTGCGAGTTCTCGCGCATGATCTGCGCCGCGATGTCATCATATTCGGCCACATCACGCGCCGTGATCACCGCAATCAGATCAACCGAGCCGGTGACGTAATAGAGCTGCTGGATATTGTCCTGCCGCGCCGCCCATTGGCGCAGGCGGGCCAGCGCATCATAGTTTTCGCGCTCGATCTCCAGCCCTGTGATGAAGGTCATGCTCTGCCCCACCGACTGCCGGTCGACCACGGCGATTTCTGCGGTGATCACCTTGTCGGTGCGTAATTGCCGCAATCGCCGCTGCACCGCCGAGGTGGACAGGCCGACCTCTTCGGCGATGGCTTCCGCCTTCAGCTGGCAATCGCGCTGCACCAGCGCCAGAATCTTGCGATCAAAACTGTCCACCCGGATCGTTCCTTGTTCTTGCCCGACGGGGCGAAAGCGGGATGTTCGCGCCGGGGCTCAGACCAGTTTGGCCAGAAGCCGCATCAGCTCGGTCTGCTCATCCGGGTCCAGCGGCGCCAGCGTCGCCGCACTGACCCGCAGCCCCACCGGAAACAGCCGAGTCACCAGCGCCGTGCCCGCCACGGTGAGCGCCACGGTCAGGCGGCGTTTGTCGGCGGGATCGGCGCTGCGCTGCACATGGCCCAGCGCCTCCAGCCGTTCCACCACGCCCTTCACCGTCGCCGCATCCATCGACGCCGCCCGGCCCAACTGGTTCTGGCTGAGCGGCCCCATTGCGGCAAGCCGCGCCATGACGGCGAACTGAATTGCGGTAACGTCTGGAATATGTTCCGAAAAGATCGAAAGATGCCGCTGCGTCACCCGGCGCAGCACATAACCGACCTGATCGTCCAGAACATAGGTTTCTGCGGGCTGTTCCATCCTTTCCCGATAGCTGCGCCCCAAGGCTTGTGCAAGATAATTGACAGAGGGGGCGAAACCGCCGCAGAGTGTTTGCATACATACAATTCCTGCCGGTCAACCGTCACCCGATCTGTCCGAAACCTGCGCCTTGCGGGGGAGTTGATGAACAGTTACGCGCGCCCCAGCACCTTACCCGAAGCCGTCGCGCTATTGGCGCAGGGCGGCTGGCGGCTGATGGCGGGGGGCACGGATCTGTATCCCGCCACCACGGCGCAGGTTTTGGGCGACCCGATGATCGACATTGCCGATCTGGCCGATCTGCACGGCATCAGCGCCTCGGAACAGGGCCTGCGCATCGGGGCCGCCACCCGCTGGACCCAGCTTGCCACCGCCACGCTGCCCCCGGCGCTGGCCGCGTTGCAACAGGCGGCGCGTCAGGTCGGCGGCTGGCAGATCCAGAATGCGGGCACGCTTGGCGGCAATCTCTGCCATGCCTCGCCTGCCGCAGATGGCGTGCCACCGCTGCTGGTTCTGGATGCAGAGCTGGAGCTGGTCTCGGCCCGTGGTGCGCGCCGTCTGCCGCTGGACGCCTTTCTGCGCGGCCCGCGTCAGACCGCGCGGCAGCCGGATGAGGTGCTGTGCGCGATCCATATTCCGGCCAGTGCGCTTGCCGGGCGCGCGGCCTTTCACAAGCTGGGCGCGCGCGCCTATCTGGTGATTTCCATCGCCATGGTGGCGGTGCGTCTGACCATGGCCGGGGGGCGGATCACGCAGGCCGCGCTTGCCGTCGGGGCCTGTTCCGCCACCGCGCGCCGCCTGCCGGTGCTGGAGGCGGCACTGATCGGCCTGACCCCGGCGCAGGCCGTCCCAGTCCTGACCCCGACGGTCTTGGCCCCGCATCTGTCGCCGCTGGATGACATCCGCGCATCGGCGGATTACCGGCTGGAAGCCGCCGCCGAATTGCTGCGCCGCGCCGTGACGGAGGCCGCATGACCGGCTTCACCCTCAACGGCCACCCCGCCCGCCTGACCGTCAACCCGACGCGCCGCCTGTCGGATGTGCTGCGCGAAGAGGCGGCGCTGACCGGCACCAAGGTCGGCTGCGATGCGGGCGATTGCGGGGCCTGCACCGTGCTGCTGGACGGCCAGCCGGTCTGTGCCTGCCTGACCCCCGCCGCCCGCGCCGAAGGCCGCAGCATCACCACGATCGAGGCATCCGACCCGATCCTCGATGCGCTGCGCCACAGCTTTCTGCGCCATGGCGCGGCGCAATGCGGCATCTGCACCCCCGGCATGTTGCTGACCGCCACGGCGCTGTTGCGGCAGAACCCGGCTCCGACCCGGGCCGAGGCCGAGGCGGCATTGGGCGGCGTCTTGTGCCGCTGCACCGGCTATGCCGCCATTCTGACCGCCGTCTGCACCGCGCTTGCCCCCGACCCCATGGCGAAGCTGACCGGGGCGGTAGGCGAGGCGATCCCCCGGCTGGACGGGGCGGCCAAGGTGGCGGGCGATCTGTTCGGCGCGGATCTGTGGCAGGCGGGCGGCTTGGTGCTGCGCGCCATTCGCGCACCGCATCCCCATGCCGCGTTCCGCTTTGGCGATCTGGCGGGCTGGGCTGCCGATCACCGGGCGCAGGTGTTTACCGCCGCCGATATTCCGGGCCGCAATGCCTTTGGCGTGATTCCCGCCTTTGCCGATCAGCCCGCGCTTGCCACCAGCCCCACGCGGTTTCAGGGCGAGGCGGTGGCACTGCTGGCGTTCGAGGATCTGGGCCCCACCCCTGATCTCTCCAGCTTCCCGATCCAGTGGCAGCCCTTGCCGCCGCTGCTGGATCTGGCCCTGGCCGAGGCCGCCGATGCGCCGCAGCTTCACCCCGACCGCCCCGGCAACCGGCTGATCGAAGGGCGGGTGATCAAGGGCGATGCGGACGCGGCACTGACAAAGGCGGCCTTCACCGTGTCGGGCCGGATGGACACCGCCTTTGTCGAACATGCCTATATCGAACCCGAAGCCGGATCGGCGTGGATGGAGGGCGAGACGCTGTGCATCCGTGCCTGCACCCAGGCCCCGGTGATGGACCGCGACGAGGTGGCCGCCATTCTGGCCCTGCCGCCCGACCGTGTGCGCATCCTGCCCTCGGCGGTGGGCGGCGGCTTTGGCTCCAAGCTGGATGTCAGCCTGCAACCGCTGCTGGGGCTGGTGGCGCTGAAAACCGGGCGGCCGGTGCGGATGACCTATGGCCGGGCCGAAAGCATGGCTTCCACCACCAAACGCCATCCGGGGCAGATGCGCGCGACGCTGGGCTGCGATGCCGAGGGCACTCTGGTCGGCATGACCTTTGATGGCAGCTTCAACACCGGGGCCTATGCCAGCTGGGGCCCGACCGTGGCAAACCGGGTGCCGGTCCATGCCTCCGGGCCATACCGGATGCCCGCGCTGCACGCCAAGGCGCGGGCGATCCATACCCATGGCCCGGTCTCCGGGGCGTTTCGTGGCTTTGGTGTGCCGCAGGCGACGCTGTTGCAGGAAACCCTGCTGGATCAGCTGGCCGAGGCGGCGGGCAGGGACCGTCTGGCGTTTCGTCTGCACAACGCCCTGCGTGCGGGCAATGCCACCGCCACCGGCCAGCGCCTTGGCGCGCCCGGCATCCATGCCTGCCTGACCGCATTGGTGCCGCATTGGCAGCGCGCCTTGACTGAGGCCACCCCGCACCCGACCCTGAAACGCGGCGTGGGGATTGCCGCCTGCTGGTATGGCTGTGGCAATACCTCGTTGCCCAACCCCTCGACCATCCGGCTGGGGCTGACGCCGCAAGGCGCGCTGGTGCTGCATCAGGGGGCCACGGATATCGGTCAGGGATCGAACACCGTGATCGCGCAGATTGCGGCACAGGCGCTGGGCCTGCCTCTGGCGGCGTTTCAGTTGATCGGGCCGGATACCGCACTGACCCCGGATGCGGGCAAAACCTCGGCCAGCCGCCAGACCTATGTGTCGGGGCGGGCCGCTTTGGCGGCAGGGGCAGCCCTGCGGGCCGAGATCCTGCGCCGCCTGAACATGGGAGACGGCGCGCGGCTGTCGCTGGCGGATAGCGTGCTCACCGCCACCGAAGGCGGGCAAACCGCCAGCTTGGCTCTGGATCCGCTGCCCGCCAATGCCTTCGGTTATGCGCTGATGGCCGAGGAAAGTTATGATCCGCCCACCGCGCCGCTGGATGCGGCGGGTCAGGGCACCCCCTATGCCGTCTACGGTTTTGGCGCGCAGATGGTGGAGCTGGAGGTGGACATCACGCTGGGCACCACCCGCCTGATCCGCATCACCGCCGCGCATGACGTGGGCCGCGCGATCAACCCCACGCTGGCGCGCGGGCAGATCGAAGGCGGCATCGCGCAGGGCATCGGGCTGGCGCTGATGGAGGAATATCTGCCCGGCCGCACCGACAATCTGCACGATTATCTGATCCCCACCACCGGCGATGTGCCGCCGATCACCAGCCTGCTGATCGAGGTGCCGGATCCCGAAGGCCCGTTCGGCGCGAAAGGTCTGGGCGAACACACGCTGATCCCCACCGCCCCCGCCATCCTGAACGCCATCCGTCACGCCACCGGCGTTGTGCTGACGCAGGTGCCCGCCCTGCCGCACCGCCTGCGGGCCGCCTTGCGCGAGGCCGGGCCATGACCTCCGGCGACAAGATCCGCTGCGATGCCTGCCCGGTGATGTGTTACATCGCCCCCGGCCAGACCGGCGCCTGCGACCGTTATGCCAATGTCGAGGGGCGCATCCTGCGCAGCGATCCGGTGCTGCTGCTGTCGCGCACTGCCGAGCGCGGCGGCCGCATCATCCCCTTTGCCAGCGCCGGGTGGAAGGACACGCTCGCCCCCGTCGATGCGATCATCACCGGCATCGGCGCGGGCACGACCTACCCGGATTTCAAACCCGCGCCCTTCATCGTGTCATCGGTGGTGGCAGGGGCCGATATGGTGACGGTGGTCACCGAGGCGATCTTTTCCTACTGCGGGGTCAAGGTGAAGATCGACACCGACCGCCACCTTGGCCCCGAAGGCGCCATCGTGCGCGCCGAAGGGCAGGCCATCGGCCATGTCACCACCGCCGAATATGGCAGCCAGATGCTGTCGCTGGGCGGGGTGCATCACCTCACCGGCGGCGAAAAAGCCGAAGGCCGCACCACCTGTGCCAGTCTGCTGGCGCTGTGCAATGGCGCGGCGGTGCCGCTGGAGATCGAGGGCGGCTGTTCGGTCATCGTGCAGGCGGGCCGGCCGCCGGTGGTAGATGGGCGGGCCGAGGTGCGGATGCGGGTCGGCTGCGGCTCGGCCACCATCGGCATGTTCGCGGCGGGCTGGCAGGGGCTGGTGGATGAGGTGGTGGTGGTCGATGACCATATCACCGGCGTCGTGTCGGAACATCAGGCGGGCCGGGTGATCGGCTGGCCGCCGACGGGCATCCGCATCAAGGGCCACCGCTCCACCCCCGGGCGCTATTTCCGCGTCTCGGAGCCGGGCCTTGGCTGGGGCGGCACCCGGTTGACCGATCCGCTGGACATTCTGGGCCCGTGGAATCCGGCCAAGGGCGCGCGCGCCGGGCTGCGCCTGCTGATGGTATCGACCACGGGCGAGGATTTTGCATATTATGTGCTGGATGCGGCCCTGACCCCACAACCCGCACCGCTGCCAGAGGCGCTGCGCGCCACGGTGGACCTGATTGCCGAAAACTGTGAAACCTCGCTCTGCACCGTGTTGTTCATGGGCGGTGCCGGCGGATCGTTGCGCGCAGGTGTCACCCGCAACCCGGTGCGGCTGACCCGATCGGTGCAGGCTGGCGAAACCCGGCTCACCTCGGGCGGGGCCGAATGTTACATCTGGCCCGGCGGCGGCATCACCTTCATGGTTGATGTGACGCGCCTGCCGCCCAGAGCCTTCGGCTATGTGCCCACCCCGGCGCTGGTCGCGCCGCTGGAGTTCACCCTGCCGCGCGCCGCCTATCTCGCGCTCGGCGGTCATGCGGCGGCGATCCGCGCGCTGGACGAGGTGCAGGCCAGCGGTGGCGAATATGTCACCTCTGCCCGGCTGTGGCCGAAGGAGGTGGAATGAGTGCCACCGCCCATCTTTTGCCGGATGGCAGGCTGCATCTGCACCATGGGCCGATGGATCTGATCCTCGGCTGCGATGGCCCGCCTGCGGTGATCCGCGCCGCATATGAGGCGGCTTGGGCCTGCTTTGCGCCGCTGCTGGCAGCGCTGGTCGCCGAATTGCCCGCCCTGCGCGCGCCAGAGCCGCAGCCCCTGCACGGCCCCACCGCCCGGCGGATGGCCGCAGCCGTGGCCCCGCATCGCCCGGCCTTCATCACGCCGATGGCGGCAGTAGCCGGGGCGGTGGCCGAAACCGTGCTCGCCGCCCTGCCACGCCCCGGCCTGCGCCGCGCCTATGTGAACAATGGCGGCGACATCGCGCTCTACCTGACCCCCGGCACCCATTACACCACCGCCATTGCCGGGCAATCGCAGCAGATCGTCATCAGCCATGCCGATCCGGTGCGCGGCATTGCCACCTCGGGCTGGCGCGGGCGGTCCTGGTCCTTCGGCATCGCAGACAGCGTGACGGTGCTGGCGGCCACAGCTGCGCAGGCCGATGCGGCGGCCACGATGATCGCCAATGCCGTCACCCTGCCCGGCCATCCGGCCATCACCCGCCAGCCCGCGAACAGCCTTCAGCATGACAGTGATCTGGGCGCGCGCGCTGTGACCACCGCCGTCGGCCCCCTGTCACCCACCGAGATTTCGCGCGCGCTGACAAGCGGCGCGGACCATGCCCGCCAGTTGCTGCATCAGGGCCTCATTGCGGGGGCGGCAGTTTTCCTGCACCCTCAGGTCATTACCCTCGGCCAGCCCTTGCTGACCCAACACCCGGAGCCTTGCCTTGGCTGATTTCATCCTGCGCAAACTTGTCGTTCAGATCGAGGAAATCCACCATGACGGCGGCCCCGCCCCGGCGCAGCCGCGTCTGCGCGGCGCGGTTCTGGCCGTGGTGAAAAACCCGTTTGCCGGGCGCTATGAACCGGAGTTGCAAGGCGCGATGGAGAATCTGAAACCGCTGGGCCTGCAAATGACCGACCACCTGATCCGCGCAATGGGCGGGCGCGACGGCATCGACGCCTATGGCAAGGGCGCGATTGTCGGCGCGGCAGGCGAGTTGGAGCATGGCGCGCTCTGGCATGTGCCCGGCGGGTACGCGATGCGCGAACGCCTTGGCGAAAGCCGCGCCATCGTGCCTTCGTCAAAAAAGCTCGGCCCGATGGGGGCAAGCATCGACATTCCGATCGGCCATATCAACGCCGCCTATGTGCGCGGCCATTTCGATGCGATGTCGGTCGCCGTGCCGGATGGGCCGAAACCGGATGAGATCGTGTTCGTGCTGGTCATGGCCAAGGGGCCGCGCATCCATTCCCGCATGGGTGGGCTGGAAGTGGCGCAGGTGAAGGGCGAGGACGGGCTGCGATGACAGGACGGGCCGCCCTCGGTGTCAGCTTGGCGCTTGCCCCGGCAAGCGCGCTGGCCTGCGCGCTGCCGCCTTCGGTGATCCTGACCCTGCCCACCGGCTATTACATGGCAGGCGCGGCGGCCACGGTGGCGCTGACGGCGCTGATCGCGGCCAGTACGCACCGGCTGCCCGCGTTCCGCGCCCATCTGCTGTGGGACCGGCCGGTGCTGCTGCCCGACACGCTGGCCTCCTATCTCAGCTTCCTCGGGCTGCTGGGCCTGTTGTTTCTGGGGCTGACCGGCGCGCGCGATCCGATGCACAACCTGTTGCCACTGGTGATCTGGGTCGGGCTCTGGGTGGTGCTGCCGCTGGCAACGATGCTGCTGGGCAATCTGTGGCGCGGGCTGACCCCCTGGGCCGGGCCGGTGCGGCTGACCCGGCTTTTGCTGGGCTGGCAGGGCAGCATCGGGCTGGCGCGGCTGGGGTATTGGCCTGCAACGGCGGGGCTGCTGGCCTTCACCTGGTTCCAGCTGATGTCGATGACCCCCGAGGATCCGCAGGTTCTGGCAACCGCCATCGCCGCCTATTGGGGGCTGATCTTCGTGCTGGCGGTGCTGGAGGGCGAAGACTGGCTGCATCATGGCGAGTTTCTGACGGTCTATCTGACCGCCTTGTCGCGCATAGCGCCATTCTGGGTGCAGATCGACGGCACCCGCGCCCGGCGCTATGCGGGCCTGCCCGGCGCTCAGGTGCTGCATATGCCCGCACTCACCCCCTCGGCGGTGATATTCCTGACACTCGCCCTCGCCGCGCTAACCTTTGACGGGCTGATGGAAACCTTCTTCTGGCTGGCGCTGATCGGTGAAAATCCGTTGGAGTTTACCGGACGCTCTGCCGTGCAGGGGGTGAACACAGCGGGCCTGCTGGCGGTCTGGGCCCTGACGGCGGCCACCATCCTGGGCGCGCTGGCGCTGGGTCGCGCCGTCAGCCGGTCCGCCCGGCCCTTCTGGGCCGAGGCTGGTCCGGCGATGCTGGCCTTTCTGGCCATCGCCGCAGGCTATCACGCGGCGCATTACCTGCTGACGCTGCTGACCACCGGGCAATATGCGCTGGCCGCGCTGAACGATCCGTTCTTTCGCGGCGATGCCCTGCTGGGGCTGGAACCGTTTTATGTCAGCTTCGGGTTTCTGACCGACCGGACCCTGATGCAGGCGATCTGGACGGCGCAATTCGTGCTGATCCTTGCAGCACATCTGCTGGCGCTGGTTCTGGCGCTGCACCTGTCGCGGCGCTTGGGGCACAGCCCGGCGCTGGCCCATCTGCCGATGACCCTGTTGATGATCGGTTACACCACACTGGGGTTATGGCTCTTGTCCTCCCCGCGCGGGGCGTGACACAAGTTGAAGAAATCATTGCGAAATTCATAAGCCTACACACAAAGGCACAGCAACAGCGGAGACGACCATGACCAGCCAGCCCACGACCGGACCCACCCGCCGCCGCCTTCTGACCGGCCTTGCCGCCGGATCCGCGCTCGCCCTTGGCGGCTTGCCGCGCTTTGCACAGGCGCAATCCTCGGCCCCGATCAAGCTGGGGTTCCAGCTGCACCGCACCGGCATCGGCGCGGCCTATGGCCGTTGGTATGAGCGCACCACGCAGGCCGCGCTCAAACTGCTGAACGATCAGGGCGGCATCAATGGCCGCCCCGTCGAGGTGATCTTCGAGGATGACGGCACCGACCCGAAACGCGGGGCCGAAGTGGTGGAAAAGCTGGCCAATCAGGCGGGCGTCGATGCGATCTTCGGCCCGCTGTTCAGCCATGTGGTGATCGGATCGGCCCCCCGCGCGGGCGAGCTGAAAATCCCCTATCTGGTCTGTTCGGAAGGCTATCACGTTGCCTCGGGCATGTTGAACCGCTGGACCCTGCAACCCGGCATCACCGATGTGCGGGCACAGGTGTCCTCGATGGCACCCTGGGTCACGCAGAACCTTGGCAAGAAGGTCACGATGGTGTTCCCCGACTATGCCTTTGGCCATGACCACCGCGATTTCTTTACCGAAGCGGTGAAGGCGCAGGGCGGCGAGGTGATTGCCCATATCGCCATTCCGCCCACCGAAACCAGCTTCACCCGCTATCTGCCGCAGATCCCGACCGAAACCGAAGTGCTGTATCACGTCATGGTCGGCCCAGCCGTGCTGACCTTCGTGAAGGAACTGGGCGAGTTCTATGGCAGCGGCGCGCGGCCGCAGATCTTTGGCTTCATCGACAGTCTGGAGGCGGTGGATACCGCCGCACCGGGGCTGGAATTTCTGGAAGGCACGCATTTCTGGGAAGGCCACAACCGCGTCAAACAGGCCGACGCGCCAGAGTTCGAGACGGCCTATCGCGCGGCGGTGGGGGTGGATGACTTCGGGGCCTCGGTGTCGGATGCCAAGGATGTCTCGACCTACAGCCATATGTTTTCCTGCTGGGAAACGCTGTTCGTGCTGAAAAAGGGCATGGAGGCGGCGGGGTATCAATCCCCCGCCGACCGGCAGAAGCTGGTGGAGGCGATCGAGGCGATGACCGGCTTTGATGCCGGGATCGACCATCCGCAGGGGGCAAAGCTGTTCAACGGCAAAACCCATCAGGTGTTCGGCTCGCAGTTCATCTCCAAGGTCGAAGGGGGCAAGCTGATGCGGGTTCACACCACCAGCATCGAAGACGGGCAGTATGCCGATGCGGTGGATTACACCGCCCAAAGCTTCTGAAAAGGGGGCGGGGGCCGCGTGCCCCCGCCGTGATCCATGGGATTTGGCCCTTTCCTTTTGCTTGCCACGCTGGAAGGCACCGTCATGGCGGCGGTGCTGGCGCTGACCGCCGTGGGGCTGAGCCTCACCTTCGGCGTCATGCGGGTGGTCAATGTCGCCCATGGCGAGTTCTTCATGCTGGGCGCAGTGCTGGCGTGGTTCGTGGCGCAGGCCATGCCCACGCCGCTGCTGGGCTTTGCCTGCGCGCTGATCGTGGTGCCGCTGGTGGTGGCAGCACTGGCCGCGCTGGCCGATACGACGGTTCTGAAGCGGCTGAACTACGATGCCGAGGCGACCATCGTGGCGACCATCGGCCTCAGCTACATCCTGCAACAGGCAGCGCTCAGCCTGTTTGGCCCCGATGCGCGGGCGGTGGAGCCGCCCTTCACCCTGCGCCTGCAATTTCCGTGGTTCGGTTATTCCGGCTACAAGCTGTTCGTGGTGCTGGCGGCGGCCCTGATCCTGCTGGCGGTCTGGGCCTTCATCACCCGCACCCGCGCCGGGCTGGTGATGCGCGCGACGCAGGTGGACCGCGCCACCGCCCGCGCCTTTGGCATCCATGTGGACCGGGTCTATGCGGGCACCTTCGCACTGGGGGCCGGGCTGGCCGCGATTGCCGCCGTGCTGATCGTGCCGATCCAGCAGGCGCATTACCTGATGGGGCATGATCCGCTGTTGCTCAGCTTCATCGTGGTGATCATCGGCGGCTTGGGGTCGATCCGTGGCACGCTGATTGCCGCGCTGATGATCGGGCTGTCAGATGGCATCATCTCGATGTTCTTTTCGCCCACGCTGGCCAAGATCATCGCCACATTGGCGGTGGCGCTGGTGCTGGTGTTCCGCCCGCAGGGCCTGTTCGGGGGGCGCGCATGAAGGCGCTGATCCTGCATGGTGCGGTGCTGGCCGGGCTGCTGACGCTGCATTTCCTGCTGCCCGTCTATCATCACGGCAATCTGGCGCGCATCATGGTGCTGGCGGTGTTTGCCATGGGCTACAACATCGCCTTTGGCTATACCGGGCTGCTCAGCCTCGGGCATGCGCTGTTTCTGGCGGCGGGCATGTTTGGCAGCGGGCTGCTCATCCAGCATGTCGGGCTGGGCGCGCTGCCCGCCCTGATCGCAGGCAGCCTTGCCGGGGCGGCCATGGCGGCGCTGACCGGGCTTCTGGCGCTGCGCACCGCCGGGGTCAGCTTCATGATCGTGACGCTGATGTTCGCGCAGGCCGGCTATCTGACCCTGCTGTATTTCGGGGCAATCACCGGCGGCGACGAGGGCTTCCCGCTGCCCGCTGCCGCCCGGCAGGCCTTCGGCTTTGATCTGACACAGCCGGGGCCGCGTTATCTGGCGGCGCTTGCGCTGTTCGCGGCGGGGCTATTGGCGCAGCTGGCGCTGGTCCGGTCGCGCTTTGGCCGGATCATGGTGGCGATGCGCGAGAATGAGGAACGCAGCCGGATGCTCGGCTACAATCCCTTCACCGTGAAACTGGCGGCACTGGCGCTTTCGGGCCTTTATGCGGGGGCGGCGGGGGCGTTTTACGGCGTGCTGTTCGGTTATGTCGGGGCCAGCTTTGCCACGATCCAGTATTCCATCCTGCCGATGCTTTATGTGCTGCTGGGGGGTGCGGGCACCACGCTGGGGCCGCTGCTGGGGGCGGTGCTGATGTTCTATCTGATCGACCTGTCGTCCACCTATACCTCGGCGCATCTGCTGGTGGTGGGCGGGGCGCTGCTGGTGCTGGTGCTGTTTGCCCCGAAAGGCATCCTTGGCACCCTGCGCGACCGGGGGCTGAAATGGCTGCCATGACCCTGATGGAGGCGCGTGGCCTTACCAAACATTTCGGCGGGCTGCGCGCGGTGGAGGCGGTGGATTTCGCGCTGCACCCCGGCGAGATCCACGCGCTGATCGGCCCGAATGGCGCGGGCAAGACCACCTTTGTCAGCCTGCTGTCGGGGCGGATCGCCCCGGATGCGGGCAGCATCCGCTTTGCCGGCGAAGACATCACCCACCTGCCCGCTCATGCCCGCGTCGCCAAAGGCATCGCCTATACGTTCCAGATCACCTCGATCTATGCCGGGCTGTCGGTGTTCGACAATCTGGCGCTGGCGGTGCAGCGCCGCCACCCTAGGGCACTGCAGGCCGAGACCGAGGCCGCCGCCGCGCGGGTCGGGCTGGCCCCCTATCTGGATCAGGTGGCAGGCACGCTCAGCTATGGCCACCAGCGCTTGCTGGAAATCGGCATGGGGCTGGCGCTGGCCCCCCGGTTGCTGATCCTGGATGAACCGACGCAGGGGCTGGCCAACAGCGAGATCGAGGGTTTCACCGCGCTGATCCGCGCGCTGGCGCCGCAGACCACGGTTCTGCTGATCGAACATAACATGGAGGTGGTGATGACACTCGCCACCCGCATCACCGTGCTGAATTTCGGGCAGGTGCTGGCCACCGGCACCCCGGCCGAGATCCGCCGCAACCGCGCCGTGCAGGACGCCTATCTGGGGGCTGCCCATGCTGACGATTGAAGGCCTGTCCGGCGGTTATGGCTCTGTTCAGGTGTTGCGCGGGCTGACCCTGACGGCGGCCCCCGGCAAGGTGACCTGCGTGATGGGGCGCAATGGCGTGGGCAAGACCACCCTGATGCGCGCCATCATGGGGCAACTGGCGCTGACCTCGGGCACCATCCATCTGGATGGCATGGCCCTGCATGGCATGCCCGCGCATGAGGTGCCGCGCCATGGCATCGGCTATGTGCCGCAGGGCCGCCGCCTGTTCGGGCCGCTGACGGTGGCCGAGAACCTCGATATCGGGCTGATGACGCGGCGCAAGGGCGCGGCCACCCGCGATCATGTGCTGGACCTGTTTCCCCGGCTGCGCGAACGGCTGAGCCAGCCCGCGCGCACCCTTTCGGGCGGGGAACAGCAGATGCTGGCCCTTGCGCGCGCGCTGTGCCTTGAACCCGCCGTGCTGCTGCTGGACGAGCCGACCGAGGGTTTGCAGCCCTCGATGATCCAGCTGATCCGCGAGACGCTGATCCGGCTGAAGGCGACCGGCGTTGCCACGATTCTGGTGGAACAGCGGGTCGAGGCGGTGCTGTCGGTTGCCGACAGCGTTGCCTTCATGGCGCAGGGCAGCGTGGCGGAAACCGTGGCGGCACAGGGGCTGCGCCCCGATGCGCCGCAGTTTCAGACCTATGTGGGGGTATAGATGGCGGGTTTGGTCGCGGGCGTCGATGTGGGGGGCACATTCACCGATCTGGTGATCTTCGATCCCGCAACGGGCCGCGTGACCCTGGCCAAGACCCCGACCACGCTGGACAATCAGGCCGGCGGCGTGCTCGACGCCTTTGCGCAGACCGGGGTTGATCTGGCCGATGTGGCGCTGATCGTGCATGGCACCACCACCACCACCAATGCCGTGCTGGAGCGCAACCTGTGCCGCACCGGGCTGATCACCACCGAAGGCTTCCGCGATGTGCTGGAGCTGGGCCGCCGCACCCGGCCACAGCCTTACGGCATGACCGGGCGGTTTGTGCCGGTGATCCCGCGCGATCTGCGATTGGGCGTGCCGGAACGCATGGATGCTCAGGGGCGCGTGCTGACCCCGCTGGACGAGGACGCGCTGCGCCGCGCCCTGACACAGCTGATCGAAGCGGGTTGTGAAAGTCTGGTGATCCATTTCCTGCACAGCTATGCCAACCCGGCGCATGAGCGTCGCGCCGCCGAAATTGCCCGCACGCTCTGGCCCACGCCCTATATCACCCTTGGCCATGCCCTGCTGTCCGAGGCGCGGGAATACGAGCGGGGCGTGACCGCCGCCGTCAATGCGGCGGTGCAACCGCTGCTGGAGCGCTATGTGCGCCGGTTGTCGGACAGCCTGAAAGACCGGGGCTATACGGCGGATCTGCTGGTGATGAATGGCAATGGCGGTATGGTCAATGCGGGGTCTGTGGCGCGCGAGGCGGTGAAAACCGTGATGTCCGGCCCCGCCTCGGGCGTGATGGCCGCCTGTTATACCGGACGCCGGGCCGGGATCGAAAACCTGATCACCTATGACATGGGCGGCACATCGACCGATGTGGCGCTGATCCGCAACGCACAGGCCCCCGTCTCGAACGAGATCGAGGTGGAATATGCCATGCCGATCCATGTGCCGATGGTCGATGTGCGCACCGTCGGCGCGGGGGGCGGCTCCATCGCGCGGGTCGATGCCGCCGGGATGCTGCGCGTCGGGCCAGACAGCGCCGGGGCGACCCCCGGCCCGGTCTGCTATGGGCGGGGCGGCAGCCGTGTCACCATTTCCGACGCCAATCTGTTGCTGGGCCGCCTGCCCGCCAGCCGGTTCGGACAGGCGGCCGAGGCCGCACGGCAGGCGATGCAGGATCAGATTGCCACCCCGCTGGGCTTGCCCGCCGAGGCGGCGGCGGCGGCGGTGCTGCGAATCGCCAATACCCATATGGCGGGGGCCATCCGCATGGTCAGCCTGTCGCTGGGGGCGGATCCGCGCGATTTCGCCCTGTTCGCCTTTGGCGGGGCCGGGCCGCTGCATGCCGCCGATCTGGCGCGCGAGCTGGCCATTCCGCGCGTGCTGATCCCGGCCCGCCCCGGCATCACCAATGCGCTGGGTTGCACGGTGGCCGATCTGCGCCATGATTTCGTGCGCACGTTGAACCGCCCGCTGGATGATGTGGATATGGCCGAGGTCCATGCGCTCTGGGCCGCCCAAGAGGCACAGGGCCGCGCCCAAATTGCGGCTGAACGGCTGACCCTGACCGACATCCGCGCCGAATATTCCGCCGACATGCAGTTCATCGGCCAGACCCATCTGCTGCGGGTGCCGCTGCCGCAAGGCCGCCCCACGCGCGCGGCGCTGCAAGCGCTGTTCGAGGCGGCCTATCACGCGCGCTTCCATGTCGATCTGCCGATGATCCGCGCCAATCTGGTCAATCTGAACTGTTCGGTCATCGGCACAAGGCCCGAGCTGGATCTTTCGGCGCTGATCGACCCGGCGGGGCGCCGCAGCCTGACCGAGGCCCAAACCGGCAGCCGTCCGGTCTGGTTCGGGCGCTGGATCGACACGCCGGTCTATTGGCGCGATCACCTGCCGCTGGACGCGCGGCTGTCCGGCCCCGCCATCATCGAACAGATGGACACGACCACGATCCTCGCCCCCGGCGATGATCTGGCCAGCGATGCCATGGGCAATCTTATCCTGACAATCGGAGGGCCTGCCTAATGGATCCCGTCACCCTCGCCGTCATTCAGGCCGGGTTGCAGCAGGTCTGCGACGAGATGGACCTGACCTTTTCCCGCGCCGCCTTTTCGCCGGTGATCGCCGAGGCGAATGACAGATCGGACGGTATCTATGCCGCGACCGATGGCAGCCTGATCGCACAGGGCGCGCAGGGTCTGCCGGTTTTTGTCGGCACGATGCAGTTTTCGACCCGCCACCTGATCGAACGTATCGCGCGGGGCGAGACGGCAGCGCCCGAGCCGGATGACATCTATATCGTCAACGACCCCTACCTAGGCGGCACGCATCTGATGGATGTGCGGTTTGCCCTGCCCTTCTATCGCAACGGCGCGCTGTGGTGCTGGCTGTCGAACACCGGCCACTGGCCCGACACTGGCGGCGCAGTTCCGGGTGGCTTTTCCGCCTCGGCCACCGCCGCCGAACAGGAAGGGCTGCGGTTGCCGCCGGTCAAACTGTTCAAGCGCGGTGTGAAGGACCGCGAGATCTGGCAGATCATCTGCTCCAATATCCGGGTTTCGGAACAGCGGATCGGCGATGTGAAGGCGCAGGCCTCGGCGCTGCTGGTGGGGGCGGCGCGGCTGGGCGCACTGCTTGACCGCTATGGCGATGCCGAGGTGGCGGCGGCGATTGCCGAAATGCACGGCTTCGCCACGCAGCAGATGCAGGCCAATATCGCACTGATCCCGGCGGGCCACTATCACGCGACGGCCTTCATCGACAGCGACGGCGTGGTCGATGCGCCGCTGACCATTGCGCTCTGCGTGACGCGTGAGGGTGAGACGCTCAGCTTCGATTTCACCGGCTCGTCGCCGCCCTGCCGGGGGCCGATGAATTCGGTGCGGGCGACCACGCTGTCATCGGTTTATCTGGCGATGCGGCATATCTTTCCCGATGTGCCGATCAGCGCCGGGGCCTTTGTGCCACTGACGGTGACAGGCATCGCGGGCACCTTTCTGGATGCGCAGTATCCCCGCCCCGTCTCGGGCTGCGCCGCCGAGGTGAGTCAGCGCATTGCCGAGGCGGTGTTTGCGGCGTTGGTGCAGGCCCTGCCGGACCGCGTGACCGCCGCCCCTGCCGGAACCTCGGGCAATTTCGGCCTTGGCGGGCATGATCCCGAACGCGGTCGGGATTACGTCATGTATCAGATTTCGGGCGGCGGGTATGGCGGCAATGCCGACCATGACGGGCTGAGCAACGGCTGTTCGACCATCGGCATTTCCAAAGCCCCGCCGGTGGAGATCATGGAGCAGAATTTCCCCGTGCTCTATCGCCGCTATGCGCTGCATGACGGCTCGGGCGGGGCCGGGCAGCACCGGGGCGGCTTTGGGCTGGATTACGAGATCGAATTGCTGCGCGGCACAGCGCAGGCGAGCTTTGTGATGGATCATGGCCGCAGCGGGCCGCAAGGCGCGATGGGCGGGCAGGACGGGGCGGTGAACCGCGTCGAGGTGATCCGGGGGGATACCGTCTGGGTGCCGCCGCACCTGTCCAAAGCGCAGGACATCGCGCTGCAACCGGGCGACCGCGTGCGCGTCCGCACCCCCGGCGGCGGTGGCTATGGCCCGCCTGCCCTGCGCGCGCCCGCCGCAATTGCCGAAGATCTGCGGCTGGGCCGTTACAGCGCCGAACAAAGCGCCGCGCTGTTCCCCGATCAGGCCCGCGACAAACCGTAACGCAGGATCTGCCGGTGAATGGTGCTGCGGTCCACGCCAAGCTGGCGCGCCACCGCCGAGACGTTCCACCCCGCCTCGTCCAGCAACCGGGCCAGAATGACCTGCGCATTGGGCGTGTGATCGCCGCCCTGCGCCCGCAGATGCGGCGGAAAATCCTTGTCCGTCAGCGTGATCGCCTCGGCGCTGTCGCCGGTCTGGCGGATGGTCGCGGCGAGCGTGGTGGCAAGGCTGGTCAAGGCATGCAGATTGCCGGTCCAGTCGTGATTGGCCAGCGCCGCCACCGCCGTCGCATCGAACCGGACCGCCGTGCCAAAGGCCTGCGCAAACAGCTTGTCGGCAAGGCCCAGAATATCGCGCCGCTGGCGCAGCGCGGGCAGGCTCAGGCGGGTGCCCGAGACCCGATGCAGCAGATCGCGGCGCAGGCTGTTGCGGGCCGCCAGGTCGGCCAGATCCGCCGCCGTGGTGACGATGATCCGCGCGGTGGAGCGCCGTTCGCGCGTGGCCCCGACCGGGCGATAGCTGTGTTCCGTCAGCAGCGAGACCAACCGCGCCTGAAGCCGGGGCGGCAGGTCTTCCAGATTGTCGAGGATCAGCGTGCCGCCCTCGGCCGCGTCAATCCATCCCGGCTCGAAATGGCGTTTGTCCTCGCGCCCGAACAGGATCGCGGACTCATCCTCGTCAATGGTTTCGCAGGCCACGGTGATACAAGGCCCCCGGCGGCCAATGGCATGGATGGCGCGGGCCAGCGTCGATTTGCCTGCACCCGATTCCCCGTCGATCAACAACGGCATCTGCCCATTGGCCAGCGCCGCCGCCTGTTCCAGCAGTTGCGTCATCCCCGGATCATCGCCCGCCAGATCGCGCAATTCTGCCGGGATGTGCCGCGCCCGCGCAATCCGGGGCACGAAGCTGCGCTGCGGCTCGATGGCATGGGCGAACAGGCGATAGCCGTCGCGGGTTTCGATGAAACGGTCGCGGGCATCACGCTGGCGGGTCAGGCCCTCCAGCGTCTCCAGCCCCAGATCGAACACTTCCGAGACATGGCGCCCGATCAGACGCGCGCCCTCGCGCCAGTCCAGCCCCAGCGAACGCGCCATCAGCCGCGCCGCGCCATTGGTCATGCCGATCACCCGCCCGCCACTGTCCAGCGACAGGGCCGCTTCGGGGTCGACATCCAGAAAGTCCGGGCTGCCCGCAAGGCGCAGCACCCAGTCGCGGCGGCTTTCGGCCATGATATTGGCCATCTCGATCCGCCGTGCCGCTTGCCGCACCAGATTGAGCGCCAGAAACTGGCTGGCGCGCGGCATCGGCGATGACAGCAACGAGACATCCAGAACCGCCGTCAGCGCGCCGCTGGTGTCATAGATCGGCGCGGCGGTGCAGGACAGCGCACCATGGCTCACATCGAAATGGTCGCTTTGATGGATGATCAGCGGCTCGCCCGATTCAATACACGCCCCCAGCGCACAGGTGCCCGCCCGTGCCTCGGACCATTCGGCCCCAAGATACAGCCCGCTTTTGCGCAGCGCATCCTTCTGCGCCGCTTCGCCCAGATATTCGACCGTCACCCCGGCGCTGTCCGACAGCAGCAGGACATAGTTCTGCCCGGCGACCAGCTTGTAGAGCCCGTCAATCCCCGACCGCGCAATGGAGATCAGATCTTCGGATCGCTGGCGGTGAAAGCGCAGGGCGCTGTCGGGCACGATATATGCCTCGGACCGGGCTGCCGGATCAAGCCCGTGCTTTTCAAGGCAGCGCAGCCAGCTTTCGACCACGATCGGGTCACGCACGCTGCGGGCACCCCGAAAGGCCGCCCGTTGCGACATCGCCTCGATTTCCTGGATATGGTCAATATCGGCCTGCATGTCCCATCCTGACCCGACGGTATCAGCCGCAATCTTAGCGGACAATGCGCATTTGAGAACCGGGTTGTCTGCATGGCGCAGCATCCGCGCTGCGGTGCAGCGCATCTGTTGCAGCCCGGTGCAACAGATGCGGCAGGGGCTGCAACAGCCCGGACGCGCAAGGTGTTGAAATCGTTCACCCCGACGTTTTGGTTTCGCCCTGCCGCCGCAAGGGCGCAAGGTAAGGGCCAAGAGGAGGACAGACCATGAAAGCATTGCGTTTCCACGCGGCAAAGGATTTGCGGCTGGAGGATATCGAGGCCATCACCCCACCCGGACCGGGGCAGGTGGCGATCAGGAACAGGTTTGTGGGCATCTGCGGCACCGATCTGCATGAATATGCCTATGGCCCGATCTTTGTGCCCAGCACGCCGCATCCCTTTACCGGGGCCAAGCTGCCGCAGGTGCTCGGCCATGAATTTGGCGGCGTCGTCACCGCCGTGGGCGCGGGCGTGACCCATGTCAGCCCCGGCGACCGGGTGTCGGTGCAGCCGCTGATCATGCCGCGCTCGGGCGATTATTTCGCGGATCGCGGCCTGTTTCACCTGAGCGAAAATCTGGCGCTGGCTGGGCTGAGCTGGATTTCCGGCGGCATGGCCGAAGCCGCCTTGCTGAATGATTACAACGTGGTGCGCATCCCCGATGGCATGACCGACGAGGAAGCGGCGCTGGTCGAACCCACCGCTGTTGCCGTCTATGCCTGCGACCGGGGCACTGTCAGCGCCGGCAACAGCGTGTTGGTGACGGGGGCCGGGCCTATCGGGATGCTGACCCTGCTGACCGCCAAGGCCTTCGGGGCCACCAAGCTGTTCGTGTCGGATCTGAACGACACCCGGCTGGAGCTTGCCCGGCAGATCCTGCCCGAGGTGGTGACGCTGAACCCCAAACGCGATGATGTGGGCGCGGTGATCCGGGCGCAAACCGAAGGCGGCGTCGGCTGCGATGTGGCGCTGGAATGTGTGGGCAATGAAAAGGCGCTGCAAGCCTGCCTTGATGCCGTGCGCAAACAGGGGACCATCGTGCAGGTGGGCCTGCATCCGGGCAATTCCGGGCTGAACTGGCACAATGTGACCTTCAAGGATGTCGATATCCGCGGCTCCTGGGCCTATCCGACCCATCTGTGGCCGCGCGTGATTGACCTGATCGCCTCAGGGGCGATTCCCGCGATGAAGGTCGTGACCCGGAAGATCCGACTGGAGGATGCCATCACCCAGGGCTTTGACGTGCTGCTGGATCCGGCGGGCACGCAGCTCAAGATCCTGATCGACCTGACCTGACACACACGGGCCGCGCAGCGCACAGGCTTGGGAGGGCCTCTGCGCGGTCTGACATCATAAGCATTAGGGAGGAAACCATGCTTGATACCACAGCCCACGGCGCCTTGGCCGCGCTGGTTGCCGATCTGGAACGCGCCATGGTGGCACAGGATGGTGCCGCTGTTGCGGAGCTGTTTCTGGAAACCGGATTCTGGCGCGATCTGGCCGCCTTCACCTGGAACCTGAAAACCTGCGAGGGCCGCGCCGATATTGCCCGGATGGCCACCGCGCAACTGCCCAGGATTGCCCCGAAAAGCCTGACGCTCGACCCCGCCGAAGCGATCGGCCATGCCGATGGCGTCACCGAAGGCTGGCTGACGCTGGAAACCGCAGCCGGGCGCGGTATCGGGTATATCCGCATGAAGGACGGCAAGGTCTGGACCCTGCTGACCACATTGCACGAATTGAAGGGCTTTGAAGAACCGCGCGGGATGCGACGCCCGATGGGGGCCGAACATGGCCATGATCCGCTGCGCAAGACCTGGAAGGAAAAGCGTCTGGAAGAGGCCGCGCGGCTGGGCCATGAGGATCAGCCCTATGTTCTGGTCATCGGTGGCGGGCAGGGCGGCATCGCCCTCGGCGCGCGTCTGCGTCAGCTGTCGGTGCCGACGCTGGTGATCGACAAGAATCCGCGCCCCGGCGATCAGTGGCGCAACCGTTACAAATCGCTCTGCCTGCATGATCCGGTCTGGTATGACCACCTGCCCTATCTGCCCTTCCCCGACAACTGGCCGGTCTTTGCGCCCAAGGACAAGATCGGCGACTGGCTGGAGATGTATACCAAGGTGATGGAGCTGAACTACTGGTCCTCCACCATCGCCAAATCGGCCAGTTATGACGCCGAGGTGGGCGAATGGACCGTGGTGATCGAACGCGAGGGCCAAGAGATCGTGCTGCGCCCAAAACAGCTTGTTCTGGCCACCGGCATGTCGGGCAAACCGAATGTCCCGACCTTCAACGGGCAGGACATCTTCAAGGGGGAACAGCAACACTCCAGCCAGCACCCCGGCCCCGATGCCTATCGTGGCAAGAAGGTCGTGGTGATCGGCGCGAACAACTCGGCCCATGACATCTGCGCCGCCCTTTGGGAAAACGGCGTCGATGTGACGATGGTGCAGCGTTCTTCCACCCATATCGTCAAGTCCGACAGCCTGATGGAGGTCTGTCTGGGCGGGCTTTATTCGGAACAGGCGGTGGCCAATGGCATCACCACCGACAAGGCCGACATGATCTTTGCCTCGATCCCTTACGGGATTCTGGCCGATTTCCATGTGCCGCAATATGCCGAGATCAAACGCCGCGATGCGGAGTTTTATGCCGCCTTGGAAAAAGCCGGGTTCATGCTCGATTTCGGCGATGATGACAGCGGGTTGTTCATGAAATACCTGCGTCGCGGCTCGGGCTATTACATCGACGTGGGTGCCTGTGATCTGATCATTGACGGGTCGATCAAGCTGCATTCCGGCAAGGGCATCAGCCATCTGACGGAAACGTCGGTGGTGTTGGACGATGGCACCGAACTGCCCGCCGATCTGGTGGTCTATGCCACCGGCTATGGGTCGATGAATGGCTGGGCGGCGGATTTGATCAGCCCCGAAGTGGCTGACAAGGTGGGCAAATGCTGGGGCCTTGGCTCCAACACCACCAAGGATCCCGGCCCGTGGGAGGGCGAGCAGCGCAATATGTGGAAACCGACGATGCAGGAAGGGCTGTGGTTCCACGGCGGCAACCTGCACCAGTCGCGCCATTATTCCCGCTATCTCTCGCTTCAGCTCAAGGCCCGGTATGAGGGGCTTGAAACCCCGGTCTGGGGGCTGGAGCCGCCGCATCACCTGCGCTGAACCTGCGCCGCCGCGCCCGCACCGGCGCGGCGGCATCATCCATCAATAGGCGATGGTAAACACGGCGCGGCGATGGGCCGGGGTCTCTACCTCATCCAGCAGCGCCATGGCGTAATCTTCGGCACTGATCCTGCTGTCGCCACCCGCGTCGGCCAGCAGCACCTCACCGCCCAGACGGAACTGCCCGGTGCGCGATCCGGGCGCGATGGTGGCCGCAGGGGCAAAGAAAGTCCAATCCAGATCCGATTGCGCCAGCGCGTCTTTCAGCGCCTTCATCCCGGTTGCTTCGGGCACGATGAAATCGGGCAGTTTCGCCATGACGGGCGAGCCATCGGAAAATGTCAGCGTGCCCGCCCCACCGACCACGATCACCCGCTTGCCAGCGGTTCTGGCCGCGGCCAGCAGCGCCTCGCGGTATCCGGCGGCCTCGGTCACGGCATCACCGGTCGAGCGCGGCGACACGGCGCTGACATAGACATCCGCCTGCGCCGCCTGTGCGGCGAGCGCTGCCGCGTCATTGGCATCGACCGCCACCGGCGTCACGCCGGGCAGGGCGGCAATCTTTTCGGGATTGCGGGCCGCTGCGATGACCTCATGCCCACGTGCCACGGCTTCGGCCAGAATCCGTGCGCCGATCATGCCGCTGGCGCCCATCAGGAAGATTTTCATTGTCGTCTCCATCCGCATCAAGTTACTATTAGGTACCAGATACGCTGCCGTGCCGTAGTGCGGAATACGTATCTTTTCGTCAGATAGTATCACCAAAGGAACTGCCATGCCGCCGCGCGACCAGATCAACCACCAATGCCCGATACGGGATGTGCTGGACCGCATGGGCGATGCCTGGTCCTTGCTGGTGATGCTGGAACTGTCGCGCGGGCCGTGCCGCTTCAACGCGCTGCGCCGGGTGGTTGATGGCATTTCGCAGCGGATGCTGGCCGTCACCCTGCGGCATCTGGAGCGGGACGGGCTGATTTCGCGGCAGGTCTTGCCGCTGTCGCCGCCGCAGGTGGAATATGCGCTGACCGGATTGGGCGGCAGCCTGATCGCCCGCGTCAATCTGTTGCGCGACTGGGCGGTCGAACATCAGCCGCAGGTCTGGCAAGCCCGCGCGGCTTATGATGCACGCGACGCCAGCGCAGAAAAGGCGGCCTGAGGTCGCCTTTCCCTACACAAAACACGTCACTGGTATCGGGTCGTTACGGCTGCGTGGCCGGCGCTGCGGGGGCAGGTGCTGCCGGGGCAGCCTCCGGCGTGGTGCTGTCGGTCACGGCGGGCGGGGTGGGATCGACGGTGATATTCACGTCGCCCTCGCTTTGCACGGCCGGGGCGGGATCTGCCACCGGGCCTGCCTCATCCGGGGCATAAAAGGCGAAAAACAGGATCGCCAGCACGGCGACAACGCCGCCAAGGATGAACAGCACAAAACCATTGCCGCGGGGGCGGGTGGTGTTGATGGTGGTTTGCGTGCCTGCGGGTGCATCGGCACGATAGTCTGTACGATAATCGGTCATGTCAGTCTCCGTAGGTTACGGTTGCTGCCAGACCAACGTCACAGCGGGCAAAGGGTTCCCTGCCCGTCAGTCGTTGATGTCACGCTCCCACCGCTTGACCGCGCCGCGCTGGCCTGGAAAGGCCGCGCGCAACACGAACCAGGCGACCAGCGACACCAGCGCAAATATCGCCAGCTGCGCCGAAAGCCCCACCGCCAGCAGCCCCGACCACAGCAGCACACCCACCGCCAAGGCCCCCACGGCAAAGCCGAGGAAGATATACCCGGGCACCAGCACCTCGATGATGCCGATGGCAAAGCCGGCCACCAGCCACAGCCACCAGACCATCAGCCTCGCCCCTTCAACAGTTTGAACGCATCGGTAAAGGCATCCAGTGCATGCGCGGGCAGCAGGATCGTCTGCTTGCCCTCGCCCTTGGCAACCTCGGCCAGCGCCTCCACCTGTTTCAGCGCCACCTGATACTGCGCCGCCTCCAGCCCGTTCATCTTGATCGCCTCGGCAATCACGCCGGTCGCATAGGCCTCGGCATCGGCCAGAATCCGGCGGGCCTTGGCCTCTTGTTCGGCAGCATAAAGCTCGGCATCGGCATTCAGCTCGACCGCCCGTTTCTTGCCCTCGGCCTCGGTCACCTGCGCACGGCGGGCGCGCTCAGCGTTCAGTTGCTGCAACATCGCGGCACGGGTCGCCTCGTCCAGATTGACATCGAGCAATTCGGCCCGCGTCACCTCGATGCCCCAGTCATCGACCATGGCGCGCACCTGTTCGCGGATCTGCGCCGTGAGGCCGGTGCGGTTGGATTGCACCTGATCCAGTTCCATCTTGCCGATCTCGCTGCGCACGATCCCGGCGACGGTGGTGGCAATCGCCGCATCGACATCGCGGATCCGGTAGACGGTCTTTTCCGGTTCGGTGATGCGGTAGAACACCGAAGTTTCCACCTTTACCAGCACGTTATCGGTGGTGATGGCATCCTGATGCGCGGTGGGGAGCTGACGCTCCAGCACGCTGACCTTGTGGCGCACCCGATCCAGAAACGGCACGACAAAGTTGATGCCCGGCCCCAGAACCGCCCGCAGCCGCCCGAACCGTTCCACCACATGCTTTTCGCTTTGCGGCACGATGCGCACGCCCAGAAAAATGCACAGGATGACAAAGGCGGCAATGGCCAGAAAAACGGCGTTGCCGCCCAGAAATGCCTCGATATCCACACTGACCTCCAGCCTGGCCCGGAAACAGGCCGCAAATGC
This sequence comes from Gemmobacter fulvus, assembly GCF_018798885.1. Taxonomy (NCBI): domain Bacteria; kingdom Pseudomonadati; phylum Pseudomonadota; class Alphaproteobacteria; order Rhodobacterales; family Paracoccaceae; genus Gemmobacter; species Gemmobacter fulvus. The sequence goes on along the minus strand of NZ_CP076361.1, from coordinate 2,255,572 downwards.
TTTGACCAAGCATGGCCTGTGCCAGAGCCTGAGGCAAGGGCCGGGCGATTCCCGCGCAAAGCGCGGACAGATCGCGCAATGCTTGCATGATTATCCGACATGACCGAAGGAATCTTCGATATAAAAGTAATTTCCGAACTTTCCTTCGACATTCTACCCGGATTACCGCCAAAATCGCCAGAACATTTCTGCGATCTTCGGTATTCTTGCCGCATCCCTTCAGCGCGGAGTTCAGGCCCATGAAAATCGTCATCCTTGGTGCAGGCGTCATTGGTGTGACCTCGGCCTGGTATCTGGCCCGCGCCGGGCATGAGGTGACGGTGATCGACCGCCAGCCTGCGCCAGCACTGGAAACCAGTTTTGCCAATGCGGGCGAGGTCAGCCCCGGATATTCCGCGCCCTGGGCCGCCCCCGGTATTCCGGTCAAGGCGATGAAATGGCTGTTCATGAAACATGCGCCGCTGATCATTCAGGCCCGGCCCGATCTGGCCAAACTCTCCTGGGTGGCGCAGATGCTGATGAACTGCACCACCCCCGCCTACAAGCGCAACAAATCGCGCATGGTGCGGCTGGCCGAATATTCGCGCGATTGCCTGATTGATCTGCGTGGCGAAACCGGAATTGCCTATGACGAACGGATGCAGGGCACGCTGCAATTGTTCCGCACCGCCAAGCAGGTGGAAGGCGCGGCGAAGGACATTGACGTGCTGCGCGCCGATGGCGTGCCGTTCGAGGTGCTGGACCGCGCGGGCTGCATCGCGGCAGAGCCGGGTCTGGCCAGTTCGGCTGACAAGATCGCGGGCGGGCTGCGCTTGCCCAATGACGAGACCGGCGACTGCTTCAAATTCACCAATGCGCTGTCGGCCCGGGCCGAGGCGCTGGGGGTGACCTTCCGCTATGGCGTCAGCATCCACCGCCTGAACAAGAGCGGCGACCGCATCACCTCAGTCGATACTTCGGCAGGCCGGATCGACGCCAATGCCTTTGTGCTGGCCCTGGGCAGCTACTCCCCGCTGCTGGCCGCGCCTCTGGGCATCAAGCTGCCGGTCTATCCGGTGAAGGGTTATTCGATCACCGTGCCGATCGTCGATGCCGAGCGCGCGCCGGTGTCAACCGTGATGGACGAAACCCACAAGATCGCCATCACCCGTCTGGGCGACCGGATCCGCGTGGGCGGCATGGCCGAAATCGCGGGTTATGATCAATCGCTGCCGCTGAAACGCCGTGCGACGCTGGAACATTCGGTTGAGGATCTGTTCGGCGGCGCGGGTGATCAGTCGCGCGCCACGTTCTGGAGCGGCCTGCGCCCGATGACCCCGGATGGCACGCCGATTCTGGGCCGGTCGCCGATTGGCAACCTGTTCCTGAACACCGGGCATGGCACGCTGGGCTGGACCATGGCCTGCGGCTCGGGCCGGGTGCTGGCCGATGTCATCTCTGGCCGGGCGGCAGAGATCGACGCCTCGGATCTGGGCTTTGCGCGCTATCAGGGCGGGAGCGCGGCAGCCCCGGCGCTGCGCGCCGTTCCAGCGGAATAATCCCGCCTCCCCCGCCCGCTTCTGCCGGGCGGAGCATGAGAACATTGCGTGACCACGCCCGCGCGGCGTGGTATCAATCGCCATGCCCGCGCTGTGCCGATCCTGCCTGACCCAGTTCGAGACCGGCACCCGTTGTCCGGCCTGCCGCAGTCCGCGCATCCTGTCGCATCCCGAGCTGTTTCAGCTGTCCATCGCGCATATGGATTGCGATGCCTTCTACGCCTCGGTTGAAAAGCGCGACAATCCCGACCTGCGCGACAAGCCGGTGATTGTTGGTGGCGGCACGAGGGGCGTGGTGTCAACCTGCTGTTATATCGCGCGGATTTCGGGTGTGCGCTCGGCCATGCCGATGTTTCAGGCGCTCAGGCTCTGCCCCGAGGCAGTGGTGATCAAACCGCGGATGCAGGCCTATGTCGAGGTCAGCCGGGCCATCCGCGCCATGATGGAGGCGCTGACCCCGGCCATCGAACCGCTGTCCCTCGACGAGGCCTTTCTGGATCTGACCGGCACGGCGCGGCTGCATGGCGCACCGCCTGCGGTGACGCTGGCCCGGCTGGTGCAGCGCATGGAGGAGGAGCTGGGCATCACCGGCTCCATCGGCCTGTCGCACAACAAGTTCCTTGCCAAGATCGCCTCGGATCTGGACAAGCCGCGCGGCTTTTCCGTGGTGGGCCGGGCCGAGACACAGGCCTTTCTGACCCCGAAACCCGTGCGCATTCTCTGGGGCGTGGGAACCGCCACGCAGACCGCGCTGGAGCAGGCGGGCATCCGCAGCATCGCCGATCTGCTGCGCTGGGACAGGCCCGATCTGACGGCGCGCTTTGGCCAGATGGGGGATCGGCTGTGGCATCTGGCACGGGGCGAGGATCACCGGCGCGTCAGCCGGGACGAGGCGGTGAAGTCGATCTCGAAAGAGACCACCTTCAACGAAGACACCGCTGATGCCGATCTGCTGGACGGCCATCTGTGGCGGCTGGCCGAACAGGTGGCAGATCGTGCCAAGGCCAAGGATCTGGCCGGGCGCACGGTGACATTAAAGCTGAAACGCAGCAATTTCAGCCAGATCAGCCGCCGTCACAGCCTCGACGGGCCGACCCAGATTGCCGACCGCATCTATCGCGAGGCCCGCGCCCTGTTCGACACCGTGCCCAGGGGCGTGGCCTATCGCCTGATCGGGGTCGGCATTGCCGATCTTGCGCCGGGGGGTGAGGCCGATCTGACCGCCGATCTGCTGGACCCCGAGGCCGCCACCCGATCCCGCGCCGAACGCGCCACCGACCGGATCCGCGCCCGATTCGGGCGGGATGCCATCATCAAGGGCCGGGCGTTGCGCTAGCCCTGCCGGGGCAGATGAGTATTTTTGCAAAGTTCAAATAGGGATCGCGGCGCTATTCGGCGGCGAGCGCGCGGTTTTCGCGCAGACCCGAGGTGATTTCGGCCACGACCCCCGCCATCAGCGCCTGAAACGCGGGAAAGTCTGCCGTTTTCTCGATCCGGGCCTCGTCCATGTAGAGCGCCCGGTCGATTTCGATCTGCACCACATGCTGACGGCGCGAGGGGCGGCCATAGGCCTGTGTGATATAGGCCCCGGCGAAGGGCGCATTCCGCACCACGCGCAGGCCTGCGGCGCGGAAGGCCGCCTCGATCCGCTCGACCACCTCGCGGCCGGCCGCGGCACCAAAGCGATCCCCCAGCACCACCTCGGGATGCGGCACGCCGGGGCGGGCATGGCCCTCGATGGCCTCATGCGGCATGGAGTGGCAATCAATCAGCACCGCCTGCCCGAAGGCCCGATGCGATTCCTGAAGCAGGCGCATCAGCGCGTCGTGATAGGGGTGCCAATAGTGGCGCAGCCGCATTTCCGCCTCGGCCAGCGGGATCTTGCCCCGGTAGATCGGCCGCCCCTGCGACACCACGCGGGGAATCACCCCCAGACCGGAGCTGATGCGCGGATTGTGCGGCGCGCGCACGATTCCCTCGATCAGCGCCGGGTCCAGCTCGTCACAGGCGCGGTTCAGATCCAGAAAGGCGCGCGGCAGCTGGGCTGCAATCAGCGGCGCGCCCTGTGCCGGGGCCGAGGCGAACAGATCATCGACAAAGGCATCTTCGGAAGACCGGATCAGCCGCGCGTCCAGCGCGGTTGCGTCCAGAAACGCAGGCGGATAGAGCCGTCCGCTGTGCGGCGAAGAAAACACGACGGGGGTATCGCGGCAAACCGGCTGCGACAGGCGATAGGCTTCTGACACGGTGCGTGGGCTCATGCGAAAAGATATAGCCCGGTTTTTTCTTCCGCCAAAACCCCTTGAACACCGCTGCGACTCTATTTATAGACCCCTCACCGACGCGGTAGTGCCCGCGTCCTTTGTTTTTCGGCAGGGACGCAGGTTATACCAGACGGGTGTGGGCGGTTAGCTCAGCGGTAGAGCACTACGTTGACATCGTAGTGGCCACTGGTTCGATCCCAGTACCGCCCACCATTTCACCGCTTTCGCAAGAAGGCACGATATTCAAGGCGCACGCGCGCCGCGATAAGGAGATGGCCATGAAGGTCAAGAACTCGCTGCGCTCGCTGAAGACGCGTCACCGCGACTGTCAGGTTGTGCGTCGTAAAGGCCGGGTCTATGTGATCAACAAGACCCAGAAGCGCTACAAGGCCCGTCAGGGCTGAGGCTTTCTGCCTGAGACAGATAAAGACCGCCGAGGGAAACCCGGCGGTCTTTTTCATTGCGCGGGGTCAACGCGCCATCGCGTGATATTCCGGGTTGGGCCGCATTTCGACCGCTGCCGCCAACCTGTTGGACATGTTGTAAAATGCGGCGACCGCGGCAATGTCCCAGATGTCGGCATCGCTGAACCCGGTCTGGCGCAGGGTGGCGCGGTCCTCCTCGCCCATTTCCGCCGGGTGATTGGTCAGCTTGACCGCAAAGGCCAGCATGGCGCGCTGGCGGGGCGTGATCTCGGCCACACGCCAGTTCTGCGCGATGGTTTCCGCCAGGGCCGGGCTGCCGGTCAGTTGCCGCAGCGCAGCCCCATGCGCGGTCAGGCAATAGACGCAGGCATTCTGCGCCGAGACCGCCACCGCGATCATTTCGCGCTCGGCCTTGGTCAGCCCCGAGGGCGCCAGCATCAGATCATTATACATGGCACTGAAGGCGCGCAGTTTTTCAGCGTCGAAGGCATAGGCCAGCAAGACATTGGGAATCATGCCCAGCTTTTCCTGACATTTGCCGAAATAGCTGGCGATATCCTCGGGCAGCGGATGCTCCGGCTCCAGATCCAGTGCGGTTACCGTGTTGGTCATGGTGTCCTCCCTTTTGGCAAAGCCTGCCCGATCTGCTGGCCAAGGCCAAGGCGTTGCGCATTTACTCTGCCCGATGCCGCGCCTAGCATCCGGGCGAAGCCGTCGCCGCCTGCCCCTTTCGCCCGCGAATCGCCCGGAGCCTGCCCATGCGCCTCTATCACTCGCCCACCTCGCCCTATGTCCGCAAATGTATGGTCGTGCTGCACGAAACCGGCCTGCTGTCGCAGGTGGCGCTGATTGCCACGGCGGGCACCCCGGTGGATCCCGGCTCCATGCCGCTGGAACAGAACCCGCTGGGCAAGATACCGGCGCTGGAGCGGGACGACGGGCCTGCGCTCTATGACAGCCGGGTGATCTGCCGCTATCTGGATGCGCGGGCCGGGGCCGGGCTTTATCCGGCAGCGCCGCGCCTGTGGGATTCGCTGACGCTGGAGGCGACGGCCGACGGAATTCTGGATGCGGCCCTGCTGATGGTCTACGAATCGCGCATCCGCCCCGAGGCGCGCCGCCATGAACCCTGGGTAGAAGGCCAATGGGCCAAGATCGACCGCGCGCTGGATGCGGTGGAAAGCCGCTGGATCGACCATCTGGCAGGCCCCTTGGACATTGCGCAGATCGCCTTGGGCTGTGCGCTGGGATATGTGGACTTCCGCCACGATGCCCGCAACTGGCGCGACAATCGCCCGCGCCTTGCGGCATGGGAGGCCACATTCGCCGCCCGCCCGTCGATGCAGGCCACCCGCCCGCCAGAGGGCTGACAGCGCCGCGGGCGCGCCCCTTAGGGAGGGGATGGCGCGCCTTCAAGGCCACATTGCGACAAAACCGCCAAATCCCTGCCCCTGCGCGCCTTTGACCGCTGGACGTGGGGGCGGGCGTTGGCTAAAACCCGCCCGTCAAGGCTGCGGGAAACCGTGGCCCAGATTTTGCATGGGTCGCATGAGGCGACCCTTGAGAGGGAGAAGATCTCGTGTCCCACGCAGAAGATCACGCAGGCACCCGCAGGGATTTCCTGTATTATGCCACGGCTGGTGCCGGGGCTGTGGCCACCGGCGCTGCCGTCTGGCCGCTTGTCAACCAGATGAATGCCTCCGCCGACGTGCGCGCCCTTGCCTCGATCTTTGTCGATGTGTCGGGTGTGCAGGTGGGCACCCAGCTGACGGTGAAATGGCGCGGCAAGCCGGTGTTCATCCGCCGCCGCACCCCGGAAGAAATCGAAGCGGCGCGTGGCGTGCAACTGTCCGAGCTGATCGACGCGCAGGCCGAGAACCAGAACAAGCCCGGCGCCGATGCGTCGGACGCCAACCGCGCCCTTGACGAAGCAGGCGAGTGGCTGGTGATGATCGGCGTCTGCACCCATCTGGGCTGCGTTCCGATCGGCAATGCCGCTGGCGATTTCGGCGGCTGGTTCTGCCCCTGCCACGGGTCGCATTACGACACTTCGGGCCGGATCCGCAAAGGGCCTGCCCCGCGCAATCTCGATGTTCCGGTGGCGCAATTCACCGATGCAACCACCATCAAGCTGGGCTGAGGGAGAGACCACATGGCCGGTATTCCGCACGACCATTACGAGCCCAAGACGGGCGGCGAGAAATGGCTTCACAAGCGCCTGCCGATCATCGGGCTGCTGTATGACACCCTGATGATTCCCACCCCCAAGAACCTCAACTGGATGTGGATCTGGGGCATCGTCCTGACCTTCTGCCTTGCCCTGCAAATCGTCACCGGCATCGTGCTGGTGATGCACTACACGCCGCATGTCGATCTGGCCTTCTCGTCGGTCGAACATATCATGCGCGACGTGAACGGCGGCTGGGCCATCCGCTATCTGCACGCCAATGGCGCGTCGCTGTTCTTCGTCGCTGTGTATCTGCACATCTTCCGCGGGCTTTACTACGGGTCGTACAAGGCTCCGCGTGAGGTGACCTGGATCATCGGCATGCTGATCTACCTCGCCATGATGGCCACCGCATTCATGGGCTATGTTCTGCCCTGGGGCCAGATGTCCTTCTGGGGCGCCACGGTGATCACCGGCCTGTTCGGCGCGATTCCCGGTCTGGGCGAGCCGATCCAGGCCTGGCTGCTGGGTGGCCCGGCGGTGGACAATGCCACCCTGAACCGCTTCTTCTCGCTGCACTATCTGCTGCCCTTCGTGATCGCCGCCCTTGTGGCCGTTCACATCTGGGCCTTCCACACCACGGGCAACAACAACCCGACGGGTGTCGAAGTGCGCCGCACCTCGAAAGAAGAGGCCGCGAAGGACACCCTGCCCTTCTGGCCCTATTACGTGATCAAGGACCTGTTCGCGCTTGTCGTGATCCTTGCCGTGTTCTTTGCCGTGGTCGGCTTCATGCCGAACTACCTCGGCCACCCCGACAACTACATCGAGGCGAACCCGCTGGCGACGCCCGCGCATATCGTGCCGGAATGGTACTTCCTGCCGTTCTACGCCATCCTGCGCGCCTTCACCGCCGATGTCTGGGTGGTGCAGATCACCAACTTCGTCACCTTCGGTATCGTTGACGCCAAGTTCTTCGGCGTTCTGGCGATGTTCGGCGCAATTGCCGTGATGGCGCTGGCGCCCTGGCTGGATACCTCCTCGGTGCGGTCGGGCCGCTATCGCCCGATGTTCAAGTGGTGGTTCGCCCTGCTCGCCATCGACTTCATGGTGCTGATGTGGGTGGGCGCGATGCCGACCGACGGGATCTACCCCTATATCTCGCTGATCGCTTCGGCCTATTGGTTCGCCTATTTCCTCGTGATCCTGCCGCTTTTGGGTGTGATCGAAAAACCGCTGCCGCAACCGGCAACGATCGAGGAAGACTTCAAATCGCACTACGGCACTCCGGCCGAGTGACAGAAAGGAACTGACTGAGATGTTTCGCAAAATCGCAATCAGCGCCGTCTCTGCCCTCGTCCTGATGTCGGGCGGGGCCATGGCGGCGGGTGGCGAAGGCCATATCGAAGACGTGGCCTTCTCGTTCGAAGGGCCGTTCGGCAAGTTTGACAAGAACCAGCTTCAGCGCGGGCTTCAGGTTTACACCGAGGTCTGCTCCAGCTGCCACGGCCTGAAATTCGTGCCGATCCGCACGCTTGCAGATGAAGGCGGCCCGCAGCTGCCCGAAGATCAGGTGCGCGCCTATGCCAAGAACTTCTCCGTGGTCGACAAGGACACGGGCGAAGACCGTGAAGCGGTTGCCACCGATCACTTCCCGGCCAACACTGGCGCGGGTGCCCCCGACCTCAGCCTGATGGCCAAGGCGCGGGCGGGCTTTCATGGCCCCTATGGCACCGGCATGAGCCAGCTGTTCAACGGCATCGGCGGCCCGGAATACATCCATGCGATCCTTGCCGGCTACAGCGGCGAGACCAAGGAAGAAGCCGGGGAAACCTACTATGAAAACCACGCCTTCCCGGGCGGCTGGATCAAGATGGCACCGCCGCTGTCGGATGACATCGTGACCTATGCCGATGGCCACCCGGCCACGGTCGATGCGATGGCAGAAGACGTGTCGGCCTTCCTGATGTGGACGGCAGAACCGAAGCTGATGGCGCGCAAGCACATGGGCTTTGTCGCCGTGCTGTTCCTGATCGGGCTGTCGACCCTGCTTTACCTCACCAACAAACGGCTGTGGGCCGGGGTAAAAGGCAAGAAACACGCCTGATCTTCGGATCACGGCATAAAAGAACCCCGCAGGCGACTGCGGGGTTTTTCTGTATCAGGGGGGCGTTCTGCGCCGTCAGCCCTGCCCCAGATAGGCCGCAAGCGCCGCAGGCGGATCGGCAAACAGCGCGTTCGTGGGCACCGGCGGATCGGCCCGCCCCTCGGCCACCAGCACGGTATGGCTGGCAAAGGCGCGGGCATCTTCGGGGTCATGCGTCACCATCAGAACCAGCGCCTGCCCGGCCAGCTCGGCCACCAGCGCCAGCATCTCGGCCTTCAGCGCAGGCCCCAGCGCCGCAAAGGGTTCGTCCAGCAGCAGGATGGGCCGCGCCCGCAGCAAAGACCGCGCCAGCGCCGCCCGGCTTTGCTGCCCGCCCGACAGCTGCGCAGGCTTGCGCGCCCCCAGCCCGGCCAGCCCCACACGCTCCAGCGCCTGATCCACCGCCGCCCAATCCACCCGGCGCAAGGCGGGGTCGAGCCCGAGGCCCAGATTCTGCGCCACCGTCAGATGTGGAAACAGGTTCTGATCCTGAAACAGCATCGAGATCGGCCGCGCACCGGGCGGCAGCAGATCAATGCGCCTGCCCTGCCAGCGGATCATGCCCTGATCCAGCGCGCCAAACCCGGCAATCGCATTCAGCAGCGTTGATTTTCCCGCGCCCGACGGCCCGATCACCGCGATGCGTTGGCCAGCCACTGCCGCCCAATCGGCGCTCAGCGTCCAGTCGTCCTGCCGCAGCCGCAGCGCCTCAAGTGTCAGATCCATGCCGCCCCCACCAATCGCAGATCCAGAACAGCGCAAAGGCCGCCGCCACCAGCAGCAGCGCCGCCCCCGCCGCCGCCTCAGTCCGATACGCCCCCATCAGCCGCTGCACGACCAAAGGTAATGTGGCCCCCTTTTCCGCCGCGAACAGAGCGATCACGCCCAGATCCCCCACCGCCATCGCACCCGTCAGCCCCAGCGCAAAGCCCAGCGGGCGGCGCAGCCGGGGCAGGATCAGCCAGCGCAGCCGCGCCCAGCCGCGCAGCGCCAGCGCATCGGCCAGACGGCCATAATCCGCCATCAGCACCCGCACCTCGGGCAGCAGGATGCGAAAGGCGAAGGGCAGCGCCATCACCGCCGTCACCAGAACCGTGACCGGCAGCGCCACCCGCGCCGGAGAGACAAAGGGAAACACCAGCAGGAACAGCCCGGTGCCCAGCACCAGCGACGATCCCGCCATCGGCAGCATCGCCACGGGCTCCAGCCCGCGCCAGCCGCGCGCCACCGCCAGCGCCAGCGCCAGCAGCAACGCCGCACCCACCGCCAGCGGGGCGGCCAGAACCGCCACCGTCAACGAGGCCGCCAGTGCAGGCCAGACCGCCGAAGGCAGCGCCATCAGCCCCGGCAGCCCGCGAAAGCCCACCGCCAGCAGGGGCGCAGCGATGAAGCCAAGCGCAAGCGCAATCGCCGCCGCGTCGAGCAGACGCCGCCAGCCCGCCGGGCGCGGAAGCGCCACAGCCCGGTCCAGGCCCGCGCCAAAGCCGCTGGGCACGGTGAACAGCCCGGCCAGCAGCACCGCCGCCCCGCAGGCCAGCACCTGCATCACCGCCAGCGTGGCGGCTTTGGGCAGATCGAATTCGAACCGCACGGCCTGATAGATCGCCAGTTCCACCGTGGTCGCGCCCGGCCCGCCGCCCAGCACAAGCACCACCGCAAAACTGGTCAGGCAGATCGCAAACACCGCCAGCAGCGCCCCCGGCAACACATCGCGCAGCATGGGCGCTTCGATATGCCGAAAGATCGCGCCCGGCCCGAAGCCAAGGCTTTCGGCCAGCCGCAGCCGCTCGCCCGGCACCGCCTGCCAGCCTTGCAGGATCATGCGGGTGGCCAGAGGCATGTTCAGAAACACATGCGCCAGCACCACGCCGCCCATGCCATAGATCGACACTTCCGGCAGGCCAAGGGCCTCAAGCCCGCGATTGATCAGGCCCGACCGCCCGAAAATCGCCAGCAGGCCCAGCACCGCCACGATCACCGGCAACAGGAACGGCGCACCCAGCGCGGCAATCGCCAGCCTGCGCCCCGGAAACCGCCGCCGCGCCAGCGCGCGCGCCACCGGCACTGCACAGGCAACCGAGGCGAGCGCCGACAGCGCCGCCTGTGTCACGGTGAACCGCAGGGCCGCAAGGTCGGCGGCGGTGATACCCCCGCCGCCGCCCGCCTGCATCATCACCACGGCCAGCGGCCCGAGGGTCAGCGCCCCCAGACCGATGGCCGTGGCAAAAGCCCCTAGCGGGACAGCGCGGCGCGCCATTCTTCCAACGCGCCCGCGCGGGCCGCTTCGGCCTCGTCCGCGCCCAGCAACAGCGATTTGCCCGGCTGCACCAAGGTCTCGAAGCCTTTGGGCAGACCCGCCGTCGGCAGTTTGGCCGGATACATCCAGTTGGTCGTGGGCAGAATCTCTTGCGCCGCATCCGACAGAACGAAGGCCATGAACCGATCCGCCAGGTCGGACTGATCGCTGGCCGCGAGTTTGCCCATCACCTCCACCTGCAGGTAATTGCCTTCCTCGAACACGGCGGCGGTCTTGCTGTCATCCTCTTCGGCGATCAGGTGATAGGCGGGCGAGGTGGTATAGCTCAGCACCAGATCGGCCTCGCCCTCCAGAAACAGGCCATACGCCTCGGACCAGCCGGGGGTCACGGTCACGATATTGTCAGCCAGCGCCGCCCAGATCGCCGGAGCCTCGTCCCCATAGGCCGCTTTCACCCACATCAGCAGGCCCAGACCGGGGGTGGAGGAGCGCGGATCCTGAATCACGATCTTCAGATCCGACTCGGCCAGCGCCTTGAAGGAGGTCGGCGCCGTCAGCGTCTTGTTGTGGACAAAGGCGAACCAGCCCCAGTCATAGGGCAGGAAATCGGCATCGGTCCAGGCCAGTGGCAGCGCAAGGTCGGGCGTCTGGCCATGCGCGGCAAACAGCCCGGTTGCGCGGGCGGCGGCGGTCAGGTTGGTATCCAGCCCCAGCACCACATCCGCATCGGTTTTCGCGCCCTCAAGCTGCACCCGCGCCAGCAGGGCCGCACCGTCCCCCGCCGCCGTAAAGACCACATCACAGCCACATTCGGCCTCGAACGCCTTTTCAATCGCCGGGCCGGGGCCCCATTCGCTGACAAAACTGTCATAGGTCAGCACATTCAGCACTGGGGTTTCTGCCTGCGCGACCGACGCGACAGCCAGAAAACCCGCAGCAAACATAGGTGATTTCATCGTCATCCTCCATCTGCGACGGGCGGAGACGGAGCGTGCCAGAGTTGGTCACACCTTCCCTCCGCCGGTCTTAACCGGTTCAGGTTCAACGGGTCCGCTTTCGCATCTCAGCCACTCAAGGCACCCCGAGGTGGCGCAGACCATAAGCCAAAGCGCGACAGGCGCAAGGGGGAGCCCTCTTCGCCCCGCCCTATCAGACGAATTTCGGGTTTATCCGCAGCGGGGCTTGGCATATGCACAAACGCAAGAAGGAGTGCGCGCCATGAGCTTCAACACCTACGGACATCTGTTTCGCGTCACCACCTGGGGCGAAAGCCATGGACCTGCGCTGGGGGCCACGGTGGATGGCTGCCCGCCCGGTGTGCCGATCGAGGCCGAAGCCTTGCAGCACTGGCTGGACCGCAGAAAGCCGGGGCAGAACAAATACACCACCCAGCGGCAGGAACCCGATCAGGTGAAGATCCTGTCGGGCGTGTTCGAGGGGCGCAGCACCGGCACGCCGATCCAGCTGATGATCGACAACACCGATCAGCGCAGCAAGGATTATGGCGAGATTGCCCGCGCCTTCCGCCCCGGCCATGCCGACATCACCTATCATCAGAAATACGGCCTGCGCGATTATCGCGGCGGTGGCCGGTCGTCCGCGCGCGAAACCGCGGCGCGGGTGGCGGCGGGCGGCGTGGCGCGGGCGGCGCTGGCTGCGCTGGTGCCGGGGCTGAAAATTACCGGCTATATGGTGCAGATCGGCCCGCATCAGATTGACCGCAGCCGGTTTGACGCCGCGCAGATCGACCAGAACCCGTTCTGGTGCCCCGATGCGGTCGCGGTGGCCGATTGGGCGGCCTATCTGGATGACCTGCGCAAGGCCCACAATTCCGTCGGCGCGGTGATCGAGGTTGTCGCCTCGGGTGTGCCTGCGGGGCTGGGCGCGCCGATCTATGCCAAGCTCGACAGCGATCTGGCCACCGCGATGATGAGCATCAATGCCGTGAAGGCGGTGGAGATCGGCGAAGGCATGGCCGCCGCCTGCCTGACCGGGGTCGAGAATGCCGACGAGATCCGCATGGGGCCAAATGGCCCGGAGTTCCTGTCAAACCACGCAGGCGGTATACTGGGCGGCATCTCCACCGGGCAGGATGTGGTGGTGCGATTTGCGGTGAAACCCACCTCCTCGATCCTCACACCGCGCCAGACGGTCACGCAGGGCGGCGAAGAGGTGGATCTGATCACCAAGGGGCGGCATGATCCCTGTGTCGGCATCCGCGCCGTGCCGGTGGGCGAGGCGATGATGGCGGCAGTGTTGCTGGATCACCTGCTGCTGGATCGTGGCCAGACCGGCGGGCAACGCGGCAAGATCGGCTGAACCTGCCAGTTCAGGCCCCGCGCGCAGGGGCCTGAACTGACGGCACCTGTTTGGAAATCTGCACCGCCAGAATCCCCGCCATCACGATCACCACGCCGATCATATCGGTCAGACGCACCGCCTCGCCCAGCAGCACGGCGGCGATCAGCACGCCGAAGAACGGGTTGAGGAAGTGAAAGGTCGAGGCTTTCACCGCCCCGATCCGCGCCACCAGCCCGAACCACAGCACCGTCGCCACAATGCCCGGCATGACGATCTGATACGCCATCGCCAGCATCCAGGCGGGCGAGGCGGTCAGCCGCCACGGTTCGAACCCCAGCGCCGCGACCCAGAGCAGTGCTGCGCCGACCCACATCTGCAAACCCACCACGATCCACAGATTGCCGCCCGAACTGGCCCCGCGCATCATCAGCGTGGCCAGCGCCAAGGCCAGCGCGGCGATCAGGCACAGCGCAAGCCCCAAGGGGGCCGCCCCGCCCTGCATCCGCGCCGCCATGATCAGCGCCACCCCGGCCATGCCGGTCAACAGGCCGACGATTCCCAGCGGGCGGATGCGTTCGCCGAACAGCATCCAGCCCAGAGCCGCCACCAGCAGCGGCATGGTCGAGGCGATGATTGCGGCCAGGGAGGCCTCGATCCATTGCATCGCCACGAAATTCAGCCCGAGGTAAATCGCATTCTGGCACAGGCCGAAGATCAGCGTCGCGCGCCATTGCGCAGGCGTTAGCCGCAACCGCTGCCCCAGCGCCAGCCCGACAGCCAAGGCCAGCGCCCCCGAGATGGAGAAGCGGATGGCCAGCGACAGCAGCGGCGCCGCATCCGCCACGATCACCCGCGCGGTGGCATAGGCCGAAGACCAGATCACCGCGAAGGCCAGACCCATCGCAAGCGCGCGTATATCCATCTCCGTCTCCGCAAAAGCAAAAGGGCCGCCCGAGGCGACCCTATGAGTGCAGCCCGGGGGCTGCAAGGCGGGAATGGCTCAGCCGTTCACGCTGTCTTTCAGGGCTTTGGCGATGGTGAATTTCACCTGCTTGTCAGCCGCCTTGGTCACGGTTTCGCCCGTGGCCGGGTTACGGACCTGACGCTCGGGACGCTCGCGGCACACGACCTTGCCAAGGCCCGGCAGCGTCACGGCGCCACCGGCGGCCACTTCGCGCGCCACGACTTCGGCAATCGCATCCAGAGCAGAGCCGGCGACTTTCTTGTCGGCGCCCATGGTTTCGGCCAGAGCGGCCACCAGCTGCGTCTTGGTCATCGGTTTCGACATGTCCTGTTCCTTATCGTCTTTGGCCCCGCTGCCTCGCGGGGTCTGTCTTTGCCCCATCGGGGGCGTGATGCGCCCCGCTACACAGGTTTTCGCGGCAAAGTGCAAGCCCCGATCGCCCGTTTACGCGGCGTTTTGCCAAAGCTGGCAGGGCTCAGAGGAAGGCGGTTTCCTCGAAGCTGCGCAACTTGCGGCTGTGGATACGTTCCACCGGCATTTCGCGCAACAGCTCCATCGCGTGAATCCCGATCAGCAGATGGCGCGACACCTGCGTCTTGTAGAAATCCGACGCCATGCCCGGCAGTTTCAATTCGCCATGCAGCGGTTTGTCGCTGACACAAAGCAAGGTGCCGTAGGGCACCCGGAAGCGAAAGCCATTCGCGGCGATGGTGGCGCTTTCCATATCCAGCGCAATGGCGCGCGATTGCGACAGGCGCTGCACCGGGCCGGACTGGTCGCGCAGCTCCCAATTGCGATTGTCGATGGTGGCGACGGTGCCGGTGCGCATGATGCGTTTCAACTCGTAACCTTCCAGCTGGGTCACATGTTCCACCGCATCTTCCAGCGCAATCTGGATCTCGGCCAGTGCCGGGATCGGCACCCAGATCGGCAGATCGGCATCCAGCACGTGATCTTCGCGCAGATAGGCATGGGCCAGCACAAAATCGCCAAGGCTCTGGCTGTTGCGCAGCCCGGCGCAATGGCCGACCATCAGCCAGGCATGGGGGCGCAGCACGGCAATGTGGTCCGTGGCGGTTTTCGCATTCGACGGGCCGACCCCGATATTCACCAGCGTGATGCCCTGCCCATCCGCCCGTTTCAGGTGATAGGTCGGCATCTGCGGCATTTTCGGGTTCAGCGGCAGCACCGCGTCGGGCGTCGTGATCTCGTGATTGCCGGGGGCGACAAAGCCGGTATAGCCGGAGTCCGGGTCGCCCAGCACCTTGCGGGCATAGGCCTCGAATTCATCGACATAGAACTGATAGTTGGTGAACAGAACATGGTTCTGGAAGTGCCGCGGATCGGTTGCGGTGTAATGCGCCAGCCGGGCCAGCGAATAATCCACCCGCTGCGCAGTGAACGGTGCCAGCGGGCGCGAGCCATCGGCATATTCGGTCAGCACACCATTCACGATGTCATCATTGGTGGTGGCCAGATCCGGCACGTCGAACACATCACGCAGCGAGAAGTCCAGCACGCCCTCCTGCGGCACGGCCACGCCGGGGTTGCCCGCCACCGCAAAATGCACCGGGATCGGTGTCTGCGACGGGCCGATGCTGACCGGAACACCGTGATTGTGGATCAGAAGCGCAATCTGCTGCGTCAGGTAATTGCGGAACAGATCGGGCCGGGTGACGGTGGTGGCATAGCTGCCGGGCTGCGCCACATGGCCGAAGGACAGACGCGAGTCGGTCTTGGTGAAGCTGGTCGTGGTAAAGCGGATCTCGGGGTAATAGGCGCGCAGCCGCGCTGTCGGGCGCTGCCCCATCACCACCGTGCTGAACTGGGCCGACAGGAAGGCGGTCGCCTCGTCATACAGCGCCTCCAGCCGCGCCACGGCTGCGGCGGGATCGGTGAAACTTTCATGCGCCGCATCGGGCGGCGTCAGTATGGTCTGTGAAATCTGCATCACGTCTGTCTATCCATTTTTTGATCGCCCTTTCTGCACTGTCTGTGCGGAGCAAATCAAGTCCTGCCGCAGATAGCGGCCCGGCGTCACAGCGGCATGACGCGGCTTGCATCCGCGCAGCACAGCGCGGAAAATGGGTGCGAACAGGCAGTGCGCAGGGGCGGCATGACACAGGTTCTTCTTTCGCTTGGCCATGGATATTCGGCGCAGGCTTTGGCGGCGCGGCTGTTGCCGCAGGGCTGGCGGGTGATCGGCACCACGCGCAGCGCCGAAAAAGCGGCCCGGCTGGCCGCGCAGGGGGTGGAGCCGCTGATCTGGCCGGGGGCCGATCTGGCCCCGGCCTTGGCACAGGCGACGCATATCCTCAGCTCCATCGCGCCGGATGCAGCGGGTGATCCGGTGCTGGCCGCCCATGCGGCACAGCTTGCACAGGCGCCGACGCGCTGGGTCGGCTATCTGTCCACCACCGGCGTTTACGGCGATCATCAGGGCGGTTGGGTGGACGAGACCACGGCGCTGACCCCCGGCACCGCGCGCGGCCATCACCGGGTCGCGGCCGAGGCGCAATGGCAGGCGCTGGGGCTGCCGCTGCATATTTTCCGGCTGGCGGGGATCTATGGGCCGGGGCGTGGCCCGTTCCGCAAGGTGCTGGAGGGCACGGCACAGCGCATCGTGAAACCCGGCCAGTTCTTTTCGCGCATCCATGTCGAGGATATCGGGCAGGTTCTGGAGGCCTCGATCCACCGCCCGGCCCCCGGCGCAATCTACAACATCTGCGACGATGATCCGTCGCCGCCGCAAGATGTGCTGGGCCATGCCGCCGAATTGCTGGGCGTGCCGCTGCCTCCCGAAGTTGAGATCGACAAGGCCGACATGACCGCGCTGGCCCGCAGCTTTTATGCCGAAAGCAAACGGGTGCGGAATGACCGGATGAAAACCGATCTGGGGGTGACCCTGCGCTATCCGACCTATCGCGACGGTCTGGCCGCCCTTCACGCCCAGATCCCGACAAAGGGCGCGCGCTGACCGCCCTTGCCTGCGGCGTATCATCACCCTTGCGCAGCCGGGGCCCCGCCCCTACCTCTAGGCGGAGCAAGGGCAAGAGCAGCGAAGATGATGAGTGACACGAATACCGACCCGTCTGCCGTGCCTGCCAAAGCCCGCCGACGGTTTTCGGAACTGCTGCAAGCCTTTGCCGAAGACCATACCGCAGAGCGGGTGACGGTGGGCGATCTGCTGACTGCGATGCAGGGGCGGGCCATTGCCGCCCTGCTGTTCCTGTTTGCCTTTCCGAACATCCTGCCCACCCCGCCCGGCGTTGCGGCGGTGCTGGGCCTGCCGCTGATCTATCTGTCATCGCAATTGATGCTGGGGCGGCAACCTTGGCTGCCCGGCTTCATCGCCAACCGGTCGATGACGCGTGACGCGTTCCGCAACATCGTCTCGAAAGCCACGCCGATCCTCAACCGCGCCGAAAAGATGCTGCAACAACGCTGGTGGCCGCTGGTCAGCCCGGTGATGGAGCGGGTTCTGGGTGGCGTTTGTCTGGCCCTTGCGGTGCTGCTGTCGCTGCCGATCCCGCTGGGCAACCTTCTGCCCGCCGCCGCCATCTGCGTGATCGCCCTCGCCCTGCTGGAGCGGGACGGGCTGTGGGTGATCGTCGGCCTGATCAGCACCGTCGCGGCCTTTGGCTGGGTGGGCAGCATTGCCTACGCGCTGGTGAAATCGGCGATTTTTGTGGTGATAAACGCTTTCGGCTGATGGCCAGAGGCGGGCTTCAGGCCCGCAGGCCCACCACCGCCACGCCCAGGGCCTCCAGAACCTTCGCCTCGATCTGCGGCGCATTCATGCCAGCCACGGCATACATCGCCTCGGGGCTGGCCTGATCAATGAACGTATCGGGCAGCACCATCGAGCGGAACTTCAGCCCCCGGTCGAACACCGCCGCATCGGCCAGCAATTGCGCGACATGGCTGCCAAAGCCGCCGACCGCGCCCTCTTCGATACAGATCAGCGCCTCATGATGCTGCGCCAGTTGCAGGATCAGGTCGCGGTCAAGCGGCTTGGCAAACCGCGCATCGGCCACGGTGGCGGTGATGCCGCGCGCGGCCAGCGCCTCGGCTGCGCGGGTCACTTCGGCCAGCCGCGTGCCAAAGGACAGCAGCGCCACGCGGCTGCCTTCGCGGATCACCCGGCCCTTGCCGATGGTCAGGGGCACGCCCCGCTCGGGCAGTTCCACCCCGACCCCATCGCCGCGCGGAAAGCGGAAGGCGCTTGGCCCTTCGTCATAGGCCGCCGCAGTGGCGACCATATGCACCAGTTCCGCCTCGTCTGCCGCAGCCATCACCACCATGCCCGGCAGATTGGCCATGAAGGCCACGTCAAACGATCCGGCATGGGTTGCACCATCCGCGCCGACCAGCCCGGCCCGGTCGATCGCAAAGCGCACCGGCAGACGCTGGATCGCCACGTCATGCACGACCTGATCGTAGCCGCGTTGCAGGAAGGTGGAATAGATCGCGCAGAACGGCTTCAGCCCGCCCGCCGCCAGCCCGGCGGCAAAGGTCACGGCATGTTGTTCGGCAATGCCCACATCAAAGCAGCGGCGCGGAAAGCGTTCGGCAAACAGGTTCAGCCCGGTGCCATCCGGCATAGCCGCCGTTACCGCCACGATCTTGTCATCGCGGCCCGCCTCGGCCATCAGGCTTTGCGCAAAGACCTTGGTATAGCTGGGCGCATTGCTTTTGGCCTTGACCTGCGCGCCGGTCAGCACATCGAACTTGGCGGTGGCGTGGCCCTTGTCGCGGGCCGCCTCTGCCGGGGCATAGCCTTTGCCCTTCTTGGTGATCACATGGATCAGGATCGGCCCGGTCGCGCGCGCCCGCGCGGTGCGCAGCACTGGCAGCAATTGGTCCAAATCATGCCCATCCACCGGGCCGACGTAGGAAAAGCCCAGCTCCTCGAACAGGGTGCCGCCCACGGTCATGCCTTTCAGCATTTCCTTGGCCCGCCGCGCGCCTTCCTGAAACGGTTCGGGCAGCAGGCTGACCGCGCCCTTGGCCGCCGCTTTCAGCTCCTGAAACGGGGCGCCCGCATAAAGGCGGCTCAGATAGGAGGACAGCGCCCCGACCGGCGGCGCGATGCTCATTTCATTGTCGTTGAGGATCACGAACAGCCGCTTTTTCAGGTGGCCCGCGTTGTTCATCGCCTCGAAGGCCATGCCCGCCGACATCGAGCCATCGCCGATCACCGCCACCGCATCGCCCGGATCACCACCCAGATCGGCGGCGCAGGCAAAGCCCAGCGCGGCAGAGATGGAAGTGGAGCTATGCGCCGCGCCGAACGGATCGTAGGGGCTTTCCGACCGTTTGGTGAAGCCCGACAGCCCGCCTTCGGTGCGCAGGGTGCGGATCCGATCGCGCCGCCCGGTCAGGATCTTGTGCGGGTAACATTGATGGCCCACATCCCAGATGATCTTGTCGCGCGGCGCATCGAACACCGCATGCAGCGCCACCGTCAGCTCGACCACACCCAGACCCGCGCCCAGATGCCCGCCGGTGACCGACACCGCCGAGATCGTCTCGGCGCGCAGCTCGTCCGCCAGATGCCGCAGCTCCCGGTCGGTCAGGCCCTTCATGTCGGCGGGCACGCGCACCCGATCCAATACGGGCGTCCTGGGTCTGTCAGTCATGGCGCCCCTCCTCGGGGTTGTTCAGCTCTGGCGCGAGATAACGAAGCGCGCCGCGTCAATCAAGGCACTGGCCGCAGTGCCATAGGGCGCGAGGGCCGCTTCCGCCTCGGCCACCAGCGCCGCTGCGCGGATTTTCGCCCCTTCCAGCCCCAGCAGGGACACGAAGGTCGCTTTGCCCGCTTCGGCATCCTTGCCGACACGCTTGCCGACCGAGGCCGCATCGCCCTCCACATCCAAGATGTCATCGGCAATCTGAAAAGCAAGCCCCAGCGCTGTGGCATAGGCCCGCAAGGGGGCCGGATCGGTCCCGGCCAGCAAGGCCCCGGCCTCGGCCGAAAAGCAGATCAGCGCGCCGGTCTTGCCCGCTTGCAGCCGGGTGATTTCGGGCAGCGTCAAAGGCACCGGCGCGGTTTCGGCGGCAATATCCAGCGCCTGCCCCAGCACCATGCCTTCGGCCCCGCTGGCCCGGGCCAATCCGCCCACCAGCGCCAGCCGCCGCTCTGCCCCGCCCAGCGCCGGATCACAGAGCAATTCAAACGCCAGGGTCTGCAAGGCATCGCCTGCCAGAACCGCCGTCGCCTCATCCCATTTCACATGCACCGTGGGCAGGCCCCGGCGCAGATCGTCATCATCCATGCAGGGCAGATCATCATGGATCAGGCTATAGGCGTGCAAAGCCTCGACCGCGGCTGCCGCACTCACCGCCGCCTCGGGCGCGATGCCATGCAGCCGGGCCGATTCCAGCACGAGGAAGGCCCGCAGCCGCTTGCCGCCCTGCACCGCATAGCGCATCGCCTGCACCACCGGCACCTCGGCCCGCGCGCGCAGCGCCGCATCCAGCCGCGCCTGCACCAATGCGGCATCTGCCGCCAACAGGGCCGGAAAGCTCACATCCCCTCCGCCGGGGTGGTGCCGACGGCACGGCCTTCCTGCGCGCGGATCAGTTCCACTTTTTCTTCGGCGGCTTTCAGCTTGTCGGCGCAATGCGCTTTCAGTGCCGCCCCGCGTTCGTAAAAGGCAATGCTCTGCTCCAGCGCCACATCGCCGCGCTCCAGCTGGGTCACCACGGCTTCCAGCGCGCCCATCGCCTCTTCAAATGTCATCTCGGCAATCGGTTTTCCGGTCATTGGCCCCTCCGCTGCAATACACCCACATGCGCCGCGACAGATGCCGCCAGCGCATCCAGATCATAACCGCCCTCCAGCGCGGATACCACCCGCCCGCCGCACAGCGCATCGGCCAGATCACAGAGTTGTTCCGTCAGCCAGGCAAAATCTGCCGTGCGCCACATCAGCCCGGCCAGCGGATCGTCGGCATGGGCATCAAACCCCGCCGAAATCAGGATCAGCTCCGGCTGAAAGGCAGTCAGGCGCGGAAACACCTCGCGCTGATAGGCGGCGTGCATCTCGGCACCGCCACTGCCCCCACGCAGCGGCACATTCACCATCTGCCCATGTGCGCCGCGCTCATCCGCGAAACCGCTGCCCGGATAGAGCGGCATCTGCTGGCTGGAGGCGAACAGGCAGCGCGGCTCGTCCCACAGCAGATCCTGCGTGCCATTGCCGTGATGCACATCGAAATCCACCACCGCCACACGAGCCAGCCCGTGATGATCCAGCGCCCGTTTCGCCCCGATCGCCACGCTGCCGAACAGGCAAAAGCCCATGGCCGTTTCACGTTCGGCATGATGGCCCGGCGGGCGGCAGGCGACAAAGGCATTGCGCGCCTGCGCGCCTATCACCGCATCCACTGCCGCGCAGACGCCCCCCACAGCGCGCAAGGCGGCCTGACAGGATCCGGGGGCCATATAGGTGTCGCCATCCAGCTGCGCCCAGCCCTGCTGCGGCACCGCGCGTTCGACCCGCGCCACATATTGCGCCGGATGGCAGCGCAGTACATCCGTCACATCGGCCAAGGGGGCCTCCCGCCGCTCCAGATCCAGCCCGGCCAGCCCCCGTTCAACTGCCAACAGCCGCGCGGCCTGTTCGGGATGGCCCGGCGGTTCGCGATGGTCCAGACAATCGGGGTGTGAATAGACCAGCGTTGTCATATCCTTGCCCTTTCCGTGCAAAGCCCTCAGGCGGTTCCGGGGGCAGACCGCGCCCCGAAACCGCAGACCGGATCAGCCCTGCTGTTCCTGACATTCAATCGCCCGCAGCAAGGCGGCAGCGCTGCCGCTCAGGTCGATTGTCATCACCGGACCATTGGAGGTCGAAAGCTCCATGCTGTTCTTTTCAGCCAGACCCATCAGGAAATCCATGCTGTCAAAGGCAATATCCACGCCCGGCAGGTCGTCGATATACAGGCCCTTGCCTTCGGCCTCATAGACATCGCCATCCAGGCTGAAGGTCAGCGGATAGGTTGCGCCCTGTTCGATGTCGCCCCAAGCCGCGTTCGCCGCCAGCACATAGCCGCTGTCCGCCGCCATATCGAAGCCGATGCGCACATCCGATCCATCTTCGAATTCCGCATTGATCAGACAGCCATTGCCCACCGTCGGATCCACCAGAATTTCCCACCCTTCGACCGTGTCGAAAGCCTGCAAATCCTGTGCCTGCACCATCACCCCGGACAGCAGCAGCGCCGCAAGCCCAGTCACCAAACACTTCGCAGGTCGCATCTCGTCTCTCCCAAACGCTGCCGGAGGGGCAGCCGCGCGACCTTACAGCGCCTGCCCTTTGCGTCAATCGGGCTGAAGCATATATCCCGCACCCCGAACGGTTTGCAGATAGCGCGGTTGTTTCGGGTCCGCCTCGATCTTGCGGCGCAGCCGGGTGATCTGCACATCCACCGCGCGTTCCTGCGCCTTTTCGCCGCTGTCGGTCTCGCTTGGCCCCAGATCGCCAACCAGACGCTCGCGGCTGACCGGCTCGCCGGGCTGGGCCGCGAAGATGCGCATCAGCTGCGCCTCGGTCGCGGTCAGGCGCACGGGTTCGGTGCCACGCCACAGCTCTCCGCGCTCCATGTCATAGCGCACCGTGCCCAGATGCAGCACTTTCGGCCCGGTTTCGGCGGGTTTGTTCATTGGCACCCGGCGCAGGATGGCATTGATGCGCAGCAACAGCTCTTTCGGCTCGAACGGTTTCACCAGATAATCATCCGCCCCCGCCTCCAGCCCTTCGATCCGGTTCACGGTTTCGCCCTTGGCCGTCAGCAGCAGGATCGGCACGCCCATCTTGGCGCGCAGATCGCGGGTCAGCGCGATGCCATCCTCGCCCGGCATCATCACATCCAGCACCAGAAGATCGAACTCCAGCCCCGCCAGCAACCGCCGCGCCTGCGCCGCATCGCGGGCAATCGTGACCAGAAAGCCATTGCGGATCAGGAACTTCTGCAACAGCCCGCGGATGCGTTCATCATCATCCACCACCAGAAGATGCGCTTGCGGATCGCTCATGCGCCGCTCTCCTTCATGGTTTGGTATTGTTTGCGCAGATCCGGGTCCATCATCGCCTCCAGCACGGTGCGAAAGCCCTGCACCGCTTGCGGCCCCGCAGCACGATAGGCCGCGCGCATCCGCGCCCGCTGGGCATCCGACAGGGCCCGTTCCAGCTCTGATCCCTTTTCGGTCAGGAACAGATGCCGTTCGCGCTTGTCCACCCGGCCCACGCGACTTTCCACCAGCCCGTCGTCGATCAGGGTGCGCAGCACCCGGTTCAGGCTCTGTTTGGTCACGCCCAGGATCGACAGCAGATTGTTGACCGTTGTCCCCGGCGAGCGGTGGATGAAGTGGATCGCCCGGTGATGCGCGCGGCCATAATCCATTCCGTCCAGAATCCGGTCGGGATCGGCGGTGAATCCCCGATAGGCAAAGAACATCGCCTCGATGCCCTTGCGCAATTGCTCATCCGTCAGAAACAGCAGGCTTTCCCCGCCCGCACCCGGCTCACTCATCCCCGCCTCCCTGCACTTGCGTTGAATTTACGTCAGCCTTGTTGACTTTCCAAGACGCAACTGTTAGCGAATCTCAGTTTTTGCGCAACTTTATGCCCGATATGGACCTTTCTTGCGCAACATTCCGAAAAGCCGAGGAGGTTTCGATGGCTGGATTTGATGATCGTGACGGCAAGATCTGGATGGATGGCGAGATGGTGGAGTGGCGTGAGGCCAAGGTCCACATCCTGACCCATGCGCTGCACTACGCCTCGTCGGTGTTCGAGGGCGAGCGGTGCTATAATGGCAAGATCTTCAAATCCTCGGAACATTCGCAGCGCTTGCTGACTTCGGGTGATCTGCTGGACATGCCGATCCCCTATACGGTGGAGCAGATCAACGCGGCGAAGGATGCGGTTCTGGCCGCCAATGGCCTGACCGATGCCTATGTGCGCGCGGTGGCCTTCCGGGGTGCGGGCGAAGAAATGGGCGTGGCCAGCCTCGCCAACCCGGTGCGCCTTGCCATCGCCTGCTGGACCTGGGGTGCCTATTATGGCGACGCCAAGTTCAAGGGCGCCAAGCTCGACATTTCCAAATGGAAGCGCCCCTCGCCGGAAACCATCCCGCATGCGGCCAAGGCGGCCGGTCTGTACATGATCTGCACCATGTCGAAACATGCGGCACAGGCCAAGGGCTGCTCTGACGCGATGATGTTCGACTATCGCGGCTATGTGGCCGAAGCCACCGGCGCGAATATCTTCTTTGTGAAAAATGGCGAAGTGCATACGCCGCTGCCGGATGCGATCCTGAATGGGATCACCCGCCAGACCGTGATCGAAATGCTGAAGGCCAAAGGTATCACGGTGCATGAGCGCCATATCGAGGCGGCAGAGCTGGAAGGCTTTGAACAGTGCTGGCTGACCGGCACCGCCGCCGAAGTGACCCCGGTGGGCCAGATCGGCGATTACCATTTCGAGGTGGGCGCGCTGACCCGCGACATCGCCACCGAATACGAGGCGCTTGTCCGCGCCTGAGTGCGGCAGCCCGGAAATGACAAAGCCCGGCGCAGAGATGCGCCGGGCTTTTTACATTGCGGCGGCGGTCACTCCAGAATGGTCACCACATGCACATTGCCCTTGATCGCATTGGAATAGGGGCAAATGAAATGGCCGCGCTCGACCATGCGTTCCGCCACGCTGCGCTCGACCCCCGGCAGGCTGACGGTCAGCGTCGCGGTGATGCCAAAGCCGCCTTCGGCGCGCGGGCCAATGCCGATCTGCGTCTTGACGCTGGCATCCACGGGCACATCACCGATCTTTTCATTGCCCGCCGCAAAGCGGATCGCGCCCAGATAGCAGGCCGCATAGCCGACCGCGAACAGCTGTTCGGGGTTGTTGCCCTTGCCTTCGCCGCCCATTTCCTTCGGCACGCTCAGCGTCACGGCCAGCGCGCCGTCCAGCGTTGCCGACGTGCCATTGCGCCCGCCGCCCTTGGCCTCTGCCACCGTGCGATACACTACGTCCTTGATCATTGGATCCTCCATTAAATCCTTCATGACTATATCGTGCACGATATATATGTTTGAAGTTATGTCAACGTCTTTTGGTCAGGTGGTCTGACGCGGCAAGACATGCCGCGTCAGCGTAAACCATTAGACCTGCCGCCCGCGCGCAATGCGCAGGAATTCGACCATGCGGCGGTTGTTCACGGCCACCGGAACCGGGCGGCGGCGCGAATCCTGCCACAGATCCTGTGCATTCTGATGCGCGATGCGCAGAAATTGTTTTACACGCCCGCCATTCGAAGGCGCGCGTTTGTCAGCCAGATGTCTGCTCATCCTGTCTTCCTCCTGTGTGAGTTGGCAACAGACTACGCCCGAATCGGCTATTCCCCAACCGTGATCCATCGCGCTGCGCCGGGTTCCGCCGGTGCGGCTGCCGGTTTCACGCGGGGTTCCGCGCTGTTGCTGCCGCCCGACGCCCAAAGGCTTGACGCCTGCCCCAGCATCTCCTGCGCTTGCAGTTGCAGCGCGTCGGACCGGCCAAAGCTGATGCCCAGCACCAGAACAAGTGCCAGCGCCTGCCACAGCGGCACCCGGTTCAGCTTGCGCCCGAACGGCTGTTTGCGGGTTTTGTGGCGCAATCCGATCTGCGCCAGCTTTGCGGCGGGCCAGCCGCCCAGCAAGGCCAGCCGCAGCAGCAGGGCCTCGGGCACCCGCCATTCGTCAGCCTCGGCCCGGCGTTTGTCGATCCAGAAAGCCAGCAGCGTCAGCAGGTTGACCAGAAGGCCAAGGGCCAGAAGGCTGAGATAAAAAAGGCCGGTGCTGCCCGGCGCAAGAAATGTCGACATCGTTTCACCCTGAATCACTCCGGGCAGTCTGACGCCAAGCGATGGCAAAATTCAGGCAAGCCGCCCACAGGCCCACTCTGCCGCATCGGCAACCGCCGGGTCGCTGTCACCGCGCAGCGCGGCGGCCACAGGCCACAAGCCGCGATCCCCGGAATTGCCGATGGCATACAGGACATTGCGCACGAACCTGTCGCGCCCGATCCGCTTGATCGGCGATCCGGCAAAGCGCGCCCGAAACGCCGCATCATCCAGCACCGCCAGATCGGCCAGCAGCGGCGCCCCGACACGCGGTTGATAGCCGATGTCCTTTGCCGCCTGCGCGAACTTGTTCCACGGGCAGATGGCCAGACAATCGTCGCAGCCATAGATGCGATTGCCCATCAACCCGCGCAGCTCTGCGTCCACCGGCCCTTTGTGCTCAATCGTCAGATAGGAAATGCAGCGCCGTGCATCGAGTTGATAGGGGGCGGGAAAGGCCTTGGTCGGGCAAATGTCCAGACAGGCGGTGCAGCGCCCGCAATGGCCCGTCTCTGCCGTGTCTTTCGGCAGATCCTCGGTCGTGAAGATCGCGCCCAGAAAGAACCAGCTGCCCAGATCCCGCGCCAGAAGATTGGTGTGTTTGCCCTGCCAGCCCAGCCCTGCCGCCTGTGCCAGCGGCTTTTCCATCACCGGTGCGGTATCGACAAAGACCTTGATCTCGGCCCCGCTGAGATGGGCGAACCAACCGCCCAGCCGCTTCAGCCGCCGCTTGACCAGATCGTGATAATCCTTGCCCTGGGCATAGACGCTGATCGCCGCGCGCTCGGGCCGCTCCAGCACCGCCAGCGGATCGGCCTCGGGTGTATAGACCTCTGCCAGCATGATGACAGACCGCGCCTCGGGCCAGAGGGCGGCGGCAGAGCCGCGCCAGGCCTCGCGCTCGGCCATCCAGGCCATCTGGCCGTGACGGCCCGCCTCAAGAAAGGCGCGCAGCCGCCCCGCCGTTTCCGGCACGGCATCCGGTGCACAGATGCCAACCTTGGAGAAGCCTTCCTCCAGGGCCCGCAGCACCAGCCGTTCCTTCAGCACCGCGGCATCCATGCCCATTCACCCTGATCCAAAGGCCCGGCGGCCGGTCAGAAATCCAGATCGGCATAATGGGCGGGCGGCGGAAAGCCCGGCACCTGATCCATCAGCAGGGTGCGGAAACAGGGCCGCGACTTGATCTTGACATACCAGTCCTTGACGACGGCATGGCGGTTCCAGTCCACGTCGCTGATGTAATCCAGACAGCTCAGATGCGCCGCTGCCGTAAAGTCGGCCAGCGTCATCGCATCGCCTGCCAGCCAGCGCCGCTGATCCAGCAACCAAGCCATGTAATCGAGATGATACTTGATCCGACTGGCCCCGAATTTCACATTCTTGCTGTCGGGATAGCCCTGCGCCATCACCTTCTTGTTGACCCGCTCATACAGCAGCTTCGAGGTCACTTCGTCATGGAACTTGTCATCGAACCAGGCGCAGATCCGGCGCACCTCATAGCGGCCATCCACATCGCGCGGCATCAGCACCGGGGTGGGAAACGCTTCTTCCAGATATTCGCAGATCGCCTGGCTTTCGCTCATTACCCGGCCCTCCATGCGCAGCACCGGCACCTTTCCGGCCGGGTTGCGCCGCAGGAAATCGGGCGACGGATCCCAGTAGCGTTCCTCGACCAGTTCCACCTCGATGCGCTTTTCGGCCAGCGTCAGGCGCACCTTGCGGCAGAAGGGCGAGAGCGGAACGTGATACAGGCGGTTCATAGCGGGCAGGACTTTCACAGAAGGGATGGTCTTCATTGCCGTGAAGCGGACATAAATTCAACCCGTAAGGGCCGGACGCCCCGCTAGTCCTCGAAACATGCGGCGCGGCCATCGACGCGGATCGTCTCGGCGCCCGAGGCGATCTGGGCGGCGCGCTTGCGTGTCACCGGGCCGGGCTTGCCGGCATTGCGGGTTTTCGGGTCCGGCAGCACGGCGGCCAGACGCGCGGCCTGTTGCGCCGTCAGCTGCGCGGCAGACACCCCGTAGAAATGCTGCGCCGCCGCCTCGACCCCGAACACGCCTTCACCGAATTCGGCCACGTTCAGATAGACATGCAGGATGCGCCGCTTGGTCCAGACCAGTTCGACAACCGGAGTCAGCACGCCCTCCATCGCCTTGCGCGCCCAGTTGCGCCCATGCCAGAGGAACACGTTCTTCACGACCTGCTGGCTGAGCGTGGAGGCACCCCGATTGCCGCCCTGTTCCAGCGCTGCGCGGATTGCCGCCATGTCAAAGCCCCAGTGCAGGCAGAAATTGGCATCCTCTGCCGCGACAACAGACCGCGCCATCACCGGGGCAATATCGTCCCAGCCGACCCAATCCTTTTCGATTGCGCCCAGACGCCAGCGTTCCTGCATCTGATAGATATTGGTCGGCACCGGCAGCAGCGCATAGATCAGGATCAGCGCCCCAAACAGCCCCGCCACCCCCATCAGTCCGCGCCCCCCCCAGATCCGCAGGCGGTGCCGCAGTGCCAGCGCCACCGGCTCCAGCAGTTCCGGTGCCGGGGCGGCCGGTTTTGCCTTGGGTTTTGTTGTCTTGCGCGGGGTATTTGCCATCCCGCCAAAAACCACGAAGCCCGCGCCGGGGTCAAGCGCCCGCCGCGCAATGCCACAGGGCCGGAGGCATTGCCCCCGGCCCTGCAAAAGGTGCCGCCAACCGGTTTATTCGGCAGGCACGGCCTGACGCTCGTCGCTGAGCGGTTGCGGCAGGTGCATCAGCATTTCCTTCGGGCAGACCTGAAGGAAATTCGCCCGCTCTTCCGGCCAATGCGCCAAGATATGCGCCGCCTTCTGGCTGCCGGTCTCGGCCACATGGCGTTCGATCAGGCCCAAAAGCTGCGCTTCCCAATGCGGGTGGCTGACCGCGCAGGTGACAAGGCTTTCAAGGTTCATGAACTCCTCTGCCGTCCCGTCCGGGTCGTAAAGGTAAGCCATGCCGCCCGTCATGCCTGCGCCGAAGTTGGCCCCGATGCGCCCGAGGATCACCGCGACACCGCCGGTCATGTATTCACACCCGTTGGAGCCACAGCCCTCGATCACCACCGACGCGCCCGAGTTGCGCACGCCGAACCGCTCGCCGGCCTTGCCTGCCGCGAACAGATATCCGTCCGTCGCGCCATACAGCACCGTGTTGCCGATGATGGTATTCTCGCTAGCCACCAGCGGGCTGGACATCTGCGGCCGCACCACGATGGTGCCGCCCGAAAGCCCCTTGCCCACATAGTCGTTCGCGTCGCCCATCACCTCGATCTTCAACCCGCGCACCGCAAAGGCCCCAAGGCTCTGGCCGGCGTTGCCGGTCAGCTTCACGTTCAGATGGTCGGGTTGCAGGCTGTTGCGCATCCCGAATTTCCGCACGATATGGCTCGATGCGCGGGTGCCGATGGTGCGCAGCGTGTTGCGCACCGCATAGCTCAGCTGCATCTTTTCGCCATCCTCAAAGAACCGCGCGCCATCCTTCACGATATCCGCATCCAGCGTGTCGGGCACATGGTTGCGCGGCTTGCTGCGATCATAGGTGATCTTCTGCGAGCCATCGACGGTGATCAGCAGCGGGTTGAGGTCAAGGTCATCCAGATGCGCCGAGCCACGGCTGACCTGCGACAGCAGATCCGCCCGCCCGATGATCTCGTCCATCGACCGCGCCCCGATGCTGGCCAGAATCTCGCGCACTTCCTGGGCATAGAACGTGATCAGGTTGACCACCTTGTCAGCCGTGCCAGTGAACTTGGCCCGCAGTTCCGGGTTCTGGGTGCAGACGCCCACCGGGCAGGTGTTCGACTGGCACTGCCGCACCATGATACAGCCCATGGCGATCAGCGCCGCCGTGCCGATGCCGTATTCCTCGGCCCCCAGCATCGCCGCCATCACCACATCACGCCCGGTGCGCAGACCGCCATCGGTGCGCAACGTCACCCGCTCGCGCAGGTTGTTCATCGACAGCACCTGATGCGCTTCGGTCAGGCCCATTTCCCACGGCAGACCGGCATATTTGATGCTGGTCCCCGGCGAAGCCCCCGTGCCGCCGTTATGGCCGGAAATCAGGATGATATCCGCCTTGGCCTTCGCCACCCCCGCCGCAATCGTGCCCACGCCGGACGCCGACACCAGCTTCACCGTCACCTTGGCGCGCGGGTTGATCTGCTTCAGGTCATAGATCAGCTGCGCCAAATCCTCGATGGAGTAGATGTCGTGATGCGGCGGTGGCGAAATCAGCGTCACGCCTTTGGTGGAGTGGCGCAGACGCGCGATCAGCTCGGTGACTTTCATCCCCGGAAGCTGGCCACCTTCGCCGGGCTTTGCGCCCTGCGCGACCTTGATCTCCAATTCTTCACAGGCGTTCAGATATTCCGCCGTCACGCCAAAGCGCCCCGAGGCCACCTGCTTGATCTTGGCGGACGGGTTGTCGCCGTTCGCCTCGGGCAGGAAATGCGCCGGATCTTCCCCGCCTTCGCCGCTGTCGGACTTGGCACCAATGCGGTTCATCGCGACGTTCAGCGTCTTGTGCGCCTCCGGGCCAAGCGCGCCGAGGCTCATGCCCGGCGTGACAAAGCGCTTGCGGATCGACGTGATGCTTTCCACCTCTTCGATCGGCACCGGCTTGCCCAGCACCTTGATATCCAGCAGGTCGCGGATATGGATCGGCGGATTGGCCCGCATTGCAGCCGAATACTGCTTCCAGATGTCATAGGACGCCCGGTCACAGGCCGCTTGCAGCATGTGCATGGTCTGCGCTTCCCAAGCGTGTTTCTCGCCCGAGCGGCGCGCCTTGTAGAAGCCGCCAATCGGCAGCACATCCGCGCCGCCAAGCCAGCCCTTTTCATGCACTTCGCTGGCCTTCATCTGAATGCCATGCAGACCGATGCCGGAAATCCGGCTGTGCATCCCGGGGAAATACTCGGCCACCATGGCGCGGGACAGCCCCACCGCCTCGAAGTTCAAACCGCCGCGATACGAGGAAATCACCGAAATCCCCATCTTCGCCATGATCTTCAACAGACCAGCGTCGATGGCATCGCGGTAACGCCGCATCGCATCGGTCAGGCTGCCATCCAACAGGCCGCGCGCGATCCGGTCGGCAATGCTGTCCTGCGCCAGATAGGCGTTGACCGTGGTGGCACCACAGCCGATCAGCACCGCAAAATAATGCGGGTCGATACATTCCGCCGACCGCACGTTCAGCGAGGTGAAGGTCCGCAGGCCCTTGCGCGTCAGCCAGCTGTGCACTGCGCTGCTGGCAAGGATCATCGGCATGGCCACACGGGATTCGGACTGGTGTTCATCCGTCAGCACCAGATGCGCCGCCCCCGAGCGCACGGCATCTTCGGCCTCGGCGCGGATACGCTCCAGCCCAAGGCGCAAGGCCTCCTGATCGGCCCCCGCGGGGAAGGTGCAGTCGATCACCGCCACCTGCGCGCCGAATTGCTTCAGCATCACCGCATATTCGGCATTGGCGATGAACGGGCTTTCCAGCACCAGAATTTCCGTCTGGCTGCTGTTTTCGTCCAGCACGTTCTTCAGGTTGCCGAACCGCGTTTTCAGGCTCATCACCCGGCTTTCGCGCAGGCTGTCAATCGGCGGGTTGGTGACCTGGCTGAAGTTCTGGCGGAAGAAATGCGACAGCGGACGGTATTGCTTGGACAGCACCGCTGCCGGGGTGTCATCGCCCATCGAGGCGATCATCTCTTTGCCATCTTCGGCCATCGGTGCCAGAACCTGCTCCAGCTCTTCCACCGAATAACCCGCCGCAATCTGGCGACGGCGCAGGTCCGCGCCCTGGTAGGTGGCGTTTTCCGGCACATCGCGCAGCAGGCTGTTCAGATCCACCACCTTTTCGATCCACTCGCCATAGGGCTGGCTGGCGGCAAGGCGGTCTTTCATTTCGGCGTCGTGGTAGAGCTTGCCCTCGCGTGTATCGACGGCAATCATCTGCCCCGGCCCAAGCGCGCCTTTTTCACGGATCGTGGTTTCATCCACCGGCACCATGCCCGCCTCGGACCCGGCGATCAGCAGGCCATCACCCGTGACGACATAGCGCATCGGGCGCAGCCCGTTGCGGTCCAGCCCGCCGCAAACCCAGCGGCCATCGGTCATCGCCAGCGCGGCGGGGCCGTCCCACGGCTCCATCACGGCGTTGCAATAGGCATACATATCCGCCCAGGCCTTCGGCATGTCGGTCGTGGTCTTGCTCCAGGCTTCGGGCACCAGCATGGTTTTCGCCATCGGGGCCGAACGGCCCGAGCGCACCAGAACCTCGAACACCGCATCCAGCGCGCCGCTGTCAGAGGTGCCGCCGGGGATGATCGGCTTGATATCCTCGGCTGCCTCGCCAAAGGCCGAAGACGCCATGCGGATCTCGTGCGATTTCATCCAGTTCACGTTGCCCTTCAACGTGTTGATCTCGCCGTTATGGGCCAGCATGCGGAAGGGCTGCGCCAGCCACCATTGCGGGAAGGTGTTGGTGGAGTAGCGCTGGTGATAGATCGCAAAGGTCGATTCGAACCGCTCATCCTGCAGATCGGGGTAGAACACGCTGACCTGTTCGGCCAGCATCATGCCCTTGTAGATGATGCTGCGGCAGGACAACGAACACAGGTAAACCCCCTGGATCTGCGCCGACAGCGCCGCTTTTTCGATGCGGCGACGGATGATGTAAAGCTCGCGCTCGAACTGTTCCTGATCAATGTCCTTGTCGCAGCGGATCAGGATCTGCTCGATCTCGGGGCGGGTCGCATTGGCCTTTTCGCCCAGAACCGAGGTGTCGACCGGCACATGGCGCCAGCCATAGATATAGTGCCCCATGCGCAGAACTTCGGTTTCCACGATGGTCCGGCAGCGTTCCTGCGCGGCGAAATCCGTGCGCGGCAGGAACACCTGCCCCACGGCAATCAGCTTGTTCACATCCGGTTCATGCCCGGTGCGGCGCACCTGATCGTAAAAGAACTTGACCGGGATCTGCACATGGATGCCCGCGCCATCGCCCGTCTTGCCGTCGGCATCGACAGCGCCCCGGTGCCAGATCGCCCGCAGCGCATCAATGCCCGCCTGCACCACCTTGCGCGACGGTTTGCCGCTGATCGCCACGACCAGCCCCACCCCGCAAGACGAATGTTCATCATCCGCCTTGTAAAGGCCGTTCGCATCCATCCAGGCGCGCTTTTCTTCTTCGGCCTTCACCCAGGCTTCATCATAGATCGTCATGGCTCACTCCTCTGGGTTGGCTTGCAGCGAAGCCTCGAACTCGGCTCCGGTCAGTCTTTTGTGGGTGCCTGCAAAGGCGTAACCCTCTGGTTTTCTGTCGATATAAAGTTCCTGATCGAGCGTGATCCCGCTCAGATCATCAAAGATCCCCGCCGACACGTAATAATCGGCGCGGTCTGCGTCGGGCTGGGTCAGCCGATACCACAGGCCTGCGCCACAGCGGCCACAGAACGACCGCGCCGCCCAATCCGAGGACGCATAGGTCGAGATCTTCGCGGCGCCATCAATCTGCATCGCCTCGAACGGCACCACCACGCTCAGCGTCGCGGAGCCAGAGCTGCGCCGGCACATGCTGCAATGGCAGGCGTGCATATGCGCAGGCACTTGCTGCGCCCGGAACCGCACTGCGCCGCACAGGCATTGGCCGCTGCGTTCACCGGGCATACGACGCCTCCTGCACCGGCGGGTGCAGCGGGGCCCGCGACATCAACGCCCCACATTCAAAAATCGGCTGCGTCGACTCAAAGCCCGGCTCGCCCGGAAACACGAATTGCACCGGGCTGCCGTTCACCGGCAGCCAGTCATTGCCATCATGCCATTCCGACGGGCCGGCAAAGAACAGCCGCCATTCGGGATGCACGAATTCATTGCCACGCGCCCGGCGCAGCTCATTGCCCTCGGCATCGACTTCGGTGAAATCGAAGGCGGTCTGCAACAGGGTCACGCCGTCCATGGTCATGCTTTTGCCGGTCAGTGCATCATGGCCGGTGACATGGCTTTTTTCGCCGGTTTCCTTGCTGAGCCGGAAATCGAAATCATCGCGCCCGGCCAGAAGATCGGTAAAGCTCGCCGCATCCGCCGGGTTCGGGTCAAGTGTCTGACGCACCGTCGGATTCAGATCGAAACTTTCGACCCATTGCGCCTCGCGGTCGATCCGGCTCAGGAAGAACATGCCCTCCTGATCGAAATCCGCCCGCCATTGATCGCCCTTCTGATCGGCGCTGCATTGGTAATGGTTCGACACCCGGCAGCCGCGCGATTGCACGGTCATGAAGGTTTCGCAGCCTGCCGGTGGGCGGAAACTGCCTGCCGTCGCAGGCCCCGCCGCCACCAGCGCAAGGATGAACAGGGCAAACCTCATGTCTCCGTCTCCTCTGATGCCAAGGGGGTATTCAGATGCACGGCGCGCATTTGCGCCTGAAGCACCTGCCGCAGTTTCCGGGTGCGCCGGGCAAAGGCCAGCCGCACCACATCTTCCAGAATCCCGGCCTGATAAAGCCGCATGACCGAATCGTGCCGCACGCGCGGCAATTCGAACGATTGCACATTCGGGGCCGGGCGCAGCAGCGCGCGCTGCGGCGCCTCACGCCGGTCGCGCCCGAAGATCACATAATGCAGTGTCGTCTCCTGCATGTGATCAGCGGCCTGCCGGATGCGGATCGTCTCGATATGTTTACGGAACATCATCCAGCGCGGCTCGTCCGGCACCAGCGCCGGGTCGATCGACAGCTGCGGCGACAGGGCCAGCGCGACATCCACCTTGGTAAAGCCACCCAGAACCAGCGCCGAAAACCCGCCCAGAGAATGGCCCATCGCCACCACATGCGCCACGCCCAGCCGTGCCTCCTCGGCCTCGACCAGCGCTGCGATGTCTTCGATCAGGCCGGGCGCGTTCAGCCAGCTACGCTGCGGATCGGCGAAATACAGCACATGATCGCGCCCCGATTGCGCCGCGATGCGCGCGAATTCCAGCCGGGGCGGCTGACGCCGATCCCGGCCCACGCCCGAAAAGCACACAACAAGCCGGTCACTTTTGCCGCGATGCCGCCACAGGCGCATCCGCGCATCATCCCGCACCAGCTCGATCTCCACGGGCGGGCGGGCGGGCGGCTGTGCGGCAGCCGGAGCTTGCGCCCCGCCCTGCTGCTCCGCTTGCATCGCCTCGTCCATGATCCTTGGCCCTTCAGATCGGTCAGTAAG
The DNA here is from genome assembly GCF_018798885.1 of Gemmobacter fulvus. NCBI lineage: Bacteria > Pseudomonadati > Pseudomonadota > Alphaproteobacteria > Rhodobacterales > Paracoccaceae > Gemmobacter > Gemmobacter fulvus. The sequence goes on along the minus strand of NZ_CP076361.1, from coordinate 2,220,402 downwards.
ACTGCCGGATAACCGGCACTCGGGAATGATGATGTCACGCCATGCGGCCATCACGACGGCGGTGCGGCCCCTGAAGGCCAGACCGCCTGACGTTTATTCGGCCGCCACGCTCGCAGGCTGCGCCAGATAGTCCATGATCGCATCGGCGGCTTCGCGGCCGTCGCGGATCGCCCAGACCACCAGAGACGCACCGCGCACGATGTCGCCCGCCGCGAACACGCCCGGAAGGCTGGTTGCATGGCTGCGGAAATCGGCCTTGATGGTGCCCCAGCGGGTGACAGCCAGTTCCGGCACGCCCCAAAGCGTCGGCAGCTCTTCCGGCTCGAACCCCAGCGCCGTCACCACCAGATCGGCGGGTTCGACATAATCCGCGCCTTCGATCACTTCCGGGGTCTGGCGGCCCGACGCATCGGGGGCACCAAGCCGCATCCGCTGCACCATCACGCCTTCGACCGATGCGCCACCGGTGAAGCCCTTGGGGGCCGAAAGCCACACGAATTCAACGCCTTCTTCTTCGGCGTTCTGGGTTTCGCGCTGCGAGCCGGGCATATTGGCCTTGTCGCGGCGATAGAGGCATTTCACGCTGACGGCGCCCTGACGGATCGCGGTGCGCACGCAGTCCATCGCCGTATCACCGCCACCGATCACCACAACGCGCTTGCCCATGGCATTCAGCGCGCCGCTGTCATAGGCCTCGACCTCATCGCCAAAGCTTTTGCGGTTGGAGGCGGTCAGGTAATCCAGCGCCTGCACAATGCCCTGCGCCCCCGACCCCGGTCCGCCGACGCAGCGCATCTTGTAGACGCCGGTCGCAATCAGCACCGCGTCATGCTGGCCACGGATCGCATCAAAGCTCAGATCCTCGCCCACCTTGCAATTCATCACGAATTGCACGCCAGAGGCTTCAAGCTGTTCAATCCGCTGCATCACAACGGGTTTTTCCAGTTTGAAGCCGGGGATGCCATAGGTCAGCAAGCCACCGGCGCGGTCATACCGGTCATAGACCGTGACCTGAACGCCCTTGCGGCGCAGCATGTCCGCCGCTGCAAGACCGCCCGGCCCTGCGCCGATGATCGCGACGGTTTCCGTCCGCTCCACCGCCGGTTTCACCGGCTTGACCCAGCCATTTTCCCAGGCGGTATCGGTGATGTATTTCTCGACCGAGCCAATGGTCACAGTGCCATGGCCGGATTGTTCGATCACGCAATTGCCTTCGCACAGCCGGTCCTGCGGGCAGATGCGGCCGCAGATCTCGGGGAAGGTATTGGTCGACTGGCTCAGTTCATAGGCTTCCTGCAGCCGCCCTTCAGCGGTCATGCGAAGCCAGTCGGGGATGTTGTTGTGCAACGGGCAATGCGACTGGCAATAGGGCACGCCACATTGGCTGCACCGGCTCGCCTGTTCCGTCGCCTTCTGCTCGGCGAATTCCCGGTAGATTTCATGGAAATCCTGTGCGCGCAGATTGGCGGGCCTTTTCTCCGGCATCTCCCGTTTCAGGGTCACAAACTGGAGCATCCGTTCCTTGGCCATAGTGGCGCCTCCCTGCGGCAAATCGGTGGGTGCGCCTTGATACTTTGGCCTCGGAAGAAATAAAAGGCAGTCATGCTGACCTATTTTGCGGTTTTTTCGCGGATAGATCAGTTTTGCTGTCGTATTTTTCAGATTTTAGGTCAGCAAGCGTTACCAATCACCCTAAAAACCCAGCAAAAGCGCCACCAAAGCGATCACGCCGACAATGATTCGCCACCAACCGAACAGCCGATAGCCATGGCGCGACACGTAATCGAGCAGCACGCGCACCACAAAAACCGCCGCGACAAAGGCCACAACGAAGCCAACGGCGATTTCTGTCAGCGCACCGGCATCCAGCACATCGCGGTTTTTCCACAGATCATAGGCGAAGGCCCCGGCCATGGTCGGCATCGACAGGAAGAATGAAAACTCTGCCGCACCCCGCTTGCTCACGCCCAGCAACAGCGCCCCGACAATGGTCGAGCCGGAGCGGGACACGCCGGGAATCATCGCGAGGCACTGGATGAAGCCGATCTTCAGGGCGACGCCCAAGGGCACGTCCTGCGCTTCGGCATAGCGTGGGGTCAGCGCCATGCGGTCCACCAGCAACAGCACGATGCCGCCCAGGATCAGCATGACCGCAATCAGCATCGGCGTTTCAAACAGCACCGTCTTGATGAAGTCATGCGCCAGAACGCCGATCACCACGGCAGGAAAGAAGGCCAGCGCCACCGCCACGATAAAGCGCAGCGCCTGCGGATCGCGATGCGCGGTGGAAAACACCGCCCACAGCTTTGCCGCATAGACCGACAGAACCGCCAGCACCGCGCCAAGCTGGATCACCACCTCGAAGGTCTTGCCCTTGCTTTCAAAACCGAGAAAATGCCCGGCGAGCAGGATATGCCCGGTCGAAGACACCGGAATGAATTCGGTCAGCCCCTCCAGAAGTCCCAGAAAGGCCGCCGTCACTGTTGTCGGATCTGCCACGGATCAGGCTTTGCGCAGGTTCTTTGCCGAAGCCTTGATCGCCGCATATTGCCCCGAGGGGCGGAACGGCCAGAGGTAATCGGGCAGAACAGCCACGATGGCCGAGGGTTTGATGCCCAGGTCGGCAAAGCCCTTGGCGCCGGGGGCCACCACATTGTCATGGCGCAGGTTCTTCACCTGATCGCCGGTCAGAACCTTGTTTTCGATCAGACCCAGCGTCAGCGCCTGAACCGCATCAAAGCCGAAGGCCATCAGCCGGGCCACAAAGAACGGCACCGGCAGAATCAGCCGACGACGGCCGATCACCTTGAGCATTTCGCCCATCAGATCGCGGAAGCTGGCCACGTCCGGCCCGCCCAGCTCATAGACGCCCGGCGCGGCCTGACCCAGCACGCCCTTGACGGCTGCCGAGGCGACATCTTCCACATGCACCGGCTGGAACCGCGTCGCCGCACCGACCAGCGGCAGAATCGGCCCCATGCGCGCCATGGAGGCAAAGCGGTTGAAGAACTGATCCTCGTTGCCAAAAATCACCGAAGGCCGCAGGATCACCGCCGAGGGAAACGCCGCCAGAACCGCAGCCTCGCCTTCGGCCTTGCTGCGCGCGTAATCGCTGGCCGAGGCCGCATCCGCGCCGATGGCCGACACATGCACCAGATGGGCCACGCCCTGTTCGGCTGCCAGACGGGCAATGCGCCCTGCTCCTTCGGCCTGCACGGCATCGAACTTGTTCTTGCCGACGGCGTTCAGGATGCCCACGCAATTCACCACGGCATCCGCACCGATCATGGCCGCGCGCACCGACGCATCATCGCGCACATTGCACAGCACGGGCTCGACCTGCCCCACCACACCATAGGGGCGCACAAAGATCGCCTCGTTCGGGCGGCGCACGGCGACGCGCACACGCCAGCCTTCTTTCGCCATCCGACGCGCCACATAACGCCCCACAAAGCCCGAACCGCCATAGATCGTGACAAGCTTGCTCATCTGCGAGCCCTTCCCGGAAATGCTGCAAAGTTGTCTGACTCCATAACTTTAAGGGCTTTCGCAAACAAGCTGCATTTCCCTTTCACTTTTTTCACCAGACCCTGTTGACAGCCCCCGCACCACGCCGTAAACCCCGCCCCACGACATCGCCCAGATGGCGGAATTGGTAGACGCGCTGGTTTCAGGTACCAGTGTTGCAAGACGTGGAGGTTCGAGTCCTCTTCTGGGCACCAATTACCAAGGCGCGGCTCCGCAAGGTGCCGCGCCTTTGGGTTTTAAGGCCCGGCGGTTGACCCGAAGCCATCACAGGTCTATCCCGGCGCAGCGCAGCGCGGAGACAGCAGTGGCGATTTTCCTTCATCAGAACGACCTTCCCGACGGGGTGACCTTTGGCCGCGTGGTGGCCATCGACACCGAAACCATGGGGCTTGATCCGCGCCGCGACCGGCTGTGCGTGGTGCAGCTGTCGGCGGGCGACGGCAATGCGCATCTGGTGCAGATCGCGCGCGGCCAGACCTCGGCCCCGAATCTGGAACGGCTTCTGGCCGATCCGGCGGTGATCAAGCTCTTCCACTTTGGCCGCTTCGACATTGCCGCGATGAAAAAGGCGTTCGGCGTCACCACCGCCCCGGTCTGGTGCACCAAGATCGCCTCGCGCATGATCCGCACCTTCACCGACCGGCACGGGCTGAAATACCTGCTGCAAGAGCTGGTGGGCGTGGATGTCAGCAAACAGCAGCAAACCTCGGATTGGGGCGCGGCAGAGCTGACCGAGGCGCAGAAGGAATATGCGGCCTCTGACGTTCTGTATCTGCACGCGCTCAAATCCGCTCTGGAGGCGCGGCTGATCCGCGAAGGGCGGATGGAGCTGGCGCAGCGCTGTTTCGATTTTCTGCCCACGCGGGCAGAGCTGGATCTGATGGGCTGGGATGAACCGAATGACATCTTCCATCACTGACGACGATTTTCTGGCCACGGGCCGCCGCGTCATCCGCCGCGAATCAGAGGCGCTGGATCTGCTGGCCGATCATCTGGGCGACAGCTTCAACGCCGCCGTGCGTACGATTCTGGGCGCGCGTGGACGGGTGATCGTCTGCGGCATGGGTAAATCCGGCCATATCGCCCGCAAGATCACTGCCACCTTCGCCTCGACCGGCACGCCCGCGCAATTCGTGCATCCAGGCGAGGCCAGCCATGGCGATCTGGGCATGGTCACGCAGAATGATGTGGCGCTGGTGCTGTCCAATTCTGGCGAGACGCCGGAACTGGCGGATATCATCGCCCATACGCGGCGTTTCGCGATTCCTTTGATCGGCGTGGCCAGCCGCGACGGCTCGACCCTGCTGCGGCAATCGGATGTGGCCATTCTGCTGCCCCCGGCGCAGGAAGCCTGCGATACCGGCATCGTGCCCACCACCTCGACCACGATGACGCTGGCCCTGGGCGACGCACTGGCAATTGCCCTGATGGAACATCGCCAATTCACCCCCGATCAGTTCCGGGTCTTTCATCCCGGCGGCAAACTGGGCGCAAAACTGGCGCTGGTGCGGCACCTGATGCACAGCGACCTGCCGCTGGTGCCCGAAGACACGCCGATGAGCGAAGCCCTGCTCAGCATGAGCCAGAAGGGTTTCGGTGTGGTTGGCGTGACCGATGCGGTTGGCTATCTTGAAGGCGTGATTACCGATGGTGACTTGCGCAGGCATATGGACGGGCTGCTGTCGCTGACGGCGGCTCAGGTGATGACGCGCCACCCGCGCACCATCGGCCCCGAATCGCTGGCCGAAAAGGCCGTGGCGGTGATGAACGACAAAAAGATCACCTCGCTGTTCGTGGTGGACCCCGAAGGATCGCGGCAGGTGGTCGGCCTGATCCATATTCATGATTGCCTGCGCGCAGGCGTGGCATAGGGGGCGGCAATGGATGGACATTCGCGGCTGGTGGGCTGGCTCAAGGTGGCGCTGCCGCTGCTGGCCCTCGCCATCTTGTCCACCCTGTTTCTGGTTGCCCGCACGATCGACCCCGAGGCGGCAATCCCCTATGCCGAAGTGGATATCGCCGAGCGGATCCGTGAGCCGCGCATGACCGACCCGGCCTATGCCGGTGTGACCAAGGATGGCGCGACCCTGACCCTGACCGCCGACGAGGCCCGCCCCGAGGCGGAGGGCGATGGCTCTGCCGTCAAGGTTCATGCCCAGCTTGCCACGCCGGATGGCGCGCGCACCGCGCTCACGGCGGGCACCGCCCGCGTGATGAGCCGCGACAGCAAGCTGCTGCTGGAGGGCGGCGTTCTTGTCGCCACCTCGACCGGCTACGAGCTGCGCACCGACACGCTGACCCTGGGGCTCGACCGCAGCGGCGCTGAAAGCGCGGGCCCGGTCGAAGGCTTTGGCCCGCCCGGGCAGATCCGCGCCGGAGCGATGCAGATCCGACAGGCGCCGGAAAGCCCCGGCACCTACGTTCTGGTATTCAACAACCGCGTCACCCTGATATACCAACCCCATTGATCATGTCCCGAGGCACAGAATGCTGACCCCGATCCGCGCTTTCGCGCTTGCCTGCGCCCTTGCTGCCCCGCTTGGCGCTGCTGCGCAACAGGCGACGGTGGCTTTTGGCGGGCTGAAACAGGACACGTCGCTGCCGGTCGAAGTGCAGGCCGATACGCTGGCCGTCAATCAGGCGGATGGCACGGCGGTGTTTACCGGCAATGTGCTGGTGGGTCAGGGCGACATGCGGCTGACTGCGGGCAGCGTGCGGGTGGAATACGGCGCCAATGGCACCGCAATCGAACGGCTGCACGCCACAGGCGGCGTGACACTGGCCAGCGCCACCGATGCCGCCGAAGCGCGCGAGGCGATTTACACCATCGCGTCGGGCAAGGTGGAGATGCAGGGCGATGTGCTGCTGACCCAGGGCAAAAGTGCGATTTCCGGGCAGAAGCTGGTGATTGACCTCAAGGCCGGCACCGGGGTGATGGAGGGGCGCGTGTCGACCGTTTTTGTGCCGGGCGGCAACTGATGGGCCCAGATCTGACCGTCACGCAGGGATCCGCCGGGCTGCATGTGCGCGGCCTGCGCAAAAGCTATAAAAAACGCCCCGTTATCCGCGATGTGACCATGAGCCTGCAACGCGGCGAGGTCGTGGCGCTGCTGGGTCCGAACGGATCGGGCAAGACCACCTGCTTTTATTCCATCGCCGGTCTGGTGACGCCGGAAGGCGGGCAGGTGCTGCTGGATGGCAAGGATGTCACCACCCTGCCGATGTATCGCCGCGCGCGGCTGGGCGTCGGCTATCTGCCGCAGGAAGTCTCGATCTTCCGCGGGCTGTCGGTCGAGGACAATATCCTCGCCGTGCTGGAAATCGCCGTGCAGGACAGCCACAAGCGCCGCGAGCGTCTGGAAGAGCTGCTATCGGATTTTTCGATCACCCATCTGCGGCGCGCGCCCGCGCTGGCCCTGTCGGGCGGCGAGCGGCGCCGGGTGGAGATTGCGCGCTGCCTTGCCGCCGATCCGAAATACCTGCTGCTGGATGAACCCTTCGCCGGGGTGGACCCGATTGCCGTGGGCGAGATTCGCCATCTTGTGCAGGATCTGAAATCGCGCGGTCTGGGTGTGCTGATCACCGATCACAACGTCCGTGAAACACTGGAGATCGTCGACCGCGCCTATATCCTGCATGACGGAAAAGTGCTGATGAGCGGCACAACCGACGAAATCGTGCGCGATGAGACGGTGCGCCGTGTCTATCTCGGCCAGAATTTCAGGATGACCTGAGCGGGGCTTCGCGCCTTTCGCGCGGTTTGCGACGTAGCTGTTGACAAACCTGCCCGACCTGCCACCAAATGCTCTGGATGCGTGCGATACCCGCCCCTGACACCACGGCCCCGCTGGCAGTTTTCTGCCCCATCGGTTTTGGTGCCAAGTCATTGGCGGTCCCACAAAAATCCATCAGCGGGCACCCCTGCATGTTGCGGGGACTGTCGTGCTGCAATCGTGAAGGAGGAGCCATGCGTTACCAGATCAGCGGGAAACAGATTGACATCGGTGAGGCGCTTCAAACGCATGTGAAGGCCGAGCTGGGCGAGGTGGTGGAGAAATACGCCCAACGCCCGACCGATGCCGTCGTGGTGTTTTCGCGCAGCGCGCATGAGTTTCATTGCGAGGCGACCATCCACCTCTCGACCGGGCTGAACGCGGCGGCCAAGGGTCACGCCACTGAAATCTATGCCGCTTTTGAAGCGTGCCGCGAAAAAATGGACAAACAGCTGCGGCGCTACAAACGCCGTCTGCGCGAACACCACCATGAACGCATTGCACCGGTTGAATTCGGCGCCAGTTCCTCCTATATCCTCGCCGCATCCGAGGATACCGAGGATGCCGAGAGCGCGACGCTCCAGCCGATTGTCATTGCCGAGATGGAAACGAAGATTCCGTCGATCACCGTGGGTGAGGCCGTGATGCAGCTGGAGCTGGGCAGTCAACGCATGTTGGTATTCCGCAACGAAGGCCATGGCGGGGTGAACGTCGTATATCGCCGTGATGATGGCAATATCGGCTGGATCGACCCGCGCAACAGCAAATGAAGCACCAGTTTCGGTGCATGACGGGCGGCGATCCTGATGGAACTTTCCAAACTTCTTAACCCTCAGGCCGTCAGGGTCGTCGGTCAGCTTACCAGCAAGAAACGTCTCTTCCAGGAACTGGGAGAGATGGCTGCGGCGGCCTACAAGCTGAATGCCGCAACCGCCATTGATGGTTTGCAGGAACGCGAGAGCCTTGGCCCCACGGGTGTGGGCCATGGCATCGCCCTGCCGCATGCGCGGCTGGAAGACCTGAACAGCATTGTGGGCGTGTTCCTGCGGCTGGAAAAGCCGCTGGACTATGACAGTGTTGATCGCCAGCCGGTCGATCTGGTGTTCGGCCTGTTCGCGCCGAAGGATTCCGGCGTGGATCACCTGAAGGCGCTTGCGCTGGTCAGCCGCACGATGCGCGATGCGGCGGTCTGCGCCAAGCTGCGCGCCAATACCGATCCGGGCAAGCTCTACGCGATCCTCACGGAAAACCGCGCGCCGCAAGCGGCCTGATCGGATCAGCCGCGCCAGCGGCTGAACCCATACCCCATATAGTCGCGCTGATAGGCGTCCCGCGCGGCGTCTTCCAAGGCGTCATCATAAATCGCCGCCAGCGGATGCGGCGCCGCGACGTCCTCGGTGGCATAGGCAGGCGCAGCGCAGCCCACTTCGGCGGCGAGGAAGGGCAGCGCCCCGGCCAGCCCCTCTTCGCGCAGCACCAGATCCGGGCCCTGAAATTGTGCAAAGCCCTGCAGAATCGTCGTCTGGCTGGCGAAATGTGGATCAATCTTCTGCCCGGTCTGGCCTGACAGATAGAGCTTGAGCCAGCGCAGGAAGGCCAGGAACGCGGCGTGATGTTCCTCGGGCGTGACAGTGGTGCCCGGTTTGGGCAGCGCGATCTTGTAGGTCTTGCTCAGCAGCCGGTGCAGGTCTGCGCCCTGATCCCCCAGAACATGGCTGCAAAACCCGGCATGGGCGCGGGCCAAGGGATGGCGCAGCACGGTAAAGCTGCGATGCGGCACCGCCCCGCGCTTCCACTGCCGCAGCGATTTCTGCACGAAATCAGTGATCAGCCCGCCCTTGCCGATCTGGCCCAGCCATTGCCGCACTGCCGCCTCTGGCCCGCCCTTCACCGGCATGTACAGCAGGCCAGCATCTGCCGCCGCCACAAATGACGGAATCGCCGGGCTGCGGCGCGGTTCGAAGTTCGGGGTGCGGGCAAGGTTGAACCGATCCAGCCGCGCCAGCGAAGCCTCCATCTCGGCCGGATTCAGAACCTTGTCGACAACCTCGTCAGGATTCTGTTTCTTCAGCTTGGCATCTGGGGCCTCAAGACGCCCCGACACCCCCAGAAAGGCCGCCAGACCGTTCAGAACCTCGGTATCGTTCAGGTCTTCGTAATCAATATAGAAGGCGGTCTGCCCGCCGGTTTGCAGCGCGTGCAGCAGCGTGATCTGAAACTCTTGCAGCGCGCGCAGATGGGCTTCGAACTCTGCCGGGGTGAAATGCACCTTGGCGGATTTGAGCTTGGCCGCATTGGTCAGCCGCCATTGTCCGGTGTCCTGCGCGATCTTGAGGCTGACATAGCTTTCCACCGGATTGCGCGTCAGGATGATCTTGGCGCAGGCCGGATCGGCCAGCACCGCCGCAATCACCCGCGCATCGTGATCGTGGAAACAGCGAAACCCGGCCAGCCCATCGGTTTCGGCGCGCATCCGCGCCAGCATCGCCATGGGATCGGCATCGCGCTGCGCAAGGTCGATCCCGAACAGCGCCAGATTGTCTTTCTTGCCGATGAAATGCGGGTTGAACACCTCGCCATGGCACATCACCCCCGGAAGGGCATTCAGGCTTGCCTCCAGAAAGTTGGAGCCCGTCCGCATTTCCGCGAACATGACGAAAGAGGTAAACCGTTGCTCTGCCAAATCACTTCACCAGATAGGGGCGGCCGCGCCGCGAGGTCGTGGGCTTCGGATCATCTCCGGCCGGAAAATCGCCCATCAGCACAGGCTGCATTCCCTGATTGCGCAGATTTTGCAAGAACTGGCCAAAGCCGGTCAGATCCGCGATGCGCGGCGCTTCGGTCAGGCGGCGTGACGAGCGCGGGCTGATTTCATCAATGATGGTCTGCAACGGCTCCATCGGGTTTTCGACAAATTCCGCCAGCGTCCAGATCCGCACCCGCGCCTTCACGTTCAGCGCCCGCAGCACCGTCAGATGTTCCGCCTCGATCTTTTGCAGCCGGGCGGCCTCTTTGCGGATGTCGCTGAAATTGCTGTTGGAGTGGAACAGCGGCACCGCCCATGCGCCCGAGATCACCGAAATCTGCGCATTCGGATCGCGGGCAAGGAAGGGCGCGACCTTCTGGGAATCATTCGGGCCGAACTGAAAACACTGCCGCTCGCCCCGTGTGTTCCACACCAGATTGACCAGAAAACTGCGCGGATTGTAATCGCGCAGCATCGCACTGTCCCCCAGCGCGCCATTATAGACCGTCTCGCCCCCGGCAAAGGCAACCCGGTCGGGGGCGAACAGATGGCCATGCACCCGCGTTCCGGCCACCTTGCCCAGCCAGATGTCGAAATTATCGAACAGTTCGGCAAAGCCCTCGAACACCGAATAGGGGGCGGCGGTCATGCCGTTTTCCCAATTCTGGTTGGGGAAGCGGCTTTGCATATAAAGCCCGGCCCGCCCCTTGGTGCGCCGCTCCACCGCCTTGGCGAACAGCCGGTCGATTTTGCCGGGGTTCGGCTCTGCCGCAACCGCGCCCCCGGCATCATCGGCCAGAAAGGTGCGATACAGCTTTTCGGCCTGCGGCCAGATCTTGCGCGCCACAAAACAATCCGAACGACGCAGCAGTTGCAGGTGGTCATCGTAGAAGATATGCGGCTTGCCCTGAAAATCGAACTTCGACAGCGTGAGCGAGCGGCTTTCCACATTGGCCGAAACCTGACGCACCAGCGTCTGGAAATAACTCTCGTCCGGGATCCAGACGCGCTGGAAATAGCGGTCATAACTGTCGCGTTCCGGGTCTTCGAGGATGGCCGACAGGGTTTGCCGGGTCAGGCACCACCATTGGCTGCCCAGATGCGGCACAAGGCCCGGCGGAATCCGGCGTTTGAAACGCAGGGTGCGTTGCAGTTTCACATAGGCATCGAACAGCCTGCGCTGCTTGCGCCACGAAAACGGAAAGCGCAGCGTGAAACGTTCGATGTTCAGCCCGCCGATGGTCCAGCCGACATCTTCGGTGGTCACGCTTTCGATAAAATCCGTGCGCGGGCGTTCGTTCAGATAGGCCACCAGCTCTTCGACCGGGCGCAGCGGCAGGCAAGAACCCGAGGCGAGGTAGACATGCCGCACCCCTGGAAACTGCTTGAGCATCAGCAGCGCCGCCGCCTGCGTGGCCGATACCAGCCCCCAGGTGCCCCATTCACAGGCATGGCGTTGGGAGAACTTGATATCCGCCACCCCGGCCAGATCACGCACCATCCGGCGATAGGCGCCCTTTTTCACCCGCCGGTCGACATGGATCACCACCGGGCAGCCCCGCTCTGCCCAGTGCCGCGCCACCTGCGCCGCCCGGTCCAGTGCCGTATGGCAGAGCATGACAAAGCCGACGCTCACCCCTGCCCCCTCATGCCCAGTTGCCCTTCGACATCAGCCCGAGAATCTCAAGCTGTCGCCAGTTGATGTATTTCTCGCTCCACTTGCACCACAGGTCGGGGCTGTCATTCAGACCCTCCTTGTAGGCGCGGTATTCGTGGCTGTTGGCATAGTGTTGCTTGCGGTCCATTTCCTCATTCGCCTTGGCTGCGAATGTATCAAGGAATTTGGCATGGAGCAGACAGCCACTGGCCTTTTCGCCGCCCCATTCGTCATAGACGAGGTTCAGCCCGCGCGGCAGCAGCATATGGGTCGAGCTGACATAGGCGTAATCGCGGTGCCATTTCACCAGCGGGATCTTGTTCATCGCCGGTGCGCGTTCGGGCACATCGGCGAAGAACATGCGCGCGCGCGGCCCGCCCTGGATCCACAGATTGCCATAGGCGCGGTTCTTGGAAATCACATAATTGCCACTGTCGAACCAGTTGGCTATCTCGAACGGATCCTGCCCTTCGCGGTAGGGCTGCGCCGAGATCGGGCCTTTGGGATACATATCCAGCAGCATGGCCGAAAACGACTTGATCGAGCTGGCATCCAGCCAATCCGTCAGCGCGCGCAGCGGCCGCGTATCGCAAAACGGATAGACAAAGAACTCATCCGGGTCGACCACCAGCGTCCAATGGCCATGGCCATAGCGGATTTGCAGCCAGTTCAGCCAATCCACCCCGAAGCGCGCCCGTTTGTAGCTGTGTTTCGTGGTCCAGAGCGACACATCCGGCTGCTGCGCCAGATATTCGCGCGTGCCGTCATCGCTGTCATTGTCCACAAAGAGGAAATGGTTGATGCCCAGATCCCGGTAGTAGCGCAGGAAAAACGGCAGGCGCACCCTCTCGTTGCGCAGGGTGCAGAACAGCAGCAGCCCATCGGGGCGGATATCACCAACACGGCTCACAACAGGTTGCAATTCCCGCCGCTTGCGGAAGGCCCTGATGCGCCAGCGTTTGCGCGCCAGTCGCAACCGATATGTCGATAAAATCCCCAAACTCGCTTCACTCCGACCCGACCATCCAGTCTGGCCTAACAGACGATACTTAAGACCGTGTTGAAATGCGCGGCCCATTCTGGTGCCTGCCGCGCCAAGCCACGGACAGGTAACATATATTCCCCTTTGCCCTGCGCGGCCACGACCCTCTCTATTGTTTCCATCCAAGAATAACTGTCTGTTGCATCAAGGTAAACGGGATAGTCACCCAGCAGTTCACGGATCACCGGCAGGCCATGGGCAAAAACCGGAACGCCCAGCGCCGCCGCCTCCAGCGGGGGCAGGCCAAAGCCTTCGGCAAAACTGGGAAACAGCAGGCCCGCACTGCCCATGAGCAGGCCGGAAAGGGCCGCATCATCCAGCCCTGCCGCCTCGATCACGCCCGCCGGACGTGCATCCAGACGCCGGAACACCGCCTCGTTCCGCCAGCCCCGGCTGCCCGCGATCACCAGTTGCGGCATCTGCGCGGCAGGCAGCCGTTGTGACAGCGCCTGCCAGACATCCAGCAACAGCGCATGATTCTTGCGTGGCTCGATGGTGCCGATGGTCACAAACCACGGGCGGGCCAGATCCAGCCCCGGCAGATCGGGCTGGCAGGGGCTGGCCACCGGCACCCCCAGCGCGGCCACACATCCGAGAGGCACGCGGCCAAGCCGGGCCATATGCGCCTCGGTCTGCTGGCGTGTGGCCTCAGCCGTGTGGATGACCAGATCGGCATGATGGGCCGTCACGGCCAGCTTGCGAGAAAACACGGCGGGAATATCGGGGCGGGTGAACTCCGGGTGATCGAGCGGGATCACATCATGCACCAGCACCACGATGCGCCCCCCGGCTCGACGCACCGCCTGCATCACAGGTGCCGCCAGATTGGCATGGCCGACGTTGACATACACCGGCCCCGGCGGCAGGTGCCGCATCAGCATCCGCGCCAGACCAAGGCCGGAACTCCGGGCCAATGCCAGACGGCGCAGATCCGCCTCGGCCCGCGCCCGCGCCGGATCCTTGCGGCGGCTCAGCCGCCCCAGCCAATCCGCGCGGCCCAAGGCCACCGTGCCGCGCGCCCGCGCCGCGATTGCCATGGCCCCGCGCGCATCCAGCAGAACAAAGCCCAGCGCCGTGCGCACCAATGCATAAAGGGGAACGCCCTCCTGGGCATCCCCCTCGATGAAACGATCCAGATAGGCCAATTCGACCCGATCAACGCCCGTCAGTGGCCCCCGCCCCAGCCGCGACACCAGTCGCGTCAGATCCAGCAGCCGTGGCGCAGGCACAGCTTATTGCGCGGCCTTTTGCTGCGCGATGGTATCGTGCAGGTATTGGCTGAACTCTTCGCACAGATCCGGGCGCGCCATGCCAAAGGCCACCGTGGCCTGCAGGAAACCTGCCTTGGAACCGCAGTCGTAGCGCTGGCCACGGAAGCGATAGCCGTAAACGCCGGTGCCTTCTTCGCCAATCTCTTCGGCAATGGCATCAGTCAGCTGGATTTCACCACCAGCGCCCTGCTTCATGCGGTTCAGGTTCACCAGAACCTTCGGCGACAGGATGTAGCGCCCGATCACAGCCAAGTTCGACGGCGCGTCTTCGGCCTTCGGCTTTTCGACCATGCCCTTGGCGCGCACGATGGAGCCCATGTCTTCGGCAATATCCAGCACGCCGTAAGCCGAGGCTTTCGACGGCGGCACTTCCATGGCCGCAACCATATTGCCGCCGGTCTGTTCGTAGGCTTCCACCATCTGCGCCAGACAGGGCTTTTCTGCCGCAATCACGTCATCGGGCAGCAGCACGGCGAAGGGCTCGTTGCCGATCAGACGGCGGGCGCACCACACGGCATGGCCAAGACCCATCGGGCGGTTCTGGCGCACATAGGCGATGGCCCCGGAATCCATATTGGTGTCTTTCAGGATTTCCAGCAGCTCGGTCTTGCCCGAACGCTTGAGCGAGCTTTCCAGCTCGGGCGCATGGTCAAAGTAATCTTCCAGCGCAGACTTGCCGCGCGAGGTGACAAAGATGAATTCCTTGATGCCAGCCGCACGCGCTTCGTCGATCGCGTATTGGATCAACGGGCGGTCCACCAGCGTCATGATTTCTTTCGGGATGGATTTCGTGGCGGGAAGGAACCGCGTCCCCATGCCAGCTACGGGGAAAACCGCCTTGGTCACCTTTTTCGTCTTCATGGTCTCGCTCGATTCTCTCATTGCAATGCGCGATCGACTGCCGATTACGGGCATTTGCCAACAACCCTACTCCAATATCGTCCGTCATTCAGCGAAAAAAACGAATCAAACGGATTAAATTGGGGCAGATTGGACAAATTCCTGCCTGCATTTAGCGCAGCAGCCCAGACCGCTCAAGTTTTCTGATCGGGCGGGGCCGGGATTGGGCGTAGCTCCGCCCATCGCGCTGCTTCCCGGCGGAGACGTGCCGGGAATGACCAGAGGCGAAAGACCGGCTCGGCCCGGTCTGCCGCGCCGAACAGGCCGCCCCATTGCTCCCAATATCCATCGGTATGAAAGCCGTGTCGATGGCGCAGGATCGTCGGGCTGAAGCGAAAGACCGTGGTCAGATGCCCGGCCTGCACCGCCGCCTGCGCGGCTTTGATAAGGCGCGCACGCTGCCAGATCCGGCCCGCAATCACCCGCCCCGGGCGCGGCCCCGTGCCGGGCAAGGCCAGAAAAGCGGGCGGGGCGGTATCAAGGGCGACCAAAGGGTCCAACACCCGACCCGCGCCGTCCGACAGCCCGGCCTCCAGCGTGGCCAGCAGCGGCGCCACGCCGCCCGGCTCGATCCGGCCATCGACCATATGCCGCAGCACCCGTGCCCGCTGTTCGGCCCGCAGCCGCGCCAGCGCATCGGGCCAAAGCCCCGGTGCCGCATGGCGGCGCAGGAACACCATCGAAGAGGCCCCGATCTCGTGCAGGGACAGCGGCACCCGGTCGGCACGCCGCCGCGCGCTGGCGGCGAAGCCATGATGCACCTGCGCGGCGGGCACCACGGCGGTCAGCCCATGCCCGGCCAGCCGCAGCGCAATATCGGCATCCTCCAGATAGAACCGATAGGCCGGATCAAACCCGCCAATGGCCCGCAGCACAGCACCGCGAAAGGCGCAATTGGTGCCCACCGGCTTGACCGCCCGCAGCGCCGTGCCACGATGCAGGCTGACCCCGGCAGACAGCGGCAGCGGATGGTCCTGCCCGGTCTGATCCACCTCGGCAGCGGTCCATTGAAAGCTCAGCCCGTTGCGACCGCGCGTATATCCGGTGGCCGCCACCACCTCTGCCGCCGCGAAGGGCGCGCAAAGGCGGCTGGCCCAACTGGGTTCCGGCACCGCGTCATCATCGATGAAGGCAACAACCGTGCCCGCCGCCAGCGCCAGCCCGATGTTGCGCGCCACCGAAATATTGGGGGCGGCATTGACCGCCAGCTTCGCCAGCCGCCGCGCTGCCGCCAGATCCTGCCGGGTCTGCTCCTGCGCCGCGGCATCGGCCACAACGATCAGCTCCAGTTGCGGATGGTCCTGCTGACCCAGCGCCAGCAGGCAGCGGCGCAGGGCCATCGGGCGCTGCCAACTGACCACGATCACGCTGACCGTGGGCAGATCCGTCATCCCTGTGCGGCCATCTCGGCCATCATCGCCTCGATGCGCGGCGCATCCTCGGGGTTGTTCAGCTCCCAGAATTGCCGTCCGCGCGCCTGCACCTCGACGCAGAGCACCTGCCGCCCGTTCTCCAGAAAGCGCAGCTGCTCCAGCCCTTCCAGCGTCTCCAGCGGGCCGACAGCCCAGCCGGGATAGGCCGCCAGTGCTGCCGGGCGATAGGCATAGACGCCGACGTGATGGAACACCGGGGTTTCGTCCGTGTCGGCATAAGGTTTCCCGGTATAGGGGATCACCTCTTTGGAGAAATAGAGCCCCCGCCCCCCGGTGCCAAACACCGCCGTCGTGCCGCCCACGCGCCCCGCGCGCCGGTCCGCCAGCAGGCCGTTCAGTGCCCGCCCGTCGCAGCGCAGCACCGGCGTTGCAATCTCGGCCTCGGGCTGTGCCCACAGCCCCGCCACCAGATCCTCGATGAACCAGGCCGGGGTCAGCGGCGCATCGCCTTGCAGGTTCACCACGATGTCATGGCCCGGCAGATGCGCCGCCACTTCGGCGCAGCGTTCGGTGCCGTTCTGGCACTGGGGCGAGGTCATCACCACCTCGGCACCAAAGGCCTCGGCGTGATCCTTGATGCGCGTGTCGTCGGTGGCCACCACCACCCGGTCCACGCCTTTGACGGCGACCGCCGCCTCCCAGCTGCGGCGGATCAGGGTCTTGTCGCCATCCGGGCCCTTCAATGACACCAAAGGCTTGCCGGGATAGCGGGTCGAGGCATAACGCGCCGGAATGGCAATCAGCACACTCATTTCTTCAGATCCACGCCGGGCGCATAGGCGATGAAGAACGGGTTGTCCCAGCCCTCTTTGCCATAGGCGAGCGGGGTATGGTCGTCAAAGCGCACCACATGACCACCGGCCCCGCGCAGCACCGCATCACCGGCCGCCGTGTCCCATTCCATCGTGCGTCCGAGACGCGGATAGAGATCCGCCTCGCCCGTGGCCACCAGACAGAACTTCAGGCTGCTGCCGGCCGAGCGCATGTCCTTCACCGCGTATTTGCCGATATATTCATCGGTCGCCGCATCGCGATGGCTTTTCGACGCCACCACCATCAGTGCCGCATTGTCCGGCGTGCTGACGCCGATGCGGCGCAGATTGCCGGGCTTGTCCTTGTCCAGCGCGCCGGTTTCCTCAACCGCCGTGCCATCGGCCTGCGTGTAGAACAGCCGCCCCTGCGCCGGGGCATAGACCACCCCACGCACGGGCACGCCCGCCTCGACATAGGCGATGTTCACGGTGAAATCGCCGCGCCGCTGCACGAATTCCTTGGTGCCATCCAGCGGATCGACGATCAGGAAAGTCTCGGCGCGCAGGGCGTGGCTGGCGGCCTGTTCTTCGGTGATCAGCGTCACATCGGGGAAGGCCGCGCGCAATCCGGCCGAGATCAGCACATCCGCCGCCTCATCCGCTTCGGTCACTGGGCTGGCATCGCTTTTGGATTTCACCTCGAAATCCGGCGCGTTGTAGACCTCCATGATCCGGTCCCCCGCCTCCAGTGCAAGGCGGCGGATGGTCGGCACGAGAAGCGAAAAATCCATGGGGGCAGGCTCCGGGGGGCGGCACAGGCCGCGCAGTTGCGAAAAATTCCAATCTTCCTTATCATCGCTTGCTAAGGGAACGGCAAGATTTCCTGCGCAGAATGGCGCATCCCCGCCAGAGAGGTCCGGCAGAATGTTCGAGGCTGACAGATCCCGCACCCCGGCCCGGACGATGTTCGGCCAGATGGAGCTGATCTACCACGCAACCGTGCGCAATATCCGCAAAAGCCATGGCAATGCGCTGATCGGCCTGTTGCTGAGCATCGTGCAGACCGTGCTGCTGATCTGCGTGTTCTATTTCATGCTGAATATCATGGGCGCGCGCGGCAGCGCCATTCGCGGCAATTTCGTGCTTTATGTCATGTCGGGTGTGTTCATGTTCATGACACACACCAAGGCCATGGGCGCGGTGGTCGGCTCGGACGGGCCGACATCGCCGATGATGCTGCACGCGCCGATGAATACGGTGATTTCCATTTCGGCGGCAGCGCTCGCCGCGCTCTATCAGCAGATCCTGTCGGCCACGGTCGTGCTTTATGTCTATCACGCCGCGATCGAGCCGATCACGATCTATCAGCCGGTCGGCGCACTGGGGATGCTGCTCTTGTCCTGGGCGTCGGGTGTGGGCATCGGCATGATCGTGCTGGCGGCAAAACCTTGGGCGCCGGATTTCATCGGCATCGTCAGCCAGGTCTACATGCGCGCCAACATGATTGCCTCGGGCAAGATGTTCGTGGCCAATATGATGCCCGGCTATATCCTGACCTGGTTTGACTGGAACCCGCTGTTCCACACCATTGATCAGGGCCGCGGTTATATCTTCCTGAATTATCATCCGCATTACAGCTCGATCAGTTATCCGCTGAAGGTGACGGCGGTCTGCGTGCTGATCGGGTTGATGGGTGAATTCTACACACGCAAACATATTTCTGCCAGCTGGAGTGCCAAGCGATGATCCGTGCCGCCCTGTTGATCCTCGGCATTGCCGCCGCGCCTGCCACGGCTGACACCCTGCCTGCCCTGTTCGATGTCAGCGGCGTCTCGGCGGGCGACAGCCTGAACATCCGCGCCGAAGCCAGTTCCAAAGCCCCGGTGATCGGCACTTTGGCGCGCGATGAAAAGGCGGTGGAGTTGGTGGCCCTGTCCAAATCCGGCACCTGGGGCCAGATCAACGCCGGAGAGGCGACAGGCTGGGTCTATCTGAAATACCTCAGCCGCCAGCCCGGCGAGGATTGGGCGCAGATTGCGCGCACCATGCGCTGCTTTGGCACCGAACCGTTCTGGTCGCTGACCCTCAGCCCGGGCGCGGCGGATGTGCGGCTGGAACAGCCCGGCATGGACGAGGTGCGCATGGCCTTGGGCGCGCATGGCGACGGCAAGGCCAGCTTTGGCACGGACGCGCAGGGCGGCGAGATCGCCATGGTGGCACAGGCCTGCAGCGATGGCATGAGCGACCGCGCCTTCGGAATCTCCATGACCGGCACGCTGCGCCCCGGCCTGAACGGGGCGGCGGAGCCTGCCGCGCTGACGGGTTGCTGCACGCTCAAACCCTGACCCGTGCCCCAATGCGGCATATGGCTGCATTTTCGCGCTGACTTGTCGGGTTTCACAGCGCCGTTACGCTTGCAGCGCGAAAGCCCCCTGCCTATATACGCCGAGAAGCCGGATCGGGGCAGGCCGCCCCGGCCCGCTCATCTGGGATCGGGGACGGAGGCCATAATGGCTCCGGCTCCAAAACATCGCCGTAAGAAGAGGTAGCATATCATGGCCAAAGTCATCGGGATCGACCTCGGGACCACGAACTCCTGCGTTGCCATCATGGATGGGTCGCAGCCGCGCGTCATCGAAAACTCCGAAGGTGCCCGTACCACCCCGTCCATCGTCGGTTTCACCGAAACCGAACGCCTGGTGGGCCAAGCCGCCAAGCGGCAGGCTGTCACCAACCCTGCAAATACCGTCTTTGCCGTCAAACGCCTGATCGGGCGTCGCGCCGATGATGCGCATATCGCCAAAGACAAGAAAAACCTGCCTTACGCCGTGGTGAACGGCGGCAATGGCGACGCTTGGGTCGAAGTGCGCGGCGAGAAATATTCGCCGAGCCAGGTTTCGGCGATGATCCTTCAGAAGATGAAGGAAACCGCAGAGGCCTATCTGGGCGAAACCGTCACGCAGGCCGTGATCACGGTTCCCGCCTATTTCAACGACGCCCAGCGTCAGGCCACCAAGGACGCAGGCAAGATTGCCGGTCTGGAAGTGCTGCGTATCATCAACGAGCCGACCGCCGCCGCACTGGCCTATGGTCTGGACAAGAAGGAAACCCGCACCATCGCGGTCTATGACCTCGGCGGCGGCACCTTCGACATCACCATCCTCGAAATCGACGATGGCCTGTTCGAAGTGAAATCGACCAACGGCGACACCTTCCTGGGTGGCGAAGACTTCGACATGCGGATCGTGAACTACCTCGCGGATGAGTTCAAGAAAGAGCATGGCGTCGATCTGACCAATGACAAGATGGCGCTTCAGCGCCTGAAGGAAGCTGCCGAAAAGGCCAAGATCGAGCTTTCGTCCAGCCAGCAGACCGAAATCAACCAGCCGTTCATCTCGATGGACCGCAATTCGGGCACGCCGCTGCACCTTGTGATGAAACTGACCCGCGCCAAGCTGGAAAGCCTGGTGGGCGATCTGATCAAGGCCTCGATCAAGCCCTGCCAGGCCGCGCTGAAGGATGCCGGTCTGACCACTGCCGACATCGACGAAGTGGTTCTGGTCGGCGGTATGACCCGGATGCCGCGCGTGATCGAGGAAGTGACCAAGTTCTTCGGCAAGGAACCGCACAAGGGTGTGAACCCGGATGAGGTCGTGGCGCTGGGGGCGGCAATTCAGGCCGGCGTGCTGCAAGGCGATGTGAAAGACGTGGTTCTGCTCGACGTGACCCCGCTGTCGCTGGGCATCGAGACGCTGGGCGGCGTGTTCACCCGCCTGATCGACCGCAACACCACGATCCCGACCAAGAAGAGCCAGGTGTTCTCCACCGCCGAAGACAACCAGAACGCCGTGACGATCCGGGTGTTCCAGGGCGAACGCGAAATGGCGGCTGACAACAAGATGCTCGGCCAGTTCAATCTGGAAGACATTCCGCCCGCCCCGCGCGGCCTGCCGCAGATCGAGGTGACCTTCGACATTGACGCCAACGGCATCGTGTCGGTGTCGGCCAAGGACAAGGGCACCGGCCGGTCGCAGAACATCACGATCCAGGCTTCGGGCGGTCTGTCCGACGAGGATATCGAAAAGATGGTCCGCGACGCCGAGGCGAATGCCGAATCCGACAAGGCCCGCCGCGAACTGGTGGAAACCCGCAATCAGGCCGAAGGTCTGCTGCACTCCACCAAGAAATCGCTCGATGAACACAGCGACAAGGTGGATCCGTCCACGGTCGAAGTGATCGAACTGGCGATGGGCGCACTGGAAGAAACCCTGAAAACCGAAGATGCGGGCAAGATCAAGGGTGGCATCCAGAACCTGACGGAAGCCGCGATGCGGCTTGGCGAAGCGATCTACAAGGCACAGGCTGCTGCCGAAGGCGACAGCGGCGGTGAAGATGGTCCCCGCTCGGTCGATGACGATATTGTGGACGCCGACTTCGAAGATCTCGGCGAAGGCAAGCGGAAGTAAGACCGCAGGCATCGGCAAAGGGGCGGTCCGGCGACGGGCCGCCCCTCTCCGGTTCCGCAGGGGAGTTAGTTTGGCATGGCAAAACGCGACTATTACGAGGTGCTCGGCGCATCTCGCGGGGCTTCTGCAGAGGAGCTGAAGAAAGCCTATCGCAGCAAGGCGAAAGAGCTGCACCCGGACCGCAATGCCGACAATCCGAATGCCGAGGCCCAGTTCAAGGAAGTGAACGAAGCCTATGACGTGCTGAAGGATGCCGACAAGAAGGCCGCCTATGACCGCTATGGCCATGCCGCCTTCGAGGGCGGCATGGGCGGCGGCGGCTCGCGCGGCGGCTATCCCGGCGGCGCAGGTCAGGGCGATTTCGCCTCGGCTTTCTCCGACGTGTTCGAAGATCTGTTCGGCGATTTCATGGGCGGCGGGCGCGGTGGCGGCGCAGGCGGGCGGTCGCGCGCACAGCGCGGTTCCGATCTGCGCTACAATCTGCGCATCTCGCTGGAAGAAGCCTACAAGGGCGTGCAGAAAACCATCAACGTGCCGGCCTCGGTCGCCTGTGACAGCTGTCACGGCACCGGCGCCGAAGGCGGGGCGGAACCCGTCACCTGCCCGACCTGTTCGGGCATGGGCAAGGTGCGGGCGCAGCAGGGCTTTTTCACCGTCGAACGCACCTGCCCCACCTGCAATGGCATGGGGCAGATGGTGAAGAACCCCTGCAAGGTCTGCCAGGGCGCGGGCCGGGTGGAAAAAGAGCGCGCGCTGTCGGTGAACATCCCTGCCGGGGTGGAAACCGGCACCCGCATCCGTCTGGCCGGAGAGGGCGAGGCGGGGCTGCGCGGCGGGCCGACCGGGGATCTGTATATCTTCATCGAGGTGCGTGAACACGCGATCTTCCAGCGCGATGGCGTGCATCTGTTCTTCCGGGTGCCGGTGCCGATGACCACTGCCGCCATGGGCGGCGAGGTCGAGGTGCCCACCATCGACGGCGGCCGCAGCCGGGTGAAGGTGCCCGCAGGCAGCCAGACCGGCAAGCAGATGCGCCTGCGCAGCAAGGGTATGCCCGCGCTGCGCGGTGGTGGTGTCGGTGATCTGCTGATCGAGCTGGTGGTGGAAACGCCGGTGAACCTGACCGCACGGCAGAAAGAACTGCTGCGCGAGTTTGAAAAGCTGTCGGAAGAAAACAATCCCGAGGCGTCGTCCTTTTTCTCGAAGGTCAAAAGCTTCTGGGATGGCATGAAGAACTGAACCACCAAAGGGCACCTTCGGGTGCCCTTTGCATGTGCAGGCGCGGCGTCACGTCTTGCGGCGATCCGCGCGGATCGGATCGGCCAGCAGGCGCAGGCCGTTCAGCACCACCAGAACCGTGCCCCCCTCATGCCCCAGCACGGCCAGCGGCAAGGGCAGATCGAAGAACAGCCCACCCACGACCAATATCGCCATCGCCCCCAGCGCGAATATCAGGTTCTGCCGGATGATCCGCGCCGTGCGCTGTGCCAGCCGATGCGCGGCGGCCAGTTGCGCCATGTCATCCGACAGCAGAGCCACATCCGCCGCCTGCAAGGCCACCTCGCTGCCTGCCGCCCCCATGGCGATGCCCACATCGGCCCGCGCCAGCGCCGCCGCATCATTCACCCCGTCACCGACAAAGGCCACGCGCCCCTGCGCTGCAAGGCTGGCCACCAGATGCACCTTGTCCTCCGGCAGAAGATCAGCATGGATCTCAGGCGGCAGAAGGCCCAGCTCGGCCCCGATCCGGTCGGCCACGGCACGACGGTCGCCGGTCATCATCGCAAGGCCAACCCCGGCCCGCCGCAGCGCCGTCAGCCCGTCACGCGCACTGGCGCGCGGGCGGTCGGCCACCGTCAGCGCGCCCAGCACGGCGGGGCCGCGCCCCAGCCAGACCAGCGTCTGCGCCCCATCGCTCAGCCCCGGCAGATGCGGCAGGTCGGCCCCCATCCGCGCCGCCATGCGCGGGTTTCCGGCCCAGATCGGGCCGGTGTCATCCTGCCCGGTGATGCCTTCGCTCGGATGTGCCTGCACATCGCGCACCGTCTCGGGGATTAGCGCCCGGCTGGCCACCTCGCGCCGGATCGCCTCGGCAATCGGATGTTCCGACTGCGCCTCCAATCCGGCGAGTTTGCGCAGGAACCCGGCCTCATCCGCCGCGTGCAGGCCCGTCACCTCGGCCCGGCCCGTCGTCAGGGTGCCGGTCTTGTCAAAGGCGAAGGCCCGCACATCGGCCAGCATTTCCAGAGCCGCCCCGCCCTTGAACAGCACCCCGCCCCGGGCAGCGGCAGACAGGGCCGACAGGATGGCGGCAGGCACCGAGATCACGATGGCACAGGGGCTTGCGGCAACCAGCAAGGTGGCGGCGCGATACAGCGCCACGTCAAAACTGTGCCCGAACAGGTAAAAGGCGGTAAAGGCGGCCACCGCCCCCAGCAGCACAACGATTGTATATCTTTGCCCGAACCAGTCGGAGAACCGCTCGGACGGGGCTTTGGCAGCGGCGGCCTGCGTCACCAGCGCCACCATTTGCGCCACGGTGCTTTCGGCCACGGCACGGCTGACCTCGACCTCCAGCACGCCGTTCAGGTTCACGGTCGCCTCGAACACCTTGTCGCCCGGTTCCTTGCGCACCGGCATCGATTCGCCGGTGATGGTCGACAGGTCCATCGCGGCAGAGCCGGTGACGATCACCCCATCCACCGGCACCCGCGCGCCGGGCCGCACCACCACAAGATCCCCGGGGCGCAGTTCGGCCGTGGGCACCTCGGCGACAAAGCCATCCCGCTTGCGCAGGGCGGTATCGGGGCGCAGCGCCATCAGCGCCTCGACCGCGCGGCGGGCGCGCCCCATGGCCCGGTGTTCCAGCGCCTCGGACAGGGTGAACAGAGTCAGCAGCACAGCGCCTTCCAGCGCCGCCCCGACCAGCGCCGCCGCAAGCGCGGCCAAGGCCATCAGCAGGTCGATATCCAGACGGTGCTGCCGCCAGATGCTGCCCAGCGCCGACAGCAGCGTGGGCAGACCCGCCGCCAGATAGACCGCACTCAGCCCGGCCACGCCCCATGGCCCCGGCCAAAGAAACGCATCCATCAGCGCCAGCGCCATGCCCAGCAGCGTGATGGCGGCCAGCACCGCATCGCGCCGCCCCTCTGTTTCGGCGTGGTCAGCGTGCAGCGCGTGGTCATGTGCCATAAGGGCCCCCTGTCGGGGCCGAGGTTAGGCGGTCAGCGCCGTCTGTGCAAACCCCGCGATGCGCGCCGTGACGATCTGTCCTTCCGCGCGATCTTCGGTGAACTGCACTTCGGTGAACTGTTCGGTCCGCCCCATGCGCGGCCCTTCCATCAGAACCTGATGCTGCCGCCCGACCTGCGCCGCCAGATGCCGCGCCAGCGCCGCATCCCCCGCCGCCCGCAGCAGCGCCGCGCGCTCCTTGACCAGCGGCCCCCGGACCTGCGGCATCCGCGCGGCAGGCGTGCCCTTGCGCGGGCTGAACGGGAACACATGCAGGAAGGTCAGGCCGCAATCCTCGACCAGCTTCAGGCTGTTGGCGAACATCTCGTCGGTTTCGGTCGGAAAGCCCGCGATGATATCGGCACCAAACACCATATCCGGGCGCAGGCTGCGGGCCTCTTCGCAAAAGCGTATCGCATCGTCGCGCAGATGCCGCCGCTTCATGCGTTTCAGGATCATGTCATCGCCCGCTTGCAGCGACAGATGCAGATGCGGCATCAGGCGCGGCTCGGTCGCAATCGCGCCCATCAGCGCGTCATCCGCCTCGATCGAATCAATCGAGCTGATGCGCAGGCGCGGCAGATCGGGCACCAGCCGCAGAATCCGCATCACCAGATCGCCCAGACGCGGGGTGGCGGGCAGATCCGCGCCCCAGCTGGTCAGATCAACGCCGGTCAGCACCACCTCGTTGAAGCCCTTGTCGACCAGCCGCTTGATCTGATCGACCACCACTCCCGCCGGAACCGAGCGGGAATTGCCGCGGCCATAGGGGATGATGCAGAAGGTGCAGCGGTGATCGCAGCCATTCTGCACCTGCACATAGGCGCGGTGCCGCCCAAATCCGTCGATCAGATGGCCCGCCGTTTCGCGCACCGACATGATGTCATCGACCTGCACCTTTTCGGTCAGGCCGATCAGATCGGGCGCGCGCAGGCTGGTCCAGGTTTCAGCCTGCATCTTTTCGGTATTGCCGATCACCTTTGTCACCTCGGCCATGCTGGCAAAAGTTTCCGGTTCGGTCTGCGCCGCACAGCCGGTCACGATGATCGACGCACCGGGATTTTCGCGGGCGAGGCGGCGGATTTCCTGTTTGGCCTTGCGCACCGCCTCGGCGGTGACGGCACAGGTGTTCACCACCACCGCATTGTCCACACCCGCCGCCGCCGCAAGCTCTTTCATCGCTTCGGTTTCATAGGCGTTCAGGCGGCAGCCTAGGGTCGAGAAGATCGGTGCGCTCATAGCAGCCCCGCAAGGAAGGCGGGCGACAGCACGGCATCGAACACATGCGCCACCGGCCCGGCCATCCAGACGCCATCGTCACGCCAGTCGATCTCCAGCACGCCGCCATCCAGCTCCAGCGCGACCTTGCGCCCGGTCAGGCCGCGCAGATGCGCCGCAACCGCCGTGGCACAGGCCCCCGATCCGCAGGCCAGCGTGATGCCCGCCCCGCGTTCCCAGACCCGCATCCGCAGCCGGTCCGGCCCGATCACGCTGGCAAATTCTACATTGGTCTTTTGCGGGAACAGCGGGTCCAGCTCGAACCGCCGCCCTTCGCCGGTCACATCCACCGCATCGGCATCGGGCACGAAAAACACGCAATGCGGATTGCCCATGCCCACCGCCACCGGATCGCCGGGCAGCGGCAGATGATCGGTATCCACCGCGCGCGCCAGCGGCACATCCGCCCAGTCGCGCTGCGGCGGCCCCATGTTGACCGACACCAGACCATCGGCGCGGCGCACCGCCTGCAAACCGCCCCGCGCGGTGATCAGCGTCACGGCATCCCGGCCCAACTGGCGCATCATGTAATCGCTGACACAGCGGGTGGCATTGCCGCAGGCCCCGGCCCGGCTGCCATCGCTGTTCCAGAAATCCAGTGCGAAATCCGCGCCTTCGGCATCGTGGATCTCGGCCAGCTGATCGAATCCCACGCCGCGATTGCGGTCGCCCACGGCGCGGGCCAGCGCCGCAGTCGTCACCGCCCCGCGCCCGCGCGAGTCGATCACCACGAAGTCATTGCCCGCCCCGTGCATCTTCATGAACGGCAGGCCTTGGGGGAACATCTGTGTCATGGGGGCCTCCTAGCGCAGATTCCACCTTTTTGCCAGAGCGCGCCACTTTTATGCGATTAGCCCCTTGACCCCCCCCGCTGAACTTTCTAGTTAGCCGCTACGTTGTGGGCCGGTAGCTCAGTTGGTAGAGCAGCTGACTTTTAATCAGCGGGTCACAGGTTCGAATCCTGTCCGGCTCACCACCGTGTCAAAATGCCTGGGCAGAAATGCCCGGGCATTTTGCGTTTCAGCCCCGCCGCATTTCCGCCCAACACCCGTCCGCGCCCAAGCTGATTCTAATCTGCCGCAAGCCGGCCTTTACGCGGCCTTTACGCGGCAGGCCCGCAACACGCATGGCCCCTTTACGGCCCAAGGGTCCAGTCTCGCGCCATCTGATCCCAAGGAGAGCGTGATGCTTGATGTCCTTTACCTTGCTCTGGGCGCGGGCAGTTTTGCCCTGTTCGCCCTGGCCATTCGCCGGTTGGAGCGGATGTGACATGCCGATATTCGATCTGAGTCTCGGACTCGTCGTTGCGGTGGGCCTGTTTGTCTACCTCGGGGCCGCCTTGCTGCGGCCTGACCGATTCTGAGGGGGGCATAGCATGACCATTCTGGCATATGGCCTCTATTTCGCCGCGCTGGTCAGCGCGGCCCTTCTGCTCGCGCTGTGGATGGCGCGGGTCTATGACGGGCTGCCCGCCCTTGCGCGGATCGAGCGGGGTGTGCTGCGCGCGGCCGGGGTGAACCCTGACCGCAGCATGACATGGCCCGCCTATGCGATGGCCGTTCTGGCCTTCAACCTCGCGGGATTCGTTCTGCTTTACACGCTGCTGCGGCTTCAGGGCGCACTGCCGCTGAACCCCGATGGCATCGGCGGCATGGCCCCCGATCTGGCCTTCAACACCGCTGTCAGCTTTGTCACCAACACCAACTGGCAGGCCTATTCGGGCGAAGCACAGCTGAGCTATCTGTCGCAGATGGCCGGGCTGACCGTGCAGAACTTTGTCAGCGCGGGCACCGGCATGGCGGTGGCGCTGGCCGTGGTGCGCGGGTTCACCGCCGCCAAGGGCACGACGCTGGGCAATTTCTGGCTCGATCTGACCCGCTCTGTCCTGTGGATCCTGCTGCCGCTCTCGGCGCTGCTGGCGCTGTTTCTGGCCGCGCAAGGCGTGCCGCAAACCCTGCACGGGGCCATCACCGCCAGCACGCTGGAGGGGGCCGAACAGGTCATCGCCCGCGGCCCGGCGGCGGCACAGATCGCCATCAAGCAATTGGGCACCAATGGCGGCGGCTTCTTTGGCGTCAATTCGGCCCATCCGTTTGAAAACCCGACCATCGCCTCCAATCTGGCGCAATGCCTGTCGCTTTTGCTGATTCCGGTCGCCTTTTGCTTCCTGTTCGGTCGCATGGCCGGGGATCGCAGACAGGGCTGGGCGATTTTTGCCGCCATGGCCGTGATGTTCGTGGCGGGCCTTGCGGTGATTCACTGGGCCGAGGTGGCAGGCAACCCGCTGCTGGGCCAGGGCGCCAATATGGAAGGCAAGGAACAACGCTTTGGCGCGATGCTGTCGGCGCTCTGGGCTGCCTCGACCACCGCCGCGTCGAACGGGGCCGTCAACGCGATGCACGACAGTTTCATGCCGCTGTCCGGCATGGTCATGATGGTGTTCATGCAGATCGGCGAGGTGATCTTTGGCGGCGTCGGCTCCGGCCTTTACGGGATGCTGCTTTATGTGGTGCTGGCGGTGTTTCTGGCCGGGCTGATGGTCGGGCGCACCCCCGAATATCTGGGCCGCAAGGTGGAAGCGCGTGAAGTGACGCTGGCGGTGCTGGCCTTCCTGTCGATGCCGCTGGGGATTCTGGTGGGCGGGGCCATCGCCGCGACGGTGCCGCAGGCGCTGGCCGCGGTGCAGGATGCGGGCCCCCATGGGCTGAGCGAGATCCTCTATGCCTATTCCAGCGCCACCGGCAACAATGGGTCGGCATTTGGCGGCTGGGGCGCGGCGCTGCCCTGGCATACGACCGCCCTTGGTCTGGTCATGCTGCTGGGCCGCTATGCGATGATCGTGCCGCTGCTGGCCATCGCCGGGTCGATGGTGCGCAAGACCCGCGCTCCGGTCACGACAGGGACTTTCCCCACCCATGGGCCGCTGTTCGTGACCCTGCTGGTGCTGATCGTGCTGATCCTTGGCGCGCTCACCTTCTTTCCCGTCCTCGCCCTTGGCCCGATTGCGGAAGAAACCGCACGCGCCGCCGGGCAGAGCTTTTGAGGCATCCGATGTCACATCCTGAAAAACCCGCCGATATGTCCGGCCTCTATGCTGCCGCGATCCGGCAAAGCGTCACGAAACTTGATCCACGCCAGCTGTGGCGCAACCCGGTGATGTTTGTCACCGCCATCGTGGCGGCGATGACCACGCTGCTGGGCCTGCGCGACCTCGTGTCGGGCACGGTGGGCGGCGGGGCAGCGCTGCATATTGCCGCCTGGCTGTGGCTCTGCGTGCTGTTTGCCAATTTTGCCGAAGCGCTGGCCGAAGGGCGGGGCCGCGCCCGCGCCGATACGCTGCGCGCCACCAAATCGGAAACCCGCGTCAGGGTTCTGGCAGAGCCGGATGCCGATCCCGCCACGGCAACCGAGGTGGTTTCGACCACACTGCGCGCCGGGCAGTTCGTCTATGTCGCGGCGGGTGACATCGTGCCCACCGATGGCGAGGCGGTGCGCGGCATGGCTTCGGTCAACGAAAGCGCCATCACCGGCGAAAGCGCGCCGGTGATCCGCGAGGCGGGCGGCGACCGCTCGTCCGTGACCGGCGGCACCACCATCGCCTCGGACTGGATCGTGATGCGGGTCACGGCAGAGCCGGGCAAAAGCTTTCTCGACCGGATGATCGCGCTCGTGGAAGGGGCCGAACGGCAAAAGACCCCGAACGAAATCGCGCTGAACATCCTGCTCGTCGGTCTGACGCTGATCTTTCTGTTCGTCGTGGTTACGCTGCCCGCCTTTGCCAGCTATTCCGGCACGGTGATCCCGGTGGTCACACTGGGCGCGCTGTTCGTGACGTTGATCCCCACCACTATCGGCGGGCTGTTGTCGGCCATCGGCATCGCGGGCATGGACCGGCTGGTGAAGGCCAATGTCATCGCCAAATCGGGCCGCGCGGTCGAGGCGGCAGGCGATGTGGACACGCTCCTGCTCGACAAGACCGGCACCATCACCTTCGGCAACCGCATGGCTGATGCGCTGATCCCCGCGCCGGGCATCGACGCACAGCGGCTGGCCGAGGCGGCGGCGCTGGCATCGCTGGCCGACGAGACGCCCGAGGGCAAATCCATCGTCAGCAAGGCGCGCGAGATGCTGGGCACGGTGCCCGCCCTGCCGCAGGGCGCGCAGCCGGTGGCCTTTACCGCACAGACCCGGCTGTCCGGACTGGATCTGGCCGACGGCCGCAGCTTTCGCAAAGGCGCGATTGATGCGGTGATCCGGCTGACCGGGCAAACCCCGCCCGGCGCGCTGGCCGCACAGGTGGATGCCATTGCGCGGTCGGGCGGCACGCCGCTGCTGGTGGCCGAGGGCACGCAGATCCTCGGTGTGGTGCATCTGAAGGACATCGTGAAACCGGGCGTACGCGAACGCTTTGCCGAATTGCGCGCCATGGGCATCCGCACGGTGATGATCACCGGCGACAACCCGCTGACCGCCGCCGCGATCGCGGCCGAGGCGGGGGTGGATGATTTTCTGGCCGAAGCGACGCCGGAAATGAAGCTGGATCTGATCCGCCGCGAACAGGCGGGCGGGCGGCTGGTCGCCATGTGCGGCGACGGGTCGAATGATGCACCGGCGCTGGCGCAGGCCGATGTCGGCGTGGCGATGAACGCGGGCACACCTGCCGCGAAAGAGGCCGCCAACCTGATTGATCTGGACAGTGATCCCACCAAGCTGATCGAGGTGGTGATGGTGGGCAAACAGCTGCTGATCTCGCGCGGGGCGCTGACCACCTTCAGCATCGCCAATGACGTGGCAAAGTATTTCGCCGTACTGCCCGCCATCTTTGTCGCTGCCTATCCGGGGCTGGCGGTGCTGAACATCATGGGGCTGGCCTCGCCCACCTCCGCCATCCTGTCGGCGGTGATCTTCAACGCGCTGATCCTGATCGCGCTTGTGCCTTTGGCCCTGCGCGGCGTCGCCTACCGCCCCGCCAGCGCCGCCGCCCTGCTGCGCCGCAACCTGACGGTTTACGGCCTCGGCGGTCTGATCGTGCCATTTGTCGGGATCAAGGCCATCGACCTGTGCCTTGTTGCCCTGAACCTTGCCTGAAAGGGGTCCATCATGTTCCTGCACCTGCGCCCTGCCCTCACCCTGATGCTTGGCTTCACCCTGCTGACCGGGCTTGCCTATCCGCTGGCGATGACCGGCCTTGCCCAGACCCTGTTCCCCACCGCCGCCAATGGCAGCCTTGTGGTTCAGCGTGACAGGGTGATCGGCTCGGCCCTTGTCGGGCAGGCGTTCGCCGCACCCGGCAATCTGCACCCGCGCCCCTCGGCCAGCGGCTGGAACGCCGCCGGAACCGCTGCCTCGAACCTTGGCCCGACCTCGGCGCTGCTGGCAAGCGACGTCGCGGCGCGGCGCGTGGCGTGGCAGGCCGAAAACGGCGCGACACCGGCCCCGATAGATGCGGTCACCGCCTCCGGCTCGGGGCTGGATCCGCATATCAGCCCGGCCACCGCGCTGGCGCAGGTAGAACGGATCGCCGCCGCACGGGCCGCCGATCCTGCCGCCATCCGCGCGCTGATCGAAGACGCGGTGGAAGGCCGAACCCTCTGGCTTTATGGCGAGCCGCGCGTAAATGTGCTGCTGACCAATCTGGCCCTTGAAGCGGCATTCCCGATGCCGGAGGCCGCAGGAGCCACGTCCGAATGATCCCAGTCACCGGGCCACGCCCCTCTCCCGATGCGCTGCTGGCCCATGCCGCGCGTGAGGGGCGTGGTCGGCTCAAGATCTTCATCGGGGCGGCACCGGGCGTCGGCAAGACATGGGCGATGCTGGACGATGCGCATCGCAAACATGCCGAAGGCATCGACGTGCTGGCCGCCCTGATCGAAACCCATGGCCGGGCCGAAACGCAGGCCAAGCTGGCCGGGCTGCCGCAACTGCCGCGCAAGCCGGTGATCTATCGGGGCCGCGCGCTGGCCGAGATGGATCTGGATACCCTGCTGCAGCGCCGCCCCGCGCTGGCCCTGATCGACGAGCTGGCCCATACCAATGCCGATGGCGGGCGGCACGAAAAGCGCTGGCAGGATGTCGAAGAGGTGCTGGCGGCGGGCATCGACGTATTCACCACGCTGAACATCCAGCATATCGAAACGCTGAACGATACGGTGGCCCGCATCACCGGGGTGCGTGTGCGCGAAACCGTGCCCGACCGCGTGCTGGAAATGGCGGATGAGATCGAGCTGATCGACCTGCCACCGGATGAGCTGGTCAGCCGCCTGAAACAGGGCAAGATCTATCCGCAGGATCAGGCCGCCCGCGCGCTGACCTCGTTTTTTGCCAAGGGCAACCTGACGGCGCTGCGCGAACTGGCGCTGCGCGCCGCCGCCGACCGGGTGGATGCGCAACTGCGCGAACATATGGCAGCCAATGCCATCACCGGCCCTTGGCCTGCGCAGGAACGGATTCTGGTCTGCGTCAATGAAAGCCCCGCCGCGCGCGAGGCGATCCGCGTTGCCAAACGCTCTGCCGATCGGGCGCGCGCCGAATGGATTGCGCTGAACGTCGTGCAGACCCGCGCCGAAACCCTGCCGGAAACCGATAAGGACCGGCTGGCAGGCACGCTGCGGCTGGCCGAGCGGCTGGGGGCGGAACTGGCGACGCTGGACGCCGAACGCGATGTGGCGCAGGCGATCCTGTCCTATGCCGCCGACCGCAACGTGCGCCGCATCATCATCGGCAGGCCGCGCCGCCGTCCGCTCTGGGCGCGGCTGGTGACAGAGGATGTTGCGGCGCATCTGCTGCGCCAGTCCGGCCGGTTCGAGATCACGCTGGCCGCCGAACCGGACGAACGCTCACCCAAGCGGCGCTGGCATCTGCCGTGGTCGGGCGGCGAGCCGCGCTCCTGGGCCGAGGCCCCGGTCGCCGTCACGCTCGCCTCTGTCTGTGCCTTTGCGGCAGAGCGGCTGTTCCCGGTGGCCAGCCTGTCACTGATCTTCATGACGGCGGTGGTGGTGGTGGCCAGTCGCCGCGGCATGGGGCCATCGGCGCTAGCCTCGGTTCTGGGGTTCCTGTCCTACGATCTGTTCTTCGTGGATCCGCGCCTGACCTTCACCGTAACCGACCGCAGCGAATTGCTGACGCTGTGCCTGTTCCTTGTTGCCTCGCTGATCACCGGCAATCTGGCGGCCCGGCTGCGCGCGCGGATCGAGGCGCAGGCCACCATCGCCGAGCGCACCAACAAGCTTTACGATTTCAGCCGCCGGGTTGCCGCCGCTGCCACCGCCTATGATGTGATCTGGGCCTCGGTCAGCCATGTGGCCACGACGCTGCGCTGTGAGGCGGTGCTGCTGATGCCGGAACCGGGCGGCGAGTTGCAGGTGGTCGGGGGATTCCCGCCCGAAGACCGGCTGGAGGTGCGCGACCAATCTGCCGCGCAATTCACCTGGGACAAGGGCGAGCCTGCCGGGCGGGGCTCGGATACGCTGCCGACCGCGCGCTGGTTCTTTCTGCCCCTCGTCACTGCCGAACGCCGTCTGGGGGTTCTGGGCATCGCCTTTGCCGATGACCGCCTGCTGGCCCGCACCGACCGGCGGCTGCTGGACGCGCTGGTCGATCAGATTGCGCTGGCGCTGGAACGTCTGCGCCTGACCGAAGAGCTGTCGGAAACCCGGCTCGCCACCGAAACCGAACGCCTGCGCACGGCGCTGCTGTCCTCGGTCAGCCATGATCTGCGCACGCCGCTGGTGACGATCATCGGCGCGGCTGGCAGTCTGGCCGATGCCCCCGATCTGGCCCCGGCGGCCCGGCAGGATCTGGCCGAAAACATCCGCGAAGAGGGCGAGCGGCTGGACCGCTATGTGCAGAACCTGCTGGACATGACACGTCTGGGGCATGGCGCGCTGAAACCGCATATGGCGCCGCTGGATCTGGCAGAGCTGGTCGGCAGCGCCCGCCACCGCCTGCGCGGCCCGTTGCGCGCGCATCAGGTGCTGGCCGAGGTGCCCGACACCCTGCCGCTGGTTCTGGCCGATGGCGTGCTGCTGGAACAGGTGTTGGTGAATGTTCTGGACAATGCCGCGAAATATGCGCCTGCCGGATCGACCATCGTGCTGGCCGCGCGCACGGCGGGCGCGAAGGTGGACCTGTCGGTCAGCGATACCGGCATCGGCATCCCGCCCGCGGAACAGCAACGCGTGTTCGACATGTTCTACCGCGTGGCCGAAGGCGACCGGCAGCGCGCAGGCACCGGGCTTGGGCTGGCCATCTGCAAGGGCCTGATCGAGGCCATGGGCGGCACGATCCGGGCAGAAACCGCATCGCAAGACGGGCCGGGCACGCGTATCGTGATCACCCTGCCCCTGTTCAACCCCGAGACCTCTGCATGACAGCCCCCGACACGACCCGCATTCTGGTGATTGACGACGAAGCACCGATCCGGCGCTTCTTGCGCGTGCCGCTTGAAGCCGATGGCCATGACGTGATCGAGGCGGGCACCGCGCGCGAGGGCATCCTTGCGGTGGCCCGCGAAGCGCCGGGGCTGGTGATTCTGGATCTTGGCCTGCCCGATGCCGATGGGCTGACCGTGCTGCACGAGATCCGCAGCTGGAGCCAGGTGCCGGTTCTGGTGCTGTCTGTCCGCGCGGACGAGGCGGGAAAGGTGGCCGCCCTGGATGCGGGCGCGCAGGATTATGTGGTCAAGCCCTTCGGCATGAAGGAGTTGCTGGCCCGGATCCGCAGCCTGCTGCGCGACCGGGGCGGGCCGACTGCCCCCACGGTGATCGAGATTGCCGATCTTCGGATCGAACCGGCCAATCACAGCGTCACCAAGGGCGGGGTGCCGCTGCATCTGACCCGGCGCGAATTCGATCTGTTGTGGATGCTGGCCAGCCATTCGGGCCGGTTGATCACCCAGAGCATGATCCTCAAATCGCTCTGGGGGCCTGCCCATGTCGAGGACAGCCAGTATCTGCGCGTCTATATCCGCCAGTTGCGCCAGAAGCTCGGCGATGATGCCGCCAACCCCCGTTACATCATGACGGAACCCGGCATCGGCTATCGCTTTATGGGCTGAGGCCTCGCCGCCGCCTCACCCCTCCTACATCAAAAAACAATCTTTGCGCGAGTGTCGCCCGGGCGACACTCGCCTGAGCTTTGTCTGGCAACGTTCCTGCAGGTTCTCGGATCTGCACCGACTGTGCACCTGCGGAACCTGTGAAAGACGCCATGCGCCGCCAGCACAGGGAAGTATGTGATGCAAAATTTTTCGCATCTTGTTTCGGTTACATTTCAAGGGGTTGTCTTGGTATTTGGTCGCCCTGTGCTGGACGCGGCGGGCATCGCGAAAACCGATATCTGGTTCAATGTCCTTGGCCAGAATACCGATGCCAATGATACGGTGCTGGACTGGGCCGGGTTCACGAAACTCGACATAACACGGCAGGTCCGCGAAGTCGGGATGAGCCTGATCACACTGGACCGCGACAGCCACACTGTCACCCCGAGTGACACGCCCTTCCGGGTGGTGACCGATCAGAAATACATCTCGATCATCCAGCAATCGGCGCGCGGCACGCTGATCGTGAACCGCTATCGCCTGCTGTCGGCGCAATCGGGCAGCAATCAGAAGGTGACGACCTATACCCTGTCGCCGGTCTGGGAAGTGCGCTTTGCCCGCAGCCATAACGAGGATGTGCCCGCCGACAAATCCGACAAGCCCGATTACCGCGATCCCGATGGCAAGCCGTTTCTGGAGCCGACGCTGGAACTGGCGATGATCGACCGGGTGGAGGATGGGGCCTTTGACGTGGCGTTGCTGCCGATCAGCGGCAAGGACAGTTTCGCCTGGCAATTCATCGTCCGCGACAAGGCGGCCAATGATCTGCGCCTGTTCCGCTTTCCGGCGAATGAGGCCGGTCTGTTCGATCTGACCGGCAAGGCCGTGGGAGACGATCACCACATCCTGCCCGACAGCCGCTTTTCACTGAAGCGCGAGGGGGCGGCGGATGCCCTGCCGCTGACCGCAGCCCCGCGCCTCACCACCTATATGAAACATGAAAAGGTGATGCAGCCCGATGGCAGCAGCCTTGGCGTGAAACGCGCGACGCGAGTGATGATCGTGCAGACCGTCACCGAAAACGGCAAGACCCTGAGCGCGACACTCGACTGTGCGGTTGGTGCAGATGGCCGCATGGCACGGCTGAGCGGGCCGGTCAGCGCCACCGCCCTGACCCCGGCCCCGTTTGATCTGAGCTTTGACGGCCTCTCGGAACTGCGGCTGGCCGCACCGCAGGGCAGCCCCGATCCGCGCGGGCTGAATGGCCCCTATCAGATCGAGGCGCTGTTTGCCCCGGCGC
The DNA here is from genome assembly GCF_018798885.1 of Gemmobacter fulvus. Taxonomy (NCBI): domain Bacteria; kingdom Pseudomonadati; phylum Pseudomonadota; class Alphaproteobacteria; order Rhodobacterales; family Paracoccaceae; genus Gemmobacter; species Gemmobacter fulvus. Next base: position 2,183,988 of record NZ_CP076361.1, on the reverse strand, counting down.
AAAAGGGCGATGGCACCTGGCTGATCGGCGGCGATCCGACCGCATCGGCAGAGACCGCCGCGCCCTTCCTGCGCATCGTCGAGGGGGACAAGCTGGAATGTGGCTTTGGCACCGGCACCGTGGCGGTGCGCGCCACCACCCTGCATCAGGTCTTGCAGCCCGGCGTCTGGTCGCAGGTCGTTCTGGCCTATGGCGGGCCGGGCGATGCGCCCTTTACCCTGACGGTGAATGGCAGTGCCGTGCCGCTGACCCCCTGCTCTGCCCCGGCCAACCCCTCGGGTGCGGTGCTGGACCGGATCGGCGGGGCCTCTTCCGGCTTCAAGGGCGCGCTCAAATCGCTGCGCCTGCTGTCGGCTGGCACCGAAATCCTGCGCCTGCCCTGCGAAAGCGTCGATTACAGCACCACCCCGCCCGTCACGCCGAACCTTGCGGCCTCCGGCATCACCGTCACCGTGCAGGGGGCCAAGCTGGAGCCTTCCACCTCGCCGGTGGACAGCCCGATGAGCGGGGCCTTCCATATTGATGCAGGCGGACTGACCTTTTACGCTGGTCTGGCCGATTTCATTGCGCCCGCCTCGGATTTCTGCCTGCTCGAAGGGTCGGACGGGCTGCTGCATCTGTATTATCAGGCGGCAGACAATGCTTTGTCGGTGGCGCAATTCGCGGTGGATGCGGCCCGCGCGGGCTTTGCGGGCGGTTGGTCGACGGATTGGGCCGTCGGGGCCTCGGTTCAGGCAAATGACACCGCCGACCACCCGCTGATCCTGCTGCACCATGGCCAGCCCTGCGCGGCCTGGACGCCGGTCGCGCCCCGTCTGCTGGCCGCCGACAAGGCGCAAAGCGGCTTTGTCGATTTTGTGGCGCATCGCGTCGGCACCTATATGAACGCCACCGCGATCACCATTCGCCCGTCGGATGTGTCGCCGCTGCTCTGTGATGTTGAGGTGAAAGGCCCCGGCGATGTGGGCACCGAACTGTGGTCGGGCCTGCCGCGTGACATCGCGCAATTCCAGCGCATCTGGAACGGCGCGGCCTCCGACAACCCGGACGACCGTGATGTGATCAGCCGGGCCCGGCCCTATTACGATTATTCGGGCCGCGCGCCCGCCGTTGCCGCCGCCAGCGGTGCCGGAACGGATGGCGCGTTTTTCCTGTTCACCTCGGTGCCGCGCCTGCCCTTGCCGCTGTCGGCGCTGACCGTCACCTCGGGCAGCCGCGCCGACCGCGTGACCCTGACGGTGGAAACTGCCAACCCGCCGCGCTGGCCCGCGACCGAGGTATTGCGTCAGGTCTGGCCCGATGTGCCCGCCGATGCGCAATCGGTGATCGACGCGCTGTCGGGCAAGGCCTCGCGCTATGATTATGCCGCCGTCACCACGCCCGGCAGCCGCGCCTATGGGGTGCGGATCAGCATTGCGCGCTCGGACGATCAGATCGGCCATGTTGTGATCTTTGTGCGCAACGCCCTGAAAACCTTCACGCTGCGCATCAGCGACGGGTCCAGCCTTGCCACCTGCAAGGTGGAGGTCTGTGACCAGTTGCTGCAAGAGGTGCCCCGCGAACAGGCGGCCTTCATCCGCGCGCTGAACGGCGACGATCCGCATTATGCCTATCCAGCGGGATATCTCGACGGGCTGGCGACGCAGATCTATGCGCTTGGCAATGGGCTGAGCGCCGATGTGACCAATACCGTCGCGCCGGTTCCGGGCGCTGCGCTGGCCTATGCCGGCATGGTGCGGGTGCTGTATCAGGGATCGGGTTTCGACCGGGCGGTGATCGCCCCGCAGGCCCGCACGCTGGCCACCGTCTTTCAAAAGGCCGTGCTGCGCTTTGACGGGCAGGACAGCGTGTTGCGCGGCTCGCTGATGTTCGGCGCGGTCACCGAAGCCATGCCCAGCAATGGCGGCATCGGGCGGCTGGCCGATACCCGCACCGCCAGCAACGGGATTGCGGCACTGCGCGTTCCGGGGGTGAATGGCGGCTGGATGCCAGTCACCCCGCGTTTCAGCCTGGGCATGACGGCAGGCAAGACCGCGAATTTCGTGCAGGTCAGCGTCGACAAGGCGCTGCCGCAAACCGAGGCGATGGCCATTCCCGGCGATCTGACAGTGCAGGGCTGGCTGCGGCAGGACGAAGCGCGCGCTGCCGCCAATGAACGGCTGCTGACCTATAACGTCACCGGCTGCAAGGACGACCCCGACATGCCGATCCGGCTGATGCTCGGGGCCAAGCAGGGGCCTGCGCTCAATCTGGTGAAAACCACTTTCGTCAGCCGATCGTTCAACTTCGATCCGCCCGCGCTGACGCTGCAACTCTATCTGCGGCTGCCCGATCCGGTGGTGACGGGCACGATCCTGACGGTATCCGAGGTGAATGGCGGCACCGAATATCTGTCGCTCACGCTGGATGCCTTTGGCAAGGTGACGCTGACCTTCCTGTCAGGCGCGGGCAAGCTGACGCTGCCGACGGCGCTGACTCCGGGCCTGTGGGGCTGCGTCACCGCCACCGTGGCCGACGCGGGCAGCGGCAAGGTCACGCTTGGGCTGGCACTGAACGACAAGGCCCCGGTGACGGTCGAGGCCACCAACAGCTTTACCGGCAAACTGGGTGCGCTGACGCTGGGCAGCCGCACGGGCCAGGGAATCGTGGCGGCGGTGAATGGCCTTGCCTTCTGGCAGCGCGCCCTGTCTGCGGCGGATGTGGCCAACAGCTGGCGCTACGGGTTCCCCGATACCGATCCGATGCTGGGGATCCGCTGGAATCTGGCCGAAGGTGGCGGCAGTCTGGCGGCCAATTCGGCGGCCTCGGGCGCGGAATATGACGCGCCGATCACCAATCTGGCCAGCCCCGGCTGGGACAAGGACGGGGCCTTCAAGGTGCCCTATGCCGGGCGCAATGATCTGGTCATCGCCTCTAACCGCATCCTCAAGGGCTGGACCAATGTGGCGCTGGCCTCGCGTCAAGGGCGCGCGCTGAAGTTTGACGGGCAGAATTCGGGCAAGGTGAAGGAAGCCGAGGCGTTCAAACCCTCGGGCACCTTTGCGGTCGAGGTCTGGGTTTCGCCCAAGGTGCTGAATCAGAAGCAGATCATCGCCGAAAAACCCGGCAGTTGGTCACTTTATATCAATACGCTGGGGCAAGCCTGCCTGAAGGTGGAATTGCAGCGTGACGGCGCGAATTACGATGATCCGCCGATCCGGTTCAGCCATGAGGTCAAGATCCCCGTCGTGCTGGGACAGACCTGCTACGTGGTGGCCAATTTCACCACTGGGGCCAATGCCGACAGCAAGGGCACCGATCAATACGCCCAGCAAAGCTATTTCATCAATGCCGCGATTTCGGTGAATGGCGCTGCGCCCATCACCAACAACAAGGCTGATTTCACCCGCCAGCCACAGGTGCGCACCGAAACATCGGAATTCATGGTGGCCAAGGCCGCCTCGGGCACCTTCCAGTATCGCGGGCTGCTGTCGCATCTACGGGTCTGGAGCCGCAATCTGACCCCCGATGACATCGCGCGCACCACCGCGCTGCGGCTGACCCCGGTCAATCAGGATGGTCTGGTGGCGGGCTGGGATTTTGAGGAAACCAGCGGCACCTCTGCCGCCGATCTGACCGGCAATCATCCGCTGGATCTGACCAGCAACCAGCTGTGGTGCATCTGGCAGGACGTGGCGCAGGCGCAGATCGTGGTCAATGGCCGCACCAGCCTGCCACTGCCGGTCTCCGCCGCAGACATGGGCGGTTATGGCGACCTGCAGATGAGCTTCGGGGCATCGCTTGCCACCACGGCCCCCAGCCTGCCGCTGCATGGCGATATTGACGATATCCGCCTGTTCAACACCCGACTGACCGAACAGCAACTGCGCGAAAGCATGAACAAGCCGCTGTCTGGCGGCGAGGATCATCTGGCCGCCTATTGGCGCATCGACGCAGGCTCCGGCCCGGTGGTCTATGACATGACGGGCCGCGGCAATAACGGGCGGCTGAAACCCGACACGACCCCGCCGGTCTGGAAGCCCAGCTCCGCGCCGTTGCAGAACGAAGGCCAGTATGTGGTCAATGCGTTGGGCGGTGTGCCCGATTATTATGTGGCGCATATCGCCGGCGCGCCTGCCGTCGCCGAATATGCCGCCGCCGAAAAAGACGCTTATGGCCGGATCTATTCGGTAATGAAGCGCGGGTATTTCTACCGCGCCGACACCGGCGAGACGGAGCTGCGCACCGGCTACAAGGTGGGTGATCTGGACACGATCTTTGTCGGCCAGGTGCAAAGCAAACCCACCATCGTCGGGTATATCGAAGGCGGCCCGCCGCTGCCGAGCGAGAACCAGACGCTGGCCTATTGGGTGGGCGATGGCGGCGGCCCGGCGCGGGCCTATGCGGGCATCAGCACCGCGCTGTATCAGGAAACCGAAACCAAGACCTGGAGCTTCAGCGCCAGCCGCAGTTCCACCTTCAACGGCTCGTTTAACGTGAAGGGCGGGCCGCTCTGGAAAGGCAAGGCCGAAACCTCGGTCGGACTGGGGGCGGAAGCTCAGGTTCAGGTGGTGGAATATGAGGTAAAGCTTGGCGCAAAACTGACGCTATCGGGTGATATCGGCAGCACCGATCAGGTGGCGCAAAGCCATTCCAACGCGGTCAGCCTGTCGACCAGCATGACGCCGTCGGGCACTTGGGAGGCCGAGGATGCCATCCTAAACCCCACTGTGGGGCGGCGCTATATCCAGAACAATGTCGGCATCGCGCTGGTCAAATCGGCCACCGCCGATCTTTACATGCTGGCGCTGAAAGGCACGCAGACCCCGGTGGGCTATGTGATGATGCCCAACACCCAGATCCCGGTCGATACCAATATCATCGATTTCCCGATCAACCCGCGCTACGTCAAGAACGGCACGCTGGATGGCAAGGTCGGTCTGGTGAATGACCCCGATTATCCGGGGGCCGATCTGGAGCGCGGCAGCTACTTCAAGCCGGTCGAGGCCTATGCGATCAAGACCAGAATCCGCCAGCAGGAACAGGCGCTGAAGGCCTGGTACGACCAATTCGATGCCGACAAGTATCGGCTTCTGGCCAAGTATCAGGATGCCAAGGACAGGCTGGCAGAGTCGCCCGGTTTCAACTTCGGCGAAAATCGCAACCTGCGCAGCATGTTCAACAATTACGTCTGGACAGCGGCGGGCGGGCTGCACCGCGAGGAATGGAGCACGGCCAACACCTATACCGAAACCTATACCGGCGCGAGTTCGCTGAAATTCGCCGCCGGCGCGGAATTCGCGGCCAAGGTGACCTCGCCCGCCGGTGGCTACTATATCGAAGCCGATGCCATGCTGGGCAATACTTGGACGGCCACGGCGACCAAGGCTGCGAATACACAGAACGGCTTCCGCCTGACCTGCAACGTGATCCCGACCGATTTTCTGGCCGCGCCGATCCTGACACGGGATGCCACGGGCAAGCTGCTGTTCGGCGGCTACCAGCGCGACGCGGCACCGGGCAAGGTGGATGCCTATCGTTACATGTCGTTCCTGATTGCACCGGAACAGGCGAATTTCGACGCGCTGTCGCAGGTGGTCGAACCGAACTGGCTGAACAATTCCACCACGGCGGCGGCGGCAGCGATGCGCGAGGCGATGGCCAATCCGGCGCAGCCATGGCGGGTGCTGTATCGCACCACCTATGTCAGCCGCGTGCCCGCGCCGTTCCAGCCGGTGAAGGACGATACCGACGCGCCCAATATCACCCCACCCGCCAATCTTGACAGCAACAGCTGGCTGACCCGCGTGCTGGATCAGGTGATCGGCAAACCCGATCCCACCCCGCTGGAGATCGGCAGCGCCATTGATGCGCTGCTGGGCAGCCGCGACAGCGGGGCGGGCATTCTGGTCAGCCTCGTGCCGTGGTGGACCGATTTCTACGCCGCCGCCCAGACCTATGGCAGCGCAGAGTTCCGCGAACTGGCCGATCTGCGCGCCAATCTGCTCAGCTACATGGCCAGCAAATACGAAGCCCAGGCCTATGCCGGGCATTGATCCTGCAACGGAGAACACGATGAGCGATGACACCACCTTTGTTCTGACCGGGCTGCGCAGCGGCTATCGGATTGAAACCGCGGCCACCTGCGGGCTGACCCGCAACAGCATCAGCACCCGCGCCTTGGTGGGTTATGCGCTGACCACCGAAACCGGCAAGGACGGCCTGCCGTTCCTGCAAGTCAGCCTGACCTCCGAAGATGTGCAGGCCGAACCGCCGGTGCTGGATCTGAGTGCCACCTATACCCAGAACGTCGCCTATTCCGAGGTCGATCTTGACCTGCGCTTCACCGATCTGCCGCAGGGCACCGAGGTCGAGGTGGCCTGCACCAAAACCGCGCTGGCCATTCCGCGCCAGCCGGTCGAGGGCAGCAGCCTGATCGGCATGTCCGGCAGCAAGCTGGGCAAGTTCAGCGCCGATCTGTCGTTGCGGCTGTGGCTGGCGGATCCCGATGCGCTGAAGTCCAGCTCGTCCCTGACGCTCAGCCTGTCCCGCATCGAACAGACGCCCGGCGGGGATGATCGCAAGATCGTGCTGCAAAAGATCGCCCTTCCCCTTTCGCATTGACCGGAGATTTCCCGATGGCAAACGACCCGCAAGATGGCGTGATTACCCTGCGCAACCAGATCGGCGAAACCGGCAGCCTGCCGCGCGGCTATACCGCCGGATCGCCCGATATCATCTCGGCCGGCACCAAACCCTTCAATCCGGTATCGGATCTGGAGAAGGAATCGAACTACGGCAACGCCTATGACAATTCGCTGTATATCAACCTGCCGAACTACTTTTATGTCCGGGGCAAGAATTTCGGCAAGACCGATGTCACCGGGCAGTGGAACCTGTTCTGGGCCACGCCGAACATCCTGCTTTACCCGTTCCTGTGGCAGGAAAACCAGCTCGCCACTTCGGGCGGGAACATGTCGCCGGATTTCGCCATCAAGGCGGGCATGATCGGCTGTTCCAGCGATGCCTTCACCTGGGTGCCACCGGATACTGCGGATCATTACTGCATGATCGCCGTGGCGCTGAGCCCGGGTTTTCCCAACCCGCTGGCCGGGGTGAACAATGTGGCGTCGCTGGCCGAAACCATGGCCGACAATGCCAATATCGCCCAGCGCAACATGCAGCTGATCCGGGGCGCCGTGCCGCAGATGGTCAGCAAGGCCGCCTATAGCCATGGCGACGTGGAAGAGGTGATGGACCTTGTGGTGAAATTCTCCAACGTGCCCAAAGGCAGCAGCTACACCGTCAGCTCGGGCGACCAGCTGGATGGAAAATCGCTGTTTCTTGAGGGCAAGAACACCACGACCTCCGATTTCAAGGTGGGCTGGACGGATCGCCTTGTGCCCGCCAACTGGAGCACGATGTTCGATTACACCATCACCTTCGGCAATGACTGGTCCGAAGTGCCAGAGGGCGGGCGCCCGACGCTGACCATCAAGGGCGAAGTGGTGATGGGCAGCACGCATCGTCTTTACCACCACCCTGCCGCCCGCGTTGCCGGGCCGTGCCTGCTGACAGGCAAGCGGCGGGTCGATAAATTGGGACAGGATTACAAGGTGATGACCGCCGGATCGGTTTCCACCATGTGCGTCGATCTCGGTCCTTGACCGAGGATCGGCAGCCAGAAGAAAAGCCCCCAATCTTCCGGCAGCCGATCACCCTTTTAGCGAGTGAAGTCTGTTGAATTATCTTGAAAGTTGCAGCACGCTGGCCGCGCCCATCTGGCCAGCGTGCTGTTCCCGGGTCCTGCTTTTTTGCCGTTTTGAGGATCACATGATTGACAGCCGCAAGCCATTTCCGGGTCTGACCCGCCGCAGTTTCATCAAGACCACGGCGGGCCTGATCGCCTGTTGCGTGACCGGCCTGCCGCAGGTTGCTCGCGCCGATAGCCCCGCCAATGCGCTGGCGCAGGTGGGGCGCAACGGCTCTCCGGTGCCGGGCATTGCCGCCGAGCGGATTGACGGCCGCGCCAAGGTGACCGGGCAGAAGGTCTTTGCCCGCGATTTCAACGCTCGCGACATGCCGGGCTGGCCCGCAAAACAATGGTATGCGCTGTTTCTGTATGCGCTGACCACCGATCACGCCTTTCTGGGGCTGGATCTGGCGGGCCTGCCGGATGCAGCCCGCCCGCGCCGGGTGATCCTCGGCAATCAGCTGTCCGGGCAGTTCGCCGCGCCGAAACTGCGGACCCGCCGCGATCTGCATATTGATGAAAAGCTGGATGCCCTGTTGGCAACCGGCGAGACCGGCAGCTTTGACCGCCCGCCGGACATCGAATTTGACCTGATCGTGCAGCCCGGCAATGTGCCGGATTTTCTGGGTCAGGCCGTGGCGCTTTTGCTGTTTGACAGCGCGCGGGGCTTACGCGCGGCCCGCAGTGCCTTGCAGTTCCGCGATGCCGAATTCCAGATCTATGCGCTGGATACCGGCCATTCCATCGGGATGGGCAGCGTGTTCCCACCCGAAACCACCTATGTGAAATACACGCTGGCGGGCGAGAATTTCAGCTATGCCACCGCGGACCCGAACCTCTACATGACAGAGGTTCCCGCCTATCGGCAAAAGATCGACGCCGCCCTTGCCGCCCAGCCCGGACTGCTGACCCAGCCGATTGCCTGCGACATGGGTTCGGTCGATCCGATGTTCATGGAGCCGGAAACCGGCATCGCCTGGTATGATGGCGCGGCGCAGGCGCTGAACATCGTGCTGGGCACCCAGTCGCCCGATGGCGATATTGCCGATATTGCGGGCATGTTCGGCACCGAGGATGCGCCGGTCAAGGTGACGGCGGTCAATCTGACCAGCTGTTACCCCGGCGGGGGTTTTGGCGGGCGCGACAGTTCGCCTTTCTCGCTGCTGCTGGCCCTTGCCGCCCCCTTTACCGAGGGCAATCCGGTGCGGCTGGAGTTTGACCGGTTTGAACAGTTCCGCACCGGGCTGAAGCGCCACACCACCCGCATCGACGGCAGCCTGTCGGTCGGCCCCGACATGAAGTTGCAGGCGGCGCAGATGGTGCTGCGCTTTGATGGCGGCGGGCGCAAGAACCTCAGCCCCTATGTCGCCAGCCTTGCTGCGCTCTGCGCCGGGGGGGCCTATCAACTGCCCATGGCGAATATCTTTGCCAATGCGGTGCATACCCAGAATGTCAGCGCCGGATCCATGCGCGGGTTTGGCGGGCCGCAGGCCTATTTCGCCATGGAAACCGCGCTGGATGATCTGGCGGCGCGGCAGGGCTGGGATCCGGTGGCGCTGCGCCGCGCCAATCTGGTGGCGGATGATGGCACAACGGTTGCGGGCGGCCCCATTGCACAGGAACTGCGGCTGTCCGAAATGCTCGATCTGGCCGAAGCCCATCCGCTCTGGCAGGACCGGGCGGCGATAAAGGCCGACTACGCGGTACGCGGCCTGACCTATGGCACCGGGATTGCGCTGTCCTTGCAGGCCTATGGCACCTCGGGCGATGGCATGGTGGCGGCGGTGCATCTGGCAGCGGATGGCACGCTGCGGGTGGAATCCGATGCGGTGGATATGGGCAATGGCTCGGCCACCACGCTGGGTGTGGTGATCGGCCCGATCCTTGGCGCCAATGCGGCGCGGGTCGATATGGCCAGCTATGCGCTCTGGGGTCAGACCGGGCTGACCACCACCGACAGCACCGGCACCCGCTGGCAGAACCCCGACTGGACGCCGAAATCCGTCGGCTCGTCCTCGGCCTGCCTGACTGGGCTGCATCAGGTTCATGCCGTTCAGGAAACCGCCCGCGCGCTGTTTGAAGGCAGCGTGATGGCGGCGGCGCGGCAGCTGTGGCAGCGCCCCGACATGGCCCCCGCGCAAACCGTCTGGCAGGACGGCGCGCTGGTCGCCGTGGACGGTAGCCTGCCACCGCTGCCGCTGGCCGATCTGGCCCGCACCATGCATGACAGCGGCCTGCCGACCGGTGCCTTGGGCCATGCCTATTTTCAGGCAAGCTGGGCCGAGGCCGATTTTCCCACCCCCGGCGGATCGGTGCATCTGCGGCTGGATGGCCTGTCCTATTACGCGGCAGGTGCGGACACGCCTGCCCGTGTGGTGCGGCAGAACACGCAAGGCCCCGGCAGCGCCAGCAAGCGCTATGCGCGTTATGTCTGGGCGCCCTGCCTGAACATCATCGGCCTGACCGTGGATCGCCATACAGGGCGGGTGCAGGTGGAAAACGTCATCAGCATCCTCAACGCGGGCCGGGTGCATGTGCCCGAACTCGTCTCGGGGCAATCGCAGGGCGGGGTTGCCATGGCGCTGTCTTACGCGCTGCTGGAAGAGCTGCTGCCCGGCATGGACGGCCCGGCCAATGGCAGCTGGAACCTGAACCGTTATCACCTTGCGCGCTTGCAGGACATGCCGCTGGCCACGACCTATACGCGCGGCGGGCGGGCGCAAGAGCTGATCATCCTGCCCGAGACACCGGGAGACGGGCGCGCCGGGCGCGGCATTGCCGAGGCGGTGATGTGTTCCGTTGCCCCCGCAATCTCCAACGCATTGCTGGATGCCACCGGGCGGCGCTTTGCCTCGCTGCCCATCACCCAAGCGAAAATTCTGCAAGGTCTGGCACAATGAGCATCAAATTCACCGTGAACGGCATGGCACAAGAGGTGCCCGATGCGCGGGGCGAAGATCGGCTGATCGACTTTCTGCATGACGATCTGAACCTGACCGGCACCAAGTTCTGCTGCGGGATCGGCGTCTGCCGCGCCTGCACCGTGGCCATGGCAAAACTGCCGAACCCGGTGGAAACGCCGGTCATCGCCTGTTCCACCCCGCTGTCGATCCTCGCCGGGGCGGCGATCACCACCATCGAGGGCGTCTCGGCCGGAGCCGAGCTTTTGCCGGTGCAAGAGGCGTTCCTGCGCCATTTCTCGTTTCAATGCGGCTATTGCACGCCGGGGTTCGTGATGGCGGCCAAGGTGTTTCTGGATGGGCTGGCCCTCGCCCCGCCGCCTGCCGATCTTGAGGCGGCGATGGCCACCGCCATCGGTGACCATATCTGCCGCTGCTCCGGCTATGTGCGTTATGTCGATGCGCTGCGCGAAACCGCGCTGGCCGTCATCGCCACACGGGGGGCCGTGCAATGATCCGCCCCCTGTTCTGCATGGTCCTGATCGCGCTGGCCAGCCCGGCAATCGCCCAGACCAGCAATGAAGCCTATGCCGAGGCCTGCCGTGCCGCCGTCGGCCCGCTGCCGGAATTTTCATGCGCCGATGGCGTGCCGGTGCCGGTAACGGTGGATGGCGTGCCGGTCACCGATCCACAGCCGCAGATGGACTGCGACCGCCCTGCCCTGCTGGACAACGGTGCCGGGTCCGATGGCCAATGTGTGCCTCATTCGCGCATCCTGTCGCTGTCCACCAGGGACATGATGGTATCGGTCATGTGCCGCCAGAAGGTGATCCGCGATCCTGCCAGCATGGATTTTGACGAGATCGATATCGTGGCGCATAATCCCGCCACCGGCGCGACCTGCTGGTTTCAGGCCTCGGGCAGCCGTGACGCGCCGGTCTCTGGCCTCGCGGTGCCCTCGCCCACCGACGCGCGGGACAACAGTTTCTGGAATGAGCCCGAACAGGTCGCCGCCGATGGCTGCGGCAATTGCCACGACAACGACCCGTTCATGTATTCCCCCTTTGTGGGTCAGGTCTGGCACGCGGTGCCGCAAGCGCCGTTCGGCCCCTATTTCCATGTCGGCGGCCAGTTCGGGTTTGACCAATGGCCCACCGAAACCTTTGCGCTGCGCGACAATACCTGTGTCAGCTGCCACCGCATCGGCATGGCCGAAACCTGCGGCAACCTGACCCGGCTGATGACCGGCAAGGAGCCACCGCTCGGCGCCGATGCCGCAGCGCTCCGCTATCCGCTGTCCCATGCCATGCCGCCCGCCTTTGGCCAGAGCCTGCCCAGCTGGCATGTGATCTATGGCGACGCGGTCTCGCAGATCGCCTCGTGTTGCGCTGATCCGACGCAACAGGCCTGTATGCTGACGCCCCTGCCGAAAGCCGCTCCGTGAAGAACAGCCTTGCCTTCCCGCATCTTCTGGATGCTAGCCTGCTGGCCGATCTGTCGGATGATCAGAAGATCACCTTTCTGGACGCCTGCGCCCTGCGCCGTTTCGCCAGCCCGACCGAAATCCTGTCGCAGGGCGAACCCTGCCCCGGTCTCTATCTGGTGGCGCAAGGGCAGGTTGAGGTGAGTTATGTCGATGCGCAGGGCAACCTGAGCGTGGTCCACATCTCGACCCCCGGCGATGTTTTGGGCGATGTGGAGGCGTTGTCCGAAAACCTCTGTGCCGCCAATTGCACGGCGCAGGCCAATACCAGCGTGCTATTCTGCGCCACGCCGCTGATCTATACCCATCTGCAATCGCCGGTCTTTGTGCGCAATCTGGCCGGGATCTATTATGATCGGCTGATGCGCGATAATGTGGCGAAATCGGTCAGCCAGTTCTATTCGGTGGATCAGCGGCTGTGCATCTATCTGAGCCAGCTGACCAGCGAACACCGCCCGCAGATCAGGGCCAGCCAATCCTCGCTGGCCGCGATCATCGGCTGTTCGCGCCAGACGGTGAACCGCAAGCTGGGAGAGCTGCGCGACGAGGCGGTGATCCAGATCGGCAAGGGCATGATCACCGTGCTGGACCGCAAGGCGCTGGACGAGCGGATCGAGAATGCCGTGCTCGATGTCTGATCCCGCAGTGCCGCTTTCCCGGTTTTGATCCGGCCTTCATCCATGCGAAGCTGCGCCTGATCCGCAGGGATGACCAAGGCCAGGAGGACCGCCGATGTATGATGCGATTTTCGATCCTGCGTTCTATGGCCAGCGTCACGGGCTGGGGGATCGCGGGTCGTTGAAGCATTTCATCGCCAGGGGAGACAGGCTTGGTCTGGATCCGGGGCCCTATTTTTCAACGCGGTATTACAAACAACGCTATCCTGATTGGCAGGTCGGCGGGGCAGCAACGGCGGCAGCCGATTTTCTGCAAAGGATCGCCGCCGGAGAGATGCGCCAGCCGCATCCTCTGATTGACCCGGCCTATTACCTTGAGCGTTATCCCGATCTGGCCGGGCTGGGCGCAGCAGCAGCGCTGCATTTCATGGCGCATGGCGATGCGGAGGTGCGCGCGCCCTCTGCCGGGTTTGATGCCGATTTCTATCAACGCTGCTATCTGGCACTGGATCAGCGGCAGCCGTTCCGCCACTTCATCACCGAAGGACAGCAGCTGGGCCACATGCCCAAGCCAGTCCCGCGCAGTCAGGCCGAGTCCAGCGCGGCAATGGCGCAGGCCATGGCGGGCCGGGACCGGCCTTTCCTGCTTTGTGCCCATGATGCCCAACCCGCCGGGGTGCCGCTGCTGACGCTGGATCTGGCGGCGGCATTGGCGGATCGTAGCTGGCAGCCGGTGTTTCTGCTGCACAGGGGCGGCCCGCTGCTGGACAGGTTCCGCGCGCTCGGCCCGGTGTTCCTGCTGGCCGAAGGCTGGGATCTGCGCGGGTTGGCGCAGGGGCTGGCCGCTGGCACGCCAACCGTGGTCAACACTGCCGCCGCTGCGGGTATGGCGGCGGATCTGGCCTTGGCCGGGCACCCCTGTCTGGTGCTGATCCACGAGATGGCCGATTATCTGCGCGCGCAAGACCTTCTGGGCGATCTGGCTACTGCACAAGCGGCAGGGGCGCGGCTGATCGTGTCGATGCCGTCAATGGCGGCGGCATTGGCGGCGGAACTTGGCCCGCTGGCGGCGCTGCGCCCTGGCATCAAGCGCCCGCCTGCGCCGCTTGCGGCCTTTCGGCGGGCGCGGCGCTGGCGCAAGGCGCAAAGCGGGCCGGTGTTCATCAGCGCAGGCCATGCCGGATGGCGCAAAGGCTTCGATCTGTTTCTGGAGGCGGCGCAGGCGCTTCGTGTGCAGCACCCCGAGGCGCGGTTCATCTGGCTCGGGGCGCTGGACAGATGGGCGCGCGCGCTGGCGGATCAGGCACTTGCAACAGGGTTGGCGCTGGAGCTGCCGGGCTTTGTGGCGGACTCGCTGGCCTGGTATCGCGCGGCGGATGTCTATCTGCTGACATCGCGGCAGGATCCCGGGCCGACAACCGTGATCCATGCCGCCGCAGTCGGAACCCCGTTCGTGGGCTATGCCGCCGATATCGGCATCATTGGCATGACCGATGGCATCGGGCAGTTTATCGCCCCGGGCGACAGGACCGCCTTTGTGGCCGCCGCCACGGCTGCCGCCCGCGCTGTCAGCCGGGCCAGCCGCCTTGCCCTGCGCCGCCATATCCGCGCCGAAACCGCGCTGGAGGCCTATGTCGACGGGGTGTTGGCGCAGCTCATGGCTGTTTCAGCAGACGCTGCAACCTGACCCAATCGCGCACCGGCATCGCCGGGTTGCCGATTACCCGCGCCCCGGCGGGCACATCGCGCAGCACCGCCGCACCCACACCGACAATCGCCCCCGCCCCGATCCGCAACGGCCTGTCGCGGCTGCCATTGGTGATCACCGCCTGCGGCCCGATATGGGCGCCTTCGCCGATCTCCACATGGCCCGAGACACAGACACCGCTGCCCACCGTGGCAAAATCGCCGATCGTCACATCATGCGCCAGAACCGAGGCCAGAAGCTGCACCCCCGCCCCGATGCGGACATTCGGCCCGATCCTGCTGAACGACATGCAAAGGCACCCGGCACCGTAGTCCACCACCGGATCGACGTGCAGCTGGCCCGGGCAGCTCGCCGTGGCCAGTGTGGCCCCCTCATCGGTAAACCGCTTGGCCATGCGAGCGCGCAGTGATCCGCTGCCGGGGGTCAGCAAAATCGGCACTTCGGCAAATTGCCGCAGCCGTTCCTCCGACGAAATCACCGGGATGCCCAGAACCGGATGCACGAAGCCGTTTTCGATATCGTCGACAAGGGCGCGCAGCCGCACCCGGCCCCGCCAGAATTCCTCCATGCCGCGCAGGATGACCAGCGTATGCCCGCGCGCGCCGAAAACGGTGATCTCGTCAAACTCGGTCGTCGCTTTCATGCGGGATGCCCCTCTGCCACCACGCGGCGGATGATCGCGGCAATCCGCTGCGCATCCTCTGCCGCCACCCGGCCATGAAACGGCAGGCACAGCACTTCGGGGGCGACCTGCGGCGCGATGGGCTGGCGGTGCGCCGTGATGATCGGCACCTCGGGCCAGCGGGTGCCGGGGCCGCAGAGCAGCGGAAAGTGATTGCGCGCCAGAATCCGGCCCTGGGCAAGGGCCTGATGGATGCGGGCGCGCAGCGCGGGGGCCGCGCGCAAGGCATAGGTGGTCAGGCCCGCACTTGCCCCACCACCGCCCCGGTGCAAGGTGATACCGGGAACGGAGCCGAGCGCAGCATCATAGAGCGCCCGCAAAGCCTGCCGCGCCGCGATTTCCGCCGCCAGATCGGGCAGCAGCGCCAACCCGAGGGCGGCCTGCGCCTCGGACAGCTTGCCGTTTGTGCCCGGCCCGGTCATCCGCCCCGCTTCCAGCCCGAAGTTGCGCAACCGCCGCAGCCGGGCCGAGGCTTCGGCCCCGTTCGTCACGACAAAGCCGCCCTCGCCGGTGTGCAGCACCTTGGTGGCATGCAGCGAAAAGGCGCTGGCATCGCCATGCACGCCGATGGGCTGCCCGTCCAGCGTCAGCCCGAAGGCCTGCGCCGCATCATAAGCCAGCCACAGCCCATGGCGGCGGGCAATATCGCCAAGCGCTGCCACATCGCAGGGCACATCCAGAAAATGCACCGGTAGAATGGCCGCCGTGCGTGGCGAGATGGCCGCCGCGACGGCGCGTGGGCACAGGGTTAGCGTGTCGGGTGAGATATCGGCAAAGACCGGGCGAAAGCCGCACCAGGCAATCGCCTGCGCCGTCGCGGCAAAGCTGAGCGCGGGCGTGATGACTTCGGCCCCTTCCGGCAGATTGCCCAGACGCAGCGCCATCATCAGCGCCATGGTGCCCGATGACACCAGATCAAGCTGCTCCGCCCCGGCAAGGCCGGTCAGCGCCTGTTCCAGCCGGAAGTGCAGCGGCCCGCCATTGCTGAACCAGCCGGTCGTGATGGATTCGCCGATCAGGGCGGCCAGCCGCGCCGGATCCGGCCGCATCGGATCACCCACGGTGACAAGCGGCGGATGGTCCACCGGCCAGGCCAGCCCCCGATCTGCGGGAAATGTCACCACCATTCCGCCCCTGTCCCTTCATCGCCCGCCCTGCGGCACACATGCCGGGCTGGCTGCGCACGGCAAGAGGTTGTAGGAATGAAATGCGTCATAAATGCGAAGGTCGTCTTTTGAAGATTATGTCCGCCACCTGTGTGCGCAACGAAGCGCCGTTCCTGTTGGAGTGGATTGCATATCACCGTTTGCTGGGTGTCACCGACTTTGTGTTCTTTTCCAATGATTGTGAAGACGGAACCGACCACATCCTCGACGGGTTGGCCGCCCATGGGGTTGTGCAGCATATCCGGCATCAGGCCGAACCCGGAAAAAGCATTCAGTGGAAGGCGCTGCAAACACTCTGGACGGCGCGCGCCGCCAAAGGGCATGACTGGTTCCTGTTCAGCGATATTGACGAATTTCCGGTGATCCATACCGGCGGGCACCGATTGGCCGATGCCATTGCCGCCATGAGCGTTGAAGTCGAGGCGATTGCGCTTCCGTGGCGGCTGTTCGGGGCCAATGGCGTGGCCAATTTTCACGACATGCCGGTGACGGCGCAATTCACCCGCTCTGCCCCGCCCGATCTCTTTCACCCGATTGCGGGCCGTTTCTTCAAGACTTTGTTCCGCCCTGCCAGCTTTCAGAAAGTCGGCGTGCATCGGCCCAAACGCCGGAACACCGCCACCCCCCCGGTCTGGGCGGATGGATCTGGCCAGATCCTGCCCGAAAGCTTTGCCGCCGCGAATGAGCGGCTGATCCTGCCCGGCAGAACGGTTGGCCGCGCGATCATCGAGATGAATCATTATTCGCTCAAATCGGCGGAAAGCTTTCTTGTCAAAACCGCGCGCGGCCTGGCGAACCGGCAGGTCAAATCCATTGACCTGCACTATTGGATCGAGCGGAACTTCAACTCCGTTGAAAATACGGCGATCCATATCTGGTCCGACGCGCTTCAGGCCGAAATGGCCGCATTGAAGGCGCTGCCCGGCATTGCCGCCCTGCATGACGCCGCCTGCGACTGGCATCGCGCGAAATTTTCGGCGCTGGTCAAGACCTCCGCCGGGTATCGCTTGTTCAGTGATTGCCTTCATGCCGCGCAATCCATTCCCCTGCCCGAAGCCGTTGCGCTGCGCCTTTATGGCATGTTCCAGCAAATCACGCCGGATGGTGGCGATCCGGGCTGAGCCTGCGGTCATGGCGGCGCGAAGGCCCCCGCCTCCAAAGCCGTGCGCAAGGCGCGGTTGCTGTTGAACTGCCGCCGGTATTTTGCATGTGCTGTCTGCCCCACCGCCGCGACCGGCAGAATGTCATGACCCGTCGCACGACAGACCACACCCAACATGCGTTCGATGGCATGGGCGACGGTGCCATCAACCTGCCCTGCTTCGGGTGGGAAATGCGCCGGTGTCAGCGCCAGATCCAGCAGCGGCTGAATGGCCTTGGTCCGCCCCCAGAACATCGACCCCACCGGGAACTGCAATTGCGAATTGTCGGGCAGCGGCGCTTGCAGATTGATCCGGGCCGCCAATTCGCGCGCAATATCCTTGTTCGCCCCCCAATGCGAGGCACTGAGTACCGAACGATAGGTCAGCGGCGTGACCAGCCCGAGGCTCGGGATCGACTGAAACAGCGAAAGAATACGGTTCACATCCTCGCGCGAGTTCAGCAGACAATCGAGGATATGCGCCAGCCAGTCGTTCAGCTTGCCGGAATGCGGGGATTTCTTGCCATGCAGATGCAGCACGATATCGTGGCGGTGATACACATCGCCAAAGCCGTAGAGTTTGGGCCAGATGTCGCGCCCGCGATTGGCAAAAAGACGGATCTCGGCCTGCGGCAGATGGGCGGCGATGCGGGCGGCCTTTTCTTCGGTATCGGTTGACACATAGATCTGCACCGGCGCGTCAATCAGGGCCAGCCGGGCGGCAAACTGTTCTGCCAGATCCTCATAAAAAAGATGCAGGAACACCCCGACCGGCGCTTGGGTCGCGACCGGCGCGCGCCGGGGGTTGAGCGCCAGATGGATCTTGTTCGCGTCGCGCTGATAGTCCTCGGGGCTGTGCGCCCACAGCGGTTCATCGCGCAGCAGCCGCGCCAGAGCGGCATCACGTTCCGCCGGAGAGACTCGCAGCCGCAGCACAGGTGAGGTTTCGCGCAGCGCCTCGACCACCCGCAGCGCCGATCGGGCCAGCGTGTCGACGCGGGCCTGTGCAGCAGGCGTGACCGGGCCGCGCATCAGTCCCTGCATCTCGCGCAAATCCGCCATCAGCGCATGAATGACCCCCTCGCCTGCCGCAGGCTCTGCCGCCAGAAGCGGCGCAGTCGGCGGATAGGCCCGCGCCAGATGCAGGATCTCGTCAGCCGCCAACAACAGGCCTTCGTGCTGGGTATCGGCCGAACGGGCCGGATCGCTCAGCCGCAGCAGGCCGATGGGCGCCGCCATCCGCTGGTCCAGCAGCGCGCGGGTGGGCAGGGCCATCTGCTGCTGCGCCAGCACCTCGCGGGCACAGGCCACAAATGTCATGGCGCGGCCGCCAAAGCCGAAGTCCAGCTTGATCCGGTCATGCAGCGCGATACGGGCCTGCCGGTCTGCGGTGGGCAGCGCGAGGAACTCGTCCAGCTTTGCCACCAGCCCTGCCGTATCCGACACACAGGCAAGCTCTGGCAGCGTCGCCGCCGTAAACTCGGGGATCACCTCGGAGATGACCCGCGCGCCCGACGACAGCGCATCAAAGGTGCGATTGCTCATGAAGCCAAGATCGGCCATCTGCGGCATGTGGCTGTTCAGCACGATGCGGGCTGCGGCATAGGTTTCGGCCAGTTCGGTGTAATTCAGCCGCTCGCCCTGAAGGCAGTGATCGGGCACAACGCCGCGCCAGCCCGGCCCCCAGATCCGCACGTCATGCCCCGATTTGACCGCCTGCACCACAAGCCGCCGGTCCACCCGCGGCGCATAGGCGCCCACAAAGACCACGGGTATATCGGCGGCATCGGCGCGACGCCGGTCGGGGTGGAAATGCGCAGTCTCGGTTGCCTGCGGCAGATACTGCGCCGCAATGCCGCGCTGCTGAAGGTAATTGGCAAACAGTTTCGACGCACAGAACACGCCCTGAAACCGCGCCAGACTGGCCACCGGGGCCAGATTGGGCGGGCTGATCATCCACAGCAGGTTCGGCACGCCCGGCACCGGATCTTCGGGATGCGGCCCGACGATGCGCAGCACGACATCGCGCCCCAGCCCGCAGCCAAGCTTTGGCATCTCGTTGCGGAAGAACAGATCGCCGTCGCAGCCCCGCAAGGCGCGAATGGCGCGCAGCAATCCTTCGGCATATTGCGTATCGCCCCAGCCATCCCGGTTCGGGCGCGTCGCATAGACACTGACATGGAAGAACAGACCATCATTCAACGCGTGCAACTCGGAAACCACTCTGCCCTTTCCTGCCGACAGGTCTGGCCGGATCGTCGCCCCCGGCCCCCGGCATCGACCACCGTCACCCGATGCAGTGAACAGCAAAGCGCGCACCGCTGCAACTCTGTCCCCGCCCTCGGGGTCTGGTGAAAAATCTTGCGCGATTGCCGCAACGGAAGGTGGCGCATCAGGCCGCGCGCGGATCGGGATTTCGGCAGCCGACGCCCCGATTGCCGCAAGGTCAGGCGTCAATTTTCGCGCAAAAGTTGCCCCGAACCCACCCCTTTCCACCAGAATAATTGACTTTTCGGTCAAAGGCCGGGCTTAATTCGCGCGGGGAGACTGAGGAACGGACAGTTAAGAAATTGTCGTGATTCCTTGGAATGGTGTCCTGTCAGACAAACCGTAGGAGGACGACAATATGAAAGCCATGAACCTTTGGGTCGCCGGGCTTGTGTCGCTGCCGTTCGCAGCGCAGGCCCAGACCGAGATTTCCTGGTGGCACGCCATGTCCGGCGCGAATTCCGAAGTGGTCGAAAAGATTGCCAGCGACTTCAACGCCAGCCAGACCGATTATGTGGTCAAGCCGGTCTTCAAGGGCACCTATCCCGAAACCCTGAATGCGGGCATTGCGGCGTTCCGCGCCGGGCAGGCCCCCGACATCATGCAGGTGTTCGATGTGGGCACCGGGGTGATGATGGGCGCGCAAGGCGCGATCAAGCCGGTGGCCGAGGTGCTGACCGAAGCCGGGTTCACCTTTGACAAAAGCCAGTATCTGCCAGGTATCGTCGGCTATTATTCCAGCCCCGAAGGCGAGATGCTGTCCTTCCCCTACAACTCGTCCTCGCCGATCCTGTATTACAACAAGGATATTTTCGAAAAGGCCGGGCTGGATGTGAACACCCCGCCCAAGACCTGGGCCGAAGTCTGGGCCGCCGCCCGCCAGATCAAGTCCAGCGGTGCTGCGACCTGCGGTTACACCTCGACCTGGCTGACCTGGATCCATACCGAAAACTTTGCCGCCTGGAACAATGTCTCCTGGGCCAGCAATGAAAACGGTCTGGCGGGCACGCCCGAACTCGCCATCGACGGCCCGCTGTTCGTGAAGCATTTTCAAGAGCTTGCCGATCTGGCGAAAGAGGGGGTGTTTGTCTATGGCGGCCGCACCTCGGAAGCGAAGCAGAATTTCACCTCGGGCGAATGTGGCATCCTGACCGAAAGCTCGGGCGGGCTGGGCGACATCGTGAAATCCGGCATGAACTATGGCATCGGCCAGCTGCCCTATGATGAAACCGCCGAAGGCGCGCCGCAGAACACCACGCCGGGCGGGGCCTCGCTCTGGGTGATGGGCGGCAAGTCGGAAGAGACCTACAAGGGCGTTGCCGCGTTCTTCAACTACCTGTCGCAAACCGAAGTGCAGCAGTTCCTGCACGAACAGTCGGGCTATCTGCCGGTGACCATGGCCGCCTATGAGGCCACCAAAGCCTCGGGTTTCTATGAGAAGAACCCGGCGCGGGAAGTGCCGATCCTGCAAATGTCGGGCAAGCCGCCGACCGAAAACTCCAAAGGTGTGCGGGCCCCGAATCTGCCGCAGCTGCGCGACATCCAGAACGAAGAATATGAAAAGATGCTGGCAGGCCAGCAGACCGCCGAACAGGCAATGAAGGCCGCAGCCGAGCGTGGCAATGCCGCGATCAAGGAAGCCTCGGGCGGCTGAGGCACGCACCACCAAACGTAACCGGGCGCGCGTGGCACAGACCCGCGCGCGCCTTCTCGTCCGACAGAGCAAGGAGTGTGGATGCGCCGCACCGTTTTCCCGCACAAGGTTTTGCCTTGGCTGCTGCTGGCACCACAATTGGCGATCACGCTGATCTTCTTTTACTGGCCAGCGACCCAGGCTTTTCGTGAATCCGTGATGAAAGAGGATGCTTTCGGGCTGAAAACCACCTTCGTCGGGCTGGCCAATTTTCGCAAAGTGCTGAGCGATCCGAGTTATCTGAACGCCATGCAGGTGACGGTGATCTTTTCGGTGCTGGTCGCATTCTTTGCCATGGCCATCGCGCTGTTCCTTGCGGTTCAGGCAGAAAAGATCATACGCGGCAAAGGCTTCTATCGCACGCTGATGATCTGGCCCTATGCCGTGGCCCCTGCCATTGCCGGCATGTTGTGGCTGTTCATGTTCAACCCATCCTTCGGCACGCTCGCCTGGCCGCTGCGCCAGATGGGCATCGCCTGGAACCCGCTGCTGGACAGCGAACAGGCGATGGCGTTGATCGTGGCCGCCGCGACATGGAAGCAGATCAGCTATAACTTCCTGTTCTTTGTGGCCGGGCTTCAGGCCATTCCCAAATCCCTGCTGGAGGCCGCCGCGATTGATGGGGCCAGCAGGCACCATGCCTTCTGGACCATCGTCTTTCCGCTTCTGGCACCGACGACGTTTTTCCTGCTGGTGGTGAACACCGTCTATGCGCTGTTCGACACTTTCGGCATCATTCACGCCGTCACTGGCGGCGGGCCGGGCAAGGCCACCGAAACGCTGGTCTACAAAGTGTATAACGACGGGTTCGTGAACCTGATCATGGGCGATTCCGCCGCGCAATCGGTGATCCTGATGGTGATCGTCATCACCCTGACCGCCTTCCAGTTCCGGTTCATCGAAAAGCGGGTGCATTATGGGTGATGGTTCGCAAAGCCCGCTGGCCGCACGCGGCTCCGCCCGGATGCTGGCGCATTTCTGGATGATCCTCGGCGTGATCATCGTGGCCTTTCCGGTCTATTACGTCTTTATCGCCTCCACCCATTCCGTGCAGACCATCCTGCGCCCACCCCTGCCCCTGCTGCCCGGGCCAGAGGCGTTCCGCAATTATGACGAGGCGTTTTCCGGCGGGATCGGGCGGATTGGCGGCGTCAGCCTGTGGCGGCTGCTGGCAAATACCACGCTGATCGCCATGGGCATCGCCTTGGGCAAGATCGCCATTTCGATGGCCTCGGCCTATGCCATCGTGTTCTTCCGCTTTCCGCTGCGCATGGCATGTTTCTGGCTGATCTTCATCACATTGATGTTGCCGGTCGAGGTGCGGATCCAGCCGACCTACAAGGTGATGGTCGATCTTGGCCTGATCGACACCTATGCCGGTCTGATCCTGCCCTTGATCGCCTCGGCCACCGCCACGCTGCTGTTCCGGCAGTTCTTCATGACCATCCCCGATGAATTGCTGGAGGCGGCGCGGGTGGATGGCGCAGGCCCGTGGCGCTTCTTCAAGGACATCCTGTGGCCACTGTCGCTGACCAATGTCGCGGCGATCTTCGTGATCCAGTTCATCTACGGCTGGACGCAATATCTGTGGCCGCTGCTGGTGACCAATTCCAATGAAATGAACACCATCGTCATCGCCCTGAAAAAGATGGTGTCTTTCGCGGATGCCGATACCCCCTGGAACCTCGTCATGGTGACTTCCGTGCTGGCCATTCTGCCGCCGATCCTCGTGGTCGTGCTGATGCAGCGCTGGTTCGTGAAGGGCCTTGTTGAGACGGAGAAATAAATGGCGCGTATTCTGCTGAACACCCTGCGCAAAAGCTATGCCGGGCAAGAGGTGATCCATGGCATCACCATGGACATTGCGAATGGGGAATTCGTGGTCATCGTCGGCCCGTCGGGCTGTGGCAAATCCACCTTGCTGCGCATGGTGGCCGGGCTGGAAGGCATCAGCTCCGGCACCATCGAAATCAACGACAGGGTGGTGAACGATCTGGAGCCGCGCGAAAGGGACATCGCGATGGTGTTCCAGAATTACGCGCTTTATCCGCATATGAGCGTGCGCGAGAACATGGCCTATGGCCTGAAGATCGCCAAAATGCCCAAGGCCGAAATTGCGGAACGTGTCGCCCGCGCAGCCACCATGCTGGAGCTGGAGCCCTATCTGGAGCGCAAGCCGCGCGCCTTGTCGGGCGGGCAGCGGCAGCGCGTGGCGATGGGGCGCGCACTGGTGCGCGAGCCTGCGGCCTTTCTGCTGGATGAACCGCTGTCGAACCTCGACGCCAAGCTGCGGGTGCAGATGCGCTTGCAGATCAAGGAGATGCACCTGCGCACCGGCCAGACCACGCTTTACGTCACCCATGATCAGGTCGAGGCGATGACGCTGGCCGACCGGCTGATCGTGATGAACAAGGGCGTGGCCGAACAGATCGCCACCCCGCATGAGGTCTATACCACCCCGGCCAGCGAATTTGTGGCGGGCTTCATCGGATCGCCCGCGATGAACATCTTCACCATTCGGGCCGAGGCGGGCGTGGCGGTTCTGCCGGGCGGGCAGCGTCTGCCGCTGGCGGGCCTGCCTGCGCTTGGCGAGGTGCGGCTGGGCCTGCGCCCCGAGGATCTGGAGATCGTCAGCCCCGACACGCCGGGCATCCCGGTGGTGCTGCGCTCGGTCGAATGGCTGGGGGCGGATGCGTTTGGTTATGGCGTCATCGAAGGGTCTGACGTGCTGATGACGCTACGCCTGTCAGGCAGCACGATCGCCGCCCGGGGCGACCGGCTGCATGTGGCCCCGGCGGCAGGGCGGCTGCATCTGTTTGCCAAAGACAGCGGCAAGCGCATTTCAGGTTGATCCGGCAGCCTCAGCCTGCGGGCATGGGCACCAGATGGCGGTCAAGCTCGGCCGCCATCTCGGCGACGGCCTCGTGCAACCCGGCGATGAAGCGGCGCAGATGGGCCTGCCGCGTGCTGCGCGCAGGATGCCAGAGCGCCACCCGGTAAGGCACCTCGACCGAGAGGCGGCGAAACACCACCGGGCCGCCGATATGGCTTGCGGCGGTCAGCGGGTTGATGACCGAAACACCGACCCCGGCTGCGACCATGGCACAGACACTGGCGGCGGTGGTCGTCTCGCCGATATAGCTGCGCGTCACCCCCGCCTCCAGAAACACCGCATCCAGCTTGTGACGATAGGGGTCGTTCTGGCTGAAATAGATGAAGGGCTGGCCGGTGAAATCTGCCGGGGTCAGAACGGGTTGCGCCGCAAGATCATGGCCTTGCGGCAGCACGCAGACCATATTGCCGACAACCACCGTCTCGCTGCTGGCGTTTTCACGGTCGAGCAGGTTTTCGGCCAGACAGAGGTCAAAGACCTGGGTCGTCATCTCGTGGCGCAGCGAGGGCTCTTCATGCGAATGGATCGAAAAATGGATTGCCGGGCGCTGTTTCAGCAGCCGCTGCATCACCCGGGGGATGATGGATTCGGCATAGGCCGGGATGCTGGCGATGCGGAAATTCGCGGCATTATGGGTGCGGATGGCCGAAGCGGCGCGGCTGATCTCGTCCAGCCCCACGAAAGACCGCAGAACCACCTCATGCAGAAGGATCGCCTGTTCGGTCGGCGTCAGCCTTTTGCCAAAACGCAGGAACAACTCGAACCCCAACCGGCTTTCGATGTCGCGGATCTCGCGGCTGAGCGTGGGCTGCGAACTGCCCAACCGCGCCGCCGCTGCCGTGATGCTTTTGTTCAGCATGACCGCATTGAACACCTCGATCTGGCGCAGATTAAGCTTCATGTCCGGTCCTCCTTGCGCCGCTTGCATATCAACGATGAATAATATCTGCCAATGAAGTATTTCATTTGCATGGGAAGCTCTGGGATGGTCGGCCTGTTCCCATCAACCAAGGGGTCACCATGACCGCGACCACGCCTTTCCTCCCCGACACCAGAGACGAAACCACCGATGCCTGGCTTACCCGCCGCAACGGCACGCTCTGCGCCGAAGCGGTGCCGCTGTCGGCGGTGGCGCAGGCCGTCGGCACGCCGTTCTACGCCTATTCGGCGGCGGCCCTGCGGGCCAATTATGCGGCACTGGCCGCGGCAGTGGCCCCCCATCGGGTGACGGTCTGCTTTGCGGTCAAGGCCAGCAGCAACCGGAATGTTCTGGCCGAATTTGCTGCCCTTGGCTGTGGCATGGATATCGTGTCGGGCGGCGAGATGACGCGGGCGCTGGCTGCCGGAACGCCGCCATCACGGATCATCTTTTCCGGCGTCGGCAAGACACGGGGCGAGATCCGCGCGGCGCTGCGGGTCGGCTTGCACCAGATCAATGTCGAAAGCGCGGCAGAGCTGGAGGTGGTGGCGGCCGCCGCGCGCGAACTGGGTCTGCGCGCGCCGGTGGCGCTGCGGGTCAACCCGGATGTCGACGCCCTGACCCACGCCAAGATCACCACTGCCCGCAAGGACAGCAAGTTCGGCATTGCCGCCGCCGAGGTGCCCGCTCTCTATGCCGAGGCCGCCGCCCGCCCCGAACTGGAGATGGTGGGGCTGGCGGTGCATATCGGCTCGCAGATCCTGGACCTTGCGCCGTTCCGGCAGGCCTGGGCCGCGATGGCCGGGCTGGTGCGCGTGCTGCGCGCTGCGGGTCTGCCGGTGGCGCGGCTGGATCTGGGCGGCGGTCTGGGCATTGGCGACGACAGCCATCCGGGGCCGGATCTGGCCGAATATGCCCGCATCATCGGCGAGACGGTCGGCGGCCTGGATCTGGCGCTGAACGTGGAGCCGGGCCGCTGGCTGTGCGGTCGCGCCGGGGTTCTGGTGAGTGAAGTCCTGTACCTCAAGCCGGGCGAAGGTGCCGATTTCGCCATCATTGACGCTGCGATGAACGATCTGATGCGCCCTGCGCTCTACGAGGCTCGCCACCCGGTGATGCCGCTGCACCCGCCCCGCGATGGGGCGGCCCGCGCCTACCGCCTTGTCGGGCCGATCTGCGAAAGCTCGGATGATTTCGGCAGCTATCCGGGCCTTGGGCCGCTCGCCGCTGGGGATCTTCTGGCCTTCCGTCACGCCGGGGCTTACGGGGCGGCGATGTCCTCCACCTACAACTCCCGCGATCTGATCCCCGAAGTGCTGGTCGACGGTGCGCAGTTCCGGCTGATCCGGGCCCGAGCCGGGATCGACGCAGCACTGCGGCTGGAAGAGCCCGGCCCCTGGAGCCATGCGGGCTGAACCCACAGCCGCGTGGCGGCCCACCATTCTCCATTGACCCGTTGAGAGGACAACATGGATCTGATCGTGACCAAACAGGGCGATATCTGGCAGGCCGCCTGTGCAGGCAAGGTCTGGCGCGCAGGCGTGGGGCGCAGTGGCATCGGGGTGAAACGGATCGAGGGCGACGGCATCAGCCCCCTCGGGTGCTGGCCGATCCGGCGTGTGCTGTTCCGCGCCGACAAGCTGGCAACCGCGCCGGTTTCGGTGTTTCCGACCGACGCCATCGCCATGGATGACGGCTGGTGCGATGCGCCTGCCCATCCCGACTATAACCGCCCCGTCAAACGCCCCTTCGCCGCCAGCCATGAAGCGCTGTGGCGCGGGGATGACCTTTACGACATCGTTGTCGTGCTGGGGCATAATGACGATCCTGTCTTGCCCGGCGCGGGCAGTGCGGTGTTTCTGCATGTCGCCAGCCCCGGATATGGGCCGACCGAGGGCTGCGCCACGCTGAGCCGGGCGGATCTTCTGGCGTTTCTGGCCTTGGCGCGGCCAGAGACACGGCTATGCTTCCGCGACATCGGGTAAGGACAAGACCATGGCCGTCATCGACCTGTCGGCGCTGGACAGCGCGTTGGATCTGCTGCCCGACCAGTATCGCGGGCCGGGCGGCGTGGCGGGCGTGGTGCATGAGGGCCGCGTGATTGCGCGCCGCGCCTGGGGCCATGCCGATATGGCGGCCCGCCTGCCGATGACAGCTACGCGGCGGATGCCGATCTGCTCGATTTCGAAACAGATGACCTGCGCCTTGCTGCTGGATCTGTTCAGCACGCCAGAGGCGCTGGACCCGTTGCTGCCCGATTTGCTGCCGAATTTCCGAGGCCCGCTGCCGACCGTGGCGCAGCTGTGCCACAACCAGTCCGGCCTGCGCGATTACTGGGCGCTGACGGTGCTGCACGGGGCCGCCCCCGAAGGCCTCTTCACCGAACAGGACGGGCGCACCCTTCTGGCGCAGGCGCGCTCTGGCCATTTCGCGCCCGGGGCGCAGTTTTCATACTGCAACGGCAATTTCCGCCTGCTGGCAGAGCTGATCCAGCGCGCCACCGGCCGCGATTTCGGCGCGCTTCTGGCGGAACGGATCCTGCGCCCCGCCGGGATGCCCAGCGCGCAGCTGGCCGCCGACATGCGCGACCGCGTGGATCAGGTGATCGGCTATGAGGGCAATGACGAAGTGGGCTTTCTGCCCGCCGAAAGCGCCATCACCTGGTTTGGCGATTCCGGGGTTGTCGCCTCGCTGGACGACATGCTGGCGTGGGAGGCCCATATCGACGCCAGCCGCGCCGATGCTGCCGGGCTTTACAGCCGCATCTCGGCCCCGGTCACCTTTGCCGATGGCATGCCCGCACCCTATGGTTACGGCCTGCGCCGCTACAGGCATGCGGGCCATGCCCTGACCGGCCATGGCGGCGGCGTGCGCGGGTTCTGCTCGTTCCGCCTGCATGTCGCGGCGGCGCGTTTGTCAGTGGTGGTGATCTTCAACCACGAGGCCAGCGCCATGCGGGCCGCCGAAGGGCTGATGACTGCCGCGCTGTCGGCACCGCCCGCCGCCGCCGCCGAACCGGGGCAAGGCTGGGACGGGCTTTGGTATGACCATGACAACGATCTGTTCCTGCGCACCCGCAATGTGCCAGACGGGGTGCGGCTGCACTATGCCGTGTCACCGGCCACCCTGCGCCCGGTATCCGCCACCCGCGCCGAAGGCCCCGGTGGTCTGGTGTTGGATCGGGCAGGCGATACCCTGCGGATGACACGGCCGGCCGAAAACCTGACCGTCAGCGCCAGCCACCTGCACCCGCTGCTGCGGGCCGAGGCCGGGGATATCGTCGGGCGCTACTGGTCGGACGAGATCGGCGCAGGTCTGGTGATCGAGGCGCGCGACGGCGCGGCCAGCATCGGCTTTGACGGCATGTTGGGGGTCGGGCCGATGGAGCGGATGTATCCTCTGGCGCGCGATCTGTGGGTGGTGACGAGCCGCCGCGCCATGGATGCCGCACCGCCCGGCGAATGGACGCTCCGCATCCGCCGCACAGAGGATGGTGCGGTGGCGGGCCTTACCCTTGGCTGCTTGCTGGCCCGTGCCATTCCCTATCACGGGCCGATGGCGGACTGACGGGTCAGAGCAGGTTCAGCCCCTTGAGGCGCTGGCGCGCCTCGGCGCAGATTGTTTTCAGATGGCCCGCAAGACGGCCCGCACTGTCCACCCAGGGCCGATCCACCGGATGCAGCGCCGACACCACAAACCCCGGGGCCGGGCCAAAGGCGCGCAGCACCGCCTTCTCGCCCAGATAGCCCAGCGCGGTCAGCGGGTTGAGGATGGTCACGCCGATGCCGCGCTGCACCATCTCGCAGGCACCATTGGCCGATTGCATGATGACCGGCATCCGCCGCGTCACCCCTTCCGCGTCGAACATCCGGTCGAGGATCAGCCGATAGGGATCGTTCGGGCCCAGCGATACAAAGGCCTGATCCTCGAAATCCTGCAAGGCCAACGGGCCATCACCCGAGGCCAGCGGATGCCCTGCCGGGATCAGGCAGACCTGCCGGAATGTGCCCAGCCGGATCACCTCGGTGGTGGGATCGTCATATTCGCCTTCGATCAGGCCGATGTCGAAATTGAAGCCCGAGATCGGCGACTGATTGCGCGGATCGCCATTATCGATCTCGACCGTCAGCCCCGGTGCCTCTTTCTGCAACCGCGCCACTGCCTCGGGCAACAGGCTTTGCGCAAAGGTGGGCAGGGTCGAGATCTGCAAGATCTCACCATAGGCGGCGCGCATCCGGTGCAGCGAGGAGTTGATCTTGTCGAGACCGGAATAGGCCTCTTCAATGGCATGATAAAGCTTCAAGGCCCGCGCGGTCGGATGCAGCCGCTGCCGCCGCCGGTCGAACAGCTGGAAGCCCACGGTCGATTCCAGCCGCAGCAATTCACGCGTGATGGTGGGTTGCGAGGATCCCAGCGCCGCCGCTGCCGCCGTGACGGTGCCGAATTTCACGATGGCGCGGAAAATATCCACCTGTCGCAGGTTCAGGTCCGGCTTCATCCCATGCCCCAGATGTTTTGGCCCCAGATTTACGGCGCCGGATTTATGCGCCCGGCACAAACTCCCATATCGAATATGAATGAAGTTAAATAGCCTTTTCTATATCCTCTGCGGTCATCGGGCGCTTAGCATTCTGGCAGGGAACCGCCATTTTTTAGCCCCGAGGTCCGCAACTCATGCCCGCCGAGACCAGCAACCCAACCCTGAACCGCGCCGCCGAAGCCGGGCTTGCCGCTTTGCTGGAGGCGGCGAATGGGGCGTTCGGGGCCGGTCAGGTGGCCGTCAGCGCCTGCCTCTATGACCGGGCGCTGGTTGCCGCCGATCCCGGCCCTTTCGCGGCGCAAACCGTCTGGCAGCATCGTGGCGATCAGCAGATCTATCCGGCCTCGGTCTGCAAGATGTTCTATCTTGCCGCACTGGCCGCGTTCGAGGCAGCAGGCCGGATCGTGCTGGATGACGAGGATCACCGCGCGACCGAAGCGATGATCGGCATTTCATCGAATGATGCGACGACCTATCTTCTGGGCCGCCTGACCGGGGCCTTTGACGGCCCCATGTTGCCCCCGGCAGAGCTGGAGGCCTGGGTGACCGCCCGGCGTCAGGTGCAGGACTGGCTGGACGGGCTGAACCTCCCGGCGCTTGACGGCATCCACCTGATCCACTCCACCTATGAAGACAGCCCCTATGGCCGCGCCCGGCAGGCCCGGCAGATCCGGCCCGGCAATCACCTGTCTGCCAGTGCCTGCGCCGGGATGCTGCATGACATGCTGCGCGGCGCACTGCCGGGTCGCGACTGGATGGCCCGCCGTCTGGCGCGCGACTGGCAGCGCGACGCCGGGCCAGACCCCGAGGGCGATCAGATCGGCGGTTTTCTGACCGGGGGGATTCCTGCCGGGTTCAAGGTCTGGTCCAAGGCGGGCCATACCTCCTGGACCCGGCATGATGTGGTCTCGCTCGCCGCCCCCGATGGCCGTGCCGCAACCCTAGCCGTGATGACCGAAGGGCAGGCGGCAGCGGATCACACCGGCACCCTGCCCGCCTTTGCCCGCGCCTTTGTGGCCGAGGCCTTCGGCTGAGCCACCACCATTCAAAAACACATAAAACCAATCAACAGGAAGCTGCCCATGCCCCATACACCCGCCTCGCTGATCCTGAGCCGCCGCCGCATGCTGGCCGCGATGCTTGCCAGCACCGCCGCCGCCGCTGTCGGTGTCACCCCCTTTGCGGTCCGCGCGCAGGAGGCGGGCACGCCGCGCCCCGGCGGCACCTTGCAGATGGTGGCCCCCTTCGGATCGGCGCTGCAAAGCCTTGATCCCCATGCCACCTATGAATCGCAGGATATGGCGGTGTCGAAGGCGTTCCACCGTTCGCTCTACAACTGGGATTCGGCGACCAATTCGGTGGTGCCGGAACTGGCCACCGAAGTGACACGCAGCGAGGATGGCAAGACCTTTACCTACAAGCTGCATGACAACATCTTTTTCCACAATGGCCGTCAACTGGCGGCCGATGACGTGATCTGGTCCTATTCGCGCATCCTCGCACCGGGCAGCAGCCTGTCGGCCATTTCCAACCTGCAAAACATCCTCGGCGCGCAGGACTACATGGATGGCAAGGCCGATTCAGTGGCGGGCCTCGTCAGGATCGACGATCTGACCTTCTCGATCAGCTTCGAAAGCTTTGTCGACCCCGGCTATCTGCTGTTCGAGGCGGTGACCGCGATCCTGCCGCGCGAGGCGGTGGAGGGGGGCAACTTCCTGTCGAACCCGGTCGGCTGCGGCCCCTTCACCTTTGTCGACCATGTCGAAGGCTCGCGCATCTCGGGCAAGAAATTCGACAAGTATTTCAAGGCGGGCAAGCCCTATGCCGATGCCATCGCCTTCACCATCACCGATGATTATTCGGCGCTGGACGTGGCCTTCCGTGCGGGCGAGATCGACGCGACGGTGCTGTCGGAAAACGGCTATGTGATGTACGCGCAGGATCCCGAGCTGTCGAAGGGCCTGATCGAGATTGCCGAGATGTTCACCCGCCACATGGGCATGAACCTCGACATGAAACCGTTTGACGATGTGCGGGTGCGGCAGGCGATCAACTATGCCATCGACCGTGACATCATCATCCAGAAACTGTTGAAGAACAAGGCGTTCAAGGCGGTCGGCTGGCTGCCCACGCCCTCGTCCGGCTTTGATCCCGACCGTCAGGCCTATGCCTTTGACCCCGAAAAGGCCAAGGCGCTGCTGGCCGAGGCCGGACTGGCCGATGGCGTCAGCTTCGAGGCATGGGTGACGGATGCGACCTCCTCGCTGGGTGTGTTGCAGGCGATGACGCCGTTCCTTGCCGCCGTGGGCATCACCGTGACGCCAAAGGTGGTCGAGGCGGGTGTGCTGGTAGAGGCAATCAACAAGGGCGAGGCCCCGGCCTGGTTCCGCTCCAACGGCACCGGCCCCGATCCGGTCTCGGCGCTGCGAAGCTTTGACAGCCGCCGCCCGCGCTCGACCAACCGGGCGGGCTTCAAGGATCCGGCCTTCGACGCCATGCTGGACGAGGCCGTGGCCACGCTTGACCCGGCAGAGCGCGTGGCGCTGGTGCGCAAGGCCGATGCCTATATCTTTGAGCAGGCGCCGGTCTGGTTCCACAATTACAACAAGGCGGTGCTGGCGACGCAGCCTTGGGTGCATGGCGTCGATGCCAATGTGACCGAGGCCGCGATCATCGAGGTCGATCAGGTCTGGCTGGACGAAACCGCGCCCACGCGCTGATCTGCCCACCGGGGGGCGGCCTCGACCGCCCCTCACACGCCAGCCCCGTCAGCCCGTGGATGTGCCATGTTGAATGTTCTTCTCAGGCGGCTTGTTCAGGCTGCGCTAACCGTCTTTGTTGTCGTCACTCTGGTCTTTTTGTTGTTCAGTGTCATTCCGGGCACCTATGCCTCGTCGCTTCAGGCCGACAAGCGCGATGTGTCTGCCGAGGTGCTGGCGCGGATCGAGACCGAGCTGGGCCTGAACGATCCACTTCCACAGCGGTTCGGGCGCTATGTCGCCGGGCTGGCGACCGGCGATCTTGGCACCTCTTACGCCACCAAACGGCCCGTGGCCGACATGCTGGGCGGGCGGATCTGGGCCTCGCTGCGGCTGGCCTGTGCCGCGATCCTGTTCGCGGTCTGCATCGGCCTGCCGCTTGGCTTTTTCGCCGCGATGCGCCGGGGCAGCTGGCTTGATACCGCCGCGATGACCCTTGCCGTCTCTGGCCTGTCGGTGCCGGGCTTCTGGGCCGGGTTGTTGCTGATGTATCTGTTTTCGCTGAAACTGCACTGGCTGCCCACCTTCGGTTATGGCGGGGGCGGGCTGAGCCACCTGATTCTGCCTGCGATCACGCTGGGCATCGCGCCCATGGCACTGCTGGCCCGCACCACCCGTGCGGCGGTGCTGGAAACGCTGAACTCCGATTTCATCCGCACCGCGCGTTCCAAAGGCATGTCAGAGCGGCGTCTGGTGCTGCGCCATCTGGCCCGCAATGCCTTTGTGCTGGTGCTGACCACGATCGGGCTGCAATTCGGCTCCATGCTGGGCGGCTCGGTGGTGGTGGAAAAACTCTTCGCCTGGCCGGGCGTCGGGTCGCTGCTGATCGACTCGGTCGGACTGCGCGACATTCCGGCGGTGCAGGGCACGATTCTGGTGATCGTGCTGTTCTTCCTTCTGATCAACACGCTGGTCGACCTTGCCTATCTGGTGGTCGATCCGCGCATCCGTTACCGCTGAGGAGGCCGCCATGAAAGCCGGAGCCAACCTGTATGTCGGTGGCGGGATCATCGTTCTGATCGCGCTGCTGGCCATCTTTGCGCCTTTTCTGGCCCCCTATGACCCCGTGACCTCGGCCAATCTGATGTATGCCGAAGAACCACCCGGCGCACAGTTCTGGCTGGGCACCGATGAACAAGGCCGCGACATCTTTTCCCGCATGGTCTATGGCGCGCGCATCTCGCTGTTCATCGGGCTGGCGGTGCAGGTGATGAACACCGCCATCGGTGTGTCGCTCGGCCTGTCGGCCGGTTATCTGGGCGGCTGGTGGGACGAGGTGGTGCAGGGCCTGACCAACCTGATGCTGTCGATCCCCACCATCGTCTTTGCGCTGGCCTTGATGGCAATCCTCGGGCCGGGGCTGCTCAGCCTGCTGATTGCACTTGGCATGACCGACTGGGCCTATAGCTGCCGGATCTCGCGCGCGCAGGTTCTGACGCAGAAGTCACTGAACTATGTGCAATCGGCCCGCACCATGGGGTTCGGCCCGCTGCATGTGATGTTCCGCGAATTGCTGCCCAATATTGCCGGGCCGCTGATCGTGGTGGCGACGATGGGCGTGGGGTCGGCGATCATGGCCGAGGCCTCGCTGTCCTTCCTCGGCCTTGGCGTGGTGCCGCCGAACCCGAGCTGGGGTGGGATGCTGTCTTCGGCGCGCGAACAGCTGATGGTGGCCCCCTGGGTCGCGATCTTTCCGGGGCTGGCCCTGTTTGCCGCCGTGCTTGGCTTCAACCTTCTGGGGGATGGCCTGCGCGATCTGCTGGATCCGCATGGGAAGGGCCGGAAATGAGCGATACCATTCTCGATATCCGCGATCTCTCCATTGCCCTTCATGGCGAAGGGCCGCCGCTTTCGGCGGTGGACGGCGTGAATTTCTCGGTGGGCCGGGGCGAGGTCTTTGGCCTTGTGGGTGAATCCGGCTGTGGCAAAAGCCTGTGTGCGCTGGCCATCGCCGGGCTGTTGCAGGCTCCAATGGCGGTCAGTGGCGGCCAGATCCTGCTGGAAGGCCGCGATCTGGCCCGCTTGTCCGCCGCCGAGATGCGGCATCTGCGCGGCGACAAGGTGTCGATGATCTTTCAGGAACCGATGACGGCGCTGAACCCGCTGATGACGGTGGGCGACCAGATCGGCGAGATGTTCGTTCTGCATCGCGGCCTTGGCGCGCGCGCGGCACGGATGAAGGCCATCGAGGCGCTGGAACAGGTGCAGGTCTCAAGCCCCGAGCGGCGCATCAATGCCTATCCGCATCAGCTTTCGGGCGGGATGCGGCAGCGGGTGATGATCGCCATCGCGCTTGCCTGCGACCCGGCGCTGCTGATTGCCGATGAGCCGACCACGGCACTGGATGTCACCATTCAGGCCGAGATCGTGGAGCTGGTGCTGGAGCTTTGCCGGGCCAAGGGCACGGCGGTGATGATGATCTCGCATGATTTGGGTCTGGTGGCGCGGATCTGCAACCGGGTTGCTGTTATGTATGCCGGGCAGATTGTCGAAGAGCGCGGCTCGACCGAGATTTTCACTGCCCCCGCGCATCCCTACACGCGCGGTCTGGTCGATGCGCTGCCCCGGCTGGGCCGCAGGCTGGAGCGCGGGCAGGAAAAACTGACCGAGATCGGCGGCGTGGTTCCGGCGATCCGCGACTTTCCGCAGGGCTGCCGCTTTGCGCCGCGCTGCCCCCGGGTGACGGCAGAGTGCCGCGCGGCGCGCATCCCCATGACCGCATTGACCGAGGAGGGCCGGGTTCGGTGCCTGCATCATGTCTGATCCTGCAATGATCCCGCCCGAAACGGCGGCCCTCGCCTCCGACGTGCTGCTCTCGGTCGAGGGGCTGAAGGTGCATTACCCGGTCTGGCAAGGCTGGCGTGGAAAATCAATGGCGGTCAAGGCGGTGGATGGCGTCGATCTGACGCTGCGCCCCGGCGAATGTTTGGGCCTTGTCGGCGAAAGCGGCTGCGGCAAATCCTCCATCGCGCAGGCGCTGCTAGGCCTTGTGCCCATCACGGCGGGGCGGATCCGGCTGGATGGGCACGAGATCACCGGCCCGGCCAAGGTGCCGCCGCTGCAACTGGCCCGGTCGGCACAGATGGTGTTTCAGGATCCGATGTCCTCGCTGAACCCGCGCCAGACCATCGGCGAGATCCTGTCGGGGCCGCTGCGCCTGCATGGCATGGGCAGCCGGTCGGAACGCGAGTCCCGCGTGGCCGAGATGCTTGGCATGGTCGGCATGGCCCCCGCCGTGGCCAGCCGCTATCCGCACGAATTTTCGGGCGGGCAGCGGCAGCGGCTGTGCATCGCCCGCGCGCTGATCCTCCGCCCCAAACTGGTGATCTGTGACGAGCCGGTATCGGCGCTGGATGTCTCGATCCGGGCGCAGATCATCAATCTGCTCTTGGAGCTGAAAGTCCGGCTTGGCATCGCGCTTTTGCTGATTTCGCATGATCTGGGCGTGGTTGAACACATGAGCGACCGCATCGCCGTGATGTATCTGGGCCGCATCGTGGAAACCGGCGGCTGGCGGCAGATCTTCACCGCCCCATCGCATCCCTATACCCAGGCGCTGATCTCGGCGATCCCCGATCCGATGCACCGCGACCGGGTTCCTGCCCGGCTTGGCGGAGAAATTCCCAGCGCACTGGCCCCACCGCCGGGCTGCGCCTTCAACCCGCGCTGCCCGCTGGCCTTCGACCGATGCCGCGCGGGCGAAGGGCCTGCCTTCACCCACATCGGGCCGGACCATCAGGCCCGCTGCCATCTGCTTCAAGCCGGAACATCCCATGTCTGACCTTTGCTTCGCCGCCGCGCCTGCTCCCGAAATCGGGCCGGATCTGACCATCACCGTCCGCGCCGGACAGGATGCCGCCGCCCCGCATCGCGGCACGCTGACCATTGGCGACTGGACGGTGCCCTGCGCCGTCGGCCGCTCGGGTATCGTGGATCCGGCGCTGAAGCGCGAAGGCGATGGCGCAACCCCGGCCGGACGCTTTGCGCTGCGCTACGGCTTTTACGAACCGGGCGTCTTTGCCGATGCCGAGATGGCGGCGATGGCCTTTCCGTTCAAACCCAAGCCCGACAGCTATGACTGGATCGAAAACCCGGCCAGCCCCGATTACAACCGGATGCGCGCCCGCAGCCATAACGAACCGCCGCCCGAACGTGCGCCGAAACTGTTCGACATCTTCATCCCGCTGGGCTGGAACGATGCGGCGGTGCATGCGGCGGCGGGCAGCGCCATCTTTCTGCACGCCGCCCGCCCCGAGATGACCGGTACCGCCGGTTGCGTGGCGGTACCGCATGACGAATTGCTGAACCTCGCCCGCCGCCTGCGTCCGGGCATGATCGTCGACATCGCCACCCCGACCGATGCCACAGCGCCGCTGGCCACGCCCGATACGATGGAATCCGTCACCTTCCACAGCCTGCGCCCCGGCCCGCGCGTGATCGTCACCGGCGCGGTGCATGGCAACGAGGTCTGTGGACCCAAGGCCATCACCCGCATGATCGCCGAGTTCCGTGCAGGCCGCCGCAAGCTGCTCTGTGGTTCCGTCACCTTCCTGCCGGTGGTCAATGCCATGGCCTACCGGCTTGACCGCCGCGAGGGGGACCGCAACCTGAACCGCGCGCTGCGCGATTATCCGGTGCCGATGGTGAACGAGGATCATGTGGCCAATGTGCTGTGCCCGATGCTGCGCGCCCATGATGTGCTGATCGACCTGCATTCCTTTGCGGCGGAAGGACCGGCCTTCGCCCTGTTCGGCCCGGAGGGCAGCGGCAGCGCGCTGGAACCCCGGGCGCAACCCGCAACCGAACTGGCGCTGATCGAAGCGATCGGCCTGCCCTTCGCCGTGCATGGCTGGATGCCCGCCCATCTGACCGCACTGGCGCATCAGGGGCGTACCGATCAGATCAGCCATGCGGTCGGCACCACCGAATTCATGCGCTTTGCGGGTGGGGCGGCGATCACCGTGGAATGCGGGCCGCACAAGGATCCAGCCTCGGTCGAAGTTGCCTATTCGGTCATCGCGCGCGGTCTGGCTGCCCTTGGCCTGATTGCGCAAGAGGCCGGGCCGCCGCCCGCCAAACCGCTGATCCTTGAAATCGGCGAGGCGATCTTTGCCGAAAGCGACGCCGACAGCCTGATCCGGGCCTTCCCCACCGGCGCGCCGGTGCGCGCGGGCGAGGTGATCGGGCACCGGGCCACGGGGGCCGAGATTCTGGCCCCCCATGACGGATCGGTGATCTTTGCCAGCGGCAAGGTCAGGGCCGGGACCGAGCTGTGCTTCCTGTGCCGCCCCAGCAGCATCGGCGCGGCCCCCTGAGCCGCCACAACGCTAGGCCAGATGGCAGCGGATCTGGTGATCTGCGTCGGTGACGAGGGCGGGCCGCTGCGCCCGGCACTGCGCGGTTACCGCAGGGCAGCGCGGCGCAAAGGCGCAGCCACCGGCCAGGCTCATCGCATCTGCCGCCGCCAACCCCAGCGGCAGCGGCGGGATGCCCGCGCCGGGCCGCGGCATCAGCGTCGCCGCCAGCAGCGCGCGGCTATAGGGGTGGCGCGCGGCGCGGAACAGATCGTCGGTCGGGCTTTCTTCCACCTTTTCGCCCAGATACATCACGCTCACCCGCTCGGCCAGATGTTCGATCACCGCAAGGTTGTGGCTGACGAACAGCATGGTCAGCTGCATCTCGCGCCGCAGTGACAGCAGCAGGTTGATGACCTGCGCCTGAACCGAGACATCCAGCGCCGAGGTCGGCTCGTCACAGATCAGGATCTTTGGCCGCAGGATCAGCGCGCGGGCAATGGCGACCCGCTGACGCTGCCCGCCCGACAGCTCGCCCGGATAGGCCTCGGCCAGCCGGGCGGGCAGGCCCACCAGATCGAGGATCTGCCGTACCTCTGTCGCCACATCGCCGCCTGATCCATGCAGGCGCAGCGGCTGTCCCACCAGATCGGCGATGCGGCGCACCGGGTTCAGCGCGGCATTGGGATCCTGAAACACCGGCTGCACCAGCCGCACCCGCTCGGCCACCGGGATGGTACGGATGTCACGGCCCATCAGCCGCACCGCACCACTGTCAGGCAACAACTGGCCCAGCAACAGGTTGATGACCGTGCTTTTGCCACAGCCACTTTCGCCCACCAGCCCGAGGGTCTGCCCCTCGGCCACCTGCAATGACAGATCGCGCACTGCCGTCAGGCGGCGAGGGCGGCGCAGCAGGCCCTGCGCGACGGTGAAGGTTTTCGAAATGCGGTCGAGTGTGATGGCGGGCACGGTCATCCGATGGCTCCTGCGGCAAGACGGTGACATTCGGCGCGACGGCCCGGTGCCGTGGAGACCAGCGGCACCGGATCGCTGTCGCAGGCGGCAACGGCATGGGCACAGCGCGCCCGGAAGGCGCAGCCGCTCTGAGGCCCGATCAATCCCGGCACGCTGCCGGGAATGGCGGGCAGATCACTGCCCCGCGCGGTGCGGCCCGGCACCGGAATCGCCGCCATCAGCCCCCTAGTATAGGGGTGATCTGGCCGGTCGAAGATCGCGGTCGCCGGGCCATGTTCGACGATCCGCCCGGCATACATCACCGCCACCTCCTGCGCGACCGCCGCCACCACGCCCAGATCATGGGTGATCAGCAGGATCGCCAGTCCCAGATCGCGCTGCAATTCCGCGAGCAGACCAAGGATCTGCGCCTGAATGGTGACATCCAGCGCGGTTGTCGGCTCATCCGCAATCAGCAGTCTGGGTTGCCCCATCAGCGCCATGGCAATCAT
Organism: Gemmobacter fulvus; assembly: GCF_018798885.1. NCBI lineage: Bacteria > Pseudomonadati > Pseudomonadota > Alphaproteobacteria > Rhodobacterales > Paracoccaceae > Gemmobacter > Gemmobacter fulvus. Next base: position 2,144,724 of record NZ_CP076361.1, on the reverse strand, counting down.
CAGCCGCTGGCGCTGCCCGCCGGAAAACTGATGCGGATATTGCCCCAGCCGCAGCGCGGGCTGGGCGATACCCACGCGGCCCAGCATCTCAACGGCGCGGGCTGTCGCCGCCGCCCGGCTCAGGCCATCCAGATACATCACCGCCTCGGTCAGTTGCCGCCCGATGGTCAGCGTCGGGTTCAGCGCGGTCATCGGATCCTGAAAGATCATCGACAGGCCGCGCCTCCGCAACGCCGCCCGCGCCTGAGGCGGCTGGCCTGCGTAATCCTGCCCCAGCAGCGCAAAGCGCGCCGCCCCGGTCTGGGCATGGCGGGGCAGCAGCCCCATCAGCGCCATCGCCGTCAGGGATTTGCCGCAGCCGCTTTCGCCGACAAGGCACAGCGTCTGCCCGGCCCGCACCGACAGATCGACCCCGCGCACCGCATGCAGCAGCCCGTGATCGGTGGGGATCGACACGCGCAGATCGCGAATATCGAGAACGGTTTCCATCATTTCTTCCTCGGCCCCGTGAAATCGCGCAGACCATCGCCCAGAAGGTTGACGGCCAGCACAAGGATGCAAAGCGCCGCCCCCGGCAGGGCAATCAGCCAGGGATCGAACAGGATATTCTCGCGCCCTTCGGCAATCATCAGCCCCCAGGACGGGGTGGGTGGCCGCACACCCAGCCCGAGGAACGACAGCGCCGCCTCCAGCAGGATCACATTCGCCACCTCCAGCGTGATCACCACGATGATGGCGCTGCGCATATTGGGCAGGATTTCCAGAAACAGGATGCGCGCCGGGCTGGCACCGATGGCGTGCAGACCCTTGATGAATTCGCGGCTGCGCAGCGATTGCGCAGCGGCACGAGTAACCACAGCGAACCGATCCCACAGCAGCAGCCCCAGCACGGTGATCAGCGTGACAAGCGAAGCCCCGCCCAGCGCCACCGCCGCCAGCGCGACCAGCACGATGGGCAAGGACAGCCGCGTCGTGATGAGAAAGCTGATGACCATATCGGCAATGCCGCCGAAATATCCGGCGATCAGGCCCAGCGTGATGCCGATGCTGCCAGACACGAGGATCACGCCAAAGCCCACCCCCAGCGAAATCCGGCTGCCATAGATCAGCCGCGACAGGTAATCCCGCCCCAGATGATCGGTGCCCAGCAGATGCCCGGGCACCGCGCGGTCATGCCAGAAGGGCGGCAGAAAGCGGCGGGTCAGATCCTGATCGAACGGGCTGTGTGGCGCGATCAGCGGGGCCAGCAGCGCCAGCAGGATCATCGCCGCCACGATGCCGCCGCCCAGCGTGACACCGGAATTGCGCAGCAGGCGGCGCAGATACGCGTTGCGCGCGGATGTGTCGGTTGCGGCCATCAGCGTGCCCCCCGGATGCGCGGATCCAGCATGGCATTCAGCAGATCCGATGCTGTGGTCAGTACCACATAGACCAGCGACAGGATCAGGATGATCGCCTGCACCACCGGCAGATCGGCGCGCAGCAGCGATTCCCAGGCCAGTCGGCCCAGCCCGTTCAGCGCGAACACGCTTTCAATCACGATGGAGCCGGACAGCAGGATGCCCAGTTGCACCGCCGCCAGTGACACCAGCGGCAGCACCGCATTGCGCAAGGCATGGCGCAACACCACGATCCGCAGCGGCAGGCCCTTGGCATAAGCGGTGCGGATGTAATCCGCCGCCAGAACATCAATCATGCCCGACCGGGTGATGCGCATCATGGCGGGCAGCGCCGAATAGGTCAGCACTACCACCGGCAGGATATAACCGCGCCAGGTGTCCGCGCCCGAAATCGGCACCAGCCCATACCAGACCCCGAACACCACAATCGCCATCAGGCCCAGCCAGAAGCTCGGCACCGCCTGCCCGGTAACGGCCAGCACCAGCGCCAGCCGGTCCACCAGCCCATTGGGCTTAAGCGCAGCGGCGATGCCCAGCGGCACCGCCAGCACCAGCGCCAGCCCGAAGGACAGCGCGCCCAGTTGCAAGGTGACAGGCAGGCGGTTGCCGATGATTTCGGTCACCGGAATGTGGAAATAGATGCTCTGGCCGAAATCGCCCAGCAAGGCGCTGCCGATCCAATCCAGATATTGCACAAGGAAAGGCCGGTCAAAGCCATAGGCCGCGCGCACCGCCTCGGCATCGGCGGCACTGCCGCCCTGCCCGGCAATGGCAATCGACGGATCGCCCGCCATGAACATCAGCCCGAAGCTGAGCATCGACACAGCGATGCAGACGCAGAAGGCGACGACCAGCCGCCTGAAAAGATAGGACACCATCCGAAACCTCCATATGGGGCAAGGGGTGCCGCCTGCGCGGCACCCGGCTGCGTCATTTCCAGGAGGCTTGCCAGAACCGGGCGAATTCATCCGGGTGCGGCGTGAAGCTCAGATCATTCGACAGGCCGTAATTCACGTTGAAGCCATACATCGGCATCCACAGCGCCTCGTCCGCGATCTTTTTCAGCGCCTTGGCATAGGCCTCCTGCCGCACCGCCGGATCGGTGGAGGTATCGGCCAGCGTCAGCCATTCCGTCAGCTCGGGGTCTTTCAGCAGGTCATCCGCCCCGCCGCCAAAGAAGTTGGACAGGGTGAACACCACATCGCCAATGCCATAGCTGCCCCAGTTGGAGAAGAAGGCCGGCACCTGCCCTTCGCGCCATTTGCCCACACCTGCCGCATATTGCAGCTCGTCCAGTTGCAGGGTGATGCCGACCTTGGCCAGATCGGCGGCCACCGCCTCGGCCACCGGGCGCGGCATGGCGGCAAAGACCATGGGCAGGGTAAAGCCATCGGCCAGACCCGCCTCGGCCAGCAGCGCCTTGGCCTTTTCGGGGGCGTATTCATAGGTCGTCACATCCTGCGCACAGCCGAATTGCACCGGATTGCAGGCGGCTTTCAGCACTTCGGACGCGCCGCCCGCAAAGGCATCGACGATGGCCTGCCGGTTCACGGCGTGCAGGATCGCCTGCCGCACCCGCTTGTCCGCCAGGGGCGTGCCGTCTTGCAGCGCGAAGTTCACAAAGGAAATGCGGATGATCGGCGCCGACACCACCTGCACCCGGCTTTCCAGCTGTGCCGCCTGATCCGGTGGGATGCGCCAGATCCAGTCCAGCGCGCCCGACATCAGCTCGGCATATTGGGTGTTCATCTCGGGGATGGTGCGCACCACGATGCGGTCGATGGTGGCGCCGCTTTTCGGGCTGCCCGCATAATGATCGGCAAAGCGTTCCAGCACATAACGCACGCCCGGCTCCTGTTCGACCAGCCGGTAGGGGCCGGTGCCGACCGGATTGCGCGCCATGCCTTCCGAGCCTGTGGCGGCAAACTCTGCCTGCGGATAGATCGGCAGCGCATCGGCCAGCATTTCGATGGCCCCGGCAAAGGGCTTGGCCATGGTGATGCGGACCTTGTGGCTATCAAGCTTTTCAACCTTGCCGATCCAGTCGACCGAAATCGCATAGCGGGTGCCATAGGCCGGATCGGACACCGCGCCCAGCGTCGCCACCACATCATCGGCGGTGAAATCGGCACCGTTGTGGAACTTCACCCCTTTGCGCAGCGTGAATTCCATGGTCAGCGGGCCGGTCTGTTCCCAGCTTTCGGCCAGCGCCGGTTTGAAGGTGCCGCTTTCCAGATCCTTGTAGAGCAGCCCGTCATAGACATGCCGCGCCAGGATCAGCCCCTCGCGTCCGGCGATCTTGTAGGTATCAAGCGGTTCAGGTTCCGCCGAAAACGCGACGTTGAGCGTATTGCTGGCCTTGTCGGCCAATGCGGGGCTGGCAGAAGCCAGCAGCAGAGCCGCAGCACTGGACAGCAGCAGGCGAGAGGTCTTGGACATGGTGATTACCCTTTGGACAGTTTGAGATTCAGGTTCGGAAACCGCCGCTTCGGGCCATTGGCTGGCCTCTCGGGCGCGACGATCTGGGCAAGGGTCTCGCCCGCCTGAAGGCGGCGGATGAGATCGGCTTCGGCATGTTGCAGGTGCAGGGCGGTGGCGGCATGTTCGGCCACCGTTGCGGGGTCGAGCACGACAACCCCGTTTTCATCGGCCAGAATGATGTCGCCCGCCGCAACGGCGGTGCCACCACAGGACACCAGCCCGCCCACCTCGCCCGCCATCTGGCGGTTGCGCGTGGTGATGGGCGACCGGCCCCGGCACCAGACCGGAAAACCAAGCGCGGTGACGGCGGCCTGATCGGTGATGAAACCGTCGATCACCGCCCCCAGCACCCCACGGGCAAGCGCCGCATGGGTGGTGACTGCGCCCCAGCAGGCATGGCGGAAATCGCCGCAGCGGTCGACAACCACGATCTGCCCCGCTTCGGCCACCGACAGCGCCTCGATCAGCGCCGATCCATCCGATCCGGGCAGGCGCACGGTCAGGGCGGGCCCAAAGATGCGCCGGTCCGGCAGCACCGGCTGGATCGTGGGGGCCATGAACCCGTCTTGCAGAAAATGGCCGAGCGTGGCGGTTTCGACCAGCGACAGATCGGGGAACATGGCAAATCCTGATCAGGGGCGGGGCGCAGCGCAGCGCCCGCCGATGGCGGTTCGGGATCGGGTGTGGGCCGGATCATAAGCGCGGCAAATGTTTCCGCGCGGTGGGATGAGCCTAACGGGCGGCGGTCACGATGAATTCCACGCGGTAGCCCGGCGCGGTCAGCCGACTTTCGCCACAGGCGCGCACCGGCGGCGCCTCCGGGTCGATCCAGCCGTCATAGACCGCGTTCATCGCATCAAAATCTGCGATGTCGGCCAGCCAGACGATGACCTGCAACGCCTTGGACTTGCTGCTGCCCACCTCGGCCAGCAGGGCATCCACTGCGGCAAGCGCCTGTTCTGTCTGTTCTTTGATCCCGGTTTCGGGGTCGCCCACCTGACCGGCCAGATAGATGGTATCGCCATGACGGACGATCTGGCTCATCCGGGGGCCGCGATGAAAGCGTTCGATCTGCATGCTGCATCCTTTCGGCATCTGCATCTGGAGAAAGCTTAAGCGGATGCGCCGGTGCGACCTAGCGGCAAGGCAGGGCCGCCTTGATCGGAAAGATAGGTTCTGGCTATGGATGCACCGGGCGTCAGCTGTGTTACAACAGCACATCCGCCGTCTTCCAACCGATAGGTGCCGCCCTTGCCTCAGGTGAAACCGCTGCTCAATGATCTGAACTGGAACCTGTTCCGCAGCTTCTGCGCCATCGCAGAGGAAAAAAGCATCACCCGCGCCGCCAAGCGGCTGAACATGAGCCAGCCCTCCGTCAGCCTCGCCTTGCAGCGGCTGGAAGAACAGCTTGGTTGCCAGCTGGTGTTCCGCGACAGCCGCCATTTCGCCCTGACCCTGCGCGGCGAGCGGATCTATCAGGAATGTGCCGAGATTTTCCGCTGTGTCGACCGGATCGCGGTGCTGACCGAAGACCGCAATGACGAGGATTATGGCGAGCTGCGCTTGCAGATCATCAGCAATCTCTGCTCGCCGCTGGTGGACGAGGCGCTGCGGCTTTACCACCAGCGCAACCCGTCGATCACCTGGCGGATCGAAGTGCAGAACAGCCAGGAAACTCTGCGCCGCATCACGCAGGAAAAGACCGGGATCGGGCTGTGCCTGCTGACGAAGCCGATCATCAACCTCGATTGCAAGCTGCTGTTCCGTGAAGAATTCGTGGTGTTCTGCGGGGCCGAACACCGGCTGTTCGGCCAGACGGATGTGACCGCCCGTGACCTGCAACAGGAACCCTTTGTCGCCTTCACCTGCGCCACCGAAGGCATGGGGCTGGAGCCGATGGTGATGCTGCGCGACGGCGTCGGCCTTGGCAACCGCATCAGCGGATCGAGCCATAATCTGGAGGAGGTGCGCCGGATGATCGTGTCGGGCCTTGGCATCGGCATCCTGCCGCTGATGGCCGTGACGGATGAGGTGGAGCGGGGGCAGCTCTGGCCGCTGCGCTTCACCGATCAGCCGCTGGGGGCGGATGTCTTCATGGTGCGCCACCCCGCCACCCCATTGACGGTGCCGGAACAGAAGTTCGTCGATCTGCTCGACGAACTTCTGCAACTTTATCCGGATCTATGCTGATCCGTCCTGTGCCAGCATGGCGGCGGCAAGGTCTTCCAGCGCCATCCCGGCGGATTTGAACACGGTACGCGCCGTGGCATCACGGCGGCCCGGATGGCCGCCCTGCACCAGCTCGGCCAGATCGGCCAGAACATCGGTGTCGGTGATCGCGCCTGCGGCCAAAGGCTGTGCCAGATCCCCGGCCAGCAGCGCCCCGGCGCGGCTGTCGACGAAGATCTGCGCCTGAACGATGGCCTGCGTGTCACATTCGCGCATGTCCGGCTTGAAGGCACCAATCAGATCCAGATGGCTGCCGGGGCGCAGCCAGTCGCCCCGGATCAGCGGCACGGTCGAGGCGGTGACGGTGCAGATGACATCCGCGCCGCGCGCGCCTGCCTCCAGATCAAGGCAGGTTTCGGCGGCAAGGCCCTGCGCCTTCAGCCGCGCCACGATCTGCTGCGCCTTGTCGGTTGTGCGCCCCCAGATCAGCACGCGGTCATAGCGGCGCACGGCAGAATGGGCCAGCGCCGCCTCTTCGGACAGTTGCCCGGTTCCTGCGACCAACAGCACCCGCGCATCCGGCCGCGCCAGATAATCCGCCGCCAGTGCCGAGGCCGCCGCCGTGCGCCGCGCAGTCAGGGAATCGCCGTCCAGAACGGCCTGCATCCGCCCGTCTGCGCCATCAAACAGCAGATAGCCCGCGTTGATCGTGGCTTTGCCCTGTGCGGCATTGCCGGGAAAGAACGTGACCACCTTCACCCCGATGGCCTTGCCCGCCTCCCATGCCGGCATCAGCAGCAGCGAGGCCGTCTGCCCGTCGGGCAGGTCGATGGTCAGCGTCTGGCGCGGCGGGGCGGTGATGGCATTGCCCGCGAAGGCCGCCCGCAGCGCGGCGATCAGCGCAGGCCAGTCCAGCCGTGCGTCAATGGCGGCGTGATCCAGCATCTGCATCAGCGGTCTGCCCGCGTGACAACGGCATGGAGCAGGATATTCAGCCCCGCGAGGAAATCCTCAGGCTCGCAGCTTTCGGCGTTGTTATGGGTGATGCCGCCCTTGCAGGGGGTAAAGATCATCGCCGTCGGGCAGTGCATCGCCAGATGATAGGCATCATGACCGGCCTGCGAACGGATGTCGCGCCAGTCAAACCCCATGCGGATCGCCTGATCACGGATGCCATCGACCAGCGCGCGGTCAAAGATGTCACCACCCCAGAACCACTCATCCTCGATTTCAGCCGTGCAGCCCGCCATGGCGGCGCTGGCGAACAGGGCGCGACGCATCTTTTCGCCCATCACCCGTGCGGTGACAGGATCGGGATGGCGCACATCGGCTACTGCCTGCGCGGTATCCGACAGGATGCCGGGCTTGTTCGGCCAGGCCGTCAGGCGCGAGCCGGTGGCCTTGCCATCACCCACCGCGAAATCCCAGCCGATATCATCCACCGCCGTCAGCCAGCGCGCGCCCGCGATCAGCGCATTGTGGCGCAGATCCATCGGGGTGGGGCCGGTATGGGCGGTCTGGCCGTCAAAGCGCACCCGCATGCCATGGCTGGGGTAGCCCCCCGTCACCACCCCGACCTGCCGCCCTTCGGCATCCAGGATCGGGCCCTGTTCGATATGCAGCTCGAAATAGGCGTCGATCTCACCCGCCTTGCAGGGGCGGGTGCCGTGATAGCCGATCCGCGCCAGTTCGTCGCCAAAGCGTGGGCCATCATCGGCGATCAGGTCATGCACCCAATCCACCGCATATTTGCCGACAAAGGCGCCCGAGGCGACCATGGGCGGCGAAAACCGCGCACCCTCTTCGTTGGTCCAGTTCACGATGACCAGCGGGCGGCGCGTCACATGGCCCGCATCGTTCAGACAGCGCACCAGCTCCAGCCCGGCCAGAACCCCGGCGATACCGTCAAACCGCCCGCCGTTGATCTGGGTATCCAGATGGCTGCCGATCAGGATCGGCGGCAGGCTGTTGTCGGTGCCGTCGCGGCGCGCGAAGATGGAACCCACCTCGTCCACCTCGACCGTCAGGCCTGCGGCCTCGCACCACTGCACGAACTGGTCCCGCATGAGGCGGTCGTCATCGGTCAGGGTCAGCCGGGCCAGACCACCGGGGCGGCCCACCCCGATCTCGGCCGAGCGTTCAAGGGTGGACCAGAAGCGGCCGAGATCGGCCCGTGTTTCGGGAGAAAAGGTCATGGAAGCCTCGGATTAAAGGATGTCCGGCGCGTCAGGACGCGCCGATGACTGTGGTGATGACCTGCGGGAACAGCACCAGCAGGACCATGACAAGGGTCATGACGCCGATGAAGGGCAGCAGGTAACGGAACGAGGCCGACATCGGGATCCCCGCCGTGCGGCAGGCGGCCATCAGGTCGATGCCCAAGGGGGGCGTATTGGCCCCGATGGCAAGATTGATGGTCAGCAGGATGCCGAAATAGACCGGGTTGATGTCATAGGCCGTCAGCACCGGCATGAAGACCGGCGCAAGGATCAGGATGATCGCCAGCGATTCCATGAAGGTGCCCAGCACCAGCACGACGACCATGATCAGCAGGAGCGCCAGTGTCGCGCTGTCGGTCAGGCCAAGGATGCCGTTCACCGCCATTTGCGGCACCTGTTCCGCCGCCAGAATCCAGCCAAAGACCGAGGCTGTGGCAATGACGAACAGGATGGAGCCGGTCATCTCGCTGGTGTCACGCAGCAGATCCATCATGCCGCGCAGCGTCAGCTTGCGATAGAGCAGCGCGCCGGTCAGCAGCGCATAGGCGACCCCCGCCCCCGCCGCTTCGGTCGGGGTAAAAATGCCAAAGCGGATGCCGCCCACGATGATCATCGGTGCGATCAGCGCCGGAATGGCGTCGATGAAGGCCCGGCCCAGCACCGGCCACGAGAAGGGCTCGCCCCCCTTCCAGCCATTCTTGCGCGAGATCCACCAGGCCACAACCATCAGGCCAAAGCCCAGCAGCAGCCCCGGTATGATCGCCCCGACGAACAGCTGCCCGATCGAGGTATTGGTGGCGGTGCCATAGACGATCAGCACGATGGAGGGCGGGATCACCGTGCCCAGCGACCCGGCGCAGCCAAGTGCCGCCGAGGAAAAGCCGGGGTGATAGCCACGGTCCTTCATCGCGGGCAGCATCATCGACCCGATGGCCACCACATCCGCCACGCCCGATCCGGACAGCGACCCGAACAACATGCAGGCGGCGATCATCACGATGGCCAGACCGCCGGTGCCACGCCCGACAATGGCGGCGCACAATGCGATGATGCGCGGGGCAAGCCCGCCCTGCACCATCAATGTACCCGCCAGCAGGAACAGCGGAATGGCCAGCAGCGTGAAGCTGTCGATGCCCGCCACCATGCGCTGCGCCACGATCATCAGCGGTGCCAGATCAGCGATCAGCAGATAGACCGCCGCCGCAAGGCCAAGCGCCACCGCAATGGGCGCGTCGATCAGCACCAGAAAGACGAAGACCGCCAGCAGAATGAAAAGGGCAAGGCTCATTTGCGCCATCCTCCGAGGGCAAGACCCAGCAACGACAGAACCGCGCTGATCGGCAGGCACAGATAGAACAGCCCGCCCGGCAGGCTCATCGCCGTGGTTTCATGGTGCCAGGTGAAGCCGGTGATCTTCACCCCCGTCACCAGCAGCACGATCAGAAAGGCAACACCGCTGAGCGCGGCCAGGCCAAACACCGCCCGGCGCAGCGGGCCGGGCGACAGGATCAGGTCTGTCAAACCCGCCCGAAAATGGCTGCCGCGGATGAAGGCCGAAATCACCCCGAAAAAGGTGACCCAGACGAGGATCAGCCGGGGCAATTCTTCCGACCAGCGCGGGGTCTGCGACAGCGCATAACGCGACAGCACGACGTAGACCACGATGACGGCAAGGGCCAACACGCCGATGGCGCCGATGTTGCGCACGATCCGGTCCAGCCGCTCTGCCGCAGAAACAGGTGCGCCGCTCATCCGGTCAATCCTCCGTCGGGGCCACGGCACAGCATACATTCGTCGCAATAGGCGGCCACCACCACCCATTCGTCGGACAGCACCTCGACCTCATGCACCACGCCAGGCGGCAGGCGCAGGGCGGTGCCTTCGGTCATGTGGAACTCTTGCCCGCCTGCCCGCAGCACGGCCTGCCCTTTCAGCGTCAGGGTCACTTCATCCCGCGGATGGGCATGCGGCGTGCTGCGCGCGCCCTTCTTGCCGGTGGTGACCGTCAGCTTGATGAAACCCTCGCCGCGCTCTTTGGGCGAGAACAGGATTTTCTGGCTGAAGTCGTAAAGCTGCACCGGGGAGACCGATGCAACCTGCTTCACCTCTGGCAGGCGCGCGCTCATTTCCGCGCGCTTTCCATCAGGCCCATCAGCTCCGGCCCGAAGGTGGCAGCTTCAGATTCCCAGATCGGCTGCACGGCGGCCACAAAGGCATCGCGGTCGACCTCGTTGAACGCCATGCCTGCCGCTTTCAGCTTTTCCACCATTTCGGCGTCGGAATCGGCAACCATCTGGCGCTGCTTTTCGCCCCAGGCCATTGCGGCGGCCTGCACCACGGCCTGATCTTCGGGTGACAGGCTGTTCCAGGTGATCGACGAGACGACCAGCGCGGCAGAGCCCCAGACGTGGTTCGTCATCGACACATATTTCTGCACCTCGAAGAACGAGGAGGAATGGATGATCGCCAGCGGGTTTTCCTGTGCGTCGAACACGCCTTGTTGCAGCGCCGAATACAGCTCGCCAAAGGCCAGCGGTGCGGGCTGCGCACCAAGCGCCTCGAAGGTGGCCAGACGCACCTTATCGGGCGTGACGCGGATTTTCAGGCCAGCCAGATCGGTGGGTGTCGTGATCGGGCGTTTGCTGTTGGTGACATTGCGATAGCCGTTTTCCCACCAGGCCAGCAGCTTGACACCCTTGCCATCCAGCAGCCCGGCCAGATGCGCGCCCAGATCGCCGTCCAGCGCGGCAAAGGCCTGTTCGCGGCTGGCCCAGGCATAGGGCATTTCGATGATGCCCATCTTGGGTTCGATCGACTGGAACGACCCACCGCCGATCACGCCACCCTGCACGGCCCCGAATTGCAAGCCCTCGATCATGTCCTTTTCATTGCCAAGCTGACCGCCCGCGAAGATCTCGATCTTCACGCGGCCTTCGGTCTTTTCGGCCACATCCGCCGCAAAGCCTTGCGCGGCCACATGCCAGCTGTGGGTATCTGCCAACACGTGACCGATGCGGATGGTGGTTTCCGCCGACGCAATCCCGGCGGAGAGCGCCAGCGCCGAAAGCGCGACAAGCCCCGCAGACAGCCGGTTCCGCAATGTGAAAATATGGGTCATCGCCCTCTCCTGTTCCGTTTGTTATGGTAGAATTGAACCAGTGATCGCCCGCGCTGGCAAATAGCGTCAGCCAATGGTTCGGATGCGTCCAGCCAATGCCGGGCCAGAGCCGCCGCCCATTGCCGACAGGTTTCCTGCAGGTCGCTGCCTTGCGCTGCCGGTCTTGATCCCCACTTTAGCAGCGCAGGCTGCGTGAACCGGGCCCCTCATGGGCCCGTGCCTTGCCTGTATCGGCCCGAACGCCCCATTGCGAGGATATTGCCCATGACACGCTCCTTCGCGGCCGCCCTGCGCCGGGCAAACCGGCTGATGCGCCCGGCCAAACTGGGCAAGACCGGCCGTTCCATCCAGAAAACCATGACGGGGCTGATGGTCAAATCCGCCATGGCCGCGCTGACGCCAAAGCCTGCCAAAACGCCCAAAGCCGCAGTGCCCAAGGCGGGCCGCTCGCTTGGCGTGGTGCTGAAACAGTTGCGCGCGGCGCAATCGCTGATGCCCGGAGCGGCGGGACAGACGGTGGCCCCCCGGATCCCGAAGGGCGCGCAATATCTGGCCCGGGTGCATCGCAGCGCCGCAGGGTCGCGCAGTTACAAGCTCTATCTGCCCGCCAGCCAGCCGAAACGGCCCAAGGGCCTGATCCTGATGCTGCATGGCTGCAACCAGACGCCGGATGATTTTGCGCTTGGCACGCATATGAATGCGATGGCCGAGAAACATGGCCTCGCCATCGCCTATCCGGCCCAAGGCCGCCCCGACAATCCGGTGTCCTGCTGGAACTGGTTCAAACCGGGCAATCAGGGGCGCGGCGCGGGCGAGCCTGCAATTCTGGCCTCGCTGACCCGCAAGCTGATGAAGGATCTTGGGCTGAGCCGCGATGCCGTGTTTGTGGCCGGGCTGTCGGCGGGCGGGGCGATGGCGGCCATTCTGGCCGATGTCTACCCGGATGTCTTTTCTGCGGCGGGCATACATTCCGGCCTTGCGCGCGGGGCGGCGCGGGATGCGCGCTCGGCTGTGGCGGCGATGCGGCGGGGCGGCGCGCCTGAGGGGGGGGCAGTGCCACCTGTCATCCCCCGGGCGCGCCCGGTGCGGCGGATCGTCTTTCAGGGCGATGCCGACAGCACGGTTCACCCGTCCAACGCGGCGATGATCGTCGCGGCGGCGGTGGGGCCTGACGCGACACCCGGCAAGATCAGCAAACGATCGGTGCGTGGGCGCGGGTATGCGCGACGCGATTTCGCGGGGCCGGACGGTGGTGTGCTGCTGGAACTTTGGATGCTTGAAGGCGCCGGGCATGCGTGGTCGGGTGGCCGGGCAGCGGGATCCTATACCGACAGCAAAGGCCCCGATGCCACGGCGCAGATGATCCGGTTCTTTCTGCAAAAACCGGCCTGATCCGGGCCTGGCATCGCGCCGCCTGCGCCAAGCCGCAGTTGGGCCGCCGCTCAGCCCCGGCCCTTCAAATGCGCCGTGGGCAAGGCCGTGGTGTATTTCACCTGATCCAGCGCAAAGCTGGAGCGGATATTGGCCACACCGGGGATCTGCGTCAGGCAGTCCAGAACAAGCTCCTGATAGCGCAGCAGATCCTCCACCACGACGCGCAGCATGAAATCGGCCTCGCCCGTCATCAGGTAACATTCCATCACCTCGGGCCGCCCTTCGATGGCATCGGTGAAGGCCTTCAACGAAGCCTTGTCCTGCTGCACCAGCGTCACATGCACAAAGACATTCACCAACAGACCCAGCTTGACCGGATCGGCAAGGATGACCGAACCGCGAATGATGCCCTGCTCACGCATTTCGGCCACGCGCCGCCAGCACGGCGAGGCTGACAGATGCACAGCCTCGGCCAACTCGGCATTGCTGAGTTCGGCATTCTGTTGAAGCGCATCGAGGATTCGCAGACTCGCATCATCCAGCTTTGCAGGCTTGTCCGGCATGTTTCACCTCATATTCTCCATATCTGGAACAGACTTACCGATCTTTCGGCCCTTCAAGCCATCATAGATCGGACTTTCCGCAGTTCGGCCCGCATTTTTTCCGCATCAGATTACAGGGGAATGCCATGTCGGACGCCACGCCCGCAACCTTCCATCTCAAGACGGTCGAGCAGCGCCTGCTCTGGCTGTCGCATTGGATGATCCACAACGCCAACCACCTCCGCCCCAAGGCGGATGGCATCAAGGTTGGCGGGCATCAGGCCAGCTCGGCCTCGATGGTCTCGATCCTGACGGCGCTGTATTTCTCGGCGCTGCGCCCGCAGGACCGGGTGGCAGTGAAGCCTCATGCCGGGCCGGTGTTTCACGCGATGCACTATCTGATGGGCACGCTGCCCCGCGAAAAGCTGGAGAATTTCCGGGGCTACGGCGGGGTGCAAAGCTATCCCTCGCGCACGAAGGACGTGGATGATGTGGATTTTTCCACAGGCTCCGTGGGGCTGGGCGTCGCCATCACCTCGTTCGCATCGCTGATCCAGGATTACATCGCCGCAAAACCCTGGGCGCAAACGCCGGGCATGGGGCGGATGATTGCCCTGATGGGCGATGCCGAACTGGATGAGGGCAATATCTATGAATGTCTTCAGGAAGGCTGGAAGCACGATCTGCGCAATGTCTGGTGGATCATTGATTACAACCGTCAGTCGCTGGACGGCATCGTGCGCGAGGGGTTGTGGTCACGGATCGAGCAGATCTTTACCGCCTTCGGCTGGGAGGTCGTCCGGGTGAAATATGGGGCGCTGCAACGCGCCGCCTTTGCAGAGCCGGGCGGCGACAAGCTGCGTGACTGGATCGACGCCTGCCCGAACGAGACCTATGCCGCCCTCACCTTTCAGGGCGGAGCGGTCTGGCGCGCGCGGCTGATGGAGGCCCTGGGCGATCAGGGGGATGTGACGCGGCTGATCGAGGCGCGCTCGGACCCGGAGCTGGCGGCGCTGATGGAAAACCTTGGCGGCAACTGCGTCGACACCATGGCGCAGGCCTTCGCCGCGATCACCCATGACCGCCCGACCTGCTTTCTCGCCTATACGATCAAAGGCTGGGCCACGCCGATTGCCGGACACAAGGACAACCATAGCGGCCTGATGACCAAGGCGCAGATGGCCAGCTGGCAGGCGCATATGGGCATTGCCGAAGGGCAGGAATGGGAGCCGATGGCCGGGGTGGCCGATCCCGGTGCCTTCCGCAGCTTTCTGGCGTCGGTGACGTTCTTTGCCGCAGGCCCGCGCAGCCACAGCGACAGCCGCCTGCCCGTGCCCCCTGTCATGATCACCGCTGACCGCGAAATCTCGACCCAGCAGGCCTTTGGCAAGATACTGGACGATCTGGCCCGTGGCAGCAGCGCGCTGGCAGACCGCATCGTCACCACCTCGCCGGATGTGACGGGCACCACCGGCCTCGGGCCCTGGGTGAACCGCCGCAAGCTTTTTGCCCGCCATGCCCGGCAGGATGAATTCCGGGCGCAGAACATCCCGTCCACCGCCAAATGGGATTTCGCGCCCGAAGGCCAGCATATCGAGCTGGGCATTGCCGAGATGAACCTGTTCCTGCTGCTTGCCGCCGCCGGGCTGTCACATGCGCTGTTCGGCAAGCGACTGATTCCGGTGGGCACCGTCTATGATCCCTTCATTTGCCGGGGTCTCGATGCGCTCAACTATGCCTGCTATCAGGATGCGCGATTCATCATCGTCGGCACACCGTCGGGCGTGACGCTGGCACCAGAGGGCGGGGCGCATCAATCCATCGGCACGCCGCTGATCGGCATGTCGCAGGATGGCCTCGCCGCATTTGAACCCGCTTTCGCCGACGAGTTGGCGGTGATCCTGGAATGGGCATTTGATTATCTGCAACGCGAGGGCGAAGGCGACCCGGACGAACGCACCTGGCTGCGCGATGAGACAGGCGGCTCTGTCTATCTGCGGCTCAGCACCAACCCGATCGACCAGCCCGGCAAACGCCAGGATGACGCCTTCCGCCAGGGGGCCATCGACGGTGCCTATTGGCTGCGCCCGCCTGGCCCCAATTGCGAGGTGGTGATCGCCTATCAAGGGGCCGTCGCGCCGGAGGCCATACGCGCGGCGGGCCTTCTGGCCGAGGCGCGGCGCGATGTGGGGGTTCTGGCGGTGACATCCGCCGACCGCCTCAATGCCGGCTGGACGGCGGCACAGCGCGCCCGGGCGCGCGGCAACCGTGCGGCATCATCGCATATCGAGCGGCTGCTGGCAGAGATTCCGCGCGACGCCCATCTGGTCACGCTGCTGGATGGCCATCCGGCAACCCTGTCTTGGCTGGGGGCCGTGGCAGGGCACCGGACGATCCCGCTTGGGGTTGAACATTTTGGGCAGACCGGCACGATTGGCGATCTGTACCGGCATTTCGGCATTGATGCCCGCGCCATTGTCGACAAGGTCAATGGCCTGACCTCCGGGCGGCCCGGCTGGACCGCGCCCCAGCCTTAGGGCGCGGCTTCGGGTTGCCGATACCGGCTGCCCCGGCCTACACTCTGGCCGAGGCAGAAAAAATCAGGAGAAATCCATGCGCAAAGTCATCTTTGCCGTATTGGCCGCAGCTGTGGTCGGCACCCTCGGCGCTGCTGCCCCCGCAACGGCGGGACCGGGCCGGTATTACGAGGTCACGGGGGTCGATGAGGACGACATGCTGAAGATGCGCGCCGGGCCGGGCATCGGCTACCGCGTCATTGTCGGGCTGCCCAACGGCACGCTCTTGCGGGTCTATAGCTGTGAACAATCCGGTGGCACGCGCTGGTGCAAGGTCGCGCTGAAACAGGCACGCGGGCTGGAAGGCTATGTGTCCTGGGCCTATCTGCGCGAAAACTGACCAAAGCAGGATCCCTGCACAGGGCACGAGATTCAGGTTGCGCGCTGCGACAAACTGCGCTGCGATGAAATACGGTTTGGACCAAATCCCGAAGGGTTTTCGATGAGCCATTTCATTCTGCGCACGGCAGATTTCGACCAACGCCACCGCGTTGCGGAATTTGAAAGCATGGCCGCCACCGTCTGCAAGCTGGTGATTGAACCGGGCGATACGGCCTATGCCTCCTCGACCTCGATTGCCGTGCTGCCGGGGGCGGTGATCGCCGACACGGTGCATTCCGCCTGCAAGACCCGGCGCACCGCGCTGCTGGCGGCCGAGACCGGCGACAATATCCTGCTGCATGTGCCGCTGACGGGCGGGTTCACAATCCGGCAGGAGCGCGGGGCCGAAGTCACCTGCCAGCCCGGCCAGATCTATCTGGACCCCAGCGAAGTGCCGGGGTTGGCGCAATTCACCCCCGAAAGCAGCCACGTGCTGTATGTTTGCATCCCGCGCGCGGCGCTGCTGGCGGCCGATCCGGGCTTCAACCCCGCCCTGCGGCAGATCACCCAGACCACGCCGCAATGGCGGTTGCTGATCGCCTATGCGCGGTCGCTGCATGCCGAAGCGGGGGATCTGCCGCCTGATCAGTTGCAACTCTGCGCCGTGCATCTACAGGATCTGCTGATCCTGGCCCTGGGGGCCGAGCGTGAGGCGGCGCAGATCGCACAGGGGCGTGGCGCAAGGGCGGCCCGGCTGAAGGCAATCAAGGCCGATATCGAGGCCCATCTGACGCAAGCGGAGCTGACTGCGGGTTGGATCTCGTCCCGGCACGGCATTTCCGACCGCTATCTTCGCAGCCTCTTCGCACAGGATGGCACCTCATTTTCCGACTATGTGGCGGGGCGGCGGCTGATGAGGGTGCATCGGCAACTGACCGATCCGCGCCATGCCGGGCACTCCATCAGCCAGATCGCTCTGGATGCGGGCTTTGGTGACATTTCCTGGTTCAACGCCCGGTTCCGCGCCGCCTTTGGCACAACGCCGTCCGAGGTGCGGGCCGGCGGTCTGTGCCGCTGACCCCTGCCGCTGTTCCGCCTGCCCCAAGATCGGCCTTCGCCGTTCCGTCATAGTCGCCGGGCGCAACAGGTGGGGTGAACGATGCGGAATGGCTGGCGGGCAGGAATGATGGCAGCAGCGCTGACGGCAGCCGGGCCAGTGCAGGCCGAAACCCCGGCGACGATCATCGTCATGGACGGATCAGGCTCCATGTGGGGCCAGATCGATGGGCGGCCCAAGCTGGAGATTGCGCGCGAAACCGTGGCCGGGGTGCTGACACAGATCCCGGCAGAACAGGAACTGGGCCTTCTGGCCTATGGCCACCGTGAAAAGGGCAATTGCGGCGACATCGAACTGATGGTGCCGCCCGCGCCGGGCACCGCCGGGCAGATCCGCGATGCGGTGAATGCCATGCGCTTTCTGGGCAAGACCCCGCTGTCCGATGCCGTGCGGCAGGCCGCCGAAGCACTGCGCTCCGGTGAAGAGGCGGCCACAGTGGTGCTGGTGACCGACGGGTTGGAGACCTGCGCCGCCGATCCCTGCGCCCTCGGGCAAGAGCTGGAAGCCGCAGGTCTGAACTTCACCGCGCATGTCATCGGCTTTGGCCTGTCAGAGGCCGAGGGCGCGCAGGTGTCCTGTCTGGCCGACACCACGGGCGGGCGGTATTTCGAGGCAGCCAATGCCAATGATCTGGCCGAAGCCCTGCGCGCAACGGTGACTGCGCCCCCCTCGCCGCCCGTGCCGCCCAAACCGCGCCGGTATTTCCCCGGTGCGCCGATGATGGCGGCCATCGCATTGGCCCCGACCGGCGGCACAACCGGCGCGCCCGCAGGCATGCCAGCCGCCTTCGCCTTTCCCCCAGATGGAACCGCAGAGCAGTGCAATGCCCTCTGCGCGGGCGACGCCCTCTGCGCCGCCTGGCGTTATGATCCCGGTGCCACGGCACAATGCACCGGCTTTGGTGCATCGACCGAAATGGATTACACCACGCAGGGGCTGGGCGACGGCTGGGCCTCGGGCATCAAGGACGGGGTGCTGATGCTGGTGCGGCCCTATGTGCCGCAGGAACCCTTGCCCGAAGCCACGCTGGACGCACCCGAAACCGCGCCGATCGGCCAATCCGTCGCCGTCGGCTGGACCGGACCGGCAGCAGAGCTGGACACAATCGAGATCGGGCTTCCCGGTGACGGCGAACGCTGGACCTGGGCCTATGTGGCGAATGGCAACCCGGTCAGCCTGTTGATGCCGGGCGAGCCGGGTAACTATGAGCTGCGCTACAGGTTCCGCGACCATACGGTGATAGCCACACGCGCCATCGTGGCCACAGACGCGCCGGTGACGATGACGGCCCCGGCGCAGGTGCGGGCAGGCAGCGAGATGTCCATCACATGGATCGGGCCGAACGCCCCGCAGGACAATATCCAGATCGCCGAGGCGGGCAGCGACAGCTATATCTCCTATGCCTATGTCAACGCAGGCAATCCGCTGACGATGACGGCCCCGGATACGCCCGGGCAATATGAGCTGCGCTACAAACTGTCGGATACCGAGGTGATCGCCACCCGCCCGCTGGAAGTCCTGCCCCCCGACGCCCCGCTGCCCGGTGCAAACCCCTAGGCAACCGGCGCGTTGGGGGCGACACCTCTGGCAAGGGCAGGTGACAGAGGGGGGCGGACCGTGCAACAGGCCCTGCCCCTGATCGACCCCGCGATGCTGCACCAACGCCTGCGGCTGGTGCAGCATCGCCGCGACGACCCTGATGGATACGCTCATTTCCCCATGAGTTGCTCAATATCACAGAGCTTCAGTCGCGAAAGGCTCTCGACGATCAGGTCAGCCCCCGCAAGGCGTTCGGTCTGCCCCGTGCGGTCGATCCCGATGCAGAGGAAGCCCCCGGCCTTGGCGGCGGCAACCCCGGAGATCGCGTCCTCAATCACCACGCAGGCCTCCGGCGGCAGCCCCAGCCGCTTTGCGGCCAGCAGGAAGATGTCGGGATGCGGTTTCCCGTTTGACACATCATCGCCCCCGACGATGGCGGCGAACTTGTCGGCGATCCCGGCCTTTTCCAGCACGAGACGCGCGTTTCGGCTGCTGGAGGCGGTTGCCAGCACCAGCCCCTCGGCGCGGCAGGCACGCAGGAAATTGAGCGTGTCGGCAAAGACCTCGAACTGTCCCTGCTCGATCTGCTTGAGGAAATACGCATCCTTGCGTGAAGCGGCTGCACTGACCCGGTCGGGCGTGGCATCCACCATCACCGCCTGCGCCCCGTCGAACCTGCGGCGCCCGTCCACCCTGTCATGATAGACCCGTTCGTCAAAGGCATAGCCCTCTTCCGCGAACATCTGCTTCCACGCGGCGAAATGGGCGGGCACGGTATCGGCAATCACGCCGTCCAGATCAAAGATAACACCTCTCAGCAGAGTCACGACGCAGTCTCCGGGCACAGGGAAGCCGTGACGATGCGCCCGGCCTCGAGAATGATTTCCTGGTTTTCGACGAGGATGGGCACCCAGGTGACGGGGCCGGTTTCCAGCAGGAAGGAGGCCTGTTCGCGGCCAATGCGCAGCTGAATCCTGCTGCCCTGCCAGAACAGGCAGAACTGAAGCTCGCTCCAGCCGGGAGGCAGCCAAGGCCGAAAGCTCATCCGCGCATTTCGCACACGGAACCCGCCAAAGCCGAAGACCAGCGCCTGCCAGGTGCCGCCCGCCGAGGCGATATGAATCCCGTCCTGAGTATTGCCCTGATTGTCGAGCAGATCGACAAGGGCAGACCGGCGGAAATATTGCAGCGCCCGCGCCCTGTCGCCCACCTCGACTCCCATGATCGAATGGATCGCCGGGCTGAGCGAGGATTTGTGCAGGGTGCGCGGCTCGTAATGCGCATAGTTGACGCGCTTGGCCTCGTCGCTGAATTCGTCAGGCAGCACATACATCAGCATCACAACATCGGGCTGCTTCAGCAGCCTGGTCTCGCCTGCGTTGAAATGGTCATAGCCCGCGGGATAGCAGGGCATGTCATTGCCATCCCATTCCGTCACCGGAACGTCCTTGAGGGCAAAATACCCCTCGAACTGCTCGATCAGGCCGCTGCCCGCATCGAAGGGGATCAGGATCCGCCCGGCAGCCTCGCGCCACTGCGCGGCCTCGCCGGGCAGTAGGCCAATGCGGTGCGCCAATGCCGCGAGGGCCTCGGGGGCCTTCCGCGCCAGATCGTCATGGATGCGCGCGGCCTGCACGAGGTGCCACTGCGCCATGCGGTTGGTGAAGGCATTGTTGTCGACATGTTCGTGAAACTCATCCGGGCCAATCACCCGGCGCAACACCAACCTGTCGCTCGCAGTGTCCTCATCAAGACGCGAGAGCCAGAACCGGCTGGTTTCAAACAGGATTTCGGCACCATAGTCCGTGAGGAACGCGGTGTCGCCCGTAGCGGCGACATAAGTCAGCACCCCATAGGCCACATCGGCGGTGACGTGGATCTCTTCCTCCCCCGTCCAGATGCGGTGCCGTCCGTCCGCTGTCCATTTCGGTGTGGTTTCGTGCCCGGTATCGGCGGATTCCCATGCGAACTGCGCGCCGGAAAACCCGTTCGCCCTTGCATTGTCCCGTGCGCCGTCCAGCGTGTGGTAACGATACATCAGCAGGGCCTTCGCGGCCTCTGGCTGGGTATAGATGTAGAAGGGCAGCAGGAAGATTTCGCTGTCCCAGAACACATGACCGCGATAGCCCTCGCCCGAAAGCGACTTGGCGCCGATGCTGACCTTGGGGTCTGCGGGGTTTGCGGTGATCAGCAGGTGATAGATGTTGAAGCGCGCCGCCTGCGTCATCGCCGCATCGCCGTGAATGACGATATCACTCGCCTCCCACTTGCGGCCCCATGCGGCGGCATTGGCGGCAAGGGCAGCCTCGAACCCGGAGGCCAGATGGCCCGCCAGCTCCTCCTGACAGCGCGCCGCGATGCCAGAGGCCGGGGTTTCGCGAGAAGTGTGGATCGTGACGAACTTGTCCACCGACAGAGTCACCCCGACCGGGATCAGGAACTCCTGCCGTTCGGCCACGCGCGTGGCGTGTCGCTCGACCGTGTTGCGCAGCGGCGGCACCGAGGGAAGCAGCGTGGACGCAAGGCCGATCGCTATGCCGCTGTCGATCGTGCGCATTTCCAGATACAGGCTGTCCTGATCACAAGTGGCCATGACCGGCGCAAGATGCAGCGACTTTGCCCATTTGTCCCATTTCACTTCGGGCGGAAAGACCGGCGTTCCGGCATAGGCAGGCAGAAGATCCAGATTGCTGCGGCGGCCCTCCAGCGCGCTTTCGATCACCACCGGGCCGCCGTGGTTTTCCGGTGTGACGGCCAGCCGCAGGACACAGAGATGCGGATCGGCAAAGCTGGCGAAGCGCAGCGTTTCAAGTCGGGTGCGCCGGCCCTGCGGGTCTTCGAACACCGTCTCGCGCCACAGCACGCCCTGCCGCAGATCCAGCGCCCTCTGGTGCGACAGCACCTTGCAGCCCTGCACATCCAGCCGGATGCCATGGACATAGACCGCAAGCGGCAGCCAGTCCGGCGCATTCACGAGATCAATGACCGAAGCGTCATGCGCGTCGAAGACGCCGTTCAGATAGGTGCCGGAATACTCGCCCCGGAACCCCTCTTCCAGTGTGCCGCGGGTGCCGAGATAACCGTTGCCGAGGGTGAACAGCGTCTCGAAAACATTCGCCTTGCCGATGTCGAACCCGCTTTCGCAGACACACCATTCCTGCCCATTCAAATGATGGCGCATCGTTCGTCTCCAGTTCTGAAGGTCATGCCCTGAAAGGGCGCGTCAGGCGCCGTAGGTTTCGGCGATCTGCCGATCCGTCTCTTCCAGGGATTTGTAGATTGCGATCTGCGAACTGACGCAGCGCTGCGCGCCAACCGCATTGCCGTATTGGCAGGCCTTCACAAAATCGCGGTGCCGCAGATACCCGAAGGCCAGCCCGCCGGCGAAGGAATCGCCGCAACCCGTGGTATCCACCACTTTCTCGACCGGCACCCGCTTCACCACATATTCGCGGATCGCCCCGCTTTCATCGCGGAAGTAGACCACGCATCCATGCTGGTCGAGCGTGACGCAGAGCGCCTTCACGCCACGGTCAAGGCAGTGTTTTGCAAAGCGCGGCAGATCGTCCATGGCCAGCTGCTCGACATCGCGCAGATCCTCGGCCGAATATTCCGCGTCGAACCAACTGCAAGCCGCTTCCTCGAGGTTCATCTTGAGAATGTCGATATAGGGCAGCCAGCTGTCGCGGTCGGCCCAGAAGCGGTGATGCCGCTCGCCGCTGCGCGTCAGGCAGCTGGTCGGGCCGTGCGCATCAAGGATCGTCACGCCCTTGCTGTTCTGCTTGATGTATTTCAGCGTCGCCCGGCTCACCTGATAATCGGTGATCGGCACACAGACAAAGGCATCGGCATCCAGCACAGAGGCCAGATCTTCGGGCAGGATCGGGTCCATGAAGCCGGTCTGGCGTTCGAGCCGCCGATTCTGGTCAAGATAGGTCAGCTGGACAACGTCGCCCTGATCCAGCTCGGAGGTGATGCCCTTCAGGTCGACATTTGGAAACTGTCCCAGCAGTTCCTTTACCGGGCCTTCGTCGCGCTTGCGGACATGGCAGATCGGGTGCACCTCTCCGCTGTCGCCCAGCAGGGCCGAAAGCGCTGCCGCAGTATAGCTGGCGCAACCATATTTCTCGAAATTTTCGCCCTGATGGGTCACGATACGGTCGCGCGGGATCGGGCCCAGAACCGCAATTTTCAAACGTTTCGACACGTCACAAAACTCTTCATGTTGTGGCGGCGGCGCCGCGGCGACCTGAGAAAACCAGACTTCGGGCGGGCAAAGACTATCCGATGACAGGCTGCCCCTCATACCCCCTGTGTGCCCTTGAAAGCGCTGTCCGCAGGGGTGGGTGCCCGTCTGATCCAGGGCTGGGTGCCCGCCGCGCGAGGGAGTGACACGCGGCGGGCGGTAGTCCGACTATTTGCGTTTCTGCAGGACGTCGAACCAGACTGCGAGGATGATGATGAACCCCTTGATGATCAGCTGGTAGAAGGCCGAGACGCCCAGAAGGCTCATCCCGTTGTTCAGCACGCCGATGATCAGTGCGCCGATCACGGTTCCCCCGATGGTGCCCGATCCGCCCGCCAGGCTGGTGCCGCCGATGACCACGGCCGCGATGGCGTCCAGTTCGAACATCGTGCCGAGGTTGGGCGACGCGCCGTTCAGCCGCGAGGCCAGAAGGATCCCGGCAAGCGCCGAAAGCGTCGAGACGATGATGTAGACGATCAGCTTGGTCCGGTAGACATCAATCCCCGACAGGCGCGCCGCGTCCTCGTTGCCGCCCAGGGCGTAAAGACGGCGGCCAAAGCGGGTCTGTCCCAGCACATAGATCCCGGCCCCGGCAATGGCGACAAAGATCGCAACCGGAACAGGAATGCCGTTGTAGCTGCCGAAGATATAGAGCGACAGCGCCCCGCCCGCCCCTGTCAGGATCAGGTTCGAGATGACCTGCACCTTGTCGACCTGACCGCCGACGGCCCGCGCCCGCATCACGCCGCGCAGGGTGGACAGCAGCACCAGACCGATGGCCGCTGCGATCAGGATGACCGAGATCATGGGCGGGATATAGGCCCCGCCGATCAGCGGGAAGGTCGTGTCGGTCACCGGCACCGCGCTGCCGTCCGAGATGGTCAGCGCAAGCCCGCGCGCGATGGTCAGCATCCCCAGCGTAATGATGAAGGGGGGAATCTTGTAATGCGCGATCCAGAACCCGTTCCATCCCCCGATCACGACACCGGCCAGCGAGAGCGTGAGAATGATGGAGATCCAGACGTTCACGTCATTCTGCATCAGGATGGTCACGACCACTGCCGCAAGACCGGCGACACTGCCGACCGACAGGTCGATCCCCGAGATCAGGATGACCATGGTCATGCCGACCGCGATGATGCCGATGATGGTCACCTGCCGCGCCAGATTGCTGAGGTTGCGGGCGGTAAAGAACGAATCGTCCGCGAACCCCATTCCCAAAGCCAGAACAACCAGCGCGATCAGCGTTGCATTCTTCTTGATGAAACTTAATGCGGCACTGTTCATCTGCCGTTCCCTCCCTTCACGCTTCCCGTCGCGTATTCCATGATTGCTTCCTTTGTCGCGGTGTCACGGTTGAACTCCGAGACGATCCTCCCTTCGGCCATGACCAGAATCCGGTCGCTGATCCCCAACACCTCGGGCAGCTCGGACGAGATCACGATGACCGCGACGCCCTCTTCAGCCAGGCTGTGCAGCAGTTTGTAGATTTCGACCTTGGCACCGATGTCGATGCCGCGTGTCGGTTCATCCAGGATGAAAACCTTGGGTTTGGCGTTCAGCCATTTGCCAAGGATCACCTTCTGCTGGTTGCCGCCCGACAGCGTGCCGATGATCGTGTTGATGCTGGGCGCCTTGACCCCCAGCTTCTTGACGTAATCCGTCACCAGCTCCTGCTCACGCGCGTGGTTGATCACGCCCAGAAGCTTCGAGCTGATGGTTTCCAGCGAACTGATCGTGGTGTTGAAGCTGATCGGTTCGCTGAGGAACAGGCCAAGGGCCTTGCGGTCCTCGGTCAGCAGCGCGATCCCCTGATCAATGGCTTCGCGCGGTGAGCGGATGGTGATCTTCTTGCCGTCCAGCCAGACTTCGCCCCGGCTCATGCCCGGATAGGCGCCGAAGATGCCGCCCACCAGTTCGGTGCGGCCCGCTCCCATCAGCCCGGAAATCCCCAGAATCTCGCCCGCATAGGCGCTGAACGAGGTTTTCTTGACCCGCTTTTCGTTCGGAAGGGTCGGGTGATCGACTTCAAGGTCACGTACTTCAAGGATCTTGCGCCCGGGTTTCGCCACGCGCTTGGGAAACATGTCCTTGATGTCGCGCCCGACCATCCGGCTGATGATCTGATCCAGCGTGATTTCAGAGATCGGGGTCACATCGCCGATGGTCTGGCCGTCGCGCAGCACGACGATCCTGTCGGCAACCTGCTGGATTTCCTCCATCTTGTGCGAGATGTAGCACATGCAGACGCCATCCGCCTTCAGCTTGCGGATGATGCGGAAGAGGTCGGCCACCTCCTTGTCGGTCAGGGCCGATGTCGGCTCGTCCAGCACCAGGATGCGCGCATTCTTGGACAGGGCCTTGGCAATCTCGACCATCTGCTGCTTGCCGACGGTGATGCTGGACACCTTGTCGGTGGGCTGAAAGTCACGGATGCCCAACTCGTCCAGCAAAAGCTTCGTCTCGTGATTCAACCGCACCCAGTCGATCCGCCCGAGGGCATCGGTGAACTGCCGGTCGAGAAAGATGTTCTCGGCCACCGTCATCTCGGGGATCAGGTTCAACTCCTGATAGATGATGGCGATGCCCGCCTCTTCGGCCTGCCGGGTGCCGGAAAAGGTTTTCTTCTGCCCGTTGACATAGATGTCGCCGGTATAGGTCGGATAGGGCCAAACCCCCGACAGCACCTTCATCAGGGTGGATTTGCCCGCGCCATTCTCGCCCATCAGGGCCAGCAACTCACCTGCACGCGCCTCGAAGTTCACATGGCTGAGTGCTTTGACCCCCGGAAACTCCTTGGTGATATCTACCATTTTCAGAACGATTTCATTCGCCATCGCACCAGCGACCTCCGTGCTTGCGCCCCGGGCGACTGGCGACCGGCTGCGCTATCTGGGAAATTTCGGAAAAGCGCCGCGCCCGTGGCGTTGCCTTGGGCGCGGCTGCAGGTCCGCAGACCTTGTCAGGCCCGCGGTCTACTTCGCGTAGACCTGCTCGCTGGTGTAATAGCCGCCGGCGACGACGGTGCTGTCCACATTGTCCCGTGCCACCAGCACAACCGGCGTCACGACCGTGGGCACATCCACCATGCCGTTGTTGATGATCCGGTCCGCCTTGATCGCCTCGGTCGTGGGCGTGTCGGGGTTGGAGGCCAGATCAAAGGCGATCTGTGCGGCGGTTTCGGCCAGCGGCTCGATCTTCTTCCAGATCTCGACGGCCTGCTTGCCCTGCGCGACGAACTGGATATTCACCAGATCGGCATCCGAACCCGCGACAAAGACCTTGTCCGCGCTGGCAAGGCCCTGCGCATCCAGCGCCGCGATCACGCCGCGCGCCATGCCGCTGTTGTTGCAGATGAAGGCATCTACGCCATTGCTGTATTTGGTCAGGACGTTCTCGGTCGTGGCCATGGCCTTTTCCGAAGACCACCCCTCATGTGCCTGTTCGGCCACCAGTTCCAGCCCGGGATTCGCCTTGATGATCTCCAGCGCGCCGCTGGACATGGCGATGGCGTTGGAATCGCCCGGCTGGCCCATGATCAGCGCCACCTTGCCTTCGACCTTGCCGCCCTTGTGGGCCTTGAACCATTCGACCATGGCCTCGCCCTGCAGCTTGCCCACGGCCCAGCTGTCCTGCATGACCATCGCGTCGAGCGGGCCGTTGGTCAGCATGGAATCGTATCCCACGACCTTGACGCCCTCGGCATTCGCCATCGACACCATGGCACCCGCAGTGCCGGTGTTGACCGGCTGCATGACGATGACCTGTGCGCCCTTCGAGATCATGTTCTCGAATTTCGCCAGCTGCTGCTGTTCGTCATTGTTCGCGGAATCGAAGATCACTTCGGCGCCCAGAGCCTCAGCCTTGGCGGTGAAGACAGCCTTGTCCAGCTGATAGCGTTCTTCCTCCATTGTCTTCAGCAGAAAGCCGATCTTGACAGTGGCAGCCGCAACGCGGCGCGGCGACAGAAGCCCCGCAACCAGAATGGCAGCCGTGGTGGATTGCAGCAATGCACGTCGTGTCAGACTCATAATATCCCCTCCCTTGGACATCGTTCGGGACTGCGGCTGTGCGGCACTCCCGGGTTTTCGCTCCCCTGAAAACGCTAATCGGGACGCCGCCGTCTTGCCATGATAATAACAATTCGGCATAAATATGCAGAACCTCGACAGCAGGAGCGGACATGCGGTCAGATCAGCAGACGCCGACAAGTGCGCGCGACATTCAGGCGCTTCAGGCGGCCTATCTGCGGGCGCGCCACGGCCTGTCGCAGGATGAAATCCGTCTGCACCTCGGGAATGTGTCTCAATCGCATGTCTCGCGCCTTCTGGCCCATGCCACAGAAAAGGGCTGGCTGGAGATCGAGCTGCGTTTCAACGACCGTGACCTTTCACCCGAAGTCATGCGTGAACTTCATCAACTGCTGGAGCCACGAAAACTCGCCGAGGGGCTGCGGAAGCTGGCGCAGGCCAGTGGCGGCTTCGCACCGGAGGTGCGGGTTTTCGACAGCGGCAGCGATTCTCCCACGGCGGGGGCCTTCGACCTGCGGTCCCGCCGCATCGGCCGCTCGGCTGCGGGGCGGCTGACCGAGCTGCTGCACCGCTCCTCCATCGTCGGGGTCACTTGGGGGCGCACCGTCGGGGCACTTGTCGACGGGCTGGAATATGCCGGGCGCGGGTTGCGCAAGGACCGCTCGCTCCTGTTCGTGCCGGTCACTGCCGAACTTGTCACACTGGCCCTGCCAGACCATTCCTCGACCCTTCTGGCCGACCGGCTGAACAACAGTGTGGGGAGCGGAAGCGAAGAAAGGCTGCTTCTGGGCGGTGTGCCCGCCTTCATCCCACGGCGCTATGACGAGGCGAAAACCCAGGCCATCCGCGAATATGTGCATGATGCGGCATCTTATCACCGCATCTTCGTCGGCGAAAATGCCCTGATCCGGCAGATGGACATGATCATCACCAGTGTCGGCTCATCTGACCGCCCGCTTGGCGGGGCGCAAAGCGAGCTGGTCTCCGCAGGCGACATCTCTGCCGCTGAACTTCAGTCCCTGATTGCCGGCGATGTCGGTGGCGTGCTCATCCCCAAGTCAGGTCTGTCGGCGCGGGATACGGCGCTGCTGGCCGAAATCAACGCGATGTGGACCGGCATCACGATGGAACACCTGTCCTGGCTGGCGCGCAAAGCGGCACAGAACGGCACCCCCGGCGTGGTGGTCATCGCTATCGGGCGTGAACGGGCCGAGGTGATCTACGAGATGATGTCCCATCAACTGGTCAACCAACTGATCATCGACTGGGATCTTGCCAGGGCGCTTGAAGCAAGAATGCCTTTCGCGCAGCACAGGCCCTAGATCCGGTCAAACGCGCCTTGTTGGCCGCTGCTGCCTTGGATTTCAGCATCCCGGCATCTGTGCGGAACGTTCGCGCAGACATCCTGATCCTGGCGGTTCCCCGCGCCCATAGCGCCACCGCGCCAAGCCAACACAGGATTCAGGTCTCAGGCGGATGCGCATCGGTGGACACAGCCGTTCCCGCCAGACGCGTCTCAGAGTGCCTCGCGCACTTTCCGCAACAGGACCGCACAATCAGACCAGCGGATCAAACACCTACTGAACCGATGGCGCTTGGCCTGATCCGGCTGCGGATGCAAGTACGGGGTGAATTCTCTGACCAGACTGGAGAAAGTTGCCTACACTGTCTGCCCGACCAATGCCTTCATGCAACTCCAAGCCACCGGAGAGACGCATGACGAAGTCCGATCCCATCCCGAAGCGCCTGGCCGCGCTGAAGACGACCACCACGCCCGACCTGAAGGCGCAGTGGCGCGACCTGTTCGAAACCGAACCGCCGCCCTTCAACCGCCGCTACCTGGAAAGCCGCCTCGCCTACCGCATCCAGGAACTGGCCTATGGCGGGCTGAAGCCAGAAACCATCAAACGGCTGGAAGCCTTGGGCGAGCAGCTTGACGGGGGCAACATCACGACGCGCCGGATCCGCGCTGATCGCGACCGCCCCATCACCGGCACCCGGCTGCTGCGCGAATGGCAGGGGGTCGAACAGATCGTCACCGTGACCCAAGGTGGTTTCGAATGGCAGGGGCGGCCATACCAGTCGCTTTCTGCCATCGCGCGCGCCATCACCGGCACACGTTGGAACGGCTGGGTCTTCTTTGGGCTGAAGAACCATCGGAGGACGGCATGAACAAACCTGTCGTCCGCAAGCTGCGCTGCGCGGTCTATACCCGCAAATCCTCCGAAGAAGGGCTGGAGCAGGAGTTCAACAGCCTGCACGCTCAGCGCGAGGCCTGCGAATCCTACATCGCCAGCCAAAGGTCCGAAGGCTGGGTGCTGGTTCGCGACCAGTATGACGATGGCGGCATATCCGGCGGCACACTGGAACGCCCCGGCCTGAAGCGGCTGCTGGCCGATATCGAGGATGGGCTGGTCGACGTGGTGGTGGTCTACAAGATCGACCGCTTGTCCCGTTCGCTGATGGACTTCTCGAAGCTGGTCGAGGTGTTCGACCGCAACGGCGTGACCTTCGTTTCCGTCACCCAGTCCTTCAACACCACCACGTCCATGGGGCGGCTTACGCTGAACATCCTGTTGTCCTTCGCCCAGTTTGAACGCGAGGTGACGGCCGAACGCATCCGCGACAAGGTGAAGGCTTCCCGGATGAAGGGCATGTGGATGGGTGGCTGTCCGCCCCTTGGATATGAGGTGAAGGCCCGGAAGCTCGTCGAGAATCCCGCAGATGCCGCGCATGTTCGCTGGGTCTTCGCCCGGTTCATCGAGATCGGATCGGGCACGGTGCTGGCGCGCGAACTTGCCGAGCGGGGCGTCACCACCAGCCGGGGCCACCGGATCGACAAGAAGTTCATCTACCGGATGCTGAACAACCGGGTCTACATCGGCGAGGCTGTTCACAAGGGAACTAGCTATCCCGGCGAGCATTCGGCGATCATCGACCATGAACTTTGGGATGGGGCCCATGCCATCCTTACCGAGAGCCCGAGAAAGCGCGCCGCCCGAACCCGCGCCGACACGCCTGCGCTGCTGCGGGGATTGCTACATGGGCCTGATGGAGCGGCCTTCTCGCCAACCCACACCCGAAAGGGCGGACGGCTTTACCGCTACTATGTCAGTCAAACCGTGCTGAAGCACGGTGCAGGGTCATGCCCGGTCAGCCGCGTTCCCGCAGGTGATATCGAGGCCGTGGTCATCGATCAGATCCGCGCCGTGTTCCGCCAGCCTGAGATTGTGGCTGGCACAAGGAAAGCGGCGCAGTTGGGGGACGGCGATGCCACCGAAGCCGAGGCGCGCGAGGCATTGACCCGACTTGATCCGCTGTGGGACGAATTATTCCCTGCCGAGCACGCCCGCATCGTAACGCTTCTTGTCGAACGGGTCGACATTGGCATTGACGGTCTGAAAGTGCGGATGCGAATGGACGGGCTAGCTGGGCTTGCCCGCGAAATGCGCGCGGAAGTGGGAGCAGCAGCATGACATGCGCCCGACCGATCCCCGATACCATCACCGTGCATGTCGCGTTCCGTATCGTGAGGCGTGGCGGTCGGAAAGAAATCCAGTTGCCACCGGACATTCCACCGAAACACAAGGCCGACAATGCGCTCGTCAAGGCGCTGGCCCGTGCCTTCCGATGGAGAAATCTCATCGAGTCCGGGGCTTACGGGACCATCGATGAGATTGCCACGGCGGAGAGGATCAACCCTTCTTATGTAAGCCGCGTGCTTCGAATGACCCTACTAGCACCCGACATCATCGAATCTATCGTTGATGGCCGACAGCCCGACAGCCTCACACTTGCGCGGGCGATGCAGGCGTTTCCCGTGGGTTGGGCGGGGCAGCGGGTGGATTTTTGTGGTCCGTAAGGCTTTTCCTGCCCGGAATTGAATCAAAACGACCTGGCGGCATTGCTTGTGCGTCCATCTTGGCAAAAAGTGGGGCAGCGCCAAGAATCCAACAAGCGGGAGAAGTTATGCAGAAGGTGGCTGAGGCCGAAATCACACTAGGTCATGTTGACAAATGGCGGAGCCAGAGGCGGATCGAGGTGATGTCGATGAAGCCCAAGAAGCTCTCTGCGGTTTTGTCGTAGCGGGTGGCGACGCGGCGGGCGTTCTTCAGCTTGTTGAAACAGCGCTCGACGAGGTTGCGCAGCCGATAGAGGGTGCGGTCCACGGCCACGCGCAGCTTGCGGGACTTGCGCATGGGGATCACTGGCACGACGTTGCGTCCCTCCATGGTTTCTCGAAGCTTGTCAGAGTCATAGCCGCGATCTGCCAGCAGGACGCTCGGCTCGGGCAGGTTGTCGTCCATGATGAGGTTGAAGCCCAGATAGTCCGATGTCTGGCCCGGCGTGATGTCCGACCTCATGGGCAGGCCTGCGCCATTGACGCGGAGGTGGATCTTGGTCGTGAAGCCACCTCGCGAACGGCCAAAACCTTGTCGCGGAGTCCCCCTTTAGCGCCCGCTGCCTGATGATGGGCGCGGACCACGGTGCTGTCGATCATCTGCAAGGCCGCAGGAACCACCCCGCTCTCGTTCAAGGCCTCCAGTATCCCTTCCCACAGCCCAGCCAGGGTCCAGCGCCGGAACTGGCGGTAGACAGACGACCACTTGCCGAACTCCTCCGGCAGGTCACGCCACGGAGAACCTGTGCGCGCTATCCAGAAAATCCCATCCAGAACAAGACGATGGTTCATAGGTTTGCGCCCGTTCGGTGCGCGGACGGCCAGGATGAAGCGTTCGTGAAACGCCCATTCATCGTCCGACATCAGGTCTCGTGCCAAGCTGGTCTCCATCGCAGATACCAGCTTGAATCACGTTCAGAGCGCCCCGTGAATCCCTTTTGTCAACACGGCCTACACTCCATCCGACTGCTTCCGCACTTTCCCATTCCCTGCCTATTTTAGAATAGACCCCGCCGTCGAAGCGGTAGGCCAAGCCTATAACACATTCCGGGCCCAACTGATGATCACACGCAACCAGGGCCTGACGAAGACCTACAATCGCTTTCATGCGCGCAGCGAAAACGCCGCCGACATCGCCCGCCTGCGCACGCTACACCATGAAATGGATGTCGCAGTGCTTCGTGCCTATGCGCGTGGCGCCTCATCCGAAGACGATGCGAGGGGCTGGAACGATCTGGCCGACCGCGCCGCACCCGAGTTCATCGATCAGGATGCTGACGAGGGAAAAACGCCCAAGACCCGTCTCGATTGGCCGTCCGACTTCAAGGACGAAGTTCTCGCCCGCCTCCTCGCCCTGAACGCTACCCGCGCCGCCGAAGAACGTGCTGCCGGGTTGGTGGCGGTGGACGATGGGGAGGATGAGGATGCAGAATTGGAAGGAGAGAATGAATGATTATTGTCCTGATTAATTGGCGGATAACTCCAGAAAAGGAGCGTGATTTTATCCAGTTTTGGAGTTCGACACTCAAGCTCAACAACGCAGCAGGCTTGATCGGCGAGTTTCTGAGCAGGGTCGAAGGGCCAGACTTCTTTGAGAAGATCACTTGGCAAATGGAACCGAGCGAACTCGAGAACGACAAGTCACTCTGGAAGTCTGAAACCTACATCTCTTTCGTGAACGTCGGGATGTGGGAGACCCTCGACGATTTTGACCGTGCCGTAGGTTCCAAGATGAACTCCGATCCCATGTCGATGCTGGTATATGAAGCTGCGCCACGTCGGAGGGCCGTTCTCAGCCCATCTGCCTGGAGGATGGGCAGGGCGTCGCTTTCTGGCTCGTCTTCACCGGGCGTGGATGCGTAACCAGATCGCAAGATTTTCTTGCAATCGTCACTTTGCAAGAATACATCAGCGGTCGGAGGTGCCCTATGTCAGCGAATTTCATCGGACCGCGGATCAAGGCGCTACGCGAAGAGCGAAAGCTCAGCCAAGACGATCTGGCGCGCATGTTCGGATTCAAGGATCGGCAAACCGTATCGGCCATCGAGACCGGCGAACGCCGCGTCACGGCCGAGGAACTGGTACTTGCAGTCGAAAAGCTGGGTGCGTCGCTCGACTATTTCACCGATCCCTTCCTGCTGGTCGGCGAAGGCCGGTTTTCATGGAGACAGACCAATGTTGGTCCGCAGCGCCTCGGCGCTTATGAGCGCAACGCCGGTCGCTGGATCGCCGCGTTCCGCTCCATCGCCCCTCACGTGGGACGAGAGGCGCCCCTGCTGCGCCGCGCGCTCGGCCTACACAAGGGCTCGCACTTTGAGGACGCCATGGACGCGGGCGAACGCTTCGTCGCTGAATTCAAGCTTGGCGATATCCCAGCCGTTCGCCTTGCCGAGGTGATGGAGCGTGAACTCGGCATCCTCGTCTTGCACGTCGATGCCTTCGACGGAATTTCCGGCGCGGCCTGCCGCTTGCCCGAACTCGATGTGGTTTTGATAAACCGCCACGAGGTGGTCGGTCGTCGTCATTTCGACCTTGCGCACGAGTTGTTCCACATCCTCACCTGGGACGCGATGCCGCCAGAACATTCGGAAGAGGCGCGCGAGACCGGCGGCAACCGCGTCGAGCAACTGGCTAACAATTTTGCCTCGGCCGTGCTGATGCCCGCTGCGATCCTCGATGGCTTTGGCGATTGGGCGGCAATCCCTGAGCAGGAGCTTCCCGCCCGGCTAAATGCTGCCGCGGATGCGCTACTGGTGACCGCCTCGGCGCTGAAATGGCGGCTCGTTGCGCTCGACCGGCTGAAGCCAGCTGCTGCGCGCGCCGTGCCCGACGCGGCGCTGCGAAACAATGGTCGCAATGATGGACAAGCGGCGACACCGCCGATGTTCTCTAGGCCATTCGCGGAAGTGATCGGTCTTGCTGTTGATCAGGGTCGTATTTCAGCGCGACGGGCAGCGGGGTTATTGGACCAAACGGTTGACGACCTGATTGAACTCTTCGCCACTCATGGCGTGCCAAAGCCAGATGGCTTGTGAGGTTCCATGGCGCGGCACACCGGACCTGTCCTGGTCGACACTATGACCATACTCGACACCCACAAGTGGGCGGCTTGGGGAGCACTGTCGGGTGGATACAATGTCGAAACGGTTGAAGACTGCGTTGTCGAAACGCAGACAGGATTTCAGCGGCGTAGACCCGAAGAAAACATTGATGCTGCCCAGCTTCGGAAAGACCTCAGGGCTGTTCACAGTGTGAGCGAGGTCCAACGTGCAAATGTGCTGTTAAATGCAGATGGCATCGCTCTCGATATCGGAGAGCAGTCATTATGGGCGCACGCGCTAACGAGGGCGGATGCATGGGTCTTGTGCGGTCCTGACAAGGCCAGCCTCCGCTTTGGTGTTCGAATGAAGTGCCGTGACCGCATGATTTCGCTTGAACGCTTACTGTCAGAGGCTGGGTTCAACCCAAAACGACTCGACGAAAAACACACTACTAAATGGCTGAACCGAGTTTTGGGTGAATTCGTTCTTGAAGAAGGCACAAAGAAATCATGATGACATCGGAGCAAGTGCGCGCTCAGATCGTAAACGTCTTCCGGCGCGACCTAATCGGTCCCGGCCCTAAGGATGCTGACCTCGCGACAGAACGCCTGAACGAGAACCCTGCGCGCTGGTATCTCGCTGGTTTCATAGCCCCTGCCGAAGACCCACTCGGTCTCGATGGCGACAACGACGACGCCGACCCGTCTGCTCAGGAAGAGATGGAACTTGATGTCGAGGAGCCGGATTCTGATGGCACGAACGGTGCGGCTGCCGACAACGAGGAGCCCGAGGCACCGGTTACACGAAGGCGCTTCCTTCCATCCTCAATCGGCTTGACCGTGTTGCTCGATCCCGATGTCACCGAAATCGAGGCACACGTGTCATGGGGGGACTATCGCACCGAACCGCAATTGCCGGAGGACGTGCTTCTCCCTGAGCCCAAGGTCGAGCAATTCGACGAAGAGGGAAAGAAGAAGCGGATCGAGCGACCAATGGTTGATTGGGTTCGCAGTCCGAAAAAGCGTGTCGTTGCCTTGACGGTGACGGAAGGCCGCAGTTCCCCAGTCGTCGTGCCGGAAAGCGCCGCCGAGCAAAGGCGCGGCGGTGGCCTCGTGCTCGAAACGCATTCGCGCCTTTTCAGTTACACGACGCCAGATGGGCAAACCGAGCGCGTGCGCGCGTTGACAGTGTTCCTCGTCAATCGACGCGCAACAGTGCATCGCTTCTATTCTGATGTCAGCTACGCCTTTCAAGCGCGGCTGGAACTGGTATCAGCAAGCAGTTTTCGGCCGCGGCGTGACCTATCCGGCTATCGTGCGCAGGATTGGGATTTGCGGGTCGCCGATCTGCACTATCGCGATCTCAACGAATGGGCGGTGGGCCGCAATGCCGCTGCGGGCTGGGACGCGCCCGTGGGCAACGATCAAGGTATCACTCGAGTTTGGACCGATCCTCTACCATCGGCCGAGGTCGAACGCGTCGCGCCGAACGAAGACGCGGACTTGAAAACGCATGTCTCGTTCGGGATGGAAACTCTCGCGCAGCTGGCAGAGGGCAATGGCGCGGACCTAACATCGGCCCTAGCCGATCTGCCAAATCTGTATGGTGCCTGGATCGATGTTGAGCGTGGAAAGCTCGGCGGTTTGCCCGCACGGCGAAAGGAAACGGCAGAACGTTTGATCGCGGACATGGCAAAGGCGAAGGTGCGGATTGCAACCGGTATCGGAATGCTTGCGACTGATTCCCAGGCGCGGGCTGCATTCCGCTTCATGAACCTCGCGGTGGCGATGGCTGCGCGACGCCG
Source organism: Gemmobacter fulvus (assembly GCF_018798885.1). Taxonomy (NCBI): domain Bacteria; kingdom Pseudomonadati; phylum Pseudomonadota; class Alphaproteobacteria; order Rhodobacterales; family Paracoccaceae; genus Gemmobacter; species Gemmobacter fulvus. Next base: position 2,108,845 of record NZ_CP076361.1, on the reverse strand, counting down.
TGTTGCTGGCGCGACAGGTGAACCTGCTGGCTTGGCCGAGCCGCAGTGGCGCCCATTCCAGCTCGCGTTTGTGCTGCTTAACTTGGCGGGCTTGGTTGATCGCCGCCACGTTGACCGTGAAACGGCGGACCTCCTTTTCTTTCCGACAGGCGGCGGCAAAACCGAAGCCTATCTCGGCCTCGCGGCACTCGTCATCGCCCATCGTCGGCTCGGGGCCTCCGGCGTGCTTGGAGCCGGTGTGGCGGTGATCATGCGCTACACTCTTCGCCTTCTTACCCTTGACCAGCTCGCCCGTGCGGCCGGTGTCGTCTGCGCGCTCGAACTCATGCGCACTGACGCCAAAAACATCGACGTTGATGGCCGACGCTTGCTTGGTGACTGGCCTATCGAGATCGGCTTGTGGGTCGGTTCAGACGCCTCGCCGAATAAACTCGGTGGCAAGGGCAACACCGATGAAACAACCGCTGTAGGGCGGGTGCGGCGCTACCAAAGCGGACGCGACAAACGTGCGCCGGCACCGCTAAAGGCGTGCCCGTGGTGCGGGACAGAGTTCAAGCCGTCTTCGTTTTCATGCACCCCGAACATGCATGCTCCGACCAATCTTGAAATCCGCTGTGTCAATACAAGTTGTGATTTCAGCAGAAGCCGACCCTTGCCTGTCCTGACTGTCGATGAGCCGATCTATCGTCGGCTGCCAGCGTTCCTGATCGCCACGGTCGATAAGTTCGCGGCGTTGCCTTGGGTTGGCGAAACTGGCGCATTCTTCGGGCACGTTGACCGGTTCCAAAACGATGTCGGGTTTTACGGCGCCGCTGAGCCTGGTCAGGGAAGTCCACTAAGCAATGGCTGGTCGCTGGATCCGCCCGATCTCATCATTCAGGATGAACTACACCTTATCGCAGGGCCGCTTGGGACTGTCGCGGGACTTTACGAGGCTGCAATCGATCAACTCGCATCCCGAGGTTCCGGGGAAACTCGTATTCGCCCAAAGATAGTGGCTTCGACCGCAACGGTCAGGCGTGCAGCAGATCAAATCTCGGCGTTGTTTGATCGCAGCAGCACTAGCATCTTCCCGCCACCCGGAATTGATCGGATCGACAGCTTTTTTGCCCGCACTGTTCCGACAACCACAAACGCTGCAAGGCTCTACCTCGGTATTGCCGCCCAAGGGCGGGGCCCAAAGCTGGTCTTCCTGCGTTCCTTGACCACGCTCGTTGCGGCAGCACAAGCAGCTTACGAAGCTAATCTTTCGGCAGATAGCAAACACGTAAACCCTGCCGATCCGTTCATGACAGCGATCTGCTACTTCAACGCATTGCGCGAACTGGGTGGCGCCCGCCGGATCGTCGAAGACGAAGTCCGGGATCGCTCGGCCCGCTATGGTGCCCAACGCCGCAGGGTTGAGCCGGCCGACAGCCCATTCGCCGACCGCCGTGTCAAGGAACCGTTGGAGCTTACCTCCCGGGTATCAACCGACGAGGTCGCGAAAGCAAAACAACGCCTTGAGGCAGTATTCGGCCGGGACGCCGAAACTGTCGACATCGCATTGGCGACGAACATGATATCGGTCGGACTCGATATCACGCGCCTGGGGCTCATGGTGGTACAAGGTCAGCCAAAGACTGCTGCTGAGTACATCCAGGCAACGAGCCGCGTGGGCCGAGATCATACCCGACCCGGCATCGTGCTTGCCGTTCTAAACCTGCATAAGCCACGGGACCGCATGCATTTCGAACAGTTCGGACAATTCCACCGCACCTTTTATCGCGCTGTAGAAGCAACGAGTGTCACACCTTGGGCGGCCCGAGCTCTTGATCGTGCGTTGGCCGCGGTCGTGGTTGCTGCAGCGCGTCATGTAGATAGCGCGCTTACCCCGGATGTCGCCGTCAACGAACTGAAGAACAATTTATGGATACGCAATCTGGTCCGAGATTCTATTGTTGATCGCGCGCCTGAGAGAATGATTGCCGGCGGCCGAGCGGCTTTGTCAAAGCTGATTGACGATATTTTGGATGCCTGGATTGAAACCTCCGATGAGCAGGCCGCCGGCGGTAATGCGTTCGCTTATTCCAAAAAGAAAAGTCCTCATCGACTATTGCACATGCCGCTTGAGCCAGAGATCGCCAATCTGGCTGAACCTCATCGCCGCTTTGTTGCGGGCCGTTCAATGCGCGACGTCGAGCCCAACGTCACCTTGAAGGTCCGTGATCCTCACGGAAATACGATCGCAAATGCGGATGATCTCTCATGACCAAGAATGCCCAGCGTCTCAGCCAGCTAATTTCCACCTTCGGTCCGGGGGCAATGATCGACCTGCCAACTCGATCTGTTGTAGTGGGCGGACTAGAACAGTGGGACATGAAAGGCGGCGCCTTCAAGACTCTTCCAGAGCCGCGTCTGACGCAGCGCCTCGAGCAGATTTTGAAAGAGCAAGGGCGCCTTGATCCGGCAGCCAGCCTGACGTTGAGGACACCGCCGACATCCGTTGATTTAAGAGACGGCGTGCCGCGTGGAGTCTCCGCGCCTGTCTTCCCGACATGGTTCATCTGCGAGCAGGTCGAAACGAACACGTTGGGGACTAGCACGATCCGGCGTCGCCGGTTGGTCCGTTGGCAAGACCTCGATAGCAAGGGGCGCAGAAGGTTCCAATACGATGACGGCCGGAAGAGCGATGTGACGCCGATCCGCTTCGTTTGCGCATGCGACAAAGGGCATCTGCAAGACATTGACTGGCGCTGGGTCGTGCACGGATCGGGGGCATGCCATGAGCCGATGTGGGTAGAGGAAAAGGGAACCAGCGCGGACCCTGCAGACACCAGCGTCGTGTGCGGATGCGGCAGCCGTCTGTCCCTGCAGGACACTTTCCAGCCCGGGCGTCTAGGCAAATGCCGCGGTGAGCGTCCGTGGCTGCTCGACCGAGACCCTGAAGGATGCGGGGACAACCTGAAGTTGCTCACTCGAACCGCGACGAACACCTACTTCCCGCAGGTCCAAACGGTGATTTCGCTGCCGACTGAGGAGGATGAACTCAGCCAGCTTGTAGATGAATTAACAGGCGATCTGGCCAGCGTTCAAACAGTTCAGGATATCGCTCAAGCAAAGAAATTCAATCCAAAGGTATCGGCATCGCTTGGCCCTTATCCTGACCACGACATTTTTGATAGGCTTCAGCGCATTCGTGAGGGCGCAAAAACCGACGCAACTCGTTCACCAAAGCTGTCCGAGTTCGACACTTTCGCCAGCGGTCGATCTGAAATCGGCGCGAATCATCCGACGGCAAAGCTCTTTGCACAGACTCTTCCGAGAGACGCTTGGGCCGACCCCGCTGCCGGGATTGACTTATCGGGGATCAAAAACCTGATCGCGGTGCATCGACTGAGGGAGGTATCATGCCTCTATGGGTTCACACGATTTGAAGCGGCACCGACGGGAGCTGACGGCGATATCGAAGATATTCAATTGAGCGTCCGCGGCGCCCCAATATCACGTGATGCAGACTGGTTGCCCGCGATCGAACAGTTTGGGGAAGGCATCTTCATCCATTTCGATGCCACCGCGATTACCGCATGGCTTCGAAAGGAGCTCACGGCTATCCGGAATCAAAAGCTGCTTGCTGGATACGGGCACTGGCAAAAGCGATTTGCTGGGAAAGCGCCGTCATATCCTGGAACGGCTTACGTACTTCTTCACAGCATATCTCACGCGTTGATGGCTGAGATTGCCCTCGACTGCGGCTATCCAGCCAGCTCTTTAAAGGAACGCGTATATGCGCTGTCCAGCACGCGCGGCGGCGGCGACGTCGACCGTTGCGGAATTCTTGTTTATACGGCTAGCGCTGGTGCGCAGGGCAGTCTTGGAGGGCTTGTCGCCATGGCTCCAAGGTTTGCCTACATTCTCAAGAGTGCCTTGGAACGTTTGCGGATTTGCTCAAATGACCCCGTTTGCGCCGATCACGAACCAGACGATAGGAGCGGCGATCGGGCAACCCACGGCGCCGCATGCCATGGATGCCTGCTGATCGCCGAGACGAGCTGCGAAATGAAGAACCTCTTTCTTGATCGGGATCTTCTTCTGCAAACTATGGCAGGAAACACGTCCGCGTTCTTTGACTTTTAGAATGCTCAGCCGATCTGGGGACTCCCAAAATCCCCAGCAATTTCAGTACCGGGTTTCGATCTCAGTGCCGTTCGCAGCTACGAGCGGGATTAGAAAGGTACCGATTCCATGATCTAAATCATCTCTAAATATCAGCCACTTAAGGTCCCGTACCAAACTGGCGCAGTCATCAGGTCCGGAGAATATCGGCCCTGAGAGAACCCTTCCGGGCCTCTTGGCGCCAAGGCCAGTGTTCAGCCCGCCCCGCATAACCCCAGAAAACAACGGGAAAATCCGGCCGCAGCCGGATCGGGAGAACGCTTTCGTGAAGGCAAGTGGCGGAGCAGGTGGCCGCCATTTTTCTGTCGCATGAATTTGCAGCATGGCGCATAAAATAAATAAAAAAACAGAATGATAGAAGGAATTTGCATAGCGTGCTTTAGCAGGCTGTTGCACCCTGTCGCATCGAGTAGTAGCCTTTTTGGCGGGTTAGATGAAGGGTGTCAAAATGCCAAAGATTGCTGCTGAACTTGGGCCGCTGGATGTGAAGCGTCTGAAGCACTCAGGGACGGGGGCAGGTGAAACTGTTGCGGTCGGTGGGGTGTCGGGGCTTGTGATGCAACTTCTGCCGTCTGGTGGAAAGACTTGGCTCTTGCGGGCGATGGTCGGGGGCAAGCGCCGGGAAATCGGGATAGGCGGGTATCCCGATGTCACGCTGGCCCAAGCGCGGGAGAGGGCGCGCGACATCAAAGACTTGATCCGTCAGGGTGTCGATCCGGTCGAAGATCGAAAGGCCAAGCGGTCTGCCCTGATTGCGGCGCGCCGTCGTAGTATGACCTTTGCCGATGCCGTCGATAAGGCCCTCGCCGCGAAGCTGGACGCTTTCAAGAATGAGAAACATCAGGACCAATGGCGCAACACTCTGCAAACCTACGCCATGCCGGAGCTGGGAAAGATGACCGTGCAAGAAATCACGGTGCAGGACGTGCTGCGGGTATTGCAGCCGATCTGGGCGAGCAAGACTGAAACCGCGTCACGCCTGCGGGGGCGGGTTGAGGCGGTGCTTTCTTGGGCGACTGTTGCGGGGCATCGGATGGGAGACAACCCCGCGCGCTGGGCTGGCAACCTGAAGGAACTTCTGCCAGCACCCGGCAAGATCGCTGTCGAGGGCAACCATCCCGCCCTTGCGCTGGGCGATGCCCCGGCATGGTTTGCCGATCTGCGGACCCGTGACGGCTTCGGCGCACGGGCTGTGGAGTTTGCCGCCCTGACTGCCGCCCGTTCTGGGGAGGTGCGTGGGGCCACTTGGAATGAAATAGACTTTGACGCCGCGCTGTGGATTATCCCTGCGGCCCGCATAAAGATGGCGCGCGAACATCGGGTTCCCCTGTCGCCCACCGCCGTAGCCATGCTGGAAGCCTTGCCCAAGCTGGAAGGCAACCCGCAGGTGTTCCCTGCTGTCAGAGGGGGCCAGTTGAGCGACATGACACTTTCCGCCACGATGCGCCGCATCCACGAGACTGCGGTTGCTAAGGGTGGCGCGGGCTATCTGGACCCTCGCAACAAACGCCCAGCAGTGCCGCATGGACTGCGTTCTACCTTCCGCGACTGGGTGGCAGAGCGGACTACCTACCCCGGCGAAATGGCCGAGGTGGCGCTTGCCCACCGTATCAGCAACGCAGTCGAAGCCGCCTATCGCCGGGGCGACATGGTGGAGAAGCGCCGCGCCATGATGGCCGCATGGGCGGGCTTCCTGCTGGGCGCTGGGGCCAAAGGCAAGGTGGTGCCTATCAATCAGGGGCGCGGGTGATGGATGACGATGATTACGTTGCCGGTGATCCTGAGCGAAGCCCCCAGCGTCCTCTTCGCGCCTCCCTGCGTTATCGGGATGCCTCGCCTGTGTGGTGGTCGGACTTAGGGGCGGAAAACCGGATAGCGGTCATCCGATGGCTTCAGAGAGGTGATGCCAAAAAACTGCTCGTCGCCCTGTCGCGCGATAGGGTGGTGACGGCACTGCATGCGTTGGTGCTTGAAGGCTTGGACGGTGGCCCCGTGACTGGGTGGGGGTTGCGCATACGGTCTGGAAAAACAGGTGGCGCACCGACTAAGGCTGCGCGTGCCATTATCTGCGGGCTTCGAGAGGCAATCCGAACTAAGGACGACCGGCAGATTGGCGCACTAGCAGGCCAAGCGGCGACATTGCTTGAGGGCGTTCGGTCAAGGCGAGGCCGATATGCAGACCCTATGCAAGTTGCGATGACAGGGATCGCAATTGAGGGGCTGCGGCTAACCGGAAAAACCTACCAGCAAGCGACTTACGCGTTTGCCCTATCTACTGCTAATCGCCCACCAAAGGCTAAAGGCGATGATCCGCATAAATTAAAAAACGTCATGCGATTGTATGATCAATTCCTCTCCCTTTGACGAGGAAACCCCTGCATTTGATTAGGGTAGGCTTCATTGGCAATTCTTGAATGATTGCGACACCTTGCGACTACAGGTCAACGCAAGAGGTCCAATCATGGCTTATGCAACAGATAGACAACTCGCCGCCCGCTTTGGGGTCCACCGCGCCACGATCTGGCGCTGGGAAGCGGGTAACGCAGAAGGCTTTCCGAAATCGGTGCAACTCTCGCCTGGATGCCGCCGCTGGTGTCTAGCCGATGTCGAGGCTTGGGAAAAATCCCGCGCCGCCGCGTGACCGCTCCCATGAAGTCTGCCGGGGAAAAAAAGAAAACCCGGGCATTTCTGACCGGGCGTTCCGAAAAGAAATCCACTTCGTCACTGTTGTGAGATTAGCAACTTTCGGCGCGCCCCGCAATAACTGCGAGGCCCATATGGGACTGAATTCCTCCCTCATCTCTAACACCAGCCGCCGCTATCGCGCAGGCTTGGGTCATCCTGATGTCTGCATGTTGATCGCCAAGATCGAACGCCTGGATCATTCGGGCGCGCTGTCCGATGCCGAATGTAACCGGATCGTGTGGTCTGGCGCTAACCTGGAGACGTTCGCCGCCTTTTACTGGCAAGAACTGAACAATCTTGTCGGAAAACCTCTGCCCGACCCTGGCTGCCGTCCGATGGCCACGGCGATTCATCCCTATGCCGATGACAAGGCACCCGACTTCAGCCGCGTCCTTGGCTATTTCCACCGCGTCAGCGAGTATGTCCAACGGCTGGAAGCGAAGTATCAGATCGGCGGTGCAGCATGAAGCGCCCTGATGTTCCCTGGGTCGTGTGCTGGTCCGCTGAGATGCTGTTCGATGTTCGCGTGTGTCCGTGGGCTGACAATCGCGCTGCGCTGTGGCAGCCTGATCTGCCGGGCCAGGGTAAGGCAATATTCGAAGATTTGCATGTGGTCCGCGCCCGCCGTGCCGTCTGGGAATGGCTCTGTCCGATCTGCGCTGAACCGACCGAAGAGGGTCATCGCTGGTGGTTCGGCAAGGGCAAAGCCGATCTGATCCGCGAAGATGGGACTTCCTGGGCGTGGGCAACCGCGAACGCACCAACCTGCCGCCGATGCGCCGAAACTGCTGAAGACGCCTGTCCGCATCTGGTATCGGGCGGATGGCACCCTATGCCTTTCCCCATGCCAGATGCCATCGTTGCGTCCCGGATAACGCAGGCGAAGGGCATCACGCTGCTTCAGGGGCAGTCTGTCGTCGGCCCTCTCTACTTCACTTGGCGCACCCTGCCGAAAGGGGTGATCCATGCAGGATGATGTTCCCGGCTGGATAGAGAACACAGGTAAGGCCGCACCGGCAAAGAAGGGGGCGACGGTGGTCGATCTCGAACAACATCGCGCGCGCGGTCAAACTGCGCTGACGGGTGAGACACGCTTCGACTTTGAAGTTGAAGGCGTCCTGCGTGACAGGCGGCAATCGGTGAAGCGTAACCTGCTGTCCGACAATTTGGAACTTCATGGGTCGCATGGTGTCACGGTGATGACAGATGACATACTGTCTGACATCCGATTTTCGCTGATCTGGGCGCGGAATGGCCAAGAGCCTGCCAAGGACAAGATTGCCGATGCGATATCCCTGATCGGCAGGCGAAACGCCTACCACCCGGTTCGCCAGTATCTGGACGGTCTGGAATGGGATGGGGTAGCGCGGATCGATAGCTGGTTGATTGACTACACGGGGTCCGAAGATACACCACTGAATCGCGCGATTGGTCGGAAGGTGCTGTGTGCTGCCGTGCGCCGCGCACGACAACCGGGCTGCAAATTCGATCATATGTTGGTGCTGCAAGGGGCGCAGGACTTGGGGAAGTCGTCGCTACTGAAGGCCCTCTGCAACGATCCCGGCTGGTTCACAGATCAGCTTGAGATCGGCGCTGATCCGAAGGTAACGATTGAGAAGACATCGGGCGCGTGGGTGGTCGAAATGGCCGAACTGGACGGCCTCGGGAAGCGCGATGCCAACCGCGTGAAGTCGTTCATCACCACTACCCATGACCGCGCCCGGCTGGCTTTCGACAGATACCCGGTCACGCGCGGTCGGCAGTTCGTCCTGTTCGGCACTACGAATGAAACGACCTACCTGACCGACACCACCGGAAACCGTCGCTTCTGGCCCGTGTCCGTCACCCAAGCCGATGCCGCTGGGGTGCGGGCCATCCGTGATCAGATATGGGCTGAAGCGGTCGCGCGGGAACCGGATGAAGCCCTGTGGCTGGATGATGCCGATCTGAAGGCCGCTGCGGCGGTGGTTGCGCGCGCGGCAACGGACTTCGGGCCGTGGCATGAAATGCTGGCTGACCGCATCCCTGAAGGTCCGATGAAGATACGGGCTGTCGATGCTTGGAAGATCGTCGGCATCAACGCCGATGATGTGAACGGCATGGACAAGAGGCACCATGCCAACATGAAGGCCGCGATGATCGGCCTCGGCTTCGAGAAGAAGGACAAAGGGTTGCGCTTTGACGGCAAGTCAGTCGCCGCGTGGGTTCGGGGCGAAAGTCATGAAGCGCCGTGGTGGTCATCCGATCAGCCGAACCTGCCCCCATCGTGCTATGAGGGGTGGTAGCTGGCCCTAGATAATCACGACATTCAGCACGGCCATTGCGCTGGGCAATCGCTGCCGAACCACCTGCAAGGCACGTTGGAACTACCTGCAATCGACCTCGAACCCCCTGCACAAGCCGCCAGTCCAGACAGGTGCAGGTGGTTCACTGCCAAGTGCAGGTGGTTCCAAAGTGAACCACCTGCGGCATAAGCCATTGATTTTTTGTCATTTATGGAGGTGCAGGGGGTGCAGGTGGTTATTCTAAAAGAGTCGCCGTCAGTGGCGATCTTCACATACTGACGGGTAGAGTTGGGAAATAACCACCTGAACCCCCTGCAACCCTGTGTCAAACGCGCCAATCTGCCGGTAAATTGAGATTGGGTGCCCATCGGCTCTTATCGACAATCAAGCGCCGTTTCAGGATTGATCCATCCCGCACGAATTGCCGTCTCGCGCAAAGGCCTGCTGGGGTGGGTATCACCCTCTTCTTCCGGGAAAATGCTCGTGATATCCAAGATGTGCTCCAGTTTTCGGTTCATCTTCCGAAGAGTAGCGCCTGCAAACCGATCTGCCTCAAGTTCCTCTGCCCTGACAGCCACAAAGTCATCTGATGGATGATCCAGATGGCCGCAGAAATGGTGGCCAAGTTCATGGGCGATAACGAATTCGGCTCCGTCACCACCTACGATCCCAGAAAGCTGTCGATTGTATATGATCACGGGTATTTCATCGCAGTGTGTCGCGATTGCATTCAAGCCCACGTCACCCATAAGCGTGACAATCCCGCATTCATCCCGCGCTGTGAAGCCCCACGCGGCACAGGCGTCATCGAGCATGTGAGCGTAGTCTTCAAAAGCTGGCTCTAGCAGCGCGAAATTGCCATCTCCGGTGAAGTAAGGGGACGTTCCCACCGTTGTGCAAACCTCGGCATATACAGATGCTGGAACGACGATCAGGACGAAGGCCACAATAGCTTCTCTAGTCAATTCGTTCCCCAAGCTACTTGCCGTCGATCAAAGCACTCCCCGCTTCCATCGGGCAACCCTGTCTTGCATGCCGGTTCTGTCAATCTGAAAGAAACGCGCTGAAGGTGTGAAAAGCCGATAACCATCCTGCGCCATCCTTCAATAAAGTATTGGATGGATATTGGCGATGTCAGCTTCGGAAGCAGATGAAAAACAGGTCGAAGGCTCGCAAGATGAAAAGCGGCGTGGTCCCGGGCGTCCGCGCGGGTCGCCGAACCGCCGCACTTCTGCTCTGCGAGAAGCCATCGAAGCCGAGGGCGTCGATCCTGCCGTGGCGCTTATGCGGATAGGGAAGGCGGCTGAAGCGCGGGCCATGGCAGTCACCGAACTGCTGACTGAGGTAATCGCGAAGGCGGCAAAGTCCCGTGTTCTCATGGAGGACGCCGACCAAGCGATTGCGCGGAAGTTGGCTGAGGCGCGCGCTGAACTGTCCCTAGCTGCGGAGTGCTACGGCAAGGTTCTGCCCTTCGTTCACGCGAAGCCCCGCACCTCTGCCGATGCCCACCCCGAAGAGGCTCTGGCGTTTGCCAAGGCGATGTTGGCGGCGAAGGTTGACGCAGCCGCTGATGCCATATCGAACAACCGGGGTCTTAACGGTCTGGCTGATCGTTTGGAACGGGCGAAGGCCCGGAGCAGGGCTTGATTATGCTGCTGTTAGACAATCCCGCATACGCGCCAGAAGTCCTGAGCGGACCCAAGATTGAAACCCTCGACATCATCGGCAAGGTGATGTGGTGGGGCCATACGAACAGGGACTAACGCCACAAGTGTCAAAGTTCTTAACGGAGCCATTTTTATATGCCCCGTTTTCATGAATGGCTTCGCCTTGGTCGTGGCGGGGAATAAGCTCAATCAAGACCTAAGTGACTGCAGTATATACATAAATTGTTCAGCTATGGCGCGAGGGCTGACAGAGTCACGCAGAGCCCGAATTGCATCTAAACCACGATGCCACTCAGGGCTATTGAAACCATCTTTTGCACGATTGTATGTGTCATATATAGACTTATCGTCGTTGCCAGAGACTAGATACGGATAGTCTGATCCAAGAAAGTGCGTTGCGTCATCTGTATCGCGACCGACAAGAATATTCGCCCCTGCAGCAGCGGAGTTGAATCCCTTGGTAAAGGGCTTATAGATGTGACCCTCGCCACTTTCTACTGAGCGCATTGCGTAGTGAAAGTTGAATGCGCTCAGCGTGCGTAGTGCTACCTCCATTTGTGGATTCGTGACCGCCCGCAACATCGTTACTTCCGAAGACAGGCCGGGCGGCAATCTACAGTTGGCTGGCTTTCCTAAGTAAACTGCAGACAATCCGGGAAAGTCTGTGTGTACTTGGCGAATGCGTGGATCGGCATGATGGTCAAGTCTGAACACGGGCTGATTTCTGAAGCGCTCCTCCATCTCAGCTTTGCCAGCTTGTGTGGCTGAAATATGAAAGTCAAACGGTTTGCCGTCTATCTTGGAAAAGTCGCTGTCGACATGATCGACACCAACTATCGAACCTGTTCTCCTGAGATCCGCCACGACATCGGCACTGATGCGCTCCGCAGCATGCTTGGTGAGTATTACAACATGCGACTGCTGACAGAGTGATCTTGCACCACCTATCAAAGGCAGACTGGGTCCGATCTCTGCTGACCTTATCACCGCTTTGTCTGATACATAGGGAGCCATCAACTCTATGAGTTGATCTGCCCTCATATAGCACGAGCCAAAGGGAGCTCTGAACCCACCCTTAAGCCAATACTTGGGGCTCTGAACTCTTGAGCGCCACCTAAGTATAGTGACTTTCGTGTGGCGAGCCATAGTATCTGCCTATCCTTAGAATCCTCAACGAATATGCTATATTCGATCAACGGAACCCACAACCCGTCCAGGGTCGAGATCCACTCTGGCTTAGGTTCCCGCACCGATCCAAAAAGATCACCTCCGCACCATGGGGCTATGACAGCCCACTTTGTTCCTGATATGTTCCTGTTGTCACAACATCAGGAACACACCCATGAACGCCGATTTAAGGCCTGTTGAACCAACTCTTCCTGTCGCCCCTTGGCTGGGTGGCAAGCGCAACCTTGCCAAGCGGATCTGCGCCATCATCGACCGCACTCCATGCACCGCCTATGCCGAGCCTTTTGTCGGCATGGGCGGCATTTTCCTGCGCCGCAGCACGCGCGCACGCTGCGAAGTGATCAATGACAAGGGGCGCGACATCGCCACCTTGTTCAGGATCCTTCAGCGCCACTATCCGCAGTTCCTCGACACGCTCAAATTCCAGCTGACCACGCGTGCCGAGTTCTATCGGCTGGTCGACACAAATCCCGACACGCTTACCGATCTCGAGCGCGCTGCGCGCTTCCTGTATCTTCAGCGCACCGCCTTTGGCGGCAAGGTATCAGGGCGGAACTTTGGGGTGCAGACAGAGCGTGGTGGGCGCTTCAACCTGACCACTCTGGAGCCGATGCTTGAGGATTTGCACAGCCGCTTGGCCGGGGTGACAATCGAATGCCTGGACTGGGCCGAATTCATCCCGCGCTATGACCGCGAAGGCACACTGTTTTATCTCGATCCGCCCTACTGGGGGTGCGAGGGCGACTATGGCCGCACCCTGTTCAGCCGCGAGGATTTCGGGCGGATGGCGGATGTCCTGGGCAGCATCAAGGGCCGCTTCATCATGTCGATCAATGATGTGCCCGAGATCCGAGACCTGTTCGCACGCTTCCATCTGACCGAGGTGCGCACCAGTTACACAATCAGCCGCACCGCCAATGATGGGGCAAAGACACGCGCAGAGCTGCTCATCTCAAACTTCGTGATTGAGGCGGCATGACTGTCTGGACTGAAATCCGCTGTTGCGGATGTCGCCGCCTGCTGTTCAAACTGACAGCAGGCGCATTCAGCGGCACGATTTCAATCAAGTGCCCGCGCTGTGCCGCTTACAACCATTTGAGGCCATCCGAGAGCCCGAACCCGCAGCGGCAGGACCGCGATGGAAAGGATGCCTCGTGTGGCTCTTCGTTCCCCCGGAAGACATGACGTCTTTCATGGCCTCAGCCTTTGCGCCGGTGTCGGCGGACTGGATCTCGGCCTTCACCTCGCAGAACCCGGATACAGAACTGTGTGTTATGTCGAGCGAAACAGTTTCGCTGCGGCCTCTCTCGTGGCACGGATGGCGGACGCGTCCCTGGCTGCGGCTCCTGTCTGGGACGATCTGCGATCCTTTAACGGCCGCCCGTGGCGTGGCCGCATTCATATCCTCTCTGCCGGATATCCCTGCCAGCCCTTCACCCTCTCCGGCTTGCGCCGGGGCGAGGATGACCCCCGCCACCTCTGGCCCGATGTGGCCCGGATCGTGGGCGAGATACGCCCCGAATGGTGCTTCTTTGAAAACGTGCCAGGACATCTCTCCCTTGGTTTCCGAGACGTCGCCCGAGACCTTCAGCAACTGGGCTACCGGGTTGCAGCACGCGTCGTATCAGCGGCGGAAGTCGGCGGGTCGCATACCCGTGAAAGGCTGTTCATTCTGGCCCACACCGACCTTCAAGGGCAGCGGCAATCGGGCCTGTGTGATGCTGAGCCCGGCCGGAGTTGCCTTCAAGACCGACGAGAACCAGACCGGCAGTCAGATCGGGCTGAAGAACGCAGCCTCGGCCTGGTCGCTCCTGTGGTAGATTCTGATGGCGGCGGGGTGGGTGCCTGGCAGCCCGGTCTCTTCCCACCGCTGCCGGGTGATTTTGCTGAATGGGGAAAAGCATGGCAGCGGTGCCCTGAGCTATTCCCCTGCCTTCATGGACTGGATGATGGGGTGGCCTCCGGGCTGGACCGATCCGCAGCAGCCGGTAACGGGGTGGTCCCCCTGGCTGCAGCGCGCGCGTGGCGGCATCTGAAGGCGGCTCTGCTGGCGATGGGCTGATGTGCGGAAGGGGCAAGGAATTCCTTGCCCGCTTTGCGAATCTGCGGTTCAGTTTCTGATCTCATTGGGGATGAAAATGGCGCCGCGCAGAGAGAAACCGCCACTGGAACTGGCCTGCCGTGCGCTATGTCGGCTGCGCGGCCAGCCCGAGGATACCCGATGGCATGGTGCCCCGATGTGGCACAGTGTCGTCCATGAGGCGATGGTTGTGCTGGAAGCGGCACTGCCGAAGGAAGAACTGCATCGCCTGGTGCCGGGCTATCCGTTCCCGGACCTGTATGATCCCAAGCAGCGTGCGGATGGGTAGGCTATCGCCGCTCGAGCTATGCGCCGCTAGCATAGCTCATGTGCTCATATTTTTGTCCGTTTGTACTCATATTTTTGTCCGGCTACAGTGACACCAACGCCACACATGCTTGTTGCATGACTTCGCACCCAAGCGCAAAAATAATGGTGGGTTCTTTGGCGGGTTGTGCCATAGAAATCCAAAATTCCTAATAATTTCAATGGTATGTGGCGGAGCAGGTGGGATTCGAACCCACGGGACCATCTCTGGCCCGACCGATTTCAAGTCGGTTGCCTTAGACCACTCGACCACTGCTCCACCTCGCTTCCTAATCGGTGCGGGCGGCGTTGCCAAGTCGGACGTCTTTGTTCTTTCACAAATCCGGCTTGCGCGTTGTGGAGGGGTCAGGGATCTGCCTGAAAGACCACCGCTACAGCGGCAGCGGGCCGTTGGATTTCACCTCGCGCAGCGCGATCCGTGACGTGACCTGCGCCACGCCGGGCAGGCGCACAAGGCTGTCCTTGATCAGCACCTCGAACGAGCGCAGATTGCGGGTGACGATTTCCAGCATGTAATCGTCATCGCCCGACAGGATCGCGCAGCTGATCACCTCTGGCATCGCACGGGCAGCGCGTTCGAACTGTGCCAGCGCATCATTGGAATGGCTTTTCAGCTTGACGATGCACCAGGCGCGCACGTCGAGGCCCAGCGCCTCGCGGTCCAGCACATAGGCCTTGCCGCGCAGGATGCCGCGCGCCTGCAAGGCTTGCAGCCGCTTCCAGCACGGGCTGTGGCTGAGGCCGACGGCGGCCCCGATCTCGCGGATCGTCAGATCCGGCTGGCTCTGGATGACCCGGAGGATGCGTTTGTCGAAGTCATCCATGTTGGCCCCCCCCTGTTGCGCCAAACCGGCGATCCTGTCCTGCGACCTGCGGCTTTTGCCGGACAGGATCATCGCAAGACTAGGTTTCGCCCCGCGCAATGACAACGCCGTTCTCTGCCACAGCGCCTAGGCTCTGGCCATCCCCGTGATCGACGGGGAAACGACAGGGAAAACACATGGCTGTTCTGGACCATATCGAATTCGACACGCATGAAACCGTCGCCTTCTGCCGCGATGCCGCCTCCGGTCTGCGGGCGATCATTGCCGTGCATGATACCCGGCTCGGGCCTGCACTCGGCGGCTGCCGCATGTTGCCCTATGCCAGCGAGGCCGAGGCGCTGACTGATGTGCTGCGTCTGTCGCGCGGCATGTCCTACAAGAACGCGCTGGCGGGGCTGCCGCTGGGCGGTGGCAAATCGGTGATCATCGGCGATCCGCTGCGCGACAAAACGCCCGCGCTGATGCGGGCCTTTGGCGATTTTGTCGAACGCTTGGGCGGGGCCTATATCACCGCCGAGGATTCCAACACCGCGCCGCAGGACATGGCCGAAATCGCCAGCCGCACCCGGCATGTGCGCAACATGGGGTTCGGCCCGGAGGACAACCCCTCGCCAGTGACGGCACTGGGGGTGTTTTACGGCATTCAGGTGGGTTTGCAGGTGCTGGGCCTGCCGCTGTCAGGCATCGTCGTGGCGCTGGAGGGGTTGGGCAAAGTGGGCATGGATCTGGCAGAGCGGCTGCATCAGGCGGGCGCCAAGCTGATCGTGTCCGACACCTCGGCCAGCCGCGTGGCCGAGGCCGTGGCACGGTTCGGGGCCGAGGCGGTGGCGGTTGGCACCGCGCATCGCGTGCCTGCCACCGTGTTCGCGCCCTGTGCGCTGGGAGCCGGTCTGAATGCCGATACGATCCCGGAGCTGGGCGCGCGCATGATTGCGGGGGCCGCCAACAATCAGCTGGCAACCCCCGAGGATGGCGCCCGCCTTCACGCGCGTGGCGTGCTCTATTGCCCGGATTATGTGGTGAATGCGGGCGGCGTTCTGGGTATTCCGCTGCCCGGTGAAACCCTGACCATGCCGCAGCGGATGGAGCGGGCCGCCGTGATCCTGCGCACAACGCGCGAGGTGCTGGACCATGCGCATCAGGCGCAGATCCCCACCAATGTCGCGGCGGATGCGCTGGCAGAGCGCATCTTGCAGCAGGGCTGCCGCCGGGTTGCCGCCTGAGGCTTACAGATGGCGCGCCGAAAAGCGCGCCATTTCCTGATCGGTCGCCGCCGTTCCGGTAAAGGCCATCACATAGGCCGGAATCCGTTTCAGCCGCACCTCAAGGCTTTCGGCGCTGCGCATCGAAATATAGCCGACCTGCGTCAGATAGATCACCCGCGCCCGCGTATCGGCCTGCGCCTCGTCATAGCCGAAGCGGCGGAACAGGGCGGAAAGTGCAGCCAGACGCACCTGATCGGTCTGTTGCAACAGGTCCGCCAGATCCGGCGCGGTCAGCGCCCAGTTGCGGATGGCAAAATCCATTGCGCTGTCAAACAGCCGGACGTCGATCCAGCAATCAAAGACATTCAGCACCGCTTCGGCAATGGTTTCGGCATAGGCTTCGCAACGCGCCACCAGATTGGCGGTGTTCTGCGCCTGCCAGCGGGCGATCAGCGCTGCCAGCAGCGCATCCCGATCCGCAAAATGGTGGTAAAAGCTGGTGCGCGACAGATTGAGCCGCGCAGCAAGCGGCGCGACTTTCACCGCCTCGACCCCGCCTTCCAGCAGCAGGGCATGGGCGGCATCAAGCCACAGATCGGCAGAGCCGCGCCAGCCACGGTCAGGAACATCATTCATGGCGTCAGGATAGCATCTGCGCCCGGCGCAGCAAGAAAATTGACAGTCTTGTTTTTTAAATTCGACATGAGTGTCGAATTTCTGCTTTCCAGACTCGCACGCTGCGGCTAGCCTTGTCCAAACGCCAGCCGGAGGCCCGCTGCCCATGTCGACCGATCCGCTTCTTCAGCCCTATCAGCTCAAGCACCTGACCCTGCGCAACCGGATCATGACCACCAGCCATGAACCGGCCTATCCCGAGGACGGGATGCCGAAGGATCGGTATCGGCTGTATCATCTGGAGCGGGCAAAGGCGGGCGTGGCGCTGACCATGACGGCAGGGTCGGCCGCCGTGTCGCGCGACAGCCCGCCGGTGTTCAACAATGTGCTGGCGTATAAGGACGAGGTGGTCGGCTGGATGAAACGGCTGACCGATGATTGCCACGAGGCCGGGGCCGCCGTGATGATCCAGTTGACGCATCTGGGCCGCCGCACCCGATGGGACAAGGCCGATTGGCTGCCGGTGGTGGCCCCCGGCCCGTCGCGCGAACCCTCGCACCGGGCTTTTCCGAAGATCATCGAAGACTGGGATATCGCCCGCATCATCGAAGACTATGCCGATGCCGCCGAACGCATGGCGAGGGCGGGGCTCGATGGGGTGGAGTTCGAATGTTACGGCCACCTGATGGACCAATTCGTCAGCCCGCTGACCAATACTTTGGCCAATCCCTATGGCGGCAGCTTCGACAACCGCATCCGCTTTGCCATGGACGTGCTGGAAGCCTGCCGCAAGCGGGTGGGCGCACGCTTCCTGCTGGGAGTGCGTTATACGGCGGATGAGGTCGCGGCGGGCGGCATCCCCGAGGCCGAAGGCGTGGAAATGGCGCGGCGTTTCAAGGCCTCGGATCTGGTGGATTTCGTCAATATCATTCGCGGGCGCATCCACACCGATGCGGCGCTGACGGATGTGATCCCGGTGCAGGGGATGCGGTCAGCGCCACATCTGGATTTTGCCGGGCGCATCCGCCACGAGGTTGGCCTGCCCACCTTCCACGCCGCGCGCATCCCCGATGTGGCAACGGCGCGGCACGCGGTGGCCTCGGGCCAGTTGGATATGGTCGGCATGACACGGGCGCATATGGCCGATCCGCATATCGTGCGCAAAATCATCGAAGGGCGCGAGGATGACATCCGCCCCTGTGTCGGCGCCACCTATTGCCTCGACCGGATCTATCAGGGCGGCATGGCGCTGTGCATCCACAACGCGGCCACCGGCCGCGAAGAAACCATGCCGCATGACATCACGCCCGCCGCCCAGCCGAAAAAGGTGGTGATTGTCGGCGCAGGCCCGGCCGGGCTGGAGGCCGCCCGCGTGGCGGCGGAACGTGGCCACCGCGTTGTGGTGTTCGAGGCGGCAGACCAGCCCGGCGGGCAGGTGCGGCTGACGGCGCAGACCAAACGCCGGGCCGAAATGATCGGCATCATCGACTGGCGCGTGGCGCAATGTGCCGCGCGCGGGGTGGAGTTCCGCTTCAACACCTTTGCCGAAGCGGCAGATGTGCTAGCAGAGCAACCCGAGGTGGTCATCATCGCCTCGGGCGGCCTGCCGGAAAAGGATGTGCTGGCGGCAGGCAATGACCTGACGGTGTCGGCATGGGACATTCTGGCCGGCGATGTGAAACCCGGCACGCAGGTTCTGCTCTATGATGATGCGGGCGACCATACGGCGATGCAAGCCGCACAACTGCTGGCCGAAAGCGGCGCCACGGTCGAGGTGATGACCCCCGACCGCAGCTTTGCCCCCGAGGTGATGGGCATGAACCTTGTGCCCTATATGCGCGCGCTTCAGGATAAGGCCGTCACCTTTACCGTCACCTACCGCCTGCAATCGGTGCTGCGCGATGGCAACCGGCTGCGCGCGGTGATCGGGTCGGATTACATGGATGTCACCAAGGAGCGCCACTTCGATCAGGTGGTGGTCAATCATGGCACACAGCCCCTGGCCGAGATCTATTTCGAGCTGAAACCGCAATCCGAGAATCTGGGCGCAGTCGATTATGACGCGCTGATTGCGGGCCGGCCGCAAACGCTTGCGGGTGGGCCTGCCGGGTTCCGGCTTTACCGGATCGGGGATGCGGTAGAAAGTCGCAACACCCATGCCGCCATCTATGATGCGCTGCGTCTGATGAAGGATATCTGACGGGACCTGTCCATAAGATAGTGTTTTCCTTGTGGTTGTGGCGTCTATAGTCGGTTCCCGTGGTGTTCGGGGAGTTGACATGGTGTGTGGAGCGAACGTTTCGTCGGGATGGCCCGGCAGCCCGGTCTGGCGGGGCTGCCTTGCCGCCGGACTGCTGGCTTCGGCCCTGCTGGGGCCAGCAAGATCCGAAGCCGAGGGCGTCGTGCTGCTGACCGTCACCGATACCAGCGGGGCACGCCATGCGTTTGACCTGACGACGCTGGATGCCATGCCACAAATCAGCTTCACCACCACAACCCTGTGGACCGATGGCCCGATCACCTTTTCCGGCCCACCACTGCGCGCTGTGCTGCAAGAGGCCGGCATCACCACCGGGCCGGTGGAGCTGATGGCGCTGAATGATTACGCCGTGACACTGGTGGTCGAGGAATTGGGCCCGCAACACCCGATCATCGCCACCCGCAAGGATGGGGCCACCTTCGGCGTGCGCGACAATGGGCCGCTCTGGCTGGTCTATCCATTCGATACGAACCGGGCGTTTCAGGATGAGACGATCTTTGCCGCCAGCGTCTGGCAGTTGATCGCCGTCGCGGCGATCCATCCGTGAGGCGGGGCAACCCGTTGCCGGATCTGCCGGGCGGTGCCTTGCTGCGGCTGGTGCCGAAGCTGTGGCCGCTGCTGATCGTGGTGCTGCTGGGCCTTGGCTTGCTGACGATCAGCGCCTACCGGGTCAGCAGCAAGCTTGATGATGCCCGCATCGCGCAATCCGACAATACCACCTGGTTGATCGCGCAGATCGAGGTGGAGTTGCTGAAACTCAGCCGGGCCATTGATGCCGCGCGTTATGGGCCGGTTCACAGCTCCGGCCTGGGCCCGGTGCGGCAGGCCTTCGACGTGTATTTCAGCCGGGTCAGCGTGATCGAGGGTTTCATCAGCCGCCCCGGCAGGCTGAACGTGCAGCAGACCAATGCCGATTGGCAGACGGTGCAGGCACAGACGCAGATCCTGCGCGCCATGGTCGATGTGCCGGATGCGGCACTGTGGGTGGCGCTGCCTGCAATGTCCGGGCAGTTGGCGCGGATGCACCGGCCCATGCGCGATTTCACCGTGTCATCGCTGTCGCTGCTGGTCGAGGGCAATGCCCATGACCGCGAGGCGCTGCGCGGCATGCTCGCGCGCTTTGCAACGGTGGCGCTGGCCCTGATCGGGCTGCTGCTGGGCACCACATGGCTGATGCTGCGCCTGTCGCAACAGTTGCAGCGGCGCAGCCAGGAGGCAGAGCGGGTCCGCTCCAATCTGGAAAAAACCCTCAGTGCCTCGCTCGACGGGGTGATTCTGGCGCGGGCCGATGGCCGCATTGTTACCTTCAACCCGGCGGCAGAGGCCATCTTCGGGTATAGCCGCGACGAGATGGTGGCCGCCGATTTTGCCAAAGTGCTGCTGCCCGGCCATCTGAGCGACCCGCAAACCCAGAAGCTGCGCGATTTTCTGGGCGGCGGTCTGGCCGGAGAGGCACCGCAAGGCCGGGTGGTGCTGACCTCGGTCCGGCGCGACGGCACCGCCTTTCCGATCGAACTCGCGCTGGCGACAGACCGCGACAGCGATGGCATTCCGGTGTTCTTCGCCTTCATCCGCGACATTTCCGAACAGGTCCGCTTCGAGGCGAGCCTGCGCGAGGCCCGCGATGCCGCCGTCGAGGCCGCCGATACCAAAGCGCGCTTTCTGGCGGTGATGAGCCATGAAATGCGCACCCCGCTGAACGGCGTGATCGCCGCTTTGGACATTCTGCGCGAAACCACCAAGCTCAGCGCGAAACAGGCGCGCTTCCTGTCGATTGCCGAAAGTGCGGCGCAACTGGCGCTGGATCAGATCAATGACGTGCTGGAGCTGGCGCGGCTGAACGGGGATGTGCTGATCGAAAGCCCGTCCGCGTTCAACCTGACGCGGGTGATTGCCGATCTTGCCGAACAGGCAATGCCGCTGGCGCAGAAACAGGGCAACCGCATCACCCTGGATCTGCCACCCGAGGCGATGGCAGAGGTGTCGGGGATGCGGCGCATCTTTCTGCGCACCTTGCTGAACCTTGTCGGCAATGCCGCAAAATTCACCCATGACGGCACGATTGCCATCCGCGCGACGCTGCTTCCCGACGTTGGCAATCGGCTTCTGGTCCGGGTCGAGGTTTCGGATACCGGCATCGGCATTGCGCAAGACAAGCTGCACCGCATCTTTGACGCGTTTGAAACGCTGGACAGCGGCTATGACCGGGCCGTCGAAGGCACCGGGCTGGGGCTGGGTATCGCGCAACGGGCGGTGGAACATATGGGCGGCGAGATCGGGGTCAGCAGCACGCCGGGTGCCGGCAGCCGCTTCTGGTTCACCGCCCCGATGCAGCGTGCGGCGCAGGATGTCGATACCGACCAGCCCCTGCCCGATCCGCAGGCCGATGCCAGCCTCCCCCGCCACAAGGTGCTGATCGTGGAAGACAATGCAACGAACCGCATCGTGGTGCGCGAAATGCTGGAACATCTGGGCCAGCAGGTGACAGAGGCCGAGGATGGCGCGCGCGCCATCACCCTTGCGCGGCAGCAGGCCTTCGATCTGATCCTGATGGACATCAGCATGCCGGTGATCGACGGTCTGACCGCGACTCAGGCGATCCGCGCCAGCGGCGCCTCGGCGGATGCGCGCATCGTCGGGCTGACCGCGCATGGCCTGCCCGAAGAGCTGCGCCGCTTCGAGGCCGGCGGCCTGCCCGAAGTTCTGCGCAAACCCCTGACCTTTGCCGCGCTGACGCAGGTTCTGTCTGGCCCGCTGCCACCCGCCGCCGAATCCGGGATCGACGCGCAGGTGGTGCAGGAGCTGCGCGACTTGCTGTCGCCCGAGGCGCGGCAACAGGCGCTCTCCCGCTTTCTGGACGAGGGCGATGCCTTTCAGGCCCAGCTGACAGCCCCCGCGGTGCAATCAGCGCAACTGGCCGAGGCGGCGCACCGGCTTCAGGGTGCCGCAGCCGTTCTGGGGGCGGTGGCGCTGACACGGCGGCTGGTGGCGGTGGAGCGGGCGGCGCGCAATGCGGATGCCACGGCGCTGGCGGCGCATCACGCGGTGTTTGCGGCGGAATGGGCGGCGCTGCGCAGCGCCTTGCCGCGCTGCCTGCTCCAGTAGCCCCGCCCGGAGCCAGGCTCCGGGCGTCTGGCACGCGCGAGAGGCGGAATGCGCGCAACCAGATGGGCAGGCCCGCAATGCGGCCCCGGCTGCTCTTACCGCCGCTGACCGGCAAGCGCCCCCTATCATCCGTATAGGTGCCCCGCGCAGAAGGATGGGCGGCGCACCGCCGGAATCGCCCGGCCTGACGCGGGGTTTGCAGGCTGTGAGGTATCGCCCGCCCGCGTTCCGCGTTATAAATGGTGTGTGCCGGGCAAGGATCGGTCAGAACACGGTGATGGTGGAACAGATGACGGGCGCGGCAGACACAGAGGTTGACCTGCTGATCGCAGACGATCACCAGTTGGTCCGCGATCTGGTGGCCTCGCATCTGCGCGCGCAGGGCGGGTTTTCCGTGACCACCGCCGACAGTTTCGCCGCCGCACAGCAGGCCATCGCCGCGCAGGGCGGGTTCGACATCGTGCTGCTGGATTTTGCGATGCCGGGCATGAAGGGTGTGCAGGGCGTCGCCGATCTGGTGGCCGCAAACCAGGGCAAGCCGGTGGTGCTGTTTTCCGGCCTCGCCCGCCGTGAAACGGTGATGGAGGCGCTGGCACGCGGCGCGTCGGGGTATATTCCCAAAAGCACCTCGGCCAAATCGCTGCCCAATGCCATCCGTCTGGTTCTGTCGGGCGAGGTGTATCTGCCCGCCAGCTTTCAATCCGCCCCGCCGCCGGGTGCCGGAGATTCCGGCCTGTCGCCGCGCGAGCTGGAGGTGCTGCGCGCCGTGCGCGGTGGCCTGATGAACAAGGAAATCGCCAATCGCATGGGGCTGAGCGAGGTGACGATCAAGATGCATGTGCGGTCGATCTGCACCAAGCTGAATGCCCGCAACCGCACGCAGGCGGCGATCATGGCCGAAAGCCTCGGGCTGGACTGAGCTCACGGCCCAGGTCACGTCACAGCGTCTTTTGCAGGCCAAGCCTGCGCAGAACCTCGGCCTTGCCAAAGGTGATGCGCGCCGCGTCCTGACACTGCACCCATTCCGCCATCTGTCGTGCCAGACAGAGGTTCAGCTCTGCCCGGCGCTGATCGGCCCAGCGTGTATAGGCGATCTCGGCCTGCGCCTGGATCAGCGGCGCAATATCCTCGGCCGGTGGGGCCGCAAGCCCCGCAATCAGATCACGCGTTTCCTGACAGCGCTGATCGGCCCGGCGCAACGCCTCCAGACTCTGGTCGCGCATCAGGGCGGCCAAACCCGACAAGGCGCGCAATTGCGTGATCCGGTTCACCGCCTGCGCCCTTTCGCCTGTTTGCGCATCGCCTCGGCAAAGCGAATGGCGGCGGCCACTGCCTTGAAATGCTCGCGCTGGATTTCTGCGCCGATCTCGACCGTGGCATGCAAAGTGCGGGCGGTGGGCGGATCGCTGTGGATCGGCACACCATTCTGCGCGGCCTGCTGGCGGATCTGCGCCGCCATGGCATCCACACCTTTTGCCACACAGATCGGGGCGCGCCGCGCCTGCCTGTCCCAGGCCAGCGCCACGGCGTAGTGGGTCGGGTTCACGATCACCACATCGGCCTTGGGCACATCCTGCAACATCCGGTTCATCGCAATCTCTTGCCCACGTTGGCGGCGATGCGATTTCGCATGCGGATCCCCGTCCGAATCCTTGTGTTCTTCCAGCATATCCTGCCGCGACATGCGGTTGTTGCGGCCATGTTCGAACCATTGCCACAGGTAATCAAACCCACCGATCACCGCCGCAATCAGCAGCACGATCAGCAGAAAATCCACCAGCAGCCGGAACAGCACGGCGGTGCCCGCCAGCGGCGTCAGATAGAGGGTGCCCAGCATCTCATCCAGCCGGGCCAGCAGAAACGCGCCGAGGATCAGCGCGACAAGGCAGAGCTTCAGGCTGTTTTTCGCAAATTCAACCAGACCCGCCCGCCCGAATTTCTGGGCGGCTGTGGCCAGCGGCGAAATGCGTGACAGCTTTGGCATCAGATTGTCCGGCGTGAACACATAGGCGCGCTGCACGGCAACCATCAGCAGGACGGCGCAGGCGGGCAGGAGGATCAGCGGTGCCAGCCCCAGCGCAACCTGCGACAAGATCCCCGGTACAGCGGCGCGCGCACCGTGGTGCATCAGCCCCGCAAGCTCCCCGGCCCGGTCCAGAAACATCGCCAGCGCGGTGCCGATCTGGTCCAGCGACCATAGCCCGGCCCCCATGATGGCCAACAAGAACCCCGCATAACTTGCCGCCGTCAGCAGATCGGGCGAGCGCGGAATCCGCCCCTGTTTGCGTAGGTCGTCCAGTCGCTTTTGCGTGGCCTCGAACGGCTTGTCGTCGCTGTTGTCCTCCGTCATGGCGCGACCGTCAACGGGTCGGCCACAAATACTGCAAAAGCCGCCAGCCAGACCGACAGGATCAGCGGCGCGGCCACCGCAAACAGGACGAGCCCGCCCCATGTCAGGGCCGGGGCTCCGATGAAAGCCACCATCAGTTGCGGCATGGCGCGATTGATGATGCCCAGCGCAACATTGTAGAGCAACGAGCCGATCACGAAGGGGGCGGCGAGCGAGAGCGCAAGGCCAAAGGCGCGCGTCACCTGATGCAGCCCCCATTGCGCGACATCCGGCGCGTGCAGCATCTGTCCAGGCGGCAGCATCTGGTAAGACAGGATCAGCAGCTCCGCCGCCTGCACATGCAGCCCCGCCGAAACGGCAAGCGCCAGTGCCGCCAGCGTCAGGATATTGCCGATCACCGGCTGCGGCTCGGCCCCAGCCCCAGCCCCAGCCCCACCGAGCAATTGCGCCAGCGAGGTGGATTGCGCGATGATTGTCCCGGCAATCTGCAAGGCAAAGACAAAAAAGCGTAGGCCCAGCCCCAGAAAACAGCCGATCACCGCCTCGATCACCAGCGGTGCCATCGCCAGCCCGGCCGCCACCGGCACCCGGTCCAGCACCGCCGGGCCGGTGATGGCGGTAAAGGCCAGTGCGATTGCCAGCTTTACCCGTTGCGGCACCGTATGTTCGCCAAATGCGGGTAAAAGCGCCACTGCCGCCGCGACCCGCATGAAGACATGCAGATAGGCCAGCAGCACCGGCTCGGCAGCACCGGAAAGCTGGGTCAGAAGGGCCATCAGATCCGTCATGCAGGCACCACGCCGATCATGGCCGGCCGGGCCTCCATCCCGATTTCCTCATAGGAGAGAACCGGCGCGGTCAGCCCTTTTGCGCCCAGAACCGTGCGCAGGAAGCGCCGCCGCAGCGTGGATGTCACCAAGGCAGGATAGACGCCAGTTTCCGCCGCACGGGCAAGCTTTTCGGCCAGGGCATTGGCCAGCCTGCTGAACTGGTCCGGTGGCAGCGCCACGTCACGCAGGCCGCGCTCTCCCTCCATCTGATAGGTGGAAAAGGTCTTTTCCCATTCGGGGGCCAGCTGGATCAGAGGAATGGTGCCATCCTCGCGCTTCAGTTCGGCGACAAGCTGAAACCCGAGGCGCTGGCGCACATGCTCGCACACCGCCTCAGGCGAAGGCAGGCCGCGCGATTCCGCAATCGCCTCAAGGATCAGCGGCAGGTTGCGGATCGACACCCGCTCCTCCAGCAGCATGCGCAGAACCGTCAGCATCAGATCGACCGGCACCTTGTCGGGCACAAGCTCATCCAGCAGGCGGCGGTTGGCCTCGGCCCGATGCGTATCGGACATGGTGGTGAATTCATCCAGTAGGCGGCGCAAGGCCTTGAGCGTCAGCAGACGCGCCAGATTGGCTTTCAACACCTCAAGCAAATGGGTGGCCAGCACCTCGGGAGGGGCGACCACCGTCATTCCGGCAATCGCCGCCTCTTCCTGATCGTCCGGCTGAATCCAACGGGCCGGGGCGCCATAAACGGGTTCGCGCACATCCAGCCCTTCCGGCGGCGCGATCCCCTCTGCGATCAGAACCAGCACCCGGTCGGGGATCAGCCGGTCACGTACACGTTCCACCCCTTGCAGGCGGATGCGATAGGTGCCGGGCGGCAAGGCGGCATCATCGGTCAGCCGGATTTCTGGCAGGATAAGCCCATAGCCCGTGGCAATATGGGTGCGCATGTTGTGGATCCGCGCATCAAGACCCGTGGCCGGATCCAACACCATTGCAACGAGGTTGGACGCGAATTCGATGTGAATATCGTCAAAATCGAGGATGTCGCCCATGGATTTCTGCACAAGCGGGGCCATGGCCAGATCTGTCGGCGCGGCGGGGGCTGCCGCCTTGCGCGCACCCTGATAGGCCGCAAAGCCGAGCGCCGCCGCCCCCAGCATGAAGGGCAGGAACGGCAGACCCGGCACCAGCGCAAACAACGCCAGCAGCACCGCAACGGTGCCCAGCGCCGCCGGGTATTGGCCAAGCTGATGGAAGAACGAGATGTCGACCGCACCCTTTGCCCCGCCCCGGGCCAGCAGAAGCGCCGCCGCGACAGAGATGACCACGGCAGGGATCTGGCTGACCAGCCCGTCACCGACCGTCAGAATGGCATAGGTTTCAAAGGCTTCACCAACCGGCATCCCATGCACGAGGATACCCATCACCAGCCCCATCACGATATTCAGCAGGGTGATGAGCAGACCGGCAACGGCATCGCCCTTCACAAATTTCGACGCGCCATCCAGCGAGCCGAAGAAGTTCGTCTCGGCCAGTTCGCGTTCCCGCCGCGCCTTTGCTTCGGCATGGTCGATGGCGCCCGCCGCCATATCGGCATCAATCGCCAGCTGCTTGCCGGGCATCCCGTCCAGCGCAAACCGTGCCCCCACCTCGGCCATGCGCCCCGCGCCTTTGGTGATGACCATGAAATTTACGATCAGCAACACGCAGAACACCACAAGGCCCAGCAGCAGATTGCCGCCCATGATGAAACTGGCAAAACCTTCGATCACATGGCCGGCGGCATCGGTGCCGGTATGGCCCTGCCCGATGATCAGCTTGGTTGACGAGACGTTCAACGACAGGCGCAGCATCAGCGAGGCGAGAAGGATGGTCGGGAACGCCGAAAAATCCAGCGGTCGCTCCACGAATAGCGTCACGGTGAACATCAGGATTGCCAGCGCGAAAGACAGGGCCAGCCCGATGTCCAACAGCCAGGTCGGCACCGGCAGAACCATCATCGCAATCACCGCCATCAGCGCAAAGGCCAGCAGAACGGTGGGCCGGAACAGGGTGCGGGGCGACAGATCCAGCATCATGGCACCGCCGCGAACAGGGCTGCCCGGCCCGTGAATTGCGGCACGATGGAGCCGCGCAGGGCCGCGCCCTCGCCCGCCATCAACAGCGGAAAGCTGTTCTGGCGCGGGGCGGACCCGGTCGGCGGCGCGTGATCCAGTCTGGCAATCTGGAACGGTGCCAAACCGGACAGGATCTCGTCAAACCGTGCCATATATCGCGTGGCCGGGCCTTCGCTGCCAGAGTGATAGGCACCCGCCGCCAGAAGCCAGTCGCCGGTGATCTGATATTTCTGCGCCAGATAGGCCGCCGCATATTGCGCGTTGCGATCCGGGTCGAACATGCTGTCGAGGCTCGGGAAAGCCGCAGAATGCCAATGGTGATTGAGCTGGAAACAGCCAATATCCAGATTGCTGACCCCAAGGCTGATCTGACTGGTCACAAACGCCGCCGCCTCGGCCGCATTGGGAAACCAATAGCCCTCGCCGCCCTGATTGACAGCCCAGGGCCAGGGTTCAAGCCTGCCCCCCGGCCCTGCCCGCCCGGTTTCCGTCCGGGTCAGGGCGCGCAGGATTTCAATCGGAACCCCTTCGGCCAGCGCCGCCCGCTCTGCCGCCTGATCACAAAGTGCCGCATCGGTAGTGCGGGCGATGGCGGGGCCGCAGATCAGGAGCAGCGCGAAAAAGATCAGATGGACGGCATGTAAGGGCATGGGTTCGGGCTCTTTGAACGGGCGGCACCAGTGCTGTGCCGCCCCATCCTAGGGACCGAATCTTTCCAAGACGTAAGCAGCGGCCCAAAGCCCCTGCCCCGCCGCTGTCAGGCGTGGGCCTTTTGCAGCTCGGCAGCGAGACGGGCGAAAAACTCGCCGCTCAACCGCTTGGCCGTCTTGTTGATTACGAAAGAGCCGAGAGTCGCGAAAGACACGTTGATCGACGCCTTGATCTTGTAGGTCAGCAGCGTGCCACCTTCGGCGGGGGTCAGCACGATCTGGGACGTGCCGGTGGCGCGCTGCCCCACCATGCCGACCAGCGTCAGCCGGTCAGGAGCAGACCGGTGCTGATGCTGCAGGCGGGCAACGATGTCTTTCTGTACGAAAGCGATGTTGATATGAACTTTGGCCAGCATCTCGTCGGGCGATTTGCGCGTGATTGCGGTGCAGCCAGGAATGCACCGCTGCAACATGCCCGGATCGTTAAGCGCCTCCCAGACCGCCTGCTGCGGGGCTGCGATGAACAGGCTTTCTTCCATTTCCATGACCGACATCCTTCGACGCACAAGACAGCTGGCGCATCCATCCTCCGAAGCGCCAGCAACATTCCGGCCATTTCAGGGGATTTCAGCATGGTGGCAAGGGGGGCGGCTTAAACCACAGGGGGATTGAGCGGATTTTGTGGCAAAAAGCCGTGATAACGGCCGCGCGCAAGGCTGCGCGCGGCCAAATACGGAACAAAACCGGATCAGACGAAGCGGTTCCAGAGGTTCTCCAGCCGCTCTTGCCGGCCCGATTTCGGCTCCGGCTCCAGCCCTTCGGCGGTGACGCGGGCGGCAGCGGACTCCAGCCCCCCTGCCAGCATCGCCTGTGCCGCCGGGCTTTGCCAGCCAGCGTAGCGGTCGGCCCGCGCCGCCTCCAGCCCGCCATCCTCCAGCGCCGCTGCCGCCGCCTTCAGCGCCCGCGCGCAGGTATCCATGCCACCGACATGGGCGAGGATAAGATCTTCGGCATCAAGGCTTTGACGGCGCACCTTGGCATCGAAATTGGTGCCACCGGTGGTATAGCCGCCCGCGCGCAGGATCTCATAGAAGGCCAGCGCCTTTTCGGCATGGTTGTTCGGGAACTGATCGGTATCCCAGCCGGATTGGTAATCGTTGCGGTTCATGTCGATCGAACCGAAGATGCCAAGCGCCGAGGCCAGCGCGATTTCATGTTCAAAGCTGTGCCCGGCCAGAATGGCGTGGCCCTGTTCGATATTGACCTGAACTTCCTTTTCCAGACCGAAATCCTTGAGGAAGCCGTAAACCGTGGCCACATCGTAATCATACTGATGTTTGCTCGGTTCCTGCGGTTTCGGCTCGATCAGGATCGCGCCTTTGAAGCCGATCTTGTGTTTGTATTCGACCACCTGTTGCAGGAAGCGGCCCGCATGGGCACGCTCGGCCTTGAGGTCGGTGTTCAGCAGAGTCTCATAGCCTTCGCGCCCACCCCAGAGCACGTAGTTCTGCCCGCCCAGCTTGAACGTGGCATCCATGTTTGCCTTCACATTCGCGGCGGCATAGGCATAGACATCCGGGTCGGGGTTGGTGGCCGCGCCCGACATCCAGCGTTTGTGGCTGAACATATTGGCAGTGCCCCACAGAAGCTGGGTCTTGTGATTGGCCTGCTTTTCCCCAAGGTAATCAACGATTTCTTCCAGATTGCGCAGGGTTTCAGCGAAGGTCGCGCCTTCGGGCCGCGCATCGGCGTCGTGGAAGCAATAGAAGGGCGCGCCAAGGATGTCGAACATCTCGAAGGCCACATCGGCCTTCAGCTTGGCCAACGCCATGCTGTCGCCGAACCACGGGCGGTCAAAGGTCTGGCCGCCGAACGGATCGCCACCCGGCCAGGCAAAGCTGTGCCAATAGGCCACGGCAAAGCGCAGGTGATCTTCCATGCGTTTGCCCAGCACAACCTCATCGGGGTTATAGTGGCGGAAGGCGTATTCGTTGCTGCTGGAAGGCCCCTCATATGCGATTTGCGGGATGCCTTTGAAAAAGTCGGTCATGGATTCGGTCCTTTAGGAGCTCAGGCTGCGCAGCGCGGATTGGGCGGCGCGATAGCGGGCATGGCCCGCGTCGAATGCGTCAAGAAGCGCGTTGTCGGGTTCGATCACCCGCGCGATGGGCGGCAAGGTAGCGATTTCGGCGCCGGCGCCGGTGGCGGCCATCATGGCCAGACGGGCAGCCCCGAAGGCACCGCCAAAATCCCCGGCCTTCGGCAGCATGACCGGCACATTGAGCGCGGTAGCAATGGCCGTGAGCCAATAGTCAGAGCGCGAGCCGCCGCCGACTGCGATCAACCGCTCCAGCCGTGTGCCGGTGGCGGCCAGCGCATCGCGGCAATCGCGGATGGCAAAGGTCACGCCTTCCAGCACCGCACGGGTGCCTGCCGCACGGTCGGTGGCATGGTCCAGCCCGAAGAATGCGCCGCGAATGGCCGCATCGTTCAGCGGCGTGCGCTCGCCGCCCAGATAGGGCAGGAACAGCGTCTTGCCGGGGGCCTGCACGCCTGCCAGCTCGCCGGTCAGGGCAGCGGCATCCCGATCCACGAATCGGCCATACCAGTTCAGCGCATCACTGGCGGCAAGAATCACCCCCATCTGGTGCCAGGTGCCGGGCAGCGCATGGCAGAACGTATGCACCGCCGTTTCGGGCGCGGGCTGATAGCCGTCATTGGCGGCAAACAGCACCCCTGAGGTGCCAAGGCTGACAAAGGCGTCGCCCGCTTTCACCACACCGACGCCCACACCGGAGGCGGCATTGTCGCCACCGCCGCCCGCGATCACCACGCCAGACGGCAGGCCCCAGCGCGCAGCCAGCGCCGGGCGAAGCTGGCCTGACACCGCAGACCCTTCCACCAGACGCGGCATATGCTGGCGCGTGAGGCCGGTGGCCATCAGCAGGTCATCCGACCAATCGCGCGCGCCGGTATCCAGCCAACTGGTGCCCGCCGCATCCGACATTTCGGCCACATGCTCGCCCGTCAGCCACAGCCGCAGATAATCCTTCGGCAGCAGCACCTTGGCGACGCGATCCCACAAGGCGCGTTCGTGCTGGCGCACCCAGTTGAGCTTGGGGGCGGTAAAGCCGGGGAACACGATATTGCCGCTGATGCGCCGGAACATCGGGTCGTCATCAAGCTCGGCGGCCTCGGCATGGCTGCGGGTGTCGTTCCACAGGATACAGGGGCGCAGCACTTCATCGGCACTGTCCAGCAGGGTCGCGCCGTGCATCTGGCCCGACAGGCCGATGGCGGTGACACCCGCCAGACTGACCTGCCGCGCCAGCGCATCCAGCACAGTTTCCGCCGCCGCAATCCAGTCGGCGGCGGATTGTTCGCTCCATCCCTCAGCCGGGCGGGACACCGCCAGTGCGGCGCTGGCTTCTGCCAGCACCGACTGCGTGTCATCCATCAGGATGCCCTTCAGCCCCGAGGTTCCCAGATCCAGTCCGATATACATCATACGGCCTGTGCGGGTTTCTTGCCCATGATGATCATGCCGAGAATGTCGTCATCCGTCACCTCGTTCACATTCACCGTGCCGACGCGCTGGCCGTTCTTCATCACCACCGCGCGGTCACACAGATTCATCACCGCGTGAATGTCATGCTCGATCAGGAAAATGCCCAGACCCTGCTTCTTCAGCTCCTGGATCAACTCGGCCACCATCTGCGTCTCATGCGGACCAAGCGCGGCCGTGGGTTCATCCATGATCAGGATCTTGGCGTTGAAATACACCGCCCGCGCGATGGCCACCGACTGCCGCTGACCGCCCGACAGCGCCGAAACCGGCACGTTGAACTTGCGGAAGTTGGGGTTGAGACGGCCCATGATCTTGCGGGTTTCCGCCTCCATCGCCGCGTCGTTCAGGAACCCGCCGGGGCCGACGATTTCGCGCCCCAGAAACAGGTTGGAGGCGGCATCCAGATTGTCGGCCAGTGCAAGCGTCTGGTAGATCGTCTCGATGTTGTAGCTGCGGGCATCGCGCGGGTTGTTGATCTCGGCTTTTTCGCCATTGATCATGATCTCGCCCGCATCGGCCTTGTAGGCCCCCGACAGGCATTTGATCAGCGTCGATTTGCCCGCGCCGTTGTGGCCCAGCAGCCCGACCACTTCGCCCGGATAAAGATCAACCGTGACGTTATCGACCGCCTTGATGCCCCCGAAGGAAATCGAGATGTCGCGCAGCTCGACAAGGGGTGTTCCTGTATTGGTCATGGCATTGCCCCCTTATTTCGTTTTCTTGCGGTACAGAATGTCGACATAGACCGCCAACACCAGCACCACGCCGACCACGATGTTCTGCATCGCGGCGTCAAAGCCGATCAGCACCATCCCGGTTTGCAGCGACTGCATCACCAGCGCGCCAAGGATCGCGCCATAGATCGTGCCCACCCCCCCGGCGAGCGAGGTGCCCCCGATGACGGCGGCGGCGATGACATAAAGCTCGTCCAGCGTGCCCAGCGCATTGGTGGCCGAATTCAGACGGGCCGAGGCCACGACCGAGCTGAGGCCGGTCAGAAAGCCCATCAGCGCGAAAATCTTCACCGTCATCCAGCGGGTGTTGATCCCCGACAACTCTGCCGCATCCGGGTTGCCGCCGATGGCGAACACATAGCGACCAAAGCGGGTCCGGGTGGCGAGGATGGTCATGAAGATGCCCACCGCAATCAGGATCAGCACCGGAATGGCATAGCCATGCGAAATGAACATGCCGCCTTCAGGCACGGTCATGTTATGCGCCGCCGCATATTGGGCCACAATCCCCTTGGGCCAGGGATAGGCATTGACCAGCAGGGTCGCACCAATCGCCACGGCACAGCCAAGCGCACCAAGGAAATATTCCGCCCACATCGGACGCTGGGCAAAGCCGTGTTTGGCGCGTTGTTTGCGGCCATTCACCAGCATCCACAGGATGGCGGCGCAGGCCAGCAGGCCGACGATCCAGCTGCCCACGGCCCCGACCGAGCCATAAGGCCCGCCGCCCAGCAGCACGAAGGTGGAATCCACCGGCGAAATCGTCTCGCCGCGCGCCACAAGGAACGCCGCCCCGCGCCAGACCAGCAAGCCGCCCAGCGATACGATGAACGACGGAATACCGCGATAGGCGATCAGCCAGCCATGAAAGGCGCCGATGCAGGTGCCCAGCGCCATGCCGACCGCCGCCGCAATCACCCAGATGAGCGGGTGGCCGAGGCCAAGGTAATCCGGCAGGATATAGACCTGCACCATGCCCATGACGATGGCGCAGAAGCCCAGCACGGATCCGACCGACAGGTCGATGTGGCGGGTGACGATCACCAGAACCATGCCCGTGGCCATGATGCCGATCGAGGCGGTCTGAACCGACAGGTTCCACAGGTTGCGCGGGGTCAGGAAAGAGCCATTGCCCTTGGCGACAACGCCAAACATATGGAACCCGATCCAGATCAGCACGAGCGCGCCGATCATGCCCAGAAGGCGGGTGTCGATCTCGGTCGCTTTCAAAAAGCGGCCCACCGGGCTCAGATGCTGGTCTGCTCCGGGTTTTGAGGTGGGGGATGATGTCATGTGTTCGTCCGGCACTACGGGTGAAAATGGGGTGTGCAGACGGTCAGGCAGAGGGGCCAAACCCCGCCGGGCCTATTCGCAGCAGTTTGCGGCCGCCGGCCGCGAAAGTGCCCGGCATCAACCTTTGGCCGATGCCGGGCGGGCACGCCTTACTGGCAGGCCGCAACGCCTTCGGCGGCGCCTTCGCAAGCCTGCTCTTTCGAGATGTGGCCCGCGTCGATCACGAGGTTCAGCGTGTCTTTGGTGATCGGGGTCGGTTGCAGGAAGATGGCGCTCATTTCAACGCCCTTGTCGCCGCCCGACCATTTGGTCGCGCCTTCGACGGCCTCCATCGCCGTGCCACCGGCCAGAGCCGAGGCAATCTCGGCTGCGGCTTTGCCAAGCTGACGCGAGTCTTTCCACACCGAAACGGTCTGGGTGCCACGCGCCACGCGGTTCAGTGCGGCAAGGTCGCCATCCTGACCACCGATCGGCACGTTCATGCCCTGTGCCGACAGGGCGGCAATCGCGCCACCGGCCATGCCGTCATTCTGCGCCAGAACGGCGTCGATCTCGTTGTTGTTGGCGGTCAGGAACTGCTCCATGTTCGCCTGTGCCGCATCCGGCTTCCAGCCTTCGGAGAAGGCTTCGCCGACGATCTTGATCTTGCCGGCCTCCACATCCGGGCCGATCACTTCCATCATGCCTTCCAGCAGGAAGGTGGCGTTCGGATCACCGGGGTCGCCCTTGATGATGGCGTAATTGCCTTCGGGCTGCACGGCTTTCACGGTTTCCGCGATGATCTTGCCCACACCCTTGTTGTCAAAGGTCAGATAGAAGGCGCGGGAATCTTCGATCAGGCGGTCATAGCCGACGACCGGAATGCCTTCGGCAGCGGCCTTGTCAACCGCCGGGCCAATCGCGTCCTTGTCCATCGCCAGAATGATCAGGGCATTGGCACCCTGCGCAATCAGCGCCTCGACATCGGTCAGCTGCTTCGCGGCCGAGGCTTGCGCATCGGCAGAAATATAGGTGTTGCCTGCCGCTTCCAGTGCGGCCTTGATCGCAGCCTCGTCGGTTTTCCAGCGCTCCTCCTGGAAATTCGACCAGCTGACGCCGACAGTCAGGCCTTCAGCCAGTGCCGCCGACGAAAACCCAGCTGCCGCGATGACCGCGGCGATCAGTGCGTTACGCATTACTATCCTCCCTATGGATGCGGCCAGCGCATGGCCGGTCCGACGGATTCGTCGGCACAAAAGGAAATTGCCGATAATAAATTCAGTTGTCAAAATAAAAGTAATAGTAGAACCTGAAAGAGCCAAAGTTTCTTGCAGATTTTCGCTGCTACGCAGCAATTTTCGGGCAGGATTGACCCCGCCTGGGCAGTTTTTTATTCGGAGGCCGAACTAATGATGGTACGAGACCCCAAAGAGCCGGGCACAGATGACCATCGCGGCTGCGGGCCGCTGATTGCGCCGCTGTCGGAACAAACACGTCCGCTGCGTCAGCAGGTGTTTGAACGGGTGCGCGCCGCCGGGCTGATCCCGCGCGTGCAGTTGGCCAAGGAACTGGCAGTGTCGCCCGCCTCGGTGACGACCATCACGCAAGAGCTGATCGAAGCCGGGCTGATCGAAGAGGTCGCCGCGCCCCGCGATGGCGACCAGGGGCGAGGACGGCCCGCCGTCGCACTGGGCGTGCGGTCCGGCGCGCATCTGGTTGCGGGCATGAAACTGTCAGACCGCGAACATACGGCGGTGATCGTCGATTTTTCAGGACGGCTGATTGCGGATGATGTGATCAGCCGCCGCCCCGGCGCGATGACCCTGCCGGAACTGCTGGCCGCGATGGATACGCTGTTGACCCGCGTTTGCGCCAAGGCGGGTCTCACCCCGCGGGATCTGA
Organism: Gemmobacter fulvus; assembly: GCF_018798885.1. Lineage (NCBI taxonomy): Bacteria > Pseudomonadati > Pseudomonadota > Alphaproteobacteria > Rhodobacterales > Paracoccaceae > Gemmobacter > Gemmobacter fulvus. The sequence continues at coordinate 2,073,074 of NZ_CP076361.1, read as the reverse complement.
CGGCAATCGGCCTTGGCGTTCCGGGCTTTGTCGATTGCGAACAGGGCATGGTGCTGTGGTCCTCGGTGCTGGTCGAACGCGGTGTGGCACTCAGCCAGGCGGCATCGGCGCGGCTGGGTCTGCCGGTGCATTTGGACAATGACGCCAATCTGGTGACGCTGGCCGAGCTGTGGTTCGGGGCCGGGCGCGCCCTGTCGGATTTCGCGGTGGTCACCATAGAACATGGCGTCGGCATGGGGTTTGTGCTGAACCACCGCATCTATCGCGGCGCCAAGGGGCTGGGCATGGAACTGGGCCATACCAAGGTGCAGCTGGATGGCGCGCTCTGCCGCTGTGGCCAGCGCGGCTGCCTTGAGGCCTATGTGGCCGACTATGCCCTTGCGCGCGAGGCGACCACCGCCCTGAACTGGAGCCACAAGGAAGGCCAGTCGATCAATGTGCTGCTGGAAAGCCTTTATGACCATGCCAAAGCGGGCAATACCGCCGCGCGGTCGATCTTTCGCCGCGCAGGGCGTTATCTCGCGGTCGGCCTGTCCAATGTGGTGAACCTGTTCGACCCCTCGCTGATAATCCTGTCGGGCGAGCGGATGCGCTATGACTATCTCTATGCCGCCGAGACGTTGGCAGAGATGGAGCATCTGGCGATTTCCACCGGACGCCCCAAACCCCCGATCGAAATCCACGCCTGGGGCGATCTGCTCTGGGCGCATGGGGCGGCGGCACTGGCGCTGTCAGAGGTGAGCGAACGCCTGCTGGCCCCCTCGCGCGAGATTGCGGCACAATAGGCGCGGATCGGCCTGCTATCGGCCCGCAGGGAAAGAATTGATCCCCGTCGATTCGGTCGCGCATTGAGGTTGCACAAGCAAGCTGCAATACTTCCAGATGCTGCTTCGGGGGATCTACGCGTGTCAGAGTATCGTTACCGACCCATTTTCGGCGCTGCGGGGCTTTTTGCCCTCGCCTGTGTGTTTTCCGCGCTTCCGGTCGGGGCCTTCGAGCCGGTCGAATTCAAGGTTTCGGGCGGCAGCAAGTCGCTCGAAAGCGATCTGCGCAGTGCCTCGCTGGTGCTGGCCGCCGAACGCGATGGCAAGGTGGCCGCCGAAGACATCGTGTCAGCGGCCCGTGCCGAATATGGACGGCTGATCAATGCGCTTTATGCCTCGGGCTATTACGCGCCGGTGATTCACGTTCTGGTGGATGGGCGCGAGGCCGCGTCGATTGCACCGCTGGAGTCCCCCGCACAGGTCGGCCGGGTGACGGTGACGGTGGAAACCGGCCCGGCCTTTAAATTCTCTCAGGCCCGCGTTGCCCCCCTGCCCCGCGATACCGAAATGCCCGAAGGCTTTGCCACCGGCGAGCGTGCCCGCAGCGGTCTGGTCAAGGATGCGGTGCAGGCCGGTGTGGATGGCTGGCGTGGCTATGGCCATGCCAAAGCCCAGGTCAGCGCACAAGATGTTGTGGCAGATCACAAAACGAATACCCTTTCTGCGCAGGTCGCTCTGGACCCCGGCCCAAGGTTGCGCTTTGGCAAACTGGTGGTCGAGGGCGAACAGCGGATGCGCGAACGGCGTATCCACAAGATCGCGGGCCTGCCGGAAGGCGAGGTCTATGACCCCGAAGAGCTGAAACGCAGCGCCGACCGTCTGCGCCGCACCGGCGTGTTCCGCTCTGTCTCGCTGGTCGAGGATGACACGATCACGCGGCCCGATCTCTTGGGCATCACCGCGACCGTGGTCGAAGAAAAGCTGCGCCGCTATTCCATCGGGGCCGAGGTCGCCAGCTTTGAAGGGCTGGACCTCACCGGCTACTGGCTGCACCGCAATCTGCTGGGCGGTGGCGAACGGTTCAAGGTGGATGGCGAAATAAGCAATATCGGCGCGCAGAAAAGCGGGATTGATTATGCCATCGGCCTGACACTGGACCGGCCCGCCACGCTGACGCCGGATACCACGCTCAGCCTGCACACCGATCTGGGCCATCTGGATGAAGAGGATTACCGCGCCGATGTCTTTGCGCTCGGCTTTACCTTCAGCCAGTATTTTTCCGAACAGCTGACCGTGCGCGCCGGGCTGGAATACAATTATGCCAAGGTCGATGATGAAATCGACATCTACACCTACAAACATCTGGCCCTGCCGCTGGGCGTGACCTGGGACACGCGCGACGAAAAGCTGGATGCGACAAAGGGGTATTATGTCGATGCCGAATTCCGCCCTTTCCTGGGCTTCGGCACCACCGACAGCGGCGCAAGGGTCAAGGCCGATGGCCGCGCCTATGTGACCTTCGGCGAGGCGCGCCCGGTCACGCTGGCCGCACGGGCACAGATCGGGGCGGTGTTCGGCTCTGATCTCATCGCCACACCGCGCGACTATCTGTTCTATTCCGGCGGCGGCGGCACCGTGCGCGGGCAACCCTATCAGTCGCTGGGCGTGGATCTGCGCAAGATCTATGGCGACAAGATCGGCGGCACCGCCTTTGCCGCCGTCTCGGGTGAGGTGCGGGCGCGGGTGACCGAAAAGATCGGCGTCGTGGGCTTTGTCGATGCAGGTTACGTCAGCCCGCTCGATTTCTTTGACGAGTTCGGCGACTGGCACGCAGGGGCGGGGCTTGGCATCCGGTATGACACCGGCTTCGGGCCAATCCGCCTCGATGTGGCCGCCCCTGTGGGCGGCGACACGGGCGAAGGTGTACAGATTTACGTTGGTATTGGGCAGGCCTTCTGATGAAACGCGTTCTTGCACTCGCCCTTTGCACCCTGCCCTTCGCGGCGGTGGCGCAACAGGATGACCGTGGCTATCTGACCGCGCTGCTTGAGGACAATCTCTCCGGCGCGGGGCGCAAGATCACCATCACCGGCTTTGAAGGCGCCCTGTCCTCGCAGGCGCGTATAGCCGAGCTGACGATCGCCGATGACACAGGTATCTGGCTGACCCTGCGCGAGGTGGTGCTGGATTGGAACCGCTCGGCCCTGCTGGCGGGGCGGGTGTCGGTCAATACGCTGACCGCTGCCGAAATCATCGTGGCGCGGGCACCGCAGACCACGGCAGACAGCAGCCTGCCCGCCCCCGAAGCGTCGGGCTTTGCGCTTCCGGAACTGCCGGTGTCGGTGAATATCGGCAAGGTCGCGGCAGAGCGGATCGCGCTTGGCGAAAGCCTGCTGGGCCAACCCTTTGAAGGGCGGCTGGATGCCGCGCTGTCGCTGAACGGGGGCGAGGGCGAAACCGTTCTGACGCTGGAGCGGACGGATAGCGGCCCGGATGGCCGGGTGGCGCTGACCGCCTCTTACGCCAATGATACGCAGGTTCTGGCGATTGATCTGGACGCAAGCGAGGCCGCAGACGGCATCGCCACAACCCTGCTGGGCCTGCCCGGCGCCCCGGCGGTGGAGCTGACCGTCAAGGGCGAAGGCCCGATCAGCGATTATGCCGCCGATATCCGGCTGGCCTCGGATGGCGATGAACGTCTGACGGGCCGGGTGGAGGTGGGCACGACCGAGGCAGGGGCCACGCAATTCGCGGCCGATCTGGGCGGCGATCTTGCACCGCTGTTCCTGCCTGCCTATGCCGAATTCTTTGGCCCGAATGTGCGGCTTTCCGCCTCGGGCCTGCGCGAGGTGACGGGCCGCCTGTCGCTGGAGCAATTCGATCTGCGCACCAAGGCGCTGGAGCTGGGCGGCGCTTTGGTGATTGCCGCCGATGGCCTGCCCGAAAGCTTTGTGCTCAAGGGTCAGCTGGGGCTGGATGGCACCCCTGTTCTGCTGCCGCTGACCACCGAACAGCGCACCTCGCTGACCCATGCCGACCTCGCACTCAGCTTTGATGCGGCGCAGGGCAGCGGCTGGACCGGAACCGTGACGATGACCGGTCTGGATCGCGCCGATTTCACCGCACGCACGGCGCAGCTGACCGGCGGGGGGCAGATTTCGCGCGGGCAAGGCGCGGGCCGCGCGGATGGGACGCTCGATTTCACTGCCGAGGGGCTGGCCGCCACCGATCCGGCTTTGGCCAAGGCGCTTGGCACCGCGCTTGCAGGCAGCGTCAGCTTTGCCTGGCAAGAGGGTCGCGACGGGCTGGATCTGCCGAAGCTCAGCCTGACCGGGGCCGATTACGGCTTTGATGGCAGCCTCAGCATAGCCGGACTGGCCACTGGCCTGACCGTGACGGGGCAAGGCGAGGCCCGGCTGGATGATCTGAGCCGCATCGCCGATCTGGCCGGGCAGCCGCTGGCCGGGCGCGCGGTGGCGCAGCTTTCTGGCGAAGGCGCGCTGCTGGCGGGCAGTTTCGATGTTACCGGTCGGGTGCAGGGCACCGATCTGCGGGCAGGCATTGCCGAAGTGGACAACCTGCTGTCTGGCGCGTCGACCATTGATCTGTCGGTGCGGCGTGATGAAACCGGCACCCTGCTGCGCCAGCTTGATGTGGTGGCCAACAGCCTGACGGCCAAGGCCAGCGGCAGCCTTGCCTCCACCGGCAGCGATATTCGCGCCGATCTGGCCTTCACCGATCTAGCCGCTTTGGGCGGCGCGTATCGTGGCGCGCTGACCGGCACCGCCCGCTTTACCGGCACGCCCGAGGCGGGCACCGCCACGCTGGATGCGCGCGGCAACGCGCTGGCCATCGGTGTGCCCGAGGTCGATCAGCTGCTGCGCGGCGATTCGGTGATCAGTCTTGAGGCCGGGCTGGCCGGCGATCAGGTCGATCTGCGCAAGCTGACCGTCAATGCCGCCAGTCTTGATCTGGCGGCGCGGGGCACGCTGAACCCGGCGGGGCATGATCTGAACGCCGATCTGAATTTCCGCGATCTGTCGGCCCTTGGCGGTGGCTATCGCGGCGCGATGACGGCACACGCGCAGTTCAAGGGCACGCCCGAGCAAGGCAGTCTGACGGCGACGGCGCGCGGCACCGCGTTGCGCATCGGACAGGCCGAGGCGGATCGGCTGCTGGCGGGCGAAACGCAGCTTGTGGCCGATCTGGCGCTGCGCGGTGGCCGGATCCAGATCAACAAGGCGAGCCTTGCCAACCCGCAGCTGCGGGCCGATGCGACCGGCGCGATTGAGGGCAGCCGTCGCCAGATCGACCTGCGCGCCGAATTGCTGAACCTGGCACTGCTGTTGCCGGAATTTCCGGGCCGGCTCAGCGTCAATGGCACGGCGGTCGATGATGGCGCGGGTTATCAGCTCGATCTGGCCGGGCAAGGGCCGGGGCAGATCAATGCCACCGTCAAAGGCCGTGTTGCGCAGGATTTCAAATCGGCGGATCTGGCCTTGGCAGGTGCGGCGCAGGCTGGCTTGGCCAATGCGTTCATCGACCCGCGCGCGGTGTCTGGCGGGCTGCGCTTTGATCTGCGGCTGCGCGGGCCACTGCAACCTTCTGCCCTGTCGGGCCGTGTAACCTTGAGCAATGGCCGCGCCAGCGATCCGTCGCTGCCCTATGTGCTGGAAAACATTGCGGGCACGGCCGATCTGGCAGGCGGGCGGGCGACGCTGGCCTTTACCTCGGGGATCAGCACGGGCGGCACTGTCACCCTGTCGGGCACCGTCGGCACGGCGGCCCCCTATGATGCCAATCTGACCACCGCCTTGCAGCAGGTGCAGCTGAAAGATCCGCAGCTTTACCAGACCCGCCTCAATGGTCAGGTCACGGTGCGGGGCGCGCTGCTGGGCGGGGCGGTGATCGGCGGCGACATCGTGCTGAATGAAACCGAGCTGAAGATCCCCTCCACCAGCTTTGGCGCGGCGGCGGGTCTGGATGAGCTGCGCCATGTCGCAGAATCCGGCGATGTGCGCGCCACCCGCGCCCGCGCCGGCCTGACCGGCGACGCGGCAGCCGAGGCTGGAGGCGGCAGTGCAAGTGGCCGCGCCTATCCGCTGGACCTGCGCATTTCCGCGCCGCAACGGGTGTTCGTGCGCGGGCGCGGCCTTGATGCCGAACTGGGCGGCGAATTCCGGGTGCAGGGCACCACGGCGAATGTCGTGCCCTCCGGCGCGCTCAATCTGGTGCGCGGGCGGCTGGATATTCTGGGCAAGCGGCTTACGCTGTCCGAAGCGCTGTTGCAGCTGGAGGGGGATTTTGACCCCTATCTGCGCGTGCTCGCCTCGACCGAAAGCGATGGCATCATCAGTTCCGTGCAGATCGAGGGCCGCGCCACCGAACCCAAGGTCAGCTTCGTCTCACAGCCGGAACTGCCCGAAGAAGAGGTTCTCGCCCGGCTGCTGTTCGGGCGCGATCTGACCTCGCTGTCGGCATTTCAGGCGGCGCAGCTTGCGAGCGCCGTGGCCACGCTGGCGGGCAAGGGTGGTGACGGGCTGGTGGGCAAGCTCCGCAAGGGCTTCGGGCTGGATGATCTGGATATCAGCACCGATGCCGAGGGCGATACCTCGCTCAAAGCCGGTAAATATATCTCGAAGAACACCTATACCGAAGTCGAGGTCGATCAGGACGGCAAGGCCAAGATCAGCCTCAACCTCGATCTGACCGATACCCTGACCATCCGGGGCGCGGCGGGTGCGGATGGGGAAACCAGCCTCGGGATCTTCAAAGAGAAAGATTACTGATCAGGCACCGGGGGCAAGCCGTCCTCGGGCACCATCGCGCGTTCGGCATCCACCGCCGCCCCGATCAGCACCGCATAGGCGCTGAAATAGAGCCACATGAGCAGGATCACCACGGCACCGATGGAGCCATAGACCTGATTGTAATTGTTGAAATTCGCAAGGTAGATCACAAAGCCGCGCGACACGATGAACCACAGGACCAGCGCCACCAGCAGGCCAAGGGTGAACAGCTTCGGGCTGTGGTGATGATCGGGGCGATTCGGGCCAAAGCGATAGGTCAGGGCAAGCCCCAGCACCAGAAGCGACAGGGACAGCAGCGTATTCGCAACCTCCAGCACCAGCGCGGTCATCGGGCCAAGCGGCAGCAGCGCGATCACCACCGGGGCCACAACGGCGGCCACAAGCGCCGCGAGGGCAATCGCCACCAAGACCAGAGTGAGAATCAGCGCCAGCACGATGCTTTGAAACCCGTCGCGGTCGGGCTGATGATGCACCGCGTTCAACCCCGAGATCATTCCCGCCACACCGGCACGCGCCGACCAGAAGGCAATGGCAAGCGACACCAGCGTCGCCCAGCCGAGATCACTGCTATTGGCCCGCAGCAAGGCCTCCACCTGCCCGTTCAACAGCGAAAAGGCATCGCCCGGCAAAATATCGGCCAGCAGCGCCATTTCCTGACGGATGATGGTGGGATCGGCGGCAAAGCTCCACAGCGCAATCACCGTGGCAATGGCCGGAAACACGGACAGGAAGCCGAAAAAAGCAACCCCGGCAGCGATCATGCCCAGATTGGCACGTGTGGCGCGGGCAAGAACCCTTTCAACGCGGGTTTTGAGACGTTTCAGCATCAACCTGGGATCATAGGGGCACAAAATGGAAAGGGCCCGCATAACGCGGGCCCTTGCAAGCGTCCGGCAGAGCCGAGCGCCTTTTCGATTAGTGGCTGCCCGAGGACAGAGCAGCTGCAACCAGTGCAACGCCTGCAACAGCGGCAACAACCGAGCCAGCGCCGCCGAGCGAACCCGAGGAAGCCGGTGCAACAACAGCAACCGGGGTCGGTTCGACTTCAACGACGACCGGGCCGCCAGCGAAAGCAGCCGAAGCCGAAACGACGAGAGCGGAAGCAGCGAGGAGGGCGGAAAGCTTGTTCATCTTGGTCTCCAAAAAGTCAGAAGGATTTCTTATCAGCTGTAGGGATAGCACAGGCCAATTTCTCGGAAAAGTACATTCCTCGGCAGATCAATCAATTATCCGTCGAAGTGTGACATATCCGATAACATCGCCCGCATACTGCCTCGACTGCCGAATGGAGCTCGGACCGTCAAACCAGTATTGGTTCTCGACCCGGAAACCGTCGCCTTCGCAATTTTCACGAATGACTCTGGTATCATAGGCCAAGCCTTTGATGACGATGCGCTCACTGCCCGCCGCTGTGGCATTGCAGGTCAGGCGGCGTCGCACCACCTGATCGGCACCGTCAAGAACCGTATAACTCCGCGCATATCCTTTGGACGCCGCCGAGATCTGTGCAGCCCCAGGCCCTGTCGCTTCCATCAGATCCGCCGTTCCGAAGCCTCGGGTGGCGCGAATCTGATCCTCGCGCAGCATCACCGTCTGCTTGGTGGAGGTGCTCCAGATCACCGCGCCATCGCGACGCGACAGCGGCACCAGCAGCAGGGTGCCCGTTGGCGCCGACACTTCTAGGATCGGCTGTTTGAACGCCGCCAGCTCGGCCCGGCTCGGCTCGGGCGGCGGGCCGCTGCGCGCTGCCCGCTGCGCCTGCAAGGCGGCTTTGGCGGCGACCCCGAATTGCTGCACGCCAATATCGCCACGGTCATCATTGCCACAGGCGGCAAGGGTCAGTGCGGCGGCCAAAAACCCGATGCGGACAAGATTCTTCTTCATTTCCAGAACCGTCCCCACTGATCGTCAATGCCGGATGTATGGTAATCGCGGATCGTATCATACAGACGACCATCGACCTCCAGACGCTGCCCCCCATCGCGGCCAAACGGCCGGACCGTCGTCACCGTCGATTTGCGGCTGTCGGTGCCGGTGACCCAGGCGAAGGGAATCTCGATGCGGATGCCCTTGTCGAACGAGCCGGAGCCGAATTCCTCGGACGAGACATCGGTTTTGGTCGCAAACGCACCGACACGCCAGCCATTGGCAAATTCGCGGTCGACCGACAGCGTGGCACCCACGTCGCCCGCCAGATACCGACCGACATCCAGCTGCACATGGAACCCGTTGTCGAAGGCATAATAGCCCGACACATGCCCCGTCATCACCCGGTAGGACGAGGGGCCGGTTTCGGTGCCCACCGCATCGGTCTGATAGATGCTTTGCGGCAGGTTGAAGCCAAGCCCCTGATCCGGCGCGCGCTGCGCGACATAGTTCAGCTCTGCCCCAACCGCCCAACGACGGTTCACCGGCTTCCACAGAACCTCGGTCGACACGCCGCCGAACATGCGTTCCAGATAGCCGATGGACACGCGGCCATAGACATCATCGCTGAATGCCGTGCGGTAATGCAGCGCAAGGCTTTCCAGCGCCGGATCGCCCTCGCTGTCATAGGCATAGTTGGCCGAGCGCACAGGTTGCAGCGACCGTGCCGGAACCGGCGGGCGTTCATCCAGATTGGTCACGATGTTCTTGGTCAGCGAGCCGCTGACAGACAGGCCCGGGCGCAATTCGTATTCCGCCGCCAGCTTGGCACCGATGCCGTATTTCAGCGGGTCATTCTGGTCGAACACGCGCAAGCGCAGGTTCGGCTTCAGCGACCAGCGGAATTTCGGATAGATGTCATCGCTGGTGATCGTGTTCAGCGGTGCCGCGCCAGCGCCCGAGATCTGAACCCGGCTGCGCATCGAATCGATAGAAGTGCCGCTGGTTTCATAGGTTTCCAGATCGCTGCGGCGCAGGGTCACGCGCGAGGCGGGAATACCGTCGGCCATCGGCACGATTTCAAACACCTCGACCGAGGCGGGCATCACATGGGCCAGCGCCCGCGCGGTGCGGCCAATCGCCTGCGCTTCGGCATCCAGCCGATCATTGCGGATGCGCACCTGCACGGTGGAGCCGGTATAGCCCATCTGCTCGACCGCGATGCCATCCGGGGCAAGGCGTTTGTTCAGGTTGCTCAACAGGATCGGCGCAGCGCCCTCCTGCGTCACCCATTCCGCCGACCAGGCCTCGGGATCGGCCGCGCGCGACGGGCGCAGCAGAACCGGGTCCGGCGCAGGCGTGCTGACACCCGACAGAGGCCGCTTGTGCGGATCAAGCGAGAAATGGGCGGCAATGCCCAACTCGCTGCCATACATGTAATAGGCACCGACGCGGATCGCATCCTGCACCTTGTATTCGACCCCGAAGTTGAACGGGCTGCTGCGTTCAAACGTGCCACGCTCCTGCGCCTCGGTGACGTAATCATCCGAGGAATATTCGGCCTTCAGCGTCCATTTGTCGTTTGGCGTCCATTCGATCCCGGCAAAGGGCGCAACAGGCCCGCGGAACCACTGGCCGAAGTTCACATTGCCGCCTTCGCCCACGTCGATCGGATCACGTTCGCCCAGCGGCGAGCCGATCTCGCCATAGGAGCCGAGCCGCCCCCAGCCCAGACCCGCCGTGACCTTGACCTTGGACCCGACATGTTTGGTGGCCGCGATATATTCGCCCGACAGGATGCCGGTGCCCGCAAAATCCTGCAAACCGACGGTCACCGCCGGAATGTAGCGGCTTTCCTGCAGCACCTGATAACGCAGGTCGAACGAGCGGTCGTAATAGGTATCAAACCTGTCGACGCTGTTCGGGTTGCAATTGGGCTGGCAGAACTTGTTCCAGTCGCGGATCCCAAGGAAGCGAAAGCTGGCCGACAGGCGCGGCGTCGCCTGAAAGCTCAGCGTGGTGCGGCTGATCGGGCCAAAATGCGCAGTGGACATGGTCACAAGCCCATCCGGCTGCGCCTCGCCCGAAGGCATATCCATCAACCCGGTCGCCCCATAGAAATTGAGCGTCGGCACGTTCAGCTCTTCGGCCCCGGCGGTCAGCCCGATGCCCAGTGCCAGAAGGGATGTAGCAACAAGGAACCTGCCCTTCGATGCCGGGAATGCTTTCATGACAGTAACGCCTTCCAAGGTTTGGGGCAGTTTAGGCGAAAGAGCGCTGCGCAACAATCCGCTCCGGTGCCAGAAGCGGGGACTGTTGCCGATCACAGCACAGCCACAACGCGGGCGGGCGGCTGATAGCCATGAACCCAGGTGGAAATGACCTCGCGCGCAGCACCCTGATCGCCCACGGCCACCGCCGAGCGCAGCGCGCGCAGCGCACTTGCCATCTCCAGCTCAGACAGGCTGTCTTCGCGCGCACGCAGGATCTTGGAATGGGGTGTGGTCAGCAGACCCGCGCCGATCAACAGCTCTTCATGCAGCTTTTCACCGGGGCGCAGACCCGTCACCACAATTTCAATATCGCCATCGGGATGATCGGCATCCCGCACCGAATAGCCTGCGGCATTGATCAGCTGCACCGCCATATCGCGGATGCGCACGGGTTTTCCCATATCGAGAACAAACACATCGCCGCCGCGCGAGGTCTGCGTATCCGAGAACGAGCCTGCCAGCAGAACCAGCCGCGCTGCCTCGGAAATCGTCATGAAGAAGCGCGTCACATCCTCATGTGTCAGCGTGACCGGCCCGCCCTTGGCAATCTGTTCCTTGAACAGCGGAATGACCGAGCCGGAGGAACCCAGCACATTGCCAAAGCGCACCATGGAAAACACCGTCCCGCGCGAACGTTTGGCCATATCCTGCACAACCAGTTCGGCCAGCCGCTTGGACGCGCCCATCACATTGGTCGGGCGCACCGCCTTGTCGGACGAAATCAGGATGAACCGCCCGACGCCCGCATCATTCGCCGCCTCGGCAATGGTGCGGGTGCCCAGCACATTATTGGCCAGCCCGGCCAGCGGATTGCATTCCACCAGCGGCACATGCTTGTAAGCCGCCGCGTGAAACACCGCCTCGATCCCGTGATCGTTGATCACCATGCGCGTCAGCCGCGAATCGGTGACAGAGCCGAGCACGGGGCAGACCTCGATCCCGGTGCCCTCCACCAGATCGCGCAATTCCTTGTCGATGGAATAGAGCGCGACCTCGCTCACCTCATACAACACGATCTTGGCGGGGGCGCAGCCGATCAACTGGCGGCACAGCTCTGACCCGACAGAGCCGCCTGCGCCCGACACGAGGATCGACTTGCCGCGATAGGCTTCATCGCCCTGCGGGAAGGTGTCCCCCACCTGCGCGCGGCCCAGAAACTGCCCTGCCGCTACCGGCGACAGATTGTCGATCAGCTCTTCTTCACCCACCAGCTGCGAGAAGGACGGCAGCGATTGCACCGTGAATCCCATGCCGCGCAGGCTGCGCGACAGGCGGGCCAGCTTGGGAGCCGACACCGACGGCATCGCAAGAATGATCCGGTCAATATCGCGCTGCTGCACCAGTTCCGTCAGTGCCGAAGGCGACAGAACACGCAACCCGGCAATGGTGGTGGATTGCAGGGCGGTATTGTCATCAATGAACGCCACCGGAACGATCCGCTCATGCGACCGCAGCGCCGCCACCAGCTGAACCCCGGTGGTGCCCGCGCCATAGATCAACACACGGTGCTTGGGCTGACCCTGACGCAGCACCCAGAGCAGCACATGGAACATCGCCATGCGCGCGCCCGCTGCCCCGAGGAACAGCATCAGCCCATAGATCACGATTCCCGCCACCGGAAAGCTGGGCAGGATAAAGCGGCACATCACCGCCGCGATCACCGTCACCGCCGCCGCGTAGGTGGCGGTGCGCAAAACGGCGGTGGTTTCATAGGATTTCAGCTGGATCCGCGGAATCCCCAGCCAGGCCGAGACCGCGCCGCCGACCAACGAGATGGCGGGCAGGATGTAAAAGACATTCGGCGTGCGCTCGAACGCGGTAAAGCCGTTATGCGCGACGACAATGGCCAGAACCAGCACCAGCGGCGGCAAAAGCGCGTCAATCATGAACAGGACGAATTGCTTGTTCTTCCGCGACAGCCTCGACAGCAGCGAATACAATGCCCGTCTGATAAGATGCATTTGCTGCTCTTGCCTCATGCCAAAACCGAGATGCACATAAAATGAAAAAATGCAAACCGGAAGATATGCGTTAACTTACCGCAATGCGCGTGCAGCAACAAGCCGTCGCCGTGCAACATCGCCCAACGCAGCATCAAATCGCCTATTTTTTGAACAGTCTTTTGAGCAAGACTCCGAATCCGGTCTGCGCAATCAGCCGAAGGTCAAAACACAGGCTTTGACTGCGCTGATACATCAGGTCCAGCGCCGCCTTTTGCGGCACACAGCGGCGGGCATAAACGGCATCGGTTTCGGCGGCATCCCGGCATTGGCGCAGCAGCCATTCCTCATGCGCGTGAAAATGCAAGGTGGCCAGTCCGGTGATGCCCGGTCGGCTTTTCAACACCTCGGCATATAGCGCCGGAAAGCGTTCGACATAGAGGCGCAGGGGCGGGCGCGGGCCGACAAAGCTCATGTCTCCGCGGATCACGTTCCACAGTTGCGGGATTTCATCCAGCCGGGCGCGGCGCAGAAACCGGCCCACCGGCGTGATGCGGGCCGCCTTGTCGCCGCCGGATACACCACTGTCCTCGCGCACCACGGTCATGGTGCGCAGCTTCCACAGATGGAACGGCACGCCCGGCGCTTTCATGCGTTCGGCCACATAAAAGATCGGCCGCCCCTCTTTCAGCAGCAGAAAGATGAGCAAGACCGCAAAGGGCGGCAGCAGAGCCGCAGCAAGAAGCAGCGCGATGGTCAGATCAAACAGCCGTTTTTGCCACGTCATGCGCCGCGCGCTCCTGTCTGGTCCATGCCAAGGCCGCGCCATTCGGCCACCATGGCCGCAGGGCTGGCAGCGGTTGCAGGCAGCGGCACGCAGGCCTGCAACGCGGTTGTTTGCAGCACGACACGCGGCAAGACCTGCGGATTTTCCGGGCCAAACCGCCAGTCCTGCCCGGCCGCATCCAACAGATCGCCCATGGCCACACCGCCCGGCGCCGCAATGTTCAGAAGTTTCGGCATCTCTGCCCCCGTTTGCACCCGATCACACAGCGCACGCAGCACATGGGCCAGCGTCGCAGGCCCGATATAAGACCGGACCGGACCACCCGCCTGCCCCGCTACCGGATCAAGGATCACAGGGCGATTCGGCACCATGCCCCCGATCAGACTGTCTGCCCCCAGCACATTTCCAATGCGCAATGCCGTAATTCCCGGCAGTCCCGCCCCGGCCCCGGCGGGCAGGGAAAAGGCCAGACGCTCCATTTCCACCTTGGCGCGGCCATAGTCGCTTGTCGGGGCAAGCGCGTCCGTTTCGGAAAATGCCCCCCCCGCAGGGGTGCCCGCGCCGTAAACCGCCGCCGAGGAACACAGGAACACATGCCGCGCGCCACAGCGCCGCGCCGCATCGCAGGCCGCAAGGGCCAGCGTCACATTCTGCGCCATCGCCGCCGCATCGCCACGCGTCACCCCGGAAAGACACAGGAAAATGCCGTCGCGCAGCGCCGCTGCCGCCGGATGCCCGGCAGGCCAGTCCTCGCGCAGCACATCCCAGCCCAGCCAGCCGGGCGGCAGACCCGGGCCGCGGCCCTGCCAAAGCACCGGGCCCGGCGCATCACGCCCACGCCAGACGGCATTCAGAATGCGCCCCAATCGGCCTGCGGCCCCCATCACACATATCATCGACTTTTCCGGCATGGCTCCGCTTGGTGTGAACTCGGCTGTTGAACCCCTCACGTCCCGCAAGTATCTTGCACCAACTGCCAAAGTCCACCCTGCCAGGTGCGGCTCTACCGGAGTTCATAATGCTGATTTTTGCCGGGAGGCTCTTGCTGCTGTCAGCGAGCCTGACCTTTCTTTCCTCCTGCGGGGATTTGCCCGGCGGTGCGCCCAATCGGGCGCAGATTCTGAAAGGTGCCGATGCACCGGACGCAACCTTTGCCGTCTTCCCGGTCACGCGCGAAACATTGCCGAAACTGAACGCCTGGCCCCAGAAGGGCGGCCCCAAGGTTGCGGGCTGGATTTCGCGCGAAAAGGGCCCCTCCTCGCAGATCATTGAGGCCGGTGACGTGATGGACCTGTCGATCTGGGACAACGGCGAAAGCTCGCTGCTGACCCAGACCGGGCAAAAGGTGGTGGAGCTGAAGGCGATCCGCGTGTCGCCCAGCGGCGAGGTCTTCCTGCCCTATGTCGATCAGGTCTATGTCGCCAAGATGTCGCCCGACCGGGCGCGCGACACGATCCAGCAGAAATTCGCCGCCATCATTCCGTCGGCGCAGGTGCAGCTGAGCCATACCGCCGGACGGCAAAGCTCGGTCGATCTGGTCAGTGGCGTCGCCAATCCCGGCAACTTCGTGATGCCCGACCGCGACTTCACGGTGCTGAGCCTGCTGGCCATGGGCGGCGGCATCTCCGGCACCTTTGAAAATCCGCAGGTCCGGCTGATGCGCAGTGGCAAGCTTTACGGGATCTCGGCCGACAAACTGCTGAAAAGCCCGTCGCTCGACACCACGCTGCGCGGCGGCGACAAGGTCTATGTCGAGGATGACGACCGTTATTTCCTGTCGCTGGGGGCGGCGCGCAAAGAGGCGCAGATCCCCTTCCCGAGCGAAACCATCACCGCATTGGATGCGGCCTCGCTGATCGGCGGCGTGAACGACACACGCGCCAACCCGAAAGGTGTTCTGGTTCTGCGCGATTACGATCCGAAACATCTGCGCAGCGATGGCAGCGGCCCAAGCAAGGAACGCACAATCTTTGCGATTGATCTGACCACCGCAGACGGGCTGTTCAGCGCGGGCGAGTTCCAGATCGAGGACCGGGATCTGGTTCTGGTCACCGAAAGCTCTGTGCTCAAGACCAACTCGGTGCTCGACCTGTTGTTTGATGCGATGGGCGTTTCGACCCGCGTGAACAACCTGACCAAGTAAACCCGGCGGAAGGCGACGATCAGTCGTCGTCTTCCAGCTTGGTCCGCAGTTCCCGCAGCACGGGCAGCACCGCGCGCACCCGATCGGCGCCCAGCGCCTGCACAACCTCGGCAATCAGCGGCGCGATGGCATGAACCGCCGCATCGCGCGCGGCCCGGCCCGAGGGGCTGATCGCCACGAATTTGCGCCGCGCATCGTCCCAGTCGGGGCGGATATGCACATGGCCCGCCCATTCCAGCTTGGCCAGCGTATTGGTCATCGCGCCCCGCGTGACGTGAAAGCTGCGCGCCAGCTGCGCCGGCGTGCGCTCTTCCTGAATACGGGCCAGATGGTTCAGCACCCCGAAATGCGACAGTTCCATCCCCTTGGGCAGCGCCTTGGAGATGCGGTTGCGGGCCAGCTGATCGGCCATGAACAGCTCGCCAAACAGGGCAATGGCGATATCTTCGGTTTTTTCAGCCATCATGGGCCATCGAAACTGCGGTCATGCGACAGCGAGGGCACCCGCGCCCGCGCCCGCTCCACCTCAGCCAGATCAATCTCGGCAAAGGTGACGCCCGGCTCTTCGCCCGCATCGGCCAGCACCTCGCCCCATGGCGCAATGGCAAGGCTGTGGCCATGGGTGCGCCGCCCCTTGCCGTCGGTTTCGGGGTGAAACCCGGTTTGCGCCGGGGCCAGAACGAAGCAGCCGGTTTCAATCGCACGAGCGCGCAGCAGGGTTTCCCAATGCGCCTGCCCGGTCAGATGGTTGAAGGCGGCGGGCACCGTCAGGATCTGCGCCCCTGCCTGCGCCAGACGGCGGAACAGATGCGGGAAGCGGAGGTCATAGCAGACCGCCATGCCGATCTTGCCCAGGGGCGTATCGGCCAGAACCGCCTGCGCACCGGGGCGATAGCCTGCCGATTCGCGATAGACCTCGGTTTCGGTCACATTCACATCGAACATATGGATCTTGTCATAACGCGCGGCGATGGCCCCATCCGGCCCGATCAGGAACGAGCGATTGGCGAACCGCCCGTCGGCATCCTGCGTCAGCACGCCCAAAGACCCGATCAACAGCCAGATCCCCAGCGCCTTCGCCTCGGCCTGAAGCGCGGCAAGGGTGGGATCGTCGGCTTCGGCGTGCAGCACCCGGCGCTGGTGATCGCGGTTGGAGCTGAGCGCATTGGTACATTCGGGCGTCAGCACAAAAGCCGCACCACCCGCCGCCGCCGCGCGCACAAGCGCCAGCGTTTCGGGCAGGTTTTCCGCCGGATCATCCCCGACGGTCAGTTGCACAAGGGCAATCCGCATCGCTCAGCCCGCCAGAAGCGGGTCAAGCTTGCCGGCATGATCCAGCGCGTGAATATCGTCACTGCCACCCACATGCTGCCCACCGATGAAGATCTGCGGCACAGATCGCCGCCCGCCTGCCCGCGCTGTCATCGCATCACGCAAGGCGGGATCGCGGCTCACGTCAATCTCGGTGAAGGCCGCGCCCTTCTTGGTCAGCAGCCGTTTGGCGGCAAGGCAATAGGGGCAGGTCGGGGTGGTATAGATTTCGACGGGTTTCATGACGCATCACCTTCGGGGGCCAATCCTCGCAATTGGCGCGACTATAAGGATTTAGCCGTCCTTCGCAACGCGGGTCAGCACCAGCACGTCCACCCGCGCCGCGCCCGCCGCAAGGCAGGCCTCGGCACAGGCGGCCAGCGTGGCCCCCGAGGTCATCACATCATCCACCAGCAGGATCGGCCGCCCCTCCACCTGCCAGCGCCGCCGCGCGTGCAGGCGGATCGCCCCATCCAGATTGCGGAACCGCCCGTCCCGGTCGCGCCCTTCCTGACTGCGGGTATTGCGATGGCGGATCAGCAGATCGGGGCAATGCGGCAGATCGGTCAGCCTGGCCAGTGCCCCGGCCAGCAGCGCCGACTGGTTGTAACGCCGCTTCAGCAACCGCAGCCAATGCAGTGGCACCGGCGCAATCAGCGCATCCGGGGCCAGCAGCGGCTGCGCCACCCGCAGCAGCCAGCCCGCCGCCGGGCGCGCCAGGTCAAGCCTGTCGCCATGTTTCAGCGCCATCACCAGATGGCGCGCATTGTCCTTGTAGAGCATCGCAGCGCGCCCCCGGCTCCAGGGCCGGGCAATAGCAAGGCAATCGTCGCATTGCACCGGTCCCCCCGTCTCCTCCCCCGGCAGCGGCGTGCCACAGCAATCGCAGACCAGCCCCGCAATGAACGGCGTTTCACGCCAACAACGGGCACACAGGCCGAAATCCGTGGTGACGAGCGCATCACAGCTCAGACACTGTGGTGGATAGACCAGATGCACAGCGGCTTGCATTCTCATCCGACGCTCCTATGGTCCCGCCATGATGGAGGCATGATGCAGACCCCACCCCAGCTTACCGACCGCCCCGCCCTTGCCCGCAACCGCGCCCGCGCCCGCCGCGATGCGCTGTTCCTGCATGAGGAGGTGGTCCTCGAAGTTCAGGAAAGACTGAGCGCGGTTAACAGGCAGTTTACGCAGCCGGCAATTGTCACACCATTTCCGGAAATCTGGCAAAATGTCCTGCCGGGCGCCCGGATCGTTGCGGATGACGATCTGCTGGACCTGCACCCCGAAGCACATGATCTGGTCGTGCACGCCATGGCGCTGCATTGGGCCAATGATCCGGTTGGCCAACTGGTGCAATCGCGCCGCGCGCTGCGCCCCGACGGGCTGTTTCTGGGCTTTGCCCTTGGCGGCCAGACGCTGCACGAGCTGCGCGCCTGTCTGGCCGAGGCCGAGGCGCAGGTGACGGGCGGACTGTCGCCGCGGGTGCTGCCGATGGGCGAGATCCGCGATCTGGGGGCGTTGCTGCAACGCGCCGGGCTGAACCTGCCGGTGGCCGATGCCTATACCCGCCATGCCAGCTACCGCGATGCGTGGCACCTGATGGCCGATCTGCGCGCCATGGGCGAGGTCAATGCCCTGAACACGCGCCTGCGCCGCTTTACCCGCCGCCACGTCCTTGCCGCCGCCGCAGAGCAGTATCAGCAGGCCTATGCCCTTCCCGATGGCCGCATCGGTGCGACATTCGAAATGATCTGCCTGACCGGCTGGGCCCCGCATGACAGCCAGCAAAAGCCGCTTCGGCCCGGATCGGCGGTGCAGCGGCTGGAAGATGCGCTGAAGGCTGCGACATCGACAGAGAATTGACGCCACGCGCCGCAAGACTATGTCGGGCAGAATGACAGACAGGAGAATGACCATGCTGGACGCCACGCGCGATCAGGCCGCCCCGACGATCCGCCCCGGCGAGGGCCGCCTGGCCCATGCGCCTGCCAGCCATCCGCCCGTGCGGCAGGCCAGGATCGGTGTTCTTCTGGCCAATCTCGGCACGCCCGACCATTACGATTACTGGTCGATGCGGCGGTATCTGAACGAATTCCTGTCGGACAAACGGGTGATCGACTATGCCAGCTGGAAGTGGCAGCCGCTGCTGCAGCTGATCATCCTGACCAAGCGCCCCTTCACCTCGGGCGCGAATTACAAATCCATCTGGAATCACGACAAGGGCGGCCCCAAGGGCGAAAGCCCGTTGATGACCATCACCAAAGATCAGACAAGCGCCCTTGCCGCGACACTGAAGGACAATTTTGGCGATCAGGTCATGGTCGATTTCTGCATGCGCTATGGCAATCCCTCCACCGCGTCGAAGGTGCGGGCGATGGTCGCGGCGGGCTGCGAGAAGATCCTGTTTTTCCCGCTGTATCCGCATTACGCCGGGGCCACCTCGGGCACGGCGAATGATGCCTTCTTTCGCGCGCTGATGCAGGAAAAGCGCCAGCCCGCAGCCCGCACCGTGGCGGAATACTTTGACCATCCGCTGTATATTGACGCACTGGCCCGATCGGTAGAACGCGCCTATGCGCAGCTGGATCACCGCCCCGATGTGCTGGTGGCCTCCTATCACGGGATGCCGAAACGCTATCTGATGTCAGGTGATCCCTATCACTGCCAATGCCAGAAAACCTCGCGGCTGCTGCGCGAGCGGCTGGGATGGGACAAGGGCAGCATCGACACCACGTTCCAGTCGGTCTTTGGCCCGGAAGAATGGCTCAAGCCCTATACGGTGGAGCATGTGGCAGAGCTGGCAAAACAGGGCAAGAAGCGCATTGCGGTGATGGCCCCCGCCTTTTCCGCCGACTGCATCGAGACGCTGGAAGAGATCAATGGTGAGATCCGCGAGGCGTTTGAGCACGCGGGCGGGGAAAGCTTTACCTATATTCCCTGCCTGAACGATGATGCCGCCCATATCGCGGCCCTCGCTGCCGTGATCCGCGACAATCTGGGGGGCTGGCTGTAAGGCCGCCCCTGTTCAGGCCTACAAAAAGAAAAAGGCGGCAGGTTTCCCTGCCGCCTTTTCCATGACAGCCTGTGTCAGATCAGTTGGAAGCAGCAGCAGCCACAACCAGCAGGAGCAGCAGCGGAACAATGATGCCGCCAGCCGACGACGAGGTCGCGGCTTCAACAACTTCCGGCTCCATGACCGGCTCAACAACGCCACCAGCGAAAGCGGTGGAAGCAGCGACCGTCAGAGCGGCAGCAAGTGCAAGTTTCTTCATGTTAACCTCCAGATATTGCGCAGGATCGAATTTTGCAGAGGCGATACTGCGCACCCAAGACTGTACCTCGTATTTCGCTGTGTAATCGTGAACGGTCACAGGCGCAATGCAAGGGCAAGCGGGGCAGAAATGCCGCCCCGCGATGTCGTCAAATTAGCAACACCTGTGTGCCAACTTGGGTCAGGTTGAACAATTCCGAAATATGCTCGTTGTACAGCCCGACGCAGCCGTTGGAAGATTTGCGGCCGATCTTGCGCGTGTCATGCGTGCCATGGATCCGGTAATAGGTCCACGAAAGCCACAGCGCATGGGTGCCGAGCGGATTGTCCGGGCCGGGGCCGATATAGGGCGGCCAGTCAGGGTTGCGTTCCAGCATCGACGGCGTCGGGCGCCATTCCGGGCCGACCACCTTCTTGATGATCTCGGTCCGGCCCCGGCGGGTCAGATCTTCCGACAGCGGCACCGAGGTCGGGTAAAGTTTGTAGACCGTCTGATCTTCCGACCAGAAATGCAGCGCGCGCGACTGCGTATCCACCAGAACCGCGCCTTTGCGGGTATCGGTGAAGTAGGGCTGCCAGTCCAGCATACGGAAGCTGGAGATGTTGTTGCGCACAGAACTGTCGGCCTGCGCGAAGGCCGGAAGGGCCGCAGCCCCCATTGCTGCCGCAGCAGCGCCACCAAGAACCGCACGGCGGCTGGGCTTGAACGTAGTGTCAGCACTCATCCGCTGAACTCCTTGTCGTTGGATTTGAGCGGTTTTTAGCTGCAATGCCGCAACTTCGCAAATCAAACAGATGTCAACGGTCAAGATCACGCAGACTTGCGTTTGAACCTTCTGCCCGGATTGGATAAGGACGAACGGTCGAATTGCCATTGGTGTGAAAGAAGATGACGAGATTTTCCGTTCTGGCGGTCTGTGCGGCAGCCATGCTCGCGGCTTGCAGCACCACAGCCCCGGAGGCACAGTTCGGCGCCGATGGGCGCCCCCTGCCGCGTGTCTACAAGATCGACAAACGCACCGAGGGCGAGATCGCCTATCGGGTGCTTGATTCGGTCAACTCGCTGCGGGCGGCCAAGGGCGTGGTGCAGATGCAATTGAACCCGCAACTGAACGCGGCGGCAGCGGCACATTCGCGTGACATGTCGGCGCAGAATCGTCCCTGGCATTTCGGCTCTGACGGCTCGTCGCCGCTGCTGCGGGTGCAGCGTGCGGGCTATGGCGGGCATTTCGGCGGCGAGCTGATTTCGGAAACCTACGAGACGGAACTGGAAACGCTGGCCGCCTGGGCAAACCAGCCCGACACCCGCGCGATCATTCTGGATGCCAGCGCCAATGAGATGGGGTTTGCCTGGTTCCAGGAGCCGAGCGGCAAGATCTGGTGGACGCTTGTCACCGGCGACAGCACCCGCGCGCCCGTGCAAAACGTGAACGCCATCGCTCTGGGCCGCACCGTGACCTCTGAAATGGACAATGTTCCCGCGCAATAACCGCGCGGCAGTCATCACCGGAAACAAGAAAAGGGGCCGATTGGCCCCTTTTTTGCAGTCTGATGTCGGCTCAGGGCAGGATCAGGATCGGGGTCTGGCGGCGCAGCATGGAATAGATCTCTTCCATTTCGCGGTCGCGCACCGCGATGCAGCCGGCGGTCCAATCGCCCTTGTTCTGGCCCTTGTAGCGCGAACGCCCGTGAATCATGATATCGCCGCCCGGCGATTTGCCCATGGTCGACGCAAAGGCCCGATCCGCCTCGTTCGGATAGGACACGCCGACCGACAGGTGATAACGGCTGCGCGGATTGTGGTGGCTGATGAAATACACACCTTCCGGCGTCTTGCCGTCACCCTCGAACTGCTTGTGTCCGACCGGCTGGAAACCCAGAGAAATATCGTATTCTTTCAGCACTTTGGAATTGTGCAGCAGATACATCTTGCGATCTGCCTTATGCACCTGGATCGAGGTGACTTCGGGGCCGCGATAGGTGCGGAACTTGCCGCCGCCACAGGCAGACAGCCCGAGCACGAGCGCAAACGCAAGAAGGATGCGGATCAAGACCATGGGTCGCCTGTGTACTGCTTCTTTTTTTCCTGCCCTACCGCATTTATGCACAATTTGCCTAGAGAATACATCCGTGCATGGATCCACAAAGCCATCACGGCTTCGTGCGTCAATTCACGCCCGGCTGAACCGCGCCGCCAGTTCCACATGCGACGACCAGCGGAACTGATCGACCACATGCACCCAATCGAGCTGATAGCCCCCGGCGCGCAGCACCCGGGCATCGCGCGCGAAGGTCACCGGATTGCACGACACCGCCGCGATCACCGGCACACCGGAGCGCGCCAGTGTGGCTGTCTGCGCCTCGGCCCCGGCGCGCGGCGGGTCGATCACGACGGCCTGCACGCCTTTGAATTCATCAGGTTCCAGCGGACGGCGGAACAGATCACGCGTCTCGACGCTGACGCGGTGCAGCCCCTGCGCCTGACGCCAGCCCTTGTCGAGCGCGGCCATCATCGCCGCCTCGCCCTCGACAGCATGAACCGCGGCCTGATCGGCCAGCGGCAGACTGAACGTGCCCACCCCGGCGAACAGATCGGTGATGCGGTCGGCGCTGCCCACGGCGGCGCGCACCGCCCCCAGCAAGGCGCGCTCGCCCTCCACCGTCGCTTGCAGGAAGGCCCCGGGCGGCGGTGCCACCAGCGCCTTGCCGAATCGCTGCATCGGCGCGGCGCGCAGGGCCACCGTCTCGTCCCCCCAGGTCAGCCGCGACAGGCCGTGGGCTTCAGTGATGCGCGCCAGATCCAGCCGCAACTGCCCGTCGAGCGGCTTGCCCCCTGCCACGATCACATCCGGCCCCGCCAAAGTGCGGGTCAGCGTCAGCGACAGTTCGGTGGTGCGCGATCCGCCTGCGATCACCAGCGCCTCCAGCGCCGGGAACACCGCCATCAGGTCGGGGTGCAGCAGCTGACAATTCGGCGCGGGGATCAACTGATCCGAGCCGCGCGCATGAAAGCCCAGCATCGCACCGCCCTTGGTACGCCGCCCCGAAAGCGTGGCCCGCCTGCGTGATTGCGGCGGCGAGGTCAGCACGCCACGCAGTTCCGCCTCGATGCCCTGACCGGCCAGCGCACCGCGCACGATCCCCATCTTCCAATCGGCCACAAACCCGTCACGGGCGTGCTGCATCAGGCAGCCACCGCAGCTGCGGGCATGGGGGCATGGCGGTTTCACCCGATCCGCCGAGGGGGTCAGGATCCGCGCATTCAGTAGCTTGTCGCCCTGAATCTCGCCCTCGACCTCTTCGCCGGGCAGCATCTGTGGCACATAAACGGGGCCGTCCGGCCCCTGCGCGATGGCGTCGCCCAGGTGGCCCAGTCGCTCGATGGTCAGTTTCATTCCGCTGCCTCAGCCTCTTCGGTGACGATGAAGCCCCCCGATTGACGGTTCCAGTAGCGCGCGTAAAGCCCTCCTTGTGCCAAAAGCGCCTCATGGTTGCCCATCTCGACGATCCGGCCCGAATCCAGCACCACAATCCGGTCCATCGCAGCGATGGTCGACAGGCGATGCGCGATGGCCAGCACGGTTTTGCCCACCATCACCCGGTCCAGCGCTTCCTGGATACTGGCCTCCACCTCCGAATCAAGCGCCGAGGTCGCCTCGTCCAGCACCAGAATCGGCGCATCCTTCAGGAAGGCACGCGCCAGCGCGATGCGTTGCCGCTGCCCGCCTGACAGTTTGACCCCACGCTCCCCAAGATAGGCATCATACCCCTTGCGGCCCTGATGATCCTCCATCGCCAGAATGAACTCATGCGCTTCGGCCTGCCGCGCCGCCGCGATGATCTCGGCCTCTGTCGCATCGGGGCGGCCATAGGCGATATTGTCCCGCGCCGAGCGGTTGAACATCGCGGTTTCCTGCGTGACCATGCCGATCTGACGGCGCAGCGATTCCTGCGTCACATCGCGCACATCATGGCCATCGACCAGAACCGCACCCTTTTCGCAATCATAGAGCCGCAACAGCAGCGCCACGAGGCTGGATTTGCCCGCCCCCGATGCGCCGACAATGCCCAGCTTCTCACCGGCGCGGATGTCCAGAAACACATCCTCCACCCCGCCCCGCGTGCGGCCATAGGCAAAGCTGGCATGATCATAGCGCACAGCCCCCTTGACGCGCGGCAGTTCGATCGCATCGGGCTTGTCGGCCAGAAGATGCGGCGCCGACAGCGTGCGCATTCCGTCCTCCACCTCGCCCACGCTGGTATAGATGGACATCAGGGTAAAGCTGACCCAGCCGGTCATCTGCGCAATCCGCATCGCCACCGCCCCCGAGGCCGCAATCGCGCCGGCCGTGGCCGCGCCCTGCTGCCACAACAGCACAGTGCCGCCGATCAGCAACACCGGCAGCACCCCGGCCAGCGTCATCAGAGTAAATCGGAACCAGGTCGAGATGACGCCGAATTCCAGACTGCGGGCGCGGAAGACCTCCATGCTTTTCAGCGCAACCCGGTCCTCGAAGGCGGCATGAGCGAACAGCTTGACGGTCTTGATATTGGTGATCGTATCCACCACCTGCCCCGACACCATCGCCCGCGCCGCCGCCCGCGCCGCCGAGTTCACCTTTACCTTGGGCAGGAAAAACCGGATCAGCGCCAGATAGGCCGCCATCCAGACCAGCAACGCAATCGCAATGCGGGCATCAATCGCGATCAGGAAAATCGCCGAACCGATCACCGAGGCCAGCGCGAAACAGACGGTGTTGATCACCTCTGTCGCCACATCGGTCACCGCCCGCGCTGCCTGCATCTGCTTTTGCGCGATCCGCCCGGCAAAATCATTGTCAAAGAAGGTGACGCTTTGCCCCAGGGTCCAGCGATGCAGACGGCTCAATACCAGCGGCATCACATTCGGCCCGACGATGATCGAGTTGGACGCCGCCGAGGCCGCAAAGGCCAGCGGGCGGAAGATCAGGTAAAAGGCGGTGAACCACAGCAGCAGATCCAGATGCACGGCGAAAAAGTCGGCAGGCCCTGCGCTTACCGCCGCATCCACCACCCAACCGAGGATCAGCGCCGAAACCACCTCTGTCGTGCCCGCAAGGCTGGAGATGATGCCCGCCACCACCAAAGGCCCCCAGGCCCCGCGCAGACACCAGCCGAAAAATGCGCCAAGCTGTTGCGGCGGATTGCCCGAGGCGGGGCGGAAGGCGTCAATAAAGCCGCCAAGCGATGTCAGCAGCTTCATTCCGTCTCCTCTGTTCCGATAAATCCACCGGATTGCCGCGCCCAGAACCGGGCATAAAGGCCGCCCTGCGCCAGAAGATCGGCATGGCTGCCGTCTTCGGCCACGCGCCCATCCTCCAGCACCACAATACGGTCCATCGCCGCGATGGTCGACAGGCGGTGCGCAATGGCGATCACTGTCTTGCCCTGCATCACACCATAAAGCGCATCCTGGATCGCCGCCTCGACCTCGCTGTCGAGCGCGCTTGTCGCCTCGTCCAGGATCAGGATCGGCGCATCTTTCAGGATCACCCGCGCCAGACCGACGCGCTGGCGCTGCCCGCCCGAAAGCTTCACCCCGCGCTCGCCGACATGCGCATCATAACCGCGGCGGCCTTCGGGGTCTTCCAGCGTCAGGATGAACTCATGCGCTTCGGCACGCTGTGCCGCCGCGATCATCTCGGCCTCGGTGGCATCGGGGCGGCCATAGAGGATGTTTTCGCGCACGGACCGATGCAACAGGCTGCTGTCCTGCTGCACCATGCCGATTTCGCGGCGCAGGCTGTCTTGTGTGACCTGCGTGATGTCTTGCCCGTCGATCAGGATGCGCCCGGCCTCGGGATCGTAAAAGCGCAGCATCAGCTTCACCAATGTCGATTTCCCGGCACCGGAACGCCCGACAAGCCCGATCCGTTCCCCGGGCCGGATGGTCAGCGTTACCGCCTGCAAACCGCCCGAACCGCGGCCATAGTGATGCGAGACGGCCTGAAGGTCGATCCGCCCCTCGGTCAGCCGCAAGGGCCGCGCCGCTGCCGCATCCACCAGCCCGATGGGTTGGGTGATCGTCTCCATACCTTCGGCCACCACGCCCAGCGCCTGCACCAGCGAGGTTGTCGCCCACATGATCCAATAGGTCATGTTGTTCAGCCGCAGCACAAGCGTCGTCGCCGCCGCCACCGTGCCCACCGAAGCCTGCCCCTGATACCACAGCAGCAAGGCCCAGCCGGTCACCGCCACGATCAGAAACCCGTTCAGCACCGTCAGCGCCAGATCCATCTTGGTGACGATGCGCATTTCCTGCTGGAACTTCACCCGCGCGGTTTCGATCGCTTCGGTCGCATAACGCATTTCCAGATCGTGATGCGCGAACATCTTCACCGAATGGATGTTGCTATAGGCATCAACCACCCGCCCGGTGACAGCCGAGCGCGCATCCGAACTGGCCTTGGAGGCCGGGCCCGCCCGGCGCAGCGTCCATTTCACCAGCGCGGCATAAAGCGCGAACCAGATCAGCAACGGCACCAGCAGACGCAGATCCGCCTCTGCCAGCATCACGCCCGCACCCACCACAGTGACGCTGGCAAAGGCCACTGCGTCAAAGGTCTGAAACACTGCATCCCCGGCAGCGGGCGGTGTCTGCATGATGCGGTTGGCAATGCGGCCCGCGAAATCGGATTCAAACCAGCCCACCGGCTGCCGCAGCACATGATTATGCGCGCGGTAACGGATCATGGTGCCAAAGTTCGGCAGGATCGTATTGTGCAGCAGCGCCACATTGGCCACGAGGATCAGCGGCCGCAGCACCAGAACGGCAAAGCCCACCGCCAGAATCTCGGTGCCATAGCTGGCCCAGATCTCTTGCGGTTTGCCCTGCGCCAGCAGGTCGACCACCCGGCCCACATACCAGATCAGCACCACATCCGCCGCCGCCGCCAGCACCGACAGCAGCGCCGTAACGGTAAACACCCCCCGGAACGGGATGATATATTCCCGCAGGAACGGCCAGAGTTTGCGCGGTGGCGTATTGGAGGGCGTATATGGCCGATAGGGGTCAACCAGCCCTTCGAAAAACCGGAACATCAAAAGAACTGCCTTCACTGTGGTCTTGGCAGATATATAGCCCGATTTGACCAGAAGGAAAACAATTCACCCCAGAAGATCATCCCGGCCAAGCCGCAGCCCGGTTTGCAGCCAGTGCTGTTCCAGCGCCTTCAGCCGCGCCCCCAGCGCCGCGCCCTGCAAGGCGGGCATCAGATCGGCAGAGCGTACCGGAAAGCGCGCCGCCGCCCCCCGCGCGATCTCGGCCCGCCAATCTGGTGGCGGGTCCGCCTCGAACAGCGCCGCCCGGGCCAGAATGACATCGGTCGCCAGCGCCGGTTTCAAGCGATAGCCGAGCGCGGCAGGGCTGGACAGATCGCCCAATGCATCCTTCACCAGCGCCAGATCCCGGCTGTCCTGCCGCGACAGCCGCCAGCGCGCGCTCACATCCTCGCCGCCCAAAACGGCAAGGCGGCGCAGCCAGCTCGGCGCAAGATCACCCTCCAGATGCACCAGAGGGGCCAGCGGCCGCGCATCGGCCCCCGGCAGAACCTGCGCCAGAACCCCGGCCTGCGCCATCGCGGCCAGCGCAGGCGCCGGATCCGCCGCCGCCAGCAATTTGCGCATTTCCGCCCCGATACGTTCGGCAGAAAGCGTCTCTATTCCAGCCGAAAGGGCCGCACAGGCGGCCAGCCCCTCGGCATCAATGCCGCCTGCCGGATCGCCGTAGATCGCGTGAAAGCGGAAAAAGCGCAGGATGCGCAGGTAATCCTCGCGGATGCGGCGTTCGGCATCGCCGACAAACCGGACATGCCGCGCCACAAGGTCGGGCAATCCGCCCAGCGGGTCGATCACCTGCCCATCCGGCAGGGCATAAAGCGCATTCATGGTGAAATCGCGCCGCGCCGCATCTTCGGCAATATCGCCGGAATAGGCGACCACCGCCCGACGGCCATCGGTTGCCACATCGCGGCGGAAGGTCGTCACCTCATGCGGCACGCCGCCCGCAATCACCGTCACCGTGCCATGGTCGATCCCGGTCGGAACCACTTTCAATCCGGCCTTTTCGGCAAGATCAGAGACGGTTTGCGGCGGGGCGTCGCTGGCAAGATCAATGTCCGCCACCGGCATGTTCAGCAGCGCATTGCGCACACAGCCCCCCACGAACAGCGCCTGAAACCCGCCTGCCGTGATCGCCCGGCACACCGCCTGCGTGGCGGCAGAGGTCAGCCAGTCGCCCTCGATCCTCATGCAGCAAGCCTTTCGGCCAGCCCGCGCAACATCCGGGCCGTTGCGCCCCAGATATAATAGGGGCCGTAAGGCACGGCATAATAGCTGCGCCACTCGCCCCGCCAGATCCGCCGCTCAACCCGGAACCGGCTCAGATCGGCCAGATGCGACAGCGGCACGCGAAACACCTCCTGCACCTCG
Source organism: Gemmobacter fulvus (assembly GCF_018798885.1). Taxonomy (NCBI): domain Bacteria; kingdom Pseudomonadati; phylum Pseudomonadota; class Alphaproteobacteria; order Rhodobacterales; family Paracoccaceae; genus Gemmobacter; species Gemmobacter fulvus. The sequence goes on along the minus strand of NZ_CP076361.1, from coordinate 2,044,434 downwards.
CCCAACTCGGCCCGGGACACAAAACCGTCTCTGATATGGCCCAAAATCGGCGTCACGCTATAGCCGGTGACGGTTTCATGCGCGGGCAGCCGCCCCAGAACCCGGACCAGCGCCGGGTCGAGCGCCACCTCCTCCCAGGCCTCGCGCAGCGCCGCCGCCTCGGGCGAGGCATCGGTGGCATCAATCTTGCCCCCCGGAAAGGCAATCTGCCCCGGATGGTGCTTCAGCCCCGAGGCGCGTTTGGTCAGCAGCACCTCTGGCCCCTGCCGCCCTTCACACACCGCCACCAGAACAGCAGCGGGGCGCAGAACGCGCCCCGGAGCCAGAACCGTGTCGGGGTTCAGATCATAGTCCGACGAGGCAGGCGTGGGCCGTGCCAGCGCCGCTATCAGCGTTTCAATCGCCATCCCGTGCCGCCTGCTCGGCCTCGAAGCCCAGCGTTTTCGGATCGAATTCGTAATGCGCGCCGCAGAACTGGCAATCCGCCGTCAGAATACCTTCCGGCGTGGTCATGTGGCGCAGATCCTTGGCCGAATAGATCGACAGCGACGAGCGCACCTTTTCCGCCGAACAGGAGCAGCCAAAGCGCACCGGCTGGGCATCATAGACGCGCGGTTGCTCCTCGTGGAACAGCCGCACCAGCAGATCCGTCGGCGCAACCGACGGCCCGATCAGCTCCAGCTCCTCCACCGTATCCAGCAGCAGATTGACGCGCGCCCAGTTTTCGCCGTCCTCGCCATCGACGATATCCGCCGGGGTCAGCAACCCGCCCTCGCCCGAGCCACCCTCTTGCGCCACGAAGGGCGAGGCTTTGGGCATATGCTGGATCATCACGCCCCCTGCCCGCCAATGCGGTGCCACACCCGGCACCTGACTGCGGCCATAGGTCAGCGCGAACCGGGTCGGAAGCTGTTCAGATTGCGCAAAATAGGTCTCTGCGCAGGCGGACAGTGACCCGCCGGTCAGCGGCGTAATGCCCTGATAGGGCAACATGCCCTGCCCCTGGTCGATCACGATGACAAAATACCCCTCGCCGATCAGGTCGAACGGTTTTGCAGCGGGGTCCAGATCTTCTTCCACGAAATTCGCATAGGCGCGGATGCGGGCGGCCTGACCATCCTCGGTCGGGCCATAGTAATCGGTGGCAATCATCTTCACCGGCCCGATGCCGCGGATCTGCAACGACAGCCGCCAGCGCAGCTTGATCGTCTGGCCGATCAGCGCGGTCAGCAAGGCCGCCTCGCAGACCAGCGCCTCGATCTGGGGCGGATAGGCATGTTGCTTCAGCACCTGATCCAGCACGCCATCCAGCCGCGCCACGCGGCCGCGAATATCCGCGAGGTCCAGTTGAAACGGCAGGACAGTATCGTCCCAGGCGATTTGCGATCCGATGGTCATGGGGGTTTCCTAAAGCTGCCAGTCTTGGCATACCGCGACAATATAGGCGCGGCAAGTTCAGGACCAAGGGCATGATACGGCGAATTGGCGAAGCGGTGAAACCCGGGCAACGCTATGGGCTGCGCCCCGGCGTCTATGCGGTGCTGCTTCAGGGCGATCAGATCCTGACCACCTTTCAGGCCAATCCCGTGCCCGAATACCAGCTTCCCGGGGGCGGGATCGACCGGGGCGAACAGCCGATTGCCGCCCTGCACCGCGAGGTGATGGAAGAAACCGGCTGGCGGATCAGCGTCACCCGGCGGCTCGGCGCGTTCCGGCGGTTCTGCTACATGCCCGATTATGACCGCTGGGCCGAAAAGCTGTGCACCATCTATCTCGCCCGGCCCGTCCGCCCGATCTGCCCACCGACCGAGGCAGGCCACAGCGCGGTCTGGCTGCCGACAGACGAGGCGCTGGCCCGTCTGGGCAATGCGGGCGACCGCGCCTTTCTGGCGCAGGCCCTGCATCAGCCGCGATAGTGGAACAACACGCCCGACACATCATCGGGGAAATCCTGCCCGCCTGCATGGCTGTTCAGGTTCCAGACCAGCGCCTCCAGCAGCGCCTGTGCCTCAAGCCCTTCATTTCGCGCCAATATCTCGATCAGGCCCTCGGCACCGAGTTCCTGCCCGTCTGGCGCAGGACATTCGGTAACCCCGTCTGACACCAGAAACAGCCGGTCACCCGGCCGGAGCCGCGCCTCGATCCGATGAAACACCACATTGGGCAGCAGGCCGATCGGCAGGCCGCCCTGACCCAGCTGTTCGATCGTGCCATCCTGCCGGATCAGCAGCGGATGGGGATGGCCCGCCTGCACCATCTGCACCCGCCCGGTTTGCAGATCCACCTCGGCATAGGCCATGGTGAAATACTGCTCCACCTGCATGTCCTCCAGCATCATCCGGTTGAACCGCGCCGCCACCATTTCGGGCGGCCAGGCGTCGCGCTGCCCCTCGGTTCCGCCGGTCAGCGCGATATTCTGATCCGGTGAGGCCCCCGACAACAGCCCCGCCAGCCGCGCCGTCATCATGGCCGAGGCCACGCCATGCCCCGACACGTCCACCGAATAAAGCGCGATGCGGCGGGCGCTGATCTCGAAAAATCCGACCAGATCGCCGCCGACATGGCCCGAAGGTTTCAGCAGGATTGACGCTGTGCCCCGCCCGAAATCGCGGTGCCGCTCGCGCACAAGCGTCTGCTGCAACTTGCGCGCCTCGATCAGATCGCGGTCCAGCGAATCATAGAGTTTCTGCAATTCCGCCAGCGTTGTGCCGATCAGCCGGTTCTTGTCGACCAGCTCGCGCTGCATCCCCAGAATCCGCTCGCCCGCGCGCAGGCGGGCGTGCAACTCATCCGCATTGACGGGTTTTGTCAGAAAATCATCCGCCCCGACATCCAGCCCATGCGCCACCTCGCCCTTCCCGGATTTCGAGGTGAGCAGGATGAAATAACCATAGGCCTCATGCGGCAAGGCCCTGAACTGGCGGCAGAAATCAATGCCTGACATGCCGGGCATCACCCAATCGGAAATCACGATATCGAACGCCGTCGCCGAACACAGTGCCAGCGCCTCCTCTCCGCAGCCCGCCTCGATCACCTGATAGCCCCAGCGCAGCAGAGACATAGACAGGATCTTGCGCTGCGCCTTGCTGTCATCCACCACCAGCACGCGGCGCGGCGCCAGACTGGCACGCGGCACAAGGGCCCTGCTTTGAATCGTATCGGCCACCGCGCTCGCTCCGCTTTCCGTCACGGGGGCAGTGTTGATGCCATCCCTTAACAGAGCGTGAAGCCTAAAATTGTGCAGGAAGATCGCGGCGGGCCTAACCGATTGTTAAACCCCGCGCCGCCATTCTCGGGCGGTGTGGGATCAGGAGGGCCTTGGGCCGGGGGATATGATGATTGATTGGGACAGGGTGGCGGATCTGCGATCCGAAGTGGGGGAAGACGGCTTTGCCGAAGTGATCGACCTGTTTCTGGAGGAAACGGACGAGGTGGTCGCGCGTCTGCAGCAGATGCACGCAGGCCAGCCGCTTGGCCGTGATCTGCATTTCCTCAAGGGCAGCGCGCTGAACCTCGGGTTCCGCGATCTGGCGCAGCTCTGCCAGGAGGGAGAGCGCAACAGCAGCGCCGGGTCGGCGGTCGATCTGCCGCAGCTTCTGTGGCTGTATCAGCAGTCCAAAGCGGCGTTTCAGGCCGGGCTGGCCCGCCTGTCCGCCGCCTGATCAGATCAGATCAGGAATTCGGCCAGGGATTCATCGCCGGTGATGTCACGATAGGTGAACCCGGCCGCATCCATGCGCCCATAAAGCTGCGCAAAATTGTCTGCCGATTTCGTTTCGATCCCGATCAGGACAGAGCCGAAGTTGCGCGCCGATTTCTTGAGGTATTCAAAGCGGGCGATGTCATCCTCGGCCCCCAGCATCATCAGAAATTCGCGCAGCGCACCGGGGCGTTGCGGCATCCGCAGGATGAAGTATTTCTTCAGCCCGGAATAGCGTTGCGCGCGCTCCTTCACTTCGGGCAGGCGTTCAAAATCGAAATTGCCGCCCGAGGTGACGCAGACCACCGTCTTGCCCCGGATCTGATCGGCCAGCACCGGCAGCACATCGACCGACAGCGCCCCCGCCGGTTCCAGCACGATGCCTTCGACGTTGAGCATCTCCAGCATGGTCACGCAGATCCGGTCCTCAGGGGCCAGCAGCACCTGTTCCGGCGGAACCCAATCCAGCCGCGCAAAGGTGTTCACCCCCAGCCGCGCCACCGCAGCACCATCGACGAAACTGTTGATGCGCGGTAATGTCACCGGCTGACCCGCCTCCAGCGCCGCCGTCAGGCTCGCACCGCCCAAGGGTTCGACAAAGCGGAAATCGGTGTCCGGGGCCGCCTGCCGCAAATAGGCCGTCACGCCCGAGGCCAGCCCGCCGCCGCCCACCGGCAGGATCACCAGATCCGGTGCCTGCCCCAGCTGATCCAGAATTTCCACCGCCACCGAGGCCTGACCTTCGATCACATCCGGGTCATCGAAGGGCGACAGGAAATGCGCCCCCTTCTCGCGGCAATAGGCTTGGCTCGCCGCCAGCGTCTGATCGAAATAGTCGCCGGTCAGCACGATCTCGACGGCAGCACCACCAAAGGTGCGCGTCTTGTCGATCTTTTGCTGCGGCGTTGTCACCGGCATGAAGATCGTGCCCTTCACCTCGAAATGGCGACAGGCATAGGCCACGCCCTGCGCATGGTTGCCCGCGCTGGCACAGACGAAATGGCCCTGATCCGGTTGGGTTGCCCGCACCTTGCGCATGGCATTGAACGCCCCGCGCAGCTTGTAGCTGCGCACCGGCGTCAGATCCTCGCGCTTCAGCCAGATTTCGGCCCCATAACGGGTCGAAAGATGGTCATTGCGTTGCAGCGGCGTGGCCTCGAACAGGTCGCGCAGGGCTTCACAGGTGCGGCGGGCGGCTTTGGCAAAATCGGTCATCCGCCGATTAGACCCGAGCGCACCGGAATGGCAAGATCAGACCAGCGAGCGTTTTTCGATGTAATGGCCATAAAGCGTCGTCAGGATCGACACGCCGACCATCACCTGAACCCAACCCAGCACCACCTCGGCCAGCAGCGACGGGATCGAACCGGGGGTCAACGCCTCCAGCGGCAGGCCCAGCAACAGGCTGCAAAACGCGACAATCGCCGCCAGTTGCAGCATGGTCACCCCATCGCCCGCCGTCGCCCGCCAGCCGTCGGTCAGCGTCAGCTTTTCCCCCAGCGCGATGCCCGGCAGAATCGCGCTGAACCGGTTCACGATGGCCAGAACCGGCACCAGCGTCAGGAAGATCACCAACATTCCGGCAAACACCGTCTGCCCCAGCGCCGACAGGACCAATGTGCCGATGAGCGAGGCCAGCGCAAAGCCGACAATGGCGGCGATCAGGCCGATTTGCAGGGATTTCACGAAATAGGCGCCAATCTTTGCCCCATGAAACGGCGGCACAAGGCTATGCTGCCCTTCGGCCTGCAACACAAAGCGGTGCCAGGAGACCGCGATCCACAAGGATCCGATCAGAAAGGCCAGCGAGGCAAACAGCGCACCGAACGCCACGCCCACTGTCGGCTCCAACGTGTTCCCCGGCGAGATGCCCATGCCGCCCAGCGCCACGGCAATCATCATCTGCACGATGTAGATCAGCCCGGAGATCCGCAGCGCATCGTTGAAATTGCCAAATACCTGCCGCACCGAATGGGTGAAAATCTGCCAAGCTTTCATCGTCACGCCTCTTGATACCCTGAGGTTGCAATGGCGCAGAGGCCGCGCGCACTGTCAACTGCCCCAGGATGCTTGCCCTTGCGCGCGTTTCCCTTTAATCGCGGGCGAAACCTCGATGGAGCGGTCTCATGTCCAAGCCCAAGAAAGTCGTGCTTGCCTATTCGGGCGGTCTCGATACCTCGATCATCCTGAAATGGCTGCAAACCGAATATGGCTGTGAAGTGGTGACCTTCACCGCCGATCTGGGCCAGGGCGAAGAGCTGGAGCCGGCACGCCAGAAGGCGCTGCTGCTGGGCATCAAGGAAGAGAACATCCACATCGTCGACGTGCGCGAAGAATTCGTGCGCGACTTCGTGTTCCCGATGTTCCGCGCCAATGCGCTGTATGAAGGGCTGTATCTGCTGGGCACATCGATCGCGCGGCCGCTGATCTCCAAACATCTGGTGGAGATTGCGCACAAGCATGGCGCTGATGCCGTGGCCCATGGCGCGACCGGCAAAGGCAACGATCAGGTCCGGTTCGAGCTCAGCGCCTATGCGCTGGATCCCTCGATCCGGGTGATTGCCCCGTGGCGGGAATGGGATCTGACCTCGCGCACCAAGCTGATCGAATTTGCCGAGACGAACCAGATTCCGATTGCCAAGGACAAGCGCGGCGAGGCCCCGTTCAGCGTGGACGCCAACCTGCTGCACACCTCTTCCGAGGGCAAGGCACTGGAAAACCCGGCCGAGGAAGCGCCCGATTATGTATATCAGCGCACCGTTTCGCCGGAAGAGGCACCGAACACCCCGGAATATATCGAAGTGAGCTTCGAGCGTGGCGATGCCGTCGCAATCAATGGCGAGGCGCTGTCGCCCGCCACCATCCTGACCCGTCTGAACGAACTGGGCGGCAAGCATGGCATCGGGCGGCTGGATTTCGTGGAAAACCGCTTTGTCGGCATGAAATCGCGCGGCATCTATGAAACCCCCGGCGGCACCGTGCTGCTGGAGGCGCATCGCGGCATCGAGCAGATCACGCTGGACGCGGGCGCGGGGCACCTGAAAGACTCGATCATGCCGCGCTATGCCGAGCTGATCTACAACGGCTTCTGGTTCTCGCCCGAGCGTGAAATGCTGCAAGCCCTGATCGACAAGAGCCAGGAACATGTGACCGGCACCGTGCGGCTCAAGCTCTACAAGGGGTCGGCCACCTGCGTGGGCCGCTGGTCGGAGCATTCGCTCTATTCCGAAAAGCATGTGACTTTCGAGGAAGATGCAGGCGCTTACGATCAGAAGGACGCGGCAGGTTTCATCCGCCTGAACGCGCTGCGGCTGAAGCTGATCGCCACGCGCAATGCGCGGGTTGCCGGCAAGTAACCGCCACAGCCAGCCGATGCTGAGTGCCACAGGGCCGCCCACCGGGGCGGCTCTGTGCATTTGTGGCCTATGCCTGCGCCACCCGCGCCTGCCACAGCTGCGCATAGGCGCGCAGCGCATCATCCCGCACCACGGGTGCTGGGGGTGGGGCGGCCATGCGGCGCGGAGCCAGCAGCAGGGCCGCGCCAATGGCGGTGCCGGTGCGCCCGGCAGCCTCGCTGACCGCAAGCCCGGTCGCGGCTGACAGCATCCGGCAATAGTCGGCGTTGCGGGCAAACGGCCCTTCAACAATCACCGGCCCCTGCGCCCCTGTCATGCGCAGACATTCCGCTGTCATCAGCGCCAGATACCAGGACAGCGCGACACTGCGCTGCCCCGCCTCGGCATCCCCGGTCCAGCGCGCCACGCGCCCGGTATAGGGACCGCTGTCGCTCTGCACGGCGGGCAGCAGCATCAGCTGGCGGTCAAGAACGGCGCGGCGATCCTGCTCCGATACCGCCACTTCGGGGTGCGGGCGCATCTCGTCATATTCGCGCCCGCCCATGAACCGGGCCGAGGGCACCGGCTGACCCAGCGCATTGACGTTGACCAGCGTATCGCGCCCCGGATCCAGCGTGACCGGCGCGCCCCCCATGGTCATCACCACCACCCATGTGCCGGTTGATACCACCGAAAACGCTCCCTCGCGCTGCAACAGATGCGGCAACAGCGAGGCATTGCTGTCATGGAGGCCGCAGACCACCGGCGTTTCGGCGGGCAGGCCGGTTGCCCGTGCCACATCGGGCAGGATCGGGCCCAGAATGGCATCACAGCGCTGCAACGGCGCCAGCTTTCCGGCCAGCCCAAGGCGCTCCAGCAGGGCCGAGGGCTGCGCCCGCCACGGGTTCCACAGATCGGTATGGCAGCCGAGCGAAGTGACATCACAGGCCGCCACCCCGGTCAGCCGATGCGCCCAATATTGCGGATAGGTCACCACCTGCGCCGTGCGCGCGGCAAGCCCGTCATCCTGCGCCAGTTGCCAGTGAAGCTGCGCGCCAAGGTTCAGCCCCATGGCAAGGCGCGGTGATCCGGTTTCGGCAAAATCCGGGCGCAGCGCCGCATAGGCGGCGGATTGGCCCGGGCGCGGATCCTCGTAATCCAGCACGGGGGCGGCCAGCGTGCCATCCGCCGCCAGCAGTGCCGCACAGGCCCCATGCGTGGTAATCGAAATCGCATCAATCCGGTGCGCAGCATGAAACCGCGCGAGCGCGTCCAGCAGAAAGGCCCAATGGCCCTCGGTATCGAAATGCGGATAGGGCGGGCCGGGCAAGACGGTGTTGGGCCGGGTGTCCACCGCAAGCTCGGTCAGCGTCTGCGCATCGACAAGCGCCAGTTTGGCGTTGGTCTTGCCGATGTCGATGACGGCAATGTGCTGCGCCGTCATGGCAGATGAAACATCGGAATCAGCGGCACTGCCACCGGCGCGTGATCGGCATGGGTCTGCATGATATCGGCCATATGCGCCCACCACCGGCGCATCACCGGATGATCGGGCAGCGCCGCCATGCCATGATCGGCGCGGCGCCACAGCACCCCGAACAGCGCATCGGTCTCGGGGTCCAGATGGATGGAATAATCGCTGATACCCGCCTCTTGCAGCAGCACCACCAGCTCGGGCCAGATGTCCGCGTGGCGGCGGCGGTATTCGTCCGCCATGCCGGGCAGCAGGGTCATGCGGAAGGCGTATTTCTCCATCATGCCCTCCGTGCCCGCGCCCACAGCCGGGGCAGCGCAATCACCGCGATCAGCAGCACCCCCAGAATGATCGACATCACGATGCCCGGCACGTTCAGCAGGCCAAGCCCGAACGTCACCAGCCCCATGACCAGCGCCGCAATCACCACACCGGGAATAGAGCCGGACCCGCCCAGAATACTGACGCCGCCCAGAACCACCATCGTCACCACCTCCAGCTCCCACCCCGTTGCGATGGAGGGACGGGTGGAGCCGAGGCGCGAGGTCAGGCAGACGGCGGCAAGCCCGCTCATCCCCCCGGTCAGCAGGAACAGGGTGAACCGCACCCGATCCACCCGGATGCCGGAAAACCGCGCGGCGGTGGCATTGTTGCCGATGGCAAACACCGCGCGGCCAAAATTGGTCCGGTGCAGCAGGATGTAGAATACCGCCGCCATCAGCGCGAACAGCACCAGTTCCACGCTGAACACCCACCAGACATACCCCTGCCCGAACCAGGCCAGCCCCGCCGGATAGCCGGTATAGGCCCCGTCGCCGAGAATGATATAGCTGATGCCGCGGAACAGGCTCATCGTGCCGATGGTCACAACGATGGAGGGCAGATTGAAGCGGGTGACCAGCAACCCGTTGAACGCCCCCGCCGCCAGCCCGGTGCCAATGCCCAGCAGCACCAGAACCGGCACCGGGGCACCCATGCTCATCGCCAGCCCCATGATGGTCGAGGCCAGCGCGATGATCGAGGCGACCGACAGGTCGATCTCGCCCGCGATGATCAGCATCGCCATGGCAAAGGCAATCAGCGCCTTTTCGGTGAAGTTGAAACTGGCGTCCGACAGGTTCCACGGATCGAGGAAGTATGGTGACGCCAGCGCATTGGCGATGAAAATGGCCAGCGCCGTGACGCAGAGCAGCGCCTCCCAGCTTTTCAGCGCTCGCGATAGGGGCGAGGTAAGCCGGTCGGGAATATGGCGGGGGGTGGGAGAGGTCATGCCCGATGCTCCGCAGTTTTGAGGATAAGCCGGCCCTTGGCGGCAGAGCTTTTGGCGTTGAACGCAATGGCGATCAGGATGGCAGAGCCGGAAATCGCCATCTGCCAGAAGGGTGAAATGCCCACAACCGGCAGCGCATTCTTCACGATGCCCAGAAACAGCGCGCCCAGCACGGCCCCGCCCACCGATCCGGCCCCGCCCGCAATGGCGATGCCCCCGATCACACAGGCGGCGACCACATCCAGTTCAAACCCGCCCGCGATATCAACATAGGCCACCGCATAACGCGCGACCCACAGATAGCCGGTAAACCCCGCCAGCGCGCCGGAAATCACAAAGGCGGCAAATTGCGTTCGCCCGACCGAGATGCCGGTATAGACGGCGGCATGAGGATTGCCGCCCACCGCAAAGAAGGCCCGGCCCAGCGCGGTGCGCTTGACCAGAACGGCAAAGCCCGCCACCACCGCCACCGCAATCCACGCCATGACCGGCAGGCCAAGGATCACCATGCGCGGGAAGGCCTTGAACCCGTCGGTCATCTGATGCGCATTGATCCATTTGCCATCGGTCAGCAGAAAGATCAGGCCGCGATAGATGGTCATCGTGCCCAGCGTGACCACAATCGACGGAATATCCAGCTTCCAGACGAAAAAGCCGTTCACAGCGCCCATCACCGCGCCCAGCGCCACCACCGTCAGCAGGATCAGCGGCAGGGGCACGCCCATGCCATTCATCATCGCGGCCAGCATCCCGGTCAGCGCCAGATTTGCCGCCACCGACAGGTCGATACATTTGGTCAGGATCACCACCATCTGCCCCAGTGCCAGAATGATGAGGGGCGAGGTATCGGTGAACACCCGTGCCAGATTGCCCGGCGCGATAAAGCCCGGAAACCGGGTGGCAATCAGCGCCAGCAGGCCCAGAATGGCCGCCGCCAGAATGGCCTCGCGTGATTTGAACAGGGTCATGCTGCCTCTCCTTCGATGCCGACGGCGGCGCGCACAAGGTTTTCGGGCGTCATCGCCTCGCCCTTGAATTCGGCTGCAATGCGCCCCTCGCGCATCACGATCACCCGGTCCGACATGCCCAGGACCTCGGGGATTTCAGAGCTGACCATGATCACGGCCAAGCCTTCGGCGGCGAGTTCCGACATGAAATCATGCACGGCAGCCTTCGATCCGATGTCGATGCCCTTGGTCGGTTCATCCAGAATGATCACGCGCGGCTTGGTGGCCAGCCATTTGGCGATGACCACCTTTTGCTGATTGCCGCCCGACAGCAGGCCCACATCCTGATCGAGGCTTGCCGCCCGCAGATCAAGCCTTTGGGTATAGTCGCGCGCCAGCTTGAACTCTTCGGCCAGCCGCAGGAAGCCGTGGCGTGAGGTGCGGCCCAGCGAGGGCAGCGTGACGTTCTGAAAGATCGGCAGCCCCTTCACCGCCCCCTGCCGTCCGCGATCTTCGGGCACATAGACGATGCCCGCCTCGACCGCCTGCGCCGTGCTGCGGATCACCCGCACATCATCGCCGACGCGGCAGGCGCCTTTCGATGGTCTGGTGATGCCGAACAGCGCCTGCATCACCTCGGACCGGCCAGCGCCGACCAGACCGTAAAAGCCCAGAATCTCGCCCGCGTGCAGGGTAAAGCCGATGTCGGCAAATTCGGTCGGATGGCAATAGCCCGAGACCGTCAGCATCGGTGCCCCCAGCCGCGCCGGGCGTTTGGGATAGATCTGATCGACGGCGCGCCCCACCATCATCTGCACCAGCTGCGCCTCGGTCACATCGGCCATCTGGCCATCGGCAATGAACTGGCCATCGCGGAACACGGTGAAACGATCCGCGATGCGAAAGATCTCGTCGAACTTGTGGCTGATGAACAGGATGGCTTTGCCCTCGGCCTTCAGCCGGTCCACCAGATCGTAAAGCTCGTGGATTTCCTTGTGCGACAAGGCCGCCGTGGGTTCATCCATGATCACCACCCGCGCGTCGATCGACAGCGCGCGGGCAATCGCCACCAGATGTTTCGACGCAATCCCCAGATCCCGCAACTTGCTGTGCGGATTCAGATCCGCGCCAATCCGCGCCAGCAACACACGCGCCTGTTCAAACAACGCGCGCCAGTCGATTAGGCCAAGCCGGGTGCGCGGCGCATGGCCGATAAAGATGTTCTCGGCCACGGTCAGCTCATCGAACAGCACGGTTTCCTGATGGATCGCCGTCACCCCCGCCGCGCCTGCCGCCTGTGCGGTGGTAAAGCGGGTCTCCTGCCCATCCACCGCAATCGTGCCTTCGTCCGGCTGATAGATGCCGGTCAGGATTTTAACGATGGTCGATTTGCCTGCGCCGTTTTCCCCGATCAGGGCGGTGACCTGACCGGGAAAAAGGTCAAGCTGCACCCCGTTCAAGGCCCGCACGCCGGGGAAGGATTTGGTGATGCCGCGAAGGCGCAGCACCGGGGATGCGGTGCCGGTCGCGGCAACGGGTTGCGCCTGCATGGGGAAAACCTTGACTGAAAGGGGAAGGAAGGCCCGGCGCTGACGCCGGGCCCGCGCCTCAGAAAATCGACGAGAAGGCGTCGATATTCGTCGCGTCATAGACAAACGGATCGGCCATGGCGCCTTCCAGCTTGTCATCCAGCGTCACGCTGCCCATGCGGCCCATCGGGATTGCCGCGCCCGCCTCGGCCTTGGCACCGTTCGACAGGTTGTAGGCGATCATCGTCGCCGAATAGCCCAGATCAATCGGGTTCCAGATCGCGAAGGATTTCGACGCGCCCGATTTCACATGGCCCGCCATTTCCGACGGCAGCCCAAGCCCCGTCACGTTGATCTGCCCGGCCTTGCCCGCATCGGTCACCGCCTGCGCCGCCGCCACGATGCCGACGCTGGTCGGCGCGATGATGGCTTTCAGGTTGGGATAGGTCTGCATCAGGCCCTGCGCCTCGCGGTAGGATTTATCCGCAAGATCGTCGCCATAAACCGTGCCGACAACGGTGATGCCCGGATAATTGCCCATCACCTTGTTCATCTCTTCGATCCAGGTGTTCTGGTTGGTCGAGGTGGTGGTGGCCGACAGCACCGCCACTTCGCCGCCCTCGGGCAGATTGTCGGCGGCCAGCTTGATGATCATGTTGCCGATCAGCGGGTTGGACGAGGGGTTCAGGTGCATCATGCGGCCCTCGGCGGCCACACCCGAATCCCAGGAAATGACGGTGATGCCGCGATCCATCGCCTTTTTCAGCGTCGGCACCAGCGCATCGGTGTCATTGGCCGAGACGGCAATCGCATCCACCTTTTGCGCGATCAGGGCGTTGATCACCTCGATCTGGCCTTCGGCGGTGGTGTCGGTCGGGCCGGTATAGATGATCTCCACATCGCCCAGCTCTTTCGCCGCCTCTTCGGCCCCTTTGGCCGCCGCCTCGAAGAAACCGATGCCCAGCGCCTTGACGACGATTGCGATGCGTTTGGTTTCGGCATGGGCACCGGTGGCGATCAAGGCTGTTGCCAGTGCGGCGGTGGTGAGTGCTTTCCTCAGAATGCTCATGTGGTTCCTCCCCTGAGCGGTTGCGGCCCGCGCTATTCCTCCTGCGCGATGCCTTTTCGGTCTGTCGCGGCCAGCTCTGCCACGATCAATCTGATCTCTGCCGCCTCCAGCATCTGTGCAGCGCGATCCTCGATCCGGTCATCGGTGATGACGGTGTGGATGCGGCTCAGCGGGCACAGGATCAGGCTGGAGCGGTTGCGGAATTTGCTGGAATCGACCAGCACGACCAGTTCGTCCGCCTGCCCGATCAGCTTTTGCTCGGCCTGGATCAGCAGCGGATCGGCCTCCATCAACCCCAGCGGGCCAAGCCCCTGCGCGCCCATGAACATGCGGCGGGCATAGAAGTTGCGCGTCACATCATTGTCGAAGGGCGACAGGATGATGTTCTGCTCGCGGTAGATCGCGCCACCGGGCAGCAGGACGGTATTGCGCGAATGTTTCAGCAGATGTTCCGCAATCGGAAAGCTGTTGGTCAGCACCTGCAAGCGGCGCGCCGACAGCGGATGCACCATCTGGAACGTGGTCGTGCCGCCATTGATGATGATGGCATCGCCCTCGTCGCACAGATCCACCGCCGCGCGGGCAATTGCGCGTTTCTGCGCGATGTTGAAGGTTTCGTTCACCGAAAACGGCCGCCCCGCCAGCCCGACGAATTGCGGCGGCGCAATCGCCTCGGCACCGCCGCGCACCCGGCGCAGCTTTTTCTGGACGTGTAGAGTGGCAATATCGCGGCGGATCGTCGCTTCTGACGCGCCGGTCAGGCTGCAAAGATCGACCACCGTCGCAACGGGGCGCTCCTGCACGGCAGATAGGATGATCCTGTGGCGTTCACTTTCGTGCATTGTGGCCTCCCTTGGACACAGAGTTTCCATCTCATTCAATCTTTGTCAATCATTTTCAATCGCAGAATGTCATTCTGCGCACGCACAATGACTGATCTTGATTGAAAATGATTGACATTCTGCCACGGGCTGGCACATTTCGCGGCAAGGAGGCGCGGCACGATGCCCGCGCGATGGGAGGATATGATGACCAACACCCCCGCCGAACCCCGGCCCCAGACCACTGCCCTGCCCTCTCTGTGGGATGATGCCCGCGCGGCGACGATGACCGAGCCGGAAAAGCTGCTCTATCGCTCCAACCTGCTGGGCTCGGACAAGCGCATCACCAATTATGGCGGCGGCAATACCTCGGCCAAGGTGATGGAACGCGATCCGCTGACCGGGCAGATGGTCGAGGTTCTGTGGGTCAAGGGATCGGGCGGCGATGTCGGCTCCATCAGGATGGACGGGTTTTCCACGCTCTATATGGACAAGCTGCGCGCCCTGAAGGGCGTCTATCGCGGCGTTGAATTTGAAGACGAAATGGTCGGCTACCTGCCGCATTGCACCTTCAACCTGAACCCGCGCGCGGCCAGCATCGACACCCCGCTGCACGCCTATGTGCCGAAGAACCATGTCGATCACATGCACCCCGATGCCATCATCGCGATTGCGGCGGCAAAGAATTCGCGCGCCCTGACGCAGCAGATTTTCGGCTCCGAGATCGGCTGGCTGCCGTGGAAGAAACCGGGCTATGAGCTGGGCCTGTGGCTGGAGGATTTCTGTCTGAAGAACCCCGAGGCGAAGGGCGTCGTGCTGGAAAGCCATGGCCTGTTCACCTGGGATGACGATGCAAAGACCTGCTATCAGACCACGCTGCGCATCATC
Organism: Gemmobacter fulvus; assembly: GCF_018798885.1. NCBI lineage: Bacteria > Pseudomonadati > Pseudomonadota > Alphaproteobacteria > Rhodobacterales > Paracoccaceae > Gemmobacter > Gemmobacter fulvus. The sequence goes on along the minus strand of NZ_CP076361.1, from coordinate 2,029,401 downwards.
AATCAGGCAATGGAATGGTTCGCCACCGAAACCACGGGCAAAACCATCTTTGGCGGTCAGAAACACGCATCGCTGCGCGAAGATGATCGCCGCGCCGTGGCGGCGCGCCTGATGCCCGCGATTCGCGGCATGGTGTCGGGGGCGCAGCACATGGTCGGCCATTTCGACGATCAGCCCGCCGTGCTGGACTTCGTCAATGCCGCCGGGATGGCCCCGCTTGCCGCACTTGGCACCTCCTGCCCCGATCACTTTCTGCGCACGAAGATCCGCCCGCTGGTGGTGGATTTCGATCCGGCGCTGAACAATATCGACGCGGTTCTGGCCGGTCTACCCGCACAGGTCGCGGCCTATCGCGCCGATTACGCCGCTTATTACGACCGCTGCAAACACCCCGACAGCCCGCCGCTGCGCGACCCCAATGCGGTGGTCTATCTGGTGCCCGGCGTCGGCATGATCACCTTCGCCAAAGACAAGGCGACCGCCCGCATTTCGGGTGAGTTCTACGTGAACGCCATCAATGTGATGCGCGGCGCGTCGACCGTGTCGGACTATTGCGGCCTGCCCGAACAGGAGGCCTTCGACATCGAATACTGGCTGTTGGAAGAGGCCAAGCTGCAACGGATGCCCAAGCCGAAGGCGCTGGCCGGGCGGGTGGCCTTTGTGACCGGCGGCGCGGGGGGCATCGGCTCTGCCACGGCGGAACGCTTCTTGCAGGAGGGGGCCTGCGTGATGCTGGCCGATATTGATGCCACGGCGCTGGAGGCGGTGAAGGCCAATCTCGCCAGCCGCTTTGGCGCGGATATGGTGCGCGTCGTGCAGATGGATGTGACCGACGAGGCACAGGTGACCGCCGCCTATGCCCAGACGGCGCTGGCCTTTGGCGGGCTGGATATTCTGGTGTCCAATGCCGGAATCGCCTCCTCCGCCCCGATCGAGGAGACCAGCCTCGCCCTGTGGAACAAGAACATGGATATCCTCAGCACCGGCTATTTCCTTGTGTCACGCGAAGCATTCAAATGTTTCCGCACCCAGGGCATCGGCGGGTCGGTGGTGTTCGTCGCCTCGAAAAACGGCCTTGCCGCCAGCCCGAACGCGGCGGCCTATTGCACCGCCAAGGCCGCCGAGATCCATTTGGCGCGCTGTCTGGCGCTGGAAGGGGCCGAGGCCGGAATCCGGGTGAATGTGGTCAATCCCGACGCGGTGCTGCGCGGCAGCAAGATCTGGTCGGGCGAATGGCTGGATCAGCGCGCCTCGACCTATGGCAAGGACAAGGAAGGGCTGGAGGAAATGTATCGCCAACGCTCCATGCTCAAACGCTCGGTCCTGCCCGAGGATATTGCCGAGGGGGCCTATTTCTTTGCCTCGGATCTGTCTGCCAAATCCACCGGCAATATCCTGAATGTGGATGCCGGCAATGTTCAAGCTTTCACCCGGTGACAATGATGATCCACGCATCCCTGATCGAACAGGACAACGCCCGCCATCTGGCCCGGCTGACGGCGGATTATGATGCGCTTGGCGCGCATCTGGCGCGGCGCGGCATCGACATTGCCGCGGTGAAGGCCAAGGTCGCAGCTTACGGCGTGGCGGTGCCAAGCTGGGGCGTCGGCACCGGCGGCACCCGCTTTGCCCGCTTTCCCGGCACGGGTGAGCCGCGCCACATCTTTGACAAGCTGGATGATTGCGGCGTCATCCACACCCTGACCCGCGCCACCCCCACCGTCAGCCTGCATATCCCATGGGACAAGGCCCCGGTGGCCGATCTTCTGGCCAAGGCCAAACAGGTGGGGCTTGGCTTTGATGCCATGAACTCCAACACCTTTCAGGATCAGCCAGGGCAGGCACACAGCTATAAATTCGGCTCGCTCAGCCACGCCGATGCGGCGACGCGGGCGCAGGCGGTCGCGCATAACATCGACTGCATCGAACTGGGCGCGCAGCTGGGATCAAAGGCGCTGACGATCTGGATCGGCGACGGGTCCAACTTCCCCGGTCAGGTGCATTTCACCCGCCAGTTTGAACGCTATCTGGAGGCGGCCAAACAGGTCTACGCCGCCCTGCCCGCCGACTGGCGGCTGTTCACCGAACACAAGATGTTCGAGCCTGCCTTCTATTCGACCGTGGTGCAGGACTGGGGCACCAATTACCTGATCGCACAGGAGCTTGGCCCGCAGGCGCAATGCCTTGTCGATCTGGGCCACCATGCGCCGAACACCAATATCGAGATGATCGTGGCGCGGCTGATCCAGTTCGGCAAGCTGGGCGGCTTCCATTTCAACGACAGCAAATATGGCGATGACGATCTGGATACCGGCTCGGTCGATCCTTATCGGCTGTTTCTGGTGTTCAATGAACTGGTCGATGCCGAAGGCCGCCCCGGCTTTGCCCCGGCGCATATGCTGGATCAGAGCCATAATGTGACCGATCCGATTGAAAGCCTGATGGTTTCGGCCTGCGAGGTGCGCCGGGCCTATGCTCAGGCGCTGCTGGTCGACCGCGCGGAGCTGACCGCGGCGCAGGACGGGAATGACGCGCTGATGGCCACCGCCTGCCTGAAAGCAGGGTTCCGCACCGATGTGGAGCCCATCCTCGCCATGGCCCGGCTGGAGGCCGGGGGCGCGATTGATCCGCTCTCGGCCTATCGCGCCTCGGGCTATCGGGCAACGGTGGCAGCGCAGCGCCCGGCAGTGGCGGGCGGCGGCGGCGGCATCGTCTGATCCGGGCCGGGGCGGGGCATCGCGGCCCCGCCAGGCCCGGAATTGCGGTCAGGCGCGCGGGTCGACAGAGCGGATGATCCGCACCGCATCACCCTTCTGCGCCATCAGCTCCAGCAGCAGCCCGTCGGGCAGCAACAGCCAGTGCGGCCCCTTGGCGGTCGCCACCGCCCCATACGCCTCTGCCGCCGCGATGGTGGCCGGCAGATCCTGGCAGATGATGCCCAGATGGCCGAACCGCCCTTCCGGGCCGGTAAATTCCGCATCCCGGATCAACTGAATCCCGCCCAGCAGCCAGGCTTGCTTCGGGTCATCGGGATCGCCATCCAGCTTGGTCACGGTCATGCCGAGAACATCGCGGAAAAACGCGATGTGGAACGCGATGTCGCGCACATGAAATGCCGCGTGATCCAGACAGGCGAGAGGTGCCGACATGGCAAGGATTTCCTTTCAGAGAGAGTTTGAGGGGGGGTATCTGTCAGCGCAGCAGGCCGCGCAATTCCGTGGCCACCGCCAGCAGTTCCGGCAGAAACCGCTGCACCAGATGCGCGGCATCGCCCTGTGCGGCGGCAAGCCCGAGGTTCAGCGCGGCAACCACCCGGCCCCGCGCATTGACCAGCGGCACAGCGATGGAGCAAAGGCCCAGCTCCACCTCCTGATCGTTGACCGCATGGCCCTGTGCGCGGACGCGGACAATTTCGGCCATGATGGCATCGGGACCGGTGCGGGTGTGCGGGGTCCGCGCGATCAGCGGGCTGCGGGCCAGGATCGTCCGCGCCTCGGCCTCGGGCAGCGCCGCCAGCATCACCCGCCCCATCGAGGTGCAATAGGCAGGCAGGCGCGAGCCAGGCATCAGGGCAATCGACATCACCTTCCGCTGCGCCGCGCGGGCGATATAGACGATCTCGGCCCCGTCGAGGATCGACACCGAGGTGCTTTCGCCAAGCCGGTCTGACAGCGCATCCAGCACCGGCTGCACGATCTGCGGCAGGGGCATGGTGGCCAGACAGGCGGTGCCAAGGCGCAGGACGCGGGGCGACAGGGTAAAAAACTTGCCGTCGTAATCAGCATAACCCTGATGCGCCAGCGTCAGCAGGCAGCGCCGGGCCGTCGCACGGTCCAGCCCGCTGGCCGCCGCCACCTCGGCAATGGATTGGCGCGGCCGTTCGGCGGTGAAGGTTTCGATCACCAGCAGACCCTTGGCCAGCCCGCCCATGATGTCCCGTTCGCTGATCGTCATGGGTGCCTCGGTTTTGCCTGCGCGGATTGTGCGGTATGTAAACAAAATCATCATATCGCACAAACAGGATGGACGGAAGCCCGCCCGCTGCCTATTTCTGCATGCAGCGGGCAAGACCCTGGCCCGATGCAAGAGGCACTCCATGGACAAGACAATCGCAAACCTGGCCACCGCTGTGGCCGGGATCGAAGATGGCATGACCGTGATGATCGGCGGCTTTGGCGGATCCGGCGCGCCGATCGAGCTGATCCACGCGCTGATCGACCGCTTTCGCGCCACCGGTCATCCCACAAACCTGACCGTGGTGAACAATAACGCGGGCAATGGCCATGTGGGGCTGGCTGCGCTGATTGCGCAGGGCATGGTCGCAAAGCTGATCTGCTCTTTCCCGCGGTCCGCCGATGCGCGCGTGTTCACCGAGCAGTATCTGGCGGGCAAGATCGCGCTGGAACTGGTGCCGCAAGGCACTTTGGCCGAACGCATCCGCGCAGGAGGGGCGGGTATTCCGGCCTTCTATACCCCCACCAGCTTTGGCACCGATCTGGCCAAGGGCAAGCCGGTCGAGACCTTCGACGGGCGGCCCTATGTGCAGGAACGCTGGCTCAAGGCCGATGTGGCGCTGGTCAAGGCCGATGTCGGGGATCGGCTGGGCAACCTGACCTACCGGATGGCGGCGCGCAATTTCAACCCGCTGATGTGCATGGCCGCCGCGCAGACCGTGGTGCAGGTCAGCCGCATCGTCGCCCCCGGCGAGATCGACCCCGAAGCCGTCATCACCCCCGGCATCTTTGTGCAGAGCCTGGTCGAGGTGCCGAACCCGCAGCAGGAAGAAACCCTCAACCGCGCGCAGGCGGTATACCCGGAGCCCGCAGCATGACCGCGACCCTGACCCCCACGCAAATCGCCTGGCGCGCCGCGCAGGACATAAACGATGGTGCTTATGTCAATCTTGGCATCGGTTTTCCCGAAATGGTGGCGCGCTTTCAGCCGCCCGGCCGCGAGGCGATCTTTCATACCGAAAACGGCATCCTCGGCTTTGGCGAGTCACCGCAGCCCGGGCAGGAGGATTGGGATCTGATCAATGCCGGCAAGAAGGCAGTGACGATCCGCCCCGGCACGGCCTTCTTCCACCATGCCGACAGCTTTGCCATGGTGCGCGGCGGCCATCTGGATGTGGCGATCCTCGGCGCCTATGAGGTGGCCGAAACCGGCGATCTGGCGAACTGGTCCACCGGGCCGCGCGGCGTGCCTGCCGTGGGTGGGGCGATGGATCTGGTGCATGGGGCCAAGCGCGTGGCCGTCATCACCGATCACGTCACCAAGGATGGCAAACCGAAGCTCGTGCAACGCTGCACCCTGCCGCTGACCGGGCTCGGCTGCGTGACCCGCGTCTATACCTCGCTGGCGGTGATCGACGTTGTGGCGCAGCACTTCGTGCTGCGTGAAAAACTGCCGTCGATCTCGCTCGACCACCTGCAATCCCTGACCGGGGCCACCTTGCATCTGGACGGCACTGTGGCCGACCTGATCGTGCCCGAACTGTGAAAGGCCGCCCATGACCGAGGTTTTCATCTGTGATTACATCCGCACCCCGATTGGCCGCTATGGTGGCAGCCTGTCCTCAGTGCGCCCCGATGATCTGGGCGCGGTGCCGCTGCGGGCGCTGATGGCGCGCAACACGGGCGCGGATTGGCAGGCGGTGGATGACGTGATCTTTGGCTGCGCCAATCAGGCGGGCGAGGACAACCGCAATGTCGCGCGCATGTCGCTGCTGTTGGCCGGGATGCCCGTGTCGGTCGGCGGCACCACGATCAACCGCCTGTGCGGATCTGGCATGGATGCGGTGATCACCGCCGCCCGCGCGATCAAGGCGGGCGAGGGCGAGTTCTACATCGCGGGCGGGGTGGAAAGCATGTCGCGCGCGCCGATGGTGCTGCCCAAGGCCGACAGCGCTTTTTCCCGCCATGCCGAGATCCATGATACCACCATCGGCTGGCGCTTCGTGAACCCGGCGATGCACAAGGCCCATGGCACCGACTCCATGCCGCAGACCGGGCAGAATGTGGCCGATGACTTTGGCATCAGCCGCGCGGCACAGGATGCCATGGCCCTGGCAAGCCAGGCCAAGGCCGCCGCCGCGCAGGCCAATGGCCGGTTGGCCCAAGAGATCACGCCGGTCACGATCCCGCAGCGCAAGGGCGATGCACTGGCGGTGGACCGCGACGAACATCCCCGCGCCACCACGCCCGAGGCGCTGGCCAAACTGCGCCCGCTGTTTGCGGACGGCTCTGTCACCGCAGGCAATGCCTCGGGGGTGAATGACGGCGCGGCGGCGCTGATCGTGGCAAGCGCGCGGGCCGCCAGACAGCATGGGCTGACCCCGATTGCCCGCGTTCTGGGCGGGGCTGTGGCAGGCGTGCCGCCGCGCATCATGGGAATCGGCCCGGCCCCGGCGGCGCAAAAGCTGATGGCCCGGCTGGAGCTGACCCAGACCGGCTTCGATGTGATCGAGCTGAACGAGGCCTTTGCCGCACAAGGCCTGGCCACCCTGCGCGAACTGGGCATTGCGGATGAGGATCCCCGCGTGAACCGCAATGGCGGTGCCATCGCCCTTGGGCATCCGCTGGGCATGTCGGGCGCGCGCATCACCGGCACTGCGGCGCTGGAGCTGGCGCTGACGGGCGGGCAACGCTCGCTGTCGATGATGTGCATCGGCGTCGGTCAGGGCATCGCCATCGCGCTGGAACGCGCCTGACACCCACCAGCCCGCCCCGGCACTGTCCGGGGCGGGCACACCCTTGCGGCCACAGTCCCGCACCACGCCATTCCTCTTGACAGACCCACCGGGCCAAGTGCATCTCCGGGGGTGATGGTCCTGGCCAAGCAAAGCGCGGTCGGGTGAAAAGGGAATACGGTGAGGAAGAGCCGCAAAGGCGCCGACTCCGTGACTGCCCCCGCAACTGTAAGCGGCGAGCGACCCCCGGAACCACTGGCCCAGTCTTGGCCGGGAAGGTGGGGAGAGCCGAGACCCGCGAGTCAGGAGACCTGCCGTCATCACTGTTCACCAGACCGGGCGGGGTTGTCCGGGGAGGGTATGATGACTTATGCCAGACGCAGCCTTGGCGTGCCGGTCGCAGATGCGATCCGCCTCCCGGTACGCGCAGCCGGTTGCCGTAGAATCCTGCGATGCCCCATGGTCCCGGCCCACCATGGAGTTGCCCTATGATGTTGCGCACCGGCCTTGCCACGCTGCTGTCCCTCACCGCCTTTGCGGCGGTCGCAGGCCCGACCAGCTATCCCCTGACCCTTGAGAACTGCGGCGAAACCCTGACCTTCGATGCGGCCCCCGCCACGGCGGTCACGGTCGGTCAGGCCGCGACCGAGGTGCTGTATGCGCTGGGTCTGGGCGAGAAGGTCACCGGAACCTCGGTCTGGTTCAGCGAGGTTCTGCCCGAATTCGCCGAACTGAACGCGAAGGTGGAGCGTCTGGCCGACAACGATCCGAGCTTTGAAAGCGTGGTCGCCAAGAAGCCCGGTCTGGTGGCGGTGCAATATGTCTGGCACGTCGGCCCCGAAGGCATCGTGGCGACGCGCGCGCAATTCCACGACCTGTCGATCCCGACCTATGTCCTGCCCGCAGATTGCGTAGCCAAGGACAATACGACCGGCGTCGATGGCACCCGCACCGCGATGTTCACCACCGCCAGCCTGCATCAGGGCGTGCGCGAACTGGCCACGATCTTTGACGTGCAGGACAAGGGCGAGGCGCTGGTCGCCGACCTGACCAAACGCGAGTCCGAGGCGGTCGCCGCCGCGCAGGCGCTGGAGCTGAAAGACGTGTCGGCGCTGTTCTGGTTCTCGTCGGCGGAAATGGACATCGACCCCTATGTCGCGGGCCGCAAGGGCGCGCCGGGTTACATGATGGAAACGCTGGGCCTGCGCAATGTGGTGCAATCGGATGAAGAATGGCCGGTTGTCGGCTGGGAAACGCTGGCCAAGGCAGACCCGAGTGTCATCGTGATCGCCAAGATGGATCGTCGTCGCTTCGAGGCGGATGATTACGAAAAGAAGATCGCCTTCCTGAAATCCGATCCCGTCGCCAGCCAGATGACCGCCGTGAAGGAAAACCGGATCGTGGTGATGGATGCACATACGATGGATCCGAGCATCCGTTCGGTCAGCGGGCTGGAGCAACTGGGCCAGGCGCTGCAAGCGTTCGGGCTGGCACAATGAGCCTCGCCGCTGCAAGCCTTGGCACCTCGCGCCGCCGGATCGGCACCGGCGGTCTGGCCTTGCTGGGGCTTGCAGCGGCCATTCTGGCAGGCGTGATGATCGGCGAAACCCCGATGCCGCCCGTGGTGGTGCTTCAGACCCTCGCCAACAAGCTGTTCGGGGCGGGTTATGTGCTGGATCCGGTGGATGAGGGCATCATCTGGAACTACCGGCTGACCCGCGCCATCACGGCGGCCTCTTGCGGGGCGGGTCTGGCGCTGTCGGGGGCGGTGTTGCAGGCGTTGCTGCGCAATGCGCTGGCCGATCCCTATATCCTTGGCATTTCTGCCGGGGCCTCGACCGGGGCTGTTGCCGTGACCATCGCGGGTCTGGGGGCGGGCATGTTGTCGCTGTCCTTCGGCGCGTTTCTCGGGGCGCTGCTGGCCTTTGGGCTGGTGGCCGCACTGGCCCGGGCCGCAGGTGGCGGCGTGGGCGCATCGGGGGCGGCGCAGATCGTGCTGGCGGGCATCGCCGGATCGCAGCTGTTCAACGCCCTCACCGCCTTCATCATCGCCAAATCGGCCAATGCCGATCAGGCGCGCGGCATCATGTTCTGGCTGATGGGCAACCTCAGCGGGGTGCGCTGGCCCGATGTCTGGCTGGCGGTGCCGATCGCGCTGATCGGCTGGATCATCTGCCGCTTTCATGCCCGCGCGCTGGATGCCTTTGCCTTTGGGGCGGATGCGGCGGCGGCGCTGGGGGTTCCGGTGCGCCGCGTGCAACTGGTGCTGATTGCGGCGGCGGCGCTGGTGACGGCGGTGATGGTGTCGATGGTCGGCTCCATCGGCTTTGTCGGGCTGGTGATCCCCCATGCCGCGCGCTTTCTGGTCGGGCCGTGCCATGGCAGGTTGCTGCCTGCCTCAGCGCTGATGGGGGCGGTGTTCCTGATCGTCGCCGATGTGGTGTCGCGCACCATCATCCCCGGTCAGGTGCTGCCCATTGGCGTGATCACCGCGCTGGCCGGGGCACCGGCCTTTGCGCTGATCCTGATCCGGGGGGGGCGTCGGCCATGATCACGGTGCAGAACCTGTCCTATGCCGTCAAAGGCAAGCCGCTGCTGCACGCGCTGACGATGCAGGTGGCGCGGGGCGAGACGCTGGGCCTGATCGGCCCAAACGGATCGGGCAAATCCACGCTGCTGCGGCTGCTGGCCGGACTGCTGCGCCCCGCCACAGGCCGTGTGCATCTGCAAGGCCGCCCGCTGGATACCCTCACCCGCCGCGCCATTGCGCAGCAGGTGGCACTGGTGGAACAACATGCCGACACCGCCGAAAAACTGACGGCGCGGCAGGCGGTTGAACTGGGGCGCACGCCATGGCTCACCGCGCTGTCGCCCTGGTCCGAGGCCGATGACAGTATCGTCAGCGCCGCCCTTGCTACAGTCGCGATGCAGGACCATGCCACCCGTCCCTGGGCAACCCTCTCGGGCGGCGAACGGCAAAGGCTGCACATCGCCCGCGCCTTGGCACAGCGCCCCGAACTGCTGCTGCTGGACGAACCCACCAATCATCTGGACATCCGCCATCAGCTGTCGATCCTGCGGCTGGTCTCCAGCCTGCCGGTGACTTCGGTGATCGCGCTGCATGACCTCAATCAGGCGATGGGCTGCGACCGGGTTGCCGTGCTGCATCAGGGGCGGCTTCTGGCAATCGGTCCCCCGGCCGATGTGCTGACCCCCGCCTGCCTGCGCGACGTGTTCGGCGTCATGGCCCGCAGCCTGACCGATCCCACCGATGGCAGCACGCATCTGCGGTTTGCCCCCATCGCCTGACCCATTGCTGAAAGACCTGCCATGTTGCGTATCCTGTTGTTCACCCTTGCCACCCTCTTTGCCATTCCGGCACAGGCCGAGCTGCATGAGGTGGAAATGCTCAACCGCAATGCGCAGGGGCCGATGCCCTATGCGCCGGATTTCCTGCGCATTGCCCCCGGCGATACCGTGCGCTTTGTGCCGACGGCCAAGGGCCACAATGCCGCGACCATCGACAGCATGCTGCCCGAGGGTGCCACGCCGTTCAAAAGCCGTCTGGGCGAGGTGTTCGAGATCACGCTGACCGCGCCGGGGATCTACGGCATCAAATGCAGCCCGCATTTTGCCATGGGCATGGTGATGCTGATCGCGGTGGGCGATGCGCCCTTGCCGCCCACCCTGCCGCAGGATCTGCCGCCCCGCGCGCGGCAGCGCTTTGACGAGATTCTGGCCAGGATCCCTGCGCCATGACCGCCAATCACCAGTTGCGTGACGAGATCCGCGAATATTGGTCGCGCCGGTCGGAAACCTTTGATCTGGCCTTTGGCCACCGCATCGCACCGGGGGTGGAGGCCGATACCTGGGCACAGCCGATGCGCGACCATCTGGGCCCCACCCCGCTGCGCGTGCTGGAGCTGGCCTGCGGCACCGGCGAGGTGACGCGGCTGGTGCATGATCTGGGCCATGATGTGACGGCACTGGACTTCTCGGAGGCGATGCTGGCGGTGGCGCGGGCGAAACATGCGGGCAAACCGCGCCTGCGCTTTCTGCTGGCCGATGCCGGGCAGACGATGGAACCTTCGGCCAGCTATGACGCGATCCTGTGCCGCCATCTGGTCTGGACCTTGACCGAGCCCGAAACCGCCTTTGCCGATTGGTTCCGGCTGTTGCGCCCCGGCGGGCGGCTGCTGGTCTATGATGGCAATTGGGCACACCCATCCCGCCATGGCCGATGGGCCGCCCGGGCGCTGGCCCTGTGGGACCGGTTGTCGCCGGACCCCAATTATGACGGGGCGCTGGGGCCGCGCCATGCCGCCATCATGCGGCAACTGCCCTTTGCCGAGGGGCTCACCGCCGCCCGGCTGACCCCGATGCTGACCGAAGCCGGGTTTGTGCAGGTAACGACCCATTCGCACAGCGCCATTGCCCGCGCGCAACGGCGGGTCAACGGGCTGCGCAACCGGCTGCGCACGCGGGTCTATGACCGCTTCATCCTGACGGCGCGCAAACCCTGACCGGCGCTCAGCCGCCCCGCGCGGCTTCGGTGGCACAAACGGCGCGCTGATGCGCCTCGGCAATCAGCGTGTTCACCCGCGCGGGCGACAGGCCGAAATCTGTGGCCAGCTGTTTTTGCGGCGCATCCCGCAGGCGGTGGCGCAAGAACAGCTCACGGCTGCGGTCCGGCATCGCGCAGAGCGCCCCGGCCAGCAGATGCAGCGCCTGTTTGCCCGCAAGCCGCTGTTCGGGATCCTGCGCCGGGCAGGCCGGGATCAGGGTTTCATCCCCGGCATGTGCCGCGGCTTTCTTGTCGCGCCGCAGATGATCCAGCGCGAGGTTGCGCACCATGCGGCGCGCATAGTGGCGCGGCTCCTTGGCGGTATCGGGCGCGCCACTGGTCAGGCAGCGCAGCGCCGCATCCTGCAACACATCCTCGGCCCGGTCACGCGAGCCCAGAATACGGATCGCCTCGCACAGCAGCACCCGATGGTTGCGCATGAGTTCGGCCAGCACATTGTCCTGAATCGGCGCCGGACGCGGCGCGGGCGTCTGGTGGGTGGCAGCTTTCGTCGGGGTTGTAGCCTGGGTGCAGGGCAGACGAGCGGGCATAGGGTGATCTCACGCGGCAGAGCAGCACAGCGCCCCCGAAGCGGGAACGACGGGTGCGGATGAGGGGGATATCTGCCTGCGCCAAAGCGCCTGAGTGGATGCCGCAGCACATGCCACAGCCCGCGACTTCGCGCAATAGGGTGTTTATATCACAGAATATTCACTCCATAGTTGTGTCGCGCATGGCTGTCCGCCCCCCGGCAAAGGGGGCGGGGCCCACAACGCCGTAACGGGTTATTCCGCCGCCAGCACGGGCCGCCGCGCCGCATCAGAGGGCGGGGCCAGCGCCGCCGCGATTTCCTGCGCGCGGGCGGGCAGCACCGACAGCAAGGTATCACTCAGCCCATGGGTTGCCTCACTATATCCCTGCACGAAAATCTGCGGCGCAAAGCGGGGAGCCATCGGCAGGCGGTAATCCCGCCCTGGCTGGCTGCCGGTCATCCAGGGGAGCAGTCCCGCCAGCACCGTCTCTGACAGCGCGCGACGATAGCCGGTGGCGAGGATCACCAGATCATAGGCTTCGCTCTGCGGCGCGGCCTCGGCCCCTCCCACCATCTCCAGCACTACGCCCGCGCCCTGGCTGCGCACCGAGGCCACTCTGGTCTCGCGCAGCAGCCGCAGCCGCGTGCCGCCCTGCACCTCTTGTTCATAGAACAGCTCATAAAGCCGGGCGATCAGATCGGCATCGGCCACCGAATAGTTCGTGGCGGCAAAATCGCGCAAGAACGCGCTGCGTGCCTCGGGCGGCAGCGCAAACAGCCGGTCGGTATACCCGATGCCAAAGATCTCGTTCACAAAGGCGCTGTCATCCGCCGGACGGATCGCGTGGCCCCGCAGGATCAGATCCAGCTGCGGCGCGGCCGGATGCGCCGCCAGATCGGCAAAGATCTCTACCGCACTCTGGCCACCGCCCAGCACCGCAATCCGCAGTCCCGGCTTTAGTCGCGCCTGCCGCGCCGTGATGTAATCGCAGGCATGGATCACCGCAGGCCCGCCGCGCTGATCGGCAAAACAGTCAGGCCAGAACGGCTGCCCACCGGGCGCTAGGACCAGATTGCGCGCAAAGCGCTGCGTCTCATGGCCCTGCGCATCCTGCGCAGTGACCGCCAGCAGATCGACCGCGCCGTTCTTTTCCACCGCCTCGACCGCTGTCACCCGCTGATCATAGACGCAGACCGGGCCAAGCCGCGCGGCGGCCCAGCCAAGGTAATCATTATATTCATGCCGACTGGGGAAAAACGTCTTGCGATTGATGAACCGCTCCAGCCGCCCCTTGTGATGCAGATAGTTCAGGAAGGAAAAGCCGCTGGTCGGATCGCGCAGCGACACCAGATCCTTCAGGAAGGACACCTGCATATCGGCCCCGTCAATCATCATGTCGGGGTGCCAGGCAAAGGCCGGACGCGCCTCCAGAAAGCGGGCCTGCACCGGGCTTGCGCTTTCGTGCAGCGCGATGGCCAGCGCAAGGTTCGACGGGCCGAAGCCCACACCGATCAGGTCATGGATCTTGTCGGGCATCACTGCGCTCCTTGGCTCAGCAGGGTGGCAGGCGACAGACGCAGCGGCGCGCCCTCGGTTTCCGGCGGGCGCGCCCAGAGCCGAGCCTCGAAGAAGTGCTGGCGTTCCAGCTGCACCAAGGCGGCGCGCTTGTGGGCAAAGTCGAAATCGCGCAGCCGGGCAAAGCCGCCCCGGCCCAGATTGCGCAATTGCTGCACATGGCTGGCGCGCGGTTCACCCATCACGGATTGGGTGCGCGGCTCGGCCAGAAACATGTAATGCATCAGCGAGGGCAACCAGGCGGTGATATAGTCCGCACCGCGCGCGTCCTCTTCGCCGACCAGCACATGCCAGCCGCGATCCCATGCGCCCGCGTCATAGACCGCGCCAATGCGGTTCTCGCGCGCCCAATAGAGTTCGAAATAGGCAAACGCGCGGCTATCCAATGCGCCGATCACCGGCAGCATATGCGGATCGGCCGCCATGCGCGCGATATAGGCGCGGTGCTGGTCAAGCGTGCCTGCCTCTTCAAAAAACGCATTCACCCGCGGGTCGTTCATCCAGCGATGGAACAGCGGCAGATCCTCTGCCGCCAGCGCCCGCAAGCTGAACACCTGATCGAGCCAGGGGATATGGCGCTGATACAGCAGCCCGTCGGGCTTCGGCGCGCGCAAGGGGTGGCGGCCATGCGGGCCTGCGCGCCACAGCGTCGGATAGGCGGGGGCCGCATGTTTCAGCCAGCGGTCCGGCACCTGCCAGAACAGCGCCGGGAACACCGCAAGCTGCCCTTGCCATGGCACGGCAATGCCGCGCGTCAGCAGATCGGGGGCAAGCGCGGCCCAGTCCTGCGGATCCAGCAGGATCACCAGCTCACCCCCCTGATTGCTCAGCGCCTCGAACGCGGCCAGCGCGCCGTCAAGCCCGCTGTGCTGCGGCGCAGACAGCGACAGCCGCCCGGCCCCGTCGTCCTGCACGCGCAGCACGTCGCCCGTGCCGTTCAGAACCAGCTCTGCCCCCTTGCGGGTGGCCTGCAACATGAAAGAAGGGGGATGATCGAAGGACATGGGCTGCGCCTTTCAAGATGTCTTTCTTGTCAGACGCAGCGGCGGCACCGAAATTCAGCGCCGACGGTGAAAAACCCTCATCGCAGCGCAAAAACTGTCTGGATGGCGCGGTTTACCGCCACCGGCAGCACCGACATATGGGTTTCGCCCGCGTAGGTTTCATACTGCGCCGACACGCCGGGATGTCTGGCCAGCGCCACCGCCATTTCCTGCGCGGCGGCGAGGGTGCGCGTCTTGGCCTTGTCGGCCAGCCGGGTTGCGGCATCGGCTGCGCCTTCCTGAAACGGCGCAAGGTGATCGCCCTCCCATTCGCCCGCCGACAGGTGCACCCGCAACCTGCGCCCCTGCGGATCGAAAGCCGCCAGATGATCCAGCAGAAAGCTGTCTTCCCAGGTGATCGCCGAGCTGGCGGCAATCACATGGCTGAACGCCTCTGGCCGGGTGAACAGCAGCCACAGCGCGAACAGCCCGCCGAAGGAATGGCCGAACAGCCCCTGCCGCGCCGGATCGAGCGGGGCCAGACCCGCCACGAAGGGCCGCACCTGATCCAACAGGAAGCGCGCCATTTCCGCGCCGCCGCCGGTGCGCACCTCGGGCGTATCGGGCCAGAACGGCGGATAGCTGCTGCCCGGTGGCGGACCAAGATCCCAGCTGCGGCGGAACGGGTCATAGGCGTCTTCGGTCGGATAGCCGACCGCGATCAGCACCCCCCAGCCGATATTGGTGCCCGACGGGTAAAAGGCCTGTGCCCGCATCGCATCGACCGCTGTGCCGATCACCGCATTGCCGTCGGTCATCATCAGGGCAGGCCAGCCCGCCTGAGGGGCATCGCCCGGCGGCAGCCAGACAAAGACCCGCCGCACCGCGCCGCTTGCCTCATCGCGCAGGTCATACCAGCGCGTGCCGCCCGCACTGGCAAGGCCCTCTGCCATCACATTGGTCATCTGCGCGCCACCCGGATTGCGTTCACCACATCTTCCACCAATGCGTCCGGCTCTTCCAGCCCCGCCGCAATGCGCAACGAGCGGGCGTTCACGCCAAACCGCTGGAACGAGTTCGCGGCCCCCGAAAGCCCGAGTGCGGCCTGCGCCGGGATGATCAGGCTTTCCGGCCCGCCCCAGCTGACCCCGATCTTCACCACGCGCAGCGCATTCGTGAACCGGGCAATATCCACGCTACAATCCAGATCGAAGGCAAACAGGCCGCCAAAGCCGGTCAGCCCCGGATGCGGGCCAAAGCCGGGATGGCGCAGCGCCGTCACCGCCTCATGCGCCAGCAGGGCCCGGCCCAGTGCTAGCCCGTTTTCCATATGCCGCGCCATGCGCAGGTTCAGCGTGCGCATCCCGCGCAGCACCAGCCAGGCATCGAAGGGTGACATCTTGCCGCCGAGATAATGATAGGCCTCATGGTTGATCCGGTCGATCAGCGCCTTTGGCCCTGTCACCAGCCCGGCAATCGTGTCGCTGTGCCCGGCGAGGTATTTCGAAGCGGCATGGATGATCAGATCAATTCCCATCTCGGCGGGGCGCTGATACAGCGGCGTCGCCCAAGAATTGTCGATCACCGAAATCACGCCTTCAGCCCGCGCCGCCCGGCCAATCGCCGACAGGTCTTGCAGGGTGAAGGTCCACGAGGTCGGGCTTTCCAGATAGACCAGCTTTGCCCCCGGCAAGGCGCGGATCACCGCCTCGGTATCCGATCCATCGACATAATCGGTCTGCACGCCGAATTTCTTCAGCACCACTTCGAACAGGCGGAACGCGTCGGAATAGAGGTTCTCGACCGCGACCACCCTATCGCCCGCCTGCACGAAGGGCATCACCGCCGCCGCCACCGCCGCCATGCCGGAGGCAAAGCCGCGCGCCGCCTCGCAGCCTTCCAGCCGCGCGATCAGCGCCTCCAGCTCGGCCACGGTGGGGTTGTTGCCACGGGTATAGATGAAGCGATCCGAGTGCCCGGCAAAAACGGCGGCCATGTCCTCATATCTGTCGAACAGGAAAGAGGAGGTCTGAAAGATCGGCACCGAGGTCGCGTGATGCGGCTGCGCGTTGGCCGGGGCAATCAGCGCCTCGGTCAGGGTCGGGCGTGCGGGGGGCAGATGGGTCATGCGAAAACTCCTTCATTTCGCGGGCGCAGCAGGCGCCACAGGATGACAGCCGCGCCCAGCCCCGCGCCAAACGCAGCAAGGCAAAGGCTGGCGGCAAGGCCGGAAAATCCCCAATGCGCCGGCAGCACCGCCAGCAGGGGCAGCAGCAGCCAGCCCATCGGGGCAAGGCCCAGAACGGCGGCAAGCCGGGCGCGTTCGGTGGCCTGAAGGGTGATCTGTGCCACAAGACGCAGCGCGATGGCCGGGAAGGCGGGGGCCAGCAGCCAGAGCGCCGGCACCGCCAGCGCATGCACCACCGGATCCGCCGAAAAGGCGGCAATCAGGGGCTGCGCCGCCCAGAGCGCGACGGCCATGGCCGCCACCGCCGCGCCACAGGCAATCGCCGCGACGATGCCCGCCGCGCGGGCAAGGCGGGCCGGGTTGCCCGCCCCCGCCGCATGGGCCAGCACCGCCTGCGCACCCAGACAGAAGCCCTCGATCGGCAGGGTGGCCAGCACCAGCAGCCGCAGCACGATGCCCAGCGCCGCCAGACCTTCGGCCCCGGCCAGCCCGGCGGCCATGCGATACAGCAGCAGGCTTGCCGCCGTTGCCACCAGCAGCGCGCCGGTTTCCGGCAGGCCGATACGTAACACCGGCCACAGCTCGGTCAGCGCCGCGCGGCCCAGCGGCAAATGCAGCCGCAGCCGCAAGCGTCCGGCCCCGCGTGCAAAATATCGAACATAGACCGCCAGCGTCACCAGCTGCGCCAGCACGGTTGCCAGCGCCGCCCCCGGCACGCCCAGCACCAGACCAAAGATCAGCAGCGGGTCCAGCACGATGTTCAAGCCGAAACACAGGAACAGCGTCATCATGCTGAACCGCGCATTGCCTTCGCCGATGGCGGTGAAATCACACAGGATCTGCACCATGCCCAACCCGGCTGACAGCGCCATGACCGCCAGATAGGCCTGCGCCGGGGCAATCACGCCACCGCGCGCGCCCAGCAGCTCTGGCAGCGCCCGGTGGCCTGCCCAGAGCAGCAGCGCCAGCACCACCGCCAAACCCATGCACAGCGCCATGGCCAAAGAGGCGATGCGCTCGGCTGCGGCCTGATCGCCCGCGCCCAGCCGTCGCCCGATGGCGGTGGCGCAGCCAACCCCCAGCCCGACGCCCAGCGCCGCCGTCACCCCGGCCAGTGGCAGCGCAAGGCTGACAGCGGCCAGCGCCTCGGCCCCCAATTGCCCGATGAACAGCGCGTCCACCCCCTGATGCGCGGCATTGATCGACAGCCCGCACACCGCAGGCAGGGCCGCGCGCAGGATCAGCCGCCCCAGCGCCGGATCTCCCAGATCAAGTGGCTGCATCGAAGTCTCCTGCCTTTTGCCTTTGTCAGACAGACGCGGGCGCGGCGGCGAAATTCACCCCCTGCGCAGAAAAACCGCCCGGCTGCGGAAATCCGGTGAATTTCCCGGCCCGCCGCGCGTCTGTCCATCAACAGCCCAAGACCGAGGACATCCCATGACCCAATCCATCACCGCAGAGGCCGACTGGCTGGTTCTGCACAATGCCGAAGGCCGCTGGTCGGTCTGGCCCGCCACTTATCCGTTGCCCGCAGGCTGGCAGGCCGAAGGCGCGCCCGCCCCGCGTGCCGAGTGTCTCGCCCGGATTGAAACGCTCTGGGCCGATCCGCGCCCGCTGGCGCTGCGCGCGGTGATGGCATGAGCAGCGATATGGTTTTTCCGACAGCCAGCCTGCACCCGCTCTCGGCGGCAGAGCGGCAGATCTGGGCGCATGAGCAGGTCGGGCAACTGGCCCCGTTTGCGGTGCTGGGGCTGGTGTTGACCTTCGACCCGCGCTGGAGCCGCTCTGCCCTGATGCAGGCCGCCGAAGCGGTGGTGGATGCCCATCCCGCCTTTGCCGCCCGTTTGCACCGCCTGCCCGGTGGCGAAATGCAGCGGGTGCAGGAGGCCGCCCCTTGCGTGGACGTGCAGGCCCATGCTGCGGTGGATGATCCGGTGTCGGCGGCACAACAGGCATGTCGCACCGCGCAGTTCGCCCTGCCCGACGGGCCGGGGGCGGCGCTGCATCTGTTTGCGGGCCGCGCAGGCGATCACGCGCTGGCCTTTGTGCTGCACCCGATCTTCGGCGATGCAGCAACGCTGGCGGCGATGGAGGCAGACCTGCTCGCCGCCCTGCGCGGCGCGCCCTTGCCCGTGCGTGCCCTACCACCTGCCAAAGCGCCCGGCGATGACCGCGACACACTGCACCGCTGGCGCAGCAGGCTGGATGACGCGCAGGTGCTGATTGCCCGCCTGCCGCAGCGCCATGGCGGCAGCGAAGGGGCGGCGCGTCTGCACTGCCAGCTTCGGCTGGAGGCCGATCTGGGCGCGCGGATCGCCGCGGCAGGCGGGGCGGCACAGGTGCTGCCCGCCGCGCTTGGCGCGCTGCTGCAACGCTACGGTGGCCACGACCGCCTGCGCTTTGCCCTTGGCCTGCCCGCAGGCAACCCGGCCAGCCGCAGCGAGGATCTGCTGCCGCTCTGCCTTGCCCCCGATCCGGCGCAGGGCTTTGGCCGCTTGATCCAAGACACCGCAGCCGCGCTGGCCGGGATGCAGGCCGATCTGCTGCCCTCGGAGCGGCTGGTGCAGGATATGCTGCGCAGCGCCGGGGCCGACCGTCATCCGCTGGGGGCCATCGCGCTGCATCTGCGCCAGCTGCCCGCATTGCCCGCCGGGGTCAGCCGGGCGGAAACACCGCGCCCTGCCGCGCGGGGCGAATGTGTGATCCTGGCCGATCTGCACCCCGATGGTGCCATCACGCTCAGCGCCGATCACGCCGAGGGACTGCATGATCCGGCGCTCATCGCCCGTGTGCTACAGCATCTGGAGCGGGTGCTGACGGCGGGCCTTGCCGATCCCGATGCGCCCTTGGCCCGCATCCCGCTGGTGACCGAGGCGGAACTGGCCGATCTGTCGGCCCCCTATCCCGACGATGCCCCCTGCGACCCGCGCGTGGTGCATCTGATCATCGCCGATCATGCGCGGCGCACGCCCAAGAAGATGGCGGTGATCTGCGGCACCGAACGCTGGACCCATGAGGCGCTGAACCGCGCCGCCAACCGGCTGGCGCATCGGCTGATCGGGCTGGGTGTCGGGGCCGAGGTGCCGGTGGCGATCATGATCGAACGCGGGGCCGAGGCGATGGTGGCAATCCTTGCCGCGATGAAGGCGGGCGGGGCCTATATCCCGGTGGAGCCTGACCACCCCGAAAGCCGCAACCATCATATCCTGACCGATGCCGGGGTGCGCGTGGTGCTGACCCGCCGCCGCTTTCAGGACCGCCTGCCCGCAGGCCTGTCGGCGCATGTGCTGTGCATCGACGATCTGCCGCCCGGCGATTTTGCCACAACCGACCCCGAGGTGGCCATTCACCGCGATCAGCTTGCCTATATCATGTATACCTCCGGCTCTACCGGCAAGCCGAAGGGCGTGGCGGTGGAACATGGGCCGCTGACCGATCACAACCAGACCACCGCCCGCGTCTACGAGATGACCGAGGACAGCCGCGAGCTGCCCTTCCTGCCGTTTTCATCGGATGGCGGGCATGAACGCTGGATGGTGCCACTGATGATGGGCGGTTCGGTGGTAATCCCCGATGGGTCGCTCTGGACCCCGGAGCAGACGCTGGCGGCGATGCGCCGGCATGGCTGCAACAATGCCTCGATCCCCACCACCTATCTGCAACAGCTTGCCGAATGGGCCGAGGCGACGGGCGAGGCCCCACCGATGCGGCTCTATTCCTTTGGCGGCGAAGGTCTGGCGCAGACCACCTTCGATCTGCTCAGCCGCGCATTGGGGGCAAAGATCCTGATCAACGGCTATGGCCCGACCGAAACGATCATGACGCCAATGGTGTGGAAGGTGAATGCGGGCACAAGGTTTGACGGGGCCTATGCGCCGCTGGGCCGGGCGGTGGGCGACCGGCGCGCCTATGTGCTGGACGCCGATCTGATGCCCTGCCCGATCGGGGTGGTGGGCGAGATTCATCTGGGCGGCACGGGTGTGGCGCGTGGCTATGTCGGCCGCCCCGGCACCACGGCGGACCGCTTCATCCCCGATCCGTTCGGCCCGCGCCTTGGCGGCGCACCGGGCGCGCGGCTCTATCGCTCCGGCGATCTGGGGCGCTGGCGCGAAGATGGCACCATCGAGTTTCTGGGCCGCGTCGACCTTCAGGTGAAGCTCAACGGCTACCGGATCGAACCGGGCGAGATCGAGGCGGCGCTGCTGGCCGAACCGGAGGTATCAGAGGCGCTGGTGCTGCTGCGCGAAGATGGCGGCGACAAGCGGCTGGTGGGTTATGTCGTGGCCCCCGCCCATGTGGCGGAAGAGGATCTGTTGCGCGGGCTGGAGGCAAGGCTGCCTGCGCATATGCTGCCCTCGGCCATCGTCGTGCTGGACCGGATGCCGACCAATCCCAATGCCAAGCTGGACCGCGCCGCCCTGCCCCTGCCCGGCAAACGCCAGCGCAAGGCGGCAGGTGAACCGCCCGAGGGCGCGACCGAAGCCGCAATCCTCGATGTGTGGCGCAGCGAGATCGGCCATGCCGACATGGGCGTGACGGATGACTTCTTTGCCATGGGCGGCAAATCACTGACCGCGCTGAAGGTGCTGGCGCGGTTGCGCAAGCTCTGGCCCGGCGTGGCGCTCAGCATTGCCGATCTGTTCGACGCGCCGACGGTGCGCCGACTGGCGGCACGGATCGCGGCGGGCAATGCCACCGGACGGTCGGCCATCGCGCTGCGCGCCAGTGGCGGGCAACCGATGCTCTATTGTTTCCCCGGCCTGCTGGTATCGACCCGCGAATATCTGCGCCTGACCGATCACCTTGGCCCGGATCAGCCGGTCACCGGCTTTCTGTGCCATTCACTGAACGAGGACAAACGCCTGAACCTGTCGGTGACCGAGGTGGTGGCCGATTACGTCAGCCATATCCGCCGCGAAAGCCGGGGCGCGCCCTGCGCCTTCCTCGGCTGGTCCTGGGGCGGGCTGCTGGCCTGGGAGGCGGCGCGGCAATTGCAGGGCGAGGTCGATATCCGGCTGGTCGGCATGGTCGATGTCTGCGACCTCGGCACCGATTTTGCCCCGGACGCGGTGCCGCGCTTTGCCCCCGGCGAGCGGGACCGGCTGGAGGCCGAGATGCAGGACTGGCTGTCACGCACCCGGATGCGCCCGCAATGGGATCAGCTGATCGCCGCGATGGATGCGCGCTGCTATGACCAGTTCCTGCGCTTTGTCGGCAACGAGGCCGATCCGCTGCCAACGGACGGGCCCGAGGTTTCCAGCCGGGAACACACCTTCTGGGTGCTGATCGACAATGCGCTGGTGTTCCGCCGCCATGCGCTGTGCCCGGTGGATGTGCCTGTCGCCTCGTTCAGCGCGGGCGACAGCCTCAGCCGGGGCCTGAACCTTGTGGATTGGCGGCAATGGTCGCCGCGCGCCACCGCAGCCGAGATCGTGCCCGGCACCAATCACCTGCACATCATCGGTGACCGGCTGTTCCAGTCGCGCTTTGCGCAGCGCCTGGCCGCAGCGTTCCGCAGCTAGGCGGCGGCGAAGAGCGCGCAAGACAAAAGGGGCCGGGAATATCCCGGCCCCTTTCCTGTTGGTCCGCGCCCCGGATCAGAACCGGGTCGACAGGCTCAGCGTCACTTCGCGGCCTTCGCCCCGGACACAGCCGACGCTGGTATCGCAGGTCGAGAAGTAGTCCTTGTCGAACAGGTTGGTGGCCCCCAGCGTCACCGCGTAATTGTCTTTCTCATACCGCAGCGACAGGTCTGCCAGCAGGAAGTCATCCACGCGGCGGGTATTGCCATTGTCACCGAAGGTCTCGCCGACATAGCGCACCCCGGCCCCGAGGCTGAACCCCTCCATCCGCCCGGCAAAGGCATATTGCAGCCAGGCCGAGGCCTGATGCTCGGGCACGCGCGCGGTGCGGTTGCCCTGATCGCCATCGTTGGACCGGGTGATTTCGGCATCCAGATAGGTGTAGTTCACCACGCCCGACAGCTGTTCGCTGAACGCGCCGCGCGCCTCCAGCTCCAGCCCGCGATGGCGCACTTCGCCGGTCTGCACGCTATAGCCGGTGTGATCCGGGTCTGCGGTCAGCATGTTGGACTTCTCGGTGTCAAACAGGGCGGCACTATACTGAAGACCGCCCGCATCCGGCACATAGCGCAGGCCCAGTTCATACTGGCGGCCTTCGGTCGGGGCGAACATATCCCCGGCAAAATCGGTGCCGATATTGACGGTGAAGCTTTCGGTATAGCTGGCATAAGGGATGAAGCCATTGCCCAGATCCCAGGTCGCGCCCAGCATCGCGGTGGTGGCATTGTCTTTCTGGCGGCTGGTGGTGCCGGTCAGATTGTCCTCCACCTCGTTTTCATTCCAGCTGCGGCGCACCCCGCCCGTCACCGTCACACCATTGGCGAAGCGCAGATGTTCCTGCACATACAGGCCCTTCTGATCCACCGTTGCCTTGCGGTCGCTATAAACGCTCGGCATCGCCACCGGGAAATCGAAATTCGGGTTCCCGATGTCGATCGAATAGGGGTTGCTCCACGCCGCCGTTCCATCCAGCACCTGCCGCGAGATATCGGCCCCGATCAGCAGCGTGCTTTCGGCCCCGCCAAAGCTGGAGCGATATTCAAGCTGGGTGTCGGTGGCGATGGTCGTCGCCTCTTCCGGCACCACGAAGGCGGCAAAGTTCATCGTATCGGGATCGGGCGTGTAATCCGGCTGGATCATGCCGTTGAAGTAGAGATGCCGATATTCGGTTCTCTGCTTGGCATAGCGGCTGTTCTGCCGCAGCGTGAGGTTTTCCGAAAACGCATGTTCCGCCTGCCAGCCGAACGAGACCTGTTCGGTCGCAAAGCGGTTGAACGGCGACTGGCTGTTGACAAAGCTTTCGGGCAGATCACCCAGCGCCGCGTCATAATCCTCGCCCGCGACGGGCAGGAAGCTGTTCGGGGCCAGATTGTCTTTCTGGTAGTGGCCGAGGAAGGTGATGCTGGTCGCGTCGCTCGGGGCCCAGGTCAGGCCCAGCGCCAGAAGATCCCGGTCATCCTGCGAGCCTTTCACCGCATTCGCGCCCTCGCGCGACAATGCGGTCAACCGCCAGGCCAGGGTTCCGGCCGCGTCCAGCACGCCGCCGGTATCCAGACCGGCCTCGCGGGTGTTGTGCGACCCATAGGCCAGACGCGCCTCGGTGAAGCGTTCAAACACCGGCCGTTTGGAGATGATGTTGACCATGCCCGCCGCATCATTCGCGCCATAGAGCACACTGGCCGGGCCTTTCAGCACGTCAATGCGTTCCACCATGAACGGGTCGATCTTGTAACCCGAAAAGTTCTGCACCTTGTTGGTCAGCCCGTCGCGGAAAATGCCCGAGGTGCCCAGATCGAACCCACGGATCAAAAACTGGTCATATCGGTCATCGACTCCCCAGGGCGAGGCGGTGACGCCCACGGAATAGGCCAGCGCATCCTCGATCTGCACCGGATCGCGGTCGGCCAGTTCCTGCGCCGTGACCACCGACACCGATTGCGGCACTTCGGTCAGCGGCACGCCGGATTTGATGCCGGTCGCGGTCAGCTCTGCGGTATAGCCGGTGCCGCCGGAGACGGCGGTTTCCACCTGGCCTTTCAGCACGATGGGCGGGAATTCGACCTCGGTGGTCTGGGCCAGTGCGGGCGCGCCAAGGATGGTGCCACAAAGCACCAGCGCAAGCCGGGGCCTGCGGCAATGGAGGGTTGGAAAGAATGACATCTGTTGTCCAGTCTGTCAGGTGCCGGGCGGTATCGCACAGAGGCAGGATCAGCCCGGACAGTCCGCGCAGATCACCGGCACAGGGTTGCGGAAAGCAGCCAGACCTGAAGGGGTGTGGCCACGGTATACCGTGGTAGTGGGGGAATTCCCCTTGCCTGGGACGCGGACCTTTTCGGCCCGGATGCCGCCACTGTCAACGCGCAACACCTTCCAAAGGCACAACTGTTGCAGGATCGCCATCCGCCGCCGCCGCCAGTGCCGCCCCCAGAGATTCCAGCGCCCAGGCCTGTGACAAGGGCGACTGAAAGCTCGTCGCGCCCATCATCAGCTCATCCGCCCAGACCGACCGCCCTTCGCGTGCAAGGCGCAACGCCGCATAGGTGGGCAAGGCTTCGATCACCTTGCGCGACGGGGGTTCGACCAGCCACAGCACCACATCCAGATCGAACAGATCGGCCCGCTCCGGGCTGATGCTGAAATTGCCGCCGGGGCCGGCCATCTGATCGAAGGTAGCCGGGGTTGTCACCCCCAGTTGCATCAGCAGGCGGTTCGCCCCGTCGCTGCTGCGATAACCGATGAACTGGCCATCGGTGAAATAGGCCATGGTGCCGCGCAGCCCGGCCAGTTGCGGATAGGTTTGGCGCAGCCCGGCCACCTGTGCCGCCACATCGGCGATCACCGTTTCGGCACGGGTGCCTTGTCCAGTCGCCTGTCCGATCAGCCGCAGTTCCTCTTCCCAGGGTGCGCCCCAGGTCGGATAGCCTGCGGGCGGGCCGACAACCGGGGCAATCTGCGCCAGCTGCGCATAGCTGCGCGCATCCATCGGCGCAAAGGTGGCGACGATCAGATCCGGCTCCAGCGACAGAACCCATTCAAGATCAATCTCATAGCCGTTCTGGACCTCGGGCGTGGCGGCAACGGCCTGCCGTGCCGCCTCGGCCCAGGGCCAGGTGGCATAGGGCCGCCCGCCGAACCATTCATGCACCCCCACAGGCGCGATGCCGAGCGCATAGAGGAAATCCTGTTCGTGATAGCCGACCGACACCACCCGCTGCGGCGGGGCGGCAATCACGGTTTCGCCAAAAGCATGGCGGATCGTCACCGGAAAATCCTGCGCGACGGCAGGGGCCGCCAGCATCAGCAGTACCAGCAATGCAAACAGACGTGTCATGAGCCGATCCTTTGGCAAACGGGGCAGAGTGCCTGGCGGAAAGCGGCGCTTTCGGCTGGGATCGGGTGCGCATGGCCTAAAGCCACGGTGGCAAGGCGTCAAGCAGCGGCACGGGTTGACCTTCCGCCGCGATCTTGCCAAACAGGCGGCGAAGCCAGCCACTGTCGCCAGCCAAACTGCCAGCCAGTCCCTGTTTGGATCTTCGCCGCCGTGCCTGCGCTCTCGCTCCCCCTGCCTTCGCTGATGCTGCGCGCTGCGCTGCTGGGCCTGCTGTTATCGGCGGCACTGGCGGCCTCGCTGGCCTTTGGCGCGCGCGATCTGACGCTGATGCAGGTCTGGCAGGGGCTGACCCATGCCGATCCGGCCAACCCTGCCGCCGATGGCGCAATCGTGCTGGGCCTGCGCCTGTCACGCACCCTGACCGGGGTGGCGGTGGGGGCCGCGCTGGCCGTGGCAGGGGTGCTGATGCAGGCGCTGACGCGCAATCCGCTGGCCGATCCGGGCCTGACCGGGGTCAATGCCGGCGCGGCGCTGGCGGTGGTGGCGGTGATCCGCATCTGGGGGCCACAAGACCCGCTCTGGCTGGCGGCGGCGGCGATGGCCGGGGCGTTCTGCGCGGCTTTTGCCGTCTGGCATCTGGCGGGCGGCCGCTCGGCAGCGGCGGGCGGCGCGATCTCGCTGCGCCTGCCGCTGGCCGGGGCGGCGATTGGCAGCCTGTGCCTGTCGCTGGTCGCCGCCGTGGTGCTGCTGAACCCGCAGACGCGCGATCTGTATCGCTTCTGGATGGTCGGCTCGCTCGCCGGGGCCGAGATGGCAACGCTGGCGCGGCTCGCCCCGCTGATGGCGCTGGGGCTGGCGCTGGGGCTTGTGGTCGCGCGCGGGCTGGATGTGCTGGCGCTGGGGGCCGATCTGGGGGCGGGGCTGGGCGTGCGCGCCGGGCCGGTGCTGACCGGGGCCTTGCTGAGTGTGACGCTCTGCGCCGGTGCGGCGGTGGCGCTGGCCGGGCCGCTGGGCTTTGTCGGCCTGATCGTACCGCATCTGGCGCGGTCCCTGGCCGGGCGCGGCGGGTTGGCGGCCACGCTTCTGTGTGCGGTGCCGCTGGGTGCGGCACTGGTGCTGGCCTGCGATACTCTGGGCCGGGTGATGGCGCGGCCCTCTGAACTGGCGCTGGGGATCGTGCTGGCGCTGATCGGCGGCCCAGCCTTCATGCTGCTGCTGCATCGCCTGATCGGACCCCGCGGATGAGGGGCACAGATCTTGCATTATCCGCGCTGGTGATCGGCCTGATACTGCTGTCGCTTGCGGCGGGCCGCAGCTTTCTGCCGCCCGCCGCGCTGTGGCAGGCGCTGAGCGCGGGCCCCTCGGACGGTGGCTTGCTGATCTGGGGGCTGCGGCTGCCGCGGGTGCTGACGGCATTGGCGGTAGGCGCGGCATTGGGTC
Organism: Gemmobacter fulvus; assembly: GCF_018798885.1. Classification (NCBI taxonomy): domain Bacteria; kingdom Pseudomonadati; phylum Pseudomonadota; class Alphaproteobacteria; order Rhodobacterales; family Paracoccaceae; genus Gemmobacter; species Gemmobacter fulvus. The sequence goes on along the minus strand of NZ_CP076361.1, from coordinate 2,002,517 downwards.
TGTCGGGCGCGGTGTTCCAATCGCTGCTGCGCAATCCGCTGGCCTCGCCCGATCTGATCGGCATCACGCAGGGGGCCGCCCTCGGGGCGGTGGCTGCGCTGTTGGCGGGGGGCACCACGGCGGGTCTGCGCTTTGATACCGTGGCGGGCGCATGGGCCGGCGGGTTGGCCGCCACCGCGCTGATCTTTGCACTGTCGACCAGCCGCCGCAGTGGCACCGAGCCGCGGCGCATGGTGCTTTATGGCATCGGTTGCGGTGTCACCTCCGCCGCCGGGGTCGAGATGCTGATTCTGCGGGCGGGCGATGGCGCGGCGGGGCAGGCGATGGTCTGGCTGGCCGGATCGCTGAACGGCGTCGGCTGGCCCGAGGCGGCGCTGGCCATGGGCGCGGCACTGCCGCTGGGCGTAGCGGTGCTGCTGGGCCACCGCGCGCTGGACCGGATGGAGTTGGGCGATGATCTGGCCCGCGCGCTGGGGATCCGGGTGGCGGTGCTGCGCCCGCTGCTGATCGTGGCAGCGGCGCTGCTGGCCTCGGGCGCGGTGGCGATCACCGGGCCACTGGCCTTTGTCGCCTTTGTCGCCGGGCCGATGGCACGCGGGCTGCACCGACGGGGCGGGCCAGAGCTGATCGGCGCGGCGCTGATCGGCGCCGCACTTGTGCTCGGGGCCGATCTGGCGGCGCGGCTGGTCGCGCCCGCCGCCGTTCTGCCTGCCGGGCTGTATACCGCCGTGATCGGCGCGCCCTGGCTGATCGGATTGCTGCTGGGCCGGATCCGGCGCGGCACGCTGTAGCAAAGGAAACACCGCGCCATGCCATTTGAAACCATCGGACTGCATGTGACGCTGGCCCGCACCCCGGTGCTGCGCGGCGTAAACCTGCGCCTGCCCGCCGCGCAGGTCGTGGGTCTGATCGGCCCGAACGGCTGCGGCAAGACCACCCTGCTGCGCAGCCTTGCCGGGCTGATCCACCCCGACGCGGGTCAGGTGCTGCTGACGGGGCAGCCGCTGTCCGAAATGCCCGCCCGCAACCGCGCCCGCCGCATCGGCCTGCTGCCGCAATCCGCCGAGGCGCCCGAGGGCATCCGCGTGGCCGATCTGGTGGCGCGCGGGCGCACGCCGCATCTGCGCCCGCTGCATCCGCTGTCGTCCAACGATCACGCTGCGGTGGCACAGGCCATGGCCTCGGTCGGCATTGCCGATCTGGCGCTGCGCCGTGTTGACCAGCTTTCGGGCGGGCAGCGGCAGCGGGTCTGGATCGCCATGGTGCTGGCACAGGAAACCGAGGTCGTGCTGCTGGATGAACCCACCAGCTATCTGGACCTGCCGCATCAGATTGATCTGCTGCGCCTGATCACCCGGCTGGGCGCGGGGCGCAGCGTGATCATGGTGCTGCATGATCTGGCGCTGGCCGGGCGCTTTTGTGATCACCTTGTGGCGATGCGGGCCGGTTGCCCGGTGGCACAGGGCAGCCCGCAGCAGGTGCTGACGCCCGAAACCCTGCGCGCGGTGTTCGATCTGGACTGCGCCGTGATGTCAGATCCGCTGCACGGCGCACCGCTGGTCATCCCGCATTAGGCCGCACCGGCAGTTATCGGTTGCGGGTATCCACCGGATAGGCCGTTGAATATTTCATCCGCTCCATCGCGAAATGGGAGGTCAGGTTGCGGATCGGCACCGCATCGGTCAGCCGTTTGTAGAGCGCGTCAAAAAATGTCATGTCCGGCACCGAGACCCGCAGCAGGTAATCCATTTCCCCCGCCATGCGATAGACTTCCATGATCTCGGGGAAGGAATCGGTCGCCTTCGCAAAGGTTTCGCGCCATTCGGCAGAATGGTCGGGTGCCTCGATTCCGATGAACACGGTCAGGCCGAAACCAAGCTTCCCCGGATCGGCCAGCGCCACCCGGCCTGTCAGCACACCGGCACTTTCCAGCTTCTGGATGCGCTTCCAGCACGGCGTTTGTGACAGCCCGACCTGATCGGCAATCTGCGCCACGGGTTGCGTTGCATCCCGCATGAGCGCCGCCACAATCTTGCGGTCGATCAGGTCCAGATCATCCATCCACAGCATCCTCTTCTGCCCGATTTGGGACATGGCGGATAGTTTGGCATGGATCTCTGAAATGTCTATGTCTTTCATCGTGATTTTTTTCACACCTGCTGCACAAAGCGAATCCAAACTCATGCCATTGATATTGATCAATAATTACTAGAACAGCCCCACTTTCCTTACCCGGAAAGAGAATTTCCTTCTCTTTTCACGACCAAAAAGGACGTGAATTTTCCTTTGAAATACACGACTACTTGTGTCGATATTAAAGCATCGGATGGCACAGGGCCACCGACAGGACAGAGGAGATGCAGATGACCGCAGCCATTGCTTTCGGTTCCCCCACCACGGGCCGAATCGGCGCCATGCCGATGCCGCCCCAAGGCCTGCCGCGTGTCTGTGCCGTCCGCCTGATCGACCGCCGCACCGGCGCCGTGCATCGGATCAACGGCACGCCGCTGACCATCCTCACGCGCAATCCCACCGAAGCCGCCGCCGAATTGCTGAATGGCCGCGACCCCAGCGTCTGGGAAGCCCGCGTCGATGCCCTTGGCCCGGAGGCCCGCAAATGACCGCACATACCATTTTCGGGCTTGCCCCGTTCCGCCCCATCCGTGCCGCCGCAGCGCTGCCGCAACCATCGAAAGAGACTTCCATGCTCACCACCATCACCCTCGGGGCTCATATCTCGGCGCAAGGCGTCAAGGTCGCTGAACATCTGGACGGCCGCGTCACCATCGAAACCGGTCGGGAACGGCTGACGGGCTGGCCGGTGCCACGGTTCTTCAAAAGCGCGCTCTCGGCACTCGCCCTTGCGCTGCTGACCATCGCCAGCCCGCAGGGGGCACGGGCCGAGGCGCTGCTGAACGTCAGCTATGACCCGACGCGCGAGCTGTACCGCGAATTCAACGAGGCCTTCACCGCCTATTGGGCCGCGCAGGGCAACGACGCCCCGGCCATCGAAACCTCGCATGGCGGCTCTGGCTCGCAGGCGCGGTCGGTGATCGACGGGCTGGAGGCGCAGGTCGTCACGCTGGCGCTGGCCTCTGACATCGACAAGATCGCCCAGGCGGGCAAACTGCCTGCCGACTGGCAGACCAAACTGCCGCACAACTCGTCGCCCTATACCTCGACCATCGTGTTTCTGGTGCGCGAAGGCAATCCGAAGGGCATCAAGGACTGGGGCGATCTGGTGGCGGATGGGGTAGAGGTGATCACGCCCAACCCGAAAACCAGCGGCGGCGCGCGCTGGAACTATCTGGCCGCCTGGGCCTGGGCCGAAAAGAACGGCAAGGATCCGCAGGCCTTTGTCGGTGAACTGTTCAAGCATGTGCCGGTGCTGGACAGCGGCGCGCGCGGCTCCACCACCACCTTTGCCCAGCGTGGCATCGGTGACGTGCTGCTCGCCTGGGAAAACGAGGCCTATCTGGCCCTGAAGGAACTGGGCGAGGGCGAGTTCGACATCGTTGTGCCCAGTGTGTCGGTGCTGGCCGAGCCGCCGGTGGCGCTGGTGGAAAGCAACATCAAGTCGGATGAGCAGCGCAAACTGGCCGATGCCTATCTGAACTACCTCTACAGCCCCGAAGGGCAGGCGCTGGCCTACAAGCACTTCTACCGTGCCTGGGATGCGTCCAAGGCCGCGCCCGAGGATGTGGCCCGCTTCCCGCAGCTTGAACTGGTCGACATCGCCCATTTCGGTGGCTGGGCCAAGGTGCAGCCCGAACATTTCGGCGACGGCGGCATCTTCGACCAGATCTATACGACGAAGTGAGGTTCAGATGGGCAGACCTTTGATCCACCGCTCTCCCATGCCCGGACTCGGGCTTTCCATGGGGATCACCCTCACGATGCTCTCCCTCGTCGTGCTTCTGCCCATCGGCGCCCTTCTTCTGAAGGGCGCCAGCTTTGGCATTGGCAATATCTGGGAGACGGTGAACCGCGAGCGCGTCTGGGCCGCGCTGTTCCTGTCGTTCCGCCTCTCGCTGCTGGCCGCGCTGTTCAATCTGGTGTTTGGCGTGCTGCTGGCCTGGGTGCTGGTGCGCTATCGTTTTCCGGGGCGGCGCATTCTGGATGCGGCGGTCGATCTGCCCTTCGCCCTGCCGACGGCGGTGGCAGGCATTGCCCTGACCGCGCTTTACGCCCCCAACGGCTTTTTCGGCGGGCTGGCGAAAGAGATCGGCTGGAAGATAGCCTATACGCAATGGGGCATCTTCATCGCGCTTATCTTCGTCGGCCTGCCCTTCGTCACACGCACCGTGCAGCCGGTGGTGGAGGAAATCGACCGCGAGGTCGAAGAGGCCTCGGCCACGCTGGGCGCAAGCCGCCTGCACACGCTGCGCCGGGTGATCCTGCCGATGCTGGCCCCGGCGGCCCTGACCGGCTTTGCGCTCGCCCTCGCGCGGGCAGTGGGCGAATATGGCAGTGTCATCTTCATCGCGGGTAATATCCCGCTGGTGACCGAGATCGCACCGCTGCTTATCGTGATCCAGTTGGAAGAATTCAACTATGACGCCGCCGCCGCCATCGGCATCGCCATGCTGCTGATCAGCTTTGCGATGCTGCTGGTCATCAACCTCATCCAGGTCTGGAGCCGTCGGAGGATCGGATATGTCTGATACAACCCAATTCCGCCCTGCCACCGAAGAAACACCGCTGGCCCGCCTTGCCCTGATCGGTGTGACGGTGCTGGGTGTCGTGGTGCTGGTCTTTGCGCCGCTGCTGGTGGTCTTTGCCGAAGCCACGGCCAAGGGGGTGGGGGCTGCGGTTGCCAGCCTTGGCAACCGTGATGCGCTGTCAGCCATCAAGCTGACGCTGCTGATCGCCGCAATTTCGGTGCCGCTGAATGCGGCCTTCGGCATCGCCGCCGCCTGGTTCATCACCAAATTCGATTTTCGCGGCAAGGCCTTCCTGATCACATTGATCGACCTGCCGTTTTCGGTCAGCCCGGTGGTGGCGGGCCTGTGCATCGTGCTGATGTTCGGGGCCAATTCGCTTGCCGGTGGCTGGCTGGTGGCGCAGGGCTTTCCCATTGTCTTTGCCCTGCCCGGCATCGCGCTGGCCACGATGTTCGTGACCTTCCCCTTTGTGGCGCGCGAGTTGATCCCGGTGATGGTCGAACAGGGCCGCGCCGAGGAAGAGGCGGCGCTGACGCTGGGGGCCTCAGGCCTGCGCACCTTCTGGACGGTCACCCTGCCCAATATCCGCTGGGCGCTGCTCTATGGCGTGCTGCTCTGCAATGCGCGGGCCATGGGCGAGTTTGGGGCGGTTGCGGTGGTCTCGGGCAAGATCAGGGGCCAGACCGCCACCATGCCGATCACCATCGAGATGCTGTATAACGAATATCTTTCGGTTGCCGCCTTTTCGATGTCGGCCCTGCTGACCGCGCTGGCCCTGCTGACCCTGCTGCTGAAAACCGCGCTGGAAATCCGCCACGCCGACGCGCTGGCCGCCACGCATCGCCATTAAGATCCTCAGTTCACCCGGCGGGGCTGCCCTGCCCGCACTCCGAAAGGACCGCGACATGCATATCGAGATCGACGAAATCTCCAAACTCTTCGGGGCCACCGCCGCCCTGCAACCTGTCTCGCTCGCGATTCCGTCGGGGGCGCTGGTGGCGTTGCTCGGGCCGTCCGGCTCGGGCAAGACCACGCTGCTGCGTATTCTGGGCGGGCTGGAATTTCCCACTTCGGGCCGGGTGCTGTTTGACGGCGAGGATGCGACCAACCTGACCGTGCAGGAGCGCAGGGCCGGGTTCGTGTTCCAAAGCTACGCCCTGTTCCGCCATATGACGGTGTTTGAAAACATCGCCTATGGCCTGAACGCCCGCCCCCGCGGCGCACGCCCGGCCAAGGCCGAGGTCGCGCGGCGGGTGACAAAGCTGCTGGAGCTGATCCAGTTGCCGCAGATCGGCGCGCGCTTTCCCAGCCAGTTGTCGGGCGGGCAGCGGCAGCGCGTGGCGCTGGCCCGTGCCTTGGCCATCGAACCGCGGATGCTGCTGCTGGATGAACCCTTCGGCGCTCTGGATGCCAAGGTACGCAAGGAACTGCGGCAGGGCCTGCGTGACATTCACGATGAAACCGGCCTGACCACGGTGTTTGTCACCCATGATCAGGACGAGGCGATGGAATTGGCCGATCTGGTTGTGGTGATGTCAATGGGACGCATCGAACAGATCGGCAAGCCGCAGGACATCCGTGCCCGCCCGGCCAGCCAGTTCGTGCGGGATTTCATCACCGCCTGACACCAGAAAGGGCGGCCCGAGGGCCGCCCTTTTACAATGTGAACGATTGTTTCAGAACGAAAGCGCCCGGTCGCCCGCCGCATCCTTGATCCGGCTGGGCAGGCCCATGCCGTTCAACAGATTGATGAACGGTTTCGGGTCCAGATCCTCGACATTGACCATCGTGCCGACATCCCAGACACCCTCGGCGATCAGAAGCGCTGCCGCCACCGGCGGCACACCTGCGGTATAGCTGATGCCCTGCGCGCCGACTTCCTCATAGGCCTCTTTGTGGTCGGCCACGTTGTAGATCAGCACCTCGACCGGCTGGCCATCCTTCACGCCTTTCACCACATCGCCGATGCAGGTCTTGCCAGTGTAATTGGGCGCAAGGCTGGCCGGATCGGGCAACACGGCCTTGACCACCTTCAGCGGCACAACCTCCAGCCCCTCGGCGGTTTTCACCGGCTTTTCGGACAAAAGACCGAGGTTTTTCAGCACGGTGAACACATTGATATAGTGGTCACCAAAGCCCATCCAGAAGCGCACATCGGCGTCCTTGTAGCGGTTGGACAGCGAATGCACCTCGTCATGGCCGGTCAGATAGGCCTTCTGATCGCCCACCACCGGCAGGTTCCACACCTTGCCCACTTCGAACATGGTGTTTTCCTGCCATGCCCCCTGCTGCCACGAATAGACCGTGCCGGTGAATTCGCGGAAGTTGATTTCGGGGTCGAAATTGGTGGCAAACCATTTGCCATGCGAACCGGCATTGATGTCCACGATGTCGATCGAGGTGATCTTGTCCATCATGCCTTCGGCCACACGCGCCCAGGCATTCACCACGCCGGGGTCAAAGCCGATGCCCAGAATGGCCGTCACACCCGCCGCCTTGCAGCGGTCGCGGCGTTGCCATTCGTAATTGCCATACCATGGCGGGGTTTCGCAGATCTTCTTCGGGTCTTCGTGGATCGCGGTATCCATATAGGCGGCGCCGGTGTCGATGCAGGCCTCCAGAACCGTCATGTTGACGAAGGACGACCCCACATTGATCACGATCTGCGCGCCGGTTTCGCGGATCAGTGCCGCGACCGCCGCCGTATCCATCGCGTCGACCGCATGGGCGGCAAAGACGCCGGGCACCTTCATCGCGGCCTTGTCATGCACACTGGCGATGATCGCCTCGCATTTCGCCCGCGTTCGGCTGGCAATATGCAGATCACCCAGACGATCATTGTTCTGCGCACATTTATGCGCCACCACTTGTGCCACGCCGCCAGCACCGATGATCAAAACGTTCCGTTTCACTTCGAACCGTCTCCTTTAAGGACAGAGGGAAGGGCCTCACTCAACGCCGGGTCATCCGAGGCTGGAGGCATAGTCGGCATAGCCGAATTCACGCGCGACGGTTTCAGAACCATCCAGTTCGCGGATCACGATGCCTGGCATCTTCACCCCGTTGAACCAGTTCTTCTTGACCATCGTATAGCCAGCGGCATCGGCAATGCTCAGCCGGTCACCCACGCTCAGCGGCGCGGGGAAGCTGAATTCGCCGAACACATCGCCTGCAAGGCAGGATTTGCCGCAAATCATGTAAGGATGATCGCCCGAGACATCCATCCGGGCGGAAATGCGATAGATCAGCAGGTCGAGCATATGCGCCTCGACAGAGCTGTCCACAATCGCCAGATCCTTGCCGTTGTTCAGGATATCCAGCACCGTCACCTCAAGGCTGGCCGATCCGGTGATCGCCGCCTCGCCGGGTTCCAGATAGACCTGCACGCCGAAGCGCTGCGAAAACGCCTTCAGCCGCGCCGCCAGACGGTCGACCGGATAGCCTTCGCCGGTGAAGTGGATGCCGCCGCCGAGGCTGACCCATTTCAGCCGGTGCAGCAGCGCGCCGAACTCATCCTCGATCCGGGTCAATTGCCGGTCGAACAGATCGAAATCGGCATTCTCGCAATTGTAATGGATCATGAAACCGCTGATCCGGTCCATCACCGCTTCGATCTTGCCCGCATCCCATTCGCCCAGACGGCTGAACGGGCGGGCCGGGTCGGCCAGATCAAAGCCGCTGGTGGAAAAGCGCGGGTTCAGCCGCAGACCGCGCTCGATCTGTGCCGACTGATTGTCGAACCGCTCCAGCTGACCGATGGAATTGAAAATGATCTTGTCGGCATAACCGACCGCCTCGGCAATCTCGTGATCGGACCAGGCGACCGAATAGGCATGGGTTTCCTTGCCGAATTTCTCGCGCCCCAGCCGCAGCTCATAGAGGCTGCTGGAGGTGGTGCCGTCCATATGGTTCCGCATCTGGTCAAACACCGGCCAGGTCGCAAAACATTTCAATGCCAGCAAGGCTTTGGCACCGGAGCCTGCGCGCAGCCGGTCGATGATCGCCATGTTGCGCGAAAGCTTCGCCCGGTCGATCAGGTAGTATGGTGTCTGGATCATCACGATTCCCCCCCGGGGCCAAAGGGACAAGAGCGGCCTCACATAGGGCGTATGATCTTTAGGTGCAAGGGATGTGACAGCGGGGGGCGTCAGGCAGTGCGGCCTGACGCCCCCCGCGCGGTCAATGGTTCAGGCCGCTGCCGCCCACCACGGTCAGCGTATAGGGCTGCCCGCCCAGCGCGACGGTCGACAGTTCTTGCAACGTCTCGGCCGAGATCACCCGCAACAGGCCCGCGCGCGGATCACTCATCACGATGCGGTCGCCTGCCATGGCCAGACGCGGGCGCGGGTCGTTCCAGTCGCCATCCATCGAATAGGCTTCGGTCACCCGCGCGCTTGCCACGATTTCGGCCTTTAGCAGGTCAACCCGGTGCAGGCTGCCATCTTCGGTCAGCACATAGCCATGGGCGGGCTGCGCCGGGTCCAGCGCAAAATCGACGCGGCGGAACGGCAGCGCGATGCGGCGCATATGCGGGGCCTCCACCGGATCAATCACCACCAGCCCATCCGGTCCGTGATTGCCCAGAAACACCTGCATGGCGGTGGAACCGAGCAGGGTGCCGGTTGTCGCCTCAGGGAACTCTGCCGGATAGGGCAGCATCCGGTAGGTGGGTTCTGCGCCACTGCCGGTCACGGTCAGCACCCCCTCCTTGCAGCCCGCCGCCAGATAGGCCCCCGAAAACGCCTCGCCATGGATCGCAGTGCAGGGTGCCAGATCGCCTGCGGCGCTGCCATCTGCGGCAAAGGCTTGCAGCCCGAGCCGTGTCGAGGCGGCATCACCCTCAACCGGCGCGTCGGATGCAACAGTGCTGAGGATGGTGCCGCCGAAGGGCGTGACAAAGCCATGATGCGCCCGGCTCTGCCGGAATTCGACCGGCGCAATCTGGCCCGCAGCCAGCGCATCCTCCTTGAGCATCAGCGCGTAACCGCCCTTGTCGAAATTGATGACGGAGTGCCCGTCATGGCTGACAACGTGGAACGGGCGCGGCCCGGTCAGCGGCGCGCCGATCAGGGCCGGATCTGCCACCGCAATATCCGCATGATCGCCATGGTCCTGCACCGTCACCCCGGTCGACAGGAAATGCACATGATCGTCGTTCGATTGCACCGCTGCCACCACGCGGCCCCCGGCAAGCGCATAGGGTTTGGCCTGCCCCGCCACATCGAAGGTCCAGCGCGTGTCGGGGGCTGACAGATCCAGCACCGTCAGGCGCGGGGCGGCGTGATCGGCGACGATCACGCGGTAGACGGTCTGTGCCTCATCGGCCCAGGCGGCCCCTGCCAGAAGGATCGACAGCGCCGTTGCGCCGGGAAGGATATGCTGCATGATAGGGTCCACTATTGATATAATATAACATATCTCTAAAGCGCGGCAGCACCGAGGTCAAGCGCAGGGCCGCCCCTCTCGCTCAGGCCACAGACGTGCCGCGCTCCCAGTCCGGCACCACCGATTGCGCGATGGACTGATCCAGCGCCTCAAAGGCGGACAGCCCGATCAGGTCATACAATTCGGCGCGGGTCTGCATCTCGGGGATCATTGCCTGCGTCGCGCCATCCCGGCGCAGCGCCGCGTAAAGCCTTTCCTGCGCCTTGTTCGCCACCCGCAAGGATGACACCGGCCAGATCACCATGTCATAGCCCAGCTCTTCAAACTGCTGCGCGGTCAGCATCGGAGTGCGGCCAAATTCGGTCATGTTCGCCAGAAGCTTCACACCGGGCAGCCGCGCCCGCACCTCGCGGAACATCTCGACAGAGCTCAGCGCCTCGGGGAAAATCGCATCCGCCCCGGCCTCGACATAGAGTTGCGCGCGGGCAACCGCGCCGTCGATGCCTTCGCTGGCCGCCGCATCGGTGCGGGCAATCACCACCAGATGCCGCGTGGCGCGCGCCGCTGCCGCCACCTTGGTCGCCATATCCTGCGGCGCAGCCAGCTTCTTGTCATTCAGATGGCCGCATTTCTTGGGCAGAAGCTGATCTTCCAGATGCACGGCCCCGGCCCCCGCATCTTCGAATGTCCTGACCATATGCATGACATTCAGCGCCTCGCCATAGCCGGTATCCCCGTCGACCAGCAGCGGCAGGCCGGTTGCGCGGGTGATCTGGCGGATGAAGAACGCAACCTCATCCACCGTGATGATGCCCAGATCGGGCAGCCCCATCGAGGCCGTCATCGCCGCGCCGGACAGATACAGCGCATCGAACCCCGCCGCCTTGGCCTGCAAGGCAGCCATGCCATTCTGTGCGCCGGGCAGGTGCAGGATGCCGGGCCGGGCCAGAGCGGCACGGAACCGGGCCCCTGCCGGGGTATCGGGCAGGGCGTCAGACTTAAGATAGGGCATGGGTCACTCCACCGGGGCATTGAGCAGCCCGCCGCGCTGGTCAAGCGGCAGGAAACAGCGGTTGTCAGGGCCGATGTAATGGGCCGACGGTCGGATGATCTTGTTATCCTGCCGCTGTTCGATCACATGCGCGCCCCAGCCTGCGCTGCGCGCGATCACGAAGATCGGCGTGAACATGGCGGTGGGCACGCCCAGCAGATGATACGAGACGGCAGAATACCAATCGAGATTGGGGAACATGCCCTTGGCATCGGCCATCACCGCCTCGATCCGCTCGGCAATGTCGAACATCTTCTGCGATCCGGCCCGCACCGACAGGTGCCGCGCCACCCGCTTGATCACCACATTGCGCGGATCCGACAGCGTGTAGACGGGATGGCCAAAGCCGATGATCACCTCTTTGGCGGCGACCCGGGCGCGAATATCCGCCTCAGCCTCATCCGGGCTGGCATAACGCTTCTGGATTTCAAACGCCGCCTCGTTCGCGCCGCCGTGCTTTGGCCCGCGCAGCGCGCCGATGGCCCCCGCGATGCAGGAATACATATCCGATCCCGTGCCCGCGATGGTGCGCGCCGTGAAGGTGGAGGCGTTGAACTCGTGCTCGGCATAGAGGTTCAGCGTGATGTGCAGGGCGCGCAACTGATCCGCCGTCGCGGGCTTGCCATGCAGCAGGTGCAGGAAATGCCCGGCGATGGTGTCATCCGCGGTTTCCACCTCGATCCGGCGGCCATGCTGGGCAAAATGATACCAGTAAAGCAGCATTGACCCCTGCGCCGCGATCAACCTGTCGACAATATCACGGGCGGCAGGCGTATTGTGATCCGACGCTTCGGGCAGCACACAGCCCAGCGACGACACACCCGACCGCAGCACATCCATGGGATGCGCCGCAGCCGGGATCGCCTCCAGCGTCTGCCGCACGGCCAGGGGAAGACCGCGCAGCGCCTGAAGTTTGATCTTGTAGGCCGCAAGCTCGGCGCTGGTGGGTAAACTGCCATGAAGCAGCAGATGCGCCACCTCTTCAAAGGCGCAGGCCTCGGCAATGTCGAGGATGTCAAACCCCCGGTAATGCAGATCATTGCCGGTCTGGCCCACGCTGCACAGCGCGGTATTGCCCGCCACCACCCCTGACAGCGCCACCGATTTCTTCGGTTTCACCATGGAACCGCTCATCCCGCTCTCCTCATGTCCAGTCAAAGATGCCGTGCGGGCGGTGGCTGCCCAACCGGCCCGGATCGACGGTGAAATTGAGAATGCCCAGCCCATCCGCAGGCAGATCGGCCAGATTTTCTGCCGCATCCAGAAAACGCTGCTGTTCGCCCGGCGCGATGATGCCGTCCGACAGGGTCAGGAACTTGCGGATGTAATTCCCGCGCCGGAACGGCCGCGCGCCCGCCGGATGGGCATCTGCCAGCGCCAGTTCGTCGGTGAGGATGCGCCCGTCCTTCAGCGTGACAACCACCCGCCCGCCAAAGGCCTTTTCCTTGGGATCCTGCGCGTGATAGCGGCGCGTCCACTCCGGGTCTTCCACGGTCGAGATCTTGTGCCACAGGGCCACGGTTTCGGGCCGCGCCGAACGCTCGGGCGTATAGGAAGTTTCGTGGTGCCAGCCCCGATCCTCCAGCGCCACCGCAAAGATATACATGATCGAATGGTCCAGCGTCTCGCGGCTGGCATTCGGGTCCATCTTCTGCGGATCATTGGCCCCGGTGCCGATGACGTGATGGGTGTGGTGGCTGGTATGGATGACGATGCTGTCGATCCCCGCAGGATCCCCGATCTCCGGCCCCATCCTGCGGGCAAGGTCGATCAGCGCCTGTGATTGGTATTCCGCCGAATGTTCCTTGGTATAGGTATCCAGGATCGCCCGCTTCGCCTCACCCTCACTCGGCAGCGGCACCTGATAGCGCGCATCCGGGCCGCCCAGCAGCCAGGCGATGAACCCGTCCTCGCCCTCCCATGCCGGGCTGGGGGCACCTTCGCCGCGCATCACCCGATCCACCGCCTCGATCGCCATCTTGCCCGCAAAGGCCGGGGCAAAGGCTTTCCAGCTTGAAATCTCGCCCTTGCGCGACTGGCGGGTGGTGGTGGTGACGTGCAGCGCCTGTTGCACCGCCTGATAGATCGTATCGACAGGCAGGTTCAGCAGCGTGCCAAGCCCGGCAGCGGCAGAAGGCCCCAGATGCGCGATATGGTCGATCTTGTGCGCATGCAGGCAGATGCCCCGCACCAGATTGACCTGAATCTCATATCCTGTCGCAATTCCCCGGATCAGATCCGCTCCGGATTTGCCGGTATGCTGCGCCACCGCCAGAACCGGCGGGATATTGTCGCCGGGGTGCGAGTAATCAGCGGCCAGAAACGTATCGTGGAAATCCAGCTCGCGCACCGCCGTGCCATTGGCCCAGGCCGCCCATTCCGGGCTGACCCGCGTGCCATGCGGCATGCCGAACAGTGTGGCACCTTTCTTGAACGGATGGCACAGCGACTGCGCGCGGGCCGAGGCAACCGGGCGGCGCGCCACGGCGGCGGCGGCCACCGCCGCGTTGTCGATGATCCGGTTGATGATCATCTCGGTCACCGCAGGCTCCACCGTGACCGGATCAGCCGCCACCTCTGCGATTTTCCAGGCCAGCTGCGCCGCGCGCGGCAGATGTTCCGCGGATTTATGGCTCCGCAGGTCATGGGTGATCATTTGGAATGTCCTTCGCTGTCTTGGGCCGACGCTGCATCTTTGGCTTCAGTCGATTTGCAAAATCAGCTATCCGTGAATCCAACACCCGTTAAAGTCCTGAAAAAGCGTGATATTGCGAAGGATTGCGCTGTGATTTGCGAAGGTTGCGAAGATGAGCAAGGTCTATATGGGCGTCCGCCTGCGGCGTCTGCGCGAAGAGCGGGGGCTGACGCAGGCCGCCTTGGCCCGCACGCTGGAAATCAGCCCCAGCTATCTGAACCAGATCGAACAGAACCAGCGCCCGCTGACGGTCCCGGTGCTGCTCAAACTGAATGCGGTGTTCGAACTGGATGTGCAGATCTTTGCCGACAGTGAAGGCGCGCGCATCATCACCGATCTGCGCGCCGCCCTTGCCGATCAGGGGCTGGTGCCCTCGCTGGCCGAGGTGCGCGAACTGGCCACCAACATGCCCGAGATCGCGCGCACCATCATCACCATGCAATCCGCGCTCAGGGAAACCGCCGAACGCGCGGATCTTCTGGCCGGGCGGCTGTCTGAACCGGGGCAGCGGGCCGCGCCGACAGCGTTCGAGGCGGTCCGCGACTGGTTTTACAATCGACGCAACCATGTGCCCGAACTGGATGCGGCGGCCGAGGCGATTGGCGGCGCCTTGCCCGCAGGCGCGATGCTGGCCGGCCTGATCGACCGGCTGGCGGGGCGGCATGGCATCCGCGTCACCCATGCGCCCGATGAAACCCGGCTGCGCAGCTTTGACCGCGCCGCCCGTATCCTGCGCCTTGCGGGCCATCTGGATGCGGGCCAGCAAGCGTTTCAGATCGCCACGCAACTGGCCTTCATTGAGCAGGAGGACATGATCGCGCGCCTGTCAGACGATCCCGCCATCGGCCCCGACGGGCGGGCCTTGCTGCGGATCGGGCTGGCGAATTACTTCGCAGGCGCGCTGATCCTGCCTTACCGCGCCTTTCTGGAAACCGCCGAATCCACCGCCTATGACATCGACCTGATCGCCCGCCGCTTTGCCGTGGGGTTCGAGACGATCTGCCACCGCCTGTCCACTCTGCAACGGCCCGACGCGCGCGGGGTGCCGTTCTTTTTCGTCCGGGTGGACCGGGCGGGCAATATCTCCAAACGGCAATCCGCGACCGATTTCCACTTTTCGCGCATCGGCGGCACCTGCCCGCTGTGGAATGTCTACGAGGCTTTCGCCCGCCCCGGCGAAATTCTGCGTCAGGTCGCACAGATGCCGGACGGGCGCAGCTATCTGTGGATCGCGCGTATGGTGCGCCACCGGCGCGGCGGCTTTGGCGCCCCTGACAAGACCTTTGCCATCGCCCTTGGCTGCGATCTCGCCCATGCGGAAAAGCTGGTCTATGCGCGCGGGATCGACCTGAAGAACCCCGCGATTGCCGCCCGCATCGGCCCCGGCTGCAAGATCTGCGAACGCCCCGCCTGCCCGCAGCGCGCCTTCCCGACCGTGGGCCGCCCTCTGGCGGTCAATCCGGGCGAGGCGCGCTTTGCCCCCTATTCCGGGGCCGAGTGACGCAGCCCGTGATACCGTTGGGCAGGGGGTGGCGGATAAGAAATCCCTCGCCAGCGCCGCCCTTGGGGAAAGATTGATCTCTTTCCGCCTCCGGCTTTGGAATCGCCTCGGGGGCCGGGGCTGCGCATAATCACGACAAGATAAATCGTTATTGAAAATCTTGTCAGGACAATGCCATGACGATCCAGATCACGCCCTCTTCTGGCGCGGAAGTGGGCCTGCGCCCGTTGCCGCCGTTCCGCCCGCCTGTCCTGCGCGATGCCGTCGCCGCACGTGCCGCCGCACAGGCCTTTGCCGACCATATCGCGCCACTGGCCGCTGACCGCGACCGGGGCCGCATCCTGCCCTGGCGCGAGATGGAGGCTTATACCGCCTCGGGCCTCGGCTCGATCCTGATCCCGAAAGAGCATGGCGGGCCGGGGCTGGATCACGTGACGCTGGTCGAGGTGTTCGAGATCATCTGCGCCGCCGACAGTTCGGTGGGCCAGATCCCGCAGAACCATTTCGGCGTGCTGCAACTGCTGCGCGAGGCCGGAAGCGACAGCCAGAAGCGCCGCTTCTTTGCCGATGTGCTGGCAGGCCACCGGATCGGCAATGCCGGCCCGGAAAAGAACCGCAATCTGGTCACGCACAACACCACCCGGTTACGCCGCACCGATCAGGGTCTGCGCCTGTCCGGGCATCGTTTCTATTCCACCGGCGCACTGTTCGCGCATTGGATCCCGACCCGCGCCAATGACGAAGAGGGCAGGCCGGTGCAGGTCTGGGTGCCACATGATGCGCCGGGGGTGCGGGTGGTCGACGACTGGTCCTCCTTCGGGCAACGCACCACCGCCTCGGGCTCGGTGATCTTCGAGGATGTGCGCATTGACAGCGAAGAACAGATCATCCCGGTCTGGCAACGGGCCGATGTGCCGGGGCTGGCCGGGCCGGTCTCGCAGCTTGTTCAGGCTGCCATCGACAGCGGGATCGCGCTGGGGGCGCTGGCGGAAACGCTGGCCTTCCTGCGCGACAAATCGCGCCCCTGGGTGGATAGCGGCGTCAGCCGCGCGGTGGACGATCCCTATATCATCGCCGAAGTGGGGCGCTTACAGATCGACATCCATGCCGCGCAGGCGGTGCTGCGCCGCGCCGCCCGGCTGATCGACAGCATCGCCGCCGCGCCAGTGACGGCCGAAGCCTCGGCCCGCGCATCGGTGGCGGTGGCCGAAGCCAAGATCCTGACCAGCGAAGTGGCGCTGGAAACCTCGGAAAAGCTGTTCGAGCTGGCAGGCAGCGCCACCACCCGTGCTGGCCCCAATCTGGGCCGCTACTGGCGCAATGCGCGGGTGCATACGCTGCACGATCCGCTGCGCTGGAAATTCCACCTGCTGGGCAATTGGCACCTGAACGGTGCCCTGCCCGCCCGCCATCAATGGAACTGACCATGACCGCACCCCCTTCGCCCGCCAAGCCGCCACCCGAAGCCCATGTGATCCGGTCGGATCAGGAGGCGCTGGACATCGCGCACCGCCTTGCCGCGGATTTCGCCACCCGCGCCTTGCAGCGCGACCGCGACCGCATCCTGCCATGGCAGGAGCTGGACCGCTTCTCTGCGTCGGGGCTCTGGGGCATCACCGTGCCGCGCGCCTATGGCGGGGCGGCGGTGTCGATGGTCACCCTGGCGCAGGTGACGGCGATCATCGCGGCGGCGGATGGCTCTCTCAGCCAGATTCCGCAGAACCATTTCTATGCGCTGGAAGTGCTGCGCAGCGGTGCACGCGACGGGCAGCAACGGTTCTTCTTCCAGAAGGCCTTGCAGGGGCTGCGCTTTGGCAATGCGCTGGCAGAAATCAGTCATCGCGATTTCAAACGCCGCACCCGGCTGGTGCGCGCGCCGGACGGAATGGTGCTGCACGGGCAGAAATTCTATTGCACCGGCGCGATCTACGCGCATTGGATCCCGACGCTGGCGGTGGATGATGCCGAAGTGCAGCAGCTGGTATTCGTGCCGCGCCGCGCGCCCGGTGTGACCATCACCGATGATTGGGACGGCTTTGGCCAGCGCGTGACCGGATCGGGGTCTGTGGCCTTCGATCAGGTCACCGTGCAGCCGGAATGGGTCGTGCCGTTCCAGACCAGTTTTGAACGCGCCACGCCGATTGGCCCGGTGGCACAGCTGATCCATGCGGCGATCGACCTCGGGATCGGCAAGGGGGCCTTCGCCGCCACCCTGCCCTTCATCCGCGACCGTGCCCGCCCCTGGCTCGATGCAAAGGTGGAGACGGCGGCGCAGGATCCGCTGACTCTCGCCGGTCTGGGCGAAGTATCCGTGCGCCTGACCGCCGCCGAAGCCCTGCTGGAGCGGGCGGGCAGCGCGGTGGATGCGGCGATTGCCGATCCGACCGAAAGCACGGTCGCCGCCGCATCGGTGGCTGTGGCCGAAGCGCGGGTGCTGACCACCAAGGCCGGACTGCTGGCCGCATCGAAGCTGTTCGAGTTCACCGGCACATCGGCCACGCTGGCCGCTGACAACCTCGACCGGCACTGGCGCAATGTGCGCACCCATACGCTGCATGATCCGGTGCGGTGGAAATACCATGCCGTCGGCAATCATACGCTGAACGGCATCAACCCTCCCAGACACGGGGCAATCTGATGGCCGGACCTCTTGGAAAACACATTCTGGTCAATGCGTTCAACATGAACTGCGTTGGTCATATCAACCATGGTCAATGGGTGCATCCGCGCGACACTTCGGTGAATTACAAGCGGCTGGACCATTGGACGGAACTGGCCAAGACGCTGGAGCGCGGGCTGTTCGACGCGATCTTTCTGGCCGATATTCTGGGCGTCTATGACGTTTACGGCGCGGGCATCGACGTGACCGCGCGCGAAGGCGTGCAGCTGCCGGTCAATGATCCGCTGATGCTGGTGTCGGCCATGGCTTCGGTCACGCGGCACCTTGGCTTCGGCGTCACCGTCAATGTGAACAACGAAGCGCCCTATACCTTTGCCCGCCGCATGTCGACGCTGGACCATTTGACCGAGGGGCGGATCGGCTGGAACATCGTCACCGGCTATCTGGACAGCGCCGCCCGTGCGGTGGGACGCGATGGGCAGGGCAGCCATGACCTGCGCTATGATCAGGCCGACGACTATCTGGAGGTGCTCTACAAGCTGTGGGAGGGATCCTGGGAGGAGGATGCCGTGCGCGCCGACCGCAGCGCGCGCGTCTATGCCGACCCGGCCAAAATCCACCCGGTCCACCATCGGGGGCCGTTCTACAGCGTGGATGGCTATCACCTGTCGGAACCGTCACGCCAACGCACGCCGGTGCTGTTTCAGGCGGGCACTTCCGGGCGCGGGCAGCTGTTCGCGGCGCGGCATGCCGAATGTGTGTTCATCTCGGCCCCCGATCCGGCGGCGGCACGGGCCATGGCGCGGTCGATCCGCAAGGCGGTGGCCGATGCAGGTCGTGATCCGGCAGATGTGCGCATCCTTGCAGGCATTGCGGTCATCGCCGATCACAGTGCCAAGGCCGCCCAGGACAAGCTGGCCGAATATCGCGCCGTCAGCTCGCCCGAAGCCGGGCTGGCGCATTACTCGGCCTCGCTGAACATCGACTTTGCGCGCTATGGGCTGGATGATCCGATCCCCTTCGGGCAATCGAATGCCATCCAGTCGGCGGCGAAGATCGCCGAAAGCCGGGGTTATACCAAACGCGTGCTGCTGAACCAGCTGGCGCTGGGCGGGCGGTATCCGCTGGCCGTGGGCACGCCGGTTCAGGTGGCCGACACGCTGGAGGACTGGATCCGCGAGGGCGAGATCGACGGCTTCAACCTGACCCGCATCGTCGCCCCTGAAAGCTATGCCGATTTCGCCGATCTGGTGGTGCCCGAACTGCAAACGCGCGGCAGCTACAAGACCGGATATGGCGAGGGATCTCTGCGCCACCGGATTTTCGGCAAGGGCGACCGCCTTCCCGCCACCCATACGGCGCAGGGGTTTCGGCCCCGCGCCCCCCTGCTCGGAGCTGCCGAATGACCCCGCCCGATATCTTCTGGTTCCTGCCCACCTCGGGCGATACCCGCTATCTTGGCACCTCGGATTTTGGCCGCGCGCCCTCGCATGGTTATATCCGCGATATTGCCGTGACGGCCGACCGGCTGGGCTATGACGGCCTGCTGATCCCCACAGGGGCCTCGTGCCAGGACCCTTGGGTCACGGCGGCCAGCCTGATCGACGCGACCACGCGCATCAAGTTGCTGGTGGCGTTGCGCACCTCGATCATGGGGCCGACCGCCTCGGCGCGGCAGGCGGCAACGCTGGATCAGGCGCTGAACGGGCGGTTGCTGCTGAACGTCGTGCCGGGGGGCGATGCCACCGAACTGGCCGCCGATGGCGTGTTTTTCAGCCATGATGGCCGCTATGAGAATGCCGATGAATTCCTGACCGTCTGGCGCAGGCTGATGGCGGGCGAGACGGTGGATTTCGAGGGCAAGCATGTCACGGTGAAGGGCGCGCGGAACTTTCACCCCGCCGTGCAACGCCCCCATCCGCCGCTGTATTTCGGCGGCTCTTCTTCGGCGGCGCATGATCTCGCGGCCCGGCATGTCGATGCCTATCTGACATGGGGCGAGCCCCCGGCGCAGGTGGCCGAAAAGATCGCGGATGTGCGGGCGCGGGCCGCCAAGCACGGGCGCACGCTGCGCTTCGGCGTGCGGCTGCATGTCATCGCCCGCGAGACGGAGGCCGAAGCCTGGGCCGAGGCGGATCGCCTGATCTCGCGTCTGACCGATGCCGAGATTGCGGCGGCACAGGCCAATTACGCCAGAATGGATTCCGTCGGGCAGGCGCGCATGGCGGCCCTGCACGGCGGGCGGCGCGACAATCTGGTAATTGGCCCGAACCTGTGGGCCGGTGTCGGGCTGGTGCGCGGCGGGGCGGGCACGGCGCTGGTTGGCAGCCCCGAACAGATCGTGGACCGGCTGCGCGACTATCAGGCGCTGGGGGTCGATACCTTCGTGCTGTCGGGCTATCCGCATCTGGAAGAAAGCATCCGCTTTGCCGAACTGGTCTTTCCGCTGTTGGGCAAACGCGCGGTCACGCTGCGCGACAGCAGCCAGACCGGCGGCGCCTTTGATGTGCGCCATGTTCAGAAACAAACCTCTGCAAGCTGAGAGATCCCATGAATATCATCGACATGCGCTGCCGCCCCGCCTATTTGCACGATTTCTTCGGCAAGACGCCGGGCGGGCCGGATTATGATGTGGTGACCTGGCTGAATGGCCGCGTCGGCACCCGTGGGGATCTGGACCATTTCACCCGCTCGGCCACGCACGAGGGCTTTCTGGCCGAAGTGCGCGATGCCGGACTGACCAAGGCGGTGGTGGTCGGGCGCCACACGCCAACGCAGCATCTGCCGAATGACACGATCCACCAGATTGTCAGCGGCTCGCCGCTGCTTGAGGGCATCGGTTCGGTGGATATCGTCAGCATGGGCCGCCAGACCGCGCTGGACGAGGCAGAGCGCGCCATCCTGACGCTGGGCCTGCGCGGAATTGATGTGGAGCCGGGCTTCGGTTCGCCCTTCCGCCATGCCGATGACCCGGTGTTCTTTCCGCTCTATGATCTGCTGTCGGCCCTGAACGTGCCACTGTTCCTGATGAGCGGCCCGACCACCCCCGACCCGCGCTATAACGACCCCGCGCCGGTGGCCAATGTGGCGCGGCAGTTTCCCCGGCTGAAGATCGGCGTCTTTCACGGCTTCTGGCCGCAGGTCGCGGGCATCATCGGCGTGGCCTTCCGGCATGAAAACGTCTTTCTGATCCCCGACATGTATCTGTTCCAGCCCGGCAGCCAGCTTTACATTGAGGCCGCCAACAGCTTTCTGGCCGATCAGCTGCTGTTCGGATCCTCCTATCCGTTCCGCCCAATCCGCCAGAGCATTGACGATCTGCAAGGCCTTGGCCTGAAGGACAGCGTGTTGCCTAAGGTGCTGCATGACTCGGCGGCGCGTCTGCTCAATCTGTGACAGGCGCCGACAGGCAGAAAGGGCCGGGAGTGATCCCGGCCCTTTTGCGTTGCGACAGGGGCTGCATCCCCCGCGCTACCGCGCCCGCAAGTGACGGACAGCAGTATCCCCCGCGCCCTGCACGAGGCTGACCAGAGCGACGAGGATCACAATCACGGCCACCATCACCGTGGTGTCAAACCGCTGATACCCATAGCGGATGGCCACATCGCCGAGGCCCCCGGCCCCGACCGCGCCCGCCATGGCAGAGGCACCGATCATCGACACCACCGTGATGGTGAAACCGCCCAGGATTCCCGGCAGCGCCTCGGGCAGCAGCACATGGCGCACGATATGCCAGCGGCTTGCCCCGATGGACTGCGCCGCCTCGATCAGGCCGGGATCGACCTCGCGCAGCGACACTTCGGCAATGCGGGCAAAGAACGGCGTGGCCGAAATGGACAGCGGCACCACCGCCGCCCAGACGCCGATTGTCGTGCCGGTGATCAGGCGGGTGACGGGGATCAGCGCGACCAGCAGCACAATGAAGGGCACCGCCCGAAAGCCGTTCACGATGGCCCCCAGAACACGGTTCAGGCGCGGTGCGAGGAAAAAGCCGCCCGGCCCGGTGGTCACCAGAAACACCGCCAGCGGAATGCCCGCCAGAACCGCGATTCCGGCCGAGGCCGAGACCATCAGCACCGTGTCGAAAAAGGCGTTGATCAGCCGGTCAATCATTTGCGGCGACATACCCGAGGCTCCTGTTGCGATAGGGAAGTTTGGACAGATCGGCCCCCGGGCCGACCAACAGCACCAGCCGGCCCACCGCATGGCCCTGAATGGGGTCGACCTGCGCCTGAACCAGCCGCACCGGCCCACCGGACTGCTGCGCCAGCGCTGCCAGATCCGGCAGGGCATCGCCCTCAAGGCTCAGCTCGACCACCTGAAGATCGGTTGCGCTTGTCGCCCGCGCCGTCAGCCGCGCCGCAAGATCGGCGGGCAGATCTCGCCGCAACGGGCGCAACAGAGCCTGCGTCGCGGCATGTTGCGGTGCTGCGAACACCTGCCAGACCGGGCCGGTTTCGGCAATCTGGCCGCGCTCCAGCACCAGCACCCGGTGACAGATTTCGCGGATCACGCTCATCTCATGCGTGATCAGGATGATGGTCAGGCCCAGCCGTTTGTTGATGTCGCGCAGCAGTTGCAGGATCGACAGCGTGGTTTCCGGGTCCAGCGCCGAGGTCGCCTCGTCGCACAGCAGGATCTCGGGGCGGTTCACCAGCGCCCGGGCAATGCCGACCCGCTGCTTCTGCCCCCCGGACAGGCGCGAGGGATAGGTGTCTTCCTTGCCCTCCAGCCCGACAAGATGCAGCACCTCGTCGACGCGCCGGTCTACCTCGTGCCTAGGCACACCCGCGATGCGCAGGGGCAGGGCCACATTCTCGCGCACGGTTTTGGCGGACAGCAGGTTGAAATGCTGGAAGATCATGCCGATCCGGCGGCGCAGCTGCATCAGGCCCGCTTCGCCCAAACCGGCAATATCGGCCCCATCCACCAGAACGCGGCCCTCGGTCGGCGATTCCAGCCGGTTGATGCTGCGCAACAGGCTGGATTTGCCCGCGCCGCTGCGGCCGATGATCCCGAAAATCTCGCCCGCGCTCACCTCCAGCGTAACGTTCCGCAGGGCCTGCACCTCGCCCGCCGACGAGACATAGGTTTTGCCCAGCGCCTCGAACCGCACCGATCCCCCTGATTTCCGCGCCTCGGCGACCGGGGCGGCACGCGCCCCCGCCTCGGTCTGCGTCGGAAAGCCGATCGCAATCGCCCCGGTCATCGCAGCAACCACGCAAGGACATAAAGCTTGTCACTGCCCGCAAAAGAGGTGTGAATCTGATCCTTCACCGCCTGCGAGCTGTGGAATAGATTGACGAATTGCTGGATCTTCGGGTCATTCTCTTCGCCCGCGCGGCTGACGAAGCTCACGTTGAAGATCTTGTCCTCGACCCCGGAATAGATCAGGCCAGATGTCGGATCGAACGCGCCCGACGCCACGATGAAATGCGGATAACCCTGCGCCAGATCCACATCCGGCGTCACATGCACCAGCTGCGGGCCTTCAACCTCGGTGAATGTCAGGTTCTTGGGATTGGCGGTGATGTCATCCACCGTGCCTTTGAACCCCACACCGTCTTTCAGCGTGATCAGCCCGGCCTTGGCCAGCAGCAACAGGCCGCGGCCCTGATTCACCGGATCATTCGCAATCGCCACGCTGCCCCCTTCGGGGATGTCTTGCAGCGAGGCGTGCTTGAGCGAGAAGAAGCCGAAGTTTTGCAGGATACCCGGGGCCACCACGCTGAAATCAAAGCCCTTTTCGGCCTCGACATTTTCAAGGAAGGGCTGGTGCTGGAAGAAGTTCAGGTCAATGTCCTTGGCATCCAGTGCAAGGTTGGGTGTGTTCCAGTCGCTGAACTCGATCACCTCCACCTCCAGCCCCTGCTCTTTCGCCTCGGCGGCGGCCACGCCCACCGCATCGGCATAGGCCCCCGGCACCACCCCGATCTTCAGCGGCGCGGCAAAGGATGGCAGGGCGGTGGCAAGCGCCAGTGCGGCAGCAAGGCCAAGTGATTTCAATACCATGGTCGGTTTCCTTCTGATCTGGAGCGACAGGCGACGCCTATCACGACTAACTT
Organism: Gemmobacter fulvus; assembly: GCF_018798885.1. Classification (NCBI taxonomy): domain Bacteria; kingdom Pseudomonadati; phylum Pseudomonadota; class Alphaproteobacteria; order Rhodobacterales; family Paracoccaceae; genus Gemmobacter; species Gemmobacter fulvus. The sequence continues at coordinate 1,978,536 of NZ_CP076361.1, read as the reverse complement.
TGTCGATATAAAGCTAGCGGCGCTTTCCGCCTGCGGCCATTCCAAATTGCTGCGCCTGCAAAGAGGCTTTCTTCCCAAGGCCGACCCGCGCAGAGAAGGAAATTCGCCGCGCGGCCAACCGGATCTGCCTCAGCCCACAACCGCTGCGGGCTGTGGCAAGTCGGCGACCAACTGACGGGCCAGATGCTCTGCCCACGCGGTGACCTCGGGCACGCCCATCAATTCGCCCACGGTGCCGCGCGCCAGAGGACCAGCGACGAACAGCCCCGGCACGGCAGCACCCGCCTGCCCGATGGCGCGGCCCTGTGGCGTCGTCGCAATCCCCAGCGCAAGCGGATCGGGCTGCACCAGCCCCTGTTCCTGCAGGCTGGCAAGCGCCGGATTGCCCGCAATCACCTGCCCATGCGCCGGCCCGGTGGCAAGGATCACCCGATCCACCGTCAGATGCGCCAGATGGCTGCTGCCGCGCGGGCGGATCGTCGTCAGAAGCCCCTGCGGCGTCCGCGCCACGCCAATCAGCCGCGCCGCATGAAACTCCACCCGACCGGCGCGCTCGGCCCGGCTTACGATGTCATGCGTCTGCGGGGCGATGCGAAATCTGTGGATGTCCCACAGGGCGCGCAGATGGCGCAGAAAGCGCCTGCGCTCTGCCAGCGGCAGCGCCGCCCAGATCGCCGGGCCCTGCGCGCGCAGCCGGTCAAACACCGCGTGCCAGCTCAGCCCGCGCGCCGCATCCGCCGCCAGCGCCTTGCGCACCCTGCGCAGCAGCGTCAGCGCCGTGCGTGCCGGACCTTCGGTGAACTCTGCCGTCGTTTCCGCCTGTTTCGGGCCATGCGGTTGCGACCGCCAGCCATGCCGCGACAGGATCTGCACCCCGCCCCGCTGCCCCTGCCGTATCAGACTGCACAGAATATCCGCCGCGGTCAGGCCCGATCCGACGATCAGCACCCGCTCTTGCGGGGAGACCGCCGCCAGCACGCCGGGGGCAGAGGGATCCTCGATCAGCGCCGGATCGTGGCGCAGCGCTGCCAGCTCGGACGGCAGGGCCGGGGGTGGATGCGAAACCGCAAGCACCACCTGATCCGCCGTGACGATGGCCCCGGACGCATCCTGCACCGCGAATTGCGCCCCGGTGGCGCTGATCCGCGTGACCGCGCTTTGCCGATGCACCACCCGACCTGCCGCAATCAGCGGTGCCAGATGCGCGGCAACATACTGACCGAACACCGCGCGGGGGGCAAAGATCTCGCCCGCCAATGTCGCACTGCCCGGTGCCAGCAAGGGCGCGGCCTCCGAGGTGAGCCAGCGCTTGAAATGCAGCGGATCTTCAATCGCCAATGTCATGCGGTGATCGGGCACATTCAGCCGGTGATCGGGATCGGGGGTCGAATAGGCCAAGCCGCGCCCCAGCTCTGCGCGCGGTTCAAACACCACGATGCGGCCCGGACGATCCTTCAGCACCTGCGCCAGATGCCAGGCGACCGCCGCACCGCTATAGCCACCACCGACGATGGCAATGACAGGACCGGCAGGACAGACGGCCGCCGGAGTGACTGGAACGCTGGTGAAATACATGAGGAGTTTTCCATTGTGATCATGGGTTCAGTCCCGCAGCCCACAGGGCCACGGGACGAGAGAGGGTGAGGGGCAAAACACGGATCAGACCGGCCCGGCCTGCGGCGCGCGGGCATAGGCCCGCCAGCGGCACAGGCGCATCACGGTCGCCGCGATCATTCGGGCGCGCTCGGCCTGTATCTGACCAAAGGATGCCAGCGGGCGTTGATCCCGCAGCGCGCAGCCAAGCTCCGCCGCCAGATGACGGGCCATCGCGCGGCGCGGCGCATCGGCCTTGCGGCCCACCACGATCTGCACCGCGGCAGCCCGGGGTAGCCGGTCACAGCTCTGCCCCGGCGCGATTACCGGATCGACCAGCAAGACACGGGTCTGCGCCAGATGCGGCCACTGCGCCAGAACCGCCGCCACCAAGGGCACAACGGCGCCCTGCGCCACGATGGCATGCCCGGGATGGGCAAGGATCGCCTCGCCCACCAGAAATTGCTGAACCGGATTTTCAGGGTCGGGCCGCTCTGTCAGCACCAGGGCTTGCCCGCCTGCCGTGGCCGCGCCCAATCCGGTCTGCCGCAGCAGGCCGGATTGGGTGGCGGGCCCCGAGATGGTCAGAATACGAGTCATGGCAGCCTCCATTGTCATGGAGATAAATCTACCAATCCTGTCGTGATTTGGTTTCTATAGTTGGGGGTCCAGACAAGGGTTCTGTTCTCTTGCAGCGGGGCTTGGGGATGGGTTTTGTCTTTTGCGGCGCGGCTGCCCGCCGCGCCCACCCTCAGGCATCCGGTGGCAGGCGCAGATGCAGCACATGCGCCGCCCCGTCCAACGGCACCCGCAGGCCGCCCGGCCCAATCTCTGTGCCCGGCGTCGCGGTATCCCCCCCCTGCACCACGCGAATCTCCAACTGCGTGCTGCCGATCCGAAGCTTTGCCGAAAAGCCCGGCCAGTCGCGTGGCAGGCAGGGGTCGATGCGCAGATGGTCGCCCTCGCGGCGCAAGCCAAGGATGCCCTCGACTGCGGCACGATACATCCAGGCCGCCGAGCCGGTATACCAGGTCCACCCGCCCCGGCCCTCATGCGGCGCAACCGAATAGACATCGGCCGCCACCACATAGGGTTCCACCTTGTAACGCTGCACCCCTTCGGGTGTCAGCGCATGGGTGATGGGGTTAAGCATGCCGAACAAGCGCGCCGCACCATCGCCATCGCGCAACTGCGTCCGCGCCAGAACCGCCCATATCGCCGCATGGCTGTATTGCCCGCCATTTTCGCGCAAACCGGGCGGATATCCGGCGATATAGCCGGGGTCGGGGCCAAACTCCGGGGCCGCATTGTCAAATGGCGGGGTGAACAGCAAGGCAAGCTTCGCCTCGGGGCGGATCAGGTTCCGGTCCAGCGCCTGCATCGCCTGCGCGGCGCGCACAGGGTCGGCCTGCCCGGACAACACCGCCCAGGATTGTGCGATGGAATCGATCCGGCACGCCGCACCGCTGGCCGAGCCCAGCCAGCTGCCATCATCAAAGGTGGCGCGACGATACCATGCGCCGTCCCAGGCCTCGCGCTCCAGAGCGGCGCGCAGGGTTTCGGCATGGGCCTGCCAGCGCACAGCCCGCGCCGGATCCCGCTGCGCGGCCAGCGGCGCAAACATCGCCAGCGTGCGCAGCAGCAGCCAGCCCAGCCAGACGCTTTCGCCCTGCCCGCCCTCGCCGACGCGGTTCATGCCGTCATTCCAGTCGCCCGTGCCCATCAATGGCAGACCAAGCCGCCCCGTCAGGGCGATGCAGCGATCCAGACCAAGGGCGCAATGCTCATAGAGCGGCGCGTGATGCGCCGATGGATCGGGCAGAAAGAAGGCGTCATGCTGACCGGGGGCAAGCGAAACGCCCTCGATGAAAGGCACCATCTCGTCCAGCACCGCAGCATCGCCGCTGGTGGCGACATAATCGGCCACGGCATAACCAAGCCACACGCAGTCATCCGAAATCCGCGTGCGCACCCCCTGCCCGGAATGGGGCAGCCACCAATGCTGCACATCGCCTTCGGGAAATTGCCGCCCGGCCGCCCGGAGCAGATGCGCCCGCACCCGGCCCGGCTGCGCCATCGTCAGCGCCATGCCATCCTGCAATTGATCGCGGAACCCGTAGGCCCCGCTGGCCTGATAGAACCCGGCCCGCGCCTGCACCCGCGACGCCAATGTCTGATACTGCAACCAGCCATTGACCAGAATATCCATCGCACGGTCCGGTGTTTCAATCTGCACCGTGCCCAGAACCTCCTGCCAATGCGCCTCGACCTCGGTCAGCAGCGCATCCAGATCGGCATGGCGCAGCCGGTCGATCAACGCGCGCGCCGCCTCGGGCGAGGCGGTCTGCCCCAGAAAATGCGCCACCTCCACACTGTCTCCGGGGGCAAGATCCACGCTGCGGGCCAGCACCATGCAGGGGTCGTGCCCGGCCCCTTCGGCAGCAGCCAACGGCACTCCCGTCATCAATGCCAGCGGGGCCGACAGATCGCCGCCATGGCCCAGAAAGGCGGTGCGGTCTGTGGTGAAGCCGGTCTGGGTGCCACCCAGATCGGCAAACATCACACGATCCGGGAAGGCCATGTTCCACGGGTTGCGCGCAAACAGGGCACCGCTCTGGTCATCGCGCCCGGTGGTCAGGAACGGCGCGGTGGCCGCACGTGACAGGCCCATGACCGGCTCGGCATAGGCCAGCACCGTCAGCCGCCTGCGCCGCCCCGACAGGTTGCGTAACGTCAGGCGCGAAATCTTGGCGGGGGCATCCAGCGGCACATATTGCAGCAGATCCAGCGCCAGCCCGCCCGCCTCATGGGTGAAGCGGCTATAACCAAAGCCGTGCCGCGCGGTATGAAGGCCCGCACTGCGCAGGGGCCGGGCGGTCGGCGACAGCAGCTCGCCCGTCGCCTCGTCGCGGATATAGAAGGCCTCGCCCGCCGGATCGGCCACCGGGTCATTCGACCAGGGGGTCAGCCGGTTTTCGCGGCTGTTTTCTGCCCAGGTGCTGCCGCTGCCGGTGGCCGACACCTGGAAGCCGAAGCCGTCATTGGCGATCACGTTGACCCAGGGGGCCGGGGTCGTGGCGCCGGTAGCGAGGACCGTCACATATTCACGGCCCTGCCGGTCAAACCCTCCCAGGCCATTGAAAAATTCGGTGACAGGCGCGTCGGTGGCAGGCACCCCGGCCAGCGGGGTTGGCCGCAGCGCCTGCCGCGCGGGCAGCGCGGCGGCGGGCAGAGCCGAACCTTCGGACAGCGCCGCCGCGATCTGATCGGCCAATGCGCCGCGCCGAGCCAACAACACCACCCGCGCGGTGGCCGCCAGCAGGGCGCGCGCCTCGGCGGTCATCAGATCGGCCCGCAGCGCATGAACCGCCCCGCCCGCCGCCCCGGCGCGGGCGGTATTACTGCTGCGCAGCGCCGCCTCGATCGCCGATTGCAGGCTTTGCACATACGAGGGCGGATGCTCGTTCAGAATGACGACATCCACCTCAAGCCGTTTCATGCGCCAATATTCATGGGCCAGCAGCACATCATGCACTGCGGGCATGTCGGCCTGATCGTCGATCCGCAGCAACACAATCGGCAGATCGCCGGAAATGGACATCGGCCACAGTCCGGATTGTTTACCCGCCCCATGCAGGATGGCCCCAGCCGACGCCCGGAACCGCGCATCGGGATAAAGCAGCGGCGCGGCCAGCTGTTGAAACTCTGCCGCCTGCGCCGCATCCACGCCCAGATGCCGCAGCTGCACCTGCGCCTGCGTCCAGGCCAGCGTCTTGGCCCGATCAAACGCGTTACGGTCATGGTGCTGGTCGATCAGATCAATCACCTCGGCCCGCGAGGCCGCAACCACCGTCCAGAAGGCCAGCCGCACCGTGCCACCCGGCGCAATGCGCAGCCTTTGGCGCAGGGCAAACACCGGATCCAGCACCGTGCCCACGCTGCCCGTCAGCGCCGCATCGCCACTGATCGCCTGCGCATGGGCCATGTCATTGTCGCGGCCCAGAAATGCCGCGCGGTCGGTTTCATATTCCATCGCCGCCGCAGGCTCGCCCTCGACCACCAGAAAATGCGCCGCCCAGACCGGGCTTTCTTCCGGGCTGCGTGGCCTGCGCGTGGCCAGAAGCGCGTGGAACTCCGGCAGATATTCGGTCTGCACGAACATCTTGGCAAAGGCCGGATGCGCCTCATCCGCCGCAACCGTCGTCAGCACCAGCTCGGCGCAGGAGGTCACGTCGATCTCGCGCGGGCGGCGCGAGGTAGAGGTGACGCAGATCCGTCGCACCTCGGCATCATGTTCGCCCGACACCACAATATCCAGCGTGGTCGCCAGGGTGCCATCGGTTCGCGAAACGATGGCGCGATCTTCAAAGAACTGCACCTCGCGGTGCTCGGCCACATCTCCGGCGCCGCTGAGATGATGCACTGCGCCACTGCGCACATCGCGCAGCCAGAATTGCGTGCCGCCGCTGTCGCGTGTGGCATCCGCCTGCCAGCGCGTGATGGCGATGTGCCCCCAGCGGCTGTAACCGCCGCCACGCGCCGTCAGCATCACCGAATACCGGCCATTGGACAGAAGATGGGTAACGGGCGGGCCCTGCGGCACCCCTTCGATCCGCGCCATCCGCTGCATATCCGCCACGGCGGGATTTCCGGCCGGGGTTTCTTCGGCGCGGGGATGGGCGTTCACGATGTCGCGCGGGATGCGCTCTTGCAGCAGCAGCTCGGCGGCGCGGATCATCGGCTCGGCGTGAAAGCGCGCGCGCATCCGGCCATCGTGCAGCGCATTGGCAATGGCCACAAGCGTCATGCCCTGATGGTGTGCCATGTAACTGCGCACCACCGCGACGGTCGCCCCTTCGGGCACGCGCGAGGGCGTGAAATCCATAGCCTCGAAAAAGCCGAAGCGGCCCAGCCCACCCCGCGCCGACAGAGCCGCGAAATTGCGATGAGCCGCCAGCGGGTCGATCATGGTTGCCAGCCCGGTTGCATAGGGTGCAATCACCAGATCCGCCGCAAGCCCGCGCTTCAGGCCCAGTCCGGGGATGCCGAAGGTGGAATACTGGTAGTTCATTTGCACATCACGGGCATTGAACCCGGATTCCGATACGCCCCAGGGCACATTGCGCTGCTGGCCATAACGCTGCTGCTGCGCCACCACCAGACGGTTGGTCTGGCCCAGCAAGCTGTCGTCGGATTCCTGCATCACCAGGGCCGGCATCAGATATTCGAACATGGAGCCTGACCAGGACACCAGCGCCGCCCCGCCTTTCAGCGGCGTTGCCGACCGGCCCAGCCGGAACCAGTGGCGCGCCGGGGCGTCTTTCTTGGCGATGGCAAACAGGCTGGCCAAGCGCGCCTCGGACGCCAGAAGGTCATAACAGCTTGGATCCAGCGCGTTTTCAGAAACGGAATAGCCGATCGACAGCAGTTTGCGGTCCGGATCGAGCAGAAAGGCGAAATCCATCGCAAGCGCCAGTTGTCGCGCCTGCGCGGCCACGGCGGCAAGGCGCGACGGCAGGCCCGCAGAAAGCGCGGGGTCGGTGTCCTGCGCATGCTGGCCCAGCTCGCGGTGCAGGGCATCCAGCCAGAGCTGCGCCTCGGTCATGCCATCGCCCGCAGGCACCGCAGCCCGCGCCTTGCTGGCAAGGCGCTGCAGCGCCAGCCAGCCGGGATCGCCCGCGACAGGCGCAAGCAGCCCCGCCTCGATCTCATCCAGCAGATCACCAAGCGGGGCTGCCGTCGCACCGGGGGCCATGCGCGCCAGATGCAGCGTATCCAAAAGCCCGGTGCGGATGTCGCCGGGGGTGGCATCCTGTGCCCAGCCCTCGCAGGCATTGGCCACCGCAATCAGATGGCCCGCCAGATTGCCGCTATCCACCGATGACACATACACAGGCTCCAGCACCCGCCCGTCCTCGGTGCCGTACCAGTTGTAGAAATGCCCTTTGAACTTTGGCAGGGCCGCCATCGCGGCCAGCGTCAGTTCCAGCCGTTCGGTGGTGCGCAGAAGGCCCGACCAGCCGAAATCGCGCGCCGCAACGGCAGACAGCAGATAGAGCCCCATATTGGTGGGCGAAGTGCGCCGGGCCGTCACGCCAACCGGGTCTTCCTGAAAATTATCCGGCGGCAGATGGCCGTCGGCCTCGGTCACGAAAACCTCGAAATACCGCCATGTCCGCCGGGCAATGCGGCGCAGATCACGCGCGGCCTCGGCGGGCAGGGGTCTGTCCTGTGTCGCGGGATGCGCGGTGCTGATCCAGAAGGCAATGGCCGGAGCCAGCAGCCACAGCGCCGCAAAAGGCAGGATCAGCGGCAGCGCCGCCGGGGCGGCCAGCCCGGCAGCAACGCTGACGGTCAGGCCCAGACCCACCCCTCCCGCCATGCCGCGCGCCACCCCGGCAAGGCCAGGCCGGGGGCCGCCCGCCGCTTGTGCCGCCGTCGTCCACTCCAGCAGATTGCGGCGCGACACCCCCAGCCGCCAGAAGGTGCGCAGGATGGCATCCCCCATGCGCCAGGCACTGTCGGCCAGAAAGGTCAGGCCAAGCCCGGTTTGCAGCAGTGCAAGGCGCAGATCCGCCAGCGACTGCCGCAGATGGCTTTCCACATGCAGGCCAGTGCGGCGCGGAATGACCCCCATCAGCATCGGCACCAGCACCGGCAGCGCCACCGCCGCCAGCACCAGCAGCGTTGCCAGCAGCGCCGCCGGGCCGGGCAGCACCCAACCCAGCGCCAGCACCGCCAGCGTGAGCGGCGCGACCAGCGCGCGGCGCAGGTTGTCGACCATCTTCAGCCGCCCCAACAGCGGAATACCCGGTGCCACCAGCCAGGGCAGCAACTGCCAGTCGCCGCGCGTCCAGCGATGCTGGCGGCGGCTGGCCACATCGTGACGATCCGGGAAAGCCTCGACCAGCTCCACATCCGAAACCAGCCCGGCACGGGCAAAGATGCCTTCCAACAGATCATGGCTGAGCAGGGTGTTGTCGGGCACCCGGCCCTCCATCGCCGCCGCAAAGGCATCGACATCGTAAATGCCCTTGCCGGTGAAAGAGCCTTCGCCGAACAGATCCTGATAGATGTCCGAGGTAGCCGCCGCATAGGGATCCATGCCACCGGGGCCAGAGGTCGCCTGTTGAAACAGCGTGGCCTTGTGGCCGCTTGCCAGCGCGGGCGTCACGCGCGGTTGCAGGATGCCATGGCCCTGCGTGACCCGGCCCAGCGCCGTATCCAGAACCGGGCGGTTCAGCGGATGGGCGATCTTGCCGACCAGCCGCACCGCCGCATCGCGCGGCATCCGCGTATCGGCATCCAGCGTGATGACATAACGCACATCGGCGGGCACCCAAGGCACCTGCCCGTCCGCAGTGACAAAGCCGGTATCCTGTGCCCCGCGCAGCAGGCGGTTGAATTCATGCAACTTGCCGCGCTTGCGCTCCCACCCCATCCAGACCCCTTCTGCGGCGTTGTAGCGCCGGGCCCGGTGCAGGTGCAGAAAGCGCGGCCCGGCGGGGCCGGGTGCATGGCGCTGATTCAGCGCCGCGATTTCAGCCCCGGCCAGCGCCAGCAACGCGGCATCGCCCGGCATCTGTTCCGTCGGCGCATCCAGCCCGTCTGTCAGCAGCACAAAGGTCATGTCGCCGCCAGTGCCAGACAGGTGATGCACTTCCAGCCCGTCGATCTGGGCGCGCAGATCGTCGCTGTCGGTGATCAGCACCGGCACCGCCACCACGGTGCGCAGGGCAGAGGGCACCCCCGCCTTCAGCTCCAGCCCCGGCAGCCGCACCGCCCCCACGCTGGCGGCGGCGATCCGGTCGACCAGCGCAACTGCAACCGCGCTGGCCGGAAGCACGGCAAGCATACCCCACAGCCACAGCACCAGTGACCCGCCACCCCAGGCCAGCAGCGCCGCAACCGACAACCCGACCAGCCCAAGCGTCACCGCAAAAAGCGCCCCGAAATAGCCGCGCGGCCCCGCCGCCAGCCCCCATCGGCGGATGCGCAAGGGCAGCGGCGCGCGAAACCCGATATCCGTTTCAAACGCCGCACGCCCCCCCCCGATCAGATGCCAACCAGGGTCCGCCCCGCGCAGATCGCGCGCCGTAGCGGCACGCGCAGCGGCGCGATCGGCCACCTCGGCTTCGGTCAGATCACTGCCCCGCGCCAGCGCCTCGACCGCGCTGCGATAGAGATTGCGGCTGGGAAAATCCATCGCGCCATAGTCGCCATGCTGACGTAACCCGGCCTCGACCAGACTGACGCTTTCAAAAAGGTCGGCCCAGTCGATTTCGGAGATCGCGCGCATGCTGGTGATCACATTGCGCAGCGTGACGTTCGAGGCCCCCTGCCGCTCTTGCGCATGGCGCACCACGCTGTCGATGGATGCGCCCTGCGCGGCCAAACGCTCTTCCAGCCAACCCAAGGCCGGGTTCGTGCGTGGGTCGCGGTCGCGCAGGCGTTTGGCCAGTTGCGCGGCAAACACCTCTGACAGCGGCCCGGAGGAGCGGCGCTCGATTTCGGCGAACAGCGCGGCATGGGCCTGACCCGGCGCGCAGATCCGGTCGGCCAGTGTATCGGCCTCCAGCCGCCGCAAGCGCCCCATCGTCATCTGATCGGACAGGCGGCGCAGATTTTCGATCAGCACGATGCGCAGGGTGATCGCCACCGCCCAAAGCTCGCCAATCGTGAGCGGCTGCACCGTCTGATAGGCCACCAGAAAGCGGCGCAGAACCTCCGGGTCGAAATGGCTGTCGGTATGGGCCACAAAGGCCCAGGCAATGCCAAACACGCGCGGATACCCGGCAAAGGGCCCGCTCTCCAGCTTGGGCAGCAGCCGATAATAGCCGGGCGGCAGATCGGTACGGATCTCGCGGATCTGCGCCTCGACCAGATGGTAATTGTCCAGCAACCAATCCGCCGCCGGCACCACTTGCCGCCCGGCGGCCAGCTCGCGCGAAATGGCCCGGTAGGCCGCCAGAAGCTGCGCGGTATTGTCATCCAGCCGATGTTGCAGCGGCGGCACGCGGCGCGGACGCAGCGCCACACGCTGTGCGGTGGCAAGGGTCAGAGCATGTTGCTCCATCCGCTCGATCCCGAACAGCTCGGCACGGATCGGGGCCGCATCCGCCCAAGGCAAGCCGTCCGGCGCAATCCCGGCCCCTGACAGCACGGCGGTCATGCCATCACTCCCGGGCGGGCCGCCGTTTCGGGATCCATCGTCCTGTGCGTCTGCCACTGTGCCATGGACGGTATCCTTTGATGGTCCGGGCCCATCGGCACGGAAGGTATAGGCGCCCGCCATTTGCCCGGCAGGTCGCAACAGGGGTGCAAATGCCCCGCAGGGCGCGGGGATCGCGGCAAATCGGCACGTCAAGAAGGTGGATCAGAGCGGAGAGGGCCTCGACGCTCGATACAAGATCACAGGATTTCACATGGGAACGATGACCGTCGATTACAAGCAAACGAGCAGGAAATGGGCCTGTCTCCGCCGAACCCGACCCCCGAATGGGTCATGAAACTTTCACTTGGGGATTGCCATTAAATCCATTATTCCTGATTTATGGAAATAAATATCGCAACCCAGGCCTTCACCGCCCTCGGACATCCCGGTCGCCTGTCGGTGTTCCGCCTTCTCGTGCGGCGCGCCCCCCAGGGTGCCCGCCCGACCGAGATTGCCGAGACGCTGGCCCTGAAACAGAACACGCTGTCGCATTACCTGGCCGATCTGGAGTCTGCCGGCCTGATCGGGGCCACGCGGGAAGGGCGATCGCTGATCTATAGCGTCGACATGCAACGGGCCGGTGATCTTCTGGGCTATCTCGTCAACGATTGCTGCCGGGGGCGGCCTGATCTTTGTGCGCAACTTCTTCAACAGGGGGCAAGTCCCGTCATGTCCACACAGCCTTTCAACGTGCTGTTCATCTGCTCGGGCAATTCTGCCCGCTCGATCTTCGCCGAAGCCATCCTGAACGCCACCGCGCCAGACCGCTTTCGCGCCTTTTCGGCGGGCACCCGCCCCGGCACGCAGCTCAACACCTATGCGGTCGAGGTGCTGCAACGCGCCGGGCTCGACACTTCGGCCCTGCGCTCCAAACATATCTCGGAGTTTGAAGCGCCCGACGCCCCGCAGATGGATTTCGTGTTCACCGTCTGCGATGCCGCCGCAGCCGAAGAATGCGCGCCCTGGCCGGGCCAGCCGATCAGCGCCCATTGGGGCGTGCCCGATCCGGTCAAGGCAACCGGCACCGATGCCGAAAAGGCGCTGGCTTTCGGCAAGGCCTTTTCCGAACTGAACCGGCGCATCATGGCCTTCTCCGCCCTGCCCGTCGACCAGCTTGACCGCCTCGCGCTACAGCGCAGCGTCGACCATATCGGTCGCGATCAGGCCTGAAAGGAACGCCCCATGCCCCGTATCGCCCTCAACGGCCTTGGCCGCATCGGCAAACTCGCCCTGCGCGATCTGATCGACACTGGCGCAGGCGGTGACATCGTGCTGATCAATGATCCGCAAGGCACCCCGGAACAGCACGCCCTGCTGATGGAGTTTGATTCCGTGCATGGCCGCTGGCGCGCACAGATCACCCATGACGCCAACAGCCTGACCCTCAACGGCAGCCGCATCCGCCTCACCACCGCCAAACGGATCGAAGACCTGCCGCTGGCCGACCTGGGCGTGGATCTGGTAATCGATTGCACCGGCGTCTTCAAGACAGCGGCCAAGGTGCAGCCCTATTATGCGGCTGGCGTGAAAAAGGTGATCGTCTCGGCCCCGGTCAAGGACGGCGGGGCACTGAACATCGTCTATGGCGTGAACCACGACGCCTATGATCCGGCCCGGCATCATCTGGTGACGGCGGCAAGCTGCACCACGAATTGCCTCGCCCCGGTGGTGAAGGTGATCCATGAAACCCTCGGCATCCGCCATGGCGCCATCACCACCATCCATGACGTGACCAATACCCAGACCATCGTGGACCGCCCTGCCAAAGACATGCGCCGCGCACGTTCGGCCCTGATGAACCTGATCCCGACCACCACCGGCTCCGCCACCGCCATCACCCTGATCTACCCCGAACTTGCGGGTCGCCTCAACGGCCATGCCGTGCGCGTGCCCCTGCTCAATGCCTCGCTCACCGATTGCGTGTTCGAAGTGGCAAGGCCGACAACCGCCGAAGAGGTGAACGCCCTATTCAAGGCCGCCGCCGAAGGCCCGCTCCAAAGCATCCTCGGCTACGAGCCGCGCCCGCTGGTCTCCTGCGATTTCACCAATGACCCGCGCTCGGCCATCATCGACGCGCCCTCCACCATGGTCATCAACGGCACCCAGGTGAAGATCTACGCCTGGTATGACAATGAATGGGGCTATGCCTGCCGCCTGGCCGACATCACCCGCATGGTGGCGCAGCACTTCTGACCCCTTTCATCTTGGCGCAAATATCCTCGGGGGTCCGGGGGCAGACAGCCCCCGGCGCGCCCCGTCTGGCAAGGACCCCCCATGACCGCTGCAAACCCGTTTCGTGCCTATATGGCGGTGACTGCCGCCTATTGGGCCTTCATGCTGTCCGACGGCGCGCTGCGGATGCTGGTGCTGCTGCATTTCAACGGGCTGGGCTTCACGCCCATCCAACTCGCCTGGCTGTTCCTGCTCTATGAGGTTGCGGGCATCGTGACCAATCTTGCGGCGGGCTGGATTGCCGTGCGGTTCGGGTTGGCCTCCACGCTCTATGCCGGGCTGGCCTTGCAGATCGGGGCACTGGCGGCGCTGGCGCAGCTTGATCCCGCCTGGAGTGTTGCCGCCTCGGTCGCCTTCGTCATGGCGGTGCAGGGGGTCAGCGGCGTCGCCAAGGATCTGGCCAAGATGTCGTCGAAATCGGCAGTCAAACATCTGGCGCCCGCAGGTGATGGCACATTGTTCCGCTGGGTGGCGGCGCTGACCGGATCGAAGAATGCGGTCAAGGGGGCCGGGTTTTTCATCGGCGCGGCGCTGCTGGCGCTGGCCGGGTTTGATGCCGCCGTCTGGGGCATGGCCGCAGCATTGGCCGCAATCCTGATCGCGGTCGTGCTGTTCCTGCCGCCCGGCCTGCCTGCCGGGCAAAAGGGTGCCAGGCTCTCGGCCATCTGGTCCACCGACCGCCGCATCAACCGCCTGTCGCTGGCGCGCATGTTTCTGTTCGGGGCGCGGGATGTGTGGTTCGTGGTGGGGATTCCGGTCTATTTTCAGACGGTCCTGTCGGATGGCACCCCGGATGGCCGCCGCGCCGCGTTTTTCCTGATCGGTGGTTTCATGGCGCTGTGGATCATCGCCTATGGCGCTGTGCAGGCCGCCGCGCCAAAACTGCTGGCGGCCAAGGGCAAGCCCGAAGCGGCCATTGTCGCCAAGGCCATCGCCTGGGCCGGGTGGCTGGTGCCCATCCCCTTTGCACTGGCCGCCGCCGCCGCGACGGTCACAGCCCCCGCCCTGTGGCTGACCCTGACGCTGGTGGCCGGGCTTTTGCTGTTCGGCTTTGTCTTTGCCATCAACTCGGCCGTCCATTCATATCTGATCCTCGCCTTTTCGGATGCGGATCGGGTGACGATGGATGTGGGCTTCTACTATATGGCCAATGCGGCGGGGCGGCTGGTTGGCACGCTGCTGTCGGGGATCAGCTATCAACTGGGCGGCCTGCCGCTCTGCCTTGCCACGGCGGGCGTGATGGCGGCGGCAAGCTGGATCAGCGCCCGCCGCCTGCGCCAGACCTGATCCCCCGCTCAGTCCCCCGGCGCGTCGTCCTCCTCATCGCCCGCCGTGCCTGCGGCATCAAAGCGGGCGACCCATTGATCGAGCAAGGCAGAGCCGCCGTGCTGCCGCCGCCACTGCCGCAGCGCATTGCGCAAGGCCGCGCGGCCCAGACGGGTGGCGGGCTCCGGCATCCCATCCGGCATCTGGCCTGCGGCAAGCGCCGCCGCGACAGCGGATTTGACCCCAGTATACTCGATCGGACCCCAGGCGGCCAACAGCCCCTGAAACGCGGCAAAGGCAGCGGGATCAAACGGCTTGTCCTCGCCCATCGGGCCGATCACCGGATTTGCCGGATGAAAGCCGGCGCAGGGCACCCAGCCTTCGGGGATCGGCGCATTGGCTGAATGGGTGCGCTTGGCGCGCAGCAATTTGGGCAGCACATGGGTATGCGGCCCTTCGGGCGACACGCCGCCGGTATCCGGGCCGCCGATCTTCTGAAACACCTCAACCCGCCCGATCCGCGTCAGCGCCACCCGATGTGGGTGCGCCTTCAGGATCGCCGCCATCGCCGGATTGCCCGGCTCGAACAGAGACCGGCCCGCCTGTGCGCGCAGCACCGCCAACAGCTCTTCATCCGCCGTGCGGATACAGAAATCCACCTGATACTGGGCCAACCCCATGTCAAACAGGATCGCGTCCTGGTCTTGCGGGCGCAGTGCCGCGCTATCCGGGCCAAGATCCGTCAGCACCCGCCGCTGGCCCATCACCGCCCCTGGCGCGGGCAGGCACAGCGCCACCGCCTGCGACCAGCGGTGGCTGCGCGGGCTGAGCGCCTCATAGGCCACCGGGCGCACACCCTCCAGCCGGTCGATCCGCACCCCGCCCCTTTGGGTCACCTGTGCCAGCGGGGCAAGCGGCGTGGGCGGGGCCTCGCCCGCCACATGATGAAATTCGGCAATCGCGCCAAAAGACCCCATATTCCAGCCGGTTTCGGCCTGTGTCAGCCCCTGTTCCAGGCATATGTGCAGATCAGCCATCGCTCTCGTCTCCTGTCAATTTCGGGGGATCGCCGAGCCAGTCAGCCGCCCCGGCGCGCGTCGCGCGATAGACCGCAGCGCCCAGAGCCTCGCCAATTTCGGTGTGCAGACCCGCATAGTCATCGCGCCCCGGCGGGGCCGCAATGGCGAGGCAATCGGTGCCAGTGCCGGTGGCCCGTCCACCCGGCAGCCGCAGATCGGCATCCATGATCGCAGCGGTGCGGGCCTCGGCGGCGATGCTGATCGCCTCGATCAGTCCGGTCTGGCTCAGCCCCCGGTCCAGCTGCACCGCGATGTTGATGGTGCCCCAGACGGCATGGGGGCGCAGCACACGTTGCCCGACCCGTTCCGCGTTCGACAGGCCGACCGTCGCCACACAATCGGCCCGGCAGTCTCCCACCGTCTGCACCGCCTGATGATAGCGCGTAACATCGCGCGAGGTGAGAAAGGCAATCGCATCCCCGGCCCCCGTGCGGGCCAGTTCCGTCGCCAGCCAGTCGCGCACATCCAGCGTTTCCGGCAGGTCGGCATTGCGCACCTCACGCCACAGGATGCGCCGCGCCATGGCAAAGCCGGGGCGGTTGATCGCCCAGCTCAGCACCTGCATCTCCTGCCCCAGATCGCAGCTCAGCCAGGGGCGATTCAGCGTGACACGCATCATCGCAGCACCTCCAGCGGCTGGAACACCGGGCCATCCGCCGTCTGCTCGAACCAGGCCGAGATCGCGAAACTGTCGCGCAACAGCGCCGGGGTCAGCACCGCCTGCGCCGGGCCATCGGCCACGATCCGGCCCGCGTCAACCACGATCAGCCGGGTGCAATGCCGCACCGCCAGACTGAGATCGTGCAACGAGACGATGACGGCGCAGCCATCCTCCGCCAGCGCCGCAAAGGCCTGCATGGTCGCAATCTGATGGCCGGGGTCCAGCCCGGCAATCGGCTCGTCGACCATCAGCAGGGGCGCTTCTTGCGCCAGCGCACGGGCGATCAGAACCCGCGCCTGCTCGCCTCCCGAAAGCTGCGTTGCGCTGCGGTGGCGGAACGCTTGCAGATCCATCCGCGACAGCGCCCGATCCACGGCGGCAAGATCGGCCTCCGATGCCCGTTGACCGGGGGCAAGATGCGGCGTGCGGCCCAGCGCAACCAGCGTTTCCACCGAAACCGGCCAGGCAATTTCGCGCGATTGCGGCATCCAGGCGGCGGCACGCGCCCGCTGCCGGGGCGGCATCTGCGCCAGCGACGACTCGCCATGATGCGGCACCAGCCCAAGGCAGGCCCGCATCAAGGTGGTCTTGCCCGCCCCGTTCGGGCCGATCAGCCCGATCACCTCGCCCGCGGTCACACTCAGCGAAATGTCATGCAGGACCGGCCTGCCGCGCCGCGCTACCCCAAGGCCTTTGACAGAGAGCAGGGTCATGGTCCGGCCCTCCGGGTGCGATAGATCAGATGCAGGAACAGCGGCGCGCCCACCAGTGCCGTCACCACGCCCAGCTTAAGATCGCGCGCGGGCAACAGCAGCCGCACCGCGATATCGGCGGCGAGCAGCATCACCGCGCCGCCCAGCGCCGAGGCCCATAACAGCCGCCCCGGTCGCGCGCCCACATACCCGCGCAGAAGATGCGGCACCACAAGCCCGACAAACCCGATGGTCCCCGCCACGGCCGTCGAGGCCCCCACGACCGCCGCCGTGCCAAAGATCAGCACAAGGCGCAGCCGCGCCAGATCAATGCTCAGCGCCTGCGCGGCATCTTCGCCCAGCGTCAGCGCATCCAGCCCACGGCCAAGGCTGGCCAGCAAGGCCGCCCCGGCAAGGATCAGCGGCAGCGCAATCCAGACATGCGTCATCGAGCGGTCTGCCAGCGACCCCATCATCCAGAACACGATCTCATTCGCCGCAAAGGGGTTGGGCGACAGATTCAGCACCAGCGAGGTCAGCGCCCCGGCCAGTGCCGATATGGCAATGCCCGCGAGGATCAGCGTCAGCGACCCGCCGCGCGTCCCCGACAGCGCCAGAACCAGCAGCACGCCGATCAGTGCCCCACCCAGCGCCGCAACCGGCAGCGCCATGGCCACCGTGGTGGCAAGCCCGGTCTGGATCGCCAGCACCGCGCCCAGCGCCGCCGAGCCTGACACGCCGATCAGCCCCGGATCCGCCAGCGGGTTGCGCAGATAGCCCTGCATCGCCGCCCCGGCCAGCCCCAGCGCCGCGCCAATCATCACCGCCAGCAGCGCGCGCGGCAGGCGGATTTCGCGCATCACCAGCGTCAGCGGGCTGCTATCGCCGACGATCAGTGCATGAAGGCTGGCCACCGGACCGATACGCGCGGGGCCAACCACCAGCGCCACCCCGAACAGCAGGACAACAAGCGCCGTCAGGCCCAAGAACAGCCGCATCATTGGTCCACCTCGATCAAGGTGCGGCGCAGCTCGGCCATTTCGGCCACAGCGCGCAAGACATAGGGGGTGCCGCAGACCCAGTCGCGGTCGGTGACATGGCCCGAGGCGTGATCGTCCTGCATCGCCAGCAGGGCGGGGTGGCGCAGCACCTCTTCCGACCGCGACGCGCCCGGAAAGGGGCGCCCGGTGATCACCGCCTCCGGGGCCGCCATCACCAGCACCTCCAGCGGCAGGATGCCGCCGCTGTCATAGCCCGCCTCTGCCGCCACATTGGCCAACCCCGCCGTGGCGAGGATCTGCCCGGCCAGAGTGCGGTCGCCCGAGGTATAGCTGTTGGCGGCATAAAGGGCGGCGCGGGGGCGGTGCGCCACCGCCTCCTGAAAGGCAGCAAGATCCGCGTCATAGGCGGCAACGATCTCTGCCGCGCGGGCGCTCTGACCCAGCACCGCGCCCATGCGGATCATGCCATCGCGCACCTCTTGCAACGAATTGGACGGCTCGAATGTTTCCACCGGCACGCCCAGACGGCGCAGCATGTCGACCGTCGCGCGCGAGGTATAGGTGCCCGCCAACACCAGATCGGGCTGCATCAGATAGACCTCTTCGGCCAGCCCGTGATTGACCGGATAGGCCCGTGCCTGATCTGCCATCGCCGACCCGCGCGGATCGGCGGCGAGATAAGAGACCGAATGAAGCTGCCCCGGAGCCGCCATCAACATGGCAAGCTGATCGGTGCACAGGTTCATCGACACCACGCGCGCCGGGCCATCGGCCAGCGCACTGGCGGGGGCGCAGAGCAGCGCCCCCGCCAGCAGGATCCGTCGCAAAGCATCAGAATTTGGCATTGAGCCCCACATATACCGCCCGGCCCCGCGTCGCGTAGCCCCAGACATCGGTCACATCCGCATCAAACGCATTTTCTACCCGGCCCGTCAGCTGAAGCCGATCGGTCAGATCATAGCGCGCGGTCAGGTTGACCGTGGTGAATGCGGGCAATTCCACCGTCTGATAAGCGCCCCAGAACTGGGTGTCGAAATTGCCCGACACATGCCGCAGATCCGCCGATACGCTGCCCCTGCCGCCAAAGCTGTCCAGCGTTGCGCCCAGTGCCACCTCATGTCGGGGGCGGCGCACCTCGCGGCTGCCATCGGGGTTCTGCGCATCCAGATAGGTATATCCCAGACGCAGCGCCAGCGCGTCAGTGGCCTGCACCTGCCCCGCGACCTCCAGCCCCCGGCGGTCGCTGTTGCCGGTCTGGTTGACATAACTGAAGGTGCCCGGCCCGGTGCTGACCGCAGTGATTTCATCGGTGAGCGTTTCCTTGAACAGGGTCACATCCACCGTGCCGCGATGCCCGAACACCGGCAGTTCCACGCCCAGATCCAGACTGCGGTTGCGTTCCGGCCGCAGATTGGGGTTGCCGCTATAGCCGAAGGCATCGGCATAAAGCTCGAAATAGGTCGGGTTGACGATGCCGGTTCCGGCAGAGCCATGCAGACGGATATCACTTTCGGCAAAGGTGTAAGACAGGCCGAGCGTCCAGGTGCGCGCATCCTTGAACACGTCGTTATTGTCAAACCGCGCGCCCGCCTGCACATCCAGCCCCGAGTCCAGACTGCCCCGGTATTCCAGCGCAACCGAGGTCGCCTCGCGCCCGTATTGCGGGTTGGAACTGCTGGCGTCGCGCCGGTTTTCCAGCAGCAGGTTGACCAGATTGTCGGCGGTCGCAACCGCGCCGTCGAGCCCATAGCTCAGCCGGTATTTCAACGCATCGGTGCTGGTCCGGGTGAACGGCGCACCATTGGCGCTTTGTTTGTTCTGCGTCGTCTCGGCGGCCAGACGATGCGTCAGCCGACCGTTCATCATGCTGTATTCGGCAAAGACCCCGGCAGTCAGCTCGTCCCGGTCCGCGAACTGGGTCGGGTCATCAACAACATACGAAGGGGCATCGACCGCCGTGTAGGAAGTGCTGTCGTAATCATAGCTTTCCTGCGACCGCCGCGCGGTGAAGCCCAGCGTCAGATCTTCACCCAGCGCATAATCACCCGACAGGATGGCGGTGGTGCGGTCCAGACCATCCTTTTCGCCGCCGTCGCCGGATTGATCAAAGCCCCGGTCATCGGTCCGCGACAGCGACAGCGACACCCCGCCCTGCGCGGTGCGGTGCGACAGGAAGGCGCTGGCGGTGGTGCCTGCGCCCAGCTCGATGCTGCCGCTGGCGCTGCTGCCCGCGCCGCCTTTGCGGGTGATGATGTTGATGACCCCAGCCGAGGCATTGGAGCCGAAATACACCGATTGCGGGCCGCGCAGCACCTCGATCCGTTCGATATTCGCCGTCTCGATGCCGCTGAGGATATATTCGCCATCACCCCCCGCCGCCGCGATACCGTCGATCAGGATCAGGGTGTGATTGCCCTCACCGCCACGGATGCGCACCTGGGTAAAGCTGTTGCCCGATCCATTGACCGCCACGCCCGGTACGGCGCGCAGCGCGTCCTGCACCGTGGTGATGCCCCGCGCGGCAATATCCTCTGCCGTGACGATGCTGGCCGCGCGGCCATAGCGTGCCGCCTCGATCGGCGACAGGCCCCCATTCAGATAGATCGGCGGAAACTCGACCACCTGCTGTGCCTGTGCCGGAAGGGCACTGAAGGTGAGGCTGGCAACCGAAGCCAGAAAAACTGGGGCCGGAAAAACGGAACGCGACATGGCTATCCCTCATCTGCGGCCGCAAGGGACCGCGCTGTCAAACATGATGTCAGATGAGGGCAAAAGCCCCCCGCAGACGGTGAGATCACCACGCGCGGAAGGTCCGCAGCCCGAAACGCCCCACGCGTTCGGACAGGGTGAGCACCTTGGCAGGTCTCCTGACTCGCGGGTCAACGCTTGGCCGGACCTTCCCATCACACTTTGTGCGACAGTGGCATTTCCCGGCTTCGCTCTCCGCCTACAGTTGCGGGGGCAGTTGTGGATTTGGCACCTGATGGCTACGCCGAACCACATTCCCTATTAACCGGATGGCGCACCACCCGGACCAAAGCCCCTGATGCTTACGGCCCGCTGCCGCGTTTGTGAATACCCAAATTTTCAGCGGATATCTGACACCCCTGCGCCGCTCTGGGCGCAACATCATGCGCGGAATTCATGTTCTCCATGAGAAACATGAATTTGGATACCGTTCCGCTTTGCGATAGAAGGCGCTTTTGCACCTTGGTGCCCCCCTGCCGCCGACCGGAGCCTGCATGTCATCCCCTGCCCGCCTTTCCCCCGTCTTTGACCGTCTGGCATCGCTGGCACGCGACCGCATCCTGATCCTTGACGGCGCAATGGGCACGCAGATCCAGAGCCTTGGTTTTGGCGAGGCCGAGTTTACCGCCCATGGCGCGGGCTGCGCCTGCCATCCGCCGATGTTCGGCGAAAAGCCGCATCCGCAACAGGGCAACAATGATCTGCTGATCCTGACCCAGCCGCAGGCCATCGAGGATATCCACTACCGCTATGCCAAGGCCGGGGCGGATATTGTGGAAACCAATACGTTTTCATCCACCTCGATTGCGCAGGCCGATTACGGGCTGGAACATCTGGTGTACGAGCTGAACTTTCACGGCGCGCGTCTGGTGCGGCAGGCGCTGAACCGCGCCACCGCCGAGGATGGGCGCGAACGTTTTGTGGCAGGTGCCCTGGGGCCGACAAACCGCACCGCCTCGATGTCGCCGGATGTGAACAACCCCGGCTACCGCGCCGTCACCTTTGACCAGTTGCGCGCCGCCTATGCCGAACAGCTGCGCGGGCTGATCGACGGTGGCGCGGATCTGATCCTGATCGAGACGATCTTTGACACACTGAACGCCAAGGCCGCAATCTTTGCCTGTGAAGAAGTTTTTGCTGCCAATGGGTTACGCCTGCCGGTGATGATCTCCGGCACCATCACCGACCGTTCGGGGCGCACCCTGTCGGGGCAGACGCCGACGGCGTTCTGGCATTCGGTGCGGCACGCCGCTCCGGCCACCATCGGGCTGAACTGCGCGCTGGGGGCCGCCGAGATGCGCGCGCATCTGGCAGAGCTGTCGGGCGCGGCAGAGACGCTGATCTGCGCCTATCCCAATGCGGGCCTGCCCAATGAATTCGGCCAGTATGACGAAAGCCCGGAGTTCATGGCCGCCCAGATTGCGGAGTTTGCCCGCGACGGGCTGGTGAATATCGTGGGGGGCTGCTGCGGCTCGACCCCCGACCATATTCGCGCGATTGCCGAGGCCGTGGCCAAATATCCGCCCCGCGCCGTGCCGACGCATACGCCGCTGATGCGCCTGTCCGGGCTGGAGCCGTTCACCCTGACCAAGGATATTCCCTTTGTGAACGTGGGCGAGAGGACCAATGTCACCGGCTCGGCCAAGTTCCGCAAGCTGATCACCAACCGCGATTATGCGGCGGCGCTGGAGGTAGCGCGCGAGCAGGTCGAGGCGGGCGCGCAGATCATCGACGTGAACATGGACGAGGGCCTGATCGACAGCAAACAGGCGATGATCGAGTTTCTGAACCTGATCGCCGCCGAACCCGATATTGCCCGCGTGCCGGTGATGATCGACAGTTCCAAATGGGAGGTGATCGAGGCCGGGCTGCAATGTGTGCAGGGCAAGCCCATCGTCAATTCGATCAGCATGAAAGAGGGCGAAGCCGCCTTCCTGCATCAGGCCCGGCTGTGCCGCGCCTATGGGGCCGCCGTGGTGGTGATGGCGTTTGACGAGGCGGGGCAGGCCGATACCGAAGACCGCAAGGTCGAGATCTGCAGCCGCGCCTACCGTCTTCTGACCGAGCAGGTGGGCTTCCCGCCCGAGGACATCATCTTTGACCCCAATGTGTTCGCCATTGCGACCGGGATCGAGGAACACAACAACTACGGCCTCGATTTCATCAATGCCACCCGGCGGATCATCGAGACTTTGCCGCATGTGCATGTCTCGGGCGGGGTTTCCAACCTGTCGTTCAGTTTCCGGGGCAATGAACCCGTGCGCGAGGCGATGCACGCCGTGTTCCTCTATCACGCCATTCAGGCGGGCATGGATATGGGCATCGTCAATGCCGGGCAGCTTGCCGTCTATGACAGTATCGACCCCGATCTGCGCGAGGCCTGCGAGGATGTGGTGCAGAACCGCACGCCCGAAGCAACCGAACGCATGCTGGAGATTGCCGAGCGGTTCAAAAGCACCGGTGCCCGCGAAGCGCGCGAACGCGATCTGGCCTGGCGCGACTGGTCGGTGGAAAAGCGGCTGGAACATGCGCTGGTCAATGGCATCACCGAATTCATCGACGCCGATACCGAAGAGGCGCGCCAGCAGGCCGAACGCCCGCTGCATGTGATCGAAGGCCCGCTGATGGCGGGCATGAATGTGGTGGGCGACCTGTTCGGCGCGGGCAAGATGTTCCTGCCGCAGGTCGTCAAATCCGCGCGCGTGATGAAACAGGCGGTTGCCCTGCTGCTGCCCTATATGGAAGAGGAAAAGCGCCTGTCCGGCGGCACCGGCCGCGAAAGCGCGGGCAAGGTTCTGATGGCCACGGTCAAGGGCGATGTGCATGACATCGGCAAGAACATTGTCGGGGTCGTTCTGGCCTGCAACAATTACGAGATCATTGATCTGGGCGTGATGGTGCCTGCGGCAAAGATCCTTGAGGTGGCGCGCAGTGAACAGGTGGACATCATCGGTCTGTCGGGGCTTATCACGCCCTCGCTGGACGAAATGGTGCATGTCGCCGCCGAGATGGAGCGCGAAGGCTTTGACATTCCGCTGCTGATCGGGGGTGCCACCACCTCGCGCGTCCATACGGCGGTGAAGATCCACCCGAAATATGATCGGGGGCAGACCGTCTATGTGACCGATGCCAGCCGTGCCGTGGGGGTTGTGTCGGCGCTGCTGTCGCCCGATCAGAAGACAGGATACGTGGAAACCACCCGCGCGGAATACGAGAAGGTGGCCGAAAACCACGCCCGCGCCGAACTGGCCAAAAAGCGGTTGCCGCTGGCCGATGCGCGGGCAAATGCGCTGAAGATCGACTGGCAGGGCTACGCGGTGCCCCGGCCCGGCTTTCTGGGCACCAAGGTGTTCGAGGACTGGGATCTGGCCGAGCTGGCGCGCTATATCGACTGGACGCCGTTCTTCCAGACATGGGAGCTGAAAGGCGTCTATCCGCGGATTCTGGACGATGAAAAGCAGGGGGCAGCAGCCCGCGCGCTGTTTGCCGATGCGCAGGCCATGCTGGCGCAGATCATCGCCGAGAAATGGTTCCGCCCCCGCGCCGTCGTCGGCTTCTGGCCTGCCAATGCGGTGGGGGATGACATCCGGCTGTTCCGCGATGACAGCCGCAGCGCCGATCTGGCCACCCTGCACACGCTGCGCCAACAGGTCAGCAAACGCGATGATCGCCCCAATGTGGCACTGGCCGATTTCGTGGCCCCGGTCGGCACCGCCGATTACGTCGGCGGCTTTGTGGTGACGGCAGGCATCGAAGAAGTTGCCATCGCAGAGCGGTTCGAACGGGCAAATGACGATTTCAACGCCATCCTCGTCAAGGCGCTGGCCGACCGTTTCGCCGAGGCCTTTGCGGAACGCATGCACGAGATGGTCCGGCGCGAGCTGTGGGGCTATGCGCCCGACGAGAGCTTTGCCCCGGAAGCCCTGATCGGCGAGCCCTATCGTGGCATCCGCCCGGCCCCCGGCTATCCGGCCCAGCCGGATCACACCGAAAAGACCACGCTGTTCCGCCTGCTGGATGCCGAGGCGGCAACCGGCGTGCGGCTGACCGAAAGCATGGCGATGTGGCCCGGCTCGTCCGTGTCCGGCCTCTATATCGGCCATCCCGAGGCCTATTATTTTGGCGTGGCCAAGGTGGAACTCGATCAGGTGCTGGATTACGCCGCCCGCAAAGACATGCCGGTCGAGGTGGTGGAACGCTGGCTGGGGCCGATTCTGAACTATGTGCCCCGCCCCATTCTGGCCGCCGCCGAATAGAATCGGCCCAAGCACACTATCTATATATTGACACCATCCACCCCTTAGCCGCTATATGCAGATGTTCAGGTGCCCCTGACTCGCCATGGCGACAAGGGGGTGAAAAGGGAAGCCGGTGATAGTCCGGCGCTGCCCCCGCAACTGTAAGCGGTGTGCCTGCCCCATATGCCACTGATCTGCGGATCGGGAAGGCGGGGCAAGGCCCTACGCCGCAAGCCAGGAGACCTGCCTGAACGCAGAAACGATCTCGGGCGGTGGGCCCGGTGGCGTGGAACGGGTGCGGCACAGATCCTCTGTGGCTTGGCCCGTTGCAGCCCCCTGTCCGCCGTTCGCAAACAGGCAAAGGAACAGGGCAATGACCATCACCGTCTATTCCAAACCGGCATGCGTGCAATGCGTGGCAACCTATCGCGCCTTGGACAAGCTGGGCGTCGATTACACCGTGATCGACCTTTCCGAAGACGCCGAGGCGCTGGCCCGGATCACCGCGCTTGGTTATCGGCAGGTGCCGGTGGTCGAGGCGCGCGGCGATCATTGGGCGGGCTTCCGCCCCGACAAGATCAACGCCCTCTGCTGATCGGCGGGCCGGATCATGGCGCGGCTTGTCTATTTTTCATCCGGCTCTGGCAATACCGCGCGGCTGGTCGCCCGGCTGGGGCTGGACGCGCTGCGCATCCCCATCGACGCGACGGCCCCCCTGCCGCAGCCACAGACCCCCTATGTGCTGATCTGCCCGACCTATTCCGATGGCACAGGCCGGGGGGCGGTGCCCCGACAGGTGATCCGCTTTCTGAACGATCCCGATCTGTGCGGCGGGCTGCGCGGGGTGATCGGCGCGGGCAACCGCAACTTCGGCCGCTTCTACGCCCATGCCGCCACTGTCATCGCGCAGAAATGCGCGGTGCCCTGCCTGTATCGTTTTGAACTGGCCGGAACCGACACCGACATCGCCCACATCCGCGCGGGCCTGCACAATTTCTGGAGAGACCAATGCTTGACCGTGCCATGATGCCGCCCGCGACGCTGGATTATCACGCCCTGAATGCCACGCTGAACCTTTATGACGCGGAGGGCCGCATCCAGTTTGACGCCGACAAGATGGCGGCCCGGCAGTATTTCCTGCAACACGTCAATCAGAATACCGTCTTTTTTCATAGCCTTGACGAAAAGCTCGGCTACCTCGTGCGCGAAGGTTATTACGAAGCGCCGGTGCTGGAGGCCTATTCCACCGCCTTTCTGCGCCAGATCTTCGATGCGGCCTATGCACGGAAGTTCCGCTTTCCCAGCTTTCTGGGCGCGCTGAAATACTACACGTCCTACACGCTCAAGACCCGCGACGGGCAGCGCTATCTGGAGCGGTTCGAGGATCGGGTGGTGATGGTCGCGCTGACGCTGGCGCAGGGGGACGAGGGCCTGGCCCTGCGCTTCATGGAAGAAATGATCGCGGGCCGCTTTCAACCGGCAACGCCCACCTTCCTGAATGCCGGAAAGGCCCAACGGGGCGAGTTGATCTCGTGTTTCCTGCTGCGCATCGAAGACAATATGGAAAGCATCGGGCGGTCCATCAATTCGGCCCTACAACTGTCCAAGCGGGGCGGCGGCGTGGCGCTGATGCTGACCAACCTGCGCGAGGCGGGCGCGCCGATCAAAGGGATCGAAAACCAGTCCTCGGGTGTGATCCCGGTGATGAAGCTGCTGGAAGACAGCTTTTCCTATGCCAACCAGCTTGGCGCGCGGCAGGGGGCGGGCGCGGTCTATCTGAACGCGCATCACCCGGACATTCTGAAGTTTCTGGATACCAAACGCGAAAATGCCGATGAAAAGATCCGCATCAAGACGCTGAGCCTTGGCGTGGTGATCCCCGACATCACCTTTGAATTGGCCAAGGCGAACGAGGATATGTATCTGTTTTCGCCGCATGATGTGCAGCGCGTCTATGGCTGCGCCTTTTCGGAACTGTCGGTCACCGAAAAATACCGCGAGATGGTGGACAATCCGCGCATCAGGAAACGCAAGATCAAGGCGCGCGAGTTCTTTCAGATTCTGGCCGAAATCCAGTTTGAATCCGGCTACCCCTATATCGTGTTCGAAGACACGGTGAACCGCGCCAACCCGATTGCCGGGCGGATCAGCATGTCGAACCTGTGTTCGGAAATTCTGCAGGTGAACGAGGCCAGCACCTATCAGGACGATCTGTCTTACGATCATCTGGGCACCGATATTTCCTGCAATCTGGGCAGCCTGAACATCGCCGCCACCATGGACGGGCCGGATTTCGGCGCCACGGTTGAAACCGCGATCCGGGCGCTGACGGCGGTGTCGGATATGTCGGCCATCACCTCGGTGCCATCGGTGCGGCGCGGCAATGACGAAGGCCATGCCATCGGTCTGGGCCAGATGAACCTGCATGGCTATCTGGCGCGCGAACGCATCCACTATGGCAGCCCCGAAGGAATCGACTTCACCAATATCTATTTCTGCACGGTGCTGTTTCACGCCCTGCGCGCCTCGAACCTGATTGCGCGCGAACGCGGGCAAAGCTTCCGGGGCTTTGCAGACTCGGCCTATGCGTCAGGCGCGTTCTTTGACAAATACACCGAGGCCGACTGGCAACCGGCGACGGCGCGCGGGCAATCGCTGTTCGATACGGCGGGCATCCATGTGCCCAGCCGCGCCGACTGGGCCGCGCTCAGGGCCGATGTGATGCAATACGGGCTTTACAACCGCAACCTTCAGGCGGTGCCGCCGACCGGCTCGATCAGCTATATCAACAACTCCACGTCCTCGATCCACCCCATCGCCTCGAAGATCGAGATCCGCAAGGAAGGCAAGCTGGGCCGCGTCTATTACCCCGCGCCCTTCATGACCAATGACAACCTGGAGTTCTATCAGGACGCCTACGAGATCGGCCCCGACAAGATCATCGACACCTATGCCGCCGCCACCCAGCATGTCGATCAAGGTCTGTCGCTGACGCTGTTCTTCCGTGACAGCGCCACGACGCGTGACATCAACCGCGCCCAGATCGCGGCGTGGAAGAAGGGCATCAAGACCATCTATTACATCCGCCTGCGCCAGATGGCCCTTGAAGGGACCGAAGTGCAGGGCTGCGTGTCGTGCAGCCTGTGAAAGGACAGATCCGATGAATATGCAATCGCCGCTGCGCGCCCTGCCCCGTGCCGTCAACTGGAACCGTCTGCAAGACGACAAGGATCTGGAGATCTGGAACCGCCTGACCTCGAACTTCTGGCTGCCGGAAAAGGTGCCGCTGTCGAATGATGTGCAAAGCTGGGCCACCCTGCGCCCCGCCGAACAGCAGCTGACGATCCGGGTGTTCACCGGGCTGACCCTGCTGGACACCATCCAGAACACGCTGGGGGCCCCCGCCCTGATGCAGGATGCCGTGACCCCGCATGAAGAGGCGGTGCTGTCCAACATCGCCTTCATGGAGGCGGTTCATGCGCGGTCCTATTCCTCGATCTTTTCAACCCTGTGTTCGACGACCGAGGTGGACGAGGCCTTCCGCTGGTCCGAGGACAATCCGCATCTGGCGGCGAAATCGCGGCTGATCCTTGAGGAATACGCTGCCGGAGCCAACCCGCTGCATCGCAAGATCGCCTCGGTGTTTCTGGAAAGCTTTCTGTTCTATTCCGGGTTTTACCTGCCGATGTATTGGTCCAGTCGCGCCAAGCTGACCAATACCGCCGATCTGATCCGGCTGATCATCCGCGACGAGGCGGTGCATGGCTATTACATCGGCTACAAGTTCCAGCGGGCGCAGGAACGGGCAAGCGAGGCAGAGCGCGCTGCGGCCAAGGATTTCGCCTTTTCCCTGATGTTCGACCTCTATGCCATCGAAGAACGTTATACCGCCGAATTGTATGACGAGGCCGGGCTGACCGAGGATGTGAAGACCTTTCTGCACTACAACGCCAACAAGGCGCTGATGAATCTGGGCTTCGAGGCGCTGTTCCCGGACTCGGTCACGCAGGTCAATCCCGCCATTCTGGCGGCCCTGTCGCCCGACAGCGAAAATCACGATTTCTTCTCGGGCTCGGGGTCATCTTATGTCATCGGCAAGGCGGTGGCGACGACCGATGAAGATTGGGATTTCTGATCCCTGCCCGGATCGGCCCCGGCGCAACGGATGTATGCGCCGGGGCCGGAGAGCGGCGGGCTGTCAGGCGTGCGCCTTCGGCAGATGATCCGCCAGATGGTGAATATGATCGGTGCCGATGCCACAGCAGCCGCCGATGATCGTGGCCCCCTGCGCGGTCCAGCGATCAGCCCAGAGGCAATAGGAATGCGGGTCGAGGTCGTCGCGGATGGTGGAGACCACCTCGTTTGCCGCGCCGTCCTCGTCCTGTGAATCGCCAAAGGCATTGGCATAGACGCCCAGCCGCAGGCCGGGCACCGCCACGCGGGCAGCGGCCAGCGCCGGGGCCATCACTTCGGGCATGGCGCAATTGAACAGCATCGCCTCGGCCCCGAGGCTCTGCGCCAGACGTGCCGCCTCGGCCACCGGCTCGCCCGAGCGCAGTTGCGGCACGGTGCCTTCGGTGGGCAGGTCTTCATCCCGCAGGGTGAACGACAGCCACAGCGGCTTGCCGGTGCCGCTGACCGCCGCTGCAGCCGCGCGGGCCTCGGCAAGGCTGCTTTGCGTTTCGGCCAGCCAGACGTCGACATGCGGCGCAAGCCCGCGCACCAGAACCGACAGATAGTCCTGCGCGATGTCATCGCGGAACAGATCGGGGCGATAGGATCCGAACACCGGCGGCAAAGACCCTGCCACCGTCACCCCCGTTGCGGCATCGGCAGCCTCGCGCGCCAACCGTCCGGCAAGGGCGGCGAGCTGCTCTCCCTCGGCGCGGAACCGGTCCTCGCCGATGTGAAACGGCACCAACGCATAGGAATTGGTGGTGATGACCTGCGCCCCGGCGCGGATATAGCCATCATGGACCTGCCGCACCATCTCGGGTGCTTCCATCAGGGCAAGGGCAGACCATTCCGGCTGCCGGAACGGCGCGCCGATACGTTCAAGCTCGCGGCCCATGCCGCCGTCAAGGATGGTGAGGGTCATGTCTGCTCCGTCTGGTTGGCGGATGCGGCCGGGGTGGCCAGTGACTGGAACCCCGCCACATCCAGGTCAATCGATTCCGCAATATGGTCGCGCACAGCGGCTTCGGCAGCTTCGGGTGTGCCGTGCAGCATCGCGTCAAACAGCCGTAGATGATCGGCAACCAGCGGCTGCCGCTGCGGCCAGTGATGTTCCGACCAGCGATACAGCCATTCCATCTTGTCAGACAGCAGGCTGTGACGGCGGATCAGGTGTTGATGGCCGGTCTGCGCGACGAAACTGGCATGAAAGCCCAGATCCGCAGCGACCCGTTCATCTGTATCGCTGCCATTGGCTGTGCCAAGCCGGTCAAACGCCGCCGCCACCAAGGCCGTGCCAAGGCTGTCGCGCCGCTCGGCCAAAATCCGCGCGGCCAGCCCCTCAAACGCGCCACGCAGGGTATAGATTTCCCAGATGGCCTGCGCATCCAGCACCGCCACCCGCCAGCTGGAATAGGGCGTGCGCGTCACCAGCTCCTGCGCCTCCAGCGCGAACAGCGCCGAGCGCACGGTGCCGCGCCCCAGCCCGATGCGTTCGGTCAGCGCCTGTTCCGTCAGAATCTCGCCGGGCCGGAAATCGCCGCGGATCACGGCGTCGCGCAACCAGTCCGTCGCCTGATCCTGAAGGCTTTTGCGGGCGATGGGCTGGCGCATGGTCTGTCCTATCGGTTGCGGTCGAAATGGCCGCTGATGAAGGCGCGGCAGCGATCCGATCCGGGGTTGCCAAAGACCTGTGCAGGCGTGCCATCCTCTTCGACAAGCCCCTGATGCAGGAACACGACCCGCGACGACACTTCGCGCGCAAAGCCCATTTCATGCGTGACAATCAGCATGGTCCGGCCTTCTTCGGCAAGGCTGCGGATCACCTTCAGCACTTCGCCCACCAATTCGGGATCAAGGGCCGAGGTCGGTTCGTCGAACAGGATCGCGCGGGGATGCTGCGCAAGGGCGCGGGCAATGGCGACGCGTTGCTGCTGCCCGCCCGACAGATGCGCGGGCCAGGCGTCACGCTTGTCTGTCAGCCCGACCTTTTCCAGCAGCACCATCGCCTCGTCCACCGCTTCGGCGCGGCTGCGGTTCTGCACGAACAGCGGCGCCTCCACCACGTTCTGAAGCACGGTGCGATGCGGCCAGAGGTTGAAGTTCTGGAACACGAAGCCCAGATGGCCGCGCATCCGGCGGGCCACCGCCTCTTCGGCACGGCTGAGCCGCCCACCCTTGGGCGATACGCTGTCCGCACCGACAGACACGGTTCCGGCATCCGGCACTTCCAGCATCGGAATGCAGCGCAGCAGCGTGCTTTTGCCCGAACCGGAGGCCCCGATCAGTGAAATCACGTCGCCGTCCTGCGCCGTGAGGTCGATGCCGCGCAGAACTTCGTTCGCACCAAAGCGCTTGCGCAGCCCGGTGATCGACAGGGCGGTGGGGGGCAGGCTCATGGTGACTCTCCGAATTGCCAAGGCGAGAGGCGGCGTTCGGCCCAGGCCGTGAGCCGCGTCACCAGAAGTGACAGCGCCAGATAGATGGCCGCTGCGCAGAGGAAGATCTCGACCGCCCGCCAGGTTTCCGACACGGCGGCGCGGGCGATGCCGGTAACCTCCATCAAGGTGATGGTCGAGACCAGCGCCGTGGCCTTCAGGATCGAGATCACCTCGTTTGAATAGGCAGGCAGCGCCTGTCGGAAGGCGATGGGCAGCGTGATGCGGTGCAGGATCGCCAGCCGTGTCATGCCCGATACCCGGCCCGCCTCCACCGCGCCCTTCGGCACGGCCCGCAGGCCACCGCGCAGGATCTCGGACGTATAGGCCGCGTCATTGAGGATCAGCGCCAGCAAGCCGCACCAATAGGGTTCGCGCAGAAACGGCCACAGCACCGATTGCCGGATGAAGCCGAACCCGGCCAGACCATAATAGATCATGAAGATCTGGATCAGCAGCGGCGTGCCGCGAAAGACAAACACATAGGCCGACGCAACCGCATTGCCCGTCCGCGTCACCCGCAGCAGATTGAGCACCAGCGCCAGGCAGCCGCCGCCCAGCAGCGCCAGAACCCCGAGGTTGAGCGTCAGCGGCACACCCTTGAGCAGCTGGACGAAAATCGTCGACAGAAAGCCGGTATCCATCGTCAGATCCCCCCGCCGGCATGGCCGCGCAGGCTGCGCTTTTCTGCCAGACGGAACACCTGATCCGACAGGGTGGTGATGATCAGATAGATCACCGCACCCGCCGCATAGAACAGAAAATGTTCCTGCGTGGTGCCCGCCGCAACCGAGACCTGACGCATCGTTTCCACCAGCCCCGTCACCGAAACCAGTGCGGATTCCTTGATGACCGATTGCCATTGATTGCCCATGCCGGGAATGGCCGTCACCATGGCCTGCGGCGCGATCACCCGGCGGAACAGGGTGATCCGGGTCATGCCCACCACGCGGCCCGCCTCGATCGTGCCTTTGGGCACGGCCTGATAGGCCCCGCGCAGCACTTCGGACTGATTGGCCGACGAGATCAGACCGATGGCCAGCATCCCGGCCAGAAAACCGCTGATGTCAAACGGTCCCGGCAAGCCCAGCGCCGTACCGATGGCGGTCACCACCTGACGGCCACCAAAGTAGAACAGATAGATGACCAGAATATCCGGCACGCCGCGAAAGATCACGGTATAGGCCTCGGCCAGTTTGCGCAGCGGCCAGTTTCCGGCAATCCGCGCCCAGGCAATCCCGGTGCCCAGAACCAGACCACACAGAAACGCCGCGACAGACACGGCCAGCGTCAGAAGGCCGGCGCGCAGCAGCGCCAGCCCCCATCCGTCCGGCCCGAAGCCCAGAAGTGCCAGATCGCCCACCCTGACCTCAGAGCTTCGGCGTGACGACCATGCCGAACCACTGGTTCGACAGTTTTTCAAGCGTGCCGTCATCCGACATCGACTTCAGCGCCGCACTCAGCTTGTCGGCAAGCTCTGCATTGCCTTTCTGCACCACGATGGCCGAGCCACGCCCCATCACGCCGCCCTTGAACGACGGGCCGGTTGCCATTGCCGTCTCGACATTCTTTTCCAGGAAGGCCGAGATATTGGTAACCGACGCCATGCCTGCGTCCAGACGGCCATTCATCAGATCCTGATAGACTTCGGGGCCGGTCTGATAGGTGCGGATCGTCACACCCTTGTCCGCCAGATACTGATTAAGGAAATCGGCCTGAATCGTCGCCACATGCACGCCCACGGTCTTGCCCGCCAGCACTTCGGCAATCGCCGCAACGGCCCTTTCGGTGGCGGCGGTATCGTCCAGATCGACAAAGGTGCCGGTGCCCGGCAGCTCCAGCCCGGTTTCCTTCATCACCGCGAAGGTCGAACCGCCGGTGGTATAGGGCAGCGAGAAATCGACCACCTCAAGGCGCTTTTCGGTGATGGTGACGGAATCGATGACCGCATCGTATTTGCCATCCACCAGACCCTGGATCATGCCATCCCAGGCCTGCGCGATGACCTCATAGTCAAAATCGGCGCGCTTTGCGACTTCGGCCAGCAGATCCAGCTCGAACCCGTAAAGCTCCCCATTGGGGCGCGTCATGTTGAAGGGCGGAAAGGTGCCCTCGGTGGCAAAGACCAGCTTCTTGCGCTCTTGCGCCAACAGGGCCGAAGGGGCTGCGG
Source organism: Gemmobacter fulvus (assembly GCF_018798885.1). Classification (NCBI taxonomy): domain Bacteria; kingdom Pseudomonadati; phylum Pseudomonadota; class Alphaproteobacteria; order Rhodobacterales; family Paracoccaceae; genus Gemmobacter; species Gemmobacter fulvus. The sequence goes on along the minus strand of NZ_CP076361.1, from coordinate 1,945,031 downwards.
CAAGGCTGGCGGCAGCGGCAAGGGCCGAACGCAGAAAGGTGCTGCGGGTAAGGTTCATACGAGGGTCTTCCTTGTTGTATCGGTCGGAAAAGGGTCAGGCCAGCAGATCAACGGCCATGCGCGTCAACGCGATGGCGCTTTGCGCGATGCAGGCCTCATCGGGCTGATAGTCAGAATTGTGCACCCGATCATCCCGGCCCGGCTGTCCCGAACCGATGAAGATCTGCAGCGAGGGCATCCGTTCCGAGAAATGCGAAAAATCCTCGGCACCGAAGCTGGATCCCTGTTCGACCTGCGGCACCGCGTCGAACTGATGGCCGAGCGAGGCAATCGCGCGGTCGACCAGCGTGTCATCATTCAGCACCGCCGGTGCGCCGCGGATATACTCGACCTCGGCGCGCACGTTCAGCGCCATGGCTACGCCCTCGCAGATGCGCCGGAACGATGCTTCGGCCAGATCGCGGGACTGCGGCGACCGGCAGCGCACCGTGCCCTCGAACATGCAGCTGTCGGGGATGATGTTCTGCGTGGCACCGCCGTGAATATGACCCACGGTCAGCACCGCCGACAGCGCCGGGTCCATCTCGCGCGAGATCACGGTCTGCAACTGCGTGATGATATGCGCCGCCGCGACAATCGGATCAATGGCGGCATGCGGGCGGGCGGCATGGCCTGATTTGCCATGCACCACCACCTTGAATTCATCGCTGGAGGCCGTGCTGGCACCGCGATTGAGCAAGACCAGCCCGGCGGCAAGCTCCGGTCGGTTATGAAAGCCAATCGCCAGATCCGCGCCCTCTGCCGCGCCATCGGCAACCATGGCGGCGGCTCCGCTTTCCTGCGTTTCTTCGGCGGGCTGAAACACCAGCCGTACCGTACCGTTCAGGCCCGGGGCCAGCGCGACGAGGGCCTTCGCCGCCCCCAGCAACGAGGCGGTGTGCAGATCATGCCCGCAGGCGTGCATCTGGCCCGGAATGGTCGAGGCAAAGGGCAGGCCCGTCTGCTCTTCGATCGGCAGCGCATCCATATCCGCGCGCAGGATCAGGCAGGGGCCGGGACCAGACCCGGCGATCTCGGCCACCACGCCGGTGCGGCCCACGCCGGTCTGAACCGTCAGCCCCAGATCGCGCAGCTCTGCCGCGACACGCGCCGCCGTGCGCACGGTATCGAAGCCCGTCTCGGGGTGGGCATGGATATCGCGGCGGATCTCGATCAGCCGGGGCGCGTCTTCGGTGATCAGTCTGGTGATTTCGGGGCCGGGATCGTTCGCGGATGCCACCTTGAGAAACTCCCGTTGTGTCTTTGCTACAGATGCAAAGCCATGCAAAACTGATCCGGCCTTGTCAAGGATCGACAATCGGTCATAGCCTCGACCGGCCCAACCGAAACCTTCAAACGGTGCAAAAGGCCGGATCAGACCCTGACAGCGGCAGAGACCTGTTCTGTCAGCGCGGCAATGGTGGCCAGCGCGGCGGGTTCGCGCACATCATGGGCGGCCATTCCGGCGCGGTGGGCGGCCTCCATGCCCTGCGCACTGTCCTCCAGCACAAGGCAGTCGGCGGGGACGACCCCCAGCCGCTCTGCCGCCAGCAGAAACATGGCCGGATCCGGCTTCGGGGCCGCAACGTCGGTCAGCGTGACCACGGTATCGAACAGATCCAGCAGCCCACAGGCGTGCAGCGTGGCCCGCACCACCGGCGCTTCGCCGTTCGAGGCGACCGCCGAAGGCCGTGCCCCCCAGGCCAGCGCCAGCGCCGCCACCGGCGGGTTGGGGCGGCTGGTATGCGCCAGATCACAGGCATGGGCGATGCTGTCACGCACCAGCCGCGCAACATCCAGATCATGCCCGGTCTCTGCCATCCAGGCCTCGATCAACGCGGTGCGCGCCATCCCGCCCCGCGCATGATAAAACGCACGCGCCAGCCGGGCATCCTGTGCGGCGAAAGCGGCGGTGAAGGCAGCAAAATGCAGATCGGCGGTCAGCGCCAAGGTGCCATCGCAATCGAAGATCAAGGCTTTGGGGATCAGCGTCATAGGAAGGTCGGTCCTTGCAGGCAGGCCGCCAATGCGGCGGGATCAAGGGGTTTCGGCAGGCAAAAGGCCCGGCCGGGAAAGCGGGTGATCAGCGGATGTGCCGCGGGCAGACGGCCTGACAGCACGATGGCGCGGCTGCGCGGATCGCGCCGCAAGGCCGCCTCGGCGATGCGCCAGCCCGCCGGGTCAAGGCCAAGGTGCAGATCGGTCAGAACCAGATCAAAGGCTGGGGCGGCGGCGATCAGCGCCTCGGCCTCGGCAGCGCTGCACACCGCATGCAGATCGGCCCCGCCAAGCACGTGGCGGGCGTGGTCTGCATCGGCGGGATCATCCTCGACCAGCAGCACCCGGCCCAGCGCGGGCAACAACGGGCCATCGGCCCGGCAGAGCGGCAGCATCAACTGCACGGTCGTGCCCTGCCCCGGGGTCGAGGTGATCTGCACATCCCCCCCCGATTGCCGGATGAAACCATAGACCATCGCCAGCCCCAGCCCGGTTCCCGTTCCATCTGCGCGGGCGGTGTAGAAAGGCTCCATCGCATGCGCCAGCACCTCGGGCGACATGCCGCAGCCGGTGTCGGTAACGGCAATCAACGCGCGATCCTCCGACGCAAGATCAAGGCTGATGCGGATGGTGCCCGCGCCTTCGATGGCCTGCGCCGCGTTCAGGCACAGGTTCAACAGCGCGCTTTCCATCTGGCCCGGGTCGATCCGCACCAGCAGCGGCGTGGAACAGGGGGTGATGCGCAGCGTGATCCGATCTTCCAGCGCCAGCGCGATCAGATCCTCGACCCCTTCAACCAGCCCGTTCAGATCCATCACCTCCGGCTCCAGATGCAGGCGGCGGGCAAAGGCCAGCAGGCGTTGCGTCAGGGCCCCGCCCAGATCCAGCGCCGCCCCCAGCGATTGCCGCAAGGCGACGATGCGGTCGGGCGGCGCGGTTTCCATCAGATGCAGGCAGGTGGAGATGGTGGAGAGGATATTGCCGAAATCATGCGCCACCTCGCCCGCGATCTTGCCCAGCGCCTCGGTGCGCTGCGCCTGCCGCAGACGGTCTTCCAACGCGCGCCGTTCAGACGCATCCGACAGCAGCATGACAGATCCGCCAGTGGCCAGACGGCTTTCGCGCAGTTCCACCACCCGGCCATCCGGGTGCAGCAATTCGGCAAAGCCGTGCGGCCCCGCCACCCGCGCCCAGCCCACCCCCGCCAGCAGATCCGCCATCGCAGGCCGTCCCTTCAGGCCTTCGGGATCAAGCCGCAGCACGGTGGCAAGCCTGCTGTTGCGCGCAATCAGATTGCCGCTGTCGGACAGGATCGCCAAGCCATCGGACATGCCATCATACAGGTTCTGGAACAGCGCATTGCGCTGCGCCAGTTGCCGGTTGGATCGGTCCAGCCGCAGGATATTGGCGCGGAAGGCGCGAAAGGCGTGGAACAGCTTGCCGATTTCATCGCCGGCATGTTCGCCACGCGGCAGGCGGGTCGAACGGTCGCCCACCGCCAGCCGCATCATCGCATCCGAGATGCTGCGCAGGTTGCCGGTGACATAGCCCGAGACGAACAAGGCCGTGGCAAGCGCCACCGCCGCGCTGATCAGCCCGACAAAGACAATCACCCCCTTGGCAAAGGCGATAGCCGAGACGGTGCGCGCGCGTTCGGCGGCAATTTCGGACTGCGCACGCGCGGTCACCTCAGCGGCATGCAGGCTGACCGCCTCGGCCCCGCGGCGGATGCGGGCCAGCGCGCCCTCGGCCGCGATCTGGCGCGACAGTTCCAGTCGGCGCAGCTCGAACAGGCCATTCCGCCCTTCGGCGAGCGTGCGCAGCAAGGCAAGATCGCCGCGCCCGGCCGCATTGCTCCGCGCTTCCATGCCGCGCACAAGGCCATGGAACTCGCGCTGAAACTCGCCCACGGTGACAAGGTTGTCGGTTCGCCCCGCGCCCTGCAAGGCCCGGGCGATGCGTTGCAGGGTCAGCCAGTCGCGCCCTTCGGGCAATGTGGCGCGCAGGGTTCCGGCAAGGTTGGAAAACCGCCGCTCCAACGCCGTGATCCGGGCATTGCGGCGCAGGATCTGATCGGTCAGCGCCACACGGGCCAGCGCCGCCGTGACCAGATCGCGGATGCTGTCATCCATGCCGCGCAGCGTATCGGCAATCACTGTATCCTGCGGCCCCAGACTATCCTGTGGCCCCAGACTGGCCATGATCCCGGCAACCAGCGCGCGGGCGGCATCCGCCTCTTGCCCAAGGCGGAACGGGCTTTCGATGGTCAGCAGATAGGGGCCGCGCGTCGCCAGATCCGTGGCCTGCCGCGACAGGCCAAGCGCCTGATCCACCGCTGCCAGCGTGTCGTCATGCAGCCGGTCCAGCCGCCCGGTGGCCTGCCGCAATGTCATCCAGCTGGTCGCCCCGACGATCAGCGTTGCCGTGGCCAGCGCAATCAAGGCCAGCAGCAATCGGGCGCGAACGGTGGGGCGGCTGCCGCTCATGGCGTCGTGACAAAGATATAACCCTGCCCCCGCCGGGTTTGCAGATGCACGGGTTTCGAGGGCACCGGCTCGATCTTGCGGCGCAGGCGCAGGATCAGCACGTCAATGGTGCGATCCATATAAAGCGACAGGTCATTGCCCAGTTCGCGCAGCAGATCGGTGCGCGGAATGATGCAGTCGCGGTGGCGCAGAAAATAGTCCAGCAGCCGGTATTCGGCATTGGTCAGCGGAATTTCGGTGCCATCTGCGCCCAGAAGTTCGCGCCGGGTCTGATCCAGCCGCATCTGGCCAAAGCTGCGGATCTGGCTGTGGCTGCGGTCTGGCAATGCCAGATCAGGATGGCCACTGCGGCGCAGCACGGCGCGCAGCCGCGCCACCAGCTCGCGCGGGTTGAAGGGTTTCAGGATGTAGTCATCCGCACCGGTTTCCAGCCCGATGATCTTGTCCGTCTCGTCGCCCCGCCCGGTCAGCATCACGATGGGCAGGCCCATGCGTTCGCGGATACGGATGGCCAGGGTCAGCCCGCTTTCCCCCGCCAACCGCAAATCGATCACGGCAAGATCGACGGGGGCGACGGCGACGGCAGCAAAAAATCCCGCACTGTCCGCAACCGGCACCGGGCGAAACCCGTTCTCGGTCAGAAGTGCGGCAAGCGTCGCACGCAGATCCGGGTCGTCATCCACAATGGCGACAACCGGACCCTGCACTGGCCCTGCAATGGACATGCGTTCCCCCTCTCGTCGGCCCCTCCCGGCCAACAGCGCCATGATGCCGTGCAGCGCCCGCCATGGGGAAGGGCTTTCGGATTTCATTTGTGACTGTCCTCTGCGCGGCTTGTAACACTGTTCATCAAATACGCCCCTGCGCGCAGTCCTGTTCATCTTGGCAGGGGTCGCCTGTGACAGGCCGGCCATGTCACCCTGCAATCAATCCGGTAAAGCCACAGGGAGAGTGGCAGGCCGGGCCAACGGGAGGATCATATGAAAAAGACACTGATCAGCGCATTGGCGCTGTCTGCTGCCATGTCGGCATCTGCTGCACAGGCCGAGGAATTGAACGTTGTCTGTTCCAATGAACAGACCTGGTGCGATCTGATGGCGCAGAATTTCAAGATCGACACCGGCGTCGATGTGGCCATCGTGCGCAAATCCACCGGCGAGGTTCTGGCGCAGCTGCGCGCCGAAAAGGGCAATCCCAAGGTGGATGTCTGGTGGGGGGGCACGGGCGATCCGCATATCATCGCTGCCAACGAAGGGCTGACGGCGGCAACCGGGGTTGATGTGTCGGGCCTGCTCGGCTGGGCCCAGAACATGACCGAGATGACCGAAGGCCGCGCCATCGGCGTGCATGTCGGTCTGCTTGGGTTCATCTACAACAGCGAGGTTCTGGCCGAAAAGGGCCTGCCCGCCCCGGCGTGCTGGCGCGATCTGGCCAAACCCGAATACAAGGGCGAAATTCAGGTGGCGAACCCGAATTCCTCGGGCACGGCCTACACCGAACTGGCGACGCTGGTGCAATTGTTCGGCGAGGATGAAGCGTTCAAACTGCTGGCCGAGATCGGCGGTAATGTGAACCAATATACCAAATCGGGCTCTGCCCCGGTCAAGGCGACTGCCCGCGGTGAGACCACCATCGGCATCGGCTTCATGCATGACATGGTGAAGCTGAAGAAAGAGGGCTTCCCGGTGGAACTGGTCGCCCCCTGTGAAGGCACCGGATACGAGCTGGGCGCGGTTTCGGTCGTGGAGGGGGCACCCAACATGGAAGCTGCGAAGAAATGGGTCGAATATGTGATTTCGGCAGAGGGCCAATCGCCGGGGCTTGAAGTGGGTGTCTACAACATCCCGTCGAACCCGGGGGCGGCAACCGACCCCGAGGCCCCCGAAATGGCGGCAATCAAGCTGATCGACTATGATTTCGCCACCTATGGCGCATCGGATACCCGCGAACGCCTGCTGGCGCGCTGGGAAAAAGACGTCAAGGGCGCAGGCGGCGCCATCGAGGAGTAATCCTCTCCGGCCCGCGCCACTGCTGCGCGGGCCGCTTCATTTCGGGAACATCACGATGACGCGCACCGCACGGCTCTGGAGCTTGGTGGGGTTGGCAGGGTTTTTCCTGCTGCCCTGGTATATGGTGCCGGGGGGCTTTTGGTCCTTCGGCTGGTTAGGGGATCTGTCCGGGCAGGGTGCCTCGGCCTTTGTGCAGGCGCTTGGTGGCCGGATCTGGCTGCTGGGACCGGGACTGGCGGCGCTGGCCGCGCTGGCACTCGCCAGTCTGCGTCTTTCGCCAGTGACGCAGGCGCGCGGCTGGCTGCTGGCCGGTGCCTGCGGGCTTGTCTTGCTGGCCGGGCAAGGGCTGCTGATCCTCGGCAATGGACCACGTCTGACCGCCCTGGGCGAGGTTTCGCAGCCCGGCATGGGTGCCGGGGCCTTTGTCGTGGCCATCGCGCTGCTGTTCGTGCTGACCACCGGCATCTCGGCGCTTGGCCGGGGCCGGGGCGATGCCTTCGTGACCGGCCTTGTCGGACTGATCGTCAGCCTTGTCGGCGTCTTTGTGTTCTACCCGATGGCCTTCGTGCTGGCGCAGGCGTTCGAGCTGAAGGGCGGCGCGGGGTTCGGCCTCAGCGAAGTCGTGCCGCGGTTTTTTGCCTCTGAAACCTGGTCCTTCGCCTGCCTGACCGGGCGCGGCTATTGCGGCCCTGCGGTGAACTCGCTGGTGCTGGCGGTGCTGACCGGGCTGGGCACCACCACGCTCGGGCTGTCTTTCGCGCTGATCTTCACCCGCACCGATTTTCGCGCCAAGCCGCTGCTGCGCGTGCTGACCATCCTGCCGATCATCACCCCGCCCTTCGTGATCGGGTTGGCGCTGATCCTGCTGTTTGGCCGGGCGGGCACCGTGACCGAGTTCTTTTCGGATGCCTTCGGCTGGGAGAAAACCCGCTGGCTCTATGGTTTCTGGGGCGTGTGGCTGGCGCAGATGCTGTCCTTTACCCCCATCGCCTTTCTGGTGCTGATCGGCGTGGTGGAAGGCATCAGCCCGTCGATGGAAGAGGCGAGCCAGACGCTTGACGCGAACCGCTGGCAGACCTTCCGCCGGGTGTCCTTGCCGCTGATGCGGCCCGGCCTTGCCAATGCCTTTCTGCTGGGCTTCATCGAAAGTCTGGCCGATTTCGGCAATCCGCTGGTGCTGGGCGGCAATTTCAACGTGCTGTCGACCGAGATCTATTTTGCCATCGTCGGCACCGTGGCCGATCCGGCCAAAGCTGCCATCCTGTCGATGATCCTGCTGGCGATGACGCTGGGTGCCTTTGTGGCGCAGCGCACATGGCTGGGCAAGAAAAGCTATGCCACCGTCACCGGCAAGGCCGACAATGGCCAACATGCCAGCCTGAACCCCGGCCTGAAATGGGCCTGTTATGCCACTGCACTGCCCTGGGCGGCCTTCACGCTGGTGGTGTATCTGCTGATCGTCTTTGGCAGCTTTGTCAAACTCTGGGGCTATGATCACAGCTTTACCTTGCAGCATTACAAACAGGCCTTCGGTCTGGTGCTGCGCAATGGCGTGCATTTCACCGGCTCGGCCTGGGACAGTTATTTCAGCACGCTGACCATCGCCGCGATTTCGGCCCCGCTGACGGCGGCAGTCGGTCTTGCCACCGCTTACCTGCTGGTGCGGCAGAAATTCGCGGGCAAGGACGCGTTCGAGTTTTCGACCATGCTGTCCTTCGCCATTCCCGGAACGGTGATCGGGGTGGCCTATGTCATGGCCTTCAACTTCCCCCCGATCGAGCTGACCGGAACCGCGATCATCCTGATTCTGGTGTTTGTGTTCCGCAACATGCCGGTGGGTGTGCGCGGCGGCATCGCGGCGATGAGCCAACTGGACAAATCGCTGGACGAAGCCTCGATCATGCTGGGGGCGAACAGCTTTACCACCTTGCGCCGGGTGATCCTGCCATTGATGGGCCCTGCGATCCTCGCCGCCGTTACCTACAGCTTCGTGCGGGCGATCACCTCGGTGTCTGCCGTGATCTTCCTCGTCTCTGCCCGGCACAACATGGCCACCAGCTTTATCGTCGGGCGGGTTGAAAACAACGAATACGGCATCGCCATCGCCTATTCGACCGTGCTGATCGTGACCATGCTGGTCGCCATTCTCTCTCTTCAGGCCATCATTGGCCGCCGCCGCCTGCGCCGGACTGACCGGGTGGCGGTGTGACATGAAAGGTTCCGATATGACCAAGGGTTCTGTCCGCTTCGAAAATGTCACCAAGCGGTATGGCGAGGTGATGGCGCTGAAACCGCTGACACTCGATATTCAGCCGGGCACGCTCTGCACGCTGCTGGGGCCGTCGGGCTGCGGCAAGACCACGACGCTGCGCCTGATTGCCGGGCTGGAAAGCGCCAGCGAGGGCCGCATCCTGATCGGCGGGCAGGATGTCACACATCTGTCGGCCACCTATCGCCGGGTGTCGATGGTGTTCCAGAGCTATGCGCTGTTCCCGCATATGACCGTGGCCGAGAATGTGGCCTATGGCCTGTCGGTCAAGCGGATGCCCAAGGCCGAAGCCACCGCCCGCGCCGAAGCCGGGCTGGAGATGGTGGGGCTGAAGGGATTTGGCGCGCGGTTGCCATCAGAGCTGTCGGGCGGGCAGCAACAGCGCGTGGCGGTGGCACGCGCCATCGTTCTGGAGCCCGAGGTGCTGCTGCTGGATGAACCGCTGTCGAACCTTGACGCCAAACTGCGCCGCCATGTGCGCGAGGAAATCCGCCAGATCCAGCAGCGCCTTGGCCTGACGGCGGTCTATGTCACCCATGATCAGGAAGAGGCAATGGCCGTCTCGGACCGGATCATCGTGATGAAAAACGCCGAGATCGCACAGTCGGGCACGCCGCAGGATCTGTATGAACGGCCCGCTTCGGCCTTTATCGCGGATTTCATCGGTGATGCGAACCTGCTGGATGCCGAAGTCACCGCCACCGGGGCAGAAACCCGGGTGCGCCTGCTGGGCCATGACCATGATCTGCCCTTGCAAAGTGACAGGATGGGCCCCGCAAAACTGGTGCTGCGCCCGCATCAGGTGCAATTGCACCCGGCCCCGCGCGCAGGCTCGATTGCCGCCGAGATCACCTATGCCGCCTATCTTGGCAACCATATCCAATACACGATGGCGAGTGCGGCGGGCGAGATTTTCGCAATCCTGCCGCCGACGGGTGCTGCGTTCCGCAAGGGCGATACCGTGCATGTGGGCTGGCGCCCCGAGGATATCCGGCTGGTGGCAGCGTGATTTGACAGATGGCCCTGCGGGGTGCCGCAGGGCCATGCTTGCATCAGACCGCGCGGCGGGCGATGGCCGCCAGATCAATTACTTCGGCCTCTTCCGGCTCTGCGGCGGGTTCCGGTTCAGGTTTGGCAGGCGGGTTGACCAGTAGCGGCAACAGATCCGATCCCGTCGGGCTGGGCGTGGCAACCTGCGGCGGCTCACGCCAGCTCAGCGTATCGAAGCCACCGCAATTGTCGCAGATCGGCCCCCAGCTTGCATGGATCGCCTGACATTTGTCGCAGCACCATTGCGGCCCGCGCGGCGCCGACAGGGCCTTGGCAAGCCATGCCCGCACCACGGATTCCTCGGCCCCTTCGCCGCGCTCAATCGCCGCCATCAGCGCCAGCGCGCGCCCGGTCGGTTTGCTGTCGATCAGATCGCCAAGAGCGCGGCGGGCCGCCGGGAAATCTTCGGCGGCAATCTGCAATTCGGCCTGCAACATCCGCGTTTCGGGATGATCGGGATGCAGCGCTGTCAGCGCGTGGAACCGCTTGAGCCGGGCCTCCGCAGATTCGTCGGGCGCAATTTCGGCAAAGGCGGCGGCCAGATCGGGATGCGGATGCGCCTCCCATGCCTTCTTGAGAATGCGGGTCGCGCCCTTGGCATCGCCCGCCGTGATCAGGCTGCGCGCGGCCATCGCCGCCGCAGGAATAAGATCAGGCGACAGTTTGTTGGCCTGAATGGCCGCCTCGCGCGCTTCGATCGAGGCGGTTTCATCCATGATGCTGCGCGCCTCTTGCAGGGCCAGAACGGCATCGCGGCGGCGGAAGATATCTTTGCTCAGCCCGCCGCTGCGCATCTTGGCATCCAAGGTGGCGCGCGCACCTTTCCAATCTTGGGTATTGGCCTGCAACTTCAACAGAATATCTTGCGTTTCCATATGCTTGGGCTTCAACGCAAAGGCCTTTTCCGCCAGTTTCAACGCCGTTTCGGTATCGCCCTCGGCGGCCTTTTGCGCCAGCAGCCCCCGGATGCCGACAAAACGGGTGCGCTCATGCTGAAGCAACTGTTTATAGGCTTCGGTGGCGCGCCTTGTATCGCCTGCCGCCTCGGAGGCCTGCGCCACCAGAAGCGTGGTCAGCTCCGGCTTTCCCAAAAGCTTTTCGGCCTTCACGGCACGCGACAGCGCCACCCGGTTTTCGCCCGAGGCCAGCGCCACCAGACCATCCGACAGCGCCTGATAACCCTTGCGCTCACGGTTGCGGTCAAAATACCGGGTGATCGCGGTTTCATCGCCATTGATGAAACGCAGCGTGGCGGTCAGCAGGCCGATCAGCAGCAGCAAGAGCCACAGCGCCAACAGGGCCAACAGCAGACCCATGACTGCCTGAAACGGGCCCAGGGTAAATTCATAGCCAGCCGCCGCAATACGCAGGCCCTCGCCCGTTTCCAGCAGCAGGCTTGCACCATAGGTGATGCCGGCAATCGCGCCGATGAAGAGAAGAACCTTTACAAGCGACCAGATCATGCGCCGTCTCCTCTTATTGTGCGGTTGTCAGCAGGTCAGCGAGGGCCGCCTGCCCGGCGCTGTAGCGGTCGGCCTCTGTCGCCCATTCGGCCAGGGCCTGCTGCCCCGGTTCGGGCAGCTCTGCAATCTGCGCCCGCGCGGCGGCCACATCCCCGGCGCGCAGCCGATCTTCGATCCGTGACAAAACCGCGTCGGGGTCGCTGCCGTCGCGGGGGGTCAGGGACCGCGCGCCGGTCTGGGCAAACAGGAAGGTCGACAGACGTTCACCCATCGTCTCGCCCATCTGCGCCTGCAACGACGCGGCAAGGGCCGCACGGGCGGCAGGGGCAAAGCTGTCTTGCAATTGCGGCAGGCTGATCGGCGCGGCAATCAGCGCAGACAGGGCATCGGGCATGGTCAGGCCAAGCTGTTGCACCGCCAAAGCCGCGCTTTCCGCCCCGGCCCCGGTGTCCAGCGCCGATTGTAGGCCCAGCACCGCAGCGCGGGTTTCGACGGACTTGCGCAAGGCCTCGGCCTCGACGCGCATGGCATCCGCCTCGGTTTCTGCCGATTTCAGCCGGTCCTGCACCTGCGCTTCGATTTCGGCACTGATCTGCGCCGCCGCGCCCTGTTGTTCCACCAGCCGGGCATTCAGGCTGCTGATCTGCGCCTGCATCTCTGACAGCGCGGCAGGTGCTGCGCCTGCGCCGGGCGGCAGGGCCTCGAGTGCGGCGATGCGTTGCTCCAATGCGGTGATCTGCGCGGTATCTGTGGCCGGGGCGGGAAGATCGGCCAGCTTCTGTTCCACCGCGGCAAGGCGGCTGTCATCTGGGGATTGCGATGCGAGCTGCGCCAGTTCCGCGCGCAGGGCGGCCACATCCTCGGCAACACCCGTGACAGGCGGGGCCAGCATCGGCCAGCCTTCGCGGACACCATAGGCTGCAAGGCCAAAGCCAAGACCCGCCGCAACCGCACCGCCCAGCACAAAGCCGACAAACCGTCCAAAGCCGCCGCTGCGGGGTTCCGGCTGGATGTCCGACGCGGGTCTGGCAGGCGGCACCTCGGTCGTGGTGGGCCGTTCGGTCACAGGTGGCTTGGCGTCAGGAGCCGGATCTGGCTGAGCTGCAAACACGGCCGGACCTTCCAATGTGACGGGGGCTGCCGCCGGGGTGTCCTGATCTGCCATAAGCCGTCTCCCCTCAATTACTTGCGTCTTGATGCAAGCTAGTCGCTCATGGCTCACGGCTCAAGGCGCGCGTCTGCGGCAAAGAGCGGGGCCATCCTCTGCAACATCGCCTCGGCGTCAGGCTGGGCCGCCACCGACAGCGATGCAAAGGGCAAACGCCGCAGCGGCGCTGCGGTTGCATCCGAAATCGCAACAAAATGCAGCGGCGCGCGCGGGGCTGCCCGGATCAGGGCCTCAGCCAGGATCTGCGCCGTGCGGGGGGAAAAGACCGGCAGCACAATCGCCGCATCCGCCTGAAGCGCCGCAAGCGCCTGTTTATCAAGGGGTTGCGCCACCTGCTGATAGGTTTCAACCGACAGCGTCTCCAGCCCCGCCGCCGTCAGCCGCCCCGCCACATCGCCCCGCGTTTCGGCACCATGCAGATGCAGCAAAGGCGCAGAGGGCGCATCGCGCAGGATCGCCGCCACCAGCGCATCGGCATCGCCATCCGCCGATTGCGCCGCAAAACCCAAGCCCTGCGCCGCCTGTGCCGTGCGCCGCCCGACACAATAGGCGCGCTGCGGCAACAAGGCCCGCTGTGCGGCAGAGAATCGCCGACAGGCCTCGACAGCGGTTTCCGAGGTGAAAATCAGCGCCGAAAAGGGGCGGGGCGGCAGATCGGGGCACAGAAAACGTGGGGCCAGAAGCGGCGATGAGATCACGCCGACCGGATCAAACCGCGCCGTCACCGCCTGAGCAAACCGGGCGGCCTGCGCGGCGGGCCGGGTCAGGATCACCACGGAAGGGCGGGATTGCTTGGCCATGCCAGCGGTGTTACCTCGGCATGACCCTTGTTTCAACGGCAACCCATGCACAGCCTGACCCTTCTTGGCATCGAAAGCAGTTGCGATGACACTGCCGCCGCCGTCGTGCGGCACGTTCCCGGTGCCGCACCGCAGATCCTCGCCTCGGTGGTCGAGGGGCAAACCGCGCTGCATGCGGCGTTTGGCGGCGTGGTGCCCGAGATTGCCGCCCGCGCCCATGCCGAACGGATCGACCATTGCATCGAGGCGGCGCTGGCGCAGGCCGGTCTGCCCTTGACCGCGCTGGACGGCATCGCGGTCACGGCGGGGCCGGGCTTGATCGGCGGGGTTCTGTCCGGGGTGATGTGTGCCAAGGGGCTGGCCGCCGCAACAGGCCTGCCGCTGATCGGGGTCAATCATCTGGCAGGCCATGCGCTGACCCCACGGCTGACCGATATGGTGGATTTCCCCTATATCATGCTGCTGGTTTCGGGCGGGCATTGCCAGTTTCTGCGGGTGGACGGCCCCGCAGACTTCACCCGGCTGGGCGGGTCGATCGACGATGCGCCGGGCGAGGCATTTGACAAGGTGGCGAAGATCCTTGGCCTGCCGCAACCCGGCGGGCCAGCGGTGCAGGCCGAGGCCGCGCAGGGCGATGCCAGGCGCATCCCGCTGCCCCGCCCCCTGCTGGACCGGCCCGGCTGCGATATGTCCTTCTCGGGGTTGAAAACCGCCGTTCTGCGCGCGCGCGACGGTCTGATGGCCGGGCTTGGCGGGCTGCGTCAGCAAGACCGCGCCGACCTTTGTGCCGGGTTTCAACGTGCGGTGGCCGATGTGCTGACCGAAAAATCCCGCCGTGCGCTGCTGGACAGCGGCGTTGCGCATTTTGCCGTGGCGGGCGGCGTGGCGGCCAATACCGAAATCCGCAGCCGCCTTCTGGCGCTGTGCGAGGGGCTGGGTGTCAGCTTCCTCGCGCCGCCGCTGGCGCTTTGCACCGACAATGCCGCGATGATCGCCTGGGCCGGGATCGAACAGTTCCGCCAGCGCGGCGCGGATGACCTGACGCTGTCGGCCCGCCCGCGCTGGCCACTGGATCAGAAAAGCCCCGCGCTGCTCGGCTCGGGCAAAAAGGGGGCCAAGGCATGAAGATCGCCATTCTGGGGGCCGGGGCCTTTGGCGGTGCGCTTGCCGTCGCACTTGGGCGCGAACGGCCTGTGACGCTGTGGGGGCGCGGATTGGAGGGGCGGCAGATTGCCCGCCTGCCGGGCATCACCCTGCCAGAGGCGGTCAGCGTCACGCCCGATCTTGCTGCCATCGCCCCGGCAGACGCCGTTCTGCTGGCGCTGCCAATGCAGGCGCTTTCAGCGTTCAGCGCCGACCATGCGACCTTGTTGCGCGGCAAGGCGCTGGTGGCCTGCTGCAAGGGGGTTGATCTGCGCACCGGACTTGGCCCGGTTGAGCTACTGGCGCAGCTGGAGGGGGGCCGTGCCCCCGCTGTGCTGACCGGCCCGAGTTTTGCGGCAGACATCGCGCGCGGCCTGCCCACTGCGCTGACGCTGGCCTGCACCGACGAGACGCTTGGCGCGCAGCTTCAGCACGCGCTGTCCACCCCGGTCTTGCGGCTTTATCGCAGCACGGATGTGATCGGGGCAGAGCTGGGCGGCGCGCTGAAGAACATTGTCGCCATCGCCGCCGGCGTTGTGATCGGCGCGGGCCTGGGCGATTCTGCCCGCGCCGCGCTGATGACGCGGGGCTATGCCGAGATGCAGCGCTTCGCCTTGGCACGCGGGGCCCGGCCAGAAACGCTGGCCGGTCTGTCGGGCTTTGGTGATCTTGTGCTGACCTGCACCTCGCAACTGTCGCGCAACTTCCGTTTTGGCCAGGCGCTTGGCGCCGCGACGCCCTTTGATGCCTCGCAGACTGTCGAAGGGGTTGCCACCGCCAAGGCCGTTGCGCAGATTGCCGCGAAAGACGGTATCGACATGCCGATTTCAACCATGGTTGCCGCCCTTGTTGACGGGACTGTCACGCTGGGTGCCGCGATCCAAAGCCTTCTGACCCGTCCCTTGAAACAGGAATGACCATGCGTGTAGCCCTGATCTGCAAAGACAAACCCGGCGCCCTGCAAACCCGGCTCGACACCCGCGCCGCGCATCTGGCGCATATCGAAACCTCGGGCGTGGTGGAAATGGCCGGGCCGTTCCTGTCGCCCGAAGGCCAGATGACCGGCTCGCTGGTGGTGCTGTCGGTCGACACTCTGGCGGAGGCCGAAGCCTGGGCCGCCGCCGATCCCTATGCGCTGGCAGGGTTGTTCGAATCTGTCACGATTTCCGAATGGAAGAAGGTCATCGGCTGATGGCCTATTGGCTGTTCAAATCCGAACCCGACGCCTGGAGCTGGGATCAGCAGGTCGCCAAGGGCGATGCGGGCGAAGAATGGGGCGGCGTGCGCAATTATCAGGCCCGCAACAACATGCGCGCGATGCAGATCGGCGAGCGGGGTTTCTTTTACCACTCCAACATCGGGAAAGAGATCGTGGGGATTGTCGAGGTCAGCGCCACAAGCGCACCTGACAGCACCACCGATGATCCGCGCTGGGATTGCGTGCATATCCGCGCCGTGAAGCCGCTGCTGCGCCCGGTGACGCTGGACACCTGCAAGCAGGAACCGGGGCTGGAGAAGATGGCGCTGGTCACGAACATGCGGCTGTCGGTGCAGCCGGTGACGCCAGAGGAATGGGCGATCATCTGCCGTCTTGGCGGGCTGTATGACACATGATGGGAAATGGAGGGCCCCGACCCCACGAGACCCTCCATCCACCCCACGTGCTCCCTTAGCACCACACGTGTTCTGAAAAGGTCTCGGGCATCCTGCCGTTGATCTGACCATAGCCCGAAAGGCTGTGGCGCGCAAAAGCAATGCGCTTCTAATTTATGTCAAATCAAACGGTTATGCCGGGCCTGAAAAAGCAAAACGCCCGCAGGGTTGCGGGCGCGATGCGGATCTGATCGGGGTCTTACTTGGCGTAGACCGCCTCTTTGCCAAAATGCTTGGTCAGCATGTAATAGACGACCGCACGGTATTTGTTGCGCTCTGACCGGCCATAGATGTCGATCACCGCGTTGATTGCTTCCATCAGCTTCGGGCTGTCTTCCAGACCCAGCTTCTTGATCAGGAAGTTCTTCTTCACCGTCTCCAGCTCTGACGCCGAACTGCCGGCGACAGTTTCGCTGTCGGCATCATAGATGGCCGGGCCACAGCCGATGGTCACCTTGGTCAGCAGATCCATATCCGGCTGCATCTTGCATTTGTTCAGCAGGTCATCCGCATATTTGGCGATCAGATCGTCTCTTTTGCTCATACCATTCTCCTCTGTCACTGTCCTGAAAGCAGGGTCGTTGCCCGCCTTGCCGCCAAAGCTTAGGGCAAGGCGGAAAAGCGACAAAGGGAATTATCGCCGCATCTTCCCCGCAGCTCAGGCCCCAGGCGCAGGCCGTTTGAGCTGGATGACATATTGGTTGGCCATCAGCATCAGCTCTGCCTGATCGCCCAGATCGGCCAGCATCGCCTCGACCGCGCGTTTCACCGGCGCGCCGTTAGAGTCGGACTGCCAGTTGAAATCATCGCCCGCGATGATGCCATCGTGCTTGACCTTCTGCAGGCACAGCGCAAGGTCATTGCCGATGAACGGCTCGTTATGGTTGCCGTCGATATAGACCCAATCCAGCGAGGCATCCGGCAGCGCCGCCAAAGCCACATCCGAGGTCGCGCGATGAATCTTGACGCGGGGGTCATCGCTGAAGGCCGCCACGACATCCTGATATTTCACATCCATCAGGGTTTCGTTTTTCTTGCGGCCAAAGCCGGTATTGGCGAACTCTGGCTGATACAGCCACGGGTCGATCAGGTGCAGTTCGGCTGGCGCGCAGATTTCAATGATACGCTTGCTGAACGCGCCTTCCCAGACGCCGATTTCCGCCACGCGGGCGCCCTTTGGCAGCCCCGCCAGCATTTTGGCGCGCAGCTTGTCTCTTTTGGATTCTTCCATCACCAACATCCCAAACGATCCGGCACCGGGGGTGCCTTTTTTCTCTCGATATTAATACCGGCGAAAGTTTTGTTGCAAATAAAAGGCCCCGGCGGTGAACCGGCGGGGCCTTTCCTGATGCAGTTCCGCCGCAGTCTCAGTAGCGGTAGTGATCCGATTTGAACGGGCCTTCGACCTTCACGCCGATATACTCGGCCTGATCGGCGCGCAGTTCGGTCAGTTTGACCCCGATCTTTTTCAGGTGCAGGCGGGCCACCTTTTCATCCAGCGCTTTCGGCAGGATATAAACGCCCGGTGCATAGTCCTCGCCCTTGGTCCACAGTTCGATCTGCGCCAGAACCTGATTGGTGAAGCTGGCCGACATCACGAAAGACGGATGGCCGGTGGCATTGCCGAGGTTCAGCAGACGGCCCTCGGACAGCAGGATGATCCGATTGCCCGAGGGCATTTCGATCATGTCCACCTGTTCCTTGATATTGGTCCATTTGTGGTTTTTCAGCGCGGCGACCTGAATTTCATTGTCGAAATGGCCGATATTGCCGACGATTGCCATATCCTTCATCTCGCGCACATGCTCGATGCGGATCACGTCCTTGTTGCCGGTAGTGGTGATGAAGATATCGGCGTCATGCACCACATCTTCCAGCACCACGACCTCGAACCCGTCCATCGCGGCTTGCAGCGCGCAGATCGGGTCGACCTCGGTCACTTTTACCCGGGCACCCGCACCGCGCAGCGAGGCGGCAGAGCCTTTGCCCACGTCGCCGTAACCGCAGACCACGGCAACCTTGCCCGCCATCATCGTATCGGTGGCGCGGCGGATGCCGTCCACCAGGCTTTCCTTGCAGCCGTATTTGTTGTCGAACTTCGACTTGGTCACGCTGTCATTGACGTTGATCGCCGGGAAGGGCAACTGGCCCTTCTTGTGCAGATCATACAGGCGATGCACGCCGGTGGTGGTTTCTTCCGACACGCCCTTGATCGCGGCGCGCTGTGCGGTGAACCAGCCGGGGCTTGCCGCCAGACGTTTCTTGATCTGGTTGAACAGGCAGATCTCTTCTTCGCTGGTGGGTACGTCGATTAGGCCGGTTTCCCCGGCTTCGACCCGTGCGCCGATCAGGATATACAGCGTCGCGTCGCCGCCATCATCTAGGATCATGTTGCAGGTGCCTTCCGGGAACTGGAAGATCTTGTCGGTATATTCCCAATATTCTTCAAGGGTTTCGCCCTTGATCGCAAAGACCGGCGTGCCGGTGGCGGCAATGGCGGCGGCCGCGTGATCCTGGGTCGAGAAAATGTTGCACGAGGCCCAGCGCACATCTGCGCCCAGCGCCGCCAGCGTTTCGATCAGGACGGCAGTCTGGATCGTCATATGCAGCGACCCGGCGATACGCGCCCCTTTCAGCGGCTGGCTTGCGCCAAATTCTTCGCGCAGCGCCATCAGCCCCGGCATTTCCGTTTCGGCAATATCAAGCTCCTTGCGGCCGAACGCGGCCAGAGCGATATCCTTGACGATGTAATCCTTCGGCATGCGCCGCACTCCTTGCAATGACAATTGCGGCTGAGATAGCACCCCGTCGCGCGACGGACAATGTTCAAGGCAGATTGGTCGAATTATGGCAGAATCAGGAAACAATCGTGGAAAACAGCCCCGCGCGTGGCAAAGGATGCTGTCGGGGCGCAGGCTCGATCTGCTCGACCCGACCCCGATGGATATCGAGATCGAGGACATCGCGCATGGCCTCGCCTTCGTGGCGCGCTGGAACGGGCAGACGCTGGGCGACTGGCCCTATTCGGTGGCAGAACATTCGGTTCTGGTGACGGAGATCTTCGCCCGGCAAAACCCCGGCATCGCCGCGCGCTGGCGTCTGGCCGCCTTGCTGCATGATGCACCGGAATATGTCATCGGCGATATGATCAGCCCGGTGAAAGCCGCCATCGGGCCGGATTATGGCGAGCTTGATCTGCGGCTGACCGCCGCCATTCACATCCGCTTTGGCCTGCCCGCCACGTTGCCCGCGCCGATCAAGACGGCAATCAAGGCGGCGGACAAGGTATCGGCCTGGCTGGAGGCAGTGCAGATTGCCGGTTTTACCATCACGGAGGCGAACCGCCTGTTTGGCAAACCGCAGGATGCCCTTTTGGCGGGCCTGACCCTGCACCTGCGCCCGCCTGTCGAGGTGCGGGCGGATTTCACCGCCCGCCACATGGCATTGTTGGCAGAGATGGACAGTTAAATCGCCAGATCGTCGACCGACTTGCCCGCTTTCAGCGCGGCATCAAACCAGCGCGGCTTGCGGCCACGGCCAGACCAGGTTTCCGACGTATTATCGGGGTTCGCATATTTGGCCGAAGCGGGCGCGCGCTTGCGCGTCACCGGCGTTCCGGTCAGTTCTGCCAGCGTAAAGCCCATGGCGCGTGCCCGGTCTTCAAGTTCGGCAAGTGCTTCTTTTTTCTTGCGATCTTCATATGACACAATTGCCTTGGCAATCTGCGATTGAAGGTCTTTCAGCTCTTTCAACGAAAGTGCATTGATGTCCATCAAAGTCCGTCCTCTTCCGGCTGATCATCGCGAAACCTGTGTTTCGTCGGATCGCGTTTGGTTTCTGTAATCATTAAAACCGGCAACTTTGCCCGGCTT
Organism: Gemmobacter fulvus; assembly: GCF_018798885.1. Classification (NCBI taxonomy): domain Bacteria; kingdom Pseudomonadati; phylum Pseudomonadota; class Alphaproteobacteria; order Rhodobacterales; family Paracoccaceae; genus Gemmobacter; species Gemmobacter fulvus. Next base: position 1,925,081 of record NZ_CP076361.1, on the reverse strand, counting down.
ATAACGAAATCAGCCGAGATCGGCAACTATTTAGGACTGCGCTTGGCCAGAATACGCTGAAGCGTGCGGCGGTGCATATTCAGACGGCGCGCAGTTTCCGAAACATTGCGGTCGCACATTTCATAGACGCGCTGAATATGCTCCCACCGCACCCGGTCTGCCGACATCGGATTTTCCGGCGGGGTGGGCAAAGCATCCGTGCGCGACAGCAGTGCCCGCGTCACCTCATTGGCATCGGCGGGTTTTGACAGGTAATCGGTGGCGCCGATCTTTACCGCCGCAACCGCCGTGGCAATCGCGCCATATCCGGTCAGCACCACGATCCGGCAATCGGGCCGCCGTTCGCGCAGAACCTCGACCACATCCAGCCCATTGCCATCTTCCAGACGCAAATCGACAACGGCATAGGCAGGCGGGCGGGCCTGTGCAATTGCCTTGCCAGCCGCCACGCTTTCTGCGGTTTCCGGGATGAAGCCCCGCTTCTCCATCGCCTTGGCAAGCCGCTTCACGAAGGGCTCATCATCATCAACAAGCAGAAGGGACCGATCCGCCCCGAGTTCGGCACTCAGATCTTCAATCATCGTGATGTTCCCTGTCCTGTATATATGCCGCGAACCTAGGCCGCTTTTCAGTGGAGGTCAATTTTCGGCAAGTGATTTTGCGGCATCGACAAAACAGCCAACGCTTTGCGCCATTTCTTCGGCCGTCGACTCGCGTTTGTAGAATTCGGCAAAGCCGGTTCCGGGCAACATCAGATAGGTAAAGGTCGAATGATCCACCAGATAGAAGTCATCTTCGGCAGGCTGCGCCTTGTAATAGGTTTTATAGGCCTGTGAGGCCACCTTCACCTGTTCCGGGCTGCCGGTCAGGCCGACCATGCGCGGATGCAGGTTTTCGGTGAAATCTGTCAGAACGGCGGGCGTATCACGGGCCGGGTCGATGGAAATGAACACCGGCGTCACGTCATAGCCGCGCTCTTCCAGAATATCGACGGCCTCGGCATTGCGCGCATTGTCCATCGGGCAGACATCCGGGCAGAAGGTATAGCCGAAATACACCAGCGAAGGTTTCGTCAGAACCTGCGCATCGGTGACCGTGGCCCCCGCCTCGTCCACAAGCGTGAACGGGCCGCCAATCGCCCCGCCGCCCACCTGCCCTGCGCGGCACACCGCAAAGGGATCCTCGGACCGCGCGTTGAACACCCAAAGCGCAGAGCCGCCGATCAGACCAACCACTGCTGCCACCGCCAGACCGGCATAAAGCTTAGACATCGCATTTCCCTTCCGTGCCATCGCGCATTGATCCCGCAAGCGGCGGCTCTTAACAATGGCAAAATAACTGCCTGCGACAGCATGGGCCACCCGATGCGCTTTTCACAGATTGCCATGCCATCCCGCGAAACGCGCAGCGATTTTTTGCGCCTGCGCACGCTTATCCTGCTGCGTTGGGCCGCCATCGCCGGGCAGATCATCGCCATCGTGATGGCCTGGACCTGGTATGACATCCAGTTGCCATTGGGCCTGTGTTATCTGGTTGTCGGGGCCTCGGTCATTGCCAACCTGGTCTCCGCCTCGGTCTTTCCGCAGAATACCCGGCTGACGGAACGGCAGGTGTTTCTGACCCTGCTGTTCGATCTGGCGCAATTGGCGGCGCTGCTGTTCCTGACCGGCGGGCTGACCAACCCCTTCGCCTTGCTGATCCTTGCGCCTGTCACCATTTCGGCCACAGCGCTGGAAGGGCGCGCCACGCTGGTTCTGGGCGGCATGGCGATCAGCTTTGTCACCATCCTGGCGCTGTTCAGCCTGCCGATGACCCTGCATGACGGATCGACCTTTGCGGTGCCGCAGCTGTTCGGCTTTGGCTTCTGGCTGTCGATCGTGATCGGCATCGTGTTTCTGGGCATTTATGCACATCGCGTCGCCGGAGAGATCCATTCGATGCAGGATGCGCTGCTGGCCACACAGATGGCCTTGGCGCGCGAACAGAAGCTGACCGATCTGGGTGGCGTGGTGGCAGCTGCGGCGCATGAGTTGGGCACGCCGCTGGCCACAATCAAGCTGGTCAGCAGCGAATTGATGGACGAGTTGGATGACCAGCCGGATCTGCATGCCGATGCGCAGCTGATCCGCGATCAGGCGGATCGCTGCCGCGATATTCTGCGCTCGATGGGCCGCATCGGCAAGGATGACAAACATCTGCGTCAGGCCCCGCTCAGCACCGTGATCCGCGAAGCGGCAGAGCCGCATGTCAATCGTGGCAAGCAGGTGCATTTTGACCTGCTCCCCCCCGAAGGCGATGCCGCGCGGGAACCCATCATCCTGCGCCAGCCCGAAGTGATCCACGGCCTGCGCAATCTGATCCAGAATGCGGTTGATTTTGCGCAGCATCAGGTCTGGGTCGAAGGCGAATGGGGCCGGGATCAGGTTCTGATCCGTATTGTTGATGATGGCGCCGGCTATCCCTCGCATGTGATCGGGCGGATTGGCGATCCGTTCATGCGCAGTCGCAAGGCACCGGCGCAGCGCCCGGAGTATGAAGGCATGGGGCTGGGCCTGTTCATCGCCAAGACCTTGCTGGAGCGGACCGGGGCCGAGCTGACATTTGCCAATGGCACGGTATCGCCGCCCACCACCGAGAATCAGGTGGAACGCTGCGGCGCGATTGTCGAAGTGATCTGGCCGATGGCGCGGATCGAAGCGCCGCGCGGTGCATTGGGCGAGAACGACCTCAATACCTGATGCGATTTCGCATCGGACCTTGGTAAATTGGATAATATTTTGCCGTTCACAATTCCGTGTTTAACACTGCTTTAACCTTCTCGCCCCAAGGCTGTTGAAAAGGCGCAGCTCTTTGGGGAAAACAAAATGCAGATCGACTGGACGCTGGCTGTGGCGCTGGTGGTGACGTCGGGCCTTGCCGCACTCGGGGGTGTTCTGGCCCTTGCGGCATTGCAAAGCCGGGCAGCGACGGCGCAATGCGTAATCTTTTCTGACAGTGCGGGCGGCACGAGTTTTCTGTTTGATGGCGAATTGCTGGTGGACGCGACGCCCAGCGCCCGCGCGCTGCTCTCGCTCAGCGCGGCAAAGGGCAGCCCCTGGGTGCGGCTTGTGGCCTATCTTTCGCCGCGTTTTCCCGATTTCAACGCGCAGGTCGTCAATCTCCACCGTGACGGGCGGCTGATCCTGACATCCGCGGGGCCCGCACCCTTTACCCTGCGGGCAGAGGCACGGGGCGGCCTGACGCGGATCAGCCTGCTGGACCCGGATGAACAGGCCGGGCCTGCGGGGACCGATCCGCTGACGCATCGCGCCATTCAGGATGAACTGGCCCAATTGCGCAGCACCCTGTCGCAGGCCCCTTTGATGATCTGGCGCGAGGCGGCGGAGGGAGAGGTGATCTGGGCCAATGCCGCCTATCTGCTTCAGGCCGCACATCATCTGGAACCGGGGCAGGATCTGAGCTGGCCACTGCCGCGCCTGTTTGAAAAAACCGCAACCGCGCAGGGCGTGAAGGGCCAGCGGCAGAAGCTGGCGCAGGGTCCGGGGCGCGACCATTGGTTCGATCTGATCATGTTCACCGAAGGCGACGGCCGCTTGCTGTTCGCCTTGCCTGCCGATGCTGCCGTGCATGCCGAAAGCGCCTTGCGCGATTTTACCCAGACGCTGACCAAGACCTTTGCCCATCTGCCCATTGCCCTTGCGATCTTTGACAAGCAGCGGCAACTGACCATGTTCAATCCGGCCCTGCTCGACCTGTCTGGCCTGCCGGTGGATTTCCTGTCGATGCGGCCCACGCTTTTTGCGTTTCTGGATGCGATGCGCGACCGCAACATGATCCCGGAACCCAAGGATTACCGCACCTGGCGCAAACAGATGACCGAGCTTGAAAAGGCCGCGTCCTCGGGCCTGTTCGAAGAAACCTGGAGCCTGCCTTCGGGGCAGACCTACAAGGTGGTCGGGCGGCCGCATCCGAATGGCGCGCTGGCCCTGATGATCGAGGATATCTCGACCGAGATTTCGCGCATCCGCCGCTATCGCGCCGATCTAGAAATGTCGCAGGCGGTGGTGGATGCGGTGGATCAGGCCTTGGCGGTGTTTTCGCCCGCAGGGATCCTGGTGATGACAAATGCCGCCTATGCCGCATTGTGGGGCCATGATCCGGCAGAACGCCTGTCGGATTCCTGCCTGAAGTCCCTCTGCGCACATTGGCGCGACCGCACCGGACCCACCGCGCTCTGGGCCGAGGCCGAACGGTTTGCCAGCGAAAACGGCGAGCGTGATCCGGTTCTGGGCGAAGCACGCCTGCTGGATGGGCGGCTGATCGAATGTCGGTTCACCGGCTTGCCGGGCGGATCAACGCTCGCGCGGTTCAAATGCGCCGCCTATCCCGAAGGGCCAAGCCCGGCCTTTGCCACGGCTCGCGCACTCAAGCAGGCCTGAGCGGGGTTGCAGCTTTGGGGCTGGGCGGTAAAACTGCCCGGATGATCCACGCGTCCCATCTTTCGATCCACCTGGCCGATGAGGAAGCCACCACCCGCTTTGGCCAGTGGTGGGCCGCAAGGCTGCATCCCGGCATGGTTCTGCTGCTGGAGGGCGGTATCGGTGCGGGGAAAACCCATTTCGCCCGCGCGCTGATCCGGGCGCGTCTGGGCGAGGCGCTTGATATTCCATCGCCCACCTTCACCTTGGTGCAAACCTATGACGATCCGGCGGGCGACATCTGGCACACCGATCTCTACCGTCTGGGCCATTCCGACGAGGTGATCGAACTGGGGCTGGACGCGGCCTTTGCCACTGCGATCTGTCTGGTCGAATGGCCGGACCGGCTTGGCCGCCTGACCCCGCCCCATGCCATCCGGCTGGCCTTTGCGCCTGAGGGCGAGGGGCGGCGCGTGGAGGTGACGGCGCCGCAACACCCCGAACTGATCGCAGACGCAAGGCGCGACTGGGGCACCGATGACTGACCGTCGCGCCTTGTCAGAGACGTTTTTGGCCCGTGCCGGATGGGGCAGCGCCCAGCGCAGCTTTCTGGCGGGCGATGCCTCGGACCGCAGTTATGACAGGCTGCGGCAAGGCGGACAGAGTGCCGTTCTGATGGATGCGCCGCCCGGAAAGGGCGATGATCCTGCCGATTTCGTCGCCATGGCGCGGCACCTGACCGGGCTGGGCCTGTCTGCCCCCGCCATTCTGGCCGAAGATTTGGAGCAGGGATTCTTGCTGCTGGAGGATCTGGGGGATGGCATCTTTGCCCGCGTCATCGCGCAGGATCCCTTGCTGGAACAGCCGCTCTATGCCGCCGCCTGCGACGTGCTGTTGCATCTTCACAGCGCCCCGCCCCCCCATGGTCTCCCCGATCTTTCGGCGCAGGATTGGGCCGAAGCGGCGGCCTTTGTGCTGGACTGGTATCGCTGGGGCATCACGGACGAACGGATCGACAGCCGCGATTTCATCGCCTGCCTGCGCGATCTGCTGGCCTGCCATGCCGACGGCCCGCGCATCGTGATCTTGCGTGACTATCACGCCGAAAACCTGCTCTGGCTGCCAGAGAGGCAAGGGCTGGCGCGGGTCGGCTTGCTCGATTTCCAGCTCGCCCAGATGGGGCAACCCGCCTATGATCTTGTATCGCTGTTACAGGATGCGCGGCGCGATGTGGCGATCGAGACAGAGACCTCGATCTGCGCCCGCTTCCGCACTGCCACCGGCCAGACCGAGGCCGAATTCAGCGCCGCGTATGCGGTTCTGGGCACCCAGCGGGCGCTGCGGATTCTGGGCATCTTTGCCCGGCTGTGCCTGCATGGAGGCAAACCCGGTTATCTGCGTCTGATCCCGCGGGTGTGGCAGCAGTTGCGGCGCAATCTGGCGCATCCGGCTCTGGCCCCGCTGGCCCCGCTTTGCGCCCGCCTGTTGCCAGACCCCACCCCCGAAGCCCTTGCAAGGATCTCTTCCAAATGCCCGACCGCCCCGGCGCCCTGATGCTGTTTGCCGCCGGCTTCGGCACCCGGATGGGGGCGCTGACCGCCCATCGCCCGAAACCTCTGATCGAGGTGGCGGGGCGTGCGCTGATTGATCATGCGCTGCTGCAGGCAGAGCCGCTGGCGCTGCGGCGGATCGTGGTCAATCTGCATTACCTGCCCGATCAGATCCGGGCGCATCTGGCGGGGCGCGCCGATATCCGCTTCGCCGCAGAGCCGGACGAGATTCTGGAGACCGGCGGTGGCTTGCGCGCGGCACTGCCGCTGCTGGGGCCGGGGCCGGTGTTCACCCTGAACACCGATGCGGTCTGGGCCGGGCAAAACCCTCTGGCGCAGTTGCTGTCTGCCTGGGATCCGGCGCGCATGGATGCGCTGCTGCTGCTGCTGCCCGCCCCACAGGCCAAAGGCTTTGCCGGGACGGGCGACTTCGTGCTGGATGGCGAGGGGCGCATTGCGCGGGCCAAAGGCGCGCCGGGGTTGGCCTATCTGGGCGCGCAGATCCTGCGCACCGATCGGCTGGCAGAAATTCCCGACCGGGTGTTTTCGCTGAACCGGCTGTGGGACATGGCGATTGCCGAAGGCCGAGCCTTTGGCCATGTGCATCAGGGCGGCTGGTGCGATGTCGGCCACCCGGGCGGCATCGCCATGGCAGAGGCGCTGCTGGCGAATGATGATGTTTGACCCGGACCAACCCCGCCTGTTCGCCCTGCCCCCCGGCGCCGATTTTCCGGCCGAACTGGTGCGCGGGCTGAAGGCCCGGCTGGCCGAAGCCCCGCCCGAAGCCATGGCGCAGGTGCAGGTGTTCGTGAACACGCAACGGATGCGCCGCCGCATCATTGATCTGTTCAGCGCCGAGGGGGCAAGCTTTCTGCCCCGCATCCGGCTGATCACGGATCTGGGGGTCGAGGCGGCCATTGAAGGCATCCCCGCCGCAATTCCGCCCTTGCGGCGGCGGCTGGAACTGACCCAGCTTGTCGCGCGCCTGCTGGATGCGCAGCCCGATCTGGCCCCCCGCACAGCGCTTTATGATCTGGCCGACAGTCTGGCGACGCTGATGGACGAGATGCAGGGCGAGGGCGTGACGCCCGATGTGATTGCCGCACTCGATGTCTCGAACCATTCGGCGCATTGGACGCGCACGCAAAGCTTCATGCAGATCGTGCAGCCGTTTTTCGGCACCGATGATGCGCCGGACCCGGAGGCACGGCAACGGCGGGTGGTCGAGGCCCTGGCCGCGCGCTGGCAGGCCGCGCCGCCGCAAGGGCCGATCATCGTGGCGGGCTCCACCGCCTCACGCGGCACGACGCTGCGTTTCATGCAGGCGGTCGCGGCGCTGCCACAGGGCGCGCTGATCCTGCCGGGTTTCGATTTCGATCTGCCCGGCGCGGTCTGGGATGGCATGGGCGATGCCATGACCGCCGAAGACCATCCGCAATACCGCTTTCGCCGCCTGCTTGATCAGCTTGGCCACGGCCATGCCGGTGTCACGCATTGGAGCGGGCGGCCCGCCCCCTGCCCGGCGCGCAACCGGCTGGTGTCGCTGTCGCTGCGCCCCGCGCCCGTGACCGATCAATGGCTGACCGAGGGCCAGCACCTGACGGACCTGGCCGAAGCCACAGCGGCGATGACACTGATCGAGGCCGACAGCCCGCGCGACGAGGCGCTGGCGATTGCGCTGATCCTGCGCGAGGCGGCGGATCTGGGCAAGGTGACCGCGCTCATCACCCCGGATCGCGGGCTGACCCGGCAGGTGACTGCGGCGCTGGACCGTTGGGGCATCGTGCCCGACGATTCCGCCGGCAAACCGCTGGCGCTTTCGGCACCGGGGCGGCTGCTGCGGCATGTGTCGGGGCTGATGGGGCGGCGGCTGACCTCCGAAGCGCTGCTGACGCTGTTGAAACATCCGCTCACCGCATCGGACAGCGAACGCGGCACGCATCTGCGGCTGACGCGCGAGTTGGAGCTGAAGCTGCGCAAGTATGGGCCGCCCTTCCCTGAACCCGAGGCGCTGCGCGCCTGGGCCGAGGCCCGCAAGGACGACGCCGCAGGACCATGGGTGGAGTGGATCATCGCGGCGACCGCCGATCTGGAGGGCATGGGGCCACAGCCGCTGACCCTGCTGCTGGATCAGCATTTGGCCATCACAGAGACTTTGGCACGCGGCCCCTCGGGCACGGGCACCGGCGAATTGTGGCTGCAAACCGCCGGTGAGGCCGCCCGCAGCGCCATTGCCGGATTGCAGGCCGAGGCGGCGGCGGCCGGCCTGTTCACCGTGCAGGATTACCGCAACCTGTTTGATGCCATCCTGAACCGGGGCGAAGTCCGCGAAGAGGCCCTGGGCCATCCCCGGCTGATGATCTGGGGCACGCTGGAAGCCCGGGTTCAGGGCGCGGATCTGGTGATCCTCGGCGGGTTGAATGACGGGATCTGGCCGCAGATCCCTGCGCCGGACCCTTGGCTGAATCGCAAGATGCGCAAGGATGCGGGTCTGTTATTGCCGGAACGGCGGATCGGACTGGCCGCGCATGACTATCAACAGGCCATCGGCGCGCCGGAAGTGGTGCTGAGCCGCGCCCGCCGCGATGCCGAGGCGGAAACCGTGCCCTCGCGCTGGCTGAACCGGCTGACCAATCTTCTGGGCGGGCTTTCTGCCCGGAACGGGCCTGCGGCACTGGCCGCGATGAAGGCGCGCGGGCAGCACTGGCTTGATCTGGCGGATGCGCTGGAACGGCCCATGGCCCTCACCCCGTCGGCCCCGCGCCCGGCACCCCGCCCGCCGCTGGCGCATCGTCCACGCAAGCTGGCACTGACCCGGATCACCACGCTGATCCGCGATCCTTATGCGATCTATGCCCGCTATATCCTGCGGCTGAAGAAGCTCGACCCTTTGCACCGCACGGCAGATGCCCGGCTGCGCGGATCGTTGCTGCACGAAATTCTGGAAACCTTTGTCAAACAGCGCCAGCCCGAAAGCCGCCCCGAGGCACGGGCTCGCCTGCTGCGCATCGCTGAAACCGTGTTGCAGGCGCAGGTGCCCTGGCCCGCTGCGCGCACGCTCTGGCTCAGCCGGATGGAGCGGGCCGCAGATTTTTTCCTCGACCATGACGGCATCGACGGCGGAACCCCGGTGGGCATCGAAAAAACCGGAGAAGTGGCTCTGACACCGCTGGATTTTGCCCTCTATGGCACGCCGGACCGGATCGACCTTTTGCCGGATGGGCGGCTGCACATCCTCGATTACAAGACCGGTACGCCGCCCACACCAAAACAGCAGGAGCAATTCGACAAGCAGCTGCTGCTGGCCGCCGCGATGGCGGAACGTGGCGGCTTTGCCGAACTGGGCTTCGCGGATGTGGCGCGGATCAGCTATGTCGGGCTTGGCACCACGCCGAAACTGGTGGCAACCGAGATCACGCCCGAGATCACCGGCAAGGTGTGGCAGGATCTGAACCGGCTGATCACCCGCTATCTGAGCGAAGAGACCGGCTATGCCGCCCGTCGTGCGGTGTTCGACAGCCGCTTCCCCGGCGATTATGACCATCTCGCCCGCTTTGGCGAATGGGAAATGACCGACCGCACCCGCCCGGAGGATGTGGCATGATCCGCAATGATGCCAGCGAGCGCCAGGTGCAGGCCGCGCATCCGGGCCAATCCACCTGGCTCGCGGCCAATGCCGGATCGGGCAAGACACGCGTTCTGACGGATCGGGTGGCGCGGTTGCTGCTGGCCGGGGTGGAACCGGCGCGCATCCTGTGCCTGACCTATACCAAAGCCGCGGCATCCGAGATGCAGAACCGCCTGTTCAAGCGGCTTGGCGAATGGGCGATGAAACCTGACGGCGATCTGCACAAGGCGCTGGAAGAACTGGGCGTGGAAAGCGGTGTTTCCCGTGAAACATTGTCCGACGCGCGCCGCCTGTTTGCCCGCGCAATCGAGACGCCAGGCGGTTTGCGCATCCAGACGATCCACAGTTTCTGCGCCAGCCTGCTGCGCCGCTTTCCGCTGGAGGCCGGGGTATCCCCACAATTCACCGAGATGGACGACCGCGCCGCCAATCTGCTGCGCGACGAGATCATCGAAGAAATGGCCGAAACGCTGGCACCCGAGGCGGTGCGCGCCTTGGCCCGGCTTTATACCGGCGAGGATTTCGGCCAGTTGGCCCGCGAAGTGGCGAGCAACGCCGCGCATTTTACGCCGCCCCTGAGCCTTGCAGACTGCCATGCGCTGTTCGAGGTGCCCGAAGGCGAAACGGCCGAGGGCATTCTGGCCGATGTGCTGCTGGGCGACGAGGCGGATTGGCTGCCCGATGCGATTGCCCTGATTGCCCGGGGCAGCAGCACCGATGTGAAAACCGCCCAACGGCTTTCCGCGCTGGATCTGACGGTGCCGGGGCTTGGCCTGCTGGCCGCGATGGAGGATCTGTTTCTTTACGGCGAAAAGACCAAGGCCCCCTTTGCCGCAAAAACCGACAGCCTGCCGACCAAGGCAAGCCGCGCCGCCCTTGGCCCGCTGGGCGACAAACTTGCCGATCTGATGAGCCGGGTGGAAACCGCGCGCCTGCGCCGCATCGCGCTGACAGCCGCCGAACGCACCGCCGCGCTGCATGGCTTTGCCGCCGTGTTCCTGCCGCTCTATGCCAGACGCAAGATGCTGCGCGGCGCGCTGGATTTCGATGATCTGATCGGGCGGGCGAAGGCTCTGCTGACCGATCCCGCCGTGGCGCAATGGGTGCTGTTCCGGCTGGACGGTGGCATCGACCATATTCTGGTGGACGAGGCGCAGGACACCTCGCCCGATCAGTGGAAGGTGATCGAGTTGCTGGCGCAGGAGTTCACCTCGGGGGCCGGCGCGCGCGACGTGGCGCGCACGATCTTTGTGGTGGGCGATCAGAAGCAGTCGATCTATTCGTTTCAGGGGGCCGATGTCTCGGCCTTTGCCCGGATGCGCGAGACGTTCTGCGCCCGGTTGACCGATATTGCTGCGCCGTTTCAGGCGCTGGAACTGGAGTATTCGTTCCGCTCGTCGCAGGCGATCTTGCGGCTGGTGGATGAAACCTTTGCCCCGCATCTGCATCAGGATCTGGGGGGGGCCTCCAGCCATATCGCGTTCAAGGATGCGATGCCGGGCCGGGTGGAGATCTGGCCACCCATCGCCCCTTCCGCCAACCCGGAAGACGAGGATTGGGCCGATCCGGTGGATCTGATCAGTGGCGAGCATCACGCGGCAGAGCTGGGCCGCAAGGTGGCCACGCGTATTGCCGAAATTCTCTCAGCAGGCACGATGATCCCGGGCGAGCATGGCCCCCGCCCGGTTCATGCCGGGGATTTCCTGATTCTGGTGCGGCGGCGCTCGCCGCTGTTTTCCGAGGTGATCCGCGCCTGCAAAGCCGCGGGCCTGCCGATTGCCGGGGCAGACCGGCTGCATCTGGGCGGCGAAATGGCAGTGAAGGACATCACCGCCCTGCTGGCGTTTCTGACCACGCCCGAGGATGATCTGGCATTGGCCGAGGTGCTGCGCTCGCCCCTGTTCGGCTGGAGCGAGGCGCAGCTTTATCGGGTGGCCCAACCGCGCAGCGGCTATCTCTGGGCAGCGCTGCGCGAGTCGGCGGCGGATTACCCCGACACCTTTGCCATGCTTCAGGATCTGCGCGATCAGGCCGATTACCTGCGGCCCTTCGATCTGATCGAACGTGCGCTGACCCGCCATGATGGCCGCCGCAAGCTGCTGGCCCGCCTTGGGGCCGAGGCGGAAGACGGCATTGACGAGCTGCTGTCGCAGGCGCTGGCCTATGAACGCAACGATGTGCCCAGCCTGACCGGCTTTCTGACCTGGTTGCAAAGCGACGAGGTGCAGGTGAAGCGGCAGATGGACAGCGCAGGGCAGAAGATCCGGGTGATGACGGTGCATGGGGCAAAGGGGCTGGAGGCGCCGATCGTCATCCTGCCCGATACTGCCGATCACCGGCCCAATGACCGGGACGAGCTCTATCGGCTTGGCTCCGGCGCCATGGTCTGGCGCACTCCAGCCAGTGACAGCCCCACCGCAATTGCCGAAATCCGCCGGGAGCGGCGGGATCGGGCGCGGGCGGAATCCATGCGTCTGCTTTATGTCGCGCTGACCCGCGCGCAAAGCTGGCTGATCGTCGCGGCGGCGGGCCAGCTTGGCTCGCAAAGTGACAAGAAGGCCAAATCGGATGAAGAGCGCGACCCCGCTTGGTATGATCTGATCACCGCAGGGGCGGCACGTCTGGGGGCCGAGGCCGCGCGCGATGGCGGGCTTGTCTATAGCTTGGGCGCCTGGCCAGAGGCGGTGGGTTCCGCCATCGCCCCGGCCCCCCTGCCAGCCAGCCCGGCCTTGCCGGACTGGGCCACCTACCCTGCCGCAGCCCCTGACCGCCCGGCGCAGATGCTGCGGCCCTCTGATCTGGGCGGGGCGAAGGTTCTGCCGGGTGAAAGCGACGGCGAAGGTGATGCCGCCCGACAGCGTGGTACCCTGCTGCATCTGCTGCTGGAATATCTGCCCTCGCATGATCCGGCGCATTGGCCCGCCCTTGCCGCATCGCTGGTGCCCGAGGCGGATCTGCGGGAGAGCCTGCTGGCCGAGGCCACATCGGTGATGTCGGCACCAGAACTGGCCGGGATTTTCACCCCTGCGGCGCTGACAGAAGTGTCTGTGACTGCTGAATTGGATGGTCAGCGCATGTTTGGCACCATTGACCGGCTGATCCTGCACCCGGATCATGTGCTGGCAGTGGATTACAAATCCAACCTGCTGGTGCCGGATCGGCCCGAGGATGTGCCCGACGGATTGCTGCGCCAGATGGCGGCCTATCGCGTGGCGTTGCAGCAAATCTATCCGGGTAAACGCATCGACACCGCCATCCTGTGGACGCGGGCCGCCCGGCTTATGCGGGTGGGATAGCGCGGCTCTGGGCGCGTAGGAAATCATCCACCTCGGAAGCTGCGGGGATGGCCTGCGCGGCCCCAGCACGTGTGACCTGCACGGCAGATGTGGCTGACGCGCGCCGCATGGCCGCAGCACGGTCCAACCCCAGATCGAGGCCTGCCGCCAAAGTGCCGATAAACGTATCGCCTGCGCCGGTCGTATCAACCGGGGTCACCTTGAACGCGGGCACAAAAAGCGGCTCTGTGGCTGCGGAAATCCACTCTGCGCCTTCGGCCCCTTTGGTGATGATCACATCCATCGGCGGCAATTGCCCTTCTGCGGCGCGCAGTTGGGCGGCCTCCACCTCGTTCATCACCAGAAGGCTGACATGCGGCAAGACGGCGCGCACGGCAGCAATGTCGAACGGAGCGGCGGAATAGATCACCCGCATCCCCTTGGCAGCCGCGATGCGGGCAGCTTCGGCCTGCATCGCCGTTTCATTCTGCATCATCAGCGTATCCTGCGGCCCGGCCTCGGCCAAAGCGGCGTCAATCATCGCAGCGGTCAGGCTGCGATTTGCCCCCGGAAACAGCACGATGTTGTTTTCAGCCGCCGGATCCACATAGATGATGGCATGGCCCGTCGGCACATCGCCGCGCGTGACATGCCGCAGATCAACGCCATACCCGGTCATGTCCGCCAGCACCCAGTCACTGCCCGGCCCCAGCGCCCCGATATGAAAACAAACGGCCCCGGCACGGGCAGCTGCGACCGACTGGTTCGCGCCCTTGCCGCCCAGGCCCATCGTATAGCCCTCTGCCGACAGGGTTTCCCCCGGCAAAGGCAGGTGCGGCACGTGATACACATGGTCGATATTGATCGAACCGAGATTGTAGATCGCCATGCCGCTTCCCCCTTAGCCGATCTTGCAGGCAGCCATGACCGCCATGTTCAGAATGTCATTCACCGTGGAATTGGTCGAGCAGATCTGGATCGGCTTCCTGACCCCGGTCAGGATCGGGCCGATCACCGTGGCCCCCGCCATTTCCTGCATCAGCTTGACCGAGATGGAGGCCGAATGCCGCGCCGGCACCACAAGGATATTGGCGGGGCCCGACAGGCGGCAGAACGGGTATTGCATCATGGCCTGCGCATTCAGCGCCACGTCCACCGTCATTTCGCCTTCGTATTCAAAATCCACCTTCATATCGTCCAGCACCTTGGCCGCCATGTGCATCTTGGTGGCCCGTTCCGACACCGGATAACCGAAGGTGGAGAAGCTGACAAAGGCCACGCGCGGTTCCAGCCCGAGGCTGCGCGCCACGCCGGCGGCCTTGGTCGCGATCACCGCCAGATCCTGTTCATTCGGCCATTCATGCACCAGCGTATCGGCGATCAGCACGATGCGCCCCTTGTGCAAAAGTGCCGTCACCCCCACCGCGCCATCTGCCGCCTTGGCATCGAACACATGGTTGATCAGGCTCAGCACATGCGCGGATTTGCGGGTGGCCCCGGTCACCAGCCCGTCACCATGGCCGTGTTGCAGCATCAGGGCCGAAAACACATGCCGGTCCCGCGCGGCAAGGCGGTGAATGTCGTGGCGGTCAAAACCTTCGCGTTGCAGGCGCTGATACAGGAAGTCCTTGTATTGATCGAGGTGGCGGGTATTGGCGGCGTTCACGATCTCCAGTTCGCGCACGGCATCATGCAGGCCGACCGAATCGAGCTTTTCGCGCACATCCGCCTCGCGCCCCACCACCAGCGCCCGGCCCAGACCGGCCCGCTGATAGGCCACAGCCGCGCGCAGAACGCGCGGATCATCGCCTTCGGCAAAGATCATGCGCGCCTGTGCCGCCTTGGCCCGGGCATGGACGCCTTGCAGGATGGAGGCCGTCGGATCCATCCGCGACTTCAGGCTCAGCTCATAGGCATGCAGGTCGATGATCGGGCGGCGCGCCACGCCGGTATCCATGCCCGCCTTCGCCACCGCCGGCGGGATGACGTAGATCAGCCGCGGATCAAACGGGGTGGGAATGATGTAATCGCGCCCGAAGCTGAGCTTGCGGCCATAGGCCATCGCCACTTCATCCGGCACATCCTCGCGCGCAAGCGCCGCAAGCGCCTTGGCGCAGGCAATCTTCATCTCGTCATTGATGGCGCGGGCGTGAATGTCCAGCGCGCCCCGGAACAGATAGGGGAAGCCGAGGACGTTGTTCACCTGGTTGGGGTAATCACTGCGCCCGGTGGCCACGATGGCATCGGCGCGCACGGCATGGGCCTCTTCCGGGGTGATTTCCGGGTCGGGGTTCGCCATGGCGAAGATCACCGGATTGTCGTTCATCGAGGCGATCATTTCCGGCGTCACCGCCCCCTTGGCCGATACGCCAAGGAACACATCGGCCCCGGTCATCGCCTCTTCCAGCGTGCGGGCATCGGTGCGCGCGGCATGGGCCGACTTCCACTGGTTCATGCCTTCGGTGCGGCCCTGATAGATCACGCCCTTGGTGTCGCACATGATGCAATTGTCATGCTTGGCACCCATCGCCTTGATCAGCTCCAGACAGGCGATCCCGGCTGCGCCTGCGCCATTCAGCACGATCCGGCAGTCTTCGATCTTCTTCCCGCTGATCTCCAGCGCGTTGATCAGACCGGCCGCGCAGATCACGGCGGTGCCGTGCTGATCGTCATGGAACACCGGAATGTCCATGATCTCTTTCAGGCGCTGTTCGATGATGAAACATTCCGGCGCCTTGATGTCTTCAAGGTTGATACCCCCGAAGGTCGGCCCCATCAGCGAGACGGCTTTGATGATCTCTTCCGGATCTTCGGTATCCAGTTCGATGTCGATGGCGTTCACGTCGGCAAAACGCTTGAACAGCACCGCCTTGCCTTCCATCACCGGCTTGGAGGCCAACGCACCAAGATTGCCCATGCCCAGAATGGCCGTGCCATTGGAGATCACCGCAACCATGTTGCCTTTGACCGTATAGTCATAGGCCGTTTCGGGCCGGTCGGCGATGGCCTGCACCGGGACCGCAACACCGGGGCTATAGGCCAGCGACAGGTCGCGCTGGGTTGCCATCGGCGTGGTTGCGACAATTTCATATTTGCCGGGTTTCGGTTCCAGATGATAGGCGAGCGCCTCTTCCGGGGTGATCTTGGTCTTGGTCATCAGGGGGCCATCCTGCATTGATATCCCAGCCGTCATAACGCCCCTGCCCGCGCCTGCCAACGCCGCACTTGGCGCTTTTCCCCGGCGGGGGGGTTTTGTAGGGTCGCCAGGCTGCTTTGGGGGAAGAACCGCGTGAGTGATGACAGCGTAACGCCGATGATGGCACAATATCTGGAGATCAAGGCGCAGTATCGGGATGCGATCCTGTTCTACCGGATGGGCGATTTCTACGAGATGTTCTTTGACGATGCGGTGGCCGCATCTGAGGCGCTGGATATTGCGCTGACCAAACGCGGCAAGCATCTGGGCGAAGATATCGCCATGTGCGGCGTGCCGGTTCATGCCGCCGAAGGGTATCTGCTGGCGCTGATCCGCAAGGGCTTTCGCGTGGCGATTGCCGAGCAGATGGAAGATCCCGCCGAGGCCAAGAAGCGCGGCTCCAAATCCGTGGTGCGGCGCGATGTGGTGCGGCTGGTCACACCGGGCACCCTGACCGAAGACAGCCTGCTGGAGGCGCGGCGGCACAATTACCTTTGCGCCTTTGCCGAGGTGCGCGACGAGGCGGCTTTGGCCTGGACCGATATTTCCACCGGCGAGTTGCGGGTGATGCCCTGCCCCCCCGCCCGCCTGCCCCCCGAACTGGCCCGGCTTGCGCCGCGCGAAGTGCTGGTAGCCGAGGACCATGGCGCCGATCTGGCCCTGATCGTCACCGAGATTGGCGCAGCGATCACGCCGATGGCGCGGGCGAGCTTTGACAGCACCGGCGCGGAAAAGCGGCTCTGTGCCCTGTTTCAGGTCACAACGCTGGATGCCTTTGGCGCGTTTGACCGCGCCGAACTGGCCGCACTGGGCGCCTTGGTCGACTACCTTGATCTGACGCAAAGGGGCAAACTGCCGCTGCTGCGCGCGCCGCAGCGCGAGGCTTTGGGCGGCGCGATGCAGATCGACGCCGCCACTCGCCGCAATCTGGAGATCACGGCCGCGCTGTCCGGTGGCCGCGCCGGATCCTTGCTGGATGCGGTTGACCGCAGCGTGACTGCGGGCGGTGCGCGGCTGTTGGAACGGCGCCTATCCAGCCCCTCGCGCGATCTGGTGCAGATCACCGCACGCCATGATGCCGTGGCACATCTGCTTGATGCCACCCGCCTGCGTGACGACCTGCGCGCCGCGCTGCGCCGGGTGCCGGACATGGACCGCGCGCTGTCACGGCTCGCGCTGGACCGGGGCGGCCCGCGCGACCTGGCCGCGATCCGCAACGGGCTGGAAAATGCGGCATTGATTGCCACGCTGATGTCTGGCGTGGAGCCAGGACTTCTGACAACAGCCGCCACGGGCCTGCGCGGGCATGACGAACTGATTTCCCTTTTGGATCAGTCTCTTGTCGCCGAACCTCCGCTTCTGGTGCGCGATGGCGGCTTCATCGCCCCCGGTTATGACGGCGATCTGGACGAGACACGGCGTCTGCGCGACGAGGGCCGTGGCGTGGTGGCTGCCATGCAGGCCGACTACATCGCACAAAGCGGCATACAGAGCCTGAAGATCAAACATAATAATGTGCTGGGTTATTTCATCGAGACGACCTCGACCCATGCCGAAAAGATGCAAGCCTCGCCGCTGAACGAAACCTTCATCCACCGGCAGACCACGGCGAACCAAGTGCGGTTCACCACCCTGCCGCTGAGCGAGATCGAGACACGTATCCTGAACGCCGGCAATCACGCATTGGAACTTGAGAAGCGCCACTTCGCCGTGCTGCGCCAAGCCGTGCTGGATCAGGCGGGACCGATCGGGGTGGCGTCACAGGGGTTGGCGGAGCTGGATGTGGCGGGCAGCTTTGCCGATCTGGCGCTGGCCGAAGACTGGATCCGCCCGCGCGTGGATGACAGCCACGCCTTCCACATCGAAGGCGGGCGGCATCCGGTGGTGGAGCGCGCATTGCGGCGTCAGGGCGGCACTCCCTTTGTCGCCAATGACTGCGCATTGACCGAAACCGGCACCCCGGCGATCTGGCTGCTGACCGGCCCGAACATGGCGGGTAAATCCACCTTCCTGCGACAGAACGCGCTGATCGCCCTGATCGCACAGGCGGGCGGCTATGTGCCCGCCCGTGCCGCGCATATCGGGCTTGTCAGCCAGTTGTTCAGCCGGGTCGGGGCCTCGGACGATCTTGCGCGCGGCCGCTCCACCTTCATGGTCGAAATGGTCGAGACGGCGGCGATCCTCAATCAGGCCGATGCGCGGGCGCTGGTGATCCTGGACGAGATCGGGCGCGGCACCGCCACCTATGACGGCCTGTCCATCGCCTGGGCCACGCTGGAACATCTGCATGACGTGAACCGCTGCCGGGCGCTGTTTGCCACGCATTATCACGAGATGACCGCGCTTTCCGCCAAGCTCAGCGGCGTGGAAAATGCCACCGTCACCGTGAAGGAATGGGACGGCGAGGTGATCTTTCTGCATGAGGTGAAAAAGGGCGCCGCAGACCGCAGCTATGGCGTGCAGGTGGCCCGTCTGGCCGGTCTGCCATCGAGTGTCATCGACCGCGCGAAGGTGGTGCTGGAGGCGCTGGAAGCGGGCGAGCGGAGCGGTGGCAGCAAAGCCAAGGCGCTGATCGACGATCTGCCGCTGTTCCGCGCCGCCCCTGCCCCGGTGGCCAAACCGGCGGCCAGCAAAGCCTCGGCGGTGGAACTGCGCCTGCGCGAGGTGCATCCCGATGCGCTGAGCCCGATCGAGGCGCTGAACCTGATCTATGAACTGAAACAGGCGCTGGACTGACCAGCGCCTGTTCGGGGTCTTTGCAGGCTGGGATCAGCCTTGGGTGTTTGACGACACGCCCACCTGCGCCGGGCGCAGCAGACGGTCATGCAGAAGGAAGCCTTCCGTCATCACCTGAATGATTTGCCCGGCCTTGGTGCCCGGCAATGGAGCCTCGAACATCGCCTGATGTTGTTGCGGATCAAAAACATCGCCGATTTCCGGCATGATCGGCGTCACGCCATGTTTGGTCAACACCGACAGCAGCTCGCGCAGCGTCAGCTCCACGCCCTCGATCAGAGCGGCAGCCTGCGCGCGATGCTCATCCGTGGCGGCATTCAGGGCGCGGCGCAAGTTGTCATAGACCGGCAGCATGTCGCGGGCGAGCTTGGAGCCGCCATATTGCTCGGCCTCGCGCCGATCCCGCTCGCCCCGCTTGCGCGAGTTTTCCGCATCGGCCAATGCGCGCATGAATTTGTCGCGCAGCTCGTCGCGTTCGGCGCGCAGCGCCTCCAGTTCATCGGCCTCAATGAACTCTTCAAAATCTTCCAGCTTGAGATCGCCTGGCCCTGCCTGATCCTGCGCCATCTTCGTCATCCTCGTTTCTTCGCCTTCATCCCCTGCCGCGGTCAGACACCATCCGACCGACAAGCTGCGCCGTGTAATCGACAATTGGCACGACACGCCCATAGTTGAGTCGCGTCGGACCGATGACACCCACAGCACCGATGATCTTCCGATCCGCGTTCATATAGGGAGAGACCACCAAAGAGGAACCCGAAAGTGAGAAAAGCTTGTTCTCTGAGCCAATAAAGATACGCACCCCTTCGCCCTCATCGGTCAGCTCCAGAAACTCGGCAATGTCGCGCGTGCGTTCAAGATCGTCGAACAGCCGCCGGATGCGGTTCAGGTCATCGGCTTCAGACGTGCCTTCCAACAGATTGGCCCTGCCACGCACAATCAGCCGTTCGGTTTGCTCATCGGCATTTTCCCAGACGGCAAGACCGCTATCCACCAGCGCACGGGCCAGCGAATCAATTTCCTGACGGCGGCGGGCAATATCGGTGCGCACACTGCCACGCAGATCCGACAGGGTTTTTCCACCCGCCAGCGCATTCAGGAAATTCGCCGCCTCGCGCATGGCCGAAGGCGTCAGGCCCGGCGGCGGGGTAAACAGACGGTTTTCCACATGACCATCGGCAAAGACCAGCACCACAAGCGCGCTTTGCGGCGCGAGGTTGACGAATTCGATATGCCGGATCGCGGCTTCTTCGTGTTTTGGCGCCAGAACCAGACTCGCGCCCCGCGTGATCCCCGAAAGCGCCGCGCCAACCTTGTCCAGCAACGTGGCCACATCGGGCGCATTGTCGCCCAGGGTGGCATCCAGCATTTCCCGGTCAGCGGTTGTGACCGATCCGACCTCAAGCAGGCCATCCACAAACATGCGCAGCCCCAGCTGCGTCGGCACCCGGCCGGCCGACACATGCGGGCTGTCCAGCAGCCCGAGATATTCCAGATCCTGCATCACATTGCGGATGGTCGCCGCACTGATCTTTTCGTTGAAATCCCGCGTCAGTGTGCGTGAACCCACCGGATCGCCCGAGGCGAGATACCCTTCGACAACGCGTCGAAACACTTCGCGCGAGCGGTCATTCAGTTCCGACAGGATCTTTGGGCCGTCTGACATGCTGTTCACCCGAAATTGCAGTCTGGCAAATTAAGGGCCAGAGGGGTGCAGCGTCAATGAGGGTTGCATCATTCCGTCTGCGATGGGTATCTGGCAGAAAGTTATACACAAGGATACTCACATGCGGCCCTCTGGACGGACACTCAATCAACTGCGCGCAGTCAGCATCGAAACCGGCATCACCAAACATGCGGAAGGCTCTTGCCTGATCAAGATAGGCGACACGCATGTGCTGTGCACCGCGACCATTGAGGACAAGGCACCGCCCTTTCTGAAGAACACCGGGCTGGGTTGGGTGACGGCGGAATATGGCATGCTGCCGCGCGCCACCAACAGCCGCACCCGGCGCGAGGCGGCTGCGGGCAAACAAAGCGGTCGCACGCAGGAAATTCAGCGCCTGATCGGGCGAGCCCTGCGCGCAGGCGTTGACCGCTCGGCCTTGGGCGAACGGCAGATCGTCGTGGACTGCGATGTGATCCAAGCCGATGGCGGCACCCGCTGTGCGGCAATCACCGGCGGCTGGGTGGCGCTGCGCCTTGCAGTCAATCGTCTGCTCAAGGCAGGCGTCATCAGTTCGGACCCGATGCTGGATCATGTTGCGGCAGTTTCTTGCGGCATCTATGCGGGCCAGCCGGTTCTGGACCTCGACTATGCAGAGGATTCTGCGGCGGGCACCGATGCGAACTTTATCCTGACTGGGGCAAAGCGGCTGATCGAAGTGCAGATGTCGGCCGAGGGGGCCACCTTCTCGCGCGCTGAAATGATCGAGCTTCTGGATCTGGCGGAAGAGGGCGTCGCGGCCCTGGTTGCCGCGCAGAAAGCGGCGCTGGCCTGAGATGCGCAAGTTCCGCGAAGCACAGTTGGTTGTTGCCACGCATAATGCAGGCAAGCTGGAAGAAATTTCAGCCTTGCTTGCGCCGTTCCAGATCTCGGTGACCTCTGCGGGGGCGCTGGGTCTGGATGAGCCGACCGAGACCGAGACGAGTTTTGTGGGCAATGCACGGATCAAGGCCCATGCGGCCACGGCTGCGACGGGTCTGCCCTGCCTTGCGGATGATTCCGGCCTGATGGTTGATGCTTTGGGCGGCGCGCCGGGGGTCTATACCGCAAATTGGGCAGAAACGCCTACAGGTAGAGACTTTGATATGGCGATGCACAAGACATGGATGGAGCTGGAAGCCATTCAGGCCCCCTTCCCTCGCCGTGGCCAATTCTGCTGCACTCTCGTCCTCGCCTGGCCCGACGGACATGATGAAGTGTTCGAGGGCAAGATGGCCGGGCAGATCATCTGGCCCGGGCGCGGAACGCAGGGACATGGCTACGACCCAATTTTTCAGCCCGACGGCTATCAGCAGACCTTCGGCGAAATGGATCGTTGGGAAAAGAACAAGATCAGCCACCGGGCGGCGGCGTTCCGCAAACTGGTGGATGAATGTTTCACGTGAAACATGGCAAGGGGTGACGGCATGGACGATTGGCAGAACGCGGGATTTGGGCTTTACGTCCACTGGCCATTTTGCCAATCCAAATGCCCCTATTGCGACTTCAACAGCCATGTTGCTGCGGCGATAGATCAAAAGGCCTGGGCTGATGCCTATATCCGCGAGATCAATCGCATCGCCGCCCTTGTGCCGGGCCGCAGCCTGAAAACCATCTACTTCGGCGGCGGTACACCATCCCTGATGGCACCAGAAACCGTCGCTGCAGTCATTCAGGCTGCATCCACCGCTTGGTCACGCTCCAATGACATTGAAATCACACTGGAAGCGAACCCGACCTCAGTCGAGGCGGGGCGCTTTCAAGGATACAAAGATGCCGGGGTGAACCGCATCTCGCTTGGTGTTCAGGCGCTGAATGACGAGGATCTGCGCCGGTTGGGGCGGATGCACAGTGCGGCAGAGGCCACAACAGCGTTTGAGACAGCGACGTCTTTGTTTGATCGGGTCAGCTTTGACCTTATCTACGCCCGGCAGGATCAAAGTCTGCAAGCCTGGCGGAAAGAGCTTCAGGGCGCGCTGGCCATGTCTGTCGGCCACCTGTCGCTCTATCAGTTGACGATTGAAGATGGCACCGTGTTCGGCGAGCGCCATGCCCGTGGCCTGCTAAAGGGGCTGCCAAACGAAGATCTTGGAGCAGATTTTTACGATCTGACTCAGGATCTTTGTGGCGAAGCCGGGCTACCAGCCTACGAAATCTCAAACCACGCAAAACCGGGGCAGGAATCGCGCCACAATCTGATCTATTGGCAGGCAGGCGATTATGCAGGTGTCGGGCCTGGCGCACATGGGCGATTGACGCTGGATCAACGCGTTGCGACAAGCGCCGAGAAAAATCCCGCGCTCTGGCTCGCTTCTGCAATCAGCGACGGCGGTGTTCAGGACTTTGACGGCAGCCTGTCCTCGGAAGATCGAGGCCTTGAATATCTGCTGATGGGCCTCAGATTGTCAGATGGAATCAGCACTCAGAGGTTGTCGGCCATGCTACAGCGCGACCTGAAACCATCTGTGCTGAATGAACTGCAGGATCTTGGCATGATACAGCACAGTACCGGGCAATTGCAGGTGACTGACAAAGGTCGCCCCTTGTTGAACCAGATTCTGAAAAAGCTCACCGAGGCGCTGTGATGCAATTTTTGTGGGGCGCATTGGGGTTTTGCGCAGTCATTCTTGCCGTGATCGGCATCGTGACCCCCCTGCTCCCCACAGTGCCATTCTTGCTTTTGGCCGCGTTCAGCTTTTCAAAATCCTCGACACGGCTGCACACTTGGCTGATGGAGCATCCAAGGCTTGGACCGCCGATTCGCAACTGGGAAGCCCATGGCGCAATCAGCACCATGGCAAAGAAACTGTCTACAGTCTCGATGATTGCCGTTCTGGCGATCTCGTGGCTACTCAACGTGCCTGTTTGGCTTCTGGGAATACAGGCGGTGGTGCTGACCTGCGCCGCAGCCTTTATATGGAGCCGTCCCTCGGTGTAAGCGACAGCACCCGGCACAGAAGATCAAGATCATCCAGCGAGTTATAGCGCACGGAAAGCACGCCGCGCTCACCACCCGGTTCATGGTTGATCGACACCCCCATCTTCAGGTTCGCCGAAAGATCTGCTTCCAAAGCCCGCGTATCAGGATCCTTTTCGAACCCAGAGGACTTTCCTTTGCGGCCGGGAGTTGCAGTCCCTGGAGCCGCTGGTTTTCTCACAAGGTCTTCGGTTTCACGTACCGAAAGGCCGTTCTCGACAACCTGCCGTGCAAGCTCTGACGGATTTGGCGTGGTGATCAGCGCGCGAGCATGGCCAGCAGAGAGTTTGCCATCCTTGACCAAGGCCTGAACATCTTCCGGCAGGCTCAGCAACCGCAGAAGATTGGCAATATAGCTGCGGCTCTTGGACAGCGCCTCGGCAAGGCGCTCCTGCGTATGGCCGAAGCGGTCCATCAGTTGCCGGAAGGCAAGCGCCTCTTCGATCGAATTCAGATCTGAGCGCTGGATATTCTCGATGATTGCAACTTCCAGAACCTCCGTGTCATCAAACTCTCTGATGAGAACCGGAACCTCATGCAACCGCGCGATCTGTGCAGCACGCCAGCGACGTTCGCCAGCAACGATCTCATATTGGGTTGAATCCGCCAGCGGGCGGACGATCAGCGGCTGAAGAACGCCCTTCTGACTCAGCGATTTCGCCAGATCCTCCAGGCTTTCGGGCGAAAAGCTCCGCCGCGGCTGGTTCGGGTTTGGCTGAAGCCTCTCAACCGGCAGAATATCGGGTTTACGGGCAATCGGCTGATCTGGAGCAGTCTGCGTATTCGGTGCCAGATTGATGTCAGCCATCAATGCCGACAATCCGCGTCCAAGGCCCCTGCGCTCCATTTTCTTCTCCATGATCAGATCTTCCCTTTATGCCCGCCGAGGATACCGTGTCGCGCCGCGATTTCCAATGCCAAGGCCCGATAGGCTTCACTGCCCTTCGAACTGGAATCATAAGTCAAGACCGGCATGGCATAGGACGGCGCTTCGCTGACACGCACATTGCGCGGGATGATCGTGCCAAACACGAGGTCGCCCAGAGTTTCACGCACATCATTTTCAACCTGCTGCGACAGGTTGTTGCGGCTGTCATACATGGTCAGGACCACACCTTCGATCCGCAACTGCGGGTTTGCACCTTCGCGCACAGTCCGAATGGTGAGCATCAACTGCGACAGGCCCTCAAGCGCAAAGAATTCGCTTTGAAGCGGGATCAGAACGGAATGGCAGGCACAGAGCGCATTCACCGTCAGCAGGCTCAGGGAAGGCGGGCAATCGAGCAGGATGTAATCCAGCGCCAAGGTGTCGATATCTTTCTGGCGCAGGGCATCATGCAGCAAAAAGCTGCGCTTTTCGTTTGAAACCAGTTCGATATCCGCCGAAGCCAAATCGGCATTTGCAGGACAGATCAAAAGGTTCTCGATATTCGTTGGAATCACAGCCTCGGATATCGAAACATCCTCCAGAAGCACGTCATAGCTGGTCATCTGCCGTTGCGCGACATTCACACCCAGCCCGGTCGACGCGTTGCCTTGCGGATCAAGATCGACCAACAGCACCTTGCCGCCGAGTTCCGCAAGCCCTGCCGCAAGATTTATGGCTGTCGTCGTTTTACCCACGCCCCCCTTCTGGTTCGCGACCGCGATGATTTTCGGTTGACGGGGACGAGACAGGTCAGACATGGCGGATCTTCTTCAATTTCAAAACGAGCGCGTCTACACTTGTCTTACTCGGGAAGCTTTCCAGATTGAATGACCATTTCCTCCGGGCGACTTCAATCTCGGCTTCAGCGCCCGTGCCTTTCAAAAATACGGCAATTCCGTCTGCATCAAGATGGCGCTCAGCGAAATTGCACAGATCCGACAAGGATGCCAGGGCGCGCGCGGAAACCACATCCGCCAATCTTGGGGTCAGCGCCTCAATCCGTTCCGTCAGAACCGTGACATTGAGACCAAGCTCGCGGGACACCTGCCGCAGGAAGGTCGCTTTGCGTTGATCAACCTCGACAAGTTCAAAGCGCAGAGATGGCGCTACCTCTGCCGCGATGATCGCAAGAACGATCCCCGGAAGACCCGCGCCGCTACCAAGATCAAGCCAGAGCCTGGGCCCACTTGGCAGGTGCTGTGCCAACTGAGCGCTATCAGCAATATGCCGCTGCCAAATATCCGCTTCAGAGGACCGGGAAATCAGGTTGATAGCCTTGTTCCACTTCTGGATCAGCGCAACATATGAATCGAGCTTTTCGGATGTTTCACGTGAAACATCCAGCCCCGCCACTTGCAGATGCGTCATGATGCTGCCCGCAGCGCTTGCGCTTTACGAAGCCGAGACAGGATCAGGATCAGTGCGGCAGGCGTCATGCCTTCGATGCGGCTGGCCTGTGCGATATTCGTCGGCTTGATACGCAGCAGTTTTTGGGTCAGCTCACCAGAAAGACCCGAGAGCGAGCCATAATCGAAATCAGCCGGAATAATCATCGCCTCATCCCGTTTCAGGGCAAGCGCATCTGCCGATTGGCGCAACTCAAATTGCGCATAAAGCACATCATTGCGGATCTGCTGCTGCACATCAGTGTCCAAAACAGCAAAATCTTCACAAACTGCCGCAAACATCTCGGGAACCGCTGTCGGGAAGGCGAGCAATTCCAAGGCCGTCCGGCGACCACCATCCTGGCTGACAGGGATACCGATCTCACCAGCCTCTTTCGGTGTCAGCTTCACCGCACCAAGAGCAGCTTTGCCTTTGACGACCATCTCCATCTTCTCAGCGAAATATGCGGCCCGCGATGACGAAACGCAGCCAATGTCCATACCAAGCGGCGTCAACCTTTGATCCGCATTATCGGCACGGATGGAAAGGCGAAACTCTGCGCGCGAGGTGAACATGCGATAGGGTTCGGTAACACCATAGCTGAGCAGATCATCCACCATCACACCGATATAGCTCGATGTCCGGCTGAACAGCACAGCATCCTGATTCCGCGCGGCGCAGGCAGCATTCAGGCCCGCCACAAGCCCTTGGGCTGCCGCTTCTTCATATCCTGTGGTACCATTGATCTGGCCGGCAAAATACAGCCCTGGAATAGTTTTGCTTTCCAGCGTCTCACGCAGATTACGCGGATCGAAATAGTCATACTCGATGGCATAGGCCGGTTGCAGGATCTTCGCCTGCTCCAGCCCTTCTATCGAATGCACATAGGCTTCCTGAACCTCGATGGGCAGGGAGCTCGAAATGCCATTCGGATAGACCGTGTGATCATCCAGACCTTCTGGTTCCAGAAACACCTGATGGCTGGTTTTGTCAGAAAAGCGAACCACCTTGTCTTCGATCGACGGGCAGTAACGCGGGCCGACCCCTTCGATATGGCCGCCATACATCGCAGAGCGCGACAGGTTTTCGCGGATGATGTCGTGGGTCCGCTCATTCGTATGTGTAATGCCGCAAGCGATCTGCCGCGCAATCGGCTTTTTGTTCAGGAAAGAGAACAGCACCGGATCCTTGTCCCCGTCTTGCTGTTCAAGCTTTTCCCAATTGATCGTGCGGCCATCCAGACGTGGCGGGGTGCCGGTCTTGAGCCGCCCGCGCGCCAGATCAAAGGTTGCCAACCGTTCTGCCAAGGCAATCGACGGCTTGTCGCCCATGCGACCAGCGCTTTTCCGAACATCCCCGATATGGATGATACCGTTCAAGAAAGTGCCTGCCGTCAGAATCGTGCTGGCTGACCTGATCTCGCTGCCATCCGCCAATGTGACGCCAACGACACGGTCTCCTTCAAGCAGAAGATCGCAAACCTCGCCTTCGACAATCTCGAGAAAGGCATACTTTGCCAAGGCAGCCTGCATCGCGGCCCGATACAACGCCCGATCTGCTTGCGCGCGTGGCCCCTGCACTGCCGGGCCTTTGCGGCGATTCAGCAGGCGGAACTGAATCCCAGCCTCATCGGCTACGCCACTCATGACGCCATCAAGGGCATCAATTTCGCGTACAAGATGCCCCTTGCCCAAGCCACCAATAGCCGGATTGCAGGACATCGTGCCAATGTCTTTTCGATTGAGCGTGACAAGCGCAGTCTTTACGCCCATGCGGGCTGCCGCCGCAGCGGCTTCACATCCGGCATGGCCACCGCCAATAACCACAACATCGAAATGTTTCACGTGAAACATCCTTATTTTCCGATACAGAAACTGGAGAAGATCTCTCCAAGCACGTCTTCAACGCCAATGCGACCGATCAGAACATCAAGCGCCCGCATGGCTTGACGAATGTGCTCGGCCGCAAGCTCGATTCTATCCGCCCCAAGCTTTACCTCAGCCTGCGCCAATTCCAAAGCCTCAATGGCTTGGCTCACCGCAATGCGATGACGTTCGCGGATCAGCCCCGACGCCCCGGCACTGCGCTGTGACAAGATCTGGCCAATATCGCGCACCAGCATATCCATGCCCAAACCTGTTCGGCCCGATATCTGGCGATGAGGGCGATCCGGATAGATGTCAGCTTTGCCGAGCACCACAATATCACCATCCTTTAGCGCAACGGGTATATCATCCGCTGCATCATCCAGGATCACCAGTCGCAAATCAGCCTGCTGCGCCCGCTCAATTGCCCGAGAAATTCCGATCGCCTCGACTGAATCTGCAGTATCGCGGATACCCGCCGTATCCAGCAACGTCACCGGAAGGCCCGCGAGTTCCATCCTCACTTCGATCACGTCCCGCGTGGTGCCCGCGATTTCTGATGTGATCGCCGCATCCCGGCCCGCCAAAGCATTCAGGAGGGTGGATTTTCCGACATTCGGCGCCCCGATGATGGCAACCTCAAATCCGTCACGAATGCGTTCTGCCATCGCAGAGCCCGCAACCTGAGCACGCATTTCCACCAGCATCCGGCTCAACAATCCGGAAACTTCCGGCGTCACGTCGACCGGAACGTCCTCATCGACAAAATCAATCGTCGCTTCCAGAAGTGCCGCCGCCCGCAGCATGTTCTGCCGCCAACCTTCAACAGTCTTGCCCACATAGCCGGACAAAACGCGCTGCGCCTGGCGGCGTTGCTCTTCGGTTTCTGCGTCAATCAGATCGGCAAGCCCTTCGACTTGCGAAAGGTCCAACCGACCGTTTTCAAGCGCGCGCCGCGTAAACTCGCCCGCTTCGGCCATCCGCAGCCCCGGCATCTCTGACAGCGCGCGCAACACAGCAGACACCACCGCAACAGAGCCATGCAGCTGAAGCTCGACAACAGCCTCACCTGTAAAGCTGGCATCTGCGCCAAACAGCAGCAACAGCCCTTCGTCTAGCAGCTCGCCCTTGTGCAGGATCCGACGCAGCGCTGCCTGCCGAGGCTTCGGCAAGGCACGCCCGGTCAGCAGAAAAGCCGTATCATGCGCCAGAGGGCCGGAAATGCGGATGACAGAAACACCCGCCCTGCCTCTGGCCGTGGCCAGTGCGTAAATCGTCTCCATGCTGCACTCCTGCGCCTGCCTGACCCGGCGCCCGACTCAGGTATTCATCGAATCGAAGAACTCCGAATTCGATTTCGTCTGTTTCAGTTTGGAAATCAGGAATTCGATGGCATCGGTCGTGCCCATCGGGTTCAGGATGCGGCGCAGGACATAGGTCTTTTGCAGATCCGATTTCTCGACCAGCAGGTCTTCTTTCCGGGTGCCGGATTTCAGAATATCCATCGCCGGGAACACACGCTTGTCGGCGACCTTGCGGTCCAGCACGATCTCGCTATTACCGGTGCCTTTGAATTCTTCAAAGATGACCTCGTCCATGCGCGATCCGGTATCAATCAGCGCCGTCGCGATGATGGTCAGCGATCCACCCTCTTCAATGTTCCGCGCCGCACCAAAGAAGCGCTTCGGACGTTGCAGCGCATTGGCATCCACACCCCCGGTCAAAACCTTGCCGCTCGACGGCACAACCGTGTTGAAAGCCCGGCCCAGACGCGTGATCGAATCGAGCAGGATGACAACATCGCGCTTGTGTTCGACAAGGCGCTTCGCCTTCTCGATCACCATTTCAGCCACAGCGACGTGCCGCGTTGCCGGCTCGTCAAAAGTCGAGGACACAACCTCACCCTTCACCGACCGCTGCATGTCAGTGACCTCTTCGGGCCGCTCGTCGATCAGCAGGACGATCAGGTAACATTCCGGGTGATTGATCGCGATGGAATGTGCAATATTCTGAAGCAGAACAGTTTTACCCGTCCGCGGCGGTGCCACGATCAGCGCACGCTGGCCTTTGCCGATGGGCGAGACGAGATCAATGATCCGGGCCGAACGATCCTTCACCGTCGGATCCTCGATCTCCATCTTCAGCCGCTCATCCGGGTAAAGCGGCGTCAGGTTGTCAAAGTGAACCTTGTGGCGCGCCCGTTCGGGATCATCAAAGTTGATCCGCGTCGCCTTCACCAGGCTGAAATAGCGCTCATTGTCGCGCGGTGCCTGAATCACACCCTCGATCGTGTCACCTGTGCGCAGCGAGAACTGGCGGATCATTTCCGGGCTGACATAGATATCATCCGGTCCGGACAGATAGTTGGCCTCCGGGCTGCGGAGAAAGCCAAAGCCGTCCTGCAGCACTTCCAGAACGCCGTCGCCGCCGATTTCCCAGCCTTCTTCCGCATGTTCCTTGAGGATCGAGAACATCATCTCGCCCTTCCGCATGGAAGGCGCGTTCTCGATTTCCCACTCCTCGGCCATCGACAAAAGATCTGCCGGTGTCTTGGCTTTGAGGTCTGCAAGGTTCAAGCGTTCGGAAGTCATAAATAACCGTTCATCTGTGGCTCCACCCCGTCAGAGGGGCTGCCAATGCTGTATCATCAAGGGAAACGCATCCGGCCGGACGGCCATGCTTGCCGACCGCTTACCGGATGCGCTGCAAAAAGTCAATCAGATCAGAATTTCACGATGACCGATGCGACGATCACGATCATCAAAACCGTCGGAACCTCGTTCATCAGGCGGTAGCGCCGTCCGCTGAGCCTGTTGTCGCCCTGCGCGAAGGCCTTGCGCTGTCGGCCCAGCCACATGTGAAACCAGGTCATGCCCAGCACCGCTGCGGCCTTGCTCCAGGGCCAGATCATCGACCAGTCGACAATGCCGGGGGTCACGACCAGTGCCAGACCAAACAGCCAGGTCGTCAG
The DNA here is from genome assembly GCF_018798885.1 of Gemmobacter fulvus. Lineage (NCBI taxonomy): Bacteria > Pseudomonadati > Pseudomonadota > Alphaproteobacteria > Rhodobacterales > Paracoccaceae > Gemmobacter > Gemmobacter fulvus. The sequence continues at coordinate 1,894,446 of NZ_CP076361.1, read as the reverse complement.
CATAGCAGGTGCCATGATGGCGCGCAGCAGCCGCCGTTCCATGGTCTGGAACATGCGATCCGTCGCAGTTCCCGCGTCCACCTGTTCTGCGTGATAGACGAACAGTCGTGGCAGGTAGAACAAACCTGCCATCCAGCTGATCACCGAGATGACATGTAGGACTTTCACCCAAAGATATGCGTCAGGAAGTATGTCGATCATCATGTGCCCTTCTTTACTTACTTCTTCTTAAAGAAAGAAAAGAGAAAAGGAATGATGATGTAGGGACAGGGGATAAGCGAATTTCGGAAGAGTTCCCCGCGTTTGTCCACAAGCAAGATCCTCGGGATAAGCCGCTCCGTCTGAGGGTCGACAATCTTGAAAGTTTTGGTTATTTCCTAACAATTACAATAGCATGAGAAAATTATAAGCCTGTCTCGGTAATGTGGAAAACTTATCCGCGCACTGTGGATGTGTGGCTTTTCCCGGCTTGGCGTGGAACGCTTCCCACAGGTGGACAATCTTGGACAGTGACTTGACAACCCGGGGGCATGACCGGCACCAATCACGGAAAGGCTGTTTTGTCCAGAAAACGGCGTCAGGAACAAATTGAGCTTTTCCACAGATTGGCCCCCAGCTGATGCCACGCCCCCTGCTTCTCGCCTCCTCCTCGGAAACCCGCCTCACCATGCTGCGTGCGGCGGGTTTGTCGGTCACGTCGCAATCGCCCCGGATTGACGAAGAAACCGTGCGCGCCGCGCTGGAGGCCGAAGGCGCGCATCCGCGCGACATTGCCGATGCGCTGGCAGAGATGAAGGCGCGCAAGATCGCCGACCGCAATCCTGCCGATCTGGTGCTTGGCTGCGATCAGGTTCTGGAATTTGACCGCAAGGCCTGGGGCAAGGCAGAGACGCCCGAGGAAGCGCGGGCGCAACTGCAAAAGCTGCGCGGTCAGACGCATCGGTTGCTGTCGGCACTTGTGCTTTATGATGCGGGCCAGCCGATCTGGCGCCATGTCGGGCGGGTTGATCTGACGATGCGAGTCTTTTCGGATGACTGGCTTGCTGGGTATCTTGCCCGCAACTGGGACAGTATTCGCCACTCTGTCGGGGCCTACAAGCTCGAAGAGGAAGGTATCCGGCTGTTCAGCGCCATCGAAGGCGATTACTTTACCGTTCTCGGGCTGCCGCTCTTGCCCCTGCTGACCTATCTGGAAACACGAAAGTTCATCGACACATGATAGATCATCCGCGCATTCCGCTTGCCGGCGTCATCGGATCGCCTGTCGCGCACAGCCGCTCGCCCGTGCTGCACGGCTATTGGCTGAAGAAATACGGCATCAAGGGCCATTACATTCCGATGGACATCGCGCAGGCCGATCTTGCCGAGGCTTTGCGCACCCTGCCAAAGCTGGGGTTTGTTGGGCTGAACGTCACTATTCCGCATAAAGAGACGATTTTGGGCCTTGCCGATATCGTGTCAGACCGGGCGGCGCTGATCGGTGCCGCCAATACGCTGATCTTCCGCAAGGATGGTCGGATTCATGCTGACAACACCGATGGGTCGGGCTTCATCGCCAATCTGCGGCAGAACGCGCCGCAGTGGAATCCCGCTGCCGGCCCTGCGGCTGTGTTTGGCGCGGGCGGCGCTGCACGGGCGGTGGTCGCGGCTCTGATCGAGGTCGGTGTTCCCGAAGTGCGCATCGCCAACCGGACTCGCCTGCGGGCCGAGGCCTTCCGCACCGATTTTGGCGCAAAGGTCTCGGTCTGGGATTGGGTTCAGGCGGGCAATATGCTGGAGGGCGCGGCGACGGTCATCAACACCACCGCCCTGGGCATGACAGGCAAGCCGGATTTCCGCATCCCGCTGGATGCGCTGGAACGCGGCGCGTTGGCGACGGATCTTGTCTATACCCCGCTCAAAACCCAATTCCTGATCGAAGCCGAAGAGGCGGGTGCCGTCGTGGTGGATGGTTTGGGCATGTTGCTGCATCAGGCCGCCCCCGGTTTTGAACGCTGGTTCGGCCAGCGCCCCGAGGTGGACGAGGCCACGCGCAAAGCGGTGCTCGGCGCATGATGCCGTTTCGTCTTGGTCTGACGGGATCCATCGGTATGGGAAAATCGACCACGGCGGGGTTCTTTCGGGCGCAAGGCGTGCCGGTCTGGGATGCCGATGCTGCGGTGCATCGGCTCTATGCGCCGGATGGCCCGGCTGTTGCCCCCATCGCGGCGATCTTGCCCGATGCGATCGAGGCGGGCGGTGTTTCACGTGAAGCATTGAAGCGGGCGCTGGCGCAGGATCCCACGCTTTTGGCCACATTAGAGACGATTGTGCACCCTTTGGTAGCCCAGGATCGCGCCAGTTTTCTGACCCAGCAGACGGCAGATATTGTGGTATTTGACATTCCGCTGCTGTTCGAAAAGGGCACAGAGGCCGATATGGATGCCACGCTGCTGGTCACGGCACCACCCGCCCTGCAACGCACGCGCGTGCTGTCACGCGCGGGCATGACCGAGGCGCAGTTCCGGTTGATCCTGTCGCGCCAGATGCCGGATGCGGAAAAGCGCGCCCGTGCAACCCATATCATCGAAACCCTGAGCCTTGCCTCTGTCGAAGCCGCAGTGCAGGCTTTGATCGCCTATATCCGTGAGATCCGTGATGCGTGAAATCGTCCTCGACACCGAAACCACCGGCTTTGAACCCTCGGAAGGGCACCGGATCGTCGAAATTGGCGCGGTGGAGCTGCTGAACCACATGCCCACCGGCCGCACCTATCACCAATATCTCAACCCCGAGCGTACCATGCCGAAAGAAGCCTTCGCGGTGCACGGGCTGGGCGATGATTTTCTGCGTGACAAGCCGCTGTTCAAGGCCTGCGCCCAGGACTTTTTGGATTTCATCGGCGATGCCAAGCTGGTTATCCACAATGCGGCATTCGACATGAAGTTCCTCAACTGGGAACTGCGCGTGGCGGGCTTTCCCACGCTGCCCAATGACCGCGCGATTGATACGGTGATGATCGCGCGCAAGAAGTTCCCCGGTTCTCCGGCCTCGCTCGATGCCTTGTGCCGCCGGTTTGGCGTCGACAATTCGGCGCGCGAAAAACACGGTGCCTTGCTGGACAGTGAAATTCTGGCGGAGGTGTATCTGGAGCTGATCGGCGGTCGTCAGCCTGATTTCGCCTTGGCGACGGCCCAGACCCAGCCGCAAAAAGGCACTGTGCAGGCCGAAACAGATTGGCGTCCCCGTCCGCGCCCGGTGCCGTTGCCCTCACGTCTGACTGAGGAAGAAGCCGCCGCCCATGCTGCCTTTGTGGCAAAGATGGGCGACGGCGCGATCTGGCTCAAACGCGGCTGATCACTGTACGGTTTCGGGCTGGGTTGCGGCAGGCTGCACTTGCGACCGGCGGGCCAGCTCCTGACGATACAGCGCCAGATAATCCACAGTGTCGATGTTCAGCGGCGGGAAGCCGCCATCGCGCGTCACGTCCGAAATGATGCGGCGCACAAACGGGAACAGCATCCGCGGGCATTCGATCAGCAGGAAGGGGTGCAGTTGCTCTTCCGGCACGCCTTCCACATGAAAGACGCCGCCATAATCCACTTCCATCAGGAACAGGGTGTCGCCCGTCGCCTTGTTCTTCGATGTGATGCGGAACTTGTTGATCACTTCATATTGATGCTCCACGGCCCGTTTCCGGGCGTCGAGGCTGACGGCAACCTGAATGTCAGGCTGCACTTCACCCGAGGTCAGCCCTTTCTGGGCGACCATGTTTTCGAACGACATATCCCGCACATATTGCGCAAGAACGCTCATCTTCACTTGCGGGGCTGCGGTTGGCGTTGCGCCATTGGCCTCGGTCATCTGTTCCTCCTGCTGAAATGGCATTGGCCAAGATTACTGCCCTCTGTCTAGCAGCAGTTCAGGCCTCGCTCAATGGCGTGTCCAGCCCGAGGGGCCGCTGCGGGGTGGGGCTGCTGTATCGTCCAGCTCGATGAATTCGGCATCAATCACCACGTCGGGCCGCGCCCCCGGATGCGTGCCAAACCCATCGCGCGGCGGCTGCGGCACATACCGCGCCAGCAGGGCAATCAGCCCCCGGCGCAACGGCGGGATCAGCAGCAGAAGCCCGATGGTGTCGCCCAGAAATCCGGGCAGGATCAGCAGGATCCCGGCAAACAGGATCAGCGCGTGATGCGCCATCGGCGACAGCGGGCTGGACATCCGCTCCATCGCGGCCCTGAGATCCAGCGCCATGCGCTGACTCTGGGCGCGCAGCAGGGCGGCCCCCAGAAAGGCGGTGCCGAAAATCACCGCAAGCGACAGCCACAGCCCCATCCATCCGCCCAGCGTGATGAACAGTGCAATTTCAACCAGCATCAATACAACAAACGGGCCAAACAGCCGCATCTTTGCTTCTCCCCCGCAACAACTCTGTGTCAGGCGGTGGACTTGTCCACACCCCTTCCCTACATAGGAACGAAAGGTGCTTGAAACCAACCCCATCTTTGCTGCTGAGGTCCGAATGAACAATGCGTTGATCCAACTTCTTGTGCTTGCCGGGATCGCTGTATTCCTCATTCTCAAGCTGCGCAGTGTTCTGGGCACGCGGGAAGGCTTCGAGAAGCCGCCGCTGGCGGACGAGGTCAAGAAACCCGTGCCCCGTGGCTTCGAAGTGATCGAAGGCGGCCCGGATCGTGACATCACCGATCACGCCGCCGATGGCAGCCCCACTGCCCGGGCCTTGGCCGCGATGAAGCAGGTCGAGCCGGATTTTTCGGTGAATACCTTCCTGCAAGGCGCGCGCGGTGCCTATGAGATGATCCTGATGGCGTTCGAGCGGGGCGACATTGCTGCCATCCGCCCGTTCCTGTCGCAGGATGTCTATGACAGCTTTGCCGCTGCGGTGCAGGCGCGCGAAGAGCAGGGGCTGACGGTCGAGGCCAATTTTGTCGGTATCCGCGAAATGGCGCTGCATGACGCGACCTTTGATGACGCCACGCGCGAGGCCGAAGTCTCGGTGCGCTTTACCGGCGAGCTGACGACCGTCGTGCGCAACAAGGCGGGTGATGTGATCGAAGGCAGCCCGACCGAAGGCAAGCGCCAGCGCGATGTCTGGACCTTCGCACGGGTCATGGGTGCTGCCGATCCCAACTGGCAGCTTGTCGCCACAGGGGAGTGATGCGTGCCGCGCTTCGCAGATTTGGCCTTGGTGCCAGCGCGGCGGCTGTCTGGCTCTGTTGCGCCATGAGCGCGCCTGCGCAGGTTCTGAGCTTTGAAGAGCTGGAGGGCTGGGCCGAGGATGATCAGCGCGAGGCGCTGATTGCGTTTCAGGAAACCTGTTCCCTGCTCAAGGCCCCCGAATGGGGGCCGCTTTGTGCCTTGGCCGCCGATGCAGGCGACAGCCCGCAATCGGCGCGGGCGTTTTTTGAACTGTTCTTCCGCCCGCTCATCATCGGCAATCCGCCTGCGCTGTTTACCGGCTATTTTGAGCCGGAACTGAACGGATCACCCTTCCGCACGCCGCGCTTTGCCTATCCGATCTATGCCAAGCCGCCGGAATTGCAGAATGGCACGGTGTGGCATTCCCGCGCGGTGATTGAAGGCGGCATCCTGCGCGGGCGCGGGTTGGAACTGGCCTGGCTGGAAGATCCAGTGGAGGTGTTTTTTCTGCATATCCAGGGCTCTGGCCGGATCCGTATGCCGGATGGCCGGGTGATGCGTGTGGGGTATGCGGGCAAGAACGGCCATCCATACCGCTCGGTCGGACAAGAGATGGTGCGTCGGGGCACCCATACCCCGGATCAGGTTTCGGCGCAGACGATCCGCCATTGGGTGCGCAGCAATCCTGGCCCCGGCCATGCGCTGCTGGAAACCAACCCGTCTTATGTGTTCTTCCGCAAGCTGCCGGATCTTCCGGCCCATAAGGGGCCGATCGGTGCAATGGGACGCTCCATCACCACGCTGCGCTCGCTTGCGGTTGATCCGGCCCATAATCCGCTGGGCGCCCCGATCTGGATCGAAAAGGCAGGGCGCGACCCGATGCACCGGCTGATGGTGGCGCAGGATACCGGCGGCGCGATCAAGGGGGCGCAACGGGCTGACATCTTTTATGGCACCGGCGATGCCGCAGGCGAGGCGGCGGGCACGATCAAGGATGGCGGGCGTATGGTTGTTCTGCTGCCGATAGATCAGGCCTATGCCATGATGCCCGACGGCTGACCGCCCATGAGCCGCCGCCGCACGCTCCGCCCCGATGAACAGGATCTCTGGCATGCCGTCGCGCGCACGGCGCGGCCAATGCACGCCCCGGCTTTTCATCGCAAATCTGCCGAACCATCGGTTCCCCAGCCTGCCCCTGATCCGCAGCCAACAGCACCGGTGCCCAGCTATGGCCGGTTTCGCGTGGGGCAGCATGTCACGCACAAGCCGCAGCTGGACATTCTGCCACCGCTGGCGGAACGCCTTGCCACGGCCCCGGTGCAGATGGACCGCAAGAATTATGACCGCATGTCGCGCGGCAAACTGACCCCCGAAGCGCGGCTTGATCTGCATGGCATGACCGTGGCCGAAGCCCACCCCGAACTGATCCGCTTTATCCTCAACAGCTGGTCCGGCGGGTTGCGGCTGGTGCTGGTCATCACCGGCAAGGGCAAGCAAGGCCCGGATTTCGGCCCGATCCCGCAGCGCTATGGCGTGTTGAAACATCAGGTGCCGCAATGGCTCCATATGCCGCCGCTTGGCCCCTGCATCCTGCAAATCACCGAAGCGCATCTGAAACATGGCGGCGCCGGCGCCTATTACGTCTATCTGCGCCGGGCGCGGTAGGCAGAGGTTACTCCGAAAGCTCCTGCGCCACGGCGCCCACCGGGGCCAGAACGATCTGCGTGGCACTTTGCACCGTCAGCACCACACCGGGCAACAGGCCGACACGGCCGCGCTGATCGCTGCCAAAGGCACTGTCCACCTCGCCGATGCGCTGCATCAGTTGCAGCAACGCCGGGCTGTCACCCAGATTGAAATGGCCTGCCCCCTCGGAATAAGCGCCGGTATTCAGGAAGGTCACATTCAGGTCCGCGACTTTCGAGATGTCCTGCAAATTGCCCAGCCGGTCGGGCTGTCCGGTCAGCCGCGCCGACAGGCCCAGCAAGGTGTCGCGGCTGGAGCCGAAGATCAGAAAGGGCTGCGGCAGTGCGCCATAGGTTCGGGCCTGGGTGCGGAACACGTCCACGTCAATATCGGGCGAAATCAGGATCACGCCCGCCATCCGGCGCATCAGGTTGGTATCACCCCGGATGGCGATCTGGCGCAGGGCCTCCATCGTCAGGGCGGACCCCATCGAATGCGCCACCAGCACGATCCGCTCGGCCCCCGATGCCACCACCTCCTGCATCAGCCGTTCCAGCCCGTCGCGCGCAAACAGTGATGAATCGCGGTCGGCCACATAGCCCAGCGGATTGCCCGCCGAGGGCCAGGAATAATGCAGCGTCACGCCCGGCATTTCCAGATCATGGCTCAGCTGCGCAATGCGATACAGCCCTTCGGAGAAGGTGTTGTTGAAGCCATGGACATAGATCACCGCATCGCGCTTGCCCCGGGGCAGTGCCCGCATGGCGGTGCTCAGATCACTGCGAAACTCCTTGGCGCTGACATGCAGCTCTTGCTCGGTCGTCAGGAAGTCTTTCTGCGGATCCGGCTTGCCATGGCGTCTGGGAAAGCTGATCTCGCCAAGTTCACGGTCTGGCGGAACTGAAATCTCGAACCGGGCGAAATGTTCGACTTCGGATCGACCCCGCCCAAAGCTGCGGGTCTCGGGGTCGATGGCCCGTGTGGTGCCCACGAAAATCTCTTGCACCGCGCCCACTTCGGCGGCGGGCGGGTAAATCGTCAACACGCCGCGTGGTGTGCAGGCAGCTGCGGCAACAAGACACAGGACAAGAGCAAACCGGGACAAGGCACATTCCTTCTGTTGCCACAGGAATTGCCGATTTTCTGGCTGCCGCCAAGTGGATTCACAAAACGTATCGGCTCAGATCCGCCGAACGTGCCAACGCCCCGACATTTGTTTCAACAAAGGCCGCATCCACCAGAACCTCTTCGCCGCCGCGATCGGGCGCGGTGAACGACAGTTCCTCGAATACCCGTTCCAGCACGGTATAAAGCCTGCGCGCGCCGATGTTTTCCACGCTGCCGTTTACCTCTGCCGCGATGCGGGCTAGGGCGGCGATTCCGTCCTCGGTAAAGCGCACCTGCACGGCCTCGGTGGCCATCAGCGCCGCATATTGCCGGGTCAGCGCATTGTCGGTTTCGGTCAGGATGCGGACAAAATCCCCTTCGGTCAGCGCCTGCAACTCCACCCGGATCGGCAGGCGTCCCTGCAATTCCGGCAGCAGATCCGAAGGTTTGGCAATGTGGAACGCGCCCGAGGCAATGAACAGGATGTGATCGGTTTTCACCGGCCCGTATTTGGTCGATACCGTGGTGCCCTCGATCAGCGGCAGCAGATCGCGCTGCACCCCTTCGCGTGACACATCGGCACCGCGTGCATCGGCGCGGGCGCAGACCTTGTCGATTTCGTCCAGAAACACGATGCCGTTTTCCTGCACGGCTTCCAGAGCCGCCGCTTTCACCGCCTCGTCGTCCAGCAGCTTGTCGGCCTCTTGCCCCAGCAGGATGTCATAGCTTTCGGCCACGGTCAGCCGTTTGCGGGTGGTGCGGCCGCCAAAGGCCTTGAACAGGTCTTGCAGGCCCTGCATCTGCAGTTCCATGCCCTGCCCGCCCATCATCGGCAAGGGGGTGGGGCTGTCCTGCACATCCAGTTCGATCAGGGTCTGGTCCAGCTCGCCCCGCTTCAGCTTGCCACGAAACATCTCGCGCGTCTGTTCGCGGGCATCCTTGCCGGCGATGGCTTCGATCACCCGGTCCTCGGCGGCTTGCAGGGCCTTTGCCCTGACATCGTCGCGCATCCTCTCGCGCGTCTCGATCATCGCGGCATCGACCAGATCGCGGATGATGCTGTCCACATCGCGGCCTACATAACCGACTTCGGTGAATTTGGTGGCTTCAACCTTCAGGAACGGCGCACGGGCCAGCTTGGCCAGCCGGCGGCTGATCTCGGTCTTGCCGACGCCGGTCGGCCCGATCATCAGGATATTCTTCGGGTAAACCTCGTCGCGCAGGTCATCGCCAAGCTGCTTGCGCCGCCAGCGGTTGCGCAGCGCGACAGCCACCGCCCGTTTGGCATCATTCTGTCCGATGATATACCGGTCCAGCTCCGAGACGATCTCGCGGGGTGTCAGGTTGGTCATGTGGTGATCCGCTCTACAGTCAGGTTGCCATTGGTGTAAACGCAGATATCCGCAGCAATCGCCATCGCGCGGCGGGCGATGTCTTCGGCGGCCAGATCGGTGGCCATCAGGCCGCGCGCCGCCGCCAGGGCGAAATTCCCGCCCGAGCCGATGGCAGCCACATCATGTTCCGGTTCCAGCACGTCGCCCGCGCCGGTGATCACGAACAGATCCGCGCCGTCGGTGACAATCAGCATGGCCTCCAGATTGCGCAGATACTTGTCCATGCGCCAATCCTTCGCCAGTTCCACGCAGGCCCGCGCCAATTGGCCGGGGGCCGCTTCCAGCTTTTTCTCCAGCCGCTCCAGCAGGGTAAAGGCATCGGCGGTTGATCCGGCAAAACCACAGACCACGTCGCGGCCACCGGGGGTCAATCTGCGCACCTTGCGGGCGCTGCCCTTGATCACGGTCTGGCCCAAGGACACCTGCCCATCGCCCGCGACCACCACCTCACCACCACGCCGCACGGCAAGGATCGTCGTGCCGTGCCAGCCGGGGAACCTGTCTTCCGCCATATCTGCCTCCATGATTGCCCCTATATGGCGCGCCATCCCGTGCAGAACAAGGCGGTCTGCCTGCCACAGTGGCGGCAATCAGCCGCTGCCCGGACCCTGCTTATCTTTACTTCCGGATGCGGTGTGATAGTGGCAGGCCAACAGGAATGGACCAGAGGAAGAGAGCTGATGAGCAAGCATTGCCTGATGGTGGGCGCAGGGCTGTCCGGTGCGGTGATCGGGCGAATGCTGGCCGAGGCTGGCCATCGCATCACCATTGTGGACGCGCGTGCGCATGTCGGCGGCAATTGCCACACCGAACGGGATGCCGAAACCGGCGTGATGGTGCATATCTATGGTCCGCACATCTTTCACACCGATGATGCCGAGGTGTGGGACTATGTGAACAAGTTCGAGACCTTCCTGCCCTACAAGAACCGGGTCAAGACCACCTCGCAGGGCGCTGTTTATTCGCTGCCGGTCAATCTGCACACGATCAATCAGTATTTCGGCCAGACCCTGCGCCCCGATGAGGCACGGGTCTTTCTGGAATCCAAGGCCGACACCTCGATCACCGATCCGCAGACCTTTGAGGATCAGGCGCTGCGCTTTGTCGGGCCCGAGCTCTACGAGGCGTTCTTCAAGGGCTACACGATCAAGCAATGGGGCTGTCAGCCGACCGACCTGCCCGCCTCGATCCTGAAGCGGCTGCCGGTGCGCTTCAACTATGACGACAACTATTTCTACCATAAATTCCAAGGGATGCCGGAAAACGGCTATACCGCGATGATCGAGGCGATCCTGGATCATCCGGGCATCACCGTGCAGCTGGAAACCACGGTCAGCCGCGATCAGGCCGCACAATATGATCACGTGTTCTATTCCGGGCCGATTGATGGCTGGTTCGGCTACGAGCTGGGCCGCCTTGGCTATCGTACGCTTGATTTTGAACGCTTCGACTATCAGGGCGATTATCAGGGCTGCGCCGTGATGAACTACGGCGATGTGGATGTGCCCTATACGCGCATCACCGAACACAAGCATTTCTCACCCTGGGAAAGCCATGAAGGATCGGTGCTGTATCGGGAATTCTCGCGCGCCTGCGGGCCGGAGGATATTCCCTATTACCCGATCCGCATGGTGGCCGAAAAAACCCTGCTGCAAGAATATGTTGATCGTGCCGAGGCCGAGGCCAATGTGACCTTCGTGGGCCGTCTGGGCACCTATCGTTATCTCGATATGGATGTGACCATCCGCGAGGCGCTGGATTGCGGTCGTCGTTTCCTGGCAGCGCAAGCTGCCGGTGAAAAGATGCCTGCGTTTACGGTGAATCCGCTTTGATGCAACCGGGCCAGATCGCGGCGACTCCCGTACGCCTTTGCGCCGTGGTGGTGACGTTCAACCGCCGCGCGCAGATCGGCCCGACGGTAGAGCGGCTGTTGGCCGAACCCATCGATCGGCTGATCGTCATCGACAATGGCTCGTCCGATGGCACGCGCGACTTGCTGGCGGCGATTGCCGATCCGCGGCTTGAGTTGCTGCTGCCCGATTCAAATCTGGGCGGTGCGGGCGGGTTCGAGCTGGGCCTGCGGCATGCCGTTGCCAGCCATGACCCCGACTGGATCGTGGTGATGGACGATGATGCGCGGCCCGAACCCGGCGCGCTTGCGGCCTTTCTGGCCAAGGATCTGAGTGGCTGGGATGCGGTGGCCGGGGCCGCCTATTACCCCGATGGCCGGATCTGCGGCATGAACCGGCCAGTGCTGAACCCGTTCTGGCATCCGAGCATCTTCCTGCGCACCTTTGCGGGGGGCGGTCGCGCCGCCTTTCATCTGGCGGATGGCGATTACAGCCTGCCCGGCCCGCGCAGCGTGGATGGGGCGTCTTTTGTTGGCCTGTTCCTGTCGCGCCGGGCCGTGGCCCTTGTCGGCTACCCGGATGGTCGGCTGTTCGTCTATGCCGAAGACGGGCTTTACACGCTTGGCCTGACCCGTGCTGGTGGGCGCATTGGCTTTTTCCCGGATCTGCGCTTTGAACATGATTGCTCCACCTTCAGCGCCAGTGGGCAGTTCACCCCGGTGTGGAAAACCTATTTCTACCACCGCAATCTGCTGTTCCTTTACCGGCGCGCGGCGGGCTGGCTGTTCTGGCCAGCCTTGCTGATCGTGCTGCCGAAATGGGCGCTGCGGGGCTTCAAGCAGGGCGAAACCCGGGGTGCGTTTTTCCGGCTGCTGTGGTGCGCGGTGCGCGACGGCCTGTCGGGCCGCCGCGAGATGGGTTTGCAGGACGTGCTCGATCTGCTGAAACCCAGCCGTTAAAGCCATTCACCGGCGTAGCAGACGCCAGCCAAAGCCCAATCATCCTGCAAATGCACCAGATGCGCGGGCCGACCGACGGCCAGCGCGCCGAACCTGTCGGCCATGCCGATCACGGTGGCGGGCACGGCACTTGCCATGGCCAGCGCACGCTCTTCGGCAATACCGACCTGCTGTACCAGCAGCCGCACCGCCTGCGGCAGTGTCAGGTCAGCGCCCGCCAGCGTGCCATCCTCCAGGGTCAGCCGCCCGTCATGGCGCAGCATCCGGCGGCCGCCCAGCGTCATCTCGGTCAGGTCTGTGCCGGCAAAGCCCATGCAATCCGACACGAGGAAGATACCGGCCTGCCGCGCCGCCAGCGCCAGTTTCATCGTATCGGTATGCACGTGAATACCATCGGCAATCAGTCCGGCGGCGCAATCCGAGGCCAGCACAGCCCCGGCCAGCCCCGGTTCGCGATTGCCGATCTGGCTCATGGCGTTGAACAGATGGGTGGCGCAGCGCGCGCCTGCCGCCATGGCGCGGCGGGCGGTGTCCACCCCGCAATCGCTGTGGCCAAGGCTGACCACGGCCCCTGCCGCCGCAAGGGCGGCAATCTGATCCGGCGTGGCGGATTCCGGGGCCAGCGTCACCATCAGCGCAGGCAGCGCGCGGGCGGCATCACAGAGCCGGGCCAGATCTTCCGCCTCCATCCGCCGGATCAGCGCCGGATCATGGGCGCCTTTGCGGCGGGGGTCCAGATGTGGCCCCTCCAGATGCAGCCCCAGAAATCCGGGCACCTGCGCCTGCGCTGCCGCAATTCCTGCCGCGATCACCTGCGCGGTGGCCTCTGGCCGGTCGGTGATCAGGGTCGGCAGCGTGCCGACCGCGCCAAGCGCAAGATGCGCGGCACAGATATGGCGCAAGGTGGCAAGATCGGTGACCGCATCCACCATCCGCCCGCCGCCGCCATTGATCTGCAGATCCAGAAACCCCGGCGCGATCGTGCCCCTGAGCCGCAGCCGCTCACCGCCCGCAACCGTGGCTTCGGGCTGGATGCTGACGATCCGCCCGTCTTCGATCACAAGGGCACTGCCGGTGCGAAAGCGCGTGCCGTCAAACAGCCGCGCACCAGTGATCACTTGCCGCGTCATACCGTCTCCGTCACTTTGCGCAGATGCGGCGGCGTGTCGGGATCAAAGCCGCGCCGCCGTGCCAGACCTTCGATGAAGGCATAGAAACCGGCGATGGTCACCAGCGGTGCCACCATCGGGTGCAGACCGGACACGGACGGCAGGGTGATTGCGCCCGCGACCTCGGCCCCGGTCAGGAATACATCCGCGCCCTGCGCCGCCAGCCGTTCTGCCGTGGCCACCAGTTGCGGCAAGGCTGCATCCTCGATGCCAAGCGCCAGCACCGGAAAATTCGCCTGCACGATGGCAGAGGGGCCATGCAGAACCTCTGCCGCGCTATAGGATTCGGCATGGATGCCGCAGGTTTCCTTGAATTTCAGCGCAGCTTCATTGGCGATGGCAAAACCGGGCCCGCGCCCCAGCACAAAGGCCGAAGAGGCGCGCGACAAACGGGCCGACAGCGGCGACCAATCCAGTGCAATCGCCTTGGCAAAAGCCTCCGGCAGGGCGGCCACCGCCGCTTGCAACGCCGCATCCTCGCGCCATTCGGCCAGCAGCGACAACCCGGCCAGAACCGAGGTCACGAAGGTCTTGGTCGCGGCCACGCTTTTTTCCTCGCCCGCCTGCAAGGGCAGGCATTGCGCCGAGGCGAGCGCCATCGGGCTGTCGGCGAAATTGGTGATGGCAATGGACAGCGCCCCACCCTCGCCCGCCGCGCGCATCATTTCCACAATGTCCGGGCTGCGGCCCGATTGTGAAATGCCGATGCAGGCCGCCGCCCCCAGTTTCAGCGGCCGCTGATAGATCGAGGCGATGGAAGGGCCGACCGAGGCGACCGGCACCCCGGCCTGAAGCTCTATCGCATATTTCAGATAGGTCGCGGCATGATCCGAGGATCCGCGTGCCACCGTAGCGATCAGCGACGGATCCTTGCGCTTCAGCGCTGCCGCTGCGGCCACAACCGCGATGCGCGAGCGGTCCAGAAACCGGGCTGCCGCCTCGGGGATCTCGGCCACTTCGCGTGCCATATGGCTCTCAGTCATTCTGTATTCCTTTCCCCCGCCGCCCGGACTGTCTCCGGCGCCAGTTTGAGTTCCACGGCAAAATCATAGGCATCACCGCGATAAAGCGAGCGGGTGAATTCAACCACCTTGCCCGAAGGCAGGTAGGACACCCGTTCGATCTTCAGCCCCGCAACACCGGGGGCCACGTCCAGCAGTTCGGCATCCTTGGCCCCCAGATTGGCTGCCGAAATGCGCTGCACGGCACGGACCGGGCGCAGGCCGCGCGCCTCCAGAACGGCGTAAAGCGAGCCGGTGACCTGTTCGGGATCGGGCAGGATGCTGGCCGGCAAGGAGGCACGCTCAATCGCCAATGGCACCCCGTCGCTGCTGCGCACCCGTTCCAGCCGCGCCACGCGATCACCCGCCCCGAGGCCAAGGGCCATCACCTCTTCGGGGGCCGGGGCGTGCAGCCCGCGTGCGATCCACACGCTTTGCACCACACGGCCGCGCCGCGCCATGTCTTCGGTGAACGAGGTCAGCAGTGACAGCGCCTGTTCCAGTCGTTCCACCTTGGGCGCAACAAAGGTGCCAGAGCCGCGTCGCTGCACCAGTTGCCCGGCAGTCACCAGCGCCTCGACCCCCTTGCGCACCGTCACCCGCGACAGCCCGGTCATCGCCGCCATGTCGCGTTCGGCGGGCAGGCTGTCGCCGGGCTTCAGGCGACCTGAGGCAATCGCCTCGGCAATGCGGCGGTGCAGTTGCACATAAAGCGGCCCTGCCCCGGCATCGTCAAATCCATCCGCTGAAAACAGCTCCTCCATCACTTGCCCCCCTGCCGCGCCAACCACAGCGCGCCGTCCAGCCCGGTGCCCAAAGGCGGGCGGATCTGCCAGCGATCTGCCAGTCGTGCGGCGTAATGCGGCCCCAGCCCACCAAGAAACACCACGGGCAACGGGCTGTTGCCGTGCAGATGCGTCAGGATATCGGCCACCTGCTGTGCCGCCGCGCCGAAAATGCGCTCGGCTGCGGCATCGGCGCCGGCGACGATCCTCGGGGCAAGACCGGCAAATTCTGCCGGGCGGGCGCGGAAACTGAAAGAGATCACCGCCTCCATCCCGCCCATCTCGTCCAGCACGTCACGCAACAGCGGCGTCATCTCGGTAAAGCCATCGGCGGCACGCAGCGCCTCGGCCAGCAAGGCCCGGCCCAACACGGCGCCGCTGCCTTCATCGCCCAGCACGAAGCCGCGCCCGCCATATTGGCGCACCACGCCCTGCCGCTGCACCGCGAATACCGATCCCGTGCCCATTGCGGCCACGATCCCGTCATGGTCCTGCAAGGCGCCTTTGGCCGAGATCATAGCATCGGTTGCGATCCGGGTCGTGGCAAACGGCAGCAGCGCTTGCAACCGCGCCGCCGAGGCGCTGACATTGGCCCCTGCCAGCCCCAGAACCGCGTGCAGATCCGTAAACGTGCCGGTTCCGGCCTGCGCAAGGGCGGCAGTGGTCGCCGCAAGGATATTGGCGGCGGCCCCTTCGACATCGGTGGCAATATTGGCGGGCCCGGCCATGCCCTGCCCCAGAACATGCCCCTGCGTATCGGCCACAGCCGCCCGGCACCCCGTGCCGCCCCCATCAATGCCCAGAAACAACGTCATGGCGACTCCCTTTGCCATGAAAATACCAAAACAATACCAAATGGGAAGTGGAAAGTTGATTCAGGCCGAAAACAGCAATTTTTCACGGTCGAAAACTTCATGCTTTACAATTGGTATTATTTTGGCATTGTTATTGCGACAGGGGGAATCACATGACAGCACAAAGCACAGAGGCCCGGCACCCGGCATCGGCAGGATTTCACGCCCTGACGGATGCGCAGGCTTTGTCGACCTTGCTGGATGCGCAGATGTCTGCCCTCACCGCTGTGCGTGCGGCCTTTCCGGCGTTGGAGCAGGCTGCGGCCCGTTCGGTCGATGTGCTGCGGGCGGGTGGCAAGATGGCCTATGCCGGGGCCGGCAGCTCGGGCCTGATGGCGCTGGCGGACAGTCTAGAGCTGGCGGGCACCTTCGGCATTGCGCCGGATCGCACGCCGCTGATGTTTGCAGGCGGGGCTGCGGCGCTGCTGCATCTGACCGGCGCGGTGGAGGATGACCCCGATCTGGCGCGGGTCGATCTGGCGCAGGCGGGTATTGGCGCGGGCGATGTGGTCCTGTGCCTCTCGGCCTCGGGCACCACGCCCTATACGCTGGTCGTGGCGCGTGAAGCGGCAGCGCGCGGGGCAACAATTGTCGGCTTTGCCAATGTTGCAGGCTCTGCCCTGCTGGACCTGGCCGATATTCCGGTGCTGCTGGATACGGGGGCCGAAGTTGTCTCCGGCTCGACCCGCATGGGGGCGGCCACGGCGCAGAAGGCAGCGCTCAATCTGCTGTCGGCGCTGGTGGGGGTGCGGCTTGGCCATGTGCATGATGGCTATATGGTCAATCTGATTGCCGACAATGCCAAGCTGGTGGATCGCGCGGCGCGCATCGTGGCCGATATTTCCGGTGTATCGCGGGCGATGGCCGAAGCGGCACTGGCGCAAACCGGCGGGGCGGTGAAGCCCGCCATTCTCGTGGCCCGTGGCCAATCGCCCGCAGAGGCGAAAGCTGCGCTGGCCGAAAGCGGCGGGCATCTGTCCGCCGCGCTGACACGCTAACCAACCACCGGGCCCGCAGAGGCCCGCAACAGGGAGACGACCATGACGAAAACCATCCGTTATGCACTTCTGGCCAGCACGATGCTGTCCAGCGCGGCTTTTGCCGAAGATGTGACGCTGACCATCGAAAGCTGGCGCAACGATGACCTGACGATCTGGCAAGACACCATCATCCCGGCGTTCGAGGCGGCAAATCCGGGCATCAAGGTGGTGTTCGCGCCCACCGCCCCTGCGGAATACAATGCCGTGCTGAACTCCAAGCTGGATGCGGGTTCTGCCGGCGATCTGGTGACCTGCCGCCCGTTCGATGCCTCGCTGGAGCTGTATAACAAGGGCCAGCTAGCCGATCTGACCAGCCTTGCCGCGATGGCGAATTTCTCGCCGGTGGCAAAATCCGCCTGGCAGACCGATGATGGCGCGGCCACCTTCTGTGTGCCGATGGCCTCGGTCATCCATGGTTTCATCTACAATGCCGATGCCTTTGCCGAACTGGGCATCGAGGTTCCCAAAACCGAAGCCGAGTTCTTTACCGCGCTGGACAAGATCAAGGCGGATGGCACCTATATTCCGCTGGCCATGGGCACCAATGACCAGTGGGAAGCGGCCACGATGGGCTATAACAACATCGGCCCGAACTACTGGAAGGGCGAGGAAGGCCGTCTTGCGCTCATCAAGGGCGATCAGAAACTGACCGATCCGCAATGGGTTGCGCCGTTTGCGCAACTGGCAAAGTGGAAGGATTATCTGGGCGACGGGTTCGAGGCACAGACCTATCCTGACAGCCAGAACCTGTTCACCCTGGGCCGCGCTGCAATCTATCCTGCGGGCAGCTGGGAAATCTCGGGGTTCAACACGCAAGCCACCTTCAAGATGGGCGCGTTTGCACCGCCGGTCGCGGCTGCGGGGGATGAATGCTATATCTCGGATCACACCGATATCGCGCTGGGCATGAATGCCAAGACCGCCCATCCCGAAGAAACCAAGAAGTTCCTTGAATGGGTCGGCTCGGCGGAATTTGCCACGATGTATGCCAATGCCCTGCCCGGCTTCTTCAGCCTGAACGCGACCCCGGTCGAGATGGCCGATCCGCTGGCCAAGGAATTCGTGGGCTGGCGCGAAACCTGCAAGCCGACGATCCGGTCGACCTATCAGATCCTGTCGCGCGGCACGCCGAACCTTGAAAACGAAACCTGGAACGCCTCGGCCAATGTGATCAAGGGCACCGAGACGCCGGAAGACGCCGCCAAGCGCCTGCAAGATGGCCTTGCCAGCTGGTATGACCCGCAGAAGTGATCTGCACCGACCCCGGCCTCAGGCCGGGGTCACCCCCACCCCCGAAAATCAGGAGGATCAGATGTCAGAACGCAAGCCGTTCCGCTGGCATATCGCGGTATTTCTCGCGCCTGCCGTGCTCATCTATACCGCGATCATGATCATCCCGCTGTTCGGGACGCTGAACCTGTCGCTTTACAATCTGGCGGGCGAGAACCGCGTCTTCGTCGGCCTTCGGAACTTCGCCACGTTGTTCGGTGATCCGCGCTGGGCCGATTCCTTCTGGAACGCGCTGGGCAACAATGCGTGGTTCTTTGTCGTGCACATGCTGGTGCAGAACCCGATCGGCGTGCTGCTGGCGGCGCTGCTGTCATCGCCGCGGCTGCGCATGGGGGCGTTTTACCGCACCGCGATCTTCATCCCTACGATCCTCAGCTTTGTGATCGTGGGCTTTGTGTGGAAGCTGATCCTCTCGCCGATCTGGGGCATCGCGCCGGAGATGCTGGACGCGGTGGGGCTGAAATTCCTGTTCGCGCCCTGGCTTGGCAAAGAGGAATATGCGCTGACCACGCTGGCGCTGGTGTCGGTCTGGCAGTTTGTCGGCATCCCGATGATGCTGATCTATGCCGCATTGCTGTCGATCCCCGAAGAGGTGATCGAGGCCGCCGAAATGGATGGCGTGACCGGCTGGTCGCAGTTCTGGAAGATCAAGCTGCCGCTGATCCTGCCCTCCATCGGCATCATTTCTATCCTGACCTTTGTCGGCAATTTCAACGCCTTCGACCTGATCTATGTAGCGCAGGGCGCCTTGGCGGGGCCGGATTTTGCCACCGATATTCTGGGCACCTTCCTCTATCGCACCTTCTTTGGCTTTCAGCTGCAACTGGGCGACCCGCATATGGGGGCCACGATTGCCACCGCCATGTTCGGCATCATTCTGGTCGGCGTCTGTGTCTATCTCTTTGCCATCCAGACGCGGCTGCGTCGCTATCAGTTCTGAGGGGAAGCACCATGTCGCAAGCCCGTTCCACGCTTGGCCGCAGCATCGCCGCCCATGCCGTGCTGATCGCCTATACCATCATCGCGCTGTTCCCGGTGTTCGTGACCGTGGTCAACAGCTTCAAATCCCGCAAGGCGATCTTTGCCGATCCGCTGGCGCTGCCTACACCCGAGACCTTCGATCTGGTGGGCTATGCCACAGTGCTGAAGCAGGGGGATTTCTTTCAATACTTCCTGAACTCGATGACCGTCACCGTGGGCAGCCTGACCTTCGTGCTGCTGTTTGGTGCGATGGCGGCCTTTGCGCTGTCGGAATACCGCTTCAAGGGCAATACGCTGATGGGGCTGTATCTGGCGCTGGGCATCATGATCCCGATCCGGCTGGGCACCGTGGCGATCCTGCAAATGATGGTGGCAAGCGGGCTGGTGAACACCCGCACGGCGCTGGTGCTGGTCTATACGGCGCAGGGCTTGCCGCTGGCGGTGTTCATCCTGTCGGAGTTCATGCGCAATGTGTCGAATGACCTGAAGAATGCCGGGCGGATTGACGGGCTGTCAGAGTTCACCATCTTCTTCCGCCTTGTGCTGCCGCTGGTGCGCCCGGCCATGGCCACGGTGGCGGTGTTCACCATGATCCCGATCTGGAACGATCTGTGGTTCCCCTTGATCCTGGCCCCGGCCGAAGAGGTGAAAACCATCACGCTCGGTTCGCAGGTGTTCATCGGCCAGTTCGTCACCAACTGGAACGCGGTTCTGGCGGCGCTGTCGCTGGCCATCGTGCCGGTGCTGATCCTCTACCTCATCTTCTCGCGCCAATTGATCCGTGGCATCACCGCAGGAGCCGTGAAATGATCCGTGTTCTCGTCGCCGGTCTGGGCACGATGGGGCGCAGCCATGCGCTGGCCTATCACCACGACCCCGCGTTTCAGATTGTCGGGCTGGTGAACCGCTCTGCCCGCGATCTGCCGCCGGAATTGCAGGCCTATCCGCTGTTCACCGATTACGCCGCCGCACTGGCCGACCTGACGCCCGATCTGGTCTGTGTTGCCACTTATTCCGACAGCCACGCCGATTATGCCTGCACGGCGATGGAGGCGGGCTGCCATGTGTTCGTCGAAAAACCGCTGGCGACGACGGTGGCCGATGCCCGCCGCGTGGTGGAGACCGCAACCCGGCTGAACCGCAAGCTGGTGGTGGGCTATATCCTGCGTCATCACCCCAGTTGGCAGCGGCTGATTGCCGAGGCGCGCGATCTGGGCGGGCCTTATGTGTTCCGTCTGAACCTGAACCAGCAAAGCACAGGCCCGACATGGGAGGTGCACAAGGCGCTGATGCAGACCACGCCGCCGATCGTGGATTGCGGGGTGCATTACGTCGATGTGATGTGCCAGATCACCGATGCCAAACCCGTTGAGGTGCGCGGCATGGGTCTGCGCCTGTCGGACGAAATTGCGCCGGACATGTATAACTACGGCCATTTTCAGGTGATTTTCGAAGATGGCAGCCTTGGCTGGTATGAGGCGGGCTGGGGTCCGATGATGTCGGATACCGCGTTTTTCGTGAAGGATGTGGTCAGTCCTCGGGGGGCGGTGTCGATCCGGATGCCCGATACCGCGCGTTCGGATGACATTGATACCCATACCCAGACCGCCACCCTGCGGCTGCATCGCGCAGGCCTCGGGCACACCGATCTGAACATGGAAGACGAGCCGGGCCACCAGGCGCTGTGCGATCGCGAACAGGCCTATGTCGCCCGCGCAATCACCGAGAACCTTGATCTGACCCGCCATATGACCGACGCCGTGCAGTCGCTCGCCATCTGCCTTGCCGCAGATGAAAGCGTGCGCTCCGGCCAACCCGTGAAACTGTAGGAGCTGCCCGTGGATACCCTGACCCTCAACGCTGTCACCAAATCCTTCGGCAGCACGGATGTCATCAAAGGCGTCGATTTGACGGTGAAAGACGGCGAGTTCTGCGTGTTTGTCGGGCCTTCGGGCTGTGGCAAATCCACCTTGCTGCGCATGATCGCGGGGCTGGAGGATGTCAGCTCTGGCGATGTGACCATCGCGGGCAAGCGGGTGAACGATCTGGCCCCCGCCAAGCGCGAAATCGCCATGGTGTTCCAGAGCTACGCGCTCTACCCGCATCTGACGGTGCGCGACAATATGGGGCTGGCGCTGAAGCAGGCCGGGGTCGCGAAACCCGAGGTGGATGCCGCCATCGCCAAGGCAGCAGGCATGCTGTCGCTTGAAGCACTGCTGGGGCGTCGCCCGGCAGAGCTTTCGGGCGGACAGCGGCAGCGTGTGGCGATTGGCAGGGCCATCGTGCGCCGCCCCAAGCTGTTCCTGTTTGACGAACCGCTGTCCAACCTTGATGCCGCGCTGCGCGTGGCAACGCGAATCGAGATTGCCCGCCTGCACCGCGAACTGGGGGCGACGATGATCTATGTGACCCATGATCAGGTCGAGGCGATGACGCTGGCCGACCGCATCGTTGTGCTGCGCGCGGGCAAGGTGGAGCAGGTCGGCGCACCGATGGAGCTGTACAACAACCCCGCCAATACCTTCGTGGCAGGCTTTATCGGCTCGCCGCAGATGAACCTGCTGGATGCCGCAGCGCTGGGCCTCACGTCGCAGACACTGGGCATCCGCCCGGAACACCTGGCTCTGTCGCGCAGCGCAGGCCGCCTGCCCGGCCGTGTCAGCCATGTCGAGAAACTGGGCGGTGAAACGCTGGTCTATGTGGTGACAGAGACACAGGGCCTGCTGACCGTGCGCCTGTTTGGCGAACATGATTACCGCGTGGATGAGGCGGTTTTCCTGACTCCCGAGGAATCCCGCGCCTTCCATTTTGGCGCCGATGGCAAGCGATTGTATTAAGTTCGGCTGACTTACGCTAAATATGGGGTGAGGCCATTGGTCGCCCTATATTTAGCGCAGCTGTGTCAATTGTGGCTAAACTGAGGGGAAAATTTGAGAAAATGCGGCAGGCCCCTTACAACGGACTAGAAATTGTATCCGATCAAGGCTATTCGTTAACGTAATCGGACCCCATGAATGGGGCCAATAACACATCCGGTCAGCATAAGTCCGGGCTTTGAGGCGGAGTAGTATCATGGTTAAGGCGATTAATTTCGCCGTCCGCAATTCTGCGGGCGGTGTCGTGCAAGGCACGGCAGGCGGCGAAGGCAGCAATATCATTCAGATCGGATCGGGCGAGCAGGTTTCCTTGAACCTGTCGCAGGCCAGCGTTCTTGGTTATGAACGCAAGGGCGACAACCTCATCGTCAAGCTGGCAGATGGCAATACCATCGTGCTGGACGGCTTCTACGATGTGTCGCCTGCCCATGTGAACAAACTTTACCTGTCCTCCGATGGTGGCGTGACCGAGGTGCTGTTGCAGGACAACGGTGCAGACGGCGTGATCTATGCCAATTACGGCCCGATCGACAGCTGGAACAAATTCTCGACCGTGGACGACCTGCGCTTTGCCGAGGCTGATGGCCTGGCGGGCGGCGAAGCCTATTCCGACGAGCCGGCCGGCATGGGCTATCTGGCGCCCGGCCTTCTGGGGGCAGGGGGTCTTGGTGCCGGTGCTCTGGCCGCAGGTCTGATCGGTGGCGCGGTGCTGCTGGGTGGCGGCGGTAGCGGCGGCGACGGCGATGGCGATGGCGATGGCGATGGCGACGGCGACGGCGACGGCGATGGCGACGGCGATGGCGACGGCGATGGCGACGGCGATGGCGACGGCGATGGCGACGGCGATGGCGACGGCGATGGCGACGGCGATGGCGACGGCGATGGCGATGGCGATGGCGATGGCGACGGCGATGGCGACGGCGATGGCGACGGCGATGGCGACGGCGATGGCGACGGCGACGGCGACGGCGATGGCGACGGCGACGGCGATGGCGACGGCGATGGCGACGGCGATGGCGACGGCGATGGCGACGGCGATGGCGATGGCGATGGCGACGGCGATGGCGATGGCGACGGCGATGGCGACGGCGATGG
Source organism: Gemmobacter fulvus (assembly GCF_018798885.1). NCBI lineage: Bacteria > Pseudomonadati > Pseudomonadota > Alphaproteobacteria > Rhodobacterales > Paracoccaceae > Gemmobacter > Gemmobacter fulvus. Next base: position 1,871,217 of record NZ_CP076361.1, on the reverse strand, counting down.
CGACGGCGATGGCGATGGCGATGGCGATGGCGACGGCGATGGCGATGGCGATGGCGATGGCGACGGCGATGGCGATGGCGACGGCGATGGCGATGGCGATGGCGATGGCGATGGCGATGGCGATGGCGATGGCGACGGCGATGGCGATGGCGACGGCGATGGCGATGGCGATGGCGACGGCGATGGCGATGGCGATGGCGACGGCGATGGCGACGGCGATGGCGACGGCGATACCCGGGCAACTCCCACTGTGGATAACCCGGACGCAGATTCCACGCTTACCACCAACACCGAAGATCCGCGTCTTGTGGTCACCGGCACGGGCGAACCTGGCGATACCGTCACTGTCGTGATCGGCAATCAGACCCAGGTCACCACGATCACCGAAACCGGCACCTGGGGTGTGACCTTCGAGGGCGAAACCTTCCCGGCGGACGGCGATTACAGCTCTGAAGTCACCGTCACCGGCGGCGGCTTCACCTATGAACTGGATGGCCCGGACTTCCTGATCGACATGACCCCGCCGGACGTGACCGCAACCGTGGGCGTGGAAAGCGTCGGCGATGTGGAAAACGCTGCCGAATACGAAGATGGCGTGACCATTGCCGGTGAAGGTGAAGTGGGCGCGACGATTGACGTGACCATCGAAGGCACCACGCACAGCACCGTGGTTGCGGCTGACGGCACCTGGACCGTGACCTTTGCCACGACCGAAATCGCGGCAGGCGAACATTCCTATGGCGCGACGATCACCGCCACCGATCCGCTGGGCAACCAGACGGTGATCCAGGAAACGGTTGTCGTCGATACCATCACTTCGGTTGCGTTCAGCGATGCCGCCGTGACCGGCGACAACGTGATCAACGCCGCCGAGGCCGGTGGCAGCATCGTGCTGAGCGGCACCGGCGAGGTTGGCGCGACGGTTGTGGTGGAATGGATGGGCACCAGCCTGCCCGCCACCGTGGCCGCCGATGGCAGCTGGACCGTCAGCTTTGCGGCAGGCGTTGTTGCAGGCGGCACCTATGCGTCGACCGCGACGGTCACGCTGACGGATGCGGCAGGAAATACGGCGACCGACACCCGCGAGATCAATGTCGATACCGAAATCTCGCTGGCAATCGACGAGCTTCAGATGACCGACAACTATGTGTCGGCGGCGGAACGTTCGGCTTCGGCGGGCATCGCGCTCACCGGCACCGGCGAGCCGGGGGCCAGCGTGACCGTGACCTTCGAGGGGATCGAGCGCAGCACGACTGTCACCGCAGAAGGCACATGGTCGGTGACCTATGCCGGATCCGAAATCACGGCGGGCACCTATGCGTCCGAAGTGTCGGTGACGACCACGGATGCGGCAGGCAACAGCCAGACCGAAACCCACACTGTCACCGTGGATACCGAAGTGCAGAACTTCGGCGGCGCGTCGGACAGCGTGGTGAACGGTGCCGAGTCGGTGAATGATCTGGTGGTGTCGGGCACGGTGGAACCGGGATCGCGCGTTGTGGTGAAATTCGCGGATGGCAGCTGGCACAATGCCACGGTCGATGCGGCTGGCAACTGGAGCGCCACCATTCCGGCGGCGGAAATTCCGGCAGGCGAAAGCAATGCCACGCTGACGATGGCCGCGACCGATCATATCGGCAACACCAAGACGCTGACCCAGGACGTGCGGATCGATACGCTGGTTTCGCAGCTCGGCCTGACGGGCGAGATTGCGGGCGATGGTGTGATCAACGCGACCGAACACAAGCAAGGCGTTGTTGTGCAAGGCTTTGTCGAGCCGAACTCGACCGTGGTTGTCGCGCTGGAAAACAACATCAGCAAGACGATCACGGCCGGGGCAGATGGCAAGTGGAGCGTGACCTTCGCATCGCATGAACTGCCGGTCGGCAATGGCATCGAGACGGATATCCGCGTCAGCGCCACCGACAGCGTCGGCAATACGGATTTCTTCACCGAAACCCTGCTGATCGACACGGTTGCCCCGCTTTCGCCGGAAATCGTGGCGGTGACGCCGACCAAGGATGCCTTTGGTAATGCCATCGGGATGCGGGCGCTGTTCACCGAAACCAACGATGATAGCTACAGCTTCGACCGGATCGACGCGTCGGGTTCTGTGACGCATCTGTCGGCAACGGCCACGGAAAACCCGACCTTCGGGGAAACCGAGTTCCGCTTCGGCAGCACGGTGCCGGATGGCAGCTATCTGGTGATCAACAATGCGGATGACGCGGGCAACACCTCGTCCACGCTGCTGATCGTCAACACCACCAATTCGGTGGAGGTGGATCTGGATCGTGCGGGCCTTGGCCAGTTCGATTTCGCTGCGGTCGATCTGACCTGGGCACCGGATGCGCAGATGACGATCACCGAAGATGCGCTGGATCGGCTGACCGGGCCTGACAACACGCTGATCGTGAAAGGCGACCTTGCCGATGACGTGAAGCTGGAGGGGGCCTTTACCCAAGGCGGAACCCAGACGATCGACGGGCAGACCTACACCGTTTACACGCTGGGCGATGATGCGGGCACGCTGCTCATTGATGACGACATCACCACAACGCTGATCTGACGGGTCAGCACATGCCCCGCCGTCGCAGTCAACCAGTCCGAGCCGGGGCATCTCGCCCCGGCCCGGCCCTGCTGCTCACGCTCGCGCTGGCGGGTTGCATGGGCAGTGGCGGGCCGGATGTTTCCATGTTCGGCTTCGGTGCGGGAAACCGCCCCGATCAGGTGGGTCTTGCGCCGGAGGATGGCGAAATCCGTCGGGCCGGGGCCGAGGCAGAACGCCGGTCTGCCCTTATTGATGATCTCCTCTCGCGGCAGTCGATCCTGCCCGCGAGTGGAGCCTATGCCGAAGTGGCACAGGCCGTGACCGAGGCCAATGCCGGGGTGGCGCGCGCCGAATTGCGCGTGGCCCGCCTGAAGGCCGAGGCGAAATCGAAGAACTGGCTGCCCTCCATCGGGCCGTCGGTGAACCTGACCTCGCTCGGCTCCATCGCCGCGTCGATCCTGATCGAGCAGGCGATTTTCGATGGCGGTGCGCGCAAGGCAGAACGGGCCTATGCCGCCGCGGATGTTGAAGTGGCGGCGGCCACACTGTCCATGGATGCCAATCAGCGGGTTTTCGAAGGGCTGGGCCATTACATTCGGGCGCAGCGTGCGCGCGAACAGGCGCAGTTGGCCGAACGCGCCGTGGGCCGCATGGCGGAATACGAACGCATCATGCGGCTGCGTGTTGAAGGTGGCATGTCGGACCGTTCGGAACAGCGTGTGATCGAACAGAAGGCTGCCGAAATGCGGCTGACCATGACCAATGACCGCTTCACCGCAGATCAGGCGATGGCAGAGCTGAACGCGATGGCCGCCCGTCCGCTGAACCATCTGTCGGGCCTTGGGGCCTTGCCGCAGGATCAGGGTGGGCCAGAGCCGGTTTCGGTGCTGAAAGCCCGTGGCGATGGTGCCCGCACCCTGGCCGAAGCGCAGTTGCTGCGCGCGGGTTATGGGCCGAACCTCAAGGCCGTTGGCAATTGGGACGATGACGATGGCCTGCTGGGCGGGCTGTCGATCGGGGTGGAAAACGGCCTTGGTCTTGGCAACGGTGCCGAAATGGCGGCCTTGAATGCCACCGGTGATGTGGTTGACCGGCGCATCGCGCAAAGCGCCGAAGAGGCAAACCGGCGCATTGTCATGTTGAATCACGAACTGGCGACCCTCGCGGCACGTGAAGCCGAAGGGGCAGGGGTTCTGGCCCAGACCGAGGCCAGCCTTGCCATGTTCACCGAACAATACAAGGTCGGTCGCCGCCCGCTGATGGAGCTGGTCGGCATGTTCGAGACCTTCTCCAAGATGGAACGCGATCAGGCGTCGCTGAAATATGAAATGGCACTGTTGCGGCTGGAAATGGCACGCGACCGGGGTGTTCTGGCAAACGGGGCGGCATTGTGAGCAATCGGGTCATCGCCTTTGATATGAATGCAAGCCGCGTTGCGGTGCAGCAGGCCCCACGCGCCGCGATCTCGGCCGGGCCGGTGCCACCGCGCCATGGCGAGAAGGCGCAAAGCCGGGCGCGGCTGGCCTCGGTCTATCTCGCGTTGATGGGGGCCGAGGTTTCGGTGGCCGATCTGACCGAATTGCTGGAACTGACCAGCGCCGATCCCGCGTCGCCCGAACTGACGGAACTGGCGCGCGCGATGACCGCGCTTGGGCTGGTGGCGCGGTCCGAGGTGGCCCCGCAGCCGGTTGCGGCACTGTGGCCGGCGCTGGTGCAGATGACCTCGGGGCAGGTTGTTCTTGTGCTGTCACAGACAGCCGATGTCATCACCATCTATGACGCAACGCTGCCCGACAAACGCGCCGACGTGCCGATGGCAGAGTTTACGGCTGTCTATGGCGGTACGGTCTTGCGCGCCCGGCCACCGCTGGACGTGCTGGAAGAGCGGCATATCCCCAGCACCGAACAGCCGCATTGGTTCTGGGGTGAATTTCGTCACTATCGCCGCCAATTGGGCGAGGTTGCCGCCGGTTCGCTGGTGGCCAATCTTCTCGCCGTTGCCGTGGCGCTGTTCTCGCTTCAGGTCTATGACCGGGTGATCCCGCACCAGTCGCAGCCGACGCTGTGGGTGCTGGCGCTTGGGGCCTTGCTTGCCGTGGTGCTTGAGGCCTTTCTCAAGATCGCGCGCTCGGCGCTGATGGATGTGACCGGGCGGCGCATCGAACTGACGGTGCAGGAGCGGCTGATGGAGCGGCTTCTGGGCCTGAAGGCAGCCCCCGGTGAACGCACGCCCTCACAGACCTTTTCCGCGATGCGTGAATTTTCGTCGGTGCGCGAGTTCTTTACCTCCACCACCATCGGCACGCTGGCGGATCTGCCGTTCCTGTTCATTTTTTTCGCACTTGTCGCCTCGATCGGGGGCAATCTGGTGTGGGTTCTGGTGGCGGGCGGCATCCTGATGGTTGCGCCGGGTTTCCTGTTCCAGAAGCGCATGATCCGGCTGACACAGGCCACACAGGGGGCCTCTACCCGGGCGGCGCGGCTGCTCTATGAGGCGGTGTATGAACATGAAACCGTCACCACCCAGCGCGGCCAAGACCGCATCCGCCGAATCTGGACGGAGCTGACGACGCTTTCGGCGGTGAAATCCTCGGAACAGCGCAACCTTGCGGCCTTGCTGACCTATTGGGCGCAGGGCGTGCAGCAGGTGACCTATATTTCGGCGGTGGTGTTCGGGGCCTATATGGTTTTTGCCGGTGAATTCACCGTGGGCACCATCATCGCCATCGGCATCCTGACCTCGCGCACGTTGGGCCCGCTGTCACAGATTTCGGCCACGCTGGCGCGCTGGTCCAATGTCAAGGCGGCGCTGGAAGGGCTGAATGCCATTGCCAAGGCCCCGCAACAGGAAGAGCCGGGCCGCAGCTATCTGCGCCGCGACACGATCCGCGGCGCCTATGAGCTGCGCAATGTCGAGTTCCGCTATGACAGCAAATCCAGCCCGGTGGTGGATATTGCAGGCATCCTCATTCCGCAGGGCCAGCATGTTGCCGTGCTGGGCACCAATGGCTCGGGCAAATCGACCCTGCTGCGGCTGCTGGCGGGGCTTTACGAGCCGACACAGGGCCGCGTTCTGATTGATGGGGTCGATCTGGGGCAGGTGCATCCGCGCGATCTGCGCCGGGGCATCGGTTATCTTGGGCAGGAGGTGCGGTTGTTCGCCGGCACGATCCGCGACAACCTGAACCTGACCCAGCTGGAGCGGGACGACGACCGCATGTTCGCGGCGCTGGATTTCGCCGGGCTTGGGCCGTTTGTGCGCAATCACCCGCGCGGGCTGGATCTGGAGATCCGCGAACTGGGCGAGGGGCTTTCGGTCGGGCAACGGCAAAGCATCGGCTGGGCGCGGCTGTGGCTGCAGGATCCGTCGGTGGTGCTGCTGGACGAGCCGACCGCAGCGCTGGATCAGACGCTGGAAGCAACGCTGGTCAGCCGCCTGCAAACCTGGCTGCAAGGCCGTACGGCGGTGATTGCCACGCATCGGGTGCCGATCCTGCAACTGACCACCCGCACGCTTATCCTGCAAAACGGCAAGATGGCGGTGGATGGCCCACGGGATGCCGTTCTGGCGCATCTGTCCAAGGCGCAGGGTTCGCCGGGAGTGAAGGCATGAGCAGCGCAACCTTCGACCATGACTTTTCCGAAAAGACCCGCCGCCCGTCGATGACGATCTGGATGATCGGTCTGTCGGTGGTGGTGTTTGTCGGCTGGGCCGCCATCGCCTGGGTGGCCGAGATCGTTCATGCCGAGGGCACCGTTGTGTCATCGTCGCGGCCGCAGATCATCAACAACCTTGAAGGCGGTATTCTGGCCGAGCTGGATGTGTCAGAAGGCGATATCGTGCGGCCCGGGCAGGTTCTGGCGCGGCTGTATGGCACGCAATACCAATCGGCGGTGGATGATCTGAGCGACCAGATTGCAACGCTGGAAATCCGTCGCCTGCGGCTTGAGGCGGAAATGCTGGGCGTCGTCGATTTTGACGTGCCGCCCGATTTTGCCGCACGGGTGCCGGATATCGTCGCCTCGGAAACCACACTGCTGGGGGCGCGGCAGGGCGACTTCATCTCGAAACGGGACGGCGCGGAGCAGGTTCTGGAACAGGCCCAGAAGGAGCTGGATATTCTGGAAAAGATGCTGGCGATGGAAGTGGCGCCGCTGATCGAGGTGACGGCGGCGCGCAAACAGAAATCCGAGGCAGAAAACCGGCTGAATGACGTGATCACCCAGATGGAGCTGGATCGCGCCACCACCTATTCCGATACGCTAGGCAAGCTGACCTCGCTGCGGCAGCAGTTGAAAACCGCGCAAGACCAACTGGATCGCACGGTGCTGATGGCGCCGATGAAGGGCGTGGTGAACAAGCTGTCGATCACCACAATCGGTGGCGTGGTGCGGCCCGGCGAAGAGATCCTGCAAATCATCCCGCTGGAAGATGAGCTGTATATCGAGGCCCGGGTGCGCCCCGAAGATATTGCCTCGGTCCGCAAGGATCAGGATGCGACGATCAAGCTGACCGCCTATGATTACACCATCTATGGCACGTTGCAGGGCAAGGTGGATTTCATTTCGGCCGATACGTTCAAGGATGAACACGCCCGCAATCCCGATGGTGATCCGCATTACAAGGTGACGGTCAAGGTGGATCTGAGCCAGCTGACCGAACGCCAGCAGGCATTGGAGATCCGCCCCGGCATGTTGGCGGATGTGGAATTGCAGACCGGCGGCAAGACGATCCTGACCTATCTGACCAAGCCGCTGTACAAATCACAGCAAGCCCTGCGCGAACGCTGATCACCTTCGCGTGGGGTCGGGTGACGGCACGGCACCTGCGGGCTACACCTTTGAAAACACCCGGAGGAATCTCATGCGCCTGTTATCCGCCCTTGCCCTGTCTGCCCTGTGCGCAGGCCCCGTTCTCGCAGAGGACTGGCAGGCCACGCTGGAGGCCGCAAAGGGCCAGACGGTGTATTGGAACGCCTGGGGCGGTGACAGCCGCACCAATGATTTCATCACCTGGGTCGGGCAGGAAACCGAGCGTCTTTATGGTGTGAAGGTTGAACAGGTCAAACTGACCGATACCGCCGAGGCGGTGACGCGGGTTCTGTCGGAAAAGACGGCAGGGCAGGATGCGGGCGGCGCGATTGATCTGATCTGGATTAATGGGCCGAACTTTCTGGCGATGAAAGAACAGGGGCTGCTGCATGGCCCGTTCGTGGCGGGCTTGCCCAATGCAAAATATCTGGATCTGTCGGCCACAGCCCCGGCGGCGGTCGATTTCACCGTGCCGGTGGACGGGATGGAAAGCCCGTGGCGGCTGGCAAAATTCGTCTTTGTGCATGACAGCGCCCGCGCGCCCGAGCTGCCGGATTCGATGGCGGGATTTGTCGATTGGGCAGCGGCGCATCCGGGGCGGATGACGCATCCCGATCCGTCGAACTTCATGGGGGCGACCTTTCTGAAACAGGCTTTGATCGAGCTTGCACCCGATGCCGCCGCCTTGCAGCAACCCGTGACGGATGCGGCATTTTTGGCAGCATCAGAGCCGCTTTGGGCCTGGTATGACGCGCTGCGCCCCAATCTTTGGCGCGAGGGCGGGGCCTTCCCCGAAAACGAAAGCATCCAGAACCAGATGCTGAATGATGGCGAGGTGGATATCGCCATGAGCTTTGATCCCGCCTCTACTGCTGCCTTCATCGAACAGGGGCTTTTGCCCGAAACCGCGCGGGTGTTCGTGCCGCAGGCGGGCAGTATCGGCAATGTGAGCTTTGTCGCCATCCCCTATAATGCGGCGCATAAAGCGGGGGCCGAGGTCGTTGCGAACTTCCTGCTGGAGCCGTCGACCCAGGCGCATCAGCAGGATATTCGCGTTCTGGGCAGCTTTTCGGTGCTGGATCCGGCCAAGCTGGGCACGGCAGAGGCCGCCGCCTTTGCCGCATTGCCCAAGGCACCCGCCCTGCCACAGGTGCAGGATCTTGGCCCGACGCTGCTGGAACCCCATGCCAGCTGGATGACCCGGCTGACCGAGGCCTGGGCCGCAAGATACACGAAATGACCCTGCCGGGCCGGATGTTGCGCGGGGCCGTGCTGATCACGGTTCTGGCGGCGCTGGCCCTGCCGATCCTCGCAGGTCTGGGGCTGACGCTGGCAGCCAGTTTGGGCTATCTGCCCGCCATCGGCGCAAGAACAGTCTCTGTGCAGGCCTTTTTGATGCTGTTCGGTCTGCCCGGCCTTGGCACCAGCCTGTGGTTGACTTTGGTCACCGGCATCGGCTCCACCCTGCTGGCACTGATCATCGCCATCGTCCTTCTGGTGCGGTGGCCGGGGGCCGCAAGGCTGTTGCCGGTGCTGCTGGCCACGCCACATGCGGCACTGGCCCTGGGGCTGGCGTTTCTGCTGTCGCCCTCGGGCTGGATCAGCCGGGGGCTTGCGCCGCTGCTGGGTTGGGCGCAGCCACCGGATGTGGCGACAGTCAATGACCCGATGGGATTGGCGCTGATCTTTGGCCTGCTGGTGAAGGAAGTGCCGTTCCTGTTGTTGATGCTGCTGGCGGCAGTGCGGCAGATCCCGTGGCGGCGGCACATGGCGCTTGGGCAGGCGATGGGGCATGGCCCGGCCTCGGTCTGGATCAAGATTGTGGTGCCGCAGTTGTATCCGCTGATCCGGTTGCCCTTGTTCATCGTGCTGGCCTTTGCGCTGTCGGTTGTGGACATGGCGATGATCCTTGGCCCCAGCCACCCGCCAACGCTTGCCGTGGCGCTGACCCGCTGGTTCAACGATCCCGATCCGGCAATGATCCTGCCTGCCAGTGCCGGGGCCATGCTGCTGGTTGCGCTCACCGGGGGCAGTATCGGCCTGTGGATGGCGGCAGAACGCGCTGTGGCCCGGTTTGGCCGCCTCTGGTTGCGGCGCGGCGGGCGGGGCGGGGGGCTTGGCAGCACGCTGGCGCTTCCGGCGGCGATGGGACGCTTTGCGCTGCTGCTGGGGCTTTGTGCCCTTCTGGTGTTGGCGGTGTGGAGCCTTGCCTGGCGCTGGCCCTATCCGGCGCTGCTGCCCGACAGCTGGAGCCTGCGCGGTTGGATGCGGGCCGATTGGGCCGGGCCGCTGGTTACAACCCTCCAGATTGCCCTGACCACCACGGCGCTGTCGCTGATGCTGGCGATTGCCTGGCTGGAGGGGGAGGATCGGGGCCATTTGCCGCGCGCCCGCTGGGCCACGGGTCTGATCGTCTTGCCGCTGCTGCTGCCGCAGATCGGGTTCCTGTATGGGCTGCATGCGCTGTTCCTGAAGCTCGGGATTTGCGGCTGTCTTTGGGCCGTGATCTGGGCGCAGGTTCTGTTCGTGTTTCCCTATGTGATGCTGGCCCTGTCAGAGCCGTGGCGCAGCCTTGATCCGCGCCATGTGCGCAGCGCTGCCGCCTTGGGGGCCGGGCCGTTGCGCCGCTTGGTCGCGGTAAAGCTGCCGCTGCTGATTGCGCCGGTTCTGGCTTCGGCGGCCTTGGGTATTGCGGTGTCGGTCACGCAATATCTGCCGACGCTGTTCATGGGGGCAGGGCGCGTGACCACCCTGACAACCGAGGCCGTCACGCTCGCCTCGGGGGCGGATCGGCGGGTGACGGCCATTTACGGGCTGTTGCTGGCGGTCTTGCCGCTGTGCGCCTATGGTCTGGCCCTGCGCCTGCCCGGCCTGATCTTTCGCAACCGGCGTGATATGAGCCCCCGGCATGACACTTGATCTGATCTCGCTTTCCATCCGGCCGCAAGGCGGCGCGCCGCTGTTTGCGCCTGTCTCGCTCTGCGTGGCAGCCGGTGAGGTGGCCACGGTGATGGGGCCGTCGGGGATCGGCAAATCAACCTTGCTGGATGCGATCGGCGGGCATCTGTCGCCAGCGTTTACGCTTCTGGGGGATGTGCGTCTGAACGGTAGGTCGGTGATCGGCCTGCCAGCCGAGGCGCGGCGCATCGGGCTGATGTTCCAGGAGGCGCTGCTGTTTCCGCATCTGTCGGTGGGGGACAACCTTGCCTTCGGTCTGGCGGCAGAGGTGAAGGGCAAGGCTGCGCGGCGGGCGGCGGTCGAACAGGCGCTGTTGCGGGCGGGCCTTGCCGGGTTTTACGCCCGCGATCCCGCCACGCTTTCGGGCGGCCAGCGCGCCCGCGCGGCGCTGATGCGCACCCTGCTGGCCAAGCCGCAGGCGTTGCTGCTGGACGAGCCGTTTTCGCGGCTCGATGCCGGGCTGCGCGATGACATCCGCAATTTCGTGTTTGACCACGCGCGGCAAGAGCAGATCCCGGTGCTGCTGGTCACCCATGATTCCAGCGATGCCGATGCGGCGGGCGGCCCGGTTTTCAACCTGCGATAAGGGCATTACAGGCGCAATATGCCCTGACGTGTGGGGGCCGCAGGCGATGCCCGGAATCATCGGCCCGGCTTCAACCCCGCGCCGATATTTTCTTGATTATTGCCGTTCAGAGATATTTTCTGGACTCACATAATATTCAGTTTTTTCCCCCGATCAGGAGTACCGCCATGGCGCGTGTTGTGCTGACTGAACACTATTCAAACCTTGAAAGCTGGGCCGGCCGTTTGCTGGAGGCAGATGACGATACCGCCATCACCGCGCGGCGCGGCGGGTCATTTGCCTTTACCCATGGCGGCGATCATCCGTTCAGCGGATTTACCGTCACAGTGACGGGCCGCAATTTCACCTATGCCGATGGGGTTGCGGTCGATGGCACCATGACCGGCGTGACCATCCGGAATGGATCGGGCCAGATTGTGATGTCGATCACCAATCTTGGCAGCAACCCGCTGACCAATGATCTGTCGCAGTTCTATACGAATGCGCTGGGCGCCACCAATGGTGATGCAGGCCCGGATTCAGACGGAAAGGCGGCCATGTCGCATCTTCTGGCAGGGGATGACACCATTATCGGCAGTAATGGCAATGATTTCCGCATCCTTGTCGGACTGAATGCCGGCGACGATGTTTTTGACATGAAAGGCGGCGATAACGAGATCGGCGGCAGTGTCGGCAATGACCGGATCGTGGGCGGCAGCGGCTTTGACCGCATCACCTTTCGGGAAACCCATTTCAATGAGGGCCAATCCGCCACAGGAGGCATCGACGCCAATATGGTGACCGGGCGCATTCGGGATGCCTGGGGGTTTACCGATACGTTCACCGGGATCGAGGCTATTGAAGGATCGCGCTTCAACGATGTGTTCACCGGCAATGCAGAGCGCAACGAATTTGCAGGTTTGCGCGGCAATGACACGCTGAACGGCGGTGATGAACGCGATACCGCATCCTATCAGAACGATTACTGGCAGGGCGGTTTCCGCGGCATTGTTGTCGACCTGGAAACCAGTTTTTCGGGCGGGCAATCCCGCGGCCAGATTCGCGACGGATTTGGCAATCGGGACACAGTCATCTCTATCGAGCGGGTGATCGGCACACGCTACAATGACAGTTTCACCGGCAGCCGCGACAACAACATCTTCAGCGGCGGCGAGGGCAAGGACAGCTATCGCGGTGAAGGAGGGTTTGACCGGGTCGAATTCCACCGCTTTTTCGGCGATGAAATGACGCGCGGCGTGGTTGTGGATTTCACCCGTGCCAGCGGCCAGGTGCGCAATGATGGCTTCGGCAATGTTGAAAATGCGATCAGCATCGAAGCGGCGCATGGCAGCGAGTTGAACGACCGGATCATCTTTGGCGCGGGCGACAACTACATGGTTGGCCGCGACGGATCTGACACTATGACGGGTGGCGCGGGGTCTGACTATTTTGAATGGTGGGATACCGAACATTTCGGGGATGGCGATGTGATCACCGATTTCACCGCAACGGGGGCGAGTGCAGATAAGCTCGGCTTCGAAGTCGGGGCTTTCGATGGCATGACGCTGACCAGTGGTGTGGTCAATGGCACGAAGGCGACCAGCGCTGCCGGGGTGGGGCAGTTTGTCTATAATGCCGCGAATGACACCTTGTTCTGGGATTCCAACGGGCGCTCTGCCGGGGGCATGATGGCGATTGTCGAACTGACTGGCGTGGCACGGCTGACCAGCACGAACTTCGATCTGTTTGAGTGATAGCCTGACGGGCCGGGTAAAGACCCGGCCCGCTTTTCACGCCCTCGGACACCGCCCATTTACTTCAAGCTTGAAACTTATGGCTTGAAATAGATTCGCCAAAAGCACAGCATGGTGTGAAAGCGGAGGGTGGCATGGCAACAATCGGGGTGGTGGGTCTGGGCGTCATGGGCCTCGGCATCGCGCAGGTCTATGCGCAGGCCGGGCATCAGGTCTGGGCAACAGATGCCTGGCCTGAGGCGCGCGAGGCCGCAGCGCAGCGGCTGCGGCAGGGGATGGAGCCCCGTGTCGCTTCAGGCAAAATGGCAGCGTCAGAGATGGAGGCCATCCTTTCACGCATCCAGATCGGTGCGCTTGAGGCGCTTGCGCCCTGTGACCTGATCATCGAAGCGATTGCCGAAAAGCTGGACCTCAAACAGTCTCTATTCGCGGAGTTAGAGACGATTTCAACCGCAACACTGGCCACCAATACCTCGTCTCTGTCGGTCACAAAAATCGCGGCGGGGCTGCGTGATCCTGCGCGCGTTTTGGGCCTGCATTTCTTTAACCCTGCGCCCGTCATGCGTCTGGTGGAACTGATCGCGCTGCCCGGCACGGATGCGGCGCGCATCACTCAGGCGCGCAGCTGGACCGAGGTGGCGGGCAAGACCGTGATCGCCTGCGCGGACCGGCCCGGATTCATCGTCAACCGCTGCGCCCGGCCCTATTACGGCGAGGCCTTGGCGTTGATGGAAGAAGGGCACAGCCCCGGCGAGATTGATGCCGCGATGGTGGCGGCAGGCTATCGGCTTGGCCCGTTCTCGCTGATGGATCTGGTGGGGGCCGACATAAATCTTGCCGCCACGGAAGGGTTGGCACAGGCGATGGGTAACCATCCGCGCTACCATGTATTTCCGGCCCTGCGTGCGCAGGTGGCAAGTGGGCAGCTTGGCCGCAAGACCGGGCGGGGGTTTCTGCACCCCAACCCTCTGCCCGCCGCGCCGCCGGATACCGCCGCCATCGCCCTTCGGATCGAGGCGGTGCTGGCCAATGAGGCGGCAAGCCTTCTGGCAGAAGGCGGTACCACCGAACAGGGCATTGATACGGCGCTGCAATTGGGGCTGAACTTTCCGCGCGGCCCCTTCGCTTCGGCGCGTCGGCACGGGATTTCCGAAGTTCTGGCCGAATTGCGCAGATTGCAGGCGGCGGCCCCCGCGCCGCTCAAGGCCCGCTATGCGGCATCGCCGGGATTACTGGCCCTGCAATAAATCCCGCTCCCGGCAGATGCGGACGAATTTTCCAGCGCTTTTTATCCTTTAAGCCGCCGTTCACCCCGATCAGCTAATTCTGATCCCGGGTGAAATGGAATGGGTGTGTGATGGGTGGCAAATCAAATGCCGCACCAGTCATCATCAAACGGAAAAAGATCATTGCAGGCGGCGGGCACCACGGTGGGGCGTGGAAAGTGGCCTATGCTGACTTTGTGACCGCCATGATGGCGTTCTTTCTGTTGATGTGGCTGTTGGGTGCGACAACGGAAAAGCAGCGCAAAGGCGTTGCCGATTATTTCAGCCCTGCGATCACGCTGACCCGCTCTTCTGCGGGCGGTGAAGACGTGCTGAGTGGGGACAGCACCTTTACGCAGGATGCCTCGGCCAAATCCGGCACCGGCGTTGCGGGTGGGCGCATAGCGCAGGACGGCGGCGATATGTCCGAGGCAGAGGCACAGCAGCACAAGGCCGAAATTGACAAGGCTCTGACCGCCTTTGGCGGGGAAAGCATGACGATGGAGGCAGCGCTGCGCCACGTCGTCATCAAGGTTACGGATGAAGGTCTGGTGATCGAGATTTTCGATCTGCCGGAGGTGCCGCTGTTCGGGCCAGACAGTGCCGCGCCACAGCCCATGCTGCGGGAAATCGCGGGCATGTTGGCAGAGGTTTTGCCGATCACGAAAAACGGGCTGGCGATCAATGGCCATGTGCGCGCCTATCCGATCACCCTGATCGTCAACCCCGTCTGGGATCTGTCTGCGGCGCGGGCGGATGCGATGCGCGGCCTGCTGGAGGCGGCCGGTCTGCCCTCTGCCCGCTTGCGCCGCATCGCGGGCCATGCCGACCGCAAACCCGTGACGGCAGACCCGATGGCGATCCGCAACAACCGGATCGAGGTGGTTCTGCTGCGGCGCGACAGATGAGCAGATCGGCGCAATTTGAACTATTAGTCCAATCTTAAGCCGGGTGGCGCAGGGTCGGTTTCATAAAGGAATCGACCCTTCAGAAAGGCGCTTACCCATATGACGATTTCCTCAGCTCTCAATGCCGGGGTGGCTGGCCTGAATGCCAATGCCACGCGGCTTGCCTCGATTTCCGACAATATCGCGAACTCCGGCACCTTCGGATATAAGCGCGCCGCCACCGAATTTGAATCCCTGGTGCTGACCCATGCGCCCAATGCCGGATCCTATGCGGCGGGCGGTGTGCGGTCGCTGTCCTCGCGGTTGATCGACGAACGCGGTGCGCTGGTGTCGACCGCCAACGCGCTGGATCTGGCGGTTTCCGGGCGCGGGATGCTGCCGGTTGCCAAATCCGCCGACGCGGCCAGCGGCAATCAAAGCCTGATGATGACCACAACCGGGGCCTTCCGTCCCGATGCGAATGGTGTGCTGCGCACGGCGTCGGGTCTGGTTCTGCTCGGCTGGCCTGCGGATGGCAATGGCACCGTGCCCAGCATGCCGCGTGACACCACAGCGGGGCTGAAACCCGTGGTGATCAACGCAAACCAGCAGGCAGGCGATCCGACCAGCACCATGACCCTGGGCGTCACCTTGCCTGCAACGGCGACGGCGGCAGGGGCCGAAGGGGACGAACTGCCGCTGACGGTGGAATATTTCGGCAATCTCGGCACTTCCGAAACGCTGGAGATCAGCTTTACCCCCACCGTTCCCACGGCGGGATCCTCGAATGAATGGACCATGGTCATCACCGATTCGGCGCAGGATGGTGCGGTGATCGGGGAATATACGCTGGTGTTTGATGATACGCGGGATGGCGGCGGCACGCTCAGTTCTGTCACCACGGTGTCCGGCGGGGACTATGATCCGGTGACCGGCACGCTGGATCTGGAGGTGGCGGGCGGCCCGCTTGCCATGACCATCGGCAAGCCGGGGGAAGCGGGCGGGCTGACGCAATTGTCCGATGATTTCATCCCGACCGGAATCACCAAGAACGGTTCGCCGGTCGGCACGCTCATGCAGGTTGAGGTTGATGAAAACGGCTTCCTGCAGGCGACCTATGACACCGGCTTTACCAAGACCCTGTATCAGATCCCGCTGGTCGATGTGCCGAACCTCAACGGGTTGAATGCGCTGAACAACCAGACCTATGAAATGTCGCCCAATTCCGGCGCCTTCTTTCTGTGGACTGCGGGTGAAGGCCCCTCCGGCTCGGTTGTGGGTTATGCCCGCGAAGGATCGACCACCGATGTCGCGGGCGAGCTTACCAGCCTGATCCAGACCCAGCGCGCCTATTCGTCCAACGCCAAGGTGATCCAGACCGTGGACGAAATGTTGCAGGAAACCACCAATATCAAACGGTAAGGCAACGTCATCATGAGCATTTCCTACGCCTTGAACACCGCCCTCAGCGGGCTGACGGTCAGCGCCCGTGCCGCGGCCCTTGTGTCGTCAAACGTGGCCAATGCCATGACACCGGGCTATGCGCGGCGCGAGCTGGAGCTTTCTGCGCGGGACCATGGCGGTCAGGGCGTGCGCGTTTCGGCCATTCTGCGCCATGTTGATCTGCATCTGCTGACCGAGCGCAGGCAGGCCGAGGCTGGTCTTGGCAACCGCCACGCCCGTGCCAGTCTTTTGGGCAGCATCGAAACCGCGATTGGCACGGTGGACAGTGCGGAATCGCTCGGCGGTCATATCGCGGCCTTCGACAGCGCCTTGCTGGAAGCCGCCAGCAGGCCGGAGTCCGAGTCGCGGCTCAAGGCGGTTTTCGTGGCGGCGGGGCGGTTGACCGATCATGCCACCCAGGCGGCAGAGGCGATCCAGCGCAGCCGCAGCGATGCGGATGCCCGGATTGCAGGCCAGGTGTCGCAACTCAATAACGCGTTGGCGCGGGTGGAAGACCTGAATACGCGGATTCGCGCAACCACCGCGGCAGGTCAGGACGGATCTGCCTTGATGGACCTTCGGCAGCAGCAGATTGATGCGATTGCCCGGATCATCCCGATTCAAGAGGTGGATCGGGGCGGCGGCGTTGTCGCGCTGTTTGCACAATCCGGGGCTGCTTTGCTGGATGGGAAGGCCGCCCGCTTCGGATTTGAGCAAACCCGCGCGATCACGCCGGATATGACGCAGGCCTCCGGGGCGCTGTCGGGCCTGACCCTGAATGGCCGTGCCGTGACCACAACCGAAAGCGGGTTGATCGGCGGCGGCAGTCTGGCGGCGGATTTCGCCATCCGGGACGAGCTTGCTCCGGCGGCGCAGGCCAGGCTGGATGCCGTTGTCCGTGACCTGATCGAACGGTTCGAGGACAGCGGTCTGGATGCCAGTCGCGCGCCGGGCGCGCCCGGGCTGTTTACTGATGCGGGCGCAGCCTTCGCCGGAGGAAGCGAGGTGGGTCTGTCGCAACGGCTTCGGCTGAATGCGGCGGTCGATCCCGCACAGGGCGGCGCACTCTGGCGGCTGCGTGACGGGCTGGGCGCGGCGGTGCCCGGCGTGGCCGGAAACTCTGCCCTGCTGACGGCACTGCAAGAGGCGCTGGTGGCGGAACGTGTGCCCTCCAGCGGCGCGGTTGACGGCGGCGCGCGCAGTTTTGCGGGCCTCGCCTCGGACATGGTTTCGGCCATGGCGCGTGATCGGCTGAGCGCCGATCAGGATCTGGCCTATGCCAGCGCGCGGGCCAGCGGCCTGCAACAGCAGGAGTTGGAAAACGGCGTCGATACTGATCAGGAAATGCAGAAACTGCTGCTGATCGAACAGACCTTTTCGGCAAATGCGCGGGTCATGCAGGCTGTGGATGACATGCTCAGCACTTTGATGGAGCTGTGAGATGAGCCTTGTTTCCTTGGGCGATCTTGCCCAGTCTTTCGTGATGCGACGCAATATGGGTCAGGTGAAGGCCGAATTGCAGATCCTGACGCAGGAAATGACCACAGGCGTCAGCGCCGATACCGTGCGCCACACCGGGGCGGATCTGGGGCCGCTCAATGCGATCTCGGCCTCCTTGGCACGTCTTGCCGCCTATCATTCCGCAACCACAGAACTGGAGCTGTTTTCGGGCGCCATGCAGACGGCGCTGCAAACCGTGGATGGGTTTGCAACCGATCTCGCGCCGCAGCTTTTGTCGGCAGGGGCAGCGCTTCAGGACAGCACGCTGGATGCGCTGGGCGCGCAGGCGGAGCAGAGTTTCAAGGCGGCGGTTGCGGCCTTCAACACCCGCGTAGGGGATCGCTCGCTGTTTGCGGGCAGCGCCACCCATCAGACTCCCTTGCCAGAGGGCGAGGCGCTTCTGGCGACGCTGGAAACCGTGGTGGCGGGGGCTGCGACTGCAGCGGATGTGGCGGCCGCCTTGGACGGCTGGTTCACAGATCCCGCAGGCTATGCGGCGCAAGCCTATCAGGGCAGCGCGGCGATGGCCGAAATCACCATCGCACCCGGTGAAAAGGCAGCGATCGGGGTGACGGCACTGGATGTTGGCATCCGCGATACCCTCAAAGGTCTGGCGATGGCGGCGCTGATGGGACGGGGCGTGCCGGGCGAGGCGACCGCCGGGCGCGCCGCTTTGGCCACCATGGCGGGCGAGGCGCTTCTTGCCGCCCAGCCACATCGCGCCGGGCTCGCCGCAGCAACCGGCATGGTCGAAGGGCAGATTGCCGCCGCGCAGGCGCGCAACAGTGCCGAAATTACGGCGCTGGAGCTTGCGCGCGCCAAGATTGTTTCAGTGGATCCGTTTGAAGCGGCAACCAAGGTGAAAGAGGCGCAGACCCAGCTGGAGATGATCTATGCCGTCACCGCGCGGTTGTCCTCGCTCAGCTTGATGGAGTATCTGCGATGATCCGCCTGATCCTGCTGATCTGTCTTTGCCTTGCGGGTGCAGCCACGGCGGCACCGATCCGAATCAAGGATCTGGTGGAGTTTGACGGGGTGCGCGGCAATGATCTTGTCGGCTACGGGCTGGTCGTCGGCCTGAACGGCAGCGGCGATGGCATCCGCAACGCGCCCTTCACCGAAGAGATCATGGCCAATCTCCTGGAGCGGCTGGGGGTCAATGTCGCGGGCGAAGAGTTCCGCCCCAAGAATGTTGCAGCCGTGTTCGTGACGGCGCAATTGCCTGCCTTCGCGCGCTCGGGCGGGCGCATTGATGTCACGGTTTCGGCCATTGGTGATGCAAAAAGCCTGCTGGGCGGCACTTTGGTGATGACGCCGCTCAATGGCGCAGACGGGCAGATCTATGCGGTGGCGCAGGGCACGATCATCGCTGGGGGCGTTTCCGCCGAAGGCGATGCGGCCCGCGTCGTGCAAGGTGTGCCAACGGCGGGCGTCATTCCCTCAGGCGCGCGGGTTGAGCGCGAAGTGGAGTTCGATTTTACCACGATCAACGCGATCCGGCTTGCCCTGCGCGAGCCGGATTTCACCACGGCGGGCCGGATCGAGGCGGTGATCAACCGGGAGTTCGGGCGCAACATTGCGATAATGTCAGATGCGGGAACCGTGACATTGGATCTGTCTCGTGCCCGGATGGCATCGCCTGCGCATGTGATCGGCCGGTTGGAAAACCTGCTGGTGGAGCCGGAACAACGGGCGCGGGTGGTGGTGGATCAGCGGTCCGGCACGATCGTGATGGGGTCGGATGTGCGCATCAGCCGCGTGGCAGTGGCGCAGGGCAATCTGACGCTGCGGGTGGAGGAGGCCCCGGTTGTGGTACAGCCCAACCCGTTCAGCGAAGGTGATACCGTGGTCGTGCCGCGAAGTTCGGCAGAAATTGCCAAGGATGCGGGCAAGGGTCTGGCCGAAATCTCGGAAGGCACCAGTCTGTCCGATGTTGTGGCCGGGCTGAATGCGCTGGGCGTGGCACCGCATGACATGATCGACATCCTGAAAAGCATCAATGCGGCCGGTGCGCTGCATGCAGAGTTTCTAGTGCAGTAAAGGTAGCCGTGTTCTGGTTATAATTTGGGCGTTTCGCATGGATTTTATGCAGATGCCTGCGAAGCCGCGCAGCGCTGACCGCCCGCCTGCGCCACGTCTTGCCCCCTGCGCAGGGCCGGTGCTCTCTCGTCCCTGAGAGGGGAGCGGCGATGCTTGATGGTCAGCACGATGTGCTTTTTCAGCGCAGCAAGGGATGCGCAAAAGTGGTCTTGCGCAACCGTTCTGGCAAAGCGGCCATTGCGGAGCTGCATCAGTCGGGTGCCGCCAAGGCCTTTCTACCGCGCGGCGGTGTGGCGGCAGAGGATGTGGTGTTTCTGAACACATCCGGCGGATTGACCAGCGGCGACCATCTGCACTTCGATCTGACGGTGCCCGCCGGGCTGCGCATGACCGCGACGACGCAAACAGCCGAACGTGCCTATGCCGCCCCCGGCGGTTCTGCGCGGATGCAGGTCGATCTGCGCGTCGGCGCGGAAGCGCGTCTGGACTGGCTGCCGCAAGAGACCATCCTGTTTGAATCCGCGCATTTGCACCGGCAGACCTGTCTTCAGCTTGAGGCGGGGGCAAGCTGCCTGTTCGCCGAAACCATCATTCTCGGGCGGCTGGCGAGGGGCGAGGCACCACAGCAGGCCCGGCTGACGGATCGCCGCATGATCCTGCGGCAGGGCAGGCCGGTCTGGGCCGATGCGCTGCAATTCGGCGCGGATGCGCTGGCGATACGGGATCAGCCCGCCAGTCTGGGCATGGCACGGTGTTTTGCGGTGATCGTGTTGATCGCGCAAGGTGCCGAAGATGCCGCATCGGCGCTGCGGCCGCTGCTTGGCGCTGCGGCATGTGAAACCGCGCTCAGCGCCTGGAATGGTCGGCTTGTTGTCAGGCTTAAGGCCCGGGATAGCTGGCCCTTGAAGTGCCAGATGGCGCGCTGCCTGACACAGCTGCGCGGTACCCCTTTGCCGCGGGTCTGGCAAATGAACGGAGATATCGCATGAACCTCACCCCCCGCGAGCGGGAAAAGCTTCTGGTCAGTCTGGCGGCGATGGTGGCGCGGAACCGCCTTGCGCGGGGCGTCAAGCTCAATCACCCCGAAGCCATTGCCCTGATTACCGATTTTGTCGTTGAAGGCGCGCGCGACGGGCGCAGCGTGGCCGATCTGATGGAGGCGGGCGCGCATGTGATCCGTGCAGAGCAATGTATGACGGGCATCCCCGAAATGATCCACGCGGTTCAGGTTGAGGCCACCTTTCCCGATGGCACGAAACTCGTGACCGTTCACCACCCGATCCGCTGAGAGGCCTCCATGAAACGTTTTCTTCCTCTGCTTATTCTGACCCCAGGTATGGCGTTGGCCCATGCGGGGGATCACGGCACTGCGCCGTTTGCGGCTGGGCTGCTGCACCCGGTTGGCGGCACCGATCACCTTCTGGCGATGGTGGCTGTCGGGCTTTGGGCGGCAGGCTCTGGCGGGCGGGCGGTCTGGGCTTTGCCGCTGAGCTTTGTGGCGGCGATGCTGGTCGGCGGTCTGCTTGGCGCTTGGGGCGTGCCATTGCCGGGGGTGGAGCCGATGATCCTGGCCTCGGTCATCCTGATTGGGGTGGCGGCAGCGCTGGCCTTCAACCCCGGGCTTGTGCTGTCGGGTCTGGCCGTCGCGCTGTTTGGCCTGTTTCATGGCCATGCCCATGGCACGGAAGGCCCGGTTTCGGACCTCGCGCAGTATGCGCTGGGCTTCAGCCTTGCGACCATGGCGCTGCATGGGCTGGGGCTTGCGATCGGTCTTGGCCTGACGCGGGTCAGCCAGACAGGGCTGCTGCGCGGGTTGGGTGGGGCCACGGCGATTGCGGGCCTCGCGCTCGCCATGACTTGAGGTAAGCCCATGATCCCCGGAGAGATTTTCCCCGCTGAAGGCACGATCACCCTCAACGCTGCCTCTGACTCGGTGGTGGTGATGGTGGCAAATACCGGCGACAGGCCGATTCAGGTCGGCTCACACTACCACTTTGCGGAAACCAATGCCGCGCTTGCGTTTGATCGCGCGCTGGCGCGCGGCATGCGGCTGGATATCGCCTCGGGCACGGCGGTGCGGTTCGAGCCGGGGCAAAGCCGCGAGGTGAATCTGGTGTCCTATCGCGGTCTGCGGCGGGTGTTTGGCTTCAACCAACAGGTCATGGGAGATCTCTGATGGCGGTGAAAATCTCGCGCCCCGCCTATGCGGCCATGTATGGCCCCACGGTGGGAGATCGGCTGCGGTTGGGCGATACCGATCTGATCATCGAGGTGGAGCGGGATCTGACCACCTATGGGGAAGAGGTCAAGTTCGGCGGTGGCAAGGTGATCCGCGACGGCATGGGGCAAAGCCAGATCAGCCGGGCCGGAGGGGCGGCGGATACGGTGATCACCAATGCGCTGATTGTGGATCACAGCGGCATCTACAAGGCCGATATCGGGTTGCGCGACGGGCGGATTGCGGCGATTGGCAAGGCGGGCAATCCCGATACACAGCCGGATGTCACCATCATCATCGGGCCGTCCACCGATGTGATCGCGGGCGAGGGGCGGATTGTGACGGCGGGGGGCATGGATGCGCATATCCATTTCATCTGCCCGCAACAGGCCGAAGATGCGCTGCATTCGGGGGTGACCACCATGCTGGGCGGGGGCACCGGCCCGTCGCATGGCACGCTGGCCACCACCTGCACCCCCGGTGCCTGGCATATCGGGCGCATGTTGCAGGCGCTGGATGCGATTCCGATGAATTTCGGCCTTGCCGCCAAGGGCAATGCCTCTTTGCCCGGCCCGCTGATCGAGATGATTCAGGCCGGGGCCTGCGCGATGAAACTGCACGAGGATTGGGGCACCACCCCTGCCGCGATTGATTGCTGTCTGTCGGTGGCTGACGACATGGATGTGCAGGTGATGATCCATACCGATACGCTGAACGAATCGGGCTTTGTGGAAAATACCCTTGCGGCGATCAAGGGCCGCACGATCCACGCCTTTCACACCGAAGGCGCGGGCGGCGGCCATGCGCCCGATATCATGAAGGTGGTCAGCAGCCAGAATGTGATCCCGTCCTCGACCAACCCGACGATGCCCTACACCGTCAACACGGTGGAGGAGCATCTGGACATGCTGATGGTGTGCCATCACCTTGACCGCTCGATCCCCGAGGATGTCGCCTTTGCCGAAAGCCGGATCCGGCGTGAAACCATCGCGGCCGAGGATATTCTGCACGATATGGGCGCGTTTTCGGTGATTTCATCGGACAGTCAGGCGATGGGCCGAGTTGGAGAGGTGATCACGCGCACCTGGCAGACCGCGCATAAGATGAAGGTGCAACGCGGGCGGCTGGCCGAGGAAAGCGGTGCGAATGACAATATCCGCGTGCGTCGCTATATCGCCAAATACACCATCAACCCGGCCATCGCACAGGGTATGTCGCGGCATATCGGGTCGGTCGAGCCGGGCAAACGCGCCGATCTGGTGATCTGGTCGCCCGCATTTTTCGGCGCAAAGCCGGATATGGTGCTGATGGGCGGCATGATCGTTGTGGCGCAGATGGGCGACCCCAATGGCTCGATCCCGGTGCAGCCGATGTATTCCCGCCCGATGTTCGGCGCGCTGGGCCGTGCCCGGCATCTGAGCTGTGCCACCTTCCTGTCAGGGGCGGCGATTGCCGGGGGGCTTGGTGCCGAGCTGGGTCTGCAAAAGACCCTGATCGGGGTGGAGAACACGCGCCGCATTGGCAAATCCGACATGATCCACAACGCGGCAACGCCACAGATCGAGGTCAATCCCGAGACATATGAGGTGCGCGCCGATGGCGAGATCATCACCTGCGAACCGGCACGGGAGCTGCCTTTGGCGCAGCGCTATTTCCTGTTCTAATGCAGCTCTGCCGCGCCCAGTCGACGGATCGGCCAGCCCACCCGCAAGGGCGGCTGTGGCGGCAGAGCGCGGTCCACCTCCAGCATCAGTGCAGCTTCGCGCGCTTGCAGGCGGCGCAGCACCTGACGGATTTCTGCAAGTTCCTCTTCCGGGCTAGGCATTTCGGGTCTCTCTCTGATCCTCGCCCGTTCACTCTGCGCCCGCTAGGTTAACAAATCATGGATATGCTGACGGCCTCTACGATCCTGCGCTCTGGCCACTGGCTGCGCGCCGATACCCGCGTTGTGCTGGGGTATGACGCGCGGTTCCTGCGCCGCAGACGGCTGATTGCCGAAGACGGGCTGAGCTTTCTGGTGGATCTGAAAGAGACGACGAGCCTGGATCAGGGCGATGCCTTTCAGCTGTCGGATGGGCGGCTGGTGGTGGTGATCGCCGCGCAAGAGCCGGTGGTGCAGGTGCGGGGCGATTTGCCGCGCCTTGCCTGGCATATTGGCAACCGCCACACCCCCTGCGAAATCGGGCCCGAACATCTGACGATCCGCCGGGATCACGTCATGGAAAAGATGCTGACAGGACTGGGGGCAACGCTGCATGTGACCGAGGCACCGTTCCGCCCCGAGGGGGGGGCCTATGGCCATGGCCGCACGATGGGGCATGACCATGGTGACGGGAACTTCCATTTCCATGGATGAGGACCGGCTTCTGCTGTGGCAATGGCTGTCTCCGGCGTTTCCGATCGGTGTCTTTGCCTATAGTCAGGGCATGGAAGAGCCTATGGCGACTGGCACCATTCGGACCGCGGCAGAGGTTGAGGCCTGGGTAACGGCCTTGTTGCACCATGGCAGTCCGCGCATGGATGCGGTGTTTTGCGCGCAGGCCCATGCGGGCACAGACCCGGAGCTGCTGTCCGATCTGCTGCTGGCCTATGTCAGCTGCGCCGAACGCGAAACAGAACTGATGGAACAGGGTCGCGCCTTCACCGCCTTGATGACGAGTATCAGCGGCGAAACAGTCCCGATCCGGCCCTATCCGGTTGCTATTGGCGTTGCGACGCGCCGTCTGCAGGTGTCGCGGCACGAGGTGTTGCAGCTGTTCCTGCATGGGGCCGCCGCGCAGATGATCTCGGCGGCGACCCGGTTCTTGCCGCTTGGCCAATCGGTTGCGCAGGCGATGCTGAGCCGCCTTGCGCCGCAGATCATCCGCCTTGCCGATGCAGCGGCCAAAACTGATCTTGATGGCATCGCCACATTCACCCCCGGTGCGGATATGGCAGCGATGCGCCACGAAACACTGGACGTAAGGATTTTTCGCACATGACAAGCCCGAATGGCCCGTTGCGCGTGGGGATCGGTGGCCCGGTGGGCGCCGGGAAAACGACGCTGACCGAAAAGCTGTGCCAGGCGCTCGCCCATCGCTGTTCAATGGCGGTGATCACAAACGATATTTATACCCGCGAAGATGCGGATTACCTGACGCGCGCGCAGGTTCTGCCTGCGGCCCGTATTCGCGGTGTGGAAACCGGCGGCTGCCCGCATACCGCGATCCGAGAGGATGCCAGTATCAACCTCGCCGCCGTGGCCGATCTGCGGACAGCCTTCCCCGATCTTGATCTGATCCTGATTGAATCGGGCGGCGACAATCTGGCTGCAACCTTTTCGCCAGAGCTGGCGGATCTGTCGATCTATGTGATCGACACGGCTGCGGGGCAGGATATTCCGCGCAAACGCGGGCCGGGTGTGACCCGCTCTGACCTGCTGGTCGTCAACAAGACCGACCTTGCGCCCCATGTCGGGGTGGATCTGACGCAGTTGGAGGCCGATACACAAACGGCGCGCGGCGCGCGGCCCTATGTCATGGCGCGCCTGCGTCAGGGGCAGGGCGTGAATGAGATCGTGGCGTTTCTGCAAGAGGAAGGCGGGCTCGCGCTGATCTGAATGTCGGTGCCGGGCCATGGCCGCGTCGGCCATCGGCTTGCAGCGCTGTCCGCCTGCGCCCAAGCTGCGCCCAGCCAGATCGGAGCGCCGCATGTCCTTCCCCAGCCTGTTTTCTCCCATCCGTCTTGGCGGCATGGAGGTGATGAACCGCATCGTCTCGACCGGGCATGATACGGTGATGGCACATGACGGGCATGTGACCGACCGCTTGGTCGCCTATCACGCGGCGCGGGCCAAAGGCGGGGCCGGGCTGATCATCGTGCAGGTTTCGGGCGTGCATGAAACGGCGCGCTACACCTCGCATATCCTGATGGCGACCGAAGACAGCGCGATTCCGGGCTATGCACGGTTGGCGCAGGCGGTGAAGGCTCATGGCACGCGCATCATCGGGCAATTGTTCCATCCGGGGCGCGAGATCATGGAAACCCAGGATGGCACGGCGGCGGTGGCCTATGCGCCCTCGGCGG
The DNA here is from genome assembly GCF_018798885.1 of Gemmobacter fulvus. Classification (NCBI taxonomy): domain Bacteria; kingdom Pseudomonadati; phylum Pseudomonadota; class Alphaproteobacteria; order Rhodobacterales; family Paracoccaceae; genus Gemmobacter; species Gemmobacter fulvus. The sequence continues at coordinate 1,845,159 of NZ_CP076361.1, read as the reverse complement.
TGCCAAACTCGCGCTTTCGGGTGATGCCGGTGCCGCTCAGCCTCGCGATGATTGCAGAGATCGTGCAGGGCTATGCCGCGGCGGCGCGGCGGCTGATGCAGGCGGGCTTTGATGGCTGCGAAATTGTCGCCTCGCACGGCTATCTTCCGGCGCAGTTCCTCAACCCGGCGGTCAACAAACGGCAGGATGCCTATGGCGGCAGTCTGGAGAACCGGCTGCGCTTTACCATGGAGGTGGCAGCAGCGATCCGCGTCGCCACCGCGCCCGATTTCACCATCAGCCTGCGGGTCAGCGGGGAAGAGCGGGATATTGACGCGCTGGACCCTTCGGAGACCCTGACCGCCTGCCGGACAATCGACGCGGCAGGCATCGTGGATGTGTTTCATGTGATTGCGGGCACTTCGGCCTCGCTGGCGGGGGCGATCCATATCGTGCCACCGATGTTTTACGAGGCAGGCTATACCGCGCCTTTTGCCGCGCAGGTCACAAAGGCGGTGCAAAAGCCGGTCATCGTCACCGGGCGCATCAATCAGCCGCAAATCGCAGAACAGATCCTGCGCAGTGGTCAGGCACATCTGTGCGGCATGACTCGGGCCATGATCTGTGACCCGGAGATGCCCGCCAAGGCCCGAACGGATCGCGTGGACGATATTCGCGCCTGTATCGGCTGCAATCAGGCCTGTATCGGGCATTTTCATCGCGGCTACCCGATTTCCTGCATCCAATACCCGGAAACCGGGCGCGAGCTGACTCTGGCTGCGGGCAAGATCGCCACAGCTCAGCCGCAGCGCATTCTGGTGGCCGGCGGCGGCCCGGCAGGGTTGAAGGCGGCTGCGATCCTTGCGGCGCGCGGCCATCACGTCACGCTGTGTGAGGCGGCGGCGCAGCTTGGCGGGCAGGCCTTGCTGGCACAGCTTTTGCCGGGGCGGGCGGAGTTTGGCGGTCTGATCACCAATCTGGCCCATGAGGCGCGTCAGGCAGCGGTGACGATACGCCTGAATACCCCGGTAACGCTGGATCTGGTGCAGCAAGAGGCCCCGGACCGCGTGATTATTGCCACAGGCGCACAGCCGCGCCGCCCTGAGATAGAGAGTGACGGCGCGCATGTGCTGGATGCCTGGCAGATCTTGCGCGGCGAAGCCAATCCGGGCGCGCGGGTGGTGATTGCGGATTGGCGCGGCGACTGGATCGGGATGGGGTTGGCGGAAAAGCTGGCCCGCGACGGCTGCACCGTGCGGCTTTGTGTCGAGGGGATTGCCGCAGGTGAAAGCCTGCCGCTTTATGTGCGCGATGAAATGGTGGCGCGATTGCATGGGCTTGGCGTCGACATCCGCCCCTATTGCCGTCTGTTCGGGGCGGATGGGGATACGGTCTACTTTACCCATTCGGCCAATGGCGCGCCGATTCTGGCAGAGGGCACCGATACACTTGTGCTTGCGCAGGGGCATCTGCCGGATGCCAGGCTGGCCGAGGATCTTGCGCCCTGGACCGGCCCGGTGCAGGTGATTGGCGATGCGCTGACCCCGCGTTCCGCCGAAGAGGCGGTGCTGGAGGGCCTGAAAATCGGTATTACGGATTAGACTTTCGTCGGCCTGATCCGGCGTAGCCCTTCCCATGTGCGGGTCGGCCTGTCATGGTCGCGACATATATATCAGGAAATGCGTAATGTTCGTGACCCCGACTCAGGCCGTCAAACTGTCAATGCACACAGGCCTCATGCTGGCCGAGGCGCAGATGGTCATCGCCATGCGCCTTTGGGGCATGGCCGGGTTGTGGAATGTCACCCCCGAAGAAAACAGCCGCATGGTGCAGGAAAAGACCGAAGCCATGACGCAATCGGCCATGGCCGCCGGGCGCGCGATGCTGAGCGGCAAGGGCGCTGCCGGTGTGGCAATGGCCGCGCTGAAGCCGGTGCGGATGCGCACCCGCTCCAATATGAAGCGCCTTACGCAACGCGGCCCCGGCACACCGGGCTGAAGGCGTTACTTCACAAAAGCCTCCGCCCCCCAGACCGCGCGCAGCCTGTCGTCGCGACCGCAGCCTTCGCGGTAGAATTTATAGGCATTTTTCTTCTGCTTCGGGCCGCCACGCGTGAGCACGATGTCCGAGGATTTGTAATAATCCTGATGATAGGCCTCGGCCGGCCAAAACGGCGCGGCGGGCAGAACCGGGGTGACGATGGTCTGCCCAAGCGTCTTTTCGGCTGCCGAAATGGCCGCTTCGGCCGCCTGTTTTTGCTCGGCACTGGCGGCAAATATTGCGGTTCTGTAGCTGTCACCACGGTCACAGAACTGACCGCCTGCATCCGTCACATCTATGGAGCGCAGGAACTTCGCCATCAGATCGGCATAGCTGATCACCGCATTGTCAAAGGTGATTTCGACGGCCTCGTAATGCCCCGTGCCGCCGTTTGTGACATCCTTGTAGGTCGGATTGTCGCCCCGCCCGCCAGTGTAGCCCGATACCACATCGGTCACACCTTTGACCGCTTCAAAATCGGATTCCACACACCAGAAGCAGCCACCTGCCACAATGGCCTTTTCGGGGGCGGCCTGCGCACCCGTTGCCAGCAGCACGGCCAGCCCAATCAATCCGATCCGCATATCCATCTCCCTGTTCATGCAGGAAAACTGCGCCGCGCCCTGCGCTGCGGCAACACACGCCTGCGTGACATCACACGGGGTTGAGCGATGTTGCAGCCCTGGCTGCGCGCGCTTCAGAAATAACTGCGCACCAAGGCCGCTGAAAGCAGGCTCCATCCATCAGCGACCACAAAGAAGGCCAGTTTGAACGGCAAAGAGACGATGGCAGGCGGCACCATCATCATGCCCATCGACATCAGTATGGCCGCAACCACCAGATCAATGATCAGAAACGGCAGGAACACCAGAAAGCCGATTTCAAAAGCGCGCTGTATCTCCGACAGCAGGAAAGAGGGCACCAGCAACGACAGGGGCGCATCAATCGCCGCCCCCTCTGCCGCCGGTCGCAGTGCCTGCATCGAAGCGAAGGTATCGGAGTCCAGCCGGGCGGCCATGAAACTTCGGAAGGGTGCGAGTGTCAGCGGAATCGCCTCGCTCAACTCGATCTCGCCGCGCGACAGAGGGCCTGCCCCACGCTCCCACGCCTCGGTCAGCACCGGATCCATAACAAACCAGCTCAGAAACAGTGCCAGGCTGATGATCAGCATGTTCGGTGGTGCCTGTTGTAACCCGATGGCCTGCCGCAGGATCGACAAGACTGTGACGATGAAGGGGAAACAGGTGACCATCACCGGCCAGCCCCGGCACCAGGCTCAGCACGGTGATCAGCGCAATCAGCTGGATCGAACGGGTGCCCAGTGAGGTCTGATCCCCCAGATCAATCGAAAGATTCTGCGCGTGGGCAGGGCATGACCAGATGACAGCCAGCAGCAGACACAGGGGCAGACAGCGCATCAAAGCCCGCCGCGCAGATTGGCCACTTCGGTCAGCCGGACGGCAAGCTGCCCGGCCTGATCCCCCTCCAGCTCTTGCAATTCACCACGCGCGATCAGCCGGTCGCCAACGTAAAGCTCCACCGGATCATCGACGCGGCGGTCCAGCGCCAGCACCGCATCGCGCTGCAATTTCAGCAATTCGCGCACCTGCGGCCGGGCCTTGCCCACCGAAATGGTGATTTCGATCGGCACCTGGCTGAACGGGTTCATCTCTGCATTCTGATCCATTTCGGGCTCCCTATTCCGGCAATCCAAAGAAGCCGCGTATTGCGGCGGTGAGGTCTGCAGTGGCGCGATCCAGATCAATATGGGTCTCGCAATCCCCCAGACGCAGATAGGCCTGCCCCTCGCTCAGGCTCGGCTCCTCGACGATTTTGATCGGCAGGCTGGTCGCCTGTTCCAGAAGCGCCTCGACCGGCGCGCGCGCCATGGGATTCAGCACGAGCGAAACAGGGGCATCCGCTATCTGTTCGGTCAGCGGCATCAGGGTTTGCAGCACCGTGGGTGCCAGCGCGGTGCGGGCAACTTCGGGCAGAAGCTGGCACACGATTTCCTGCATCAAGGGCGCAAGCGCCTTCAGCATATGCAGACGCGCCTCGTGGAAGGTGAACCCCAAGGCCTGAATATTGCGGGCAAGATCGCTGCGGATACGGCTCTGTTCGCTGGATTGCGCGGCGCTCGCGTCCTCCCATCCCGCTGAATAGCCCTGTTCATAGGCGGCGAGCCGGACATCCTCCAACGCCGAGCCATCGGCGGGATTTGCCTCTTTGGCCACCGATTCAGCCGTTTCAAAGATTTCGAGCTTCAACAGCGCCATCACGCCCGCTCCTCATCCGCCTCAAGCCAGCTTCTGAGGATTTCGACGGATTCGGCCTGACGTTCTTCGATCAGCTTGCGTAGCCTGGCCATCGGATCATCGGCCGGGTGGCTTGCCTCGGCACTGACAAGCGCGATGTCGGACAGATCGCCGATATCGTCGATCTCGCCGCTGACAACCCGAAAGCCATCCTCGCCCGATCGCGCTTCAAGGGCTGCCGAGCCAGTGCCGGGCAGGGCAAGTGGGACAGGTGGCAGCAGTGGCGCGGCATTTCCTCCGGTGCCTGCCAGAATTGGCCGTAATACAAACAGACCCAGCACCAGAGCCACGAGGGTGAGGACGGCGAGTTGGATCAGCGCCATGATGTTGATATTACCCAAAGCCGAAAACATTCCGGCTTCGGCCAAGGTGCCCACATCGGGCAGCGGCTCGAAGGCCAGGGATTTCAGGGTCAGCACATCACCGCGTGCCGCATCGAACCCCACCGCAGAGCTGACCAGTTCGCGCAGCACCGCCAGTTCTTCCTCCGGTCTGGCCTCCCAGCCGAGCGTGCCATCCGGGCCGGGTTTCTGGATCCCGTCCACCAGAACCGCCACGCTGATCTTGCGGATGGAGCCGGGCGCGCGGATCACCTCGCGCTGCGTCTCGGAGACTTCGAAATTCACCCGTTCGCGGGTTTCTGCAGTTTGGCTCTGGCTCTTGCCGCCTGCCGTCGCATCGCCCTCGGGCAGATTCGACGCGACGGTCACATCTTCGCTGCCTTCGCGCGACGTGCCTGACTTTTCTTCCGTATCGGTGGAAATGGCCACCCGCCCCTGCGGGTCAAAGATGCGTTCGGTGATCTGTTCCCGCTCGGTCACAAGGTCCAGGCTGACCTCGACCACCGCATTGCCGGGCCCGACGCGCGCCTCCAGCAAACGCTGGATATTGGCGCGCAACTCTGCGGCCCGGTCGGCGCCAGCGGGGTCTTGCAGACCCTCTTCCTCGCCGGTTGAAACCAGACCCGTGACGGTATCAATGACAGAAACATCCGCAGGCTGCATGCCGGTGACGGCTCCGGCAACCAGATGTTTCAGCGCCTTGGCGCGCAGCGGGGTCAGCCCGCCCGTTGCCGCAACGGTGACCGAGGCCGTGGCGCGCTGCTTCTGACGGAACGGCTGGGCGGTGGTCTGCGCAATATGCACGCGGGCCGATTTGATGCCCGGAGTGGCGAGGATGGTGCGGGCAAGCTCCCCCTCTTTCGCCCGCCAATAGGCGGCATCGAACATCTGCGACGTCGTGCCAAAGCCGGACAGTCCATCCAGCAATTCGTAGCCGCCAGCGCCCGCTGCGGGCAGCCCTTCGCTGGCCAGCGCCATGCGGACCGCATCCCGCTGCGGTGCGTCGACATGGATCGAATCGCCCCGCACCTCATAGGCGATGCCGCGCTGATCCAGCGCCGCGATCACCTCTCCGGCCACCGCACTGTCGAGACCCGCATACAGCAGCGCATAGTCGGGCGCATTTGCCAGCCGTGATATGCCGATCACGGCGGCGAACATCGCAACCGTGACCCCGATCACCAACAGCCTGCGGCGTAAATCCAACTGAGCCCAGAGCGATTTGAGGTTCTGCAAAGCACGTCTCCGATGCTGAGGCTTCTGCCCCGTTTCATCCAGTCTTGGACGAATGGGCTTAACAATCGGTTAGTGTCCTTGCGGATATAGTTCAGACGAAAGATATGCCGGAGGTATTCATGGCAGAGCCTGAAAAGCCGCAGGAGGCGGTGCGTAAAAAGAAATCCAGACTGCCTTTTCTGGCAGGGCTTCTGCTTGCGGCAATACTTGGATCGGGCAGCTTTTTTGCAGTTTTTGCCGGATATATCCTCGGCCCCGCCGCAGAGGAACACGCCACATCGCCTGAGGCCGACGCGCTTGCCGGTATTCAGTTCTTGCCCATTGATTCAATTGTGATTTCTCTGGGTGCTGCGGGTAAGAACCAGCATCTGCGCATGACTTCGCAGGTAGAGGTGGACAAGGCCCATGCGGCCGATGTCAAGCAGTTGATGCCGCGCATTCTGGATGTGTTGAATGCCTATTTGCGCGCGGTTGAGGTGGCGCAATTGCAAGACCCTGCTGCATTGATTCGCCTGCGGTCACAAATGCTGCGCCGCATTCAGGTTGTCACGGGCGAGGGACGCGTGCGTGATCTGCTGATTACCGAATTTGTGCTCAACTGAAAGGTCGGACTATGGATCTTATTGCAGATATCTTGATGGTGGCGGGCACCTTCGGGGCCGCCGTTTACTGTTATGTTCTGGCGGCGCGGCTGAAAAAGTTCTCGACACTGGAATCCGGCATGGGCGGAGCGATTGCGGTGCTGTCGGCGCAGGTGGACGACATGACAAAAGCCCTCGACAAGGCGCGGGGGGCGGCAACGGGATCTGCCGCGACGCTTGAGGCGCTGACGGGACGTGCCGAAATGGCCGCCGCGCGGCTGGAGGTGATGTTGGCCACACTGCATGACCTGCCGGATACCAGAGCTGATGCGCGCCGCGATGTCGAACCTGATCGGCGTCTGCGTTTCATGCGCAGGCGGTCCGCGCGGGAAGATCTGGAGGCCGCAGAATGAGTCGGCAGCGCAAACGCGCGGGTCACAGCATCCTGTTCCTGCTGGCTTTGCTGCTGATGGCAAGCGGTGCGCTCCGGATCGGGACGAACCTTGGGCAGGCCTTGGCCGCCGAAGCGGACACATCCGAAGCCGAAGCATCTGGCCCCTTGAATTGCCCGGCGCCGCCTGCTGCACTGGCCGAGGCGCTGTCGCAGCGCGAAGCAACAATCCTGGTGCAGGAGGCGGCTCTTGGTCAACGCCTCGCGGCGCTTGCCTTGACCGAACAGGTCATCGCCGCCCGGCTGGCCGAGCTGACCCAGGCAGAGGAGGGGCTGAAGGCAACCCTCGCGCTGGCAGACGGGGCCGCCGAAGAGGATGTATCCCGGCTGACCGAAGTTTATCAGCGCATGAAGCCAAAAGATGCAGCACTGCTGTTTGATGCGATGGATCCACAATTCGCATCTGGCTTTCTGGGGCGGATGCAGCCCGATGCGGCGGCGGCGATCCTGTCGGGGATGCGCCCAGATGCGGCTTATGCTCTCAGCGTACTATTGGCAGGTCGCAACGCATCTGTTCCAAAGCAGTGAGGGAATTTTAACGGAATCCTGAAAAGGTTGCAGCAGGCAAACGCAGGAGGCCGCCATGATCGGCATTATCGGTATCGTCGTTATTTTTGTCATGGTGTTTGGCGGCTATATGCTCGCCGGAGGCAAGCTTGGCATCATTCTGAAATCCTTGCCGTTCGAAATGATCATGATTGGTGGGGCGGCCATCGGCGCTTTCTTTTTGTCCAATGATCTGGCCTCGGTCAAGCACGCAATGAAGGATATTGGCAAAGTCTTCAAAGGGCCAAGGTGGAAACCCTCCGACTATCGGGATCTGCTTTGTCTGCTTTTTGAACTGATCAGGATTGCGCGTGCAAATCCAGTGGCGTTGGAAGAGCATATCGAAAAGCCAAAAGAATCCACAATTTTCAAGCGTTATCCGAAGATCCAGCAGGATCACGAGACGATAGATCTGATCTGCGACACGTTGCGGGCAGCCTCGATGAATTATGATGATCCGCATCAGGTGGAAGAGGTTCTGGACAAGCGGATGGAGACTGCTCAGCATCACGCATTGCACTCCAGCCATGCCTTGCAATCCATGGCAGATGCTTTGCCCGCCCTTGGCATCGTTGCGGCCGTTCTGGGCGTGATCAAGACCATGGGGTCAATTGATCAACCACCCGAAATCCTTGGTAAAATGATTGGCGGCGCATTGGTCGGCACGTTTCTTGGCGTCTTTCTCGCATATGGGATTGTTGGGCCGTTTGCCACGCGTGTGAAGGCCGTGGTTGAAGAGGATGGTCACTTCTATCAACTGATACGCGAGGTTCTGGTCGCCAATCTGCACAATCACCCTGCGAATATCTGTATCGAAGTCGGGCGTCAAAATACCCCACACGCTGTAAGGCCCAGTTTCGCTGACCTGGAAGATGCGCTGCGCACGCTGAAGCAGGAGGCGGCATGAGGGTTTTGATCTGGCTGGCGGCCCTTGCGTGTCTGTTTCACGCGACAAACGGGATGGCAGAGGTGGCAAAGGTGACCTCGGGCGAGCATTCAGGCTTTTCTCGGCTTGTTGTTACTCTGCCTGAAAATGCGGAGTGGCGTTTTGGGCGCACAAAAGACGGATATGCGCTGGAGGTGGATCAAAAGGGTCTGATCTATAATCTTGAGAAGGTCTTTACCCGCATCCCGAAAACGCGGATCGCCGCCGTGACGCAGGTGGCAGAATCATCGACTCTTCTGATCACTGTGGCCTGTGCCTGCCACGCCATGCCATTTGAGTTTCGACCGGGCATCATTGTGGTTGATCTGAAACCCGGAAAGCCGCCGGCACATTCCTCATTTGAGGCGATGCTGGATGAGCGGCCCCAGCGGGTAACTGCGCCAACAGAAATAGTCGGGCCTGTTCGGAGCACAGAGATGCTGCGTGATACAGAACGCGCACTGATTGAGCAGATCGGCCGTGCGGCCTCGTCCGGTGTTATCGAGATGGATCTCGTGCAAAATAGCCTGAAGCCGCAATCAGATATAAATCTGCCACAGATTCGCATTGGAGAGGATATTGGTATGATCGCCCGAAAGGGCGGCGCATATTTGGAAGGACTTGTTGTCGAAGATCCGCGCTGCCTCGCGGATGAGAATCTGGCCGTGCAAGTCTGGGGGGAGGAGGCTCCAATTGCGAGGCAGATTGGTATGGCCAGAGAAAATCTTCTTGGTGAATTCGATGACCCAGATTTGATTCAGATCGAAAAAGCCGCGCGTCTTTATATCTATATCGGATTTGGACAGGAGGCGCGCCAAATAATCCAGATGGGCGCTGCCGAATCGGAGCAGTCAAGAATTATAAAATCCTTGGGTAAACTGGTTGATTCGACAGTGGATCCCGGTGGCATATTCTCAGGGATGGAAAATTGTGATACCGCTGCCGCGCTCTGGTCAATTTTGGCAAGGCCATCCTTGCGGCCCTCTGAAAAGATCAACACGGGCGCAATCCTCCGGGCATTTTCGGCGCTGCCGTTGCATTTGCGCCAGACCCTTGTTGGAAGCCTTGGGGACAGGTTTCTGCAGCAAGGCGATCTGGAGGCTGCACGGAAAGTGCGGGATGCGGTTTTGCGTGGCCCTGTTTTGCCCCAAGCCGAGGTATTACTGCTTGGCGCTGCACTGGAGGCGCATCAGGGTGAACAGGAAAAAGCCAAGGAGAGCTATGCCGAAATCGCGGCTGATGGTGGGCAATCGGAGCCGGAAGCTGTGATTGCGCTGGTGGAGCTTGCCGTGGAGACTGGCGACACGCTTCCAGCGGAAGCTGTGGCCAATCTCGAAGCTTTGACGCAGCAATATCGCGGGGCGCCGCAGGCAAATGAATTGAAGCGGGCGCTGGTTCTTGGCTTTGCCGCCTCGGGCCAGTTTGATCGCTCCTTTGCAGCACTTGCATCGGCGCCGGAGGCTGAGCAAGACCTTTGGGATGTGCTGGCAAAAAAAGGCGCTTCGTCTGCGATCCTGACACATGCCGTTCTTGATCCGAATCGAGGCCGCCCGAACCTGCTGCGCCGCACCGAACTGAATCTCGCGCGGCGCTTGCTGGATCTGGGGCTTCCGGAACCTGCGTGGCTGTGGCTGGCGCGCCCGGGGGCTGATGCGCCGCCGGAAGAACGGATTCTGGCGGCGGAAATTGCGCTCAGATCCCGGGATGCCGCCGGGGCGCTACGGGCCTTGGCCGGGCTGGAGGGGGCGCAGGCCGCAGCTTTGCGGGGGCAAGCACATCGCCAGATCGGCGATTCGGATCTGGCCGCCGCAATTTTTGCAGATCAGGGCGATGCGGAGGCGTCGCGCGCAGCGCGCCGTGTGGCCGAAAACTGGGGCGTTGTGGCGACCGAAGATGTCGCTCCCTGGTCCGATGTCGCGAAACTCTTGCCGCCGGAGGCAGCGTTAGACCCACAAGAGGCGACGCTGGCCGCAGGGCGGGCTTTGGTGGAGCAGAGCATTTCGACCCGTGCGCGGCTGGACACATTGCTGTCCCAGACGGCTGTTCCATGAGTGTGGGCAATGGCCGGGCGCGAGTGTCAGGTTTCAAACCGTGTCGCCCCGCGGCGCATGGCATTGACGGGTTGCGGCATGACCACCGCCTGATGGGCGCGCTGGTCGCAATGGGTGCGCGGGCAGATACGACAGTTGATCCCGACCGGCGTCATCGGGGTGCCAGACAGGACAAAAGGCTCTGCATAGCCGATGTCGGCAACATGCTCGACAGCACATCCCATGGCGACGGCCAAACGATTGTCCTGCGCGTGGCGGGCCCAGGTCGGGCGATCAACCGTGCGGGCAAAAACGAAAAACTGGCTGCGATCCGGCATTTCCACAAACTGGGGCACGATACGGCCGGGCGTGCGAAAGCTGGTATGCACGTCCAGCCGGGGGCAGGCGCCGCCATGTTCCGCAAGCGGAAAGCTTGTGGCATTGAACCGCTTTGCCACATTGCCGCCCTTGTCGATCCTGAGGAAAAAGAAGGGCACACCCTGCGCGCCATCGCGTTGCAGCGTAGTTGCGCGGTGGCAGGCCTGTTCAAAGCTGACGCCAAAGCGGGTGGCGAGGTGGTCGAAATCATATTTGGTCAACCGCGCTTCGGACAGGAACGCCTCATAGGGCATCAGCACCGCTGCGGCGAAGTAGTTCGCAAGCTCCACCCGCAAACGCGCGGCACCGCGCGCATCGGTCAGGCCAGAGCGGGCGATCAGTTGCTCCAGCAACTCGCGCTGTTCCAGCAGCCCGCACATATGCACCAGTTGGAAAATGCGGTTGGTGTGATCCAGCGCCTCTGACAGGCGGATTTCGCGCAGGTCTTCGCGATAATCGCGCAGGGTGTCCGGCATGTCTTCCACCCGCATCAGGCGCACGCCGAGGCCAAGACGCTGGCGCAGGCGCTGCTTGAGGGCGCTGTAAATCTCATCCCGCTCCACCGACTCACCCGACCAGAAGTCGCGCGCGGCCTCTTCCAGATCGCGGAAGTGGTTGCGGTTGCGGCGAAACACGTCATGCACCGCGGAATCCGCCGAGGCAAATTCGGCATTTGTATCGAGGGCCGCAAAGCTCATCAGCTGATCGCTGGCGGAAAGATAGGCACGATGCAGGCGCAGAAACGCCTGGGCAAGGTCCGGGCTGTGCACAAGCGCCGCCCGCAGCTGGGTCAGATCAGGCCTGGTTTCGGCAAAGAGCGGGTCCTGGATCGCGGTGCGCAGATCGGGCAGAAGCCCGCTTGCATCGTCTTCGGCAATCTCGCGCCAGTCGACGCCATAGGTGTCCATCAGCCGGAACAGGATCGCAACGGACACAGATCTTTCGTTGTTTTCTAACAGGTTGACATAGGATGCGCTGATCCCCAGAGCCTTGGCCATCTGGCTTTGCGTCTCGCCGCGCTCTTGCCGCAAGCGGCGGAGATGCGGGCCGATGAAGGTCTTCTGCATACTGTTGCACACATTTTATTGGGTCGGTGAAGTTTACAATATTACAAAAAACAAGATCTGTAAATTCTCGCACTTACAGCAGAACCCGCATTCATTTTGCACGCCAGACAATCTGTGCCTTTCTTTTGAGCAACAGAGGGAGGATTGCCATGAAAACAGGACTTGCACATCTTTACATTCCCGGCCCGACGAATGTGCCGGAGGTTGTGCGCCGCGCCATGAATGTGCCGATGCAGGATCACCGCGCGTCGGATTTCGATCAGCTGACCGGCAGCATTTTTGAAGATCTGAAGGCGGTTTATGGCACGACCAAGGGCCGCGTCGCCCTGTTTCCCGGCTCGGGCACCGGTTGCTGGGAAGCGGCGATCACCAACACGCTCAATCCGGGCGACAAGGTGCTGATGGCGCGCCACGGGCATTTTTCGCATCTCTGGGTGGAGATGGCGAAAAAGCTGGACCTGGACGTGCAGGTTGTGGATGTCGCCTGGGGCGCGGGCGTTCCGGTGAATGAATTCGCGCGGATCCTGGGGGCCGACCGGCATGGCGACATCAAGGCCGTGTTCGTAACCCACAATGAAACGGCAACCGGGGTCACCTCGGATGTGGCGGCGGTGCGGGCGGTGCTGGACGGGGCGCTGCATGATGCGCTGCTGTTTGTGGATGGCGTCTCGTCGATCGGCTCCATTCCGTTCCGCATGGATGACTGGGGCGTCGATCTGGCGGTGACGGGCAGCCAGAAAGGGCTGATGAGCCCGGCCGGCATGGGCATGTTGGCGATCAGCGAAAAGGCCTTGCGCGCGGCGCAGACCTCAAAAATGCGCCGGGCGTTCTTTGATCTGGCCGATATGCTGAAACAGCATGATTTGGGCTCGTTCCCCTATACGCCGCCGGTGCCGCTGCTGCATGGCCTGAAGGCGGCGCTGAACCGGATGATGGACGAGGGGCTGCCCAATATCCATGCGCGCCACAAGCGCTTGGCCAATGGGGTGCGCCGGGCCGTGGCCGCCTGGGGGCTGGATCTCTGTGCCGAACATCCGACGCTGTATTCCGATACCGTGACCGCGATCCGCACCCCCGAAGGGGTCGATGCGCGCGACGTGATCCGCATCGCCTATGATCGCTACAACTGTTCGCTCGGTTCCGGGCTTGGCCCGCTGAGCGGGAAGGCCTTCCGCATCGGCCATCTGGGCGATCTGAACGAAGGCATGTGCCTGACCGCGATTGCGCTGGCCGAAATGGCGCTGGTCGAAGCGGGCGCGCGGATCAAGCTCGGCTCCGGCGTGGCCGCAGCACAGGAAGCTTATGTGATGCGCCCGGCGGAAGCCAAACTGCGCCTCGCTGCCGAATAATCCAACCCAACAGGAAGATACCATGAGCCACACTTTGCACCCGCTGCGGCGTCAACGCCTGCAGCGTTCGGAACTCGCTGTCCCGGCGTCGAACCCCACGATGATCGACAAGGCCGCAACCGGCCCCGCCGATTACATCTTCCTTGATCTGGAGGATGCAGTTGCGCCGCCGGAAAAGGAACAGGCGCGCAAGAATGCCATTCAGGCGCTGAACGATATTGACTGGGCGGCGGCCGGCAAGACGGTCTCAGTGCGTATCAACGGGCTGGATACGCATTACATGTACCGCGATGTGGTGGATGTGATGGAGCAGGCGGGCGACCGTGTGCACACACTTCTGGTGCCGAAGGTCGGCGTGCCCGGCGATCTCTATATGGTCGAGGCCATGGTCAACCAGATCGAACAGGGCCGCGGCTTCACTACCCGCGTCGGGCTGGAGGCGCTGATCGAAACCGCTCTGGGCATGGCCAATGTGGAGGCGATTGCGCAATTCGGCGGCAGGCTTGAGGCGCTGCATTTCGGGGTGGCGGATTATGCCGCCTCGATGCGGGCACGGACCACGAATATCGGCGGGTTGAACCCGCATTATCCGGGCGATCAATGGCATTCTGCGATCAGCCGCATGGTCATTGCCTGCCGGGCCTATGGTCTGCGCGCAATTGATGGCCCGTTCGGCGATTTCAGCGATCCCGAAGGATACAAGGAAGGCGCGCGGCGCGCGGCGGCCTTGGGCTGTGATGGCAAATGGGCGATCCACCCGTCGCAGGTGACGCTGGCCAATGACGTGTTCTCGCCGCCGGAGTCGGAGGTGACCAAGGCCCGCCGCATCATCGAAGAGCTGCGCAAGGCCGAGGCCGAAGGGCGCGGGGCGGCGGCGCTGGATGGCAAGATGATCGACGCGGCTTCGGAACGCATGGCGCGCAATGTGCTGGTGCTGGCCGATGCCATTGCCGGCAACTGACAGGAGGAAACCAGATGGATATTCATGAATATCAGGCCAAGGAAATCCTCGCGCGGTTTGGCGTGCCGGTGCCGCGGGGTGGCTTGGCCTATAGCCCGGAACAGGCGGGCTACCGCGCGCGGGAACTGGGCGGCAATGCCTGGGTGGTCAAGGCGCAGATCCATTCCGGCGGGCGGGGGGCGGCAGGCGGGGTAAAGCTGTGCCGCAGCGAAGAGGAGGTGCAGGACTACGCACAAACCCTGTTCGGCAAGCAGCTTGTCACCAAACAGACCGATGCGAATGGCAAGGGCGTCTACCGGCTCTGGGTCGAGGCGGCCTCGGAGATCGTGCAGGAGCTGTATCTAGGCTTCGTGCTCGACCGGAAGTCGGAGCGCATCATGATTGTCGCCTCGGCCCATGGCGGCATGGAAATCGAGGATCTGGCCGAAACGGATGCAGGGTCGTTGCGCCGCATGGTGCTGGACCCGGCGGTCGGGCTGTCGCCCTTCCAGGCGCGTGAACTGGCCTTTGCGCTGGGGCTGAAGGGTGGGCAGATTGCGCAGATGGTCACGGTGCTGACCGCCTGCTATCGCGCGTACCGGGATCTTGATGCCACCATGGTGGAGATCAACCCGCTGATTATCAATGGCGCGGGCGATCTGGTGGCGCTGGATGCCAAGATGAGCTTTGACACCAATGCGCTGTATCGGCGGTCCAACATCGCAGAGCTGCGCGACCGCAGTCAGGAAGACCCGCGCGAAAGCATGGCGGGCGATCACGGGCTGGCCTATGTCGGGCTGGATGGCGATATCGGCTGCATCATCAATGGCGCGGGTCTCGCCATGGCGACGATGGATATGATCAAGCTGGCGGGGGGCGAGCCTGCCAACTTCCTTGACATCGGCGGCGGTGCCAGCCCCGAACGGGTGGTGCGCGCCTTCCGCACTGTGCTGACCGACAAGAATGTCAGCGTGATCTTGGTCAATATCTTTGCGGGTATCAACCGCTGCGATTGGGTGGCCGAAGGTGTGGTGAAAGCCTACCGCGAAGTCGGCATGACCATTCCGGTGGTGGTCCGGCTTGCGGGCACCAATGTCGAGGAAGGCCAGCGCATCCTGGCGGATTCGGGCCTGCCGCTGATCACCGCCGATACGCTGGCCGAAGCCGCCGAAGCGGCGGTGAGCCTGCGCCACAAACTTGCAGCCTGAGGGGAGGGCAGAATGGCAATTCTCATCACGGAAAAAACCAAGGTGATCGTGCAGGGCATGTCGGGCCGGATCGGTCAGTTCCATGCCGCCGACATGATCAAGCATGGCACCAATGTTGTGGGGGGCGTGACACCGGGCAAGGGTGGCGAAAGTTTCCTCGACCGGCCGCTGTTCAACACCGTGCGCGAGGCGGTGGAGGCGACAGGCGCCGAGGCAAGCCTTGTCTTCGTGCCGCCGCCCTTTGCCGCCGATGCAATCATGGAGGCGGCGGACGCGGGTATCCGCACCGCAGTCTGCGTAACCGACGGCATCCCGGCGCAGGACATGATGCAGGTGAAACGCTTCCTGCGGCGCTATCTGTCGGAGCGCAAGATGCGGCTGATCGGCCCGAATTGCGCGGGCATCATCTCTCCCGGTCGTGGCTTCATGGGGATCATGCCGCCGCACATCTATATGCCGGGGCGGGTGGGTATCGTCGGGCGCTCTGGCACGCTGGGCTATGAGGCGGCCAGCCAGATGAAGGCGCTGGGCATCGGCGTCTCTACCTCGGTCGGCATTGGCGGCGATCCGATCAACGGCTCCAGCTTCCGCGACATCCTCGCCCTGTTCGAGGCAGACCCCGATACCGATGCCGTGGTGATGATCGGCGAGATCGGTGGCCCGCAAGAGGCCGAGGCCGCAGCCTGGGCGCGCGATCACATGTCAAAGCCAGTGGTCGCCTATATTGCGGGCCTCTCTGCCCCCAAAGGCCGCCAGATGGGCCATGCCGGGGCGATTGTGTCGGCCTTTGGCGAAAGCGCACAGGAAAAGGTGGAGATCCTGACCGCTGCGGGCATCACCATTGCCCCCAACCCTTCGGTCATCGGTCAGACCATGGCGGCAGTGTTGAACCGCCGCGCCGCCGCGTGATCTGTCGGTGCGCCCTGGCGGGCGCACCGTATTCACGTGTCAATTGACAAAAAGTTGAAAATGTGGTCATAGACGAAGCAACGCAGCGAACCTGAGCCTGCTGCGTATAACCCAGTGACCGGGCCCCTCTGGCGAGAGTTTACGGCGCTCTTGCGATGTCGGCACTTCCCCAAAAGCTTGCCGATGGAAGTGATTTCCATGTTGAACGGAACCATGCGCGGTTTTCGCGCCTTTTGCCTTGTGATCCAGCAATCGGGGGCAAAACAATGAACGGTGTCTCTGAAACCAAATCCGTCATGTCCTATCTGAAATGGGCGCTGATCTCGACCGTGATCGGCCTCGCCCTCGGGATCGCCCTGGGCTGGCAAACCACCGGCACCCTGTCGGGCACGCTGACCGTGTTCTTCATCGTTGCGGTTCTTGCCGTGCTCGAAATCTCGCTGTCCTTTGACAATGCGATTGTGAATGCCAACAAACTCAAGGACATGACGCCGGTCTGGCAGCATCGCTTCCTGACCTGGGGCATCATCATCGCCGTGTTCGGCATGCGGATCGTGTTCCCGCTGCTGATTGTGGTGATCGCGGCCAATGTCGGCCCGATTGATGCGATGATCATGGCCGCGGCCCGGCCCGAAGAATATGCCCGCATCATGCACGATGCCCACCTGCCGATTGCGGCCTTCGGGGGCACCTTCCTGATGATGGTCGCGCTGACCTATTTCTTCGACCATGAGAAAGACATTCACTGGGTTGAATGGCTGGAAAGCCGCATGGCGCGCTACGCCACGATCAAAGGGGTCGAGATCGCCTTCGTGCTTGCGCTGATTCTCGGGTTCTCGCGCCTGCTGGAAGGGGCAGAGCAAGAGGCCTTCGTTTATTCCGCCATCTATGGCCTGCTGACCTTCCTGCTGGTCGAGGTTCTTGGCGGCTTTCTCGACAAGACCCAGGAAACCACCAAAGCGGCGGCGCAAGGTGGTCTCGGCGCCTTCCTTTATCTGGAGGTGCTGGATGCCAGCTTCTCGTTCGATGGTGTGATCGGGGCCTTCGCGCTCAGCCAGAACCTGTTCGTCATCGCCATCGGCCTGGGCATCGGCGCGATGTATGTGCGCTCCATGACCATCATGCTGGTCGAGCGCGGCACACTGGCCGAGTATCGCTTCCTGGAACACGGGGCGTTCTATGCCATCCTGATCCTGTCGGTGATCATGTTCTGTCAGACGCTGGTGCATATCCCCGAGGTGATCACCGGCCTTGGCGGCGCAGGTCTGATCGGGATCGCGCTATGGTCCTCGATCCGGTGGAATCGAAGCGAGGCGAATGGCGTCACGCAGTCCTGAACAGCACATCGGCCGGGCAATTGCCCG